>NZ_JAFCUG010000001.1:822500-2688410 GCF_049896405.1 Sphingomonas sp. LHG3443-2
GACCTGCACGAATGGCGTAACGACTTCCCCACTGTCTCCAGGAGATGCTCAGCGAAATTGAATTCTCCGTGAAGATGCGGAGTACCCGCGGTTAGACGGAAAGACCCCGTGCACCTTTACTGCAGCTTCAGAGTGGCTGTGGGAAACAATTGTGTAGAATAGGTGGGAGGCTTTGAAGCATGGGCGCCAGCTCGTGTGGAGCCACAATGTGAAATACCACCCTGTTGTTTTCTACAGTCTAACCTCGCACCGTTATCCGGTGCAGGGACCCTCTGTGGCGGGTAGTTTGACTGGGGCGGTCGCCTCCTAAAGAGTAACGGAGGCGCGCGATGGTAGGCTCAGGACGGTTGGAAACCGTCTGTTAGAGTGCAATGGCATAAGCCTGCCTGACTGCGAGACTGACAAGTCGAGCAGAGACGAAAGTCGGTCATAGTGATCCGGTGGTCCCTCGTGGAAGGGCCATCGCTCAACGGATAAAAGGTACGCCGGGGATAACAGGCTGATAACCCCCAAGAGCTCATATCGACGGGGTTGTTTGGCACCTCGATGTCGGCTCATCACATCCTGGGGCTGGAGCAGGTCCCAAGGGTTTGGCTGTTCGCCAATTAAAGTGGTACGTGAGCTGGGTTCAGAACGTCGCGAGACAGTTTGGTCCCTATCTGCCGTGGGCGTCGATACTTGAGAGGAGTTGCCCCTAGTACGAGAGGACCGGGGTGAACATGCCTCTGGTGCACCAGTCGTCGTGCCAACGGCGCAGCTGGGTAGCTATGCATGGACGGGATAACCGCTGAAAGCATCTAAGCGGGAAGCCTCCCTCAAGATAAGGTATCATCGAGCCGTGGAAGACCACCACGTTGATAGGCCGGGTGTGGAAGTGCAGTAATGCATGGAGCTAACCGGTCCTAATTGCTCTGTTCGCGCTTGAGAGTCCCACCATCATCGACAGTTCTGCTGATCGAAAAGGTGTGTCACTCAGCTAGATGACGCCAAGATTTGGTCTCCCATCGATTTCTAGAAACCTCTTGTCCCGCCGGCTTCATAGCTTGGTGACCATAGCGTCTGTGACCCACCCGATCCCATCCCGAACTCGGCCGTGAAACCAGACTGCGCCGATGGTACTTCAGCTTAAGCTGCGGAAGAGTAGGTCGTCGCCAGGCTTTGCAGCCGGCGGGCACAAGAGAATCCCATTCACATGTTGAAGTACGCCGCCGCTTGCCCTTTCGGGTAGCGGCGGCGTTCTTGTCTCCGGACGATTGCTTGCGATCGTCGTGAGGCGCAGGTCCGCCGCGAGGGGGACCGAACTGGTGACGCGGGGTGGAGCAGCCCGCGCTTTGATCCGCTTGTCGGATCGAAGCAACAAGGAGCTTCTGGGCTGTCGAATGATGGCTCGAACTGGTGACGCGGGGTGGAGCAGCCCGGTAGCTCGTCAGGCTCATAACCTGAAGGTCGTAGGTTCAAATCCTACCCCCGCAACCAACGGTGTCATACGGCCCCCAGCCACAAGCTGGGGGCCGTTGCCGTTTTTGGCCTGCCTTCCTTTACCTAGGGGCTGAGACGCTGTCTGAGCGAAATCAATCATTCGCCATAGGTCTCCGTGCAGCTCAAGCTCGAGTGGCTCCTGCCGTGCGGAAGAAGGCTGGATGACGACCTTCTCGATCAAAGAGCGGATTGTTTCACGGGCCTGCACTGCATCATCGCCGGTCAGGTGCTGCTCGATCCCTGCCACTGCCTTCTCGTATGTTTTGGCGTAGTTTTCCGGAATGACGATAGGCTCTGGGATCGGAGTGGCGTCGAGCTCTTCGCGAAGCTGCTCCTCCTCACGTTCGAGCTCCTTGAGGCGCTGCATGAGCGCCTTAGGAAAATCGTCGTCCTCCTCGATCTGGCGAACGATCTTGCCGATGCGAGCCTGAAGATCGTGGAGCTTGTGGTCGGCAAACGTTCTGCCCTGCTCCCGTTCCCGGTTCGCGTGCGCAATTTCTTTTTGCATCATCCGCACAAAGCGAGCGATCAGCTCCGGGGTGAGTAGCTTGCGCTTCACACCGGCGAGCACTCGGCCTTCCAACTCAACAGTAGTGATTGAACGATTGTTTGTGCAGGCACCCTTCCGAAGATTGAGCCGGCAACGCCAGCGGCCTCCGCCAGAAGCGACGTACTGGGCGCCGCAGCCTCCACAGATGACCAACTCCGTTAGAAGATAGGTCGGCCTCTTGGCGCCTGCTAGCGGGTTCTTGCTGAGCCCGAACTTTTGATCTCGCCGCGTGCGCTCGAGCGCTTGGCGTGCTTTGACGGCGCTCCAGAGATCCTCTGAGATAATCCGCAGTTCCGGCATCATAGAGACCCTCCAGAGACTGCGGTCGTTGTCTCGCGGGCGGCGTTTGATGCCTCCTTTGCCGTCCGGCTCCTCAACATAACGGCGGCGGTTGAAGATGCGCTCGCCGATGTAGAGGCGGTTGTTGAGGATCCTTCACCTCGTTCGATGTTGCCAGACAGCGTGGAGGGATTCCAGCCAATGCTGGACTTCTTCCGCTTCATCGCAGCTCCAGGTGAAGGAACGCCAAGCCCGTCAAGATGAACGCAGATTTGTTTCAGCGATAGGCCGTCCGCATACATTTGAAAGATTGTGCGAACGAGGTCCGCACCTTCAGGATCGATGATGATCCTATCTTCCACTACGCCGTTCGGCAGCGTCGAAGAGACCTCACGCTCATATCCAAGAGTGCGGCCCCCAGTGAAGCCGCCACGCTCCGCCTTGCCTACCAGCCCGCGACGGGACCAGTACGCAATCTTCTTGCGGTGTGCCTCGCTGATGATGCCCTTAAAGCTAAACAGCAGGTCATCGATGGGCCCGCCACCGACCAAGGTATGCAGCACTACATCTCGGCGAGCATAGAGCTTCTTCAGAAACTGAAGATATTCCTCATCACGTCCAAGGCGATCCACATCCTCAATGATCACGACGTCGACTTCGCCGGCGTCCACGGCCCGGATCATTGCCTGAAGTCCCGGGCGTGCCATTGTGGCTCCGGTAATCGCGTCGTCAGAGAGATAGGCTATCAGTTCCATCCCCTTCTCGCTGGCATAAGCGGCTATGTTTCGCCCTTGGTCCGCCGTTGAGGTGGGACTTTGCTTCTCATCGCTAAACCGACCGTAACCTATCGCTCGTGGCTTGCCGGTCATCTTTAGTCCTTCTCTAAGCCTGCAGTCGCGATGTGCTCGGCCAAAAGTCGGCGCACCAGTAGCGACAAGACCGCATCCAGCATGCTTTCCCGCAGAGTGCTGAGTTCAGAGCAGGATTGTCGAGGAGACTGCCACTCAGGGACCGGGCGGGGGTCCAAAGTTGGCCAGAGCGTAACATCACCGACCGGGGAGATGGACGAGTCCATCGCGTCGACACCCACGATTGCAGGCAGTGAGCAGGCGCCCGGATGGCTGGCATCACCAGCGCGTGAAGGAAATATCTTCTCGTGACGCACGCTCTCGGACCTTCAGCCGTCGTGTCGATGGCGTCAGCATCGACATAATCCCCGAGAGGGGAGGCTTGGGTCCTGGTCCAACCGCGCCAGGGTCGAAAAGAGAGGGGAGGGTGCGCCCCTGTCGATCTACGAGTGCCGCGCCTGAAGCACGCAGCGACAAATCCTAATGCAGAGAGCCGCAGTCTTCCTACTCAATGCAGTGTGAACAAATTAGTTACCGGCTCGGCTGCTGTCTACGGCTAATTGAACGAGAGGACCGCCTGCTGCATTTGCGTACGCTCCGAAGAAGGACATCCTTGCCGCCGCAAAGTCGTCTCGCACAACTTCATGACGTCGCGCCCTCCGGTCGGAACTGACCGCCACGACATGCCGCGGCTCGAGATTGTAGTAGCGTCTGCTTAGACGTCCAAGGCAGGCATTGAGGCCGTGACTAGCTACCCAAAAGCGCCGTTCGCTCATGTCCAAAAGTGGCCGGCGCTGCTTGAGAGACACGGGGCAGCGTTACTCGGGCGAGCTCAAGACAGTCGTTCCGCTACTGGTCAGGACACGCACGTAAGCAGACGAAGGACGGGCTCCGCCTCTCGCTGCAGGCCGCATCTAGCTAGGCGCGGCCGCTAAATTCCTGCCGCTGCAGCTTCACGAGGGCCAGGCTGGTCGACGCGGCGGCGGCCGCGCGCTGGCGCGTCCGCTCGATGAGCCGCCGCAGCGTATCGATGCTGGCGGCGAGCGCCTGATCCCAGGCGTTAGTTCCGCCGAGCGCCGTCTCCGAGCGGATCTGCCGGAACACGCTCGCCCCGAGTGAGACGCGCCCGCTGACGCTGATCAGAACCCTGGCGCCCTTGTTTGCGGCGGCGCGGTGGGCGGCATGATCGCCGGAGGCAAGGCGGGAGCGACGCGTAGCGAGGCAGCGAGAGCTAGCGCCTCTAGGAACGGCTCGGAGGCGGCGACAGCGTTCTGGATCGGATCAGAGTTGGCTGGATAAAGCGGTTCAAAGATGGGAGTGCTATATGCAAAGGCGGCCGACGCCCCCTCCCGGAGGTTCTATGGTGACTTACAGCTTCAGTGTCGGAGGGGTGAACCGCGAAGCCGTGGCGCAAGAGGTTCTCGGCTCTGCAGCCAAAATTCTGCTGCTGACCGGCTACTCCGAGGATGAGGTTGGAGAGCTCTTTCAGCAGGCCGCTGGCCAGATGCTCTCGGGGGAGGCGGTGGGCAGGATTGATGATGCTGGAGACTTCGCGCCTGACGAGAACGCACTAGACGAGGTGGATATCTGGAGCCTCGCCCAGAAATTCGAAGATCACACGGCCGTTAAAGCTCTCAACCGGCTCAACAAGCGAGCGAGCACGCTCGACGACCTTGATGACCCACAGGCGTTAGCAAAGGCAATAGCATTGCTGACTGAGGCCATTCGCCTGCGTCACGATGCGATTACGTGGCTGCGAACCGAAGCGGCGGAGGCCGGGATCGAGGTGGTCGGTGATCGTGAGGAGTGGATTGCGTCGGCGACCGACGATCAGCTGGACCAAGAGGATAGTTTGCTCTTCCTGGATGACTACCGCTGGTCAGGCGACTTCAACTGGTATCTTGTCGGACAGGTAGCCCGCGCCCTTGCCGAGACGGGGGATCGAGAGGCGCTCACCAGCTTCAGCAGTGTGGTTCTGAGTGACAATCTCGGTTTGCAGGTGCCTGTCCGAGAAGAGGTTGAACGCTCCGTCGAGACGATCAGCAGCTACGAGGACTTCTCAAGATACGTGCGGTCGCATTCAAGCGCGGGAGAGTTGGCTCAAGCCGAATTTCTTGACAGGTTCATTCGCCAGACAGGCTTCTCGAACGGCACGTATCCGCTGGAACGTTGGCTAGATGCCATGTCGCGGCGCGGAGAGCTCGAACGCTACAAGCGCGCCAATCGCTGGAGGATTTTAGTGCCGTAGCTGTGCCGTATTCAATTCTACGGGAGGCTACGCCGCCCGTTTGTCGACGGAGCTCCCACATAGCTCTTTGCGAATTGTGAAGCCGTTCGGGATTGCCTGCTGAACAAGAGACACGTGTGAGATGACACCGACGGCGCGGTTCCGGCCCACAATGTTCTGAAGGACCTGGAGAACCTGGTCGAGTGTCCCGCTCTCGTCTTCGGCGTCGAGGCTACCAAAGCCTTCGTCGATAAAGATCGTATCGAGCCGAATCTTGCCATGGCTGGTCTCGACCACGTCCGAGAGACCAAGGGCAAGAGAAAGGGCCGCAATGAAGGTCTCACCGCCCGAGAGTGTGCAGATCTCCCGAGCGCGGCCGGTGTGCACGTCATGAACGCGGAGGTCGAGCCCGCGCTTTGCGCGGCCTCCCGCTGCCTCAACGTTGCGCTCCAGGCGATATCGTCCGCCGCTCATGGGTCCGAAGCGCAGGTTGGCGGATGCGAGGACGTGATCGAAGAGCGCCCCGATCGCGTAGGTCTCGAGCGGTATCCGTGCCTGGTTCTCTCCCCTGAAGGCCGCCGCGAGCGCCCGCAACGGACCGCTTTCCGCTTCTATACGTTCCAAGCGTTCGAATTCACTCTTGAGGTCATCTGCCAGCATCTGAAGCGTCTTTAGGCCTGCTGACGCATCTGCTGACGCGTTATGAGCGGCCTTGGCGGCGCTCTCCGCCTCCGATTGTGCTTGCTCGAGCGCAAATAAGTTGGGCCGATCCACTGCGGCAATGGCGGCTTTGGCTTGCTCCAGCCGGCCTCTTGCCGAGTTGAGGTTGCGGTCGTGCTCATCACAACGAGCTGAAAGTTTCTCGATTAGGCTGAGCTCTCGCTTTAGCTGTCCATACTCCCCGGCTGACAAACCTTGCTCCGAAAGCCTGGTATCCAGCTGCTCCGAGAGCCGCTGCGCTCGCGCCCGCTCCTCCGCGAGCCGCTTCTGAGCGTTAGCGAGGTTGGCATTCGCGGTTGCCGATGCGGTTTGACAAGTCGCATGGCCTTCTTGGGCGGCTTCTAGTGCTGAAACGCGCTTCGCAATTTCTGAATCTAGCCGTTCTTGCTCACGGGTGAGCGCTATCGTCGATTGGAGCCAATCGGGAATTTCCCCAAGCGCAAGCTTCAGTTCCTGCGCCGAGAGAGCAACGGCTCTGCTGGCCTTCTGTTCTTCGTCCCTGGCCACATCGACGGTCGTGCTCGCCGCAGTAAGGGCGGCTTGTGTAGTGCGAACCTGCTCGTCGAGTTGCGCAACGTCGACCTCAGGACCCAGGTCGCGGAGGCTTCCTTCAAGCGTAGAAACATCACCCGAAAGCTCCGCGGTGATCGCTTCCGGAGCAGGTAGTTTCTGAAGCGCTTCCGATCCAGCCGACCCACAGGAGGCCTGCGCCGATCATCACCAGAGCCAGGCTGTGCGGCGGCATGGCTTCCTTGAGGTGACCGATCCGCGGCCCTGCCATTGCCATGCCGACCAGCCCCGCAATTCCGGCGTTGATGTGCACCACCGTGCCACCGGCGAAGTCGATCGCTCCGATCCCAAACAGCAGCCCGTCGGACGACCACACCATGTGGGCCAGCGGCGCATAGACGAAGGTCAGGAACAGGACCGCGAAAGCGAGAATGGCGCTGAACCGCACCCGCTCGACCAGCGCACCGATGACGAGAGGTAGCAACTGCGGCGAAGGTCATCTGGAAGCATGCGAACAGCAGCTCTGGGATCGCCTTCCCGGCCGTTGCTAGCGGCCAGGCCGCCGTCGGACCAATACCCACCATGCCGACCTTGCCGAGCCCGCCAATCAGCGCCGATCCATCTGCAAAAGCAAGGCTATATCCCCACCCTACCCACACCAGAACCGTAACTGCGCCGATGCCAAGCACCTGCGCCAGCACGCTGAGCAGGTTCTTGGCACGTACCAGGCCGCCATAGAAAAGCGCCAGTCCGGGCATCAGCATCATCCAGACAAGCGCCGTTGCGACCAGCACCCATGCCACATCCCCGCTGTCGCCCCGCATGCCCCCGGTACCCCAGATTTTGTGGGAGGAAGCTAGGGCGGCTCGGGAGCTTCGCGCCATGCGAGATGTTCACATGCCTGTGCGGATCGCGTCCTATAATGTGAACGGCGTCAACGGCCGCTTGCCCGTGCTGCTGGAATGGCTTGCTGCGACCAGCCCTGACGTCGTGTGCCTGCAGGAACTGAAGGCCCCGGACGAGAAGTTCCCGCAAGGACCGCTGGAAGAAGCCGGCTACGGCGCGATCTGGCACGGGCAGAAGAGCTGGAACGGCGTCGCCATCCTCGCCCGCGGCTGCACGCCGGTGGAGACCCGCCGCGGCCTGCCGGACGATCCCGATGCCTCGCAGAGCCGCTATATCGAAGCGGCGGTGAACGGCATTCTGATCGGGTGCTTGTACCTGCCCAACGGCAACCCCCGCCCCGGCCCCAAGTTCGATTACAAGCTGAAGTGGCTGGCCGCGTTCGAAGCGCTGGCCGCCGAGCTCCTGCCGCTAGACCAGCCGGTGTTGCTGGCCGGCGACTACAACATCATCCCGACCGAGCGTGACGTCTACAAGCCGGAACGGTGGACCGAGGACGCCTTGTTCGTCTCGGACGTTCGCGAGGCGTTCGCCAGGCTGACCGATGCCGGCTGGACCGACGCTCTTCGCACCCTCCACCCGGACGAGACGATCTTCACCTTCTGGGACTATTTCCGGAATGCGTTCGCACGCGATGCCGGGCTCCGCATCGACCACCACCTGTTGAACGCGGCAGCCGCCAAGCGCCTCCGGACCGCCGGTGTCGACCGCTCGGCCAGGGCGCTTCCGAAGACCAGCGATCATGCGCCCGTGTGGATTGAGCTCGCATGACTGCGCCAACCACCATGGAAGCCTTGCTGGTCGAGGAGCTGCCAATCGGCGAGGAGTGGCGCTTCGAACCCAAGTGGGACGGCTTCCGCTGTTTCGCGGTCCGCAGCGGCGGTGAGGTCGCCCTGTGGTCGCGGTCGGGCAAACCGCTGGCGCGCTACTTTCCGGAGGTCGAGGCGCTGATCGCCGGCCTGCCGGGCGGCGACCTGACGCTGGACGGCGAACTGATCATCGAGACCCCGGACGGGCTCAGCTTCGATGCCCTGTCTCAGCGCCTCCACCCTGCCGAGAGCCGCATCCGCAAGCTGGCGGCCGAGACCCCGGCGCTGTTCATGGCCTTTGATCTCCTCAGCGAAGGCAAGGATGATCTCTCCGCCCTCCCACTCGCGAAACGGCGCGTGCGCCTGGAGAAGCTCGTCGGCAAGGCAAAAGCCCAAGGGCTGCTGCTTTCCCCGCAAACCGGCGAGATTGCCCAGGCCAAAGACTGGCTCGAGCGCAGCGGCGGCGCGCTCGACGGGGTTGTGGCGAAGCGCGCAGACGAACCGTATCGCGCCGGTGAACGCGCGATGCTCAAGATCAAGCGCCACCGCAGCGCTGATTGCGTGGTTGGTGGCTATCGTACCGAAACCAAGGGCAATGGCGTCGCCTCCCTCCTGCTCGGCCTCTACGCCGACGATGGATTGCTCCATCACGTCGGCTTCTGCTCCAGCTTCAAGGCGGCCGAGCGCCGGGCTTGGGCCGAGGAGCTGAAGCCGCTCGAAGGCGGCGAGGGCTTCACCGGCAACCGCCCGGACAAGGCGAGCCGCTGGTCGAGTGAGCGGACGGTGCAATGGACGCCGCTGAAGCCGAGCCTCGTGGTCGAGGTGCTCTACGACCAGGTGACCGCCGGGCGCTTTCGGCACGGCACGCGATTACTCCGGCGGCGGCCGGACAAGCGGCCCAACCAGTGCCGCTGCGAACAGCTTCGCCACCCGCTGACCCCGGTCGAGCTTGCCGAGCTGCTGACCCGTTTCTGATCGCTGATTGGCATGCTGCGACGGCAGACGTAGGTTTTGCCCGCGCGGCCTTTCCTCCCGCGCTGCACGGGGCCTTGATGCTGGACAGTGTGAACGCTTTTTTGCCGGGGACTATGCGCCGCACGGCTATTGCCTGTTGTGGCAGCCCGAGCTGATCTGGACCCACGTAGTGTCCGACGCCCTGATCGCGGCGGCCTACTTTTCGATTCCGATCGCGCTGATCACCTTTCTCCGCAAACGGCCGGACGTCGAGTTCGGCAAGATGTTCTGGCTGTTCGCCTTGTTCATCCTGTCGTGCGGACTGACCCACCTCATGGGAATCTGGAACCTGTGGCATGGCGATTATGCGGCCGAAGCCGTGATCAAGGCGATCACGGCCGCTGCCAGTGTGCCGACCGCCATCCTGCTGTGGACGCTGCTCCCGCAGGCGCTGGCGATCCCAAGTCCTTCCATGCTGCAGCGAAAGAATGACGAACTGGCCGCCGCCCTGGCTGAGCGCGATGCCGTGCTGGCGCAGCTTCGCGCCGAAGTGCAGCAGCGCGAGCGGATCGAGGCGGCGTTGGTGCAGGCCAACAAGATGGAAGCGGTCGGCCAACTGACCGGAGGCATCGCGCACGATTTCAACAATCTGCTGCAAGCGATTTCCGGCAATCTCGAGCTGATTCAGATGCTGCCCGACAACAAGGACAAGGTGCTGCGCTGGGCCGCCAATGCGGCGCAGGCCACCGAACGGGGAACCAGGCTGACCGGGCAGCTGCTGACCTTTTCCCGGCGACAGCGGCTGGAAGCGACCGCAATCGATGTCGGCAATCTCCTGCGCGGCATGTCGGAGCTCCTGCGGAACTCGGTCGGTCCTACGGCCGACCTGCAGCTCAACGTTGGACCTGACCTCGGCGTGGTCCGCTCGGATCCGACCCAACTCGAACTCGCCATCCTCAATCTCGCGATCAACGGGCGCGATGCCATGCCCTCGGGCGGCCGCCTGCTGATCCAGGCCGAGGCGGAGAGCGACCGGGTGGCGATCCGCATCGTCGATCACGGCGTCGGCATGACCCGCGAGATCGTCGAGCGTGCGCTGGA
The DNA here is from genome assembly GCF_049896405.1 of Sphingomonas sp. LHG3443-2. Lineage (NCBI taxonomy): Bacteria > Pseudomonadati > Pseudomonadota > Alphaproteobacteria > Sphingomonadales > Sphingomonadaceae > Sphingomonas > Sphingomonas sp. LHG3443-2. The sequence goes on from NZ_JAFCUG010000001.1 coordinate 832,881, forward strand.
GCCCTTCTTCACTACCAAAGGGCCGGGGCACGGTACCGGACTAGGGCTGTCGATGGCTTACGGCGTCGCCCGCGCGGCCGGCGGCGATCTCCGCATCGACAGCACGCCGGGCGAGGGCACGACCGTCACCATGTACCTGCCGCGCGCTGCGGAGACGGAGGTCGCGAGCCATGCGCCGGGTATGGGCACGACCCGCTCAGCGCCGACCCGTTCCGCCGATGTGCTGCTGGTCGACGACGATCCCGAAGTGCGGCAGGCCGTCGCCGACATGTTGCGCGGCAGCGGGCACCGGGTGACCGAAGCCGAGAATGGTCCGCAGGCCTTGCTGCTGCTGGAGCGGATGAGCCCGGATCTGATGATGCTCGATTATGCCATGCCGGGCATGAACGGCGCGCAGCTTGCGGCCAACGTGCTCGACCGCATGCCGGACCTGAAGCTCCTGTTCCTGACCGGCTTCGCCGACAGCGAGGCGATCGACGCGGCGGTGGATGGCCGGGCGAGGATCCTGAAGAAGCCCGTCAGCGCCGCAGCGCTCGCTGCCGCCATTGAGGAACTGATGGCTTAGGGTCGAGCCTCGAAGCCGGCGAGAACCTCCGCCAGCCACCGCGCGGCGACGAGGGCGCTGAGATCGGACGGGTCGAGTGGCGGATCCCATTCGGTGAGGTCGATCGCGCGCACCTTGGGTTCGGCGGCAAGCCGGCGGACGAAGGCGAAGAACTCGACATCGATCATGCCGCCCGGCCGCGCGCCGGGTGCGGCGGGAAACTGGCTCCGCTCGATCACATCGATGTCGCAGTCGAGGAAGATCGCCTTGCAGCCCGCCAAATGCGCGAGCGCAGCCTCGACCGTCTCGCCGCCGTCCTCGAGCAGCGTGTCCTGCAGGGTCACCACGAGATGCCCGCCCGCCAGCGCATCCTCATGCATCGCGCGCGAGTTGGCGAACGGGGCGAGGCCGATCTGCACGACGTTGGCGCCCGGCAGGCCGTCCTGACGAAGCGCGCGGACCGGATTGCCATTGCTGAGCCCCTGCTCAAGCCCGCGCATGTCGAAATGCGCGTCAAGCGTGATCAGGCCCACTTCCTCAATGCCAACCCCGAGAGCATCCGCCATCCCGAGCAACCCCGGCCGCGTCACCGCATTGTTCCCGCCGATCAGCAGGGTCAGCGCATGCCGCTCGACCGACGCCTGCACCGCCGCGCGGATCGGGCTGGTCGCCGCTTCGATGTCGAGGCCGTCGAGCGCGACATCGCCATGATCGGCGATGGTCGACGCAATCTCCCGCCGGCTATCGAGGTCGTAGGTGCCGATCCGCCGCAACACCCCGCGGAGCGCAGCCGGAGCGAGGTCGCAGCGGCCGGGCGTCACCGATCCGGTGCCGAGCGGTGCGCCAATCAGCCCGACGGGTGCCTCGGCATGGGCGGGGAGGAGAAGGTCGAACAGGTTGGGCCAGGCGCTGGTCATTGCCTTGTGCTCTAGCAGCAGCCTAAGGCCTTGTCCCATGTGGGACCGCCTGCTGACCGACTGCCATGCCCTGACGATGGTTCCCGCACCGGGCAATCCGCTCGGCCTGATCCACAATGCGGCGATCGGGATTCACGGCGGCCGGATCGTCCGCGTCGGCCGCCGCACGGAGCTCGCCGGCACCCGTGCTGCCGAGGTGGTGCCGCTTGGCGGCGCGTTCGTGACACCGGGGCTGGTCGACTGTCACACCCACCTCGTATTCGGCGGCACCCGTGCAGCCGAGCATGCCCAGCGCCGCGCCGGCGCCAGCTATGAAGAGATTGCGCGGGCGGGCGGCGGCATCGCCTCCACCGTCCGCGCCACTGCCGCCGCCAGCGTCACCGAATTGCTCGAGCAAAGCCGCATCCGCCTGCACGCCTTGATGCGCGGCGGCGTGACGACGGTGGAGATCAAATCCGGCTACGGCCTCGACCCCGCGTCGGAGCTTCGCCTCCTCAACGTTGTCCGCACGCTCGGCCGCTCGGAAGCGGTGCGGGTGGTGCCGACCCTGCTCGCCCTCCATGCCCTGCCAGCCGGCGCGGACCGCGAGCTTTATGTCGAGCAAGTGATCAGCGAACTGGTGCCGACGGTGGCGAGGCTCGGGCTGGCGACCTCTGTCGATGCGTTTTGCGAAGGCATCTCGTTCACGCCGGCAGAGACCGAGCGCCTGTTCGAAGCCGCCGCCGCGCACGGCCTGCCGGTGCGCCTCCATGCCGAGCAGCTGTCCAACCAGAACGGCGCTGCGCTCGCCGCCCGCTACCAGGCGCTGTCGGCGGACCATCTCGAGCATCTCGACGAAGCGGGCGCAGCGGCGATGGCGGCGGCAGGAACGGTCGCGGTTCTGCTGCCCGGCGCCTTCTACACCTTGCGAGAGACCAAGCAGCCGCCGGTCGATCTACTCCGCAAGCATGGCGTGGCAATGGCCGTTGCGTCCGACTGCAATCCCGGCACCTCGCCCAGCCTGGTCCCGCAGCTTGCGATGAACATGGCCTGCAACCTTTTTGGCCTGACGCCGGAAGAAGCGATCGCGGGCATGACCATCAACGCCGCCCGAGCGCTCGGCCTCGTCAGCGAGATCGGGTCGATCGAGCCGGGCAAGGCCGCCGACCTTGCCGTGTGGCGGATCGCGGAAGCCGCCGAGCTCGGCTACTGGCTGGGCCTCATGCCGGAACGACGTATCTTCGGGGGACAGGAACAGTGATCGACCGCCGCGACAATCAGCGCCTCATCCGGGCCCGCCGCGGACCTGAGCTGGTCGCCAAGAGCTGGCAGACCGAAGCCGCGGTGCGGATGCTCATGAACAACCTCGACGCCGAGGTCGCCGAGGCCCCGCAAAGCCTCGTCGTCTACGGCGGGATCGGCCGCGCCGCGCGTGACTGGGCGAGCTTTGACCGGATCGTCGAGACGCTTGAGCGGTTGGAAGCCGACGAGACCCTGCTGGTCCAGTCGGGCAGGCCGGTTGGCGTCTTCCGCACCCACCCTGACGCCCCGCGCGTGCTGCTGGCGAACAGCAATCTCGTCCCCAAATGGGCGACCTGGGAGCATTTCCACAAGCTCGATCGCGCCGGGCTGATGATGTACGGCCAGATGACCGCCGGCAGCTGGATCTACATCGGCACGCAGGGGATCGTTCAAGGCACCTACGAGACCTTTGCCGAAATGGGGCGCCAGCATTTCGGCGGCGATCTTTCGGGCAAGTGGATCCTGACCGCCGGGCTAGGCGGTATGGGCGGCGCGCAGCCGCTGGCGGCGGTGATGGCCGGCGCGCACTGTATCGCTATCGAATGCCAGGAAAGCCGGATCGAGAAGCGGCTCGAGACTCGCTACCTCGACCGCCGTGCCGCCACCATTGACGAGGCGCTGAAGATCATCGCCGCGGCGACCGAGCCGACCAGCGTCGGCCTGCTCGGCAACGCCGCCGAGATCGTGCCCGAAATGCTTGCCCGCGGTATCCGGCCCGATGCCATCACCGACCAGACCAGCGCCCACGACCCAGTCAACGGCTATCTGCCGATGGGCTGGACCGTCGCCGAATGGATTGAGCGCCGCGAGCGCGATCCCGAAGGCACCGCCGCCGCTGCGCGCATTTCCATGGCCCGGCATGTCGAAGCGCTCTTGAGCTTCAAGGCCGAGGGCATTCCCGTCTTCGACTATGGCAACAACATCCGCCAGGAAGCGCTCGATGCCGGGGTCGAACATGCCTTCGACTTCCCCGGCTTCGTGCCGGCCTACATCCGTCCCCTGTTCTGCCGTGGCGTCGGGCCGTTCCGCTGGGTCGCGCTGTCGGGCGATCCCGAGGATATCTACCGCACCGACCAGCGGGTGAAGGAGCTGATCCCCGACGATCCCCACCTTCACCGCTGGCTTGACATGGCCCGCGAGCGGATCGCCTTTCAGGGCCTTCCGGCGCGCATCTGCTGGGTCGGCCTCGGCCAGCGCCACCGCCTCGGCCTCGCCTTCAACGAAATGGTCCGCAAAGGGGAAGTCAGCGCCCCGATCGTCATCGGCCGCGACCATCTCGACAGCGGCTCGGTCGCCTCGCCCAACCGCGAGACCGAAGCGATGAAAGACGGCAGCGACGCGGTCAGCGACTGGCCTTTACTCAACGCCCTCCTCAACACCGCCAGCGGCGCGACCTGGGTCTCGCTCCACCACGGCGGCGGGGTTGGCATGGGCTACAGCCAGCATGCCGGGATGGTGATCGTCGCCGATGGCACCGATGAAGCGGCGCGGCGACTGGAGCGCGTGCTGTGGAACGACCCCGCGACCGGGGTCATGCGCCACGCCGACGCGGGGTATGAGGAAGCGGTTGATTGCGCCCGCGAACAGGGTCTGGACCTGCCGAGCCTCGCTTAAGCCACGCTACCTTTGGCAAAGGTCAAAAAGGTCACCGGTTGCGGGGGGTCTCGGCGCGGTGACCTTTGCGTTAGCAGCGTTCGTTTTCCGCTACTTCGGGAAGGTCACGAAGGTCTCACGCCGTGACCTGGCCGCTGATGGATAACAAAAGATGAGAAGGAGCCTCGCGGCGAACCGCCCAGGTTAGTAGAGCGACCGAATTCCTATTGTGCAAGGCGCAGGCCGAACGTCTGCTTTGGGTGGAAAGCGGACATCGGCTAATCGCGAAATGAGCCGCATGTTCTTGAGGTGGGGTCATCGAGTTCTGCTTGGAAATGAGTCCGAATGTCCCTGAGAACATCTTTTCTTTCGCGCAGCCCTTCGGACGAGAGAGCGTCAGCAAGATGCTGCGCTGCATCCGCCAAGATAATGCCCCATGCTCTTTCTTCAGCGATGCCTTGCGCTTCGTAGACGCCGATATTCATCGCGCAGTGCAGTCGATGTTCTGCAATCCACACACGCATCATCTCAAATGCTCGTGGGTCTCGCGTAGCGGCAGGCGGTATTCCAAGCTCAGTCACGGCAGCCCATCCAGTTTCCTCAACGGTCGCGTGTGGCAGACCAAGGTAACTGGCTGCAACCGTCTAACTGGGTGTCCGCTTTGGGTCGTTAGCAGACGTTCGCCCATCCAAGCAAAGTACCATCAGGGATGCTCACATAGCTTCTTCATCGCCTCTCCCCCCGCAAGCGGTTCCGCACTAAGCGGGGGCATGCTTAGCCTCGACCCAGAAGCCATCACCCTCGCCACCCTTCGCAAGCTGTGGAGCGGGTCGCCTGCCCGCCTCGACGACGCCGCACTTGGCCGCATCGATGCATCCGCCGCGGCAGTGGCGCGCATCGTCGCCGGCGGGGAGACGGTGTACGGCATCAACACCGGCTTCGGCCTCCTTGCGCAGGAACGCATTCCGCACGATCGGCTGGCCGAGCTGCAGCGCAACCTCATCCTGTCGCACAGCTGCGGCCTCGGCGAAGCGACGCCGCGGCATGTGACGCGGCTGATGATCGTGCTGAAGCTGCTCGGCCTCGGGCGCGGGCATTCGGGAGTGCGGCGGGCGGTGGTGGACGCGTTGCAGGCGCTGCTCGACGCGGATGCGATGCCGGTGATCCCGTCACAGGGGTCGGTCGGCGCCTCGGGCGACCTGGCGCCGCTGGCCCACATGACCGCCGCGCTGATGGGGCATGGCTGGATCGATCTCGCTGGTGAGCGCCTGCCCGCCGCCGCGGCGCTGGAACGTATGGGGCGCACGCCGCTGGAGCTTGGGCCAAAGGAAGGCCTCGCGCTCATCAACGGAACGCAGTTCAGCACCGCGGTGGCGCTCGACGCCTTGTTCGCGGCGGAGCGCGTGTTCGGCGCCGCGCTGCACGCCGGCGCGCTGGCGGTCGATGCGCTGAAAGGCAGCGTCAAGCCATTCGACCCGCGCATCTCGGCACTTCGGGGGCAGCCGGGACAGATCCGTGTTGCGGGCGAGCTCAGCCGCCTGCTCGACGGCTCGGCCATCGTCTCCTCGCACCATCGCTGCGGCCGGGTGCAGGATCCTTACAGCTTCCGCTGCCAGCCGCAGGTCATGGGCGCCGCGCTCGACCTGCTTGAGAATGCCGCGCGCACGCTGACGATCGAGGCTGCTGCCGTGACCGACAACCCGATCCTGTTCAGCGGCGAGGAGGGTGATCACGCCATCTCCGGCGGCAACTTCCACGCCCAGCCCGTGGCCTTCGCCGCCGACACCATCACCATGGCGCTATGTGAAGTCGCGAGCCTCTCGGAACGTCGCATTTCCGTGCTGGTCGATCCCAAGATGAGCGGCCTTCCAGCGTTCCTGACCGACGATGGCGGGGTCAACAGCGGCTTGATGATCCCGCAGGTCACCGCCGCCGCGCTGGTGGCGGAGAACCGCAGCCTCGCCTTCCCTGCGTCGGTCGATTCAATCCCGACCTCGGCAGGCCAAGAGGATCATGTCTCGATGGCCCCGATCAGCGGGCGCAAGGCGGCTACCGTCGCCCGCAATGCGGCCGGCGTCATCGCGGTGGAGCTGATCACCGCCGCGCAAGGGGTGGATTACCACGCGCCGCTCGCGACCTCGGCGCCGCTCGGTGCGCTGCACGCCAAGGTCCGCGCGATCAGTCCGCACCTCGAAGCCGATCGCTATTGGGCGGACGAGATGGCGTCACTGCAGGCGGCGGTGCTGCACGGCGCAATGAGCGGTGGCTTTCTTCTTGGCCACTGAGCGCTGAGCCACTAAGGCGCGGCCCCATGTCCATCATCGTCAGCAGCGCCTTCGACAGCGGCAACATCAAGCTCACCAAGGCCGAAGGCAGCGTCCTCGATCTGGAGATCAATCAGGACGCCCATTCCGACTTCTATCAGTGGTTCCACTTCCGCTTGTCGGGCGTGCGCAACCAGGCGCTGACCCTGCGCCTCACCAACTGCGCCAACGCTGCCTACCCGATGGGATGGCCGGGCTATCAGGCGCGCGTGTCGACCGACCGCGAGACCTGGGTTCAGGCCGAGACGAGCTACGACAATGGCGTGCTCACCATCGACGTAGAGGTCGACAGCGACCTCCTGTGGGTGGCTTATTTCGCGCCTTACTCGATGGAGCGGCACCACGATCTCGTCTCCGCCATCGCCGAGATCGACGGGGTCCGCTACCGGACGCTCGGCACAAGCCTCGACGGGCAGCCGATCGACTGCCTGACCATCGGTGAGGGGCCGCTCACCGTCTGGCTCTATGCCCGCCAGCATCCGGGCGAGAGCATGGCCGAATGGTGGATGGAAGGCGCGCTCGAAAAGCTGGTCGATTATGACGATCCGGTTGGCCGCGCGCTGCGTGCACGTTGCACCTTCCATTGCGTGCCCAACATGAATCCGGACGGGTCGGCGCGCGGGCATCTGCGCACCAACGCCGCGGGCGTGAATCTCAACCGCGAATGGCACGCTCCGTCGGCCGAGCGCAGCCCCGAAGTACTCTGCGTCCGCAATGCGATGGACGAGCAGAAGCCGGTGTTCGCGATGGACATCCACGGCGACGAGGCGATCGCCGCCAACTTCCTTGCGGGCTTCGAAGGAATCCCCAGTCTCAAGCCCCGGCAGGAGGAGCTCTATCACCTCTTCGCCAACACGCTGGAGCGCATCTGCCCCGACTTCCAGACGCAGCAGGGCTATGAACTGTCGCGTCCGGGCGAAGCCAACCTGTCGATGAGCACCACCCAGCTCGCCGAACGCTATGGCTGCGTGTCGATGACGCTGGAAATGCCGTTCAAGGATCACGATCCGCTGGCCGATCCGATTCACGGCTGGAGCCCGGAGCGGAGCAAGAAGCTCGCGCACTCCTGCCTCGATGCCTTGCACCAGATCCTGCCCGAGCTGGAGACGAAGTAAGCCGATGCCGACCCTCGTCCTCCTTCGCCACGGCCAGAGCCAGTGGAACCTCGAAAATCGTTTCACCGGCTGGTGGGACGTTGACGTGACCGAACATGGCGAGGCCGAAGCGCGAGCAGCGGGCGCATTGATGCGCGACAAGGGTATCGATCTCGATCGCGTGTTCACCAGCGTGCAGAAGCGCGCAATCCGCACCGCCAATCTCGCCCTCGACGCGATGGATCGGATCTGGCTGCCGATGACCAAGGACTGGCGGCTGAACGAGCGCCATTACGGTGGGCTGACCGGGCTCAACAAGGCCGAGACGGTGGCCAAGGTCGGCGAAGAACAGGTCAAGATCTGGCGCCGCAGCTTCGACGTGCCCCCGCCGCCGCTGGAAGGCGATAGCCCCTACGCCTCGCTTCAGGAGGACCGCCGCTACGCCGGTATCGACGTTCCCGCGACCGAGAGCCTCAAGGACACCATCGCTCGCGTGCTGCCTTATTGGGAAGCCGAGATCGCCCCGTGCCTCCGCCGCGGCGAACGGGTGCTGATCGCGGCGCATGGCAACAGCCTGCGTGCGCTGGAGAAGCATCTGTCCGGCATCTCGGACGCCGACATCACTGGCCTGGAGATCCCGACCGGACAGCCGATCGTCTACGAGCTGGACGATCATCTCCAGCGGCAGGACAGGTACTACCTCAGCGAGCGCTGAGGTTTCGCATCCCGGGCGGCTTACTCAACATTGTAGCGATTACGCCGGAGCCGGCGAACAAGGCTTGACCCTGTCCGCCGGCTCCGCGCGCAACAATCAGCCGCGGACCGGCGCGACCTCCGGCGGAGGCGGCGGGGGCGGGGGCACCGGGCAAGCGTCGGTGGCGAGGATCACGCTTCCATCGGGACAGGTCTGCGACGGCGGTGGCGGCGCCACTTCGGCTACGGGCGGCGGAGGGGGCGGCGGGGGCGGTGGCGGTGCCGCGGCTTCCCTGGCGCCAAAGTTGAAGATCAGGCTGGCAAGCAGGCTGTGGGAGCGGAAGCGCTCGTTGAACTGCGTGTCGAGCGCCACGCTGGTCCGCCGCTCCACGAACACCGGCGACGACGTAGTGCCGAGGTTGAGGAGGTCGGGATTGCCCTGCACCACCGTCGTCTCGCTGTCGCCAAGCTCCAGCCGGTTGGTGCGGAAGTAGCGATACTTGAGGCCGAAATCGATGTTGTCCGACAGCGCGAAACGGGCGCCTGCGATCAGCTGGTGGGCCCAGGCATCGTCGCGGTTGCCAAGCAGCTTCGCCCGCGCACGGCCAAAGCCGCCGCCGGCATAGACCGAGAAGCGATCGTTGCCGAGATCGAGCAGCGCGTTGGCCATCGCCGAATAGATGGTCATGCGGCCATCGACATCGGCGGTGGTGAGGGCGGGAAAGCCCGGCGCAAACGGATCGGGTGCGGCCGACGGGCGGTTGAGCGCGGTGCTGAGTGTCGCCAGCGACGCATCGCTGAAGCGATATTCATTGAGCTTGGCGCGCTTGTAGCCAAGTTCGACCTCGGTGCGGAGGAAGCCGAAATCGTAACCGGCGATCGCATCCACGTCGTAGCCGCGCTTGTAATCGATACGGATGGCGCCGGGCAGCAGCGTGTCGGCCACGGTGGCCGGGCCGGCCGGGGTGGTCGGCGTCTGCACGCTGGTGAAATCGGCATTCACGTCGGCGCGATTGGTCTTGGGCGACAGGATGCCGCCTTCGATCCCGAAATAAGCGCCGCTATTTTGCGCCGCTGCAGGTGCCGCGAGCCCGAGCAGGGCGACGCTGGCGAGGAACAGTCTTTTCATGTGGATCCCCTGTGTGTCTGGACAAAGGGGGAGCCGGGCGAGACGCCCGAACTCCCCTGATGATCAACCAGCGGTGCTGACGCGGACGTTGCCGTTGACGCCGGCCGGGAAGAAGCCGCCCTGCTGGGCCGCTGCCGCGGTCAGGTAGACGATGTTGAGCACATCGCCCGGCGTCCGGCTGTAGGCGATGGCATTGTTGTCTGCCGGCACGATGTTGGACGCCGCCCCGCGCTGCGCGACGCCCTGATCGACGTCGGCCGGGTTGTCGAGCGTGTCGCGGGCGTCCGAGATCTGCTCGGTCGCGGTGCGAAGCGAAGGGGTCTGCAGCCCCTTGGCGTAGAGCACCGTGCGGACCAGTCCCGCATGGTAGGCTTCGGCAGCAAGGATGCCTGCCGCCGCTTCAAGGAAGGTCTTGTTGGTGATGAGCGGCGAGGCGCCCTTGTAGGCGGTGACCCCGACATCCTCGAAGATGAACGCGCCAAGGAGGAAGTTCTCGTCATTGACATAAGGGTCGAACGCCTGGCCAGCGCCGATCAGCCCGGCCGCGCGCGCCGCCGCGGAGAAGGCGCTGTTGGCCGTGGCGCTGATGTCGATGGCCGGCTGGGCCACCGCCGCACTGCCAAGGGCGGAGCGCAGAAAGGCGACATGCTGGCGTTCGTCGACCGCGATTTCGCGGGCATATTGGGCGACCAGCGGGTCGGTGAAGGTAACCTGCCGGCCGCCCGTCACCGCGCCCTGGGTGCCCGTGCCGGTCAGGAGGTTTGCGGCAAGGCCGGTCCCGAACGCGGCAAAGGAATAGAATTGCGCTTCGAGATATTCGAGGTTCAGCGCGAAGTTGAGGATGTCGGGGTCCGAGATGGTGCCCGGCGCCGGGGTTCCGGTCGGGGGCGGCGTGCCCGGTGTTCCCGGCACCTGGATCAGCGGCTCGTCATTGCCGCCGCCGCCACCGCCGCCGCAGCCGGCAAGCGCGCCGGCCCCGACCAGCACCGCAGCCGTGCTGCTGGCGCGAAGGAAAGCCCGGCGTGCATCGCGTCGCTTGTCGCAAGCGGCGAGCACTTCGTTCATGGTATCCTGTTCGATCATGGTTCGTCTCCGGCCCGCCAAGGGGCTGATAAATCGGCTCAGTTGGCCTGGCTGGTGCGGATGTTGCCGTTCACGCCGGCGGGGAAGAACCCGCCCTGGGTGCGCGCCAGCTGCGTCAGGTAGACGATGTTCAGCACCTCGCCCGCCGAGCGGCTGTAGGCGAGGCCATTGCCGTCGAGCGGCGCGATGTTGGACGCATTGTCGCGCGGCGCGATGCCCTGGTCCTTGTCGCTCGGCCCGTCGAGGCTGTCGCGAGCGTTGGAGATGGCCTCCGTCGCCTGGACCAGCGCGGGGGTCTGGATGCCCTTGCGGTACAGCGTCGTGCGGACCAGCGCCGCATGATAGGCTTCCACCGCGAGGATGCCGGCGGCGGCCTCAAGGAAGGTCTTGTTGGTGATCAAGGGCGAGGCGCCCTTGTAGGCGGTGACCCCGACGTCCTCGAAGATGAAGGCACCGAGCAGGAAATTCTCGTCGCTCGAATAAGGGTCGAAGCTCTGCCCCGCGCCGACCAGCCCGGCGGCACGCGCCGCGGTGGAGAAGGCGCCATTGGGATCGGTGCCGATGTCGATCGCCGGTTGTGCCACCGCGGAAGCGCCAAGCGCGTTGCGGAGAAACGCGACGTGGGCCTGCTCGTCCGAGGCGATCTCGTTGGCATATTGGGCAACCAGCGGGTCGGTGAAATTGACCTTGCGCCCGCCGGTCACGGCGCCTTGCGTGCCGGTGCCGGTTGTAAGGCCGGTCGGAAGCCCCGTGCCGGTGACTGCGTACAGGTAGAATTGCGCTTCAAGATATTCGAGGTTGAGCGCGAAGTTCAGGATGTCGGCATCGGTGACCGCGGTCTGCGCGGTGACCGGCTGGCCGCCAAGGGTGAGCGCCAGGGGCGCGGTTACCGCTGCTGTGGCAGCAATCCGGAAGAAGTCTCGTCGACCTTTGCGCCGCTGCTCGATCCTCTCAAGCGCATCCACGCCACCATTTTCAAACATCCCACTTCCTCTCACCCTGGTTGACCAGACAATGCGGCCGGCAGGCGAGAGCAGGGCTCACGCCAGCTTAGCAGCTACGGATTTGCGGTTGGATCGGATGCGCAGACGTGAAGATTGTCGCGCCAGTACCGGAGGAGGGCGAAGTGGTTGCGAGCGGATCAGACCGCCTGAACGTCATTCGCGAGGTTGTTGGAAGAGTTGAACGCAACACAGCAACCCTTCACGAGACAAACCTATGTTGGTTAGTTAAACGGCAGCTTAACGGGAAAGTTCCGGCGATCTCGCGGGGCGTCGGATGATCAAGCAGGGGCGCATTGCTTCGCTTATATGCTGCTGAGACCACCTGACGCGAGTACGGCGCCCGTCGGCTGACCAGTGGGTGAGCCGCCGCTTGGCTCGTCCGAGAGGGCAATGGTCGCCCCGCTTGCGAAGCGGTTTGCAACCGCCGCGGTGAGGACGCGGCGCTGCAATCCTTCGCTGGCGACCAGGCCGAGCGAGATCGGTTGCGCGCCTTCGGGGATCAGCCACAGCTGGCGGGAGCGGCCGGCAGGCGCACGGACCCGGGCCGGCGTGATGACCAGTTCGCGCGCGTCCGGACGATAAGCCACGGTCAGTGCCTCGGGCGCTTCCTCGCCGACCAGCGAGGCGACCAGCAACGGGGCAGGCCGTACTTGCGGAACAGGCGCCGGCAGTGGCGGCTCCGGCCGGAGCTGAAGTCCGAGAAGGACAATTGCCGCAACCGCCGCAACGGCGGCAGCCGCCCGCCAGCGCGCAAGCTGCCGTTTGAGCACCACGACCTTGGCGCCGGGCTCGTCCAGGCGGCGGAGGATTGTCGCCCACAGCTCGGGCGAGGGCGGCGCGTCGGCGAATTCATCGAACAACGGCGCGAGGCGCTCTTCCCACCAGCTCACCTCGGCCGCGAACGCCGGATCGGTCGCGACCCGCCTTTGCGCCTCGAGCAAGTCCGCCCCTTCGAGCAGGCGAAGCACATATTCCGCGGCGAGGGGCACTTCCTCGCTCATCCTTCGAGGCAGGCCTTGAGGCGCTGCAACCCGCGGCGGATCCAGCTTTTCATCGTGCCCAGCGGAACGCCGGCGGCCGCCGCCAGCTCCGAATAGCTCAGCCCGTCAAAGAAGGCGGTGCGGATGACCTCCTGCGAGCGCTTTTCCAAAGTCGACAAGCAATAAAGGATGCGCTCGCCTTCCTGCCGTGAAGCGGCGGCAGCGAAGCCATCGGGAGCATCGTCGGCAAGCTCAAGCGCTTCCGCGAACGGCGCGTCCGCACGGTGGGCGCGGCGCGACCGCAGCCGATCGACCGCCTTGTTGCGGGCGATTGTGCACAACCACGTCAGGGGGCTCGAGCGGCTGGGATCAAAGGTGCCCGCTCGGTTCCAGACGCTGATGAACACCTCCTGCAACACCTCTTCGGCCTCGTTCCTGTCACGAAGGATACGAAGGCAGATGCCCATCAGCTTCGCGGAGGTCCGTTCATAAACCTGGTGCAGAGCGGCCCGGTCTCCCTCGCCAGCATCGTGCAGCGCGGCGATCAGATATGCTTGCGGCGCACTCGCTTGCTGTTCCGGGCCGATGCTCACGCCACAGGTCTTGCACGGCCCGGCACGGATGCAAAGCGGTTCCTCGCCGGCCCGGCGGGGCGTAGGCCTAGTTCTCGTCGCCCATGCGAAGCGCGGCGATGAACGCCTCTTGCGGGATGCTGACGTTGCCATATTCCCGCATCCGCGCCTTGCCCTTCTTCTGCTTCTCCAACAGCTTGCGCTTACGCGTCGCGTCGCCGCCGTAGCACTTGGCCGTCACGTCCTTGCGCAGCGCGCCGATGGTCTCGCGGGCGATGACCTTGCCGCCGATTGCGGCCTGGATCGGGATCTTGAACATGTGGCGGGGGATCAATTCCTTCAGCCGCTCGACCATGCCGCGGCCGCGTCGTTCGGCGGTGCCGCGATGGACGATCATCGACAGCGCGTCGACCGGCTCCTCGTTGACCAGGATGTTCATCTTGACGAGGTCGCCCTCGCGCGTCCCGATCTGGTGATAGTCGAAGCTCGCATAACCCTTCGACATGCTCTTCAGCCGGTCGTAGAAATCGAACACCACTTCGTTCAAGGGCAGCTCGTAAGTCAGCTGCGCGCGGCCGCCGACGTAGGTCAGGTTCTTCTGGATGCCGCGGCGGTCCTGGCACAGCTTCAGGATCGGCCCGAGATATTCGTCGGGGACGTAGATGGTCGCCTCGATCCACGGCTCTTCGATCGACGCGATCCGATTGATGTCGGGCATGTCGGCCGGGTTGTGCAGTTCGATCGTCTGCGCGTCCTCGGTCTTCGATTTCGACAGGTGCAGCGTGTAGACGACGCTCGGCGCCGTGGTGATGAGGTCGAGGTCATATTCGCGGGTCAGCCGCTCCTGAATGATCTCGAGGTGCAGGAGCCCGAGGAAGCCGCAGCGGAAGCCGAAGCCCAGTGCCGCGCTGCTTTCGGTCTCGAAGGAGAAGCTGGCGTCGTTCAAACGCAGCTTGCTGATGCTTTCGCGCAGTTTCTCGAAGTCGGCGGCGTCGACCGGGAACAGGCCGCAGAAGACGACGGGCTGGACTTCCTTGAAGCCCGGCAGGGGCTCGGCCGCACGCTTCTTGGCGTCGGTGATGGTGTCGCCGACGCGGGTCTGCGCTACTTCCTTGATCTGTGCGGTGATGATCCCGATTTCGCCCGGCCCCAATTCCGGCAGCATCTGAAGCTTGGGGTTCATCGCGCCGACGCGGTCGACGAGATGCTTGGTGCCGGCCGCCATGAAGACGATTTCCTGGCCCTTGCGGATGTAGCCGTCGATGACGCGGATCAGGATAACGACGCCGAGGTAGGGGTCGTACCATGAGTCGACCAGCATGGCTTTCAGCGGCGCGTCGGGGTCGCCCTTCGGCGGCGGGATGCGGGTGACGATGGCTTCGAGCACTTCCTCGATCCCGATCCCGCTCTTGGCGCTGGTCAGGACGGCGTCGCTGGCGTCGAGCCCGATCACTTCCTCGATCTCTGCCTTGACCTTGTCGGGCTCGGCGGCGGGAAGATCGATCTTGTTGATCACCGGCACGATCTCGTGGTCATGCTCGATCGACTGGTAGACGTTGGCCAGCGTCTGCGCTTCGACGCCCTGCGCCGCGTCGACGACCAGCAGCGCGCCTTCGCAGGCGGCAAGGCTGCGGCTGACTTCATAGGCGAAGTCGACGTGGCCCGGCGTGTCCATCAGGTTGAGGGTGTAGGTCTCTCCGTCCTTGGCCTTGTAATCGAGGCGGACGGTCTGCGCCTTGATGGTGATCCCGCGCTCCTGCTCGATCTCCATGTTGTCGAGCACCTGGCCGTGCGTCATCTCGCGCTCGGTGAGGCCCCCGGTGCGGAGGATCAGCCGGTCGGCGAGGGTCGATTTGCCATGGTCGATATGGGCAATGATCGAGAAATTGCGGATCTTGGAACGGTCGGTCATGTCGGCGGAGCCGCTAGCAGGGGCGGCGCCTCCTGTCATCTGGACCGCAGATGGCGCTATGATCCGCCCGTGCAAAAGACGTAGGGTTCCACCGTCCGGGCCGCCGTATATCGAAACTTACTGGCCGTTCGTCGATGAACGAGCGTTCAGGCAGCGGAAAATCCCCACCCAGCAAAATCAAGATTCTCTTGGAGCCTCAATCTCATGCGTCATTCCGTTCGACTTTCGTTGTTGCTTGCCGGAGCCTCGCTCGGAACGCTTGCCCTTCCGGCAGCAGCGTCGGCTCAGGGAGGGGCGGCGCCGCTGCCGAGCCTGGTCAAGGACGTGAAGATCCCCAACCAGACCTTCAAGCTCCAGAACGGCCTAACCGTGGTCGTCCACGAAGACCGCAAGGCGCCTGTGGTCGCGGTCAGCGTGTGGTATAATGTCGGCTCCAAGGATGAGCCGCAGGGCAAGACCGGTTTCGCCCACCTGTTCGAGCATCTGATGTTCAACGGGTCGGAGAACCTGCCGGACGATTACTTCAAGTACACCACGCAGATCGGCGCGACCGATCTCAACGGCACCACCAGCTTCGACCGCACCAACTATTTCCAGACGGTGCCCAAGGCCGCGCTGGAAAAGGCGCTGTTCATGGAATCGGACCGCATGGGCTATCTGCTCGGTGCGGTGACGCAGGAGAAGCTGGATAACCAGCGCGGCGTCGTCCAGAACGAAAAGCGGCAGGGCGACAATCGTCCGGGCGGCCTCGTCCAGTATGAACTGTTCAGCAACCTGTTCCCGGCCGGCCACCCCTATCACCACACCCCGATCGGCTCGATGGCCGATCTCGACGCCGCCAGCCTCGCCGACGTCCAGAAGTGGTTCATCGACAATTACGGCCCCAACAATGCGGTGCTGGTGCTGGCGGGCGACATCAACACCGCCGAAGCCCGTCCTCTGGTCCAGAAGTATTTCGGCGCGATCAAGCGTGGGCCCGTGAACACCCCGGCGATGGCGTCGGTGCCTGCCGCCACCGGCAAGACCATCGTGATGAAGGACCGCGTTCCCGCCGTCACCCTCAGCCGTACCTGGGCGATCCCGGGCATGCTCGACAAGCAGACCGCGGCGCTCGAACTTGGTGGCTCGGTGCTCGGCGGCCTCGCCAGCTCGCGCCTCGACAATACGCTGGTCCGCAATGAAAAGCTGGCGGTGTCGGTTTCGGCCAGCGCCAACCCGCAGCATCGCGTCGGGCTGTTCCAGGTCCAGGCGACCGTTCGTCCGGGCGTTGATCCGGCACAGGTCGAGAAGCGCCTCGACGAGATCATGGCTGACTTCATCGCCAAGGGCCCGACCCGCGAGGAACTGAGCCGCGCCGCGACCACCGAGGTCGCCGGCACGATCAAGGGCCTGGAGCAGGTCGGCGGGTTCGGCGGCAAGGCCGTCGCGCTGGCGCAGGGACAGCTTTATGCCAATGACCCGAACTGGTTCCGCAAGCAGCTTGATGAATATGCCCGGGTCACCCCGGCGCAGGTGCAGGCCGCATTCCGCCAGTATCTGACCGCTGCCCCGCTCAAGATCCGGCTCGAGCCGGGCGAGCGTCCGGCTCCCGTCGAGCCCAAGGGCCCGACCGCGCAGAAGGGCGTTGGCACGCCGCCGCCGCCGACCAAGCGCGACGTGCCGCCGGTCGGCAACTTCGCCGCGCTCGACTTCCCGACCATTCAGCGGGCCACCCTGTCGAACGGCATGCGGGTCAATTACGCGCAGCGCACCGCCGTGCCGGTGACCACCATGGCGCTGACCTTCGACGCCGGCCTTGCGGCCGACGCCGCCAACCAGCGCGGTCTCCAGGGCCTGACCCTCGGCCTGATCGAGGAAGGTGCGGGCAACCTCACCAGCCAGCAGATCGCCGAGCGGCAGGAAGAACTGGGCGCCAGCATCAGCACCAGCTCGTCGCTCGATCGCAGCACGGTGACCCTGTCGGCCCTGTCCGCCAATCTTGCTCCGAGCCTGGATCTCCTCGAGACGGTGGTCGAACAGCCGACCTTCGCCCCGGCGGAGCTGGAGCGGGTGCGGGCGCAGGCGCTGACCGGCATCGCCGCCCAGCAGCGTGATCCGAACGGCATCGCCGCGCGGATCATCCCGAGCCTCGTCTGGGGTGCCAACCATCCCTATGCGATCGTCGGCAACGGGTCGGCCGATGCGGTGAAGGCGTTCACCCGCAACGACATCGTTGGCTTCCAGCAGAAGTGGCTGCGTCCGGACAATGCGGAGATCTTCGTGGTCTCCAACCTGCCGCTGTCGCAGCTGACCCCGCAGCTCGAACGTCGCTTCGGCACCTGGACCGCGCCGGCCGGCGTCGCCAAGGGCACCAAGCAGTTCGCGGCCGCCCCGGCGCGTCCGACCACGCCGACCATCTACCTCGTCAACGTGCCGAGCGCACCGCAGTCGGTGATCGTCGCCGGCCAGGTCACCGGCGTCGATCCGCGCGGCGACATCATCGCCACGCAGGCCGGCAACGAGGTGCTGGGCGGTAACTTCCTGTCGCGCATCAACACCGACCTTCGCGAAACCAAGGGCTGGAGCTACGGCGTCCGCAGCAGCTTCGACGTTGCGCAGGGCGGGGTCGGCTATGCGATCACCGCGCCCGTCCAAGCCGACCGCACCGGCGATTCCATCGCCGCGCTGAACAGCCAGGTCACCGACCTCCTCGGCGGCAAGGGCGTCACCACCGACGAACTGGAGCGTCTCGTCAGCAACAACGTCAACACGCTGCCGGGCCGGTTCGAGACCTCGCAGGCGGTGCTGGCGGCGATGATGTCGAACAGCCTGCTCGGCCGTCCTGACGACTATCAGGAGCAGCTCGCAGCCCGTTATCGCGCGCTCAACCAGGGCGGCATCGACACCGCGCTGCGCGGCGCGATCGATCCCAAGGGCTTCACCTGGCTGGTCGTGGGCGATGCTGCCAAGGTCAAGCCGCAGCTCGACAAGCTCGGCTACCCGGTGCAGGTGATCGAAGCGAAGTAAGGCGTCAGCCTGAACCAAGAAGGCCCGGGGCAGCGATGCTCCGGGCCTTTTTTGTTGGGCCTCAGCCGAGCCGGGTGACGTGGCCCATCTTGCGGCCGGGCCGCGCCGCGCCCTTGCCATAAAGGTGAAGCGCGGCGTCTAAGTCGGCGGCGAGCTCGGGCCAGCGATCGATCTCGTCGCCGATGAGATTGTCCATCGTCACCCGCGTGGCACGCAGCGCGGTACTGCCGAGCGGCAGGCCCGTGATGGCGCGGATATGCTGCGCAAACTGCGAGGTGGCTGCGCCCTCGATCGTCCAATGGCCGCTATTGTGCACCCGCGGCGCGATTTCGTTGACCAGCGGCCCATCGGCGCAGGCGAAGAACTCCACCGTCAGCACCCCGATATGGCAAAGCCGCTCGGCGATGGCGCCCGCCTGCCGCCGCGCTTCGGCGACTTGAGCCTCGATCAGCGCGCCGGCCGGAAGCTCCGATCGGCGGAGGATGCCGTCCTCGTGGATGTTGCGCGTTGACTCGAAGAAGGCGAGGGCACCGTCCTCGCCCCGAGCCAGCACGACCGAGAACTCGGCCTCGAAATCGATCGCCTTTTCCGCAACCAGCGGGCGCCCGCCAAGCTCTTGCCAGACGCGCTCCACGTCATCTGCCGAACGAAGCCAGGCCTGGCCCTTGCCGTCATAGCCGTCGCGCCGGGTCTTCAGCACCAGCGGGAGCCCAAGCGCCTCCACCGCTGCGGCGATGTCGGCCGGGCCATCCACCTTGCGCCAGGACGCGGGCCGGCCGCCTGCTTCCTCGACAAAGCTTTTCTCAGCGCAGCGGTCCTGCGCGATGGCAAGGCTGGCAGTGCCGGGCCGCAGCTTGTCAGCGATGTTGGCTAGCGGTCCGACGGGAAGGTTCTCGAACTCGTAGGTGACGACGTCGCAAGCGGACGCGAAGCGCTCCAGCGCCACCACATCGTCGAACGCGGCGCGGGTAAAGCTTGCCGCCACATCCGCTGCACACGGGCTCGCGTGCGGATCGAACACATGGACCTTGAAGCCGAGCGGCGCCGCGGCCAGCGCCAGCATCCGGCCGAGCTGACCGCCGCCGATGATCCCGATCGTGGCGCCCGGCGCGATCACTCCGGGCGCTCGCCAACCGATTCGGTTTGCGCCGCCCGCCATGCGTCCAATCGTCCGGCCAGCGCCTCGTCGGACAAGGCCAGGATCGACGCGGCGAGCAGGCCGGCGTTGATTGCCCCCGCCTTGCCGATCGCCAGCGTGCCCACCGGCACTCCGCCCGGCATCTGCGCAATGGAGAGCAGGCTATCGAGCCCCGACAACGCCTTGCTCTCGACCGGCACGCCAAGCACCGGCAGCGGCGTCATCGACGCAGCCATGCCCGGCAGATGCGCCGCGCCGCCCGCGCCAGCGATGATCAGCTTCAATCCGCGCGCCTTGGCTCCTGTCGCATAATCGTACAGTCGCTGGGGAGTACGGTGCGCCGAGACCACTTTTGCTTCATGAGAAATGCCAAGCTCCTCAAGGATCGATGCGGCGTGACGCATCGTTTCCCAATCGGACTGGCTGCCCATGATGATCCCGACATCCATCCGTTCATCGCTCCCCGTGTCACCGGCCTTTCTCCTAGGAGCGCAGGCGCTTTCTGTCACCCGCTCCCAAAGTGCCTTGATCTGCGTTATGACTGGCTTTGCCGCCTTTGGGGGTTTGTAAGGCATGAACGACGGCAACGAGGTCCTGAGCCAGGATCCCACCGCATTGTGGGGCGAGATTGCGCGCCTTCGTGCCACGGTTGCGCGGCTCGAGCGGCAGGTCGGTGAACTTGATCG
Source organism: Sphingomonas sp. LHG3443-2 (assembly GCF_049896405.1). Lineage (NCBI taxonomy): Bacteria > Pseudomonadati > Pseudomonadota > Alphaproteobacteria > Sphingomonadales > Sphingomonadaceae > Sphingomonas > Sphingomonas sp. LHG3443-2. The sequence goes on from NZ_JAFCUG010000001.1 coordinate 852,837, forward strand.
GCTGGCCCACCACGATCCGCTCGTCCCCCTGCCGAATCGCCGCGGATTCGAACGGCAGCTCGCCGGACTGATCGCCCGGCTGGAGCGCTACGGCGACGCGAGCGCCTTGCTGTTCATCGACGTCGACGGGTTAAAGATCGTCAACGACAGTTTCGGCCATGATGCGGGCGACGCCGCGCTGATCCATGTCGCCGAACTGCTGATCGGCGGCGTCCGGCAAAGCGACACGGTGGCGCGGTTCGGCGGCGACGAATTTGCGATCCTGCTGGAACGGGTCGACCTCGACCAGGCGACCGAAACCGCGGCGCGGCTGACCGACCGGATCGCCGGCACCAGCTTCAGCTATGACGGCACGGCGATTCCCCTGTCGGCGGCGATCGGCATTGCCGAGATTCGCGCCGGGGACACGCCTGAAGCCGTGCTCGCCCGCGCCGACCGCGCAATGTACGAGCAGAAGGCTGCCGCTTAGGCGGCTGCGGCCACCTTTCGCTTCCACCAGCGCCCGCGCGGACCTCCACTGTTGAGCACCGAGCGGCGGAACCAGGCGGCCGCGAGCTTCAGGATCAACGCCACCCACAGCCCCTGCCACAGCAATGCCGCAAGGTGCGGCAGCACCGCGTCGGCAAGCGCCGCCCGTGAGATCATCGCAAAGGGCGAGGACAACGGGAAGGCGGCCGCGGCGACGCCCAGCGAACCATGGGGATCGCTGATGGCGAAATTGGCGAGCAACAGCAGCCCGACCTGCGCCATGGTGATCGGCATCGACAGGATCTGCACCTCGCGCGCGGTACTCGCCTGCGCGCCGATGCCGAGGAACGCGGCGCCGATCAGCAGATAGCTCATCGCATAATAAAGCGCGCCAAGCGCAAGGAAGACGGGCCAGCCGACCGCCGGAACCGGAAGCACCGAGAACAGGCTGGGCGCAAACAGCACCAGAAAGCCCATCGCGACGCTCAACCATACCGCGATGCCGGTCAGGCTCATCGCCAGCATGGCGAACAGCTTGCCGATGAAGATGCTCTCCACCGGCACCGCGGCAGCCAGCACCTCGATCACCTTGTTCGATTTCTCTTCGATAAGCTGGCTCAGCAACATGCCGGACAGCAGCAGGGTCAGCAGGAACAGCAAGGCCTGCCCGGCGCGGGCGGTGACCTCGCGGGCGTTGCGGGTGGCGCCGGCGGTCTGCCGTACTTCCTCGACCTGGATCTGGGCGATCGGTGCCGAGCCGCTCCGCGCGCGGTCGAGCAGGAGCCGCATCTGGCCCACCAGCGGATCGCCGCTCCCGATCTTGCCGCTCAGACTGGGCTGTCCGAACGGGTCGGAGAGTACCGCCGTGACCGGCTTGTCCGATGCACGCAGCAGGTCCGCGGGCGCGGCGCCGGGCAGCGCTGGGCGTAAGTCCGGAAGCTGCGGCGATCCCGGAAGCGCGTTCAGGTCGGAGGCGGCGGCGGACAGCCGGGCGTAATCGGCCGGGGCGGCAATCACCGCCACGCGCGTCCGCTCCGAATCGCTCGCGACCTTGGCGCCGATGCCGCCGAACAGCACGCCGAGAAGGATCGGGAACAAGGGCCCGAGCAGGAAGAACAGGAAGGACCGGCTAAGCACCGTCGCGGTGTAGTCGCGCCGTGCAATCACGAAGGCTGCCTGCAGCTTGTTGAGGCGGCGGGTCATGCCGGCACTCCCTTGCCCATTTCCGCAGCGGCCGAAGCGCCGGCAATGGCGACAAAGGCGTCGTGAAGGCCAGGCCGCTCGATTGACAATGTCTCAATCCCCGCACCGCCGTCGATCAGGGCGCGAAGCAGGGGCTCCGGGCCGCCGTCAGGAAGCTCGAAGCGCCATTCGCGCCCGACCTGCCGGGCGCCCGCGGGCAAGGCGGCGCGCCACGCGCCACCTTCGGCGCGGGTTTGCAGTCGGACCACGGGACGCAGCCGGTCACGCGCGTCATCCACCGCCCCGGCAAAAGCGACCTTGCCGCCCGCGATGATCGCGATCCGCTCGCACAGGCGCTCGGCATGAGCGATGACGTGGGTCGAGAAGATCACGGTTGCGCCGCCCGCCGCTTCGGCCCGGATCAGCGCTTCCAGCTTCTCCTGGTTGATCGCGTCCAGCCCGGAGAAAGGCTCGTCGAGCACGATCAGCCGGGGCTTGTGAACAAGGGTGCCGAGCAGCTGAACCGTCTGCGCCATGCCCTTGGACAGGGTGCGGATCGGCTTTTTCTCCCATTCCGACAGCCCGCGCTCGGCGAGCAGGGTGGTGGCACGGCGCCGCCCTTCGGCCAGCGGCAGGCCGCGCAGCGCACCCATGAAGGCGATCGCCTCGCGCGCATTCATGGCGGGATAGAGCCCGCGCTCCTCGGGAAGGTAGCCGACCTCGTTCGACGCGTTCAGCGGCTCCGACTGGCCGAGCAAGGAACGAGTGCCGCTGTCGGGGTCGATGATGCCGAGCAGCATGCGCAAGGTGGTGGTCTTGCCCGCGCCATTGGGACCAAGCAGGCCGAAGATGCTGCCGGCCGGCACCGTCAGGCTGACCCCGTCGACCGCGCGCTTGGTTCCGAATGTCTTCACCAGCGCGCGGGCTTCCACTGCCGCCTCGCCGCCGATCTTCTGTTGCAGCACTCGTCTGGTCTCCGGCTCTTGGCGCCTGTAGTGGGTGCAAGTGCTTGGAGCGGCAAGCCTTAAGGAACAGATACGAGGCGAAGCGGAGCGGCTCGGCTTCGTCGCCTGCGGCTTCGCGCGCGCCGATGCGGTGCCGGAAGCGGGCGAGCGCTTACGTGAATGGCTGGCCGAGGGGCGCCACGGGGCGATGGGCTGGATGGAAGAACGCGCCGGCCAGCGCGCCCATCCGCAAGGGCTGTGGCCCGAGGCCAAGAGCGTGATCGCACTGGCAATGAGCTATGCGCCGGGCAGCGACCCGCGGGCGCTCGAAAACGCGCCCGATCGCGGCCGGATCAGCGTCTATGCGCAAGGGTCCGACTATCACAAGACGGTGAAGAAGGCGCTGAAAGCGCTCGCCCGCTTCATCGTCGACACGGTCCCGAGCGAGCTCAAGGTGTTCGTCGACACCGCGCCCGTCATGGAGAAGCCGTTATCCGCGGCGGCGGGGATCGGCTGGCAGGGCAAGCACACCAACCTCCTGTCGCGCAGCCACGGCAACTGGCTGTTCCTCGGCATCGTCTTCACCGAGCTGGAGCTGGAACCCGATCCTCCAGGCCGCGATCACTGCGGCAGTTGCAGCGCCTGCATGGTCGCCTGCCCGACCGGCGCCATCGACGGCCCGCGGCGGCTGGATGCGCGCAAGTGCATCTCCTACCTGACCATCGAGCATAGCGGGCCGATCCCGCTCGAGTTTCGGGACGCGATGGGCAACCGCATCTACGGTTGCGACGACTGCCTCGCCGCCTGTCCGTGGAACCGCTTCGCAAGCCAAGCACACGCCCACCGCGCCTTCCTGCCGCGCGCCGAACTGGCAGCGCCGGCCTTGGCCGACCTTTTGAGGCTCGATGACACCAGCTTCCGCGAACTGTTTTCCGGCAGCCCGATCAAGCGGATCGGCGTGAAGCGCTTTCTCCGCAACTGCCTGATCGCGGCCGGCAATAGCGGCGACCTTGCGCTGGCCGGTCAGGTCGAAGCGCTACGTGGTGACGAAGACCCGGTCGTCGCCGAAGCCGCGGAGTGGGCGGCCGCGCGCCTCAGCGCGTAGCAAGGCTCGCGACGCAGCCCTCGATCGGCACGGTCTCGCCGCTGCCGGGCCGCCGCGCATCGGCGTGGAGCACGGTCGCCGCACCCGATCCGCTAACTGGCGGGTAGAGGTAGGTGTCGAGCACGCAGCTCGCGTTCTGCCATTGCAGCTTGAGCCCGCTCCCCTCGCGCACCCGGAACGGGGCCGGGCCGAAGCGCGCCAGCAGCTCCGCCTCGGTCAGCCCGCTGAGGTTGGTCCGCACCGTGGGCGGCGAAGGCACGCCAGGGGTGGGAACAGGGGCTGGCGTGGGAGCAGTGGAGCAGGCGGCCACCAAGAGGGCGGCAAGCGGAAATAGACGACGCATGGGGGCGGCTTTGTCATCCTCGAGTGGGGGAGGCAACCGTGGGCCCGGCCGCCCTGACCTTCCCTGAACGGGCGGATGCGGGTAGGGCGCGCGCCACTTTCCCTCATTCAGGACGCCCCATGACCGCTCCCCGCTATGACGTGCTCGCGATCGGCAATGCCATCGTCGACGTGATCTCCGACGCCGACGATGCTTTCCTCGAGGCGCAGGGTCTCGACAAGGCCAGCATGCGGCTGATCGACGAAGCGGAGGCAGAGCGGCTCTACGGCCTGATGGGCCCGGGCCGCGAAGCGAGCGGCGGGTCGGCCGGCAACACCGCCGCGGGCCTCGCAGCGCTGGGCATCAAGACCGCCTTCATCGGCCAGGTCGCCGACGACCAGCTGGGCGGCATCTTCGCCCATGACATCCGCAGCCTCGGCGTCGCGTTCGACACGCCCGCGCGCGGAGACGTTGGCGCCACCGCGCGCTGCCTGATCCTGGTCACCTCTGACGCGCAGCGGACCATGAACACCTTCCTTGGCGCGGCGCAGATGCTGTCGCCGGACGCGATCGACCTCGATGCCGTGCGCGATGCGGGCATCCTCTACCTCGAAGGCTATCTGTGGGACCCCGAAGTGCCGCGTGCCGCGATGGAAGCCGCGATCGCCGCCGCGCGCGAGGCCGGCCGCAAGGTCGCCTTTACGCTCAGCGACACCTTCTGCGTCGACCGCCACCGCGACGGCTTCCACCGCCTGCTCGACGAGAGAAAGGTCGACATCCTGTTCGCCAACGAGGCCGAACTGGCGGCGATGACGGGCGAAAGCGACTTCGAAGCGGGTCTCGCCGCATTGTCGGCGAAGGTCCCGGTGCTGGCCGTTACCCGTAGCGAGCAAGGCGCGGTCGCGGTGTCGCGTACCGAACGCGCCTCGGTCCCGGCCGAACCGATCGAGCGTCTGGTCGACACCACCGGCGCGGGCGACCTGTTCGCCGCGGGCTTCCTCGCCGGCCAAGCCCGCGGCCTCGGTCTCGAAGCCTCGCTCCGCCTCGGCGCCATCGCCGCGGCCGAAGTGATCCAGCATTATGGCGCCCGCCCGGAAGCGGACCTCAAGGCGCTGGCGGGCGACCTCCTCTAAGCCGCCACTCACAAGCGCAAAAACAAAGGGCCGGTGCATCGCTGCACCGGCCCTTCTTGTTTGTGGGCTGCCCCCCGATCAGTCGCGGGTAACGGTGCCGCCTTCCGGATTGTCTTCCGGATAGTAAGGCATCTCGCCATCGGCGGTGACCGTATGGCCCCTGCCCAGCTCCGAATGGCTCATGCCATAGACGAAGTAGAGCAGGGTCATGACCACCATATAGATGCCGAAGTACATCAGGATGTGCAGCGGCACGGTGGTGATCAGGTACAGGCACGACAGGATGCCGAGCACCGGCAGCACCGGATAGAGCGGCACCTTGAACCCGCGCGGCAGCTCGGGCGCCGAGCGGCGGAGGTAGATCACCGACAGGCAAACGATGGCAAACGCCGCCAGCGTGCCGACCGAGGTCGCATCGCCCAGCACGTTGATGTCGAAGAAGCCGGCCGCGATGGCCGTGATGATGCCGACCAGGATGGTGTTGATGTGCGGCGTCTTGAACCGCGGATGCACTGTCGCGAACACCTTCGGCAGCAGGCCGTCGCGGGCCATGGTGTAGAAGATGCGGGTCTGGGCATACATCAGCACCAGCACGACCGAGGTCAGGCCGATGATCGCGCCGATCTTGATGATCTTGGCGAGCCAGCTCCAGGTCGGGCCGAAATTGTCGACCACGACGGCAACGGGATCCGGCACGTTGAGCTGGGCATAAGGCACCAGCAGGGTCATGATCGCAGCGACGAGCATATAGATGACGGTGCAGACGATCAGGCTGCCGATGATGCCGAACGGCATGTCGCGCTTCGGATCCTTGGCTTCCTGCCCCGCGGTCGAGACCGCTTCGAAGCCGATATAAGCGAAGAAGACGATGGACGCCGCGCGCATGATGCCGTCGACGCCGAACTGCCCGTCCCCGGTGTTTTCCGGAATGAACGGGGTCCAGTTGGTCGCCACCAGCTGCGGCAGATTGGATAGGACGATCAGGCCGCCGACGACGATAAAGGCGACCAGCACGCTGACCTTGATCGCGACGATGGCGTTGTTGACCTTGGCCGATTCCGACACGCCGACCACCAGCAGGACCGACAGCGCGATGCAGATCAGGAAAGCCGGCAGGTTGAACAAAGTGGTGACCTCGGCGCCGTTGACCAGCACCGGCACGCCTTCACGCATCAGCGTGTAGCCGGCGGGACCGGTAAGTTGCGGCGGGATCACGATCCCGAAGTCGGCCAAGAGACTGACCACATAGCCGCCCCAGCCGACCGCCACGACCGACGCCGCAAGCCCATATTCGAGCAGCAGCAGCGCGCCCATGATCCAGGCGACGAATTCGCCGAGCGTAGTGTAGCCGTAGGTGTAGGCCGAGCCGGACACCGGCAAGGTCGAGGACAGCTCGGCGTAGCAGAGGCCGGCGAACGCGCAGACGATGCCCGCGACCACGAAGCTCAGCAGCACCGCCGGGCCCGCGTGAAGCGCGGCGGCGCTGCCGGTACGGACGAAGATGCCCGCGCCGATGATGCAGCCGACGCCCAGCAACAGCAGGTTCCACTTGCCCAGCGTCCGCTTGAGCTCGCTCGACGCGGACTCCTGCTGGACCTGGGCGATCGACTTGCGGGCGAACATTCGCCCGATCACTGATTTGTTTGGCGCGGCACTAGCCATCAAGGCTCCCCCGAGAACTGGATAGAAATCGGCCGGGAGCCTAGCGGCTAGTTCCGCCTGTGCAATCCCTCTGTCACACAGAGACTCCTCAGCGCGCCAGCATCGGTCCCAAGGGCTGGCCGCCGAACAGGTGCACGTGAAGGTGCGGCACTTCCTGCCCGGCCCGCTTGCCGGTGTTGGCGAGCAGCCGATAGCCCCCCGGCTCCGCCCCCACCATCCGCGCCGTCTCGCCGATCGCGCGAACAAAGCCGGCGATCTCCGCTTCCGACGCATTGGCCGAAAAATCGTCCCAGCTGACGTAAGCGCCCTTGGGGATCACCAGCACGTGGACCGCAGCGGCCGGGTTGATGTCGTGGAAGGCCAGCGCATGCTCCGTCTCCAGTACCGTCTTGGCCGGCAGTTCGCCGCGCAGGATGCGGGCGAAGATGTTGCTCTCGTCATAGGCTTGCTTGTGATCGATCGGCATGGCGACACGTTTCCCGGTTGACCCTGTTGGGCACCTCGCTACCAGTTCGGGCCATGGCCGACGAGAGTCCAGAAAGCCTGATTCCCTATGACGAGATCGTGCAGGAAGCGCTGCGCGATGTGGTCGGGAGAGTGCTGTCCTCGGTCGAAAAGGGTGGTTCGCTGCCCGGCGGCCACCATTTCTACATCACCTTCCGGACCCGCATGGCCGGGGTCGAAATACCCAAGCACCTCGCCCAGCGCTTCCCGGACGAGATGACCATCGTTATCCAGCACCGCTATTGGGATCTCCACGTCGCCCCCGACTTCTTCACGGTGGGGCTGAGCTTCGGCGGCGTTCCCGCGACGCTTCGCGTGCCCTTCGCGGCGGTGACCGATTTCGTCGATCCGGCGGTGGACTTCAGCCTCAAGTTCCAGGCCAACGGCGCCGAGAACGATGGCCACGAAGAGCATGACGAGCCAGAGAATGACGCCCCCACCGTCGTTCCGGTGGAAGACGGCTCCAACGTCGTCTCGGTCGACTTTACCCGCAAGAAGTAAGGCCGGAAGCCGCCAGGCTTGATCCGGCCCCCGCCATCCTCTTTAGCGCACTCCGACAGTTAACAGGCAGCCTGGTCGACCGGGCGCGACGGAGAACGCATGACCAACACCCGCACCGAAACCGACAGCTTCGGCCCGATCGAGGTCCCGGCCGACTGCTATTGGGGCGCGCAGACCCAGCGCAGCCTCGGCAACTTCCCATTCGGAGAGCGGGAGCGGATGCCGATCCGGCTGGTCCACGCCCAAGCGATCGTGAAGCAGGCGGCGGCGCGGGTGAACCGCAAGCACGGTCTCGACGGCAAGCTCGCCGACGCAATGGAAAGCGCCGCCTCGGCGATCATCGCGGGCCGGCACGACGACCAGTTCCCGCTCACTATCTGGCAGACCGGCAGCGGCACCCAGACCAACATGAACGTCAACGAGGTGATCGCCGGCATCGCCAACGAGGCGCTTGGGTCAGGCAAGGGCGGCAAGAGCCCGGTCCACCCCAACGACCACGTCAACAAGAGCCAAAGCTCGAACGACAGCTTCCCCACCGCGCTGCACGTCGCGGCGGTGCTGGCGGCCGAGCAGCAGCTTTATCCTGCGCTCGAGCGCCTGACCGCCGCGCTCGACGCCAAGGCGACGGAGTGGGACGGCATCGTCAAGATCGGCCGCACCCACACCCAGGACGCCACCCCGCTGACGCTGGGACAGGAATTCTCAGGGTACGCCGCCCAGCTCAAGAGCTGCCGTGCCCGGATCGAAGGCGCGCTCGAAGGGAACCTGCGCAAGCTCGCGATCGGCGGCACTGCGGTCGGCACCGGCCTCAACGCCCCCGACGGCTGGTCCGACGACATGTGCGCGGCCATCAGCGACATCGCCGGCAGCCGGTTCGAGCCCGCTCCGAACAAGTTCGCCGAGATGGCCGCGCGCGACGGCCTGGTCTTCTTCCACGGCGCGCTGGCGACGCTGGCTGTGGCGCTGACCAAGATCGGCAACGACATCCGCTTCCTCGGCTCCGGCCCGCGCTCGGGCCTCGGCGAACTCAGCCTGCCCGAGAACGAGCCGGGCAGCTCGATCATGCCGGGCAAGGTCAACCCGACCCAGGTCGAAAGCCTGACGATGGTCTGCGCCCAGGTGATCGGCAACGGCCAGGCGGTGACCGTCGGCGGGATGCAGGGCCATTTCGAATTGAATGTGTTCATGCCGCTGATCGGCAGCAACGTCCTGCGCTCGGTCGAACTGCTGTCGATCGCGATGGTCAGCTTCGCCGAACGCTGCGTCGAAGGGATGACCGCCAACGAGGATCACATCGCCGAGCTGGTCGGCCGGTCGTTGATGCTCGTCACCGCCCTCGCGCCTGAGATCGGCTACGACAATGCCGCGACCATTGCCAAGCATGCGCACAAGAACCGCCAGACGCTGAAGGAAGCCGGGATGGAGCTCGGCCTTGTCGACGCCGAGACCTTCGACCGCGTGGTTCGGCCGGAAGCGATGATTGGGCGCTAAGACTTAGCTCGCAACGCTCAGGGCGGCTCGTCGAGTCGCCCGATTGACTCTGTTCGCGGACTCGCGCGAATAAGAACAAAAGTAGAACATGAGCGTTGCGAGTCGTGTGGAACGAGGTCTTCATCTCGTCGCCGGCGGGGGTTCCCGCGCGGCTAGCGAAGGGCGTGCGGAAGCGCGTGCTCCGGCCTCGGCCATGCCCCAGCCGGCGGGCGCGACCCTGTCCGAACTCTTTCCCGCCTCGCCCCGCGATGCCGGCTGGACCGGCTTCGTCCTCCGCCACCTCGCCGCGCCAAAGCCCGTGCTGTGGGTGCAGGAGCGGATGGCGATCCTTGAGGGCGGGCGGGTCCATGCCGGGGGGCTGGGGCCCCTCGGCGCCCAGCTCATCCATGTCGAAGCCCGCGACGCCAAGGCCGCCTTGTGGGCGATGGAGGAGGGGCTCCGATGCGCTGGCCTAGGCGGGGTGATCGGCGAGTTGTGGGGCGATCCGCAAGCGCTCGACTTCACCGCGACCCGGCGGCTGGCAGTCGCGGCCGAGCGGTTCGGGGTCGCCTGCTGGCTGATCCGGTTGGCTGGCGCGGCCAATCTCAGCGGCGCGCGCGAACGCTGGCGGCTGGCGAGCGCGCCCAGTGCGCCGCATCCCTTCGACCACAAGGCCCCCGGCGCGCCCCGCTGGACCGCCGACCTGTTCCGCTCGCGCCGCCGGCATCCTGGCAGCTGGGTGGTCGGAGATGAGCCGGCGGATCTGCTCCCTGTGGCTGCCGAACCTCCCGATCGAGCGGTGGGCGGCTGGCAACGCCGCGCCTGACGAAGCGCTGGCCCGGCCGCTGGTCCTCACCGTCGAGGGCCGCCACGGCCAACTGGTCCACGCCGTCACCCCTGCCGCGGCGGAACGCGGCGCTTGGCCCGGCGCCCGCCTTGCCGACGCCCGCGCGCTCGACCCAGCACTGGAAGCCGAACCCGCCGATCTCGCCGGCGAAGCCGCCTGGCTCCGCGCTGCCGCGCGCTGGGCCAGCCGCTGGTCGCCCCTGGTCGAAGTCGACGGCGCCGATGCGCTCCGGCTCGACGTCACCGGGGTCGCCCACCTGTTCGGCGGTGAAGCGGCCTTGCTCGCCGACATGGGCTCGCGCTTTGCCGCCATGGGGGTCAGCACCGCCGCCGCCATCGCCCCCACCGCCGGCGCCGCCTGGGCGCTTGCCCGCTACGGCCGCGGCGCCCGCCTGGCCGAGCCCGACGTGCTCCCCCGCATCCTCGCGCCCCTGCCGGTCGCCGCCTTGCGGCTCTCGCCGATGGCGACGCACATGCTGGTCCGCCTCGGCCTCAAGCAGATCGGCGACCTCGCCGGGGTGCCGCGCAAATCGCTCGCCCGGCGCTTCCCCAAGGACGAGCACCCGCTCGACGCCCTCGACCGCGCACTCGGCCGCAAGCCTGAACCGCTGACCCCGCTCCCCGACGACCCTCCGCCCCGCGCGCTGCTGCCCTTGAAGGAACCGGTGGTGCACGAGCAATCCTCCGCCGAAGCGCTGGCGGAGCTCGTTCCCCGCCTCGCCGCGGAACTCGAGCATCGCCAGCTCGGCGCCCGCCACCTTGCGCTCACCGCCTTCCGCGTCGACGGCAGCCTTGGCGAGGTGGAGGTCGCGACCTCGATTCCTTCCCGCGAACCGGCGCATCTCCACCGCCTGCTGTCGGGTATTCTCGAGCGGCAGGGGATCGACCCCGGGTTCGGCATCGACGCCTTCGCGCTGGAGGTGCGCTGGTGGGAGCGGCTCCATTCCGCGCAGGACGCACTTCTCGGCGACGCGTCGGGCGAACTCGCGGTCGCGGCGCTGATCGACCGGCTGAGCGTCCGCCTGGGCCCCGCCAAGGTGCGCCGCCCGGCCCCGCGCGAGAGCCACCTTCCCGAACGCGCCGCTGGCTGGGTCGAAGGCATTGCCGCGCCGCCCGCTCCCGCCGACCCTGGGCCCCACACCGACGACCCCACCCGCCTGCTCGACACGCCCGAAGAGATCACCGTCGTCTACGCGACCCCCGAAGGCCTGCCGCGTCGCTTCATGTGGCGCCGCAAGGTCCACGACATCGCCCGCGCGCAGGGCCCGCGCCGCGTCTCGCCCGAATGGTGGCGCGAACGCTCCACCGCCCGCCTGCGCGATTATTACAAGGTCGAGGACATAGGCGGGCAGCGCTTCTGGATCTTCCGCGAAGGGGTGGTCGGCGACGGCCGCGGCGGCGCCCCCCTCTGGTTCGTCCACGGCCTGTTCGCATGATGGGCACCCGCCGCCATGCCTGAACAGGAAGGCTATGCCCGCCGCCGTCTCGAATGGCGCGACGGCCCGCTCCCGCCGATCCCGAAGGCCGTGTTTGTCGAGCTGGGCATCACCACGCCCTTCTCGTTCCTGCGCGGCGCGTCCGACGCGCTGGAGCTGATCCCGCAGGCGATGAACCTCGGCATGGACGCGATCGGGGTCGCCGACCGCAACACGCTGGCTGGCGCCGTTCGCATCCACAGCAATGCCAAGACCGCGGGCCTCAAGCCGCTGATCGGCTGCCGGCTGGTGGTCGCCGCGCCTTTGCCAGCGCCCCGCACCGTGGTTCCACTCCGCGCCGAAGCGCCGGCCGATACCCCGCCCTCGGCCGAGATCGAACTCCTCGCCTACCCCCGGAATCGCGAAGGCTATGCCCGCCTGTCGCGCCTGCTCAGCCTCGGCCAGGGCCGCGCGATCAAGGGGGAATGCGACCTCTCCCTCGCCGACGTCGCCGCCCATGCCGAAGGCATCGCCTTCATCGCCTGGCCCGGCGAGGACCTGGACCGCTTCGAAGCCCAGCTCCCCGCTGTCCGCGCCGCGGTCCCCACGCTTCGCCACATTGCCGCCACCCACCTCTACCGCGGCGACGACCTCGCCCGGATCGAGCGGCTCGACCGCCTGGCCAAGTCGTTCGGCGGCACCATCCTCGCCTCCAACGACGTCCACTATCACACGCCCGCCAAGCGCCCGTTGCAGGACGTGCTCACCTGCATTCGCGAGAAGACCACGCTCACCGAAGCCGGCTTCCGCCTTCACGCCAATGCCGAGCGGCACCTCAAGGGCCCGGAGGAAATGGCCCGCCTGTTCGAACGCTGGCCGCTCGCGCTCGCCGCCACCCGCGACTTCGCCGACGCGCTCCATTTCAGCCTCGACGAACTCAAATACGAATATCCGCGCGAGAGCGTCCCCGATAACCTCAGCCCCCAGGCGCACTTGGAAGTGCTGACCTGGGACGGCGCCGACGAGCGCTACCCCCAAGGCGTCCCCGACAAGGTCGCGGCCCAACTCCGCCACGAACTCCAGCTCATCGAAAAGCTGAACTTCGCCCGCTACTTCCTGACGGTCCACTCGATCGTCGCCTTTGCCCGATCGTGCGAACCTCCGATCCTCTGCCAGGGCCGCGGTTCGGCCGCCAACAGCGCGGTCTGTTATTGCCTTCAAATCACCGCGGTCGATCCCGCCGACACCGACCTCCTGTTCGAACGCTTCATCTCCGAAGAGCGCAAAGAGCCGCCCGACATCGACGTCGATTTCGAGCATGAGCGGCGCGAAGAGGTGATCCAGCACATCTACGAAAAATACGGCCGCGACCGCGCTGGCCTGTGCGCCACCGTGATCCACTATCGCCCGCGCTCCGCGATCCGCGAGGTCGGTAAGGTGATGGGCCTTTCCGAAGACATTTGCGCTTCCATCGCCGGGACCATCTGGGGCTGGGGCGAGGACGTCACGGAGACTCACGTCAAGGAAGCCGGGCTCGACCTTTCCGATCCCCACCTCGCCCGCACCATCCGCTTGGCCGAGCAACTGATCGGCATGCCCCGCCACCTGTCGCAGCACGTCGGCGGCTTTATCCTGACCGAGCGGCCGCTGATCGAGACCGTGCCGGTCGGCAACGGCGCCATGCCCGACCGCACCTTTATCGAATGGGACAAGGACGACATCGAGGAACTCGGCATCCTCAAGATCGACGTGCTCGCGCTCGGCATGCTGACCTGCATCCGCAAATGCTTCGGCCTGATCGACACGGTGCATGGGCGGCCGCTCGACCTCGCTACCGTGCCCCGTGAGGAGCCACGGGTCTACGACATGCTGTGCACCGGCGATTCGCTCGGCGTGTTCCAGATCGAAAGCCGGGCGCAGATGAACATGTTGCCCCGGCTCAAGCCGCGCTGCTTCTACGATCTGGTGATCGAAGTCGCGATCGTCCGCCCCGGCCCGATCCAGGGCGACATGGTCCACCCGTTCCTGAAGCGCCGCCAGGGTAAGGAGCCGGTCGACTATCCGCGCCCCTCGCCCGAGCATGGCCCCTCGGACGAGCTCGAACGCATCCTCAAGCGGACCTTGGGCGTGCCGGTGTTCCAGGAACAGGCGATGAAGATCGCGCTCGATGCAGCCAAGTTCAGCAGCGCCGAGGCCAACCAGCTGCGCAAGGCGATGGCCACCTTCCGCAGCCGCGGCACCATCGACCTCCTGCAGGACAAGATGGTCGAGCGGATGGTCGGCCGCGGCTACGAGCGCGAATTCGCCGAACGCTGCTTCCACCAGATCCGCGGCTTTGGCGAATATGGCTTTCCCGAAAGCCATGCGGCGAGCTTCGCCCACCTGGTCTACGTCTCAAGCTGGCTGCGCTGGCGCTACCCCGCGGCCTTCGCCTGCGCGCTTCTGAACAGCCAGCCGATGGGCTTCTACGCGCCCGCGCAGATCGTGAAGGACGCGCAGGCGCACGGCGTTCCGGTGCTGGCGATCGACGTCAATGAAAGCGGCTGGGATTGCAGCCTGGAAGCGCGGCCGGGTGCCCGGGGAAGGGGAGGAGACACCGCGCTCCGCCTCGGCCTCCGCCAGGTCGAGGGCCTGCGGGCGATGGACGCGGCCCGGGTCGTGGCCGGTGCGCCCTACAAGACCGTCGAGGAACTGCACCGCCGCGGCGGCGTCCCGCCCCATGCCATCATCAAGCTAGCCGAGGCCGACTGCTTCCGCTCGATGGGCCTCGATCGGCGGCAGGCGCTATGGGACGCCCGCGCGCTTCGCGCCGTGCCCGAACTCCCGTTGTTCGCCGCCGCCCGCACGCGCGAGGAAGGCGAGGAAACGGACAAGGCGACGCTCCCCGCCATGCCGCTCGCCGAGCATGTGGTCAGCGACTACCAGACCACCCGCCTCAGCCTGAAGGCGCACCCGATGCAGTTCCTGCGCGACCATTATGCGGCGCGCGGGTTCGTCCGGGCCTGCGACCTGCGCGACATGTCCTACGGCAAACGCGTCAGCCTCGCCGGCCTGGTGCTGATCCGCCAGCGGCCGGGCAGCGCCAAGGGGGTGTGCTTCATCACGCTGGAGGACGAAACCGGGACTGCCAATCTCGTCGTCTGGCCCGATGCCTTTGCGGCGCAACGCCGGATCGTGATGGGGGCGCGGCTGATGGTGGTCCATGGCCTCGTTCAGCATGACGAAGCGGTGTGCCATCTCATCGCCAGCCGGCTGGAGGACGACAGCCTGCGCTTGCGTGACCTGAACGATGGCCAGACGCTCGACCCCAGGGTCGGCCGCGGCGACGGGGCGGGGCCGAGCCGCCCGCCGATGGCCCGCCATCCGCGCGAAGCGGAGGTGATCCCCAAGGCGCGGGTGATTAACTGCCCGACCTACTAGGGCGCTTGCAAAGTAGGATGGGGGCTGGTTCAGTTCGGCCTGCGGCAAGGCGCCGTGCAGGAGACGATGGGGTCGGCGGAAAAGGCCCGCCCTATGTGAACTTCGAGAACTTCGCAGGGAAGGATCGCCACAATCCCGCCATTGTTGAGCAAGCTCCGGGCAAGACTCCATCGGTTAAACAGCAGCTTATGCGTAGATTGATTCTCTCCCTTGCCGCCAGTGTCATGCTGGCCCTCCCGGCTGCGGCTTCGGCCAGCCCGCTCGAGGGACTGTGGACCAACCCGAAGCGCTCGGTGGTGGTTCGGATCGCACCCTGCGGCAACGCGTGGTGCGGCAAGGTCGTCAGCGCCACCGCGCGCGAGGAGGCCAAGGCTGCCAAGTACGGCATGGACGAGCTCGAGGGCGAGCAGATGCTGACTGGCCTCCGCCCCGCCGGGGCGGGCCGCTGGAAGGGGCAGGTCTTTGTCCCCAAGCTCGGCCGCAAGGTCGGCAGCACGGTGACCATCGCCTCGCGCAACCAGATGAAGGTGTCGGGCTGCTTTGCCGGGATCATCTGCAAGACCCAGCTCTGGACCCGCGTCAGCTAGGCTCGGGCTTTTCTTGAGGGCTTGGCGCCGCTAGCCCCGGCGCATGAGCAAGCCCACCATCCTCGTCACCGGCGGCGCCGGTTACATCGGCAGCCACGCCGTTCTCGCCCTCCACGATGCCGGCTGGACGGTGGTGGTCGCCGACAACCTCTCCAACGGCCGCCGCGAGGCCGTGCCCGAGGGCGTTCCGCTGGTCGAGGTCGATGTCGGCGACGCGGAGGCGATGGCCGCTCTCTTCGCCGCCCACCCGATCGCCGCGATCATGCACTTTGCTGGCTCGATCGTGGTCCCCGAAAGCGTCAGCGATCCGCATGGTTACTACCGCAACAACACCGTCGCCAGCCACAGCCTGATCGGCACTGCGATAAAGGCAGGCGTCCGCCACATCCTCTTCTCCTCGACCGCCGCCACCTATGGCGCGCCCGAGACGGTGCCGCTGGATGAAGACAGCCCGACCAAGCCGATCAACCCGTACGGCTGGTCCAAGCTGATGACCGAGCAGATGCTCCGCGACATCGCCGCCACCGGCGCGTTCAACTATGGCGCGCTACGCTATTTCAACGTCGCCGGCGCCGACCCGCAAGGCCGCTCGGGCCAGGCCAGCAAGGGCGCGACTCACCTGCTCAAGGTCGCCTGCGAAGCCGCGGTTGGCAAGCGCACCCACGTCGACGTGTTCGGGACCGATTACCCGACCCCCGATGGCACCTGCATCCGCGACTATATCCACGTCTCCGACCTCGCCAGCGCCCATGTGCTGGCGCTGGAAGCCTTGATGGCGAGCCCGTCCGAAAGCTTCACCCTCAACATCGGCTATGGCCGCGGCACCTCGGTGCTGGAGATGCTCGACGTGCTTGACCAGGTGAACGGAACGCCGGTCAAGCGCGTCATGGGCGAGCGCCGCGCCGGCGACCCGCCGCAACTGGTCGCCTCCAACCGCCGGTTGGTCGAACGCCTCGGCTGGGAACCGCGATACGCCGATACCGCGACGATCATTCGAAGCGCGCTCGAATGGGAGCGCCGCCTCGCCAGCTGAGGATCTTGTCGTTGCGCCCTTTTCCGTTCGCCGTCGTGCCGCTTGCCTTTGCGCTGATCGGCGCGGCCCAGCTTGCACCCACTACCCTTCCGCAGACTAGCGCCGCCGACCGGGTCAAGGCGCACGTCACCTTCCTGTCCAGCGACCTCCTCGAAGGGCGCGACACCGGCAGCCGCGGGCATGAGATCGCCGCCAGCTATGTGGTGAGCCAGCTTCAGGCACTGGGTCTGAAGCCGGGCGGGGACAAGGGCAGCTGGTATCAGCAGGTGCCCTATCGGCGAGCGACACTGGATGGCGTGCCGACCGCAAGCTTCACCGCCCGGGGCAGCACCACGCCGTTGACGCAGGGCACCGACCTGTCGGTGCGGCCGAACCTCGTCGACAAGACGGTAAAGGTGAACGCCGGACTGGTGTTCGTCGGCTACGGCATCGCCGACCCGGTGCTCGGCATCGACAACTACCGGGGCGTCAATGCCCGCGGCAAGATCGTGGTTGCGTTCAGCGGCACCCCCAAGGGCGTGCCCAGCGACATTGCTGCCCATCTCAATCAGGTGAAGGCGCAGAATGCAGCGGCGCGCGGCGCCGTCGGCTATGTCGAAATCACCGCCAATCCGGCCGGCAACTGGGGCTCGCTGGCGACGGGGGCCGGGCGCCCGGTCACCAATTGGGCGGATGGCAAGGGCGGCTCGGGCCAGGGCCGCGCCGCACCGCTGCTGCGGATGAGCTTGAGCAAGGCGACCGCCGAGCGCTTCTTCGCCGGTGCGCGCCAGACCCTTGCTGCGGTTCAGGCCGAGGCGGCGGCGGGGCGGCAGCCCAAGGGCTTCCCGCTGAGCGGCACGCTGCGGGTCGAGGCGAGCAGCAAGTGGGAGGACTTCACCAGCCCGAACGTGGTCGCGGTTCTGCCCGGCAGCGATCCCAAGCTGGACCGAGAATATGTCGCCCTCATGGGTCACCTCGATCACATCGGCGTGCGCAAGGACGTGAAGCCGGGCGAGGACGCGATCAACAATGGCGCGCTCGACAATGCCAGCGGCGTTTCGACCATGCTGGAGACCGCGCGCTCGTTCGTCGCGTCGGGCCAGGCACCCAAGCGCAGCCTGCTGTTCCTCGCGGTGACTGGCGAGGAGATCGGGCTGACCGGCGCCGATTATTTCGCGACCAAGCCGACTGTTCCCTTGTCCCAGGTCGCCGCGCTGGTGAACCTCGACATGCCGCTGTTGCTCTACCCGTTCCGCGACGTCATCGCGTTCGGGGCCGAGCACAGCAACATGGTCAAGGCCGTGGACGCGGCCGGCGCGGCAATGCAGGTCACCTCCACCCCCGACCCGATGCCCGAGCAGGGTCTGTTCACCCGCTCAGATCATTATCGCTTCGTCACCCGCGGTGTGCCGAGCGTGTTCCTGATGACCGGTTATGCCAATGGCGGCGAAGCGCAGTGGAAGAAGTTCCTCGGCGGCTGCTACCATCATCCGTGCGATCAGATCGACCAGGGGATCGACTGGGATGCGGCGGCGCGCTTCGGCGAGCTCAATTATCGCATCGCCCGGCAGCTCGCCGACGCGCCTGACCGCCCGCGCTGGTATGCCGACAGCTATTTCGGCCGGACCTTCGGCGGCGGCCAGCCCAAGCTGACGCGCTGAAGCACCGCCAACCTTGACTCAGCGGCGCCCCTCCCATAGGGGCGCTGGCCGAAGCCCGTAGAGGGCGTCAGCTGACAACCAGACTAGAAAGACGGGTCCACCCGCCATGAAGATTCGCAATTCGCTCAAGAGCCTCAAGGATCGCCACCGGGACAACCGCGTGATCCGTCGTCGTGGCCGGACCTACGTCATCAACAAGACGAACCGTCGCTTCAAGGCGCGCCAGGGCTAAGCTGAACCGGGCTGAAACAAGCCCGCTCGCTTCGTCCCTGAAATAAAGCGTTCCGTCGTCAGTGGCGGTTCATCTGACGCGCACTATATCAGCTTCCACTATGGGAGCCGATTCGATGAGCATGTTTGTCCGCACCACCTTTGCCACCGCGCTGGTCGCGGCTGGGCTTGGGTTTGCTGCGCTGCCTGCTTCGGTCTCTGCGCAGTCGAACGGTCAGGGCTGCGTGTCGCCGCCCGGCATGAACTACATGATCTGCAACGGCCAGCGCGTGCCGAAGCCCGGGAACCGCGTCGCGACCGCCAATGGCGGCTGGCGCGAGGAATCGAAGCAGGGCAATTGCATCGTCGTGCGCGAAAAGACCGCGACCGGCGAGTTCAAGGAAAGTCGTCGCTGCGACTAAGGGACCGGGGCCGGTCTAGCCGGCCTTGGCGATCCCCCGCTCGGTGCGCCCGCTCGGGTCCGCGGCAATCTTGCATTCGGGTAGCTTGAAGCGCGCATTGTCGCTGCAGGGTCGCACCTGCGCGCTGCCGTCCGGACCAACAAAGATCCCCCAGCTACGATTGTCGTCGCAGTCGGCCTGCCACATCGACAGCTTGTTGTATTCGGTGACGTAGCCGGAGCGAACCACCCGCTTGCAGCGCAGGCCGCTGGCGAGGATCGCGCGCTTCAAGGCGATGTCGCGGTTCATGTCGTCGAGCTGGTGAAGCGCATTCTGCTCCTCGCTGCGGACGGCGATTTCCTTCTGCTTGGGCGCAGGCTGGTCTCCGCCACTTCCGCAAGCGGCAAGAGCGAGGGCCGAAAGGGCGACAAGAACCACGCGCATTCTCAACTCTCCTCGTCCGTAACGATCCTCACGGCGGCAGCGGCAGCCTTGGCTGCGTCCACCGCCGCGTCGATGCTCGCCGCCCGGGCCAGCGCGACGCCCATGCGCCGACCGACCAGGGTCTCCGGTTTGCCGAACAGTCGAAGGTCGATCGGGGTTTCCGCCGTGCCTCGCGCCAGCGCGTCGCCGACGCCTTCAAAGCGGAAGCGGGTGGCGGGTTGGTCGGCCAGGATCACCGCCGAGGCGCTCGGGCCACGCTGGACAATGGGGCCGAGCGGCAGGCCGAGGATGGCGCGCAGGTGCAGCTCGAATTCGTTCGGCTCCTGGCTGATCAGGGTGACCATGCCGGTGTCGTGCGGGCGCGGGCTCAGTTCGGAAAAGATCGCACGCCCGCCGGCGATAAAGAATTCCACCCCGAACAGGCCGCGTCCGCCGAGCGCGCGAACGATGGTGGCGGCCTGTTGCTGCGCGTCCTCCAGCACCTCGGGCGCAAGTGCCGCAGGCTGCCAGCTTTCGCGATAGTCGCCCGCTTCCTGCCGGTGCCCGATGGGCGCGCAGAAGTGGATGCCGTCGGCCGCCGCCACCGTCAGCAGGGTGATCTCGCTGTCGAAGCGGATAAACTCCTCGACGATCGCCATCGGCCGGTCGCCGCGCATCTTTTCGATGGCGTAGGCAAAGGCGGTGCGGACTTCGGCCTTGGTCGTCGCGGTGCTCTGGCCCTTGCCCGACGAGGACATGACCGGCTTGATGACGCAGGGCAGGCCGACGTGAGCGGCGGCGGCGATCGCTTCTTCCTTGGTCTGGGCGAAGCGGTAGCGGCTGGTGGTGAGGCCGAGCTCCTCGGCGGCGAAGCGGCGGATGCCGTCACGGTTCATGGTCAGCTGCGCGGCCCGGGCGGTCGGCACGACGTGCCAGCCTTCGCTTTCGAGCGCCGCCAACGTCGCCGTGTCGATCGCCTCGATCTCGGGCACAATGTAGTCCGGGCGGTGCTTCTCGACCGCCGCGCGCAGCGCCGCGCCGTCGAGCATGGAGAAGACTTCTGCCGCATCGGCCACCTGCATGGCCGGCGCATTGGGATAGCGGTCGCAGGCGACGACTTCGCAGCCGAGGCGTTTGGCGGCAATCGCCACCTCACGGCCGAGTTCGCCCGACCCCAGCAGCATGAGCTTGGCAAGGAACATGGGACAAACGCCTACCGCAAGCGCGCGGACCGCGATAGGCTGCGTCCATGAGCCTTCTCCTTGCCCTCGCCGCCGCCCAGGCCGCACCCGCCGCGCCCAAGCCGCTTACTCCGTCGGAGATCGTTGCCCAAGCGCCGGCCACCGCCTGGCGGGAGGTGCGGCCGGAGGATCTGCTGGTCATCGACTATCAGGGCGGCGGGCGGACCATCATCGAGCTCGCGCCCGCCTTCGCGCCGGTGCACGTCGGCAACATCCGCGTGCTGGCGGGCGCGGGTTACTGGAACGGCGCGAGCATCTACCGGGTGCAGGACAATTACGTGACGCAATGGGGCGTCAACGAGGGCGGCCCGGCGGTGCCTGCCAACGTGGTGAAGAAGCCGCCAGCCGAATATGACCGCCCGTTGAAGGGGCTGACGCCCCGGCCGCTCGGCTATCCCGATGCCTATGCCCCGCGGGTCGGCCACGCGCTTGGCTGGCCGGTGGCCTGGAACCCCGCGACCGGCCGCGCCAACCTGACGCATTGCTATGGCATGGTCGGCGTCGGCCGCGACATGGCGCCGGATACTGGCATGGGGGGCGAGCTTTATGCGGTGATCGGCCATGCCCCGCGGCACCTCGACCGCAATATCGCGCTGGTCGGCCGTGTAGTGGAAGGCATCGAGAATATGTCGGCGCTCCCGCGCGGGACCGAGGCGCTGGGCATCTACAAAACGGGCACCGTGGCGCGGATGATCGCGTCGGTGCGGCTGGCCTCGGCCATGCCGGCGGCGGAGCGGCCGCGCTTCCAGGCGATGAATACCGCCAGCACGACCTTTTCGAGCTACGTCCGGGCGCGGGCCAATCGCAAGGACGCGTTCTTCAACATTCCGTCGGGCGGGGTGGACCTTTGCAATGCGCCGGTGCCCGTCAGACGGACACCGGCGCCATCTTCCTCGCGTTAGTCGTCCCCGTTCGACAGGCAAGCGATCACTACCGCAGCCCTTCGTAACGCCGAGGGGACGTCTCGTTACGCCGCCCAGGCGTGTCCTTGATTGCGATTGCGGTGCTGAATGACCGCGGGTCCGTTGTGGTGGCGGGTGCTGGCTTCGGCGAGCGGAAGCGCGGTGGCGCAAAAGGCGCATTCCGCGCTCATCCGGCCGATCAGCCAATGGGTCCGGCCGCATCCGGGACAATGATTCACTTCATGCTCGCGATACACGGCGTGATAGCCACGCCCCTTTGGATCGTGCTTCAGGCCCAGCTCGCCCAGCGTCGGGAAATTGGTCATGATTGGGCAATCCTTTCAGCCCGGCACAACGGAGCGGAAAGGGCGATGGTTCCGTTGCCATCGCGCTGATAAAGGTTGGTCAGACGGCCCGCAGTGCCGTTGCGGGACGCGCTCGCAAGGCAGGCCAAGCTGCTGCCATTGCAGTAAGAATCGCAACCAGCATGCCGCCGACCGGAAGGGCGAGAAGGGAGGGCCAATCGGGCCTGAACGGCAGCTCGAATAGCCAGGTGACCACCCCGTAAGCGGCCGCCGTCCCCGTCACGAATGCCAGAGTCACGATACCGCTGGCCATGGCCGCGAACTCGATTCCCTGAGCCGCCAGCACCTGCCCGCGGGTGGCTCCGACCAGCTTCAACAGAACGCTCTCGCGCATCCGGGTTTGCCGCGTCGCGGCGACAGCGCCGGCGAGCACCGTCACACCGATCAGGATCGCCACGAGGGTCGCCAAGCGGATGGCATTGTCGAGGCCTTCGAGGATGGTGGTAACCTGCGCCACCACATCGCTGACCCGGATGGTACTGACCATCGGCAGGTCCGCCGCAAGCGCGCGTTCGAACGCGAGGGTCGAAGTGCCGCTTGTCGAGGAGGCGGTGGCCATCAGCGTGTAGGGTGCCTTTTCCAGCGTGCCCGGCGCAAAGATGATGGCGAAGTTGAAGCCAAGGCTGCGCCAGTCGATGGTCCGAAAGCTGGCGATCCGCGCCTCGATGGGCGATCCCAGCACCGCGATGGTGATCGTGTCACCGATCTTGAGGTTGAGCGCGCGGGCCGCCTCGATGTCCAGGCTGACGAGCGGCGGCCCGGCATAGTTGGCCGGCCACCACTTGCCGGCGACGACCTCGTTTCCTTCTGGCAGGGTGCGAGCCAAGGTCAGGCCGCGGTCGCCTCGCAGGATCCAGGCGCCCTCGGGAATGGCCTTGAGCGCCGACACGGGCTTGCCGTTCAGTGCTGTTACAGGGCCGCGTAAGGAGGGAACGAGGCGAAGCTCGGCCTGCGGCAGGTCACGGGCGGCAAGTGCCCGGAAGCGTGCTTCCTCGGCCGCCGGGATGTCGAGCATGAACAACGCCGGCGCCTTGGCCGGGATCGACCCGCCAAGCTCGGCCCGAACGCTGCCGCCGATCCCGGCCAGTGCGACCAGGAGAGCAAGACCAAGCCCCAGAGCGACGCTGAGGCGCACGGTGGCGGCGCCCGAGCGGTGAAGCGCGGCAAGGCCGAGCCGGGTGATCGGGCCACCCCGGCCTCCAGCACGGCGGGCGGCGAGGGCGAGGAGCTTGCCCGCGCCGGCGAAAACAAAGGCCAGCGCGAGGCCGCCGGCAAGAGTGGCGGCGGTGACCAGCGCATTGCCCGAACTCAGGATCGCGAGCCCCGCCACGGCGACCCCGGCTACCAGCGGCACGAGGAGGTCGCGGCGGTTCGTGCGGCCTTCGTCCATGTCACCGCGCAGCACGGCGGCCGGGCGGGCGCGAGCAGCGCGGGCGAGCGGCACCCACGCTGCGGCCAGCGTGACCAATAGTCCGAACAGAGCGGATTGGGCGAGCGCGCCCCATTGAGGACTCGGGTCCGGCGCGATGGGAAGGAGGTCGGCGGCCGCTCGGCCGACAATCGCGGGTACGGTCGCCCCCACCGCCACGCCGAGCGCGATCGCCACCAAGGCCAGCAGCAAGACGCTGGTGCCGAGCATCAGTGCTAGGTCGCGGGTGCGGGCGCCATGGACCTTGAGGATGGCAATGGTCGACCGCCGTGACGCGGCAAAGGCGCTGGCGGCAGAGGCAATGCCGATGCTCCCGATGCCGAGCGCCCCAAGCGCGATCAACAGCAGCATCTGCCCGGTCCGCTCGGTAAACCGGCGCGTGCCGGCGGCGGCTTCACCCTTGTCGGTCACCCGCCAACCGCCTTCTGGAAAGCGCTTCTGGAAGGCCTCGCCAACCCCTTCCGAAGCAACGCCGGGCGCGAAGGCGATGCGATAGCTGCTGGTATAAAGACTGCCCGGCTGCACTAGCCGCGTTGCCTCGAGTCCGAGGCGGCTGACCAGCACCGGCGGGGCCAGGGCAAAGCCGGACGGCGCGGGCAACTTGTCGATGATCCCGCTGACCCGAAAGTCGGCGAAACCCATGCGGAGCGGACTTCCGACGCCAAGCGAGAAACGCTCCGCCAGTTCACGGCCGATCGCAGCTTCGCCGGCCGTGCGGGGCATCCGGCCGGCTACGAGCGTTACGCTGCCTGCAGCAGGCCAGCTTTCATCCACGCCCGAGAGATCGACCAACGCTGTCTGGCCCGCGATCTGCGCGGTGCTGCGCAATGTGATGCTCTCGCGCACGGTGCCGAGGCGGGCGATGGCGGCGCGTTCTTCCTGCGAGGCGCTCCGCTGCGCGACGCTGAGCGAAAGGTCGCCGCCGAGCAGCTCGCGAGCCTGCCCGTCGATGGTCGAGGAAATGGCGCTCGACAGACTGGTGACGGCAGCGAGGCCGGCAACCGCGATGGTCAAACAGGCAAGCAGCAGCCAGAGCCCGCCGATCCCTTGCGCGAGGTCGCGTCGCCCGAGCGTCAGTCCCGCGCTCACGCGGCGAGCAGTCCGTCGGCGATGCGCAGGACACGCCCAGCGCGCTCGGCAACGGCCGGGTCATGGGTGATGACCAGCAGGCCCGCGCCAGCCGCCGCGACGCGGTCGAACAGGAGGTCGATGATCTTTGCGCCGGTGGCGGCATCGAGATTGCCGGTCGGCTCATCCGCCAGCAGCAGCTTGGGCGCCGGGGCGGTGGCCCGGGCGATGGCAACGCGTTGCTGCTCGCCCCCCGATAGCTGCGCCGGATAATGATCCTCCCGTGCCGAGAGGCCAACGGCGGCCAGCTCGGCGCTGGCACGGGCCCGCGGGTCAGCGGCGCCGGCCAGCTCCATCGGCACCATGACGTTCTGCAAGGCGGTCATGGTCGGGAGCAGGTGAAAGGCCTGAAGCACCACGCCGATGGACCGTCCTCGAAGTTTCGCCAATTGGTCCTCGCCGAGCGCTCCCATGTCCTCGCCGAGCACGCGGGCGCTGCCCGACGTCGCGCGCTCGAGCCCCGCGATGACGCTCATCAACGAGCTCTTGCCCGAGCCCGACGCCCCCAGCACCGCCACCGTCTCCCCTTCCTCGATGCGGAGGCTGATGCCCCGCAGGATCTCGGTGCGGGCGGCGCCTTGACCAAGAGTGAGGCGGACGTCGTCGAGCTGGATCAGGGGCTGGGTCATTCCACTGCCAGCTAGGAAGCTTGAAGGGTGGCGACAATGGCCTAGATGGTCAGGATGCTTCGCTGGTTCCTGCTTCCCGCCATGTTTGCCGCCGTTCCGGCGAGCGCTCAGGTTCCTTTGTCGAATGGCGAGGGCCCGCTGATCCTCGCGTTCGGGGACAGTCTGACAGCGGGTTATGGCCTTGGTCGCGGGCTCGGCTTCGCGCCGCAATTGCAGGATGCGCTGCGGCGGAACGGGATCAAGGCGCGGGTCCATGATGCCGGCGTATCGGGCGACACCACCGCGGGTGGGCGCGCGCGGCTGAGTTGGACGCTGCAGCGGATGGGCGCGAAGCCAGACCTTGCCATCGTGGAGCTCGGCGCCAACGACATGCTGCGCGGTGTGGACCCGAAGGTGACCGAAGCCAATCTCGACGCGATCCTCGCCGAACTCGACAAGCAGGGCATTCCGGTGCTGGTCGCGGGCATGCTGGCTGCGCCGAACCTCGGGCCCGATTATCGCCGGCGCTACGAAGCGATCTTCCCGGCGCTGGCGAAAAAATATGACGCCGACCTCTACCCCTTCTTCCTTCAGGGCGTGGTCGGTAACCGCACCCTGCTGCTCGGCGACGGGGTGCATCCAAACTTCGAGGGCATCAAGCGGATGGTGACCGGCATCCTGCCGACGGTGCAGAAGGCGCTGGCCAAGGCCAAGCCCTAGCGCTGCTCAGCCGCCGATCTGCGCCAGCGCATCTTCGCTCAGCGGCTCGGCAAATTGAGCGCCGAGCTTGCCCGCTGCCGTCCAGCGCACGATCGCACTCGCCCGCTCACGCCCGGGAAGGATCAGCCAGATCCTCGCGCCGACCTCATGCTCGGTGGTGGTTTCGGCCATGAAGCCTTCCGGCGAGATATTGAGCACGCGGGCTTCGGTCCCGGTGGTACCCATTTCCCGCACATGCGCGTCGATCTCGACCGCAGCGCGCGGCTGGCCGCGGCGCTCGCTGCCGGCCGGGTCCTTTGCGATGCGGGCATCGATGGGCAAAACAACATACTCCTGGAGGGGCAACCGGCGGCTTGTACCGACCGCGCGGCAGGCGGCTATGGCGCATCCGAACGGGAAACGCCAGACCGGGCTAAGCCGTGGGGGTTATTGGACAAAGCGACGCGCATGGGCGCAGAATGTTGCCCTGCAGACACTGGAGAAATGTATTCATCTTCGGTAACAAGGGCGCGGGGCAGAAGGCCCTTTCTCGATGTGAACAAGGGTGGGTGGTGATGCGCGGGCGAGCGGCGATTTCGGTGATGCTGATGGTGAGTGCCGGCACGGCGTGGGCGCAGACCCGCCCGGCAACGGCTCCCGTCGTCAAGCCTGCAACGACAGCAGCCGCTGGTCAGCCCGCAGCGATCGACCCGCTTGCCCCCCGCGCGGCCACCACTGCTCCAGCCCCGGCGCAGGTGACCGCGACGCAGCCGGCGGGCACCGATCCGCTGACGCCGGCGCCCGTGGTCGAACTACCGCCAGCCGTCTGGAACGCGTCAGCCGCCTCCGAACTGCTCGCTTACGTAAAGGCGGTGGGCCACGAAGGGCTCGATCCGCGCGACTATAATCCGGCGCTGCTCGAGACGGCGTTGAAGAGCGGCGATCCGGTCGCGATCTCTTCCGCTGCCAACACCGTCTGGCCGCTGATCACCCGCGACCTCGCGCTCGGCCATGTCCGCGGCGCGGCGCGCGTCCAGTGGTTCGTCAAGGATCCCGACCTTCCCGAAGGCCGCAGCCGCGAGCTGCTCGACGCGGCGCTGGCTGGGCGCGGCGTTGCCGCGACGCTGGACGGCCTGCTGCCCAACCATCCGCAATATGGCTCGCTCAAGAACGCGCTTGCCAAAGCCAACAAGGCGGACAGCGCCACGGTGGGCGCGATCCGCCTCAACATGGATCGCTGGCGCTGGCTGCCGCGCGATCTTGGCAGCCGCTACATCATCGTCAACGTGCCGGGTGAGCACGCCACCCTGGTCGAAAACAGCGTCACCCGCTGGAAGCGCCGCGCCATCGCCGGCGCGACCAAGACCCCGACGCCGCAGCTTGCAGTGCAGGCGACCGGCGTGGTGCTGAACCCGTGGTGGGAAGTGCCGCCGAGCCTGTCGGCCGAAGTGGCGCGCAAGGGCGGCTATGTCGCGGTCAAGGGCAAGGACGGCAAGGTCCAGCGCTGGCGCCAGCCGCCGGGACCGGCGAACGCGCTCGGCAAGATCAAGTTCACCATGTACAATCCGCAGAACATCTATCTGCACGACACCAACAACCGCGGGCTGTTCGATGCGCGCTCGCGCTTCCTCAGCCACGGCTGCATCCGCACCGAGCATATCCTCGACCTCGCGGCCGAGCTGCTCTCGGACGATGGTGGCGAATGGACTCGCGAGAAGATCGATGCGGTGCTGGAATCGAAGAAGACCACGTCGGCCACCTTTGTGAAGCCGGTGCCGGTCTACATCGTCTATTTCTCGCTGGCCGCGCTGAACGACGGGTCGATCGTCAAGTACACCGACCTCTACAAGCGCGATGCGCCGGTAATGGCTGCGCTGAACGACCGTGACGGCGGTGCCAAGCCGGCGGTGCGAGCAGCGGCACGCTAACGAAAAAGAGCCCCGGCACGGGTGGCCGGGGCTCTCTAGTTACTGTGGTCGGAAAGAGCGGGCGGAGACGTCCGCTCCTTTTATCTTCAGGCGAGCTTGTCGGCGTAGATCATCCGGCCTTCGCCCAGCATTCGCATCACTTCGAAATGGCTGTCGCGGCCAAAGGCGAAGCAGCCTTCCGAACGGCCGAGCTTTCCGTGAATGCCGATCATCTCCGGCTCGGCATACCAGGCCTGGTGCGCGACAATCGCGCGGCCCAGCGCATTGTTGTTGGTCCAATCGAGGCCATTGAGGCGCATCGAGAGGCCGTATTTGCCGTGGTAGAAATCGGCCGTCGAGTACGCGCCGTTCGAGGTCGCATTGCTGCCAAAGTCGTTGGAGAAGTTCTCGAGAAAACCGGTGTGCCCGCGGTCCGAGCCGCGGCCGTGCGCGACCCGGTGGCTGGTCACTTGACCGGTCGCAACATCGACCACGTGGAAGCGCGGATCACGGCTAGCCGCCGAGAAATCGACAATACCGATCCGATCGGTGTGGCGCAGCGAAGGACGGTGGCGCTCAAGCGCCGCCTTTGCGCGGGCGAACAGCTGCGGATTGACGCCGAGCGGCGCAACCGGGGTCGCCACCGGCGTTGCAGGGGCAATCGGGGCAGGCGCGACAGGCACCAGCGGCTCGCCGGCGAACGGCTTCTGACCGCCAAGCAGGGACGGCAGGTCAGCCGCCAGCGCCGCTCCGGAAAGCAGCGCGGCGCCGCCACCCAGACCCAGATGGCGCAGCATATCGCGGCGATTGATGGTCACCCACAGCCCTCCTGTTCAATACGGGAACAAGGAAAGCTTATACATGACAACAGGTTAACAGGCGATAACCAAGGACTGCTCCGGGCGCGCGGCGCCACCGTTCTGTCGCAGGCTGAGCCTGCGGGTTGTCGAATCATCCCCGCGCTGTTAGGGGCTTCCCCTTGCCGGACGACCGTTGGCCGCCCGGACAGCCGCTTTGGTCGCTTGCCTGACGCACCTCCGGGTGAGGGTAAGCGATGCCTAGCCGTCCAGTGAAGGGCGGCGTGGGCGCAACCTTTGAGACAATGGAGTGACGGACTTTTATGCAAATCATCGTTCGCGACAATAACGTCGACCAGGCGCTGCGCGCGCTCAAGAAGAAGCTGCAGCGTGAAGGCGTGTACCGCGAGATGAAGCTTCGCCGTCACTACGAAAAGCCGTCGGAAAAGCGTGCGCGTGAGCGCGCCGCCGCCATCCGCCGCGCCCGCAAGCTCGAGCGCAAGCGCGCCGAGCGCGAAGGTGCCCGGTAAGGCGTCCTGACGCTTTCACTTGACCATCAAGGAGGCCGCCCCTTACCGGGCGGCCTTTGCGTTTGTGCTCCCTGCCACAGGATGATCCCCCGATGAGCGCCACCCAGGTTCCGTTCCGTCCCGTCGCCAGGGCCACCCGGCTGCGGCTTGCCTTTGGGCTGATCCTGCTGGTGATCGCCGGCGCTGCGCTGGCTTTTGCCGGTGCTGGCCAAATGGGTCCGAAGACCACCGCAAACGGAGTTGAGATCCGCACGGTCAAGGCGGGTGAGGGCGCGCTGATCGGGCCGCAGGACGGCGTCATCATCGATTATGTCGGGACGCTGCCGGACGGCACCAAGTTCGACGAGGCGCAGGACGCGCCGCTGCTGGTGCAGCAGGTCGTGCCGGGCTTTGCCGAAGCGCTCCAGAACATGCAGCCGAACGGCCGTTACAAGGTCCGGATTCCGGGTGAGCTGGCTTACGGCGCGACGCCGCCGCCGGGCTCGCCCATCCCGCCGAACAGCCCGCTCGACTTCGAGATTACGGTGAAGCGGGTGGTCCAGAATGCGGCGGCCCAGGTGCAGGCGCAGGGCGCGCAGCAGCTTCCGCCAAGCGCCGAGGTGCCTGCCCCGCCGCCGCCGGGTCCGGCGCCTGAGCGGGGTCAGTAAGACAGTCTGGGGAGCGACGCTCGGCAAGCTGCTCGAGCGTCACCTTCAGCGCCGCCATGATGGTGTCGGCGAGCAGCAGGCCGAGAAAGCCGAACAGCGCGCCGAAGATGAGCTGCGCCGCCAACACCACGGCGGGCGCCAGATCCACCGTCTTGCGCGCGATGTAGGGCAGGATCAGGTAGCCATCGATGTTCTGCACCGCGAAATAGGTGAAGATCGCCCATAGCCCCTGATCGGGTCCGGCCGAGAAGCCGACCGCTACCATGAGGACACCCGAGGTAATCGCGCCAAGGTTGGGGATGAAGGCGAGGATGCCGGTGAGCAGGCCGAGCAGCGCCGCCATCGGCACGCCGCCAGCCCACAGCATTCCGAAGGTGAACAGCCCTTCGACCACCATTCCAACCAGCCGCCCGAAGAGCAGGCGGCGGAGGGTGCACCCGACCGCGGAGAGGATGGCGTAATAATCGCCCCGGTGGCGCATCGGCAGCATCCAGGCGACGCCGCGGTCGTAGACCTTGGGTTCGACCGCGAAGAAGATGCCGATGATCAGGATCAGGAAGGCGCTGGTGAACGCGCCGATCGCGGAGCCGACCACGCTGGTCACGCGGCCTAGCGAGCCGAGAAGCTGCTGCACCACCGTGTCGGAGCTGCCCTCGGGAACAAGGCCGTGGCTGGCGGCCCAGGCGTAAAGGCGCATGACCTGCGCTTCGACGGTCAGGCGGAGCGCTTCGAACTGGGCGGCGAAGGTGGTGCCGGCGTACCACAGCACCCAGCCGAGGAAGCCGAACCCCGCGAGGGTGACGATCGCCAGCCGCACACCTCGTGGCAAGGGGAGGTAGCGGCCGAGCAGCCGGGTGCCGCCGTCGAGCAGCACTGCGAAGACCAGGCCGCCGACGATCAGCAAGAGCGGCTGCGACAGCAGGATCACCGCCGCCACCAGCAGCAGCGAACCGATCCACACCCAGGCTCGCTGGAACTCGCGCCTGATCAGGGGATCGTGGAATTCGGCGGGACCGGGCTGCTCGACGTGGGGCTTGCTGCCGTCCCCCGCCATGAACCTAGATCCCGGTCCGCAGGCTCGTGCCCGCTCTGCCGCCGCGCATGGAGGTCAGCCAGCTGATCGGGTTCCACCAGCTCGCGTTGCCGTCGAGGCTGAAGGTGATGAACTCGGCCCGCCCGCCGATATTCTCCCACGGCACCGGCCCGCCGAGGCCGTTCTCGACCGGGCCCAGCGCAAAGCGGCTGTCGGCGCTGCGATCGCGATTGTCGCCCATCAGGAAGACGTGGTCGGCCGGCACCTTCACCGGCGGGTAATCGTCGCCGATGCTCTGCCCAAGGTCGACCGTGTCGTAGGTCGCGCCATTGGGGAGGGTTTCGCGAACGATCGGCAGCGAGCAGGCGAAGCCCCCGGCCGGGTTCTGGACCAGGCGGCCAGCGAATTGCTCGACCCCGCAGGGCGCATTGGCATCGGTCGGGATCAGGCGGTCAGGCAGCTTCTGCTGCCGAACCGGGATGCCGTTCAGGATCAGGCGACCGCCGCGGACCTCCACCGTGTCACCGGGAAGGCCGATGACGCGCTTGATATAATCTTCCTTGAGGCCCGGCGGGGTGACGATGACCACGTCGCCCGCCTTGGGCAGCTTGCCGAACAGTCGGCCCTTCTGCTCGGGCCAGACGTGGAAGCTCGGGGACACCCAGGAATAGCCATAGGCATATTTGCTGACCACCAGCCGGTCGCCCTTCAAGAGCGCGGGCATCATCGATTCCGAGGGAATGTAGAAGGGCTTGGCGACGAAGCTGTGGAACAGCAGCACGGCGACCAGCACCCAGAAGATGCCCTTGATCTCGCGCCACAGAGCGCTGTCCTTCTTGCCCTCGGCAGGCGGCGCAGCCGGGGCGCCGGGCGCCTTCTGGTTGAGGACGGTATCGCTCACTTACTTCTCCGCAATCGGCACGGCTTCGAGGATGACGAACGCCTGCGCCCAGGGGTGGTCGTCGGTCATCGTCAGATGGACCCGCATGGCGTGGCCCGCAGGGGTGAGCGCGTCAAGCCGCTCGGCCGCCCCGCCCGTCAGTTGTAGAGTAGGGGCGCCGCTTGGCAGATTGACGACGCCGATATCCTTCATGAAAACGCCGCGCTTGAACCCGGTGCCGACCGCCTTGGAGAACGCTTCTTTGGCGGCGAACCGCTTGGCCAGCGTGCCGGCGATGGTGAAGGGGCGGCGCGTGGCCTTGGCCTGTTCCTGGTCGGTGAATACGCGCTGCAAGAAGCGGTCGCCGAAGCGGTCGAGCGAGTTCTGGATCCGCTCGATGTTGCAGAGGTCGGAGCCCAAGCCGACGATCAACGCGCGCTGTCCATCAGGTCGCGCATGCGGCGGATGCTCGCTTCGAGGCCGACAAAGATCGCTTCGCCGACGAGGAAATGGCCGATGTTGAGCTCGGCGAATTGGGGCACGGCGGCGATCGGGACGACATTGGCGAAGGTGAGGCCGTGGCCTGCGTGCGGCTCGATCCCGTTCTTGGCGGCGAGCGCGGCGGCGTCGGCGAGGCGCTTCAGCTCGGCCTCGCGGCCGTCTTCGGGGAGGTGCGCGTAGCGGCCGGTGTGCAGCTCGACCACGGGGGCACGCAAGCGCACGGCGGCGTCGATCTGGGCGGCGTCCGGTTCGATGAAGAGCGAGACGCGGATTCCGGCGGCGCCGAGTTCATCCACGAAGCGGCGGAGGTGGTCGAACTGACCAGCGGCGTCGAGCCCGCCTTCAGTCGTGCGTTCCTCGCGCTTTTCGGGAACGATGCAGGCGGCGTGCGGCCGGGTGGCGAGCGCGATGCGCAGCATCTCCTCGGTCGCGGCCATTTCCAGATTGAGGGGAAGCGCAATCTCGTTCTTGAGGCGGACGAGATCGTCGTCGCGGATGTGGCGGCGGTCTTCGCGAAGATGGGCGGTGATGCCCTGCGCGCCCGCGGCTTCGGCGGCATGCGCGGCGCGGACGGGATCGGGAAAGTCACCGCCGCGCGCGTTGCGGATGGTGGCGACGTGATCGATGTTGACGCCGAGACGGAGCGGGACGGCCATCAGCGGCGAAGTTCTCGAAGTTCACATAGGGCGGCGGGTCGGCGGAGAAGATGCCCCTCCTGCACTCGCCTCAGCCGTCCGGATGCACTCAGCCCCATGACCGGGACATGGCATCTCCAATCCTATTGTTCAATCAACGGGCGCCCGCGGTTCAGGCCGCGCGGCTGCCGGGCTTGATCGCGGGAACGGCGGCGAGTTCGGGCGGCAGGGCGTCGGCCGTGTAGGTAGGCACGTCGAGGCGGATCAGCGGGGTGAACGGAACGCCAAGGTCTGCGGCACCATTGGAGCGATCAACCAGCGCGGCAGCGGCAATGACCTCGCCTCCCGCTTCGGCAATGGCGCGGATCGCCTCGCGACTGGAAAGGCCCGTAGTGACCACGTCCTCGACCATCAGCACGCGGGTGCCGGGGTCAAGGCGGAAGCCGCGTCGAAGCTCGAACGTGCCGGTCGGGCGCTCGACGAACATCGCGGGAAGGCGGAGCGCGCGGCCCATTTCATGGCCGATAATGACGCCGCCCATGGCCGGGGAGACCACCGCCTGAAGCTGGTCGCGCAGTGACGGATCGATCCGTGCTGCCAGCGCGCGGGCAAGGCGTTCGGCGCGCGCCGGATCCATCAGCACGCGGGCACATTGGAGATAGCGTGAAGATCGGAGGCCGGAGGAGAGGATGAAATGGCCTTCGAGCAGCGCTTCGGCGGCGCGGAACTCGGCCAGAATCTCCTGTTCGGTCATCGCTTGCCGCTCCTTCCCTCACCGCCTTTGGACGAGCTTTCCCTTGCCGGGTAAGAACGGCAGAGACAAGCGCTTGAGAAGGCGGGAACCGCTGCCTATAAGGCCGCCACTTTCAGGCAGCCCGGCCGGGCGTTCCTGTGACTTGGAATCTGTGACCGGGGTCGTGATGAAGTTGAAAACTGGGCTGATCATGCTTGCGGCGGTGGGGCTGACCCCGCTTGCGGCGCAAGGGCAAACGCCGGCGAATCCGAGCGCGCAGGAACAGGCCGCTTCGGCTGCGACCGGTCCGGCTGCACCGTCGGGCGTCGGATCGAGCGCCGCGACGCCGGCTGGCCCCAGCGCTGCCGCGACCAACCCCAGCGCGACTCCGGCGGCCGGCGCCGACGCGACGGGCGCGAGCGCAGTTGCTCCGGGCGCCACGCCCGCTGCTCCGGCCTTCGATCACGCCGCGCCGACCCCGGGCATCGGCATGCCCGATGGCCGCCTCGGCCTGCAGGACCAGTTCACGCCGGTCGGCCGCGAAGCCTCGGCCTTTCATGACAATTGGCTGCTGGCCCTGTGCGCCGCGATGAGCCTGTTGGTCCTCGTGCTGCTGCTGTGGACCATGGTCAGGTATCGCCGCAGCGCGAACCCGACGCCGTCGCGGACCAGCCACAACACGCTGGTGGAAGTGATCTGGACATTGGTCCCGGTGCTGGTGCTGGTCGCCATTGCGGTGCCGTCGATCCGCCTGATCCGCCACCAGTACAGCCCGCCGCCCGCCGACCTCACGGTCAAGGTGATCGGCAACCAGTGGTACTGGAGCTACCAGTATCCGGACAACGGCGGGTTCGAGATCGTCTCGAACATGCTCAAGGAACGCGGCGAGGTTGCTGCCGGCACCCGGTTCCGCACCGATGCGGATGGTCCGCGCCTCCTGGCGGTGGACGAGCGGCTGGTGATCCCGGCCGGCGCGGTGGTGAAGTTCATCGTCACGTCCAACGACGTGATCCACAGCTTCGCCATGCCGGCGTTCTGGACCAAGACCGACGCTAACCCGGGCATCCTCAACGAAACCTGGGTCAAGGTCGACAAGCCGGGCGTCTACTTCGGCCAGTGCTCCGAACTGTGCGGCGCACGCCACGCCTTCATGCCGATCGCGATCGAGGTGGTGACGCCCGACCGCTTCCGGCAGTGGGTCGCGGCCAAGGGCGGCACCATGCCGGGCGCGACTCCGGCTGCAGCGGACAGCACGGCGGCGACGCAGGTCAGCCCGGCCGCAGTCACCGCGCCGGCACCCGTCGGCGGCGCTGCTCCTGCTGCAGCGGCGCCCACCGCGCCGCAGCCCGCCGCCCCCGGCAATACGCAAGCGAACGTCGCCAATCGCGCGACCGACGGCACCAATTAAGAATTGAACGGACCAATCCATGGCCACCACCGCTGACACGCTGAAGCTCGAGCCCGCCCACGCCGGCGGTGAGACCCACGCGCACGACGATCATGATCACAAGCCGGGTTTCTTCGCCCGCTGGTTCATGTCGACCAACCACAAGGATATCGGCACCCTTTACCTGATCTTTGCGATCATCGCGGGGATCATCGGCGGCGGCATCTCGGGCATCATGCGTGCCGAGCTGATGGAGCCGGGCATTCAGTATCTGACCGGCGCCTGGCCGATCGGATCGGGCAGCGCCAATATCGACGAAGCCTATCACCACTGGAACGCGCTGATCACCGCCCACGGCCTGATCATGGTCTTCTTCATGGTCATGCCGGCGCTGATCGGCGGCTTCGCCAACTGGTTCGTGCCGATCATGATCGGCGCGCCAGACATGGCGTTCCCGCGGATGAACAACGTCAGCTTCTGGCTGACGGTGGCGGGCTTCTGTTCGCTGCTGCTGTCGGCGGTGACCAGCGGCGGCACCGGCCTTGGCGCCGGCACCGGCTGGACCGTCTACGCGCCGCTGTCGACCAGCGGTTCGGCAGGTCCAGCGGTCGATTTCGCCATTTTCGCGCTTCACCTTGCGGGCGCCGGCTCGATCCTCGGTGCGATCAACTTCATCACCACCATCTTCAATATGCGCGCGCCGGGGATGACCCTGCACAAGATGCCGCTGTTCGTGTGGTCGATCCTGGTCACCGCCTTCCTGCTGCTGCTGGCGCTGCCGGTGCTGGCGGGTGCGATCACCATGCTGCTGACCGACCGTAACTTCGGCACGGCGTTCTTCGACGCGTCGGGCGGCGGCGATCCGCTGCTGTACCAGCACCTGTTCTGGTTCTTCGGTCACCCCGAAGTCTACATCATGATCCTGCCGGCGTTCGGCATCGTCAGCCAGATCATCGCCACCTTCAGTCGCAAGCCGGTGTTCGGCTATCTCGGCATGGCCTATGCCATGGTCGCGATCGGCGTGGTCGGGTTCGTCGTGTGGGCGCACCACATGTTCACCGTCGGCCTCGACGTGAACGTGAAGATGTACTTCACCGCCGCGACCATGATCATCGCGGTCCCGACCGGCGTGAAGATCTTCAGCTGGATCGCGACCATGTGGGGCGGGTCGATCACCTTCCCGACGCCGATGCTGTTCGCGATCGGGTTCATCTTCCTGTTCACCGTCGGCGGTGTCACCGGCGTCGTGCTCGCCAATGGCGGCGTCGACACCTACATGCACGACACCTATTACGTGGTGGCGCACTTCCACTACGTGCTGTCGCTGGGCGCCGTGTTCGGCCTGTTCGCGGGCTTCTACTACTGGTTCCCGAAGATGACCGGGAAGCTCTACAACGAGCTCCTCGGTAAGGTTCACTTCTTCGTGATGTTTGCAGGCGTGAACCTGATCTTCTTCCCGCAGCACTTCCTCGGCCTGGACGGCATGCCGCGGCGCTACCCGGATTATCCGGACGCTTTCGCCTACTGGAACTACGTCTCGACCGTCGGTTACATGATCACGGTCGCCGCGATGGGCGTGTTCTTCGTCAACGTCTTCCTGTCGCTGCTGAGCGGCAAGAAGGCCGGCGACAATCCGTGGGGCGACGGGGCGACCACCCTCGAGTGGACGCTGTCGAGCCCGCCGCCGTATCACCAGTTCGACGTGCTGCCGAAGATCGACTGATCTTCAGCGCAGAGCGCGAAACGAAAAGGCCCGTCCTGCTCCGGCAGGGCGGGCCTTTCTCGTTGGAGGATCAGGCTTCGGCGGGCTTGGCGACGCTGTGGATGAGGAAAGCGGTGCCGGCGAGCAGCAGCGCGTCCTCGACGAAGCCGGTGCGGGCCTGCCCCCAGCGCTTCATCGCCGCCAGCCGAGCGGCAAGGCCGAGATGGGCGGTGGTAACAGCGGTGAGCGCGGCAAGGAGACCGCCCGCGACCCGCTGCTCGCGCGGGGCGAGCGAGGCTCCAGCCGCTGCCGCAGTGAGGAAGCGCGCGGTGCTACCCGACAGCACTGTGCGATTGGGTGCCTCCGGCCATTTGTCGCCAACCATTTCCGCCACCGCGACGGCAAGCAGCCCGCCCGCAACCAGCTTGTTGTCGAGGAGCGGCACCGGTTCGCTTCCTTCGGGCAAGCGGTCTTGCGCCGCGGTGATCGCCACCGCGGCAATCGGAGTGAGCGCACGTTGGCCCGAGAGGGCGCCGATAAGAATGGAGGGTAGCACGGCTGTCTCCTGATGATGTTCGCGAGCCTCAACGGATGGCGGGGTGGTTCGGCTCCCGGGCCGGGACAGATGCACCGCCGCGAGGGGGTATTGGAGCGACGAGCGACCGGCGCTATCTGTCTGAATAATGGCAGCAAGCGCCGACTATTATGCGATCCTTGGGATCGACAGCAGCGCCGACGATGCGGCCATCCGCCTTGCTTACCGCAAGCTCATGCGGCTTTATCATCCCGACGTGAACCGCGCCGATGAGGCGGCCGAGCAGGCGCAGTCCATCAACGAGGCTTATGCCTGTCTCAAGGATCCGGACGAGCGCGCGGCCTACGACCGGCAGCGGGCGGCACCCCGCCTGCGGGCCAAGCCGAACTTCACCGCGGGCCAATGGTCGCCCCCGCGCGGTCCCGGCTGGCAGCCGCCGCGGCCCACGGCAACGGTCATCGAGATCGAACCGCCGCCGCACAAGATCAGGGCAAGCATCCTGATCCTGGCGCTGATCGTCACCTTTGTGATCTTCGCCGCCACCTCGGCGATTCCTCCGATCGAGCCAGTGACCCCGCCGACTGTGACGGTCGATACGAAGGGAATGCCGGGGGGCGGGGCGGGTTAGGGCGCGACCGGCCGCGCGGTGCGGATCGTGATCGTCGGCGACAGCATTTGACCCTTCATCGGTCCGACGCCCTTGTCTGGATCAACCGGCGACGCGAAGATCGCCTTTACCACGTCCATTCCTTCGACCACCCGGCCGAAGGGGGCGAAGTCGTCGCCGAAGGGAATGGGGCCGAGCGTGATGAAGAAGTCGCTGCGCCCGGTACCGGGGCCCGTGTTGGCGAGGAGGATGGTTCCGGCCTCGTGCTTCAGGCCCGTCTTGCTCGCCGGCTCGTGCGCGATCGGCGGGTAGAGCAAACGGACGTCCTTGGTGATGCCGGCCTGGATCAGGCCATTGCCCTCGCCGTAGGGCATGGCGCGGTAGAA
Organism: Sphingomonas sp. LHG3443-2; assembly: GCF_049896405.1. Lineage (NCBI taxonomy): Bacteria > Pseudomonadati > Pseudomonadota > Alphaproteobacteria > Sphingomonadales > Sphingomonadaceae > Sphingomonas > Sphingomonas sp. LHG3443-2. Next base: position 890,755 of record NZ_JAFCUG010000001.1, read on the forward strand.
GCCGACGCCGTCGTAGCGCTTGGCTGCGACATAGCGGAGGAAATTGGCGACCGTCACCGGCGCGCGGCCGCGGTCGAGTTCAAGGAGGATCGGACCCTTTTCGGTCTCCAGCCGGACCTGCACGAGATCGGCGGCAGCGGGGACTGTCGGCGCTGCCGGAACAGGCTGGGCGGCGAGGACCGGCAGGGGCAGGGCGGCCAACGCCAAGGCGCTGAAAGCAAGGGCGATTCGGTTCTGCATGAGCGGAATGTAGGCGCGCCGGCGCAGGGGTCCAGTGGCTTGCCGCACGCGGCTTTCGCGACCGGGCAAACAGTCCTATAGGCGCAGTTGAATCATGAGCAGCATCGTTTCCACCCACGACCTTCCGGCCGATTGGCGCGACCTGTTCGCGCTGACCAAGCCGCGTGTCATGACGTTGGTGGTGTTCACCGGGCTGTGCGGCCTGCTTGCGGCACCGGTGCCGATGCATCCCGTGCTGGCGTTCACGGCCGTGCTGTGCATCGCGGTCGGCGCTGGCGGCGCCGGCGCGCTCAACATGTGGTACGAGGCGGACCTCGACGCCAAGATGAAGCGCACCGCGGGGCGGCCGCTTCCGGGTGGGCGGCTGAAGCCGGAAACGGCGTTCCAGTTCGCGGTCGGGCTGTGCCTTGGCAGCGTGGTGCTGATGGATCTTGCAGCCAACCACCTCGCTGCCGCGATCCTGGCGTTCAGCATCTTCTTTTATGCGGTGATCTACACCGCCTGGCTGAAGCGGCGGACGCCGCAGAACATCGTGATCGGCGGCGCTGCGGGCGCGTTTCCGCCCTTGATCGGCTGGGTCGCGGCGACCGGCAGGGTCGAGGTTCTCCCGGTGCTGCTGTTCAGCCTTATCTTTCTGTGGACCCCGCCGCATTTCTGGGCGCTCTCGCTGTTCGTGAAGAGCGATTATGCCAATGCCGGTGTGCCGATGCTGCCGGTGACGCACGGAGTGGTGAATACCCGCCGCCAAATTGCGCTCTACACCGTGCCGATGGTGGCGGTGGCGGTCGCGCCGTGGCCGCTCGGGCTGACCGGCGCCATCTATGGCGTGGTGGCGAGTGTGCTGAGCGCGGTGTTCATGGTGCTGAGCCTGCGGGTGCTGGCCAACAAGGCAACCGATCCCGCCGCGATGGGACCGGAAAAGACCTTGTTCAAATTCTCCATCCTGTATCTCTTCGCGCTGTTCGGAGCCCTGGTCGTGGATCGTTTCCTATGAGCCCCGAAGATGAAGTGGTGCGCGCGCGGCAGCGCAAGGCGGCGCGGGTGACCGCGATCCTGCTGTTCGCTTTCATCGCGCTGACCTTCGCGGTGACCATCGCCAAGATGACGGTGAACCAGTGACGGCGACGTCGATCGACCGCAGCGAGCTGGCCGCCAAGAACCGCAAGGTCGCGGGCCGGGCGGTGCTGTTCGTGCTGTTCATGGTCGGCCTCGCTTATGCCTCGGTGCCGCTGTACCGGATCTTCTGCCAGGTGACGGGCTTTGGCGGGACCCCGATGCGGGCGGATGCAGCGCCGGGCGCGCAGGCCGCGCTGGCGCCGGTCGGGGTGCGGTTCGATGCCAACGTCAACGCCGCGCTGCCGTGGGAATTCAAGCCCGAAACCAACAAGACGCGGGTGGTGCCGGGCGAGCGGATCGTGACCTATTTCACCGCCAAGAACATGACCGCGCGGTCGACCACCGGCACCGCCAGCTTCAACGTCACGCCTGCGATCGCCGGCCAGTATTTCAGCAAGCTCGAATGCTTCTGCTTCACCGAGCAGACGCTGACCGGCGGCCAGAAGGTCGAAATGCCGGTGGTGTTTTTCGTCGATCCCAAGATCCGCACCGATCCCGCGACGAGCCACATCGAGGAGATCACGCTCTCCTACACCTTTTACCCGGTGGAAAAGAGCGCCGAGGCCCGCTAGAGCGCGGTCCATCATCAGTTAAGCTGCAAGCTTCCGAGGACTCATGGCCGCGACCCGCAACCATCCGTATCACATTCTTCCGCCCAGCCTCTGGCCGCTGATCGGAAGCTTTTCGGCGCTCGCGCTGACCGCCGGCGGCGTGCTGTGGATGCACGACAATCCGTACGGCAAGTTCGTGCTTCTGGCGGGCCTGTCCGGCGTCCTCCTCACCATGTTCAGCTGGTGGCGCGATGTGGTGCATGAAAGTCATGCCGGCGATCACACGCCGATCGTGCAGCTTCACCTGCGCTACGGGATGATCCTGTTCATCGCTTCCGAAGTGATGTTCTTCCTTGCCTGGTTCTGGGCCTTCTTCGACAACGCCCTGTTCCCGAGCGCGGTGGAAAGCGTCGGCGGTGTCTGGCCGCCCAAGGATATGCCGGTCATCAATCCGCTCGGCTTTCCGCTCCTCAACACCATGATCCTGCTCTGCTCGGGCACCACGGTGACCTGGGCCCACCACAGCCTGATCAACGGTGACCGCGAAGGGCTGAAGAAAGGCCTGCTGGCAACCATTGCGCTTGGCGTGATCTTCAGCGCGATCCAGGCGTACGAATATGCCCACGCGCCGTTCGGTTTCGTCAGCGCCAGCGGCGGCAACGTCTATGGGTCGACCTTCATGATGGCGACCGGTTTCCACGGCGCGCACGTGCTGATCGGGACCATCTTCCTGATCGTCTGCTACATCCGCGCGGCGAAGGGCGACTTCACGCCCGAGAAGCATTTCGGGTTCGAAGCGGCGGCGTGGTACTGGCACTTCGTCGACGTGGTGTGGCTGTTCCTGTTCGTGGCCATTTATCTGTGGGGCGGCTGGGGCGCCGAGTGGCACGGCTGATGAAGCGGAGCGGACCGGCGGGCCAGTGGCTCGCCGGCCTCTGCCCAAGATGCGAGAAGGGCCGGCTGTTCGCCGGCCCTGTTCGTTTGCGCGACACGTGCGAGGAATGCGGCCTCGATTTCCAGCAGTTCAATGTCGGCGACGGGCCGGCGGCATTCCTGATCCTGATCGTCGGCGCGATCCTGGTGATCGGTGCGCTGGTGGTCGACGCAGCCCATGAGCCGGCCTGGTGGGTGCATCTCGTCTGGCTGCCGATCGGCGCCGGGTTGACGTTCGGCGGGCTGCGGCTGGCCAAGGCGTGGCTGCTCGGCGCCGAATATCGCAACGCCGCGCACGAAGGGCGGCTGGTCAAGTGAAGCGGGTTCCGATTATCGCGACGATCGTGGTGCTGGCGGCGGTAGCGACCATGTTCGGACTTGGCATCTGGCAGCTTGGCCGCGCGCACGAAAAGGAAGCGCTGCTGGCGCGTTACGAGGCTGCGACCGGGCTGCCGCCGACCGACTTCCCCGTCGGCACGATGGCGCGCGAGAAGATGCCGCTGTTCCGGCAGAGCCGCGCAACCTGCCTCGAGCCGGTCGACGTGAAAACAGTGGCGGGCCGCAACCGTGACGGCCGCTCGGGCTATGCCCATTGGGTCGATTGCCGGACCACCGGGGCCGAGGGGCCCGGGCTGCGGATCGACATCGGCTGGTCGGACCGACCGCAGCAGATCGGCTGGCGCGGCGGGACGGTGCGCGGGATCATTGCGCCCGATACCGAGAGGGGAATGCGGCTGATCTCGGCCGAGGGCCTGTCCGGGCTCGAGCCGAGCGCGCCGCCCAATGTCGCCGACATTCCCAACAATCATCGCAGCTATGCCTTTCAGTGGTTTGCCTTCGCGCTATCGGCGCTGGTCATCTACGCGCTGGCGCTGAAAGGGCGGGGCAAGGCGCGGGCATGAGCAGCATCAGCGCCCTTCCCAATGGCCTTACGGTTATCACCCGGCCGATGCCGGGCCTGGAAACCGCCAGCATCGCGCTGTTCGCCGACGTCGGCTCGCGGCACGAGGAGGAGCGCGTCAACGGCCTCGCGCACCTGTTCGAGCATATGGTATTCAAGGGCGCGGGCGGCCGGTCGGCGCGGCAGATCAGCGAAGCGATCGAGGATGTCGGCGGCGAGCTCAACGCCTGTACCGAGCGCGACCAGACCAGCTTCACCGCCGCGGTGTTGAGCGATCATGTCGGCTTGGCGGTGGAGCTGCTGGGCGATCTCGTTTGCCGCCCGGCCTTTGACGCTGCCGAGCTGGAGCGTGAGGCCGAGATCGTGCTGCAGGAGCTGGCCGAGGCGGAGGATACGCCGTCGGACATCATCTTCGACCATCTGTGGAGCCAGGCCTTCTCGGGCCAGGCGCTCGGCCGCTCGATCCTCGGCAGCGAGGAAAGCGTGCGGGCGATCCGGCAGGACGATCTCTCCGCCTGGCGTGACCGTCATTATCGCGGCGGATCGATGGTGCTGAGCGCGGCGGGCGCGGTGGAGCATGAGGCGGTGGTCGCGCTCGCCGAGCGGCATCTCGGCGCGCTTGGTGCCGGCAAGGCGCCCGAGGCTGACCTGGCGCGCTTCACCGCCGAGGCGCGTCATGACCGCGCCAAGGCCGACCAGGCGCAGATCACGCTGGCGCATGCGGCGCCGGGGCAGAAGGCAGACGATTATCTCGCCGCGCGTTTGTTCGCGGATATCGCCGGGGGCGGAGCGTCCTCGCGGCTGTTCCAGGCGGTGCGCGAGGAGCGCGGGCTCGCCTATACGGTGAGCGCCGGGTTGCACGGGCATGACGAATTGGGGCTGCTGCACGTTCATGCCGCGACTGCCCGCAAGGAAGGCAAGGCGGCGCAGGCGCTGATCGACGAGGTGCTGCACGCAACCGCCGCAGGGCTTGAGCAGCGCGAGCTGGATCGGGCCCGGATCCAGGTCAGGGCGGGGCAGGCGATGGCGCTGGAAACGCCGTGGGGGCAGGCGGCGCAGGCGGCGCGTCAGTGGCTGGTGCACGGGCGGCTGATCGGGCGCGAGGAGCTGGCTGCCAAGCTCGCTGCGCTGAGCGTCGACGACGTGCGCGCGGCGGGCGCGCGGATGCTGAGCGGCGCTCCGGCGCGGGCGACCTTTGGAGTGGCGGCATGAGCGAGCTTCAGACCATCGTCGCCGAGCCGTGGGCCGACTGGGGCCTGCTCGATAGCGGCAACGGCCTCAAATATGAGCGCTACGGTCACATCACGGTGGTGCGCCCGGAGCCGCAGGCGATGTGGTCGCCGGCAAAGGACGATTGGGACCCGGACGCGACTTTCATGCCCGGCAGCGACGAGGAAGGGGGCGGACGCTGGGTCCAGCAACGGCCCGTACCGCGCAGCTGGCCGCTGCGCCGCGACGGGGTGCGGTTCGAAGCCGCGCTGACGCCCTTCCGCCATCTCGCCTTCTTCCCCGACATGGCCCCGCAATGGGATTGGATGCGTGAGCGGGCCGAGCGCGCCGAGGTGATGAACCTGTTCGGCTATACCGGGGTCGGCACTTTGCTGCTGAGCGAGGCGGGCGCGAAGCTGACCCATGTCGATGCGTCCAAGAAGAGCGTCGAGCAGGGCAAGAACAATGCGCATCTGTCCGAGCTCGAGGAGCGGCCGATCCGCTGGATGATCGACGATGCCGCCAAGTTCACCGCGCGCGAGGTGCGGCGGGGGCGGCGTTATGATGGTATCCTGCTCGATCCGCCCAAATTCGGGCGCGGGCCGACCGGCGAAGTGTGGCGGCTGGAAGAGCATCTGCCCGGCCTGATCGAGGATTGCGGGCGGCTGCTGGATGACAACAGCCGGTTCCTCGTGTTGACGGTCTATGCGGTGCGGATGAGCGCGATCAGCCTTGGCGAACTGCTGCGGCAGAAGCTGGCGCATCTCGGCGGGCAGGTCGAGATCGGGGAAATGGCAGTGCGCGAGGAAGCGCGCGGGCTGCTGTTGCCGACGGCGTTGTTCGCGCGCTGGGTGCGCGACTAGGTCCGCGCTGCCCTGAGCGCGGCGCCCGATACGAACGGCGCGCCAGCGACCAGGAACAGACTGACCGCGGCTTCGAGCTGAAGCGCGCCTGCACGCGGGTCGCCGGCGGCCGAGGCGGCGAAGATCAGCAGGGGAATGGCGAGCGGTAGCAGCAGCAAGGCGCCAAGCGCCGAGGCTTGGCGGAGGCCCGCAGTGAGGCTGGCGGTGGCGACGGCGAGCGCGGCGAGGCCGGGGGTGCCGATCGCCAGTGTCAGCAGGGTGCGGGCGAGCGCCTCGCCCGACATGCCGAGCAGCGCTGCTGCGGGGATCGCGGCGATCATCAGCGGCGGTCCGAAGCCGAGCCAGTGGGCCAGCATCCGCACCGCCGCGACTTCTTCCATGCGCAGGCCCGAAAGCGCGAGCTGATCGAGGTGGCCGGACGCACGGTCAGGCTCAATCAACCGCTCGGTCGGCAGCAGGGCGGCGGTCAGCGCGGCGACCCACAGCAGCCCGGGGCCGACGCGCGCGAGGAGCTTGCCGTCAGGGCCGACGGCAAACGGCATCAAGGCGGCGACCAGCAGGAAGAAGATAATCGGCAGCAGCGCGTTGCCGGCAAAGGTCCGGCGCAGGTCGCGGCGCAAGAGGCGGCCGATCATCGGGCCAGCTCCAGCGTCCGCCACGCGGCGCCGCTCAGCGGCTGGTGCGAAGCAGCCAGCACGGCGCCGCCATTTGCCAGCTGGCGGGTGATCATCGCTGCGAGGAGGTCAAGCGAGGCGGTGTCGAGGCCATTGGCAGGTTCGTCGAGCAGCCACAGAGGTGCCCCGCTCAGCTCGACGCGCGCCAGGCTGGCGCGGCGTAGCTGCCCGGTCGAGAACAGGCGCACGGGCACGTCGGCGAGAGCGGCCAAGCCAGTTGCTTCGAGCGCTGCGGCCACATCTCTGCCACGCGGTGTCCAGAAGGCCAGCGCTCGGCCAAGCGGAAGCTCAGGGTCCAGCGCCGGGCGCTCGTCCGCCAGCGCGCAGGGTGCTGCCTCGACCGTCCCGCTAAGTGGCCGCAGCAGGCCGGCGGCGAGGCGCAGCAGGCTCGACTTGCCGGTTCCGTTGGGGCCGGTGACCAGCATCGCTTCGCCGGGCGCCAACGTCAGGTCGAGGCCTTCGAACAGAAGCCTTCCGCCGCGCCAGCAAGCCACATCGCGCAGCGCGAGCAGACTCAACCCGCGGCGTCCTCGAGCGCGTGCATGTCGTCGTCGCTGAGGCCGAAATGGTGACCGATCTCGTGGATCAGAACATGCTTTACGAGATGCTCGAGCGTTTCCTCCCCTTCGCTCCACTCCAGCAGGATCGGGGCGCGATACAGGAACACCTGGTCGGGAAAGCGGCCGCTTTCATCGACGCTGCGCTCAGTCAGCGGACGGCCGACATATAGGCCGGTCAGGTCATAAGGATCTTCCATCCCCATCTCGCCGAGCACCTCCTCGTCGGCGAATTCCTCGACCCGCAGCACCACCTCGCGCGCGGTGGCGGCGAACGGCTCGGGCAGGCGGTCGAGCGCGGCGCGAGCAAGCGCTTCGATTTCGGCAAGACTGGGAGGAGGACCGAAGGCGCGCATGGTTATGCGTGTAGCGCGTGGGCGCGGGCTGCCAAGCGGGTTGTTCCTTTGCGTTCGAGCCCCTAAGAGCCCGCGCAGTCCAGGCACAAACAAAGTGCGGAGCGGTGGCCGAGTGGTCGAAGGCGCTCGCCTGGAAAGTGAGTATACGGCAAAACCGTATCGAGGGTTCGAATCCCTCCCGCTCCGCCATTTCCTCCCGACATCTGCGACCCCCCGCCATTGGTCGACGCTTGTCTTTCGACAAACGACCGATCGCCGGCTTGCGTCGTCGCTACAAATGTAGCACATGCTACAAATGTAGCTTCGGAGTCTCGTTGTGCTCAATCGCCTGCCACCCAAGGAACGCCAGATCGTCGACCTGCTCTATCAGCAGGGCGCGCTGACCGCGTCGGAAGTGACCGATCGTTTGCCCGGGAGCCCGAGCGGCTCGGCGGTTCGGACGATGCTGAAGCGGTTGGAGGACAAGGGGTTCGTCCGCCGCGAGGATCATGAGCGCGGCTTTCTCTACAGCCCGGCAGTGTCGGACCAGACCGCGCGCAAGTCGGCGCTGTCGGATGTCGTGCGGGTGTTCTTCAACGGTTCGCCCACCAGCGCCGCAAGCGCGCTGCTCGGCATGTCGGACAAGATCGAGACGAGCGAGCTCGACGCGCTGGAAAAGATGATCGCGGAAGCGCGCAAGGCCAAGGGGAGCTGAGACGATGGAACTGCTGGTCACCTTTGCCCTGAAATCGGTGCTGATCGCCGGCACCACCCTTCTCCTCCTGCGCTTGCTGCGCGGCCGCTCGGCAGCCGAGCGCGGCATGGTCGCGCATCTCGGCCTGCTGGCGCTGGTGCTGTTTCCGCTTGGTGCGATGTTCCTGCCGCAACTGGTTGTGACCGCGCCGATCCTCGAGCCGCTCCCGACAGAGCCGGCGCAGATCGCTGCCCAGCCGATCACCGACACCCCGGCGCTGCCGCCGGCCGAGGCATTTCAGGCCACCGCTGCGCCAGAGCCCTGGTGGCCGCTTCTCTACGGCATTCCTGTCGCGCTGCTGCTGGCGGTGACGCTGCTGGCCGTGCTGCGCCTGCTCGCGCTCCGGACCAAGGCGTCGGTGCTGGTGGAGCCGTCGTGGCTGTCTGCGCTTGCCCATGCGCAGCGCCGGATGGACTTCAAGAATGGCACCGCCTTGCTCACCAGCACCGAGCTCAAGTCGCCGATCAGCTGGGGCCTGTTCCGCCCGGTGATCCTGCTCAACGAGGAAGCGCTCGAAGCCAAAGCCGAAGCGGAGGCGATCATCGCCCATGAGCTGGCCCATGTCCGCGGGCTCGATTGGGCCAAGCTGCTGCTCGGCCGCATCGCCACCGCCTTGTTCTGGTTCAATCCCCTCGTCTGGATCCTCGCCCGCGAAGCCCATCAGCTCCGCGAAGAGACGGCCGACGATGCGGTGCTCGCCGCCAACGTCGAAGGCGTCGACTATGCCCAGCTGCTGGTCGGTGTCGCCCGCCACGACTGCAAGGGCCTGCTGCTCGCCAGCCACGGCGTCGCGCCGGGCAAGGGCAGCCTGACCCGCCGTGTGCAGCGCGTGCTCGACAAGAGCCTGCCGCGCACGCCGATGGGCAAGGGCTTCGCTGCAGGACTGTTCCTGGGCGTGGTCGGCGCCGCGACGCCGCTTGCCGCCATCACCTTCGCCCCGCGCGTCGCCGCCGACGAACCGGCCTCCACCGGCCTGTCCGTGGTGGCCGCCAGCCCGGCCGATTCGCTGCCGTCGCTGGTCGCGCAATCCGTGGCCAAGGCGACCGTCGTGACCACCGAAGCGGTCAGCATCGCGGTGACCGGCAAGCAGGCCGCCGCCGACGCTGAGGCCGCCCGGCGTGATGCCGACGCGATCCGCGCCGAAGCGCAGGCCGCCGCCGCCGAAGCGCGCGGAGCGACCCGCCTGGCGATGGTTCACCCGCATCCTGCGCCGCAGCCGCCAGCCGCCCCTCTGCCCCCGGTTCGCGTTCGCAGCGTCGACGAGCAGATCGACCGCGCGATCGCCACCAAGGCGCTTGGCATCACGCCGGAGTGGGCCGCGTCCATCCGCTCGGCGCTGAGCGGGATGCGGCTCGACGAGGGCGACCTCATGGGCCTGCGCGCGGTTGGCGCTACCCCCGATTGGGTTCGGGCCATGGCCGCCGCCGGTTATCGCACCAGCGACATCGGCGATCTCACCGGTGCCCGCGCAGTGGGGGTCAGCCCAGCCTATGTCGCCGAGCTGCAGGCGGCCGGCCTTCGCAATATCTCGCTAGGCGATCTTACCGCGATGCGAGCGCTCGGTATCACCGGTCATTCGGTGAAGAAGCTGCGCGACGCGGGCTACACCGGCCTGACGCCGGAGCGGATCATCGAACTGCGCGCCGTGCGCATCAAGGAATTCGCGACCGGCGCCAGCCTGCCGCCGCACAACTGGCCGCCCAACGTGCCGCGACGAGCCCGGTCCGTTGCGTCGCCCGAGCCGCCGGAAGCGCCCGAGCCGCCCGAGGCGCCCGATCCCGACGACGGCGAGTAACACCGCCACCTGATCCGACCGATTGCTGCCACCCTTGAACGCCCCACCCGGGGCGAACGGGACCGGCTTGCCACCAGAAGTACGCTGAAAGGAGCATCATCATGCACCGCTCGTTCGCCCTATTCTTCGCCCTGATCCTCGCCACGGTCAGCATTGCGACCACCGGCTTTGCCGCCGACGCCGACATCCTTCGTTTCGAAGTCTCGGATTCGGGCAAGGAGCGGCTCCAGCTCGCGCTTCGCCGCAACACCGCGCCCAATCGTTCGTCCGGCTCGTCGTTCGAAGTGCGTGAGCTTGCCGGCTTCGACCGCGCGGCTCTGAGGAAGGATGGCACCCCGGTCCGCTTCGCCCTGGTGCGGGAGCCTGGGCGGCTCGATTGCTCGGGCCGGAGCGACGACCGCCGGGCACGGGGCAATTGCCGCTTCACCGCCGATCCGGCGTTCGCCAACTTCCTGGTCGCCGCCGGCATGCGCCGCCCGACCGAAAGCGAGACGATCGACCTGACGATGGTCGGCGCCAAGCGCTCGCTGGTCGAAGCGCTGCGCCAGGGCCGCTACGCCATGCCGAGCCCGAGCGGACTCGCCGGCCTCACCGCGCTGAACGTCACGCCCGACTATATCCGCACCATGGCCGCATCGGGCTATCGGCCGCGCCGGACCGAGGACTTCATCACACTGAAGGCGCTTGATGTGTCGCCCGCCTACATCGCCTCGCTGAAGCGGGTCGGCTACGACCGTGTACCCGTCGAGGAGTTGATCCAGCTCAAGGCCCTGGGTGTCACCGCCGACTTCATCGCCAGCTATCAGCGGCGCGGTTATCGCAATTTGTCGGTCTCGCGGCTGGTGCAGCTCAAGGCGCTTGGGATCCGGCCCGAGGAGATCGGGCGCAGCGGATCGGGCCGGCCAATCGCGATGACCAGCGAAGTGGCGCCGGTGATCATGAGCGCGCTCCTGCCCTGAGCGGCTGCCGCTCGTCCAATCATCGAATTTGCACGGCTGCTGATGGCTGCCGCCTGTCGGCGGACGCGGGAATGCGGCCAACTCACAAGCAACAGGGGAAAAGTCATGCGTAGCCGTTTTCACAAGGCGGGGTTGCTCGGGTTTGCGTCGCTGGCGGCGCTGAGCGCTCCCGCCCTTGCGCAGGAGGCGGCTCCCGCCACCGGCGACGCGCCGCCGCCGGTGTCGGCCCCGGCCGGGAGCAAGCGGGTGTTCACGCCCGCCGACTTCACCCGCTTCGCGCCGCGCACCGCGCTCGACATGCTGAACCAGGTGCCCGGTTTCTCCATCCGCGGCGAAGACACCAGTTCGCGCGGGCTTGGCCAGGCGTCGGGCAATGTGCTGCTGAACGGCGAGCGGATCAGCGGCAAGTCGACCGATCCGGTGACGGCGCTGCAGGCCATTCCCGCCGGCAACGTCACCCGGATCGAGATCGTCGATGCGGCCGAAGTCGACGTGCCGGGCCTCACCGGTCAGGTTGCCAATGTCGTGTACGAAGCCAAGAAGAAGGTCGGCGGCCAGTTCACCTATCGGCCCGAGTTTCGGGCCCATTATGCCGACCCGCTCTACACCCGCGGCGATGTGTCGGTCAGCGGCACCACCGGCCCGCTTGAATATACCGTCAGCCTCAAGAATGACGCCAGCCGCAGTTCGGCTGGCGGGCCGACGATCATCACGCGGGGCGACGGCAGCCTGTTCGAGACCCGCGAGGACAGCTGGACCGGCAACTTCGACCAGCCGCAGATCAGCGGCCAGTTCAAGCTGGATGGCCCCGGCTCCTCACTTGGCAACCTCAACCTCCTTGCGCGGCGCTTCAACTACCGGTTCGACGAGATCAGCCGCCGCGACCGGGCTGTCGGACCCGATCTCGAGCGGGAGCTCAGCCAGGACGAGAAGGGCTATAATTACGAAGCCGGCGCCGATTACGAATTTGCGCTGGTCGGCGGGCGGCTGAAGCTGATCGGCCTCGCCCGCTCCTCCGACGAGCCGTTCGTTCAGTCGGCGCTGCTGACCTACAACGACCTCAGCCCACGGATCGGCAGCCGCTATGTCCAGGACGGGAAGTCGAAGGAACTGATCGGGCGCAGCGAATATCGCTGGAAGTGGGGCAAGACCGACATCCAGCTATCGGGCGAAGCGGCGTTCAACAGCCTTGATCTCGTCTCCAAGCTCTACGCGCTGCAGCCAGACGGCAGCTATGCCGAGGAGCTGTTCCCCTCTGGCACCGGCAAGGTCAGCGAGGATCGCTACGAAGCGCTGGTGACGGTCGGTCGGCCGCTGTCGAGCAAGCTGTCAGTGCAGCTGGTCGCGGGCGGCGAGTGGTCGACCATCGTGCAGGAAGGCGCGGGCGGTAAGTCGCGCAGCTTCTTCCGGCCCAAGGGTTCGCTCAATTTCGCGGCGCAGGTGACGCCGACCTTCAACGCCAATTTCAAGATCATCCGCCGCGTCGGCCAGCTCGATTTCGGGCAGTTCCTCGCCCGCGTGTTCCTCGACAACGACAATCAGAATGCCGGTAATCCGGACCTCGTACCAAGCCAGCAATGGCGCTTCGAGCTGGAGCTGGCGAAGGATCTCGGCCGCTATGGCAAGACCAGGGTCAATCTCGTTGCCGCCTTGTTCGAGGACTATGTCGACATCATCCCGATCGGGCTGACGGGGGAATCGCCCGGCAATATCGACAAGGCGCGGGCTTATGCGATCGACTGGAACAGCACCTTCCAGCTCGACCCGCTGGGGATCAAGGGCGCGCGGATCAACCTGCGCGGCCTGGTGCAGTTCAGCAGCATCCGCGATCCGCTGACCGGCGAGAAGCGCCAGCTGTCGAGCTTCACCGACCGGTTGATCGAAGCCGACTTCCGCCACGACATTCCGGGCAGCGACTGGGCGTATGGCGTGAACGGCAGTTACAGCCACGTCACCCGCGCCTTTCGCCTGAACGAGGTCGGACGGCAGTGGGAAGGACCGGTGTGGCTCGGCGCGTTTGTCGAGAACAAGGACGTGTTCGGGCTGACCGTGCGGGCGTCCGCCGGCAACCTGCTCAACGCCCGCAGCCGGTGGGACCGCATCGTTTATACCGGCCGCCGCAACAGCGCGCCGATCGATTACATCGAGAACCGCAATCGCCTGATCGGTCCGATCTTCGCGCTCAGCGTCAAGGGGACCTTTTAGCGTCCGAACAGCTTGTCGAGCTCGCCCGTCACCAGCGGATGGTAGAGCGGGCGGGCCAGCGGGTAGACCCGGCGGGCGATCGGCCGACCCCAGCTCGTGTCCTTGTCGAGCGCGAGATATAGGGGTCGAACGAACTTGCGGCGGCCGTTGGCCTGCAGGAACGCTTCGATTGCCGGGACGGCCGGGTCGTAGCGATTGGCGACGGCGAGGCTCGCCCAGGCGAACTTCACCTCGTTGTTGCCGATCTCGTTAAGGCGGAACACCCGTTCCAGCGCGTCGAGGCTGGCGCGGCTCTGCTGGCGCGGCAGGCGGTTGAGAAAGCGCAGGCGCTCGTCGGTCGTCCAGCGCGCCCACGCCGCCGTCGGCAGGGTGCCGGATGCGTGCGCCGCGACCGCTGCATCCACTTCGGCAAAGGCCTGAGCATTGGCGGGCACGTTGTTGGAGGGGAGGCCGGTTTCGTAAACCCAGCGATCGAGTTGCAGCTTCTGCTCCAGCGCCGCATCGCCGCGGACGAGGTCGCGGCGGACCGCGGCCAGGAATTGCGCGCTGGTCACCGGCTGGAACGCATGGTCGTCAAACCACTTGCGCAGGAAAGCGGTGAACCGCTCGCGCCCGACCGCCGTCTCGATGGTGCGCAGGAAGGCCGCGCCCTTTTCATAGGCGATGTCGGTCATGCCGTCGTCGGGGCTGCGGCCCTTGAGGTCGATCGCCAGCCGGGTGTCGGCCGCGGCCTGGTTCTTGAGCTCGCCCGCGAGGCTGTCGAGGCCGAGCGCGATTTGCTGGTCGGCAACGCGCTTGCCGTAAATCTCTTCGACGATGCGATAGGTGGCGTAGGTGGTGGTGCCTTCGTTGAGCCAGAAGTCCGCCCAGGTCGCGTTGGTGGCGAGATTGCCCGACCAGCTATGCGCCAATTCGTGGGCGATCAGGCTGACCAAGCTCTTGTCCCCGGCAATGAAGGTCGGGGTGAGGAAGGTGAGGGTCGGATTCTCCATCCCGCCGAACGGGAAGGAGGGCGGCAGCACGATCATGTCGTAGCGGCCCCAGCGATAGGGGCCGAACAGCCGTTCCGCGGTTTCGACCATCTTTTCGGTGTCATCGAGTTCACGCGCGGCGGCGGGCAGGGTCGCGGGCTCGGCCCAGACGCCGGTGCGAGGCCCAAGCGGCTGGAACTTAAGGTCACCGATGGCGACGGCGATAAGATAGGGCGCAACCGGCTTGTCCATGTGGAACTTGAAGGTCTGCGTGCCGCCGGTGCCGGCGATGATCTCGTCGGACTTGAGACCGCTCATGACCGCGGTGAGGCCGATCGGCACCGTGATCTTCGCCGACCAGGTCTGGCGGATGCCGGGGCTGTCCTGGGTCGGGATCCAGCTGCGGTTGAGGATCGCCTGCCCCTGGCTGAACAGGAACGGCTGGCGCTTGCCGGCGGTCTGCTCAGGGGTCAGCCATTGCAGCGCTTCGGCGTCGCGCGCCGTGTAGGCGATACGGATCTTGCGCGTCGCGGCGCCGAGCTGGACGGTAAGCGGACGGCCGAGCGCCTGATCCTCGGCCCCATAGGCAAAGGCAAGCGGAGCACCGGTGGCGGCGTCGGTCACCGCGCTCACCTGATAGCCGTCACTGTCGAGCACGATCTCGCGCGCGGTGGGCTGGCGGTCAATGTCGAGCGTCGCGGTGCCGCTCACCGCCTTGGCGGCAAAGTCGAAGCGGAGGTCGAGGTCGACGTGGGTCACCCGCGCTTCGAGCGGCCGGGCATAGCTGTGCGGATCGACCGCGTCCGCCGTGGCGAGCACGGGCGAGGTCGCGGGAGCGGCCGCAGTGCCTGGGGAAAGCGTCTGGCAGGCCGAGAGGGCGAGGGCGGAAGCAAGAAGGAGGGCAAGGCGGGTCATGGCAATTCCTTTGGTTGCCAGCCCTGTAACTGCCGCTGAACGACGGGGAAAGCGCCCGTCCGGCAGCCTCGTGCACCCGGTTGCTCGCAATAGCTAAGGGGTGCGGCTATATGTCGGTGCATGGCCACCGACAGCGCCCTTCTGTCTGACCAGCCGCCGGCCCGCCGGCGCGCGCGGGCGCTGGCGCCGCGCAAGGGGCCGATCGCGCGCACCGTCGGGCTCGACGCGCCTTTTTTCGCGGACAAGAACCGCGCCTTCTGGGTGCTGCAATCGGCCGGGTGGGTCGGTTATTTCATGCTGCGCACGCTGGGCGGCATCGCCAACGAAGTGCCGGCGATGTTCGTGGTCCACACCCTGCTGCTGACCGCGACCGGCTATTCGCTGACCCTGCTGCTCGCCAGCCTCTATCGCCGCCTGATCACCATGCGGGCGATCTACACGGTGATCCTGAGCCTTGCCGCCGTGGGCCTCGCCTCGGGCGCCTTTTCGATCATCGAGACGTGGAGCCACGCGACCTTTGTCCGGCCGGGGGCGAACCCGGTCGGGGTGCAACTGTTCGGTGCGATCCTGCTCAACTTCGCCCTGCTCGCGGCCTGGTCGGCGCTCTACTATGGCATCAACTATTACCTGCTGCTGGAAGAAGAGATCGACCAGCGCACCCGGCTGGAAAGCCAGGCGTCGAGCGCGCAGTTGGCGATGCTGCGCTACCAGCTCAATCCGCATTTCCTGTTCAATACGCTGAACAGCATATCGACGCTGGTGCTGCTGAAGCAGACCGAACGTGCCAATGCGATGCTGGCGCGATTGAGCAGCTTCCTTCGCTACACGCTGGCCAACGAGCCCACCGCGCAGGTCACGCTGGCGCAGGAAGTGGAGACGCTGAAGCTCTATCTCGAGATCGAGAAGATGCGTTTCGAGGATCGTTTGCGGCCGCATTTCCGGATCGAGGCGCAGACCATCGGCGCCCGGCTGCCGAGCCTGCTGCTGCAGCCGTTGATCGAAAATGCGATCAAATATGCGGTAACGCCGAGCGAAAGCGGGGCCGATATCTGGGTCACCGCCACGCCCGAAGGCGACAGCGTGCGGATCGAAGTGGCCGACAATGGGGCCGGCGGGCAGGATGCGTTGGTCGCCACGCAATCAACCGGTGTCGGTCTGGCGAATACCCGCGACCGTCTGGCGCAAGCCTATGGCGAGCGCCACCGTTTCGCGACACGCAAGAACGAACAAGGGGGCTTTAGCGTTATCGTGGAAATTCCGCTCGACGCGCGGCCGCTCGGCTGACGCGAAGCGCGGATCAGAACCAAAAAGGACCTCAATGACCATTCGCACCATCCTCGTCGACGACGAGCCGCTGGCCACCCAGGGGCTGATGCTCCGGCTCCAGGCGCATGACGATGTCGAGGTGATCGCCACCGCCAACAACGGCCGCGAAGCGATCCGCGCGATCAAGACCCACAAGCCCGACCTCGTGTTTCTCGACATCCAGATGCCGGGCTTCGACGGCTTTTCGGTGATCCAGGGCCTGATGGACGTCGATCCACCCTTGTTCGTGTTCGTGACCGCCTATTCCGAACATGCGCTGCGCGCGTTCGAGGTGCAGGCGGTGGATTATCTCGAAAAGCCGGTGCTCGAGGACCGATTGGCAACGACCATGGAGCGGGTCCGCCAGCGCCTTGCCGAAAAGGGCGCGCAGCAGCATGCCGAGCGACTGGCCGAAGCGCTTGCCGAGCATGCTCCGGAAGCCGCCGAAGAGATTGGCGAAAGCGCTCCTGCCGCGGCGCCCGAGTCCGGGCGGTTCGAGAAGATGATCAACATCAAGGACCAGGGGCAGATCTTCCGGGTCGATGTCGACACGATCGAACGGATCGATGCGGCGGGTGACTACATGTGCATCCAGACCGGCGACAATACGCTGATCCTGCGCGAGACGATGAAGGATCTCGAGAAGCGCCTTGATCCGCGGCGATTCCAGCGGGTCCACCGCTCGACCATCGTCAACCTCGACCTGGTCCGGCAGGTGAAGCCGCACACCAACGGCGAATGCTTCCTGGTGCTGAATTCGGGCGCGCAGGTGAAGGTCAGCCGCAGCTATCGCGACGTGGTGGCTAGATTCGTCCACTGAGGAGGCACGAGGGCCGTTGCTGCGGCGTTCATGTGCGCTAGACTGCGGCAATGACGAGCAGGGGCGTCGATATTCTGACAGAAGCCATGGGCGGGTTCGACTTCAAGCGCATCCTGGGCATCGCCGATGCGCTGCCCATGCCGCTTGCGCTGATCGACCGCAACGAGTGCTATCTGTTCTGCAACCAGGCGTTGGCAGATTTCCTCGAACGGCCCCGCGGCACCATCTTGGGGCGACCGATCGGCGAAGTCATTGGCGATGACGCGTACAAGATCCGCAAGCCGCTGATCGCCGCCGCGATGACGGGGGAGCGTCAGTGGTTCGCGGCCGAATACAGCCATCCGAGCCGCGGAACGGTGGCAATCCAGACCCAATATCTTCCGCAGGTCGAAGCGGATGGCGCGGTGTCCGGTATCGTGATCCTCGTCACCGATGTGACCGAGCAACGCGTGGCCGAGCGCGCCCTGCGCGAATCCGAGGCGCGCTTCCGGCGCATCGCCAACAATGCGCCGGCGATCATGTGGGTGACCCGGCTCGACCGGCACCGCGAGTTCGTCAACGACGCTTATCTCAACTTCGTCGGCATCGCCCGCGACCAGGTCAACGCGCACGAATGGCGCGACTTCATCCATCCGGACGATTTCGAACGGGTGGTGGTGGAGAGCATGGCCGGAGAAGAGAGCCGCCGTCCCTTCAGCCTGGAAGCCCGCTACAAGCGAGCGGACGGCGTCTATCGCTGGCTGCGTTCGGTATCGAGCCCGCGGTTCGGACCCGATGGCGAGCTGATCGGCTTCATCGGCGCGGCGTTCGACGTCACGGTGGCCAAGGAGGCCGAGCGCGAGCTTCGCCAGCAGGTCGATGCCCGGACCGCGGAAGTGCGCGAAAGCGAAACGCGCCTTCGCGCCATTTTCGACAGCGTGCGCGAAGTGGTCGTTCTGCTCGAGCCCGACGGCACGGTGTTGCAGCTCAACCGGACCACCGCCAGCTGGCGCGACAAGCGGGCGGACGAGGCGATCGGCAAGAAGTTGTGGGATGCGCCGACGCTGGCGGCTTATCCCGAGCATAAGGAAGCCGTCAGCGGGGCCATCGCTCTTGCAGCCACCGGCGTGCCTGTCACCCGCGACATCATTCTCGAGAAGCCCGGCGTTCATACCGCCTATCTCGATGTATCCTTCCGCCCGGTGACGGCCCCGGACGGCTCGGTCATGTATATCCTGTTCGAAGCGCGCGATGTCACCGAGCTCAGGGCGGCGCAGGAGCAGTTGCGGCAGAGCCAGAAGATGGAGGCGCTCGGCCAGCTGACGGGCGGCATCGCGCACGATTTCAACAATCTGCTGACGGTGGTGGTCGGCGGTCTCGACCTCATCGTCCGCCGGGCCGAGGACCCGAAGCTCGAGCGCTATGCGAAGAACGCCCTGGAAGCGGCGGAGCGGGGCGCGCGGCTGACGGCGCAACTGCTGGCATTCAGCCGGGTCCAGCGGCTCGAGGTGCGGCCGACCCTGGTGGCGCCGCTGATCACCAACATGCGGCCACTGCTTCGCAATGTGCTTGGGCCGGGGATCGAGAAGAAGATCGAGCTCGATACGGCGGCGGTGCCGGTGCTGGCCGATCCGACGCAGCTTGAGCTGGCGGTGCTGAACCTTGCCATCAACGCCCGCGACGCAATGCCGGGCGGCGGGCTGCTGTCGATCGCGACCCGCTTGGTGCCGATCAGCGGCGACCCGGAAATGGACGACGGTGATTATGTCGAAGTCAGCATCGGCGACACCGGAACGGGTATGCCCGAGGACGTCGTCGCTCGTGCGTTCGAGCCGTTCTTCACCACCAAGGAGATCGGCAAGGGCACCGGCCTCGGCCTCTCCATGGTCTACGGCGTCGCGCGGCAGTCAGGCGGCACCGCGCGGATCGAGAGCCGGACCGGCGAGGGTACGACCGTGCGGCTTTATTTCCGGTGCGCAAAAGGCGCCGAGATCAGCGGCGGCGCCGATGCGGCAGCGGCTGAGCGTCCTGCCGAGGCGCCGGAGCAGGCCGCCCGCGTGCTGGTGGTCGACGATGATCCGGACGTTCGCGGCTTTGTCGTCTCCAGCCTCGAGGACCTTGGCTATGAGGTGGCCGAAGCGTCGGACGGCGAGGCTGCATTGGCCGCATTTCGGCGCGAGGTGCCTGACCTCGTCGTGCTCGACTATCTGATGCCCGGTATGTCGGGCGCCGATGTCGCGCGCGAAATGCGCGGCGCACGGCCGGCGCAGCCGATCCTGTTTGTCTCAGGCTATAGCGAAACCGACGCGATCCGCGCCGCGGCGCCCGGAGCGGCCTTGCTGTCGAAGCCCTTCCGCTCCGAAGCGCTCGCGGCATCTGTTCGCAAGGTGCTGAGCGAAAGCTGACGGCTGCTCGGGCCTCAGGTCCGGCGCGCCAGACAGTCAGTCATCGCGAGGCCCCGCAGCAAGGTGATGCTGTGGTGACGACCAGCTTTGTCCCTGCCCCACTCAGCTGGCGAGCTTGCGGGCGTCGAGGCCGAGGACGAGCTGGTTGGCGCGCTCGTAGGACAAGGGCTTGCCGAACAGATAACCCTGGATCGTGTCGCAGCCGAGCTGGCGCATGCGCTCGAAATCCTCGGCGGTTTCGACGCCTTCGGCGGTGACCGACATGCGGAAATCCTTGGCGAGCTGGACGATCGACTTGATGATCGCAACGTTGCCCGGGCGGGTGCCCGCATCGCGCACGAAGCTGCCGTCGATCTTGAGCTTGTGGAACACGGCCTTGTTCAAATAGCCGATCGAAGAATAGCCGGTGCCGAAGTCGTCCAGCGCAATGCCGACGCCGAGCGAGCGGAGGCGGCCGAGGATGTCGAGGCTCCGGCTCGAGCTGTCGAGGAACACGCCTTCGGTGACCTCAAGCTCGATTCGATTGCCCGGTAGCTTGTGGCGCGACAGGGCCTGGCTGACCACGTTGGGCAGGTTGGGCAGGATGATCTGCTTGGGGCTGACATTGAGCGCGACGGTGATCGGCTCGGGCCAGCTCGCGGCGGCGCGGCAGGCTTCCTCGATGATGAGTTCGCCAAGCGGGCCCATCAGGCCGCATTCCTCGGCCACCGGGATGAAGACATTGGGGGGCACGAAGCCGCGGCGCGGGTGGTTCCAGCGGACCAATGCCTCGAACCCGACCAGCTTCTGGTTCTTGGCGCTGACCAGCGGCTGGAAGGCAAGGTAGAATTGCCGGCTTTCCAGCGCGGCGCGCATGTCGGCTTCGAGGCGAACCCGGTCTTCCTGCTCGCTCTGCAGTTCGGAGCTGAAGTAGCGAACCACGCCGCGGCCGGCGTCCTTGGCCTGGTAGAGCGCAAGATCGGCCTTGAGGATGAGATCGTCGACGGTGGCGCCGTCGATCGGGCCGAAGGCGCAGCCGACTGAGACGCCGATGCGGATCTCGACGCCGTCGATCGAGTAAGGCTCGGCGATGGCGACGATGATGCGCTCGGCGAGCTGTTCGACCTTGCGGCGGCTTTGCGCGTCCGGGACGACGATGGCGAATTCGTCACCGCCGAGGCGCCCGACGTGGCCGTCGGTGGAAACCTCGTCGCACAGTCGCTTGGCCACCGCTTGAAGGACGGCATCGCCTTTGGGGTGGCCGAAAGTGTCGTTGACCGGCTTGAACCCGTCGAGGTCGAGGAACATGATGGCACAGGGCACATTGCCGGCGGTGGCACCGCGTAGCGCTTCGCCGAGCAGCTGGCGGACGCGGCCGCGATTGGGCAGGCCCGACAGCACGTCGACATTGGCGAGGTGGGTCAGCCGTTCCTGCGTGTGGCGGACGTCGGTGATGTCGAGACCGACGCCGCGGAAGCCTTCGAACCGGCCGGCGGTATCGATGATCGGATCGCCCGACAGCGAGATCCAGCGATTGCCGCGCGCAGTGCGCAGCTCCATTTCGAGGTTGGTAAAGGGCTGCTTGTCGAGGAGCACCCGGCCAAGGTCGGTGTGGGCGCCGAGCAGGCTTGGCAGCGAATGGCCGAGGATCTGGGTCGAGGGCTTGCCGATCAAGGCGCCCATACGGCTGGAGATGTAGCCGACGCGGTTTTCCGCATCGACCTGCCACAGCCAGCCCACACCGCGCTGCTCATATTCCTGCAGCAGCAGGGAAGCGCTTTCGGACTGCGAGCCCATGTCGGCATTGGTCTTGAGCTGCCCGGAAGCCCAGCGCGCGACGGTGAGGATGCCGATGATCGAGACGCCGAGCACGAACAGCATGGCAAGGAGCTGCTGGAAGGCGACGGTGGACTGCATGAACACGAGCGCGATGAACATGCCGACGGTGAAGGCGCTCATCCAGGCGACGGCGCAGGCGAACACCACCACCAGGCCAAGCCCGGCGATGCCGACTCCGGCGATCAGGGTGCCGGCGATGATCTGCCCGCTGGTCGACAGCGCCGGGAACAGGTAGACCGGGAGGCTGAGCCACACGAGGGCGCGCGCAACGACGTCGCCGATCATCATCCACAGCGGCACCGAGTGGCCGGCACGACCGACACAGGTGACCGCCTGGCTCTGGCTCCAGCGCATGGCAAGGAAGTTCACCAGCCCGACGATACCGGCCCAACCCAGCAAGAGGCTGGCTTCCACTGAGCCCCACAGGGCGGCGGCGAACAGCACGGCGGCGGCGATGTTGGTGAGGGCGAAAAATGGCGCGAGCTGGCCGCGGGCGATCAGCTGCACATCCTTGAGCGGCGAGGCGGGATCGCTGTCACGCGCGATCCCGGCTGATTCGCCATCGGGCAGCCGCGCAGCAATCATGCGCTTGTAGCGGTCTGGGGCTTCGTACATCGGCTCGCTGACACTCCTGAACAAACGGGAGGTAGAGCGTCGGGGTTGAGACGGAGTTAAGAACGCCGGCGAAGCAGAGCGGCTGGATCGAGCCGTGGACTGCCGGCAGCGGCAGCTTCGGCAGCGCGGATCGCTTCGGCGATACGGTGATTAACGGGAGCCGCGAGGCCGAGCGCGGCGGCCTTGGCGATGACGGCGCCTTGCAGTTCGTCGATCTCGGTCGGACGGCGGCGCTCGAGGTCATCCCACATCGACGAGCGGGCAGAGGCGTCGATCCGGACGCCGCGGCGGCTGACCAGGCGGAATAGGACATTCGGCAGGCGCAGGATGCGCGGGAAGCGGGTCACCGGCACTTTGCCCAGGCTCCAGGGCTGGATACCCTCGGCCTGAAAGACGGCGAGCGCCTCGTCCTGTGCGGCGGCAAGGATCAGGCGCCAGCGTCGGTCGGCGAGCTGTTGGCGCAGGGTGAGGCCCGACAGGGCGTTCAGCGCATTGTTGAGATTGTAGACGAGCTTGCCCGCCAGCACCGCCGCCATGTCGCCGTGCGCGATAATGTCGAGGTGCGGGGCGACCAGCGGCGGAGCGCCGGCTTCGATCACCAGCGGTCCCGACGTGCCGCGATGAAAGCAGCCTTCGCCCTGATGAAGGACGTTGAAGCTGACCATGCCGGCGTAAACCGCACGATTGGACAGCGCGGCGCGGAGGATGGCGGCGTTGGCGAGGCCGTTCTGGAGACTGATCACCGCGGCCGACGGCGGCGCGTGAGTGGCGATGAGGGCCGCCATCTCGGCAGTGGCGCCGCTTTTTACCGTAACGAGCACGAGAGCGGCATCGGCAAGCGCCGCCGCGGGGTCCGTCTCGACCTTGAGGCGGGTTGGTTCGAGCTGTTCCCTCCACCCCTCGAAGCTGGTGAGGGTAAGGCCGTGCGTGCCGATCTCCTCCGCGATCCGCGGACGGGCGAGCAGCACCACTTCTTCGCCGCCAAGCGCAAGGAGGCCGCCGACAAAGCAGCCAATGCTTCCTGCGCCCGCAATGACGATCCTGCCGCTCACAACGCGACGGTGCGCCAGCCTCAAGCGGTTGACAAGGCGGGCGCTTGGCCGGAAAGACGCGGACGTGACCCGGAACTGGCATCACTGGCGGAACAACAACACGGCGGCGCGATGGCGCTGGCGGTAGGCCACCTGCACCTGCCACCAGCATAACCAAACCAGATGCGACCCGCCCTTACCCGGCGGGTTTTTTGTTGTTCCGACGAGGCCGCTTTCATGACCCCCACCGCGCATTACACTGCTGTCATTCCTTCAACCCCGCCGGTCGACGCCGGCCCCGTCCCCAATCCGCTGCCGCGCCTGCTCGCGGGAGAGGATCTCTCCGCCGAAGACAGCCAGCATCTGTTCGAACGGCTGGTGCTGGGGCGGCTGGAGCCGGGCGAGATCGGTGGCATGCTGATCGCGCTCCGCATGAAGGGTGAGACGCCCGAGGAGATGATCGGCGCGGCGCAGGCCTTGCTGGCGGCGGCGACGCCCTTCGAACGGCCGGACGGGCTGTTCGCCGATTGCTGCGGCACCGGGGGAGACGGATCGGGGACGATCAATGTGTCGACCGCGGCGGGTTTTGTCGCGGCTGCAGGGGGGCTCAAGGTCGCCAAGCATGGCAATCGGTCGGTGTCGAGCAAGTGCGGGTCGGCCGACGTGCTGGAGGCGCTGGGCGCGCGAATCGAGCTCGACCCGGCGAGGGCGCGAGCCGTGCTCGACGAAAGCGGTTTCACCTTCCTGTTCGCGCCGGCCTATCATTCGGGAATGAAGCATGCCGCGATCGTGCGGCGGCAGCTCAGCGTCCGGACGGTGATGAACCTGCTCGGCCCGTGCGTGAACCCGGCGCGGCCGCCGGTGCAGTTGCTCGGGGTGGCGGATGCGAAGATGCTGCGGCGGATCGCGCAGGTGTTGGAAGCGCTCGGCGTTGAAAAGGCGTTGGTGGTGCACGGTAGCGGCCTCGACGAAGTAGCGCTGCACGCCGAAACGCGGGCGATCCGGCTGGCAGGCGGTGAGCTGGAGGAGATCATCCTCAAGCCCGAGGACGTCGGATTCGAGCGAATGCCGCTGAGCGCGCTGGAGGGTGGCGAGCCCGGCGACAATGCCGAGCGCCTGCGCGCGCTGCTAGGCGGTGGTGGGAGCGAGGCCGAGCGGCAGGCGGTGGCGCTCAACGCTGGCGCCTTGCTGTGGACGGCCGGGCTGGCGCCGGGCTTTGCCGAGGGCGCGGGCCGGGCGATGGATCTGCTGCGATCAGGGGCGGCCGGGCGGAGGTTGAACGCTTTCATCGAGGCGACCCATGGCTGACGTCTTGGGCGAGATCGTCGCCAACAAGCGGGCCGAAGTGGCCGATCGGCTGCGCGGCTTCGATTCGAGCGGGATTGCACCGACCAAGCGGAGCCTGCGCGCGGCGCTGAGCCGGCCGGGCGCGCGGTTTCTGATGGAAGTGAAGCTTGCCTCGCCGTCAGGCCATCGCTCGCCGCATTCGGTCGAAACGGCCATCGCCGCTTATGCCGGGGTTGCGGACGGGGTCAGCTGCCTGACGGACGAGCGCTTCTTCGGCGGCTCGTTCGCGGCGCTGGAAACGGTGCGGGCGCGCTTCGACGGTCCGGTGCTGGCCAAGGATTTCGTGGTCGATCCGCGCCAGGTCGCCGAAGCACGGCGGCATGGTGCGGACGCAGTGCTGTGCATGCTGTCAGTGCTTGGCGACGATGAAGCGCGCGGCGTGATGGCGGAGGCCGAGCGGCTCGGCATGGATGTGCTGGTAGAGGTGCATGACGAGGCGGAGCTCGCCCGCGCCCTCGGGCTCGGCGCGTCACTGGTGGGTATCAACAATCGCGACCTGAAGTCGCTCACGACCGATCTGGCAGTGACCGAGCGGCTGGCGACACTGGTACCGGATCATGTCACGCTGGTCAGCGAATCCGGCGTTGCCACGCGGGCTGATGTCGAGCGGCTGGGTCGCCATGCCGATGCCTTTCTGGTCGGATCCTCGCTGATGGCGGCGGATGACGTGGGCGAGGCGGCAAGGGCGCTGGTGTTCGGACGGGTCAAGGTGTGCGGCCTGACCCGCGACGAAGATGTCGCGGCCGCCGCCTGTGCCGGTGCGAGCCACGCGGGGATCATCCTCGTGCCGGGAACATCGCGTGCAGTGGGCAGCGAGCAGGCTCGCAGGCTGGCGCAAGCGACGCGGCAGGAGGGACTGAAGCCGGTGGGCGTGTTCCGAGACGAGGCGCCGGATGCCGTTGCTCGCCTAGCAACCGAGCTTAAGCTGGCAGCGGTGCAGCTTCACGGGAGCGAGACGGAGGCGACCATCGACAAAATTCGCGGCGCCTTCGCCGGCGAAATCTGGACGGCGGGCTTTGAAGAGCGCGGCGGCGACCGGCTCCTTTTCGATTCGCCCGGCGGCGGCACTGGCACCACTTGCGACTGGAATGCGGTTGCGGAGCACCCGGCGAAAGATCGCGCTTTTCTCGCCGGTGGGATCGGCCCCGACAATGCCCACGCTGCGCAGAAGACCGGTGTTTACGGCCTCGATGCCAGCTCGCGGCTGGAGAGCGCGGCCGGCATCAAGGATCACACAAAGCTGCAAGCGCTGTTCGACGCGCTGCGGCTTCCGGACCGGAGAAATACGCATGAAGCATGACGGACGTTTTGGCCGCTTCGGGGGCTGCTTCGTGCCCGAAATCCTGGTGCCGGCGCTGGAGCAGCTTGAAGCAGCGTTCCTCGAGGCCGAAGAGGATGCGGGCTTTGCGGCCGAGCTCGAGGAGCTGCTCACCACCTACGCCGGGCGGCCGACGCCGCTGACCCGCTGCCGAAACCTTGGCGCCGGGACCAGCGCGCGCATCTACCTCAAGCGCGAGGACCTGCTGCACGGCGGCGCGCACAAGACCAACCAGGTGCTGGGCCAGGCGCTGCTGGCCAAGCGGATGGGCAAGACGCGGCTGATCGCCGAGACCGGCGCGGGCCAGCATGGCGTGGCGACCGCGCTCGCCGGGGCTCTGTTCGGGCTCGAGACCGAAATCTACATGGGCGCTGACGATGTCGCCCGGCAGCAGCTCAACGTGTTCCGGATGGAGCTGATGGGCGCCAAGGTGGTGCCGGTCACCGCTGGCGGGCGGACATTGAAGGATGCCGTTAATGAAGCGCTGCGCGATTGGACCGCGAGCTTCGCCAACACCCATTATCTGCTCGGAACTGCCGCCGGGCCGCATCCCTTCCCGACCATGGTTCGCCAGTTCCAGCGGGTGATCGGCAAAGAAGCGCGCGCGCAGGTGCTGGAGGTGGAAGGCCGTTTGCCGGACGTCGTCACCGCCTGTGTCGGCGGTGGCTCCAACGCGATCGGCATGTTCGCAGATTTCGTCGGAGACGAAGGCGTGCGGCTGGTCGGCTGCGAGGCAGCGGGCAAGGGCCTGTCGGGCCACGAGCATGGTGCGACCATCCTCAAGGGCACGCCGGGAATTCTTCACGGCACCGAGACCTTGCTGCTGCAAGATCGCGACGGGCAGGTGGCGGATACCTGGTCGGTCTCGGCCGGGCTCGATTATCCGGGCGTCGGGCCGGAGCATGCCTATCTCAAGGAGAGCGCGCGAGCGGATTATGTCGGTGTGACCGATGCGGAAGCGCTGACCGCTTTCCAGGCGCTGGCGAGGTCCGAGGGCATCATCCCGGCCTTCGAAAGCGCCCACGCGATCGCCTTCGCGATGGCCGAGGCTGAGCGAGCCCAGAAGGACACCGTGATCGTGGTCAACCTGTCGGGCCGCGGGGACAAGGATATGGCGAGCGCCGTCAAGCTGTTGAAGCCGGAGGCCGCGCTGTGAGCCGCTACAGCCAATTGTTCGAGCGGCTGAAGCAGCGGAACGAGGGTGCGTTTGGCGCCTTCCTGATGCTCGGCGATCCCGACAAGGAGACCAGCGCGGCGCTGCTCGACGCCGTGGTCGAGGCGGGTGCCGACATGATCGAAGTCGGCATTCCCTTCAGCGATCCGGTCGCCGACGGGCCGGTGATCCAGGCCGCGTCCGAGCGTGCGTTGGCATCGGGTATGCGGGTCGACGACAGCTTCGACCTGATCCGGGGCCTCCGCGACAAGCATCCGGCGGTGCCGATCGGCATCCTCACTTATGCCAACATCCTTCATGCACGGGGCCGCGAGCAGTTCATGGCCGATGCGGCGACGGCGGGAGCAGACTCCGTGCTGGTCGCCGATGTGCCCAGTCTTGAGGCAGCACCCTACAGCGCGGCGGCCAAGGCGGCGGGGCTGGAGCTGGTGATGATCGCGGCGCCCAACACGCCGCCGCCTGTGCTCGGGCGGATCGCGGCCATGTCGGGCGGCTACACCTATTGCGTGGCGCGGGCCGGCGTGACCGGGACCAGCGACAGCCTCGCGCTCGATCACGATGCCTTGTTCGCCGGTCTGGCCGAGGCGGGAGCGCCCCCGCCGGTGCTCGGCTTCGGCATCTCGACTCCCGACCAAGTCCGCGACGCGCTGGCGAGCGGGGCGGCGGGAGTGATCGCAGGCTCAGCGCTGGTGAAGTGCGGCGCGGACACCGAAGCACTCGGCAATCTTGTCACTGCGCTGAAGCGCGCTACTGCCCTCTCGAACGCATAACGAGGGATCGCACATGGCCGTTTCGCTTGCAGGTCGCACCGCCATCGTCACCGGCGCCGGGGGAGGCCTTGGCCGCACCCACGCCCTGCTGCTGGCACGGGCCGGTGCCAAGGTCATCGTCAACGACATTCCGCAGAATATCGCCAATGCGGAAAGCGTGATGGAGGAGATCAAGTCGGCCGGCGGTCAGGCGACGGCGTTCGGCGCGAGTGTGACCAATGAAGAGGCCGTCGCCGAGATGGTCGCCAAGGCCGGCGCGGTCGACATTCTCGTCAACAACGCCGGCATCCTGCGCGACAAGAGCTTCGCCAAGATGACGCTGGACGACTTCCGGCTGGTGATGGACGTGCATCTGATGGGCAGCGTCATCTGCACCAAGGCGGTGTGGGACGGCATGCGCGAGCGGAACTACGGTCGCATCGTCATGACGACGAGCTCGAGCGGGCTGTACGGCAATTTCGGGCAGTCGAACTATGGCGCGGCGAAGATGGCGTTGGTCGGCTTCATGCAGACGCTCAGCATCGAGGGCGCGAAGAACAATATCCGGGTCAATTGCCTGGCGCCGACGGCGCGCACGGCAATGACCGAGAACCTGCTGCCGCCCCAGGCGCTGGAGCTGCTCGGCCCCGAATATGTCAGCCCCGCGCTGCTGGCGCTGGTCGCCGAAGACGCGCCGACGCGCACCATCCTCGCGGCCGGAGCACAAGGGGTCGAAGCGGCACAGATCACGCTCACCAAGGGGATTTCGATCAAGGGGCTGGACGATCTCGAGGCGGGATCGGTGATCCTCGACAAGCTGGGCGAGATCGGCGATCTCAAGACCGCGACCGTGCCGGCAAGCGGGATGGAGCAGGGCCAGATCGAGCTCGGCAAGGCGCTCGGCGGCTGACATGAGCGGCGGCTGGCATCCGGCCCTCTGGCGCTTGTCGCCTGCGGCGCAGCAGCCGGTCTATGCCGATGCCGCCGCGCTGGCCGCAAGCGAACGGGCGCTGGCGGAGGCGCCGCCATTGGTGACGCTGGAGGCGGTCGAGGCTCTCCGGGCTGAGCTGGTCGAGGCAGCAGCCGGGAGCGCCTTGCTCCTTCAGGGCGGCGATTGTGCGGAGACCTTTGCCGAGGCGGACGTGGCGGGCCTTGCGGCCTTGTTCGATCGTCTGGCCGGCGTGATGCCGCTGCCGGCGGTGCGGGTCGCCCGGATCGCCGGGCAATATGCCAAGCCGCGAACGATCGAGGGCCGGGTATGGCGCGGGGAGATCGTCAACAGCCGCGACGCGCTGGAGCCCGATCCCGCACGGCTCACCCAAGCCTATCAGCATGCGGCGGCAACCGTCAGGCGGCTTCCGGCCGGGCTTTATGCCAGCCACGAGGCGCTGCTGCTTCCCTACGAACAGGCGCTGGTCCGCCGCGCCGAGAACGGCCGCTGGTGGAGCGGGTCGGGTCACATGCTGTGGCTCGGCGAGCGCACGCGGCAGCTGGACGGCGCGCATGTCGCCTTTGCCATGGGCTTGGCGAACCCTCTGGGAGTGAAGCTCGGCGCGGTCGGCGCTGATGAGCTTAGGGCTCTGGCCGATCGGATTGACCCGGTGCGGGAGCCTGGGCGCCTGACGCTGATTGTCCGCATGGGTGCGGAGATCGACAGCCTTCTCCCGCCGTTAATGCGCGCGCTTCGCCAGGACGGGCGCCAGCCCCTGTGGGTCAGCGATCCGCTGCACGGCAACACGAGCCGCGGCGGTCCGCGCAAGGTCCGGCGGCTGGCCGATGCCGTGCGCGAGGTCGAGGCATTCACCGCCATTGCCCGAAGCGAAGGAGTTCATGCCGGTGGACTGCACCTCGAGATGACGCCCGACGACGTCGCGGAGGTGACGGGGGGTCTGGAAGGCGAAGGCTGGACCAGCGCCTGCGATCCCCGGCTCAACCCGCGTCAGGCGGCGGCAGTCACGGCTGCCTTCGCTGCCGCCCTTGGCCAGCGGAACGCCGCCTGAAACTGCGTTCCGCCTCGTCCCAGCCGCTTTCCGGCATCTTCGAGGTGCCCGGCGACAAATCGCTGTCGCACCGGGCGCTGATCCTTGGCGCGCTGGCTGAGGGCGAGACGGTGATTGCCGGACTGCTCGAAAGCGCCGACGTGCTGGCGACGGCCGAGGCGCTGCGGGCATTCGGGATCAGGGTCGAGCGGTTTGGGCCGGGGCGGTGGCGCGTGATCGGTGGGCCGTGGAGAAGTCCCGAACAGCCGGTCGATTGCGGTAATAGCGGAACGGCGGTGCGGCTGCTGATGGGCGCGGCGGGCGGCCGGGGCGTGCGAGCGACTTTCGCCGGTGATGCTTCGCTGTCAAAGCGGCCGATGCGGCGAGTGACCGGGCCGCTCGAGGCGATGGGGGTGCGGATCTCAGGCGGCGACAGGTTGCCGCTGACGGTCGAAGGACCAGTGACGCGCGGGATTGCGCACCTCAATGTGCCGGCAAGCGCGCAAGTGAAATCGGCGGTGCTGCTGGCAGGGCTCGGCACCGACCAGCCGGTCGAGATCGCCGAACCGATGCCAAGCCGCGACCATAGCGAGATCATGCTCGGCGAGTTCGGGGTTGAGGTAGAGCGCAGCGGGCCACTCATCCGGCTGGGCACCAAGCGTACGCTCGACGCGCGTCTGGTCGAGGTCAGCGGCGATCCCTCGTCGGCGGCATTTGCGCTTGGGGCGGCGGCCATCGTGCCCGGGTCCGAGGTGACGGCGAAGAACGTTCTCCTTAATCCGCACCGGTCCGGCTTTGTGATGGCCTTGCAGCGCATGGGCGCGGACCTGGCGATGGCCAATATCCGTGGGCGCGGCGGGGAAACGATCGGCGACGTGCGGGTGCGCTTCGGGCCGCTGTTCGGGGCCGAGTTCACGCCTGAGGAGATCCCCTCGATGGTCGACGAGATTCCCATACTGGCGGTGGTCGCCGCCGGCGCACGCGGCGAGACGCGGATCGAGGGGCTCGACGAGCTTCGTCACAAGGAAAGCGACCGGCTGGCGCTGATGGTCGAGGGATTGACCGCGTGCGGGATTCATGCACGGTCCGAGGGTGATGCGCTGGTCGTTCAAGGTGGGCAAATCGCTGGCGGGGCGACCGTCCGGACCGAGGGCGATCACCGGATCGCGATGAGCCATCTCGTGCTTGGCCTCGCCGCCGAGCAGCCGATCATGGTCGACGAGGCCGAGATGATCGCCACCAGCTTCCCGACCTTCCGCGAGGCGATGCGGGGGATTGGGGCCAAGATCGACGAGGTGGCGGCATGAGCTGGAACAGCTTCGGCCGCCTGTTCCGCTTCACGACCTGGGGTGAGAGCCACGGGCCGGCGATCGGCGTGGTGGTCGACGGCTGCCCGCCGGGGCTCGCCCTCGATGAAGCGCATGTGCAGGGCTTTCTCGACCAGCGCCGACCGGGAACGGGCAAGAATGTCTCGCCGCGGCAGGAGCCCGACCGGGTGCGGATCCTATCGGGTCTCTACGAGGGGCGCACGACAGGCACGCCGATTGCGATGCTGATCGAGAATGTCGACCAGCGGTCGAAGGATTATGCCGGCCTGCCGCCCCGCCCCGGTCATGCCGACGCGGCGTATGATGGGAAGTACGGTTTTCGCGATCCACGTGGCGGCGGCCGAGCGAGTGCGCGCGAAACGGCGATGCGGGTGGCAGCGGGCGCTGTAGCGCGGCTGGTCATCCCCGAGGTGACGGTCACCGCTCGCGTGGCGGAGATCGGGGGTGAGGCCGACCCAGCGCGCTGGGAAGCGTTGCTGGACGAAGCCCGTAGCAATCAGGACAGCCTCGGAGCGATCATCGAATGTGTCGCGGAAGGCGCGGCGGCCGGCTGGGGAGCGCCGATCTATGCCAAGCTCGACGCCGACCTCGCCGCCGCGGTGATGGGGATCAATGCGGTCAAGGGCGTCGAAATCGGCGAAGGCTTTTCCGCCGGGCGGGCGAGCGGGCGGGCGAGCTTGGCTGCCATGCAGTCGAGCGGTATTGATGGTGGCATCTCAACCAGCCACCCCATCCGCCTTCGTGCGGCGTTCAAGCCGACCAGCAGCATCGGCATCGGCGGGCGCCATGACCCCTGTGTCGGAATTCGAGGCGCGCCGGTGGTGGAGGCAATGGTCGCGCTGGTGCTGGCTGACCACAAATTGCTGCACCGGGGTCAGTGCGGCTGAGGCTCAGTGGCATTTGAAGCGGTCGAACGGCTCCAGGCAATCGCGGCAGCGCCATTGGGACTTGCACGGGGTGGAGCCGAAGCGGCTGACTTCCTCGACCTCCGCCGAGCCGCATTGCGGGCAGTGGACCTCGCCCGAGCGCTCCGGCGGGGCGATGCCGTAGCGCCGCAGCTTCTCGCGGCCTTCGGCGGTGATCCAGTCGGTGGTCCACGGCGGGCTGATCACCGTCTCGATCTGCGTGGAGCGATAGCCGGCGGCGTCGAGCGCGGCGCGGATCGATTGCTCGATGAACAGGGTCGCGGGGCAGCCGGAGTAGGTCGGGGTGATCACGACGCGCTCGGCCGACACTTCGCGGACGATGCCGAGTTCGACCACCGAGACGACCGGGATCTCGGGATCGGGGACTTCGGTGAGGACGTCCCAGATCGCCTGCATCACACCCGCTCGATCACCATGGCGATGCCCTGCCCAACGCCGATGCACATGGTGGCAAGGCCGTAGCGGCCGCCGGTCTGCTCGAGCTGCAGCGCCGCGGTGCCGGCGAGGCGCGCGCCGCTCATGCCGAGTGGGTGACCGAGTGCGATGGCGCCGCCATTGGGGTTCACTCGCGCATCGTCGTCGGGGAGGCCAAGCTGGCGGAGGACGGCGAGGCCCTGCGCGGCAAACGCTTCGTTGAGTTCGATAACATCCATCTGATCGAGGGTAAGGCCGAGGCGGCCGAGCAGCTTGGTCGTCGCCGGCGCCGGGCCGATACCCATGATGCGGGGCGGGACGCCAGCTACCGCGCAGCCCAGCACGCGGGCCTTGGGCGTGAGGCCGAACCGCTTCGCGGTTTCTTCCGAAGCGATCAGCAGCGCGGCGGCACCGTCGTTGACGCCCGAGGCATTGCCGGCGGTGACGGTGCCGTCCTTTCGGACGATCGGCTTGAGCGCGGTGAGCTTGTCGAGCGGGGTGAGACGGGGGTGCTCGTCCTTGTCGACGGTGGTCACTTCGCCCTTGCGGCCGGGAATGTCGACGCCGACGATCTCGGCGGCAAAGCGGCCGTTCGCTTGCGCAGCGGCGGCCTTTTCCTGGCTCCGCAGCGCGAACAGGTCCTGGTCCTCGCGGCCGACATTAAACTCGTCGGCTACATTTTCGGCGGTGCTCGGCATGGTGTCGTCGCCGTACGCATCGCGCATCTTCGGATTGACGAAGCGCCAGCCAATAGTGGTGTCGTAGATCTCGGCATTGCGGTCGAAGGCGCTGGTCGCCTTGGCCATGACGAACGGCGCGCGGCTCATGCTTTCGGAGCCGCCTGCGATCAGCAGGTCGCCTTCGCCCGAGCGGATGGCGCGGGCCGCCATCGCCACCGCATCAAGGCCCGAGCCGCACAAGCGGTTCAGGGTCACGCCGCCGCTGTCGTGAGGCAAGCCGGCTAGCAGTCCAGCCATGCGCGCGAGGTTGCGATTATCCTCGCCCGCCTGGTTGGCGCAGCCGAGGATGATGTCGTCGAGCGCAGCCCAGTCGACCCCTGCATTGCGGTCCTTCAGCGCACGGACCGGAATGGCAGCAAGGTCGTCGGCACGGACGGAGCTCAGCGCCCCGCCGTAGCGGCCGATTGGGGTGCGGACGTAATCGCAGATGAAGGCGTCGGTCATTCCGCCGAGATGACCCCGCGGCGGATCTGATCAAGCTCGATGCTCTCGAACAGCGCCTTGAAATTGCCTTCGCCGAAGCCTTCGTTCCCCTTTCGCTGGATCAGCTCGTAGAAGATCGGACCGATCACTTCCTGGGTGAAGATCTGCAGCAGCAGGCCTTGGCCTTCGGTCGGCGCACCGTCGAGGAGGATGCGGCGCTTCTTCAGTTCTTCCATCGGCTCGCCATGCTCCGGCACGCGGGCGTCGAGCAGGTCGTAGTACGTGTCCGGCGTGTCCTGGAACGGAATGCCGCGCGACTTCAGGATGTCGACCGAGCCGTAGATGTCGGTGGTGCCGAGCGCGATGTGCTGGATGCCTTCGCCATTATACTTGCGAAGGAATTCCTCGATCTGGCTCTTGTCGTCCTGGCTTTCGTTCAGCGGGATGCGGATCTTGCCGCAGGGAGACGTCATCGCCTTGGAGAACAGGCCGGTGACCTTGCCCTCGATGTCGAAGTAGCGGATCTCGCGGAAGTTGAAGAGCTTCTCGTAGAACTCGGCCCAGTGGTTCATGCGCCCGCGGCGGACGTTGTGGGTCAGGTGGTCGAGATAGGTGAGGTGGCTTGCGCTCGCCTCCATCGCCTCTTCGTGGCCGGGTAGGTAGTCGAACAGGTCGGCGTAGGCGTCGCCGTGGTCGCCGTAGCGGTCGATCAGATACAGCAGCGAGCCGCCGATGCCCTCGATCGCCGGCCAGCCGAGGCCCTTCGCCGTCACGTCGGTGGCGCCAAGTTCCAGCGCGCGGGCGTGGGCCGCGGCGGCGTCCTTGACGCGGAAGGCCATGGCGACCGCGCTTGGCCCATGCTCCTTGGAGAAGTCCGCCGCATGGCTTTCGTCATGGGCGTTGATGAGGAAGTTGATGTCGCCCTGGCGGTGCAGGGTGATGTCCTGGCTGCGGTGCTTGGCGACCGCCGGAAAGCCCAATTGGGCGAACAGGTCGCGCAGCAGCTGGGGTTCGGGCGCGGCATATTCGACGAACTCGAAGCCGTCGGTGCCCATCGGATTGTCGAGGCCGAGCGGCCCCTTTTCGAGCGTGGCGGTGGCCATGGGAATGTCTCCTTGTCAGCGGTCCCTTGCGCCGGGCATGGTCGCTTTTCAAGCTGGAGGCTGGGCATGGCGTGGGAAGAACGGGACGGTGCGCTGTGGCGGAGCTTCGTGTTCGCGGATTTCTCGGCTGCGTTCGGCTTTTTGACGCGGGTCGCGCTGGAAGCGGAGAAGGCGGATCATCATCCGGAGTTCACCAGCGTCTGGAATCGGGTCGACTTCCGCCTGACCAGCCATGATGCGGGCGGGGTTACGGAGCGGGATCGTGCCTTGGCAGACGTGATCGACCGGCTCGCCGCCCTTTGCGGGGCCAAGTGACGGAGGCGCTGCCGCCGGACGCGATCCGCGAGATCGTGGTGGTGGGCGGCGGAACGGCCGGGTGGATGGCGGCGAGCGCGCTGGTGACGCTATTGCCCCAGGGCACGCGCATCACGCTGATCGAATCGGACGAGATCGGGATCGTCGGTGTCGGCGAAGCCACCATTCCGCCGATCCGGGCCTTCAACCGAATGGTGGGAATCGGCGAAGACGAGTTCCTGCGGGCGACCCAAGGCACGTTCAAGCTCGGCATCGAGTTCGTCGATTGGGGCGGACAAGGGCGGCGCTATTTCCACCCGTTCGGGCCACATGGGCAGGATCTGCGCGGGGTCAATTTTCACCAGCTTTATCTGAGCGCCGCCAAGCGGCGCGAGATGCCGCCGATCGAACAATGGTCGATGAGCGCGGTGGCGGCGGCACAAGGGCGCTTCGCACGGCCCGATGCGGCGGCGCGGCTGCCGTTCAGCCAGCTCGATTTCGCCTTT
The DNA here is from genome assembly GCF_049896405.1 of Sphingomonas sp. LHG3443-2. Taxonomy (NCBI): domain Bacteria; kingdom Pseudomonadati; phylum Pseudomonadota; class Alphaproteobacteria; order Sphingomonadales; family Sphingomonadaceae; genus Sphingomonas; species Sphingomonas sp. LHG3443-2. Next base: position 926,007 of record NZ_JAFCUG010000001.1, read on the forward strand.
CACTTCGACGCCGGGCTCTATGCCCGTTTCCTGCGCGGCATCGCGGAGAAACGCGGAGTCGTGCGGCGCGAAGGCAAGATCACTGGCTGGGAGCAGGACGGCGAGACGGGGCATGTGTCGAGCGTCACGTTGGCAAGCGGCGAGCAGATCGGCGGCGAGCTGTTCCTCGATTGCTCCGGCTTTCGCGGGCTGCTGATCGAAGGAGTTCTCGAGGCGGGCTACGAGGAATGGACGCACTGGCTGCCGTGCGACCGGGCCGTGGCGGTTCCCTGCGCGCTGGCGGGCGATCCGGACCCGTTCACCCGCTCGACCGCGCGCGGGGCGGGATGGCAGTGGCGCATCCCCTTGCAGCACCGGATCGGCAACGGGATCGTCTATTCCTCGGCGCGCATGAGCGCGGACGAAGCGGCGGCGCTGCTGTTGGCGAACCTCGACGGGGAAGCGCTGGCGGAGCCGCGCCAGCTTTCGTTCACGACCGGACGGCGCAAGCTGGCGTGGAGCGGGAATGTGGTGGCGCTGGGGCTGTCGAGCGGGTTCCTGGAACCGCTGGAATCGACCAGCATCCACCTCATTCAGAGCGGCATTCAGAAGCTGCTGGCGCTGTTCCCGGACCGGCGGTTCGATCCGGTCGAGCGGGACGAATACAACCGCCAGATGCAGGACGTGTTCGAGGACGTCCGCGACTTCATCATCCTCCACTACAAGGCGTCGCGGCGGGACGATTCCGATTTCTGGAAGTCTTGCCGCGACATGGCCGTGCCGGACAGCCTCGCGGGCAAGCTCGCGCTATGGAACGCCAAAGGGCGGCTGTTCCGCGGGGGGCGGGAGCTGTTCGGGACGGCGAGCTGGGTCGCGGTGCTGCTGGGGCAAGGCATCACGCCAGCGGCGAGCGAGCCGATTGCTGCAACCCCGCCGGCCGACTGGGTCGACGATGTGCTAGCGCAGATGCACCGAAGTTACGCGCATTTCGCGGGGCACATGCCGACCCACGGCGAGTTTCTCCGTGCAAACTGCGACGCGAGAAGGGGGACGCCTCAGTAAGGGCGGCCGTGGAGCTTCTTGTTCTTGTTGGCGCCAAGCACCGCGCCGACGATGCCGCCGATGATCGGGCCGACGATCGGCACCGGGATCGCGATAATGGCGCCCACGGCAGCATATTTGGCGATGCGCTTGCCTTCGTCGGTCATTCTCTTGGGTCCTTTCAGTCGAACATGGCGGTGGCGAGCGGCTCGCTTGGGCCGAACCAGATCACGTGCTCCGTGTGGTCCGAACGATCGTCGCCCGTGGAGGGATGCGCGAAAACGGTAAGGTCGCGACGATGCAGCGGCAGCCAGCAGGCGACTTCGCCGAAGCGGTCGGGCGCGACCGTCAGTTGGACCGAGCCGCGCGGGTGGGGGCCGACCGGGCCAGTGTGGAAGTGGCCGACCGCCGCGCCGAACCGCTCCGCCACGTCGGCCACGACGGCGCGGGCAAGGTCGACCTCGGCGGCATCGAAGTAAAGGTGCACGTGAAAGTCGCGCGGCGTCGTCATGCGAGAGACATGGGTATGCTGGTGCCCGAGCAAAAGGGCCAGCTTCCATTCAGTCGGGTTTGCGGATAGGAAGGAGCCATGACCGCGCACGTCGCCATCGCCGCTTATTATTACCTCCACGAGGTGGGGATCGGCTGACGCGCGTCTTTTGAAGACCGGTTACTCGCCACCCCGCCAGGCCACTGCCCGGCGGGGTTTTTCGTGTTCGTTTCACAAGGACCAGACCCATGTTCAAGACCTTCCACCATGCCGAAGCCGATCCGCAGCTGCCGGGCTGGCAGGCTTATGTGGTGGACCAGGGGTGGAGTCGCTTCAGCGCGGAGGATCACGAGACGTGGGACATCCTCTATGCCCGCCAGACCAAGCTGCTGACGGGGCGGATCGTGCGCCGCTTCAAGGAGGGGCTTGGTCAGGTCGGCCTAGGCGAGGGCGGCATTCCGGAGCTTGGGCGTTTGAATGCCAAGCTGCATCCGCTGACGGGCTGGCGATGTGTGGCGGTAGCGGGGCTGGTGCCGGACGAGGCCTTCTTTGCCATGCTGGCGGCGCGGGTGTTTCCGATCGGTAATTTCATCCGGACGCGGGCCGAACTCGATTACCTGGAGGAGCCCGACTGCTTCCACGACTTGTTCGGGCACGTGCCGATGCTGGCCGACCAGGCGGTGGCCGATGCCATGCAGCGCTTCGGCGAGACCGGTGTGGAGGCGATCGCGGTCGGTGAGGGTGACAAGGTGGCGCGTCTCTACTGGCATACGATCGAGTTCGGGCTGGTGCGCGAGGACGGCGCGGTGCGCATCCTTGGCGCTGGGCTGGCGTCGAGCTTTGGCGAAGCGCTGAAGAGCCTCGATGACCCGACAATCGAGAGGCGGCGCTTCAGCCCGGAGGCGGCGGCCGCGACGCCTTACCGGCATGATGCGATGCAGCCGCTCTACCTCGTCGCCGACGGGATGGATGCGGTCGTGGCGGCGCTGGAAGGGCCATTGCCGTGAGGCTGGCGCGGCGGCGGCGGTTCTGCTTAGCCTGCCGCGCATGAGCATCTGGCACCATCCCGAGATCGACTTCGACGCCGCCACCAGCTTTGGCGACAACAGCATGCCGGGGCATCTCGGCATCCGGATCACGGCGCGGGGCGACAATTGGCTGGAAGCGACCATGCCGGTCGACCGGCGGACGCATCAGCCGTTCGGGCGGCTCCACGGCGGGGCGAGCGTGGCGCTGGCCGAGACGGTGGCGAGCGTTGCCGGCGCATTGACGGTGGATCCGGCCGAGAAGGTGGTGGTGGGCCTAGAGATCAACGCCAATCACATTCGCCCGGTGCGTGACGGGATCGTCACCGCGCGCGCCATTGCCGAGGCGATCGGACGTACCACGCAGGTATGGACGATCCGGATCACCGACGAGCGCGGCAAGCTCGTCTGCCTGTCGCGGATCACGCTGGCGGTGATCCCGGTCCAGCAGGCCTAGGCGACACCCCGCTCGGCGAGGAAGCGGCTGGTTTGGCGCACCACCTCGCGAGTGGTGGCGCGCGAAACGCCGAAGGCCATGTGATTGCAGGTGAGTTCGATTTGCTGGTCGCTCTCACTCGGCTCGCCGCGCGCGCAGGCCGGGGCGACGATGCCGTCGCGGCGCGACCAGAAGGCAAGCGTCGGCACCGGCGGTTTGTCGGAGATCCGCGGGACAGGCGGGTTATCGACGGGGTGGCCTGCGACCCATTCGTAGAAGCGCCAGACGTTGTTGCCGCGCACGTCGCCGGAGAAGGGCGAGCCGAGCGTCACGACGGCGGAGACGAGGTCTGGACGGTGGCGGGCGAGTTCGCGGGCGAACAGGCCGCCGAGGCTCCAGCCGATCACCAGCACAGGTGCGCCGCCTCCGATCTCGAGCAGCCGCCGTTCGAGCCGCTCCAGCGTATCCGCCCGCGCTCCGCGATTGAGGCCCATTGACCACGGGTGCGTGCGCCAGCCCGCGGCGGCAAAGGCGCGGCGAAGCTCCATGGTCGTTCGGTCGGTGGCGACGAAGCCGGGGATGACCAATGCCGGCGGACCGTCGACCGGCCCGCGCGGTCCAAGGTGGCCGAAGCTGTTGAGGACGCGCGGGGCGAGGCTCAGCGCCTCGGTGAGGCGGCGACAGCCCGGCGGGGCCCTGGTGTCGTCGCGGCTCAGAGCCACTCGCCGCCCATCAGTCCCTGTAGCGCCTTTGGCAGGCGGACGCGGCCGTCTTCGGTCTGATGGTTCTCCAGCAGCGGCACGAGGATGCGGGGGCTCGCCAGCGCGGTGTTGTTGAGGGTGTGGGCGTAACGCACCTTGCCGTCCGCATCGCGGTAGCGAAGGTTGGCCCGGCGGGCCTGCCAATCGTGCAGGGTCGAGCAGCTGTGCGTCTCGCGATATTTGCCGAGCGAAGGCACCCAGCTCTCGATGTCATTCATCCGGAATTTGCCGAGGCCCATGTCGCCGGTCGAGGTCTCGATCACCTGATAGGGGATCTCCAGGTCGGTCAGCAGCTCTTCGGCGAGCCCAAGCAGCTTGGCGTGCCATTCCGCCGAGACGGCTTCATCGGCCTCGCAGATCACGAACTGCTCGACCTTGGCGAACTGATGCACGCGCAGCAGGCCGCGGACGTCGCGCCCGGCGCTGCCAGCTTCGCGGCGGAAGCAGGGCGAGTAGCCGGCGTAGAGGACGGGGCCCTTGCCGAGATCAAGGATCTCGCCTGAATGGAGCGAAGTCAGCGCGACCTCGGCGGTGCCGGCCAGCCACAGGTCGTCATTTCGAAGCTGGTAGGTTTCTTCCTTGTGGCCAGGGAACTGGCCCTGGCGGACGAAGGCTTCCTCGCGGACCAGCGCAGGCACGGTGATCGGAGTGAAGCCCGCGCCGGCGATCTTGGTCAGCGCCCAGCTCATCAGCACGGTCTCAAGCAGGGCAAGGCGTCCCTTGAGGCAATATTGGCGGCTGCCCGAGACCTGGACGATGCGGCCGAGGTCGGCCCAGTCGTTCATCTCGCACAATTCGACATGGTCGCGCGGGGTGAAGCCGAACTCGGGCACCGCGCCTTCGGTGCGGATCACGACATTGCTGTTCTCGTCGGGGCCGATCGGGGCGCCGTCCCACGGAATGTTCGGGAGGCGGAGGAGCGAGTCGCGAAGCTCCGTCTCCTTTTCGGCGATACCGGCTTCGAGTTCGGACGCGCGGGCGCCCGCCTCCTTGGCGCGGCGGCCTAGCTCGGCCCTTTCCTCGGGCGAAGCGGTCTTGAAGCCGGCCGAGATGGCATTGCGTTCGGCGCGCAGGCGGTCGACCTCGGTCTTGTTGGCCCGCACCTCGCTTTCGAGCGCAAGAATGGCGTCGAGGTCGAGCGCGACATTCTTCTGGCTTGCCGCGCGGGCGACGAGATCACGGTTCTGGCGGAGAAAGGCGAGGTCCAGCATGTCGGCGCGGATGCGCGAATTGCGCACGGCGTGCAAGTTCGCCTAAGCGAGCGCCCATGCCTTCAGGTCTTATCGCGCTCCTCGACGACGTCGCCACCCTCACCAAGCTTGCCGCGGCGAGCATGGACGATATCGGAGCGGCGGTCGGCAAGGCCGGGTCCAAGGCGGCGGGTGTCGTCATCGACGATACGGCGGTCACCCCGCGCTATGTCACCGGTCTGGCGCCGGAGCGCGAGCTGCCGATCATCGGCAAGATCGCGCTTGGAAGCCTCAAGAACAAGTTGCTGATCATCCTGCCGGTCGCGCTGTTTCTGTCGTGGCTGGGGCAGCGGATCGGGTTCGACCTCATCACTCCGCTGCTGATGTGCGGCGGCGCTTATCTCTGCTTCGAAGGTGCGGAGAAATTGTGGGAAAAGGTCGCCGGCGATCATCACGATACAGAGGAACTGCTCGCCTGCGACGACCCCGCTGAGCTGGAACAACGGCAGGTGGCGGGTGCGATCCGCACCGACTTCATCCTGTCGGCCGAGATCATGGTCATCGCGCTGGCGGCGCTGGAATTGACCGCCTTGTGGCTCGAAGCCGCGGTGCTCGCGGTGGTCGGGATTGCGATCACCGTGGCGGTCTATGGGACGGTCGGGCTGATCGTGAAACTCGATGACATCGGCCTGCACCTCGCCTCCAAGGGCGGGGCGATCGCCGCGTTCGGGCGCGGCTTGGTGCGGGGCGTGCCCAAGCTCCTCGCCGCGCTGTCGGTGATCGGCACCGCCGCGATGCTGTGGGTCGGCGGGCAGATCCTGCTCCACGGCATGGAAGTGCTGCACATCGGCGAGGCGCTGCCGCACTTCACGCATGAGCTGGCCAACAAGGGCGCGGCGGCGCTTGGGTTCTGGGAGGCCGCCTGGGCGTGGATCCTGAACGCGCTGTTCGGCGCGATCGTCGGGATCATCGTCGGCGCGGTGATCGTCGGCGTCCTCCACCTGCTGCCCAGCCGCAAGGCGGCGAGCGCCGAGGCCGGGGCACCCTGAGCGGGCTGCTGGTTTTCGTCGGCGGCGGCAGCGGCGCGCTGCTGCGCTGGTGCCTTGGCGGGCTGGTGACGAGCCCGTGGGGGATCCTTGCGGTCAACATCGTCGGCTGTCTCGCCATGGGGCTGCTCGCCGGCTGGCTTGGCCGAAGCGGCGGCTCGGAGCAGGCGCGGCTGTTGCTCGGCGTCGGGCTGCTTGGCGGCTTCACCACCATGAGCGCGTTTGCGCTGGATACGGTGATGCTGTGGACCCGCGCACCAGGCACGGCGCTCACCTATGCCGGGCTGACGATCGCCGGATCAGTGGCTGGCCTGGCAGTTGGCCTGACGATCGCGCACTAGAGCCGAACATTCAGGCGAACGCCGACGTTGTCGATGCCGGGGTTCTGCTTGCCCGCCAGCTGTGCGTGGCTGAAGTGGACCCAGCTCGCTTCCACCCCGATGCGGTCGGTGACCTGCGCGCCCACGGCAAGCTCGGGCGCGAACAGCACGCGGCTGCCGAGCGCGAGGCGGTCGGGAAGATCGACCTTGGACGCCGAACCATCATGAATGGCGAGCCCGACGCCTGGCCGGACATAGACGCCGCGGCCGAACCTGGCCGACAGCCCGGCGGCAAGGAAGTTCGTGCCGCCGTCCGTGTTGATCTGGCCGAATACATAAGGCTGGAACAGGGTGCCGCCGATCCCGACGCCGCGCAGCCCCACGCTGACATCAGCCCCGCCTTCGCGATCCGAATTAAGGCTGAGCGGCGTCTTGACGCCATGCGCGTGAAGGCCGGCGAACACCTCGGCCGCCGAGGCCACGCCCGGCACGGCGAGAAGGGCAGCGAGCAGGACAGCGATTCTCATTATCGCTCCAACATAGATTAGAAAGCCCGTAGGCGCCAAGCACTTGAGCGCGCGATGAACGGAACTTCAACGCCGGTCGCGGCTTGAGGGTTGCTGTCACCCCCAACCGATCATGGAGTGCTCTCATGCGTCGCCTTGCTTCCCTTGCTCTTGTTGCTTCTCTTGGCGGTCTGAGCCTGTCCGGCTGCGCCACCGCGCCCGGCATGGCCATGAGCCCGCGCGCCGCGCCGGCGTTCGTCGCCATGGCCGCATCCTCGGACATGTACGAGATCGAAAGCAGCCGGATGGCATTGCAGCGGACCCAGGTGCCGATGCTGCGAATGCATGCGGAGATGATGATTCGCGATCACACCAACACCACTGCGCAGCTCAAGGCCGCGGCAACCAGCGCCGGGCTTGGCGTGCCCGCCCAGATGGTGCCCATGCACGCGCAGATGCTGAACGAGCTGTCGCGTTCGTCCAACTTCGATGCCACCTATCGCGCCCAGCAGCTCACCAGCCATCGCCAGGCCCTGGCCTTGCATGAGAATTACGCCCGCAACGGCGACGTGCCGCAGCTTCGCGGAGTTGCGGCTGCCGCGGTGCCGGTGGTGCGCGGACACCTCGACCACCTGACCCGCATGTAAGGCGTGCGAGGCGGCGGGGGCGTCAGGCTCCCGCTTGCCACGCGCGGATCGACGCGTCCGGGCTGAGCAGCATCCAGATGTTCAGCGTCAGATTGTCGCGGATGATCGCCAGCGGAATCAGCTCCAGCACCAGCACGATCATCACGCTCGCCCACACCGGCACCCGCGCCGCCACGAGAAAGCCGGCGGCCATCAGCGCGATGTCGCTGACCGAATTCAGCACCGAATCGCCGCGGTAGCCGAGCGCAATCGTCGCCTCCCGATAGCGATTGATGATGACCGGCGAATTCTCGACGATTTCCCACGCCGCTTCGACCAGGGTGGCGGCAAGCAGCTTCTCGCCCGGCTTCCACCGCTTCGCGACGAGGTGCAGCAAGCCGTAGAAGAGGAAGCCGTGGACGACGTGGCTGGCGCTGTACCAGTCGAGCAGCATCTGGCTCTGCTTAGCACCGACGGGGCCCCACAGCTCGATCAGGCCGCCCTTGTAGGTGAGCGGCCGCCCCATCAACCACAGGATGGCGGCGGTGCCGACGATGACGAGGACAACGGCCAGAAACGGCCGGAACGACTTGCTCACGCGCATTCCACGGTCAGATGGGCGATCCTCTTGTCGTCGCCGAGGCGGCGGCGGATCTCGCTTGCGGGGGCTCCGGTGGCGGCGACGATGGCGGCGTAGCGGCCGGGGCCGACCGCCCACAGGTGCCAGTCGTGCACGATAACGTCGCCGGGACCTTCGATGCGGCGCTTTAGGTCATCGCAGAGCTTCTGGTCCGGGACCTTGTCGAGAAGAACGGCGGCAGTCTCGGCGATGAGGCCGCGGCTCCAGTTCAGGATAACCACCGCGCCGACCACGCCGACAGCAGCGTCGAGCCAGTTCACCCCGAACCACCAGCCCGCTGCCAGCGCCGCGATCGCGAGCACGCTGGTCAGCGCATCGGCAAGGACGTGGAGATAGGCCGAGCGAAGGTTGTGATCGTGGCCGTGGGCATGATCGTGATGGTGGTCGTCGTGATCGTGGCCATGGTCATGCCCGTGTCCAAGCAGGGCGGCACTGGCGAGATTCACCAGAAGCCCGATCACCGCAACCACCAGCGCTTCGCCGTAAGCGACGGTGCGCGGCTCGAACAAGCGAACGCCGCTTTCGTAGAGGATGCCGAGCGCCACCGCGGCGAGCCCGAGCGCGGACGCAAACCCGGCGAGGCTGCCGACCTTGCCCGTTCCCCAGCTATAACGCTGATCGCCATTGTTGCGCTTGGCAAAGCTGTAGGCGAGCGCACTGACCCCAAGCGCCAGCGTGTGCGTTGCCATGTGCCAGCCGTCGGCGACCAGCGCCATCGACCCGGTGATGGTGCCCGAGACAATTTCGGCAACCATCATCACGGCGCTCAGCATCACCACCCAGCGGGTGCGGCGGGCATTGCGATCGTGAGCATCGCCGAGGAAGTCGTGGGCGTGAGTGGCCATCACGCCTCTGGCTAGGGCAGCGTCCGACCCTTGCCAAGGCGGAGTTGTCAGGCCCAGAAAGCGCCATGCTGCGTGCTTATGGTCCCGATTGCGACGGTTCGGTCATCACCGCCGAAGGTCGCATCCCCGCTACCGCGACTTGGATCGACCTTGAGGAACCGACCGCCCAAGAGGAGCAACTGGTCGAACGGTCGCTGGGCTTTGCGGTGCCGACCCGCGAGGACATGGTCGAGATCGAGCCATCGAGCCGGCTGTACGAGCGCGACGGCGCGCTGGTGATGACGGTCAGCGTGCTGTTCGGGGTGCAGGAAGGCCATCCGCAGAGCGAGCCTATCAGCTTCGTGCTCAAGGGCTCGAAGCTGGTCACGGTGCGCTATGTCACGCCCAAGCCGTGGCTTGCTTTCAGCCGGGAGGCGAGGAGCGAGGTGCCGCTGGTCAAGGACGCGACCACCGCTCTGACCCGGTTGTTCGATGCCATCGTCGACCGGCTGGCCGACGAGCTGGAGGACGCGGCCGTCGAGATCGAGCGATTGTCCCACCGGACCTTCCGCGGCGACGATGTGGAGCGCATTCCGACCAAGCAGCTGGAACAAGTCTTGCGGCGGATCGGACAGGTGCAGACGCTGATTGCCAAGATTCGCATCACCGCCGTCAGCACTGCACGAGCGCTGAGTTTTCTTGCCGCTTCGGACCGCTTGCACGGTCCGGAATGTGCGCGCACGCGCGATCTTATCGCCAGTCTCAGCACCGACGTCGCGGCGCTGATCGACCACAGTGCCTTTCAGTCGAGCCAGCTGACCTTCCTGCTCGACGCCAGCCTTGGCCTCATCAGCATCGAGCAGAATGCGGCCATGAAGTTGTTCAGCTGGGTGGCGGTGATCTTCCTGCCGCCGACGCTGATCGCGGGCATCTTCGGCATGAACTTCGTGCACATGCCGGAACTGGACGAGGTGTGGGGCTATCCGATGAGCCTCGCCCTCATGCTGGTCAGCGCGGTGCTGCCGCTATGGATTCTGAAGCGCCGGGGCTGGATTTAAGCGCGGAGGAGAAAGGTTGAGCCGGCCGACATGGTGGCAGGGTCGGCGCTGACCGGCTTGGCTGCTGCGGCAAGCCGGCGGGCGAACGCGATCCGCGCCATGCTGAGATCGCCGAGCGGGCGACCGTTACGACCAGCTTCGGCACGCTCGAAGGCGGCGAGACGGCGGTCGAAGGCCGGGCTGGTGAATGACATGACTTTACCCGCTTGGCACCGGGCATATTGCCGGCAACCTCGCACCAACCGGCCGGGCACATGAATGTTCCCGCCCCAAGGGATTCTTTTCGCACGGGGACTTGGCGGTGTGCGGAGCTCACCGGAAACAAGCGGCGGCAAGTTCGTTTGGCGCCCGTAATGGCAGAGCCCAAGAACCGCCTGGTGCAGATCGGCGACCGAGTGTCGGACAGCTTCTCGCGGCTGTTCGCGCATGCCGCGATGCAGATTGCGGTGATCATCTTCTGCGTTGCCTGGTTCTGGCTGGGGTTTCATGCCGATGGCCTCACCGCCGCTCTGTCGATCCTGGCGATCACGCTGACCCAGATGGTTCTGAACGGGCAATATGACCGCGAGGTAGAAGCCCGCCGGCGCGACGTCGCCATGCATGCCAAGCTCGACGAACTGATCCACGCCACCAAGCGCGCCCGCGACGAGTTGGCCGGGATCGAGGAGGAGCTGGACGAAAAGGAAATCCGCGAGCTTCGCGAAGAGGCCAAGGAGCTGGTCGAGGCGGCAGCCGTGCGCACCAACGACATCGCTGATGGCGAAAAGGCAAAGCGCGCTATCGAGCAGGTCGGGGACGGGCGCTAAGGCTCTTGTTCACGTGGGCGCGACGACGCCCTTTGCCGCCTCTCCATTCCCTTGCTAAGGGCCGCGGCAATCCCATTCTTCAAGACAAGCGAGTTTGCCATGATCCCGACCGGCCAGGACAGCCTCGGCACCCGTTCGACCCTGAATGTCGGCGGCAAGACCTACGCCTATTATGACCTCAACAAGGCTGGATCGGCACTGGGCGACGTCAGCCGGCTGCCCTTCTCGATGAAGGTGCTGCTGGAGAATCTGCTGCGGTTCGAGGACGGCGTCACCGTTACCCGCGACGATCTTCAGGCGATGGCCGATTGGCAGAAGGAGCGGCGGATCAGCCGCGAGATCCAGTATCGCCCCGCGCGCGTGCTGATGCAGGATTTCACCGGCGTGCCCGCGGTGGTCGACCTTGCCGCCATGCGCGACGCGATGAAAGAGCTCGGCGGCGATCCCCAGAAGATCAATCCGCTGGTTCCGGTGCACCTCGTCATCGACCACTCGGTGATGGTCGACGAGTTCGGTACGCCGAAGGCGGCGGACGCCAACGTCGATTACGAATATGCCCGCAACCGCGAGCGCTACGAATTCCTGAAGTGGGGCAGCCAGGCGTTTGACAACTTCAAGGTCGTGCCGCCGGGCACCGGCATCTGCCACCAGGTGAACCTCGAATATATCTGCCAGACGGTGTGGACCTCGGCCGACCAGTCGGGCGACGAGGTGGCCTATCCCGACACGCTCGTCGGCACCGACAGCCACACGACCATGGTCAACGGCCTCGGCGTGCTCGGCTGGGGCGTCGGCGGGATCGAAGCGGAAGCCGCGATGCTCGGCCAGCCGGTCTCGATGCTGATCCCGGAAGTCGTCGGCTTTCGCGTCACCGGCAGCCTCAAGGAAGGCATCACCGCCACCGACCTGGTGCTGACCGTTACCCAGATGCTCCGCGCCAAGGGCGTAGTCGGTCGCTTTGTCGAATTCTTCGGCCCGGGCCTCGACGCGATGACGCTGGCGGACCGCGCGACCATCGCCAACATGGCGCCCGAATATGGCGCGACCTGCGGCTTCTTCCCGATCGACAATCGCACCCTCGACTATCTCCGCCTGTCGGGCCGCGACGACGAGCGTATCGCGCTGGTCGAAGCCTATGCCAAGGCGCAGGGCATGTGGCGCGACGCCAATTCGCCTGAGCCGCTGTTCACCGATACGCTCGAGCTCGACCTTGGCAGCGTGGTGCCGAGCCTGGCTGGGCCGAAGCGCCCGCAGGATCGCGTCGTGCTGAGCGAAGTCGACGATCAGTTCAACGCCGAGCTGGCCGAGACCTACAAGAAGGCCAACGACCCGCGCGTGGCGGTGGAAGGCGAGAGCCACGATCTTGGCAACGGCGACGTGGTGATCGCCGCCATCACCAGCTGCACCAACACCTCGAACCCCAGCGTGCTGATCGCTGCCGGCCTCGTCGCCCGCAAGGCGCGCGCGCTCGGCCTCACCCGCAAGCCGTGGGTCAAGACCAGCCTGGCGCCGGGAAGCCAGGTGGTGAGCGACTATCTCGCCGCTGCCGGCCTGCAGGAAGATCTCGATTCGATCGGGTTCAACACCGTCGGCTACGGCTGCACAACCTGCATCGGCAATTCAGGGCCGTTGCCCGAGCCGATCAGCCAGGCGATCAACGGCAACGACCTCGTCGCGGTCTCGGTCCTCTCGGGCAACCGCAACTTCGAAGGCCGGGTCAGCCCCGACTGCCGCGCCAACTATCTCGCCAGCCCGCCGCTGGTGGTCGCCTATGCGCTCGCCGGAACCGTCCGCAGCGACATCACCGCCGAGCCGCTCGGTACCGCGCAGAATGGCAATCCCGTCTACCTGAAGGACATCTGGCCGACCAACGACGAGATCCGCGATCTCATCGACAAGCACGTCCATTCCGACCTGTTCCGCAAGCGCTATGCCGACGTCTACCGCGGCGACGAGCGCTGGCAGGGCATTTCGGTTACCGGCGGTGACACCTACGCCTGGCCGTCGGCGTCGACCTACATCGCGAACCCGCCCTACTTCGAGGGCATGAGCATGACCGCCAAGGGCATCGAGGACATTTCGAACGCCCGCACGCTGGCGGTGTTCGGCGACAGCATCACCACCGACCACATCAGCCCGGCGGGCTCGATCAAGGCGGAGAGCCCGGCCGGCAAGTGGTTGATGGAACGCCAGGTGCCGAAGTCGGAGTTCAACAGCTACGGCGCGCGGCGCGGCAACCATGACGTGATGATGCGCGGCACCTTCGCCAACATCCGCATCCGCAACAGGATGCTGACCGGCGTCGAGGGCGGCTACACCCGCAACCTCCTGACCGGCGAGCAGGAAGCGATCTACGACGCCGCCATGGCCTACAAGGACGCCGGCGTGCCGCTCGTGATCCTGGCGGGCAAGGAATATGGCACCGGCTCGTCGCGCGACTGGGCGGCCAAGGGCACCGTGCTGCTCGGCGTCCGCGCCGTCATCGCCGAGAGCTTCGAGCGTATTCACCGCTCGAACCTCGTCGGCATGGGCGTGCTCCCGCTGCAGTTCGCCGAAGGCGAGACGGCGGCTTCGCTTGGCCTTGACGGATCGGAGACCTTCACCATCCGCAACGTCGCCGGCATCCAGCCGCGCCAGGATGTCGAGGTCGAGGTGACCGAGGCCGATGGCCATACCCGCACCATCGTTGCGCGGTGCCGGATCGATACCTTCAACGAGCTCGAATATTTCCACGCCGGCGGCATCCTGCCCTACGTGCTGCGCAAGCTCGCCGCCTGATGGAACGTCTGTTCGTGGATATCGCAGGGTGGGCCGCCGCCCTGCTGATCCTTGGCGGCTATGCGCTGCTGACGGCGGGCAAGGTCGACGCCAAGTCGCCGTTGTACCAGGCGATGAACGTGCTCGGCGCGATCGGCTTCATCATCAACTCGGGCTACTTCAAGGCGTGGCCGTCGGCAGTGCTGAACGTGATCTGGGCCGGGATCGGGATCGTCGCCCTGATCCGTATCGCCTCCGGGCGCAGGAAGGCCAGGGCGATCGCCGCTTAAGCTTGGGCGAGCGTTTCGCTCAGCCAGCGCGGCAGAGGTACGTCGGCGAGGTCGTCCACACGCCTATGCTCCACCGCAAGGCCGAGGTCGGGGTAAAAGGCTTTGGTCCGAGGGCCGGGCTCGGTCGCGGGCACCACTACCAGCCGACGATTGACCTTCTGCCGCCAGTTCATGCGGGCGGTGTTTTCCTGGCCGACGTAGCAGCCCTTGGTGAAGCTCACTCCGTTCAGCTCGGCCGCATTGCATTCGAGCCAGAGGAGATCGCCAAGCTCGGCGCGCCCTTCGCAAACGCCGAGGCCCAGGCGGTGCGCGAGCCAGCCGGTTGCGGGCTCGTCGGCGGGGGCAATCCAGCGACGGCCGAGATCGGGGAGGCGGGGGTCGGGCACGCCTTCATCGCCGTCGGCCAACCAATGCACCGCCGGACCCGGCGCCCGCGCAATTTCGATCGGCCGCCGCAGCCGATACATCCGCAGCCGCTTGGCAAGTTCTTCCGCCGCATCGGCCTCGCAATCGATCAGCAGGTCGTCGCCATCGGCCCAGACCAGAAAGTCGAACAGGCACTTGCCCTGCGCGCTCAAGAGCCCGGCCCAGACCGGCAGCGCCCCCGACACGTCATTGGTGACGAGCCCCTGAAGGAAGCCGCGAACGTCCTCCCCGGAGAGGCGGATCAGGGCGCGGTCGGCAAGGGTGGTCGCTGGCATGGGCCTTAGCTAGGAAGGCCCCCGTGCAAACGCAAAGCCTCACCATCCGCTGCCCCGACGACTGGCACCTCCACCTCCGCGATGGCGCGATGCTGGACGCGGTCACGCCCTACAGCGCGCGGCAGTTCGCGCGGGCGATCATCATGCCCAATCTGGTGCCGCCGGTGACCACGGTCGAGGCGGCAAGCGCCTATCGCGACCGCATCCGCGCCGCCGCCGGGCCCGGCTTCGAGCCGCTGATGACCTGCTACCTGACGGACAGCATCGACCCTGATGAACTGGAGAGGGGCCACGGTGAGGGCGTGTGGGTTGCCGCCAAGTTGTATCCGGCGGGTGCCACCACCAACAGCCACAGCGGAGTCACCGAAGTCCGCCACATCCATCGCGTGCTGGAGCGGATGGAAAAGATCGGCATGGTGCTGTGCGTGCACGGCGAGGTGACCGACCCTGCGATCGACGTTTTCGACCGGGAGGCCGTGTTCCTGGAACGGGTGCTGACCCCGGTGATGCGTGACTTTCCGGGCCTGAAGATCGTGCTCGAGCACATCACCACTGCCGACAGCGCCGACTTCGTGCGGAACGCCGGGCCGAACCTCGCCGCAACCATCACCCCGCAGCACCTCCACCTCAACCGCAATGCGCTGTTCGAAGGTGGTCTTCGCCCCCACGCCTACTGCCTGCCGGTGGTGAAACGCGAGAAGCATCGGCTCGCGGTCCGGGCGGCCGCGGTTTCGGGCAGCCCCAAGTTCTTCCTTGGCACCGACAGCGCGCCGCACCTCAAGGAAGCCAAGGAAAGCGGTTGCGGTTGCGCCGGCATCTGGAACGCGCCCCATGCGCTCGAGAGCTATGCGACGGTGTTCGACCAAGAAGGCGCGCTCGACCGGCTGGAGGGCTTCGCGTCGGTGCACGGGCCGCGCTTCTATGGGCTGCCGCTCAACCAGGGCAGCGTGACGCTGGAGCGGGCCGAAGTCGTCGTTCCGGAGCAGATCGCCGCCGCGGGATCGTCGCTGGTCCCGTTCCATGCCGGTCAGACGCTCGGCTGGCGGCTCGTGCCGGCCTAGCCCTTTGCGCCGCGGCCCGTGGGGCCAAGCACGGCGTGGAAGTGATCTTCCACGGCGGCATAGCAGTCGCAGCTGACCCGCAGCAGGCCGGCGCGGTCGATCACCTGGATGGCGCCGCGGCGATAGGCGATGAGACGCTGTTCCTGGAGCACCCGGGCGACTGCGTTGACAGTGGTCCGCTGCACGCCGAGCAGCCCGGCGAGGCTTTCCTGCGTCAGTTCCAGCCGGTCGCTCGCCGCCCGGTCGCGGGCATGGAGTAGCCAGCGCGCAGCCCGCGCTTCGATCGGGTGAAAGGCGTTGCAGGCGACCGACTGCATGACCTGCGCCAGCAGCGCATCGGAATAGCGGCAAAACAGGTTGCGGATGTGCGGGCTTGCCGCCTTGGCCTTTTCGAGCACCGGCATCGGGATCAGCGCGGCGGAGCCCGGCAGCTGCACCACCGCTTGTGTGAAGGCGGGCGCTTCCCCGCAGCTGATGATCCCGCCAACCGCGCCTTCGCGGCCGATTGCGGCGACCTCGACCGAGCGGCCGCCCATAAGCTCACGCCGAAGCGACACCATCATGCCGTTGAACGGGAACAGGCTGCGCCGGGTCACTTCGCCGAATGCCAGCACCGTGTCGCCGCCAGCGAACTCGGCGATCTCCATTTCGGGCTCGAGCATGGCTCGGTCGTCCGCGGACAGGCTCGCCAGCAGGCGATTGCCGGCGAACGCGGCGTCGAGCGTCGTTTCGGCGAGCAGGTCGCGCGGCAGATCCATAAAGCCCTGTATACTCCCACTCGGATCCGTGGACCCGCCCCGGAGAAGCATTACGCTAGTGTTCCGACACGAAGCAATACCATATTTTATAAGGACTTACGTTCGGATTTGTGTCGACTGCCCGACAGTCCATGAGAGGCCGGTTGTTGTGATTCGGCGGCTAAATCGTCTGTGGCCACAAGCGAGGTTGAACCCGCCATCGCTGTCCGCTAAGCGCACCGCAGCCGAGGCATCCGGAGACGTGGGTGAGTGGCTGAAACCAGCGGTTTGCTAAACCGCCGTAGGGGGAATTCCCTTACCGAGGGTTCGAATCCCTCCGTCTCCGCCAGCTGTCCGAACAGCCTACTGTTCCGATATGGCCGGGCTGCCGGGAGCAGCGCGAAGGGGCAGTCAGTTCGCGATGCTATTCGCTGGTGGCTCAACCCTAGGGGTGGCCAGCGGCAGCCCGCGCCAGCGGAGGCGTTGTATGTCCCGCACGAGCAGCGGCGTGAACTGCTTGCTGCCGTTGCTGTTGAGATGCACGAGGTCGACGAAGCCGGTGTCGGGAACGGCCGACCGGTAATCGAGGACAAGCAGGTCCGGCATGCCGCTTTCGCTCCGCAAACGTTGTTCGATGGTGAGGGCGATCTGCGCCGGCTCTCGTGAGCGAAGCAGCGAATGCTCCGGAGTCAGCACCACGACGGGGCGGGCACCTTTTGCCGCCAGTTGCTTCAGTGTTGCGGCCAGCATCGCCGGCGCCTTGGCTGAGCGCTCGTAGGCGGCTTGATCGAATGCACCGAACGAGGCCGCCCAGGTCACACCATTGGTGAAGACCTCGTCAGGCGAGCGTTCCGTGCCCATCACCCGCAGCATCGACCGCCAGGGCGTTTGCGTGTCTTGTGTCGGAAGGTGGACATCGAAGGCCTGGAACAGGCGCGCACGAACGTCGAGCAGCGCGCGCTCGGTGGAGACGCTGACGTCGCGGCGGCGCGCCTTCATCCACAGCAGGTCCTTCGCCGCTTGCTTGGCTTGGTCGGCGCGAGAAGGTGCCGGGGGCGTGTAGGCGCCGGGGAGCAGCCCATCGAGCAATTGCAGCGGGGCAGTGCCGACGATGACGAGGTCGGGCTTGAGCTGGCTTTGTTCGAGCAGGCGCGCATTATCGACGATGCTCGCCGCGCCCGCGCCGGCACCCGCCAGACCGATGAAGCGCCACCCTCGGCCGAGCTGCCGGTTCATCAGGTCGAGGTCGACCGCTTCCCGGATGTTGGAGATGCCGACAATCGCGCCGAGCCGCTTGTCGGCCCGGGCAAGGCCGTTGCGATATTCGGCTTCCGCGCCGGCGATACGCTCTCGATTGTCGGTGTCGAAGCCCGTTCCGGTCTGCCGGTCGGGCAGCCAGCCGAGTACCGGCGTTGCCGACAGACCCCTGAGCGCGAGGTTGACGACGACTGCCCAGATAACGAGCCAGATGCCGAGCCGGATCAGCGGCCGCAGGTTGGAAAGACGAGCCAGCGCCACGTCAGAACTGCTGGTAGAAGAAGGGACTGACCTGCTCGGCGAGGAGGTAGGCCGCGATTACCTGGATGACGATCCAGGCGGTACGGAGGAGGAACTCCGTCCGGGAGACGTCGCCGCTGCGCTCAGGACCCTGTTCTGGTGCGGATTTCAGCATCAAAGTTCCTACTTCAGAACAAACGGAACGGCGAAGGCGAGGGCAACATATTCGAGCGTCAGCAGCCTCGCGCCCGCAAGGATCAGGCGATTGTCACGATCGTCCGCGATCTGGGCGGGCGTTCGCCGCTTCTGCATCCAGCCGGTATAAAGCCGCACAGCAACCAGCCCCACCGCGTGCATCGCACCCCACAGCAGCCATCCGCGCGACAGGCCGTGCCAGATGCCCGCCATGAAAAAGGACAGGCCGATGGCGAGCGCTGCGATGAGGACCGGATCCTTGCGTGGAAAGCGGCGCATGAGATTGAGCTGCGCCGGGATGAACATGTTGCGGCGGATCCACTGCGACAACGAGATGTGCCACCGGTCCCAGAAGTCGATCAGGTTGCGCGACAACCATGGCCGGTTGAAGTTCTCCGGCGTCGCTACCCCCATCAGACGGCCAAGCCCGACGGCGATGTCCGAGTATGCGCTGAAGTCGAGATACAGCCAGAGCAGAAGGATGTTGACCTCCAGCACCAGCCAGCAGCCATCGGCCTGCAGATCGGTCAGGAAAACCTTCTGCAGTGCGTAAGCGAGGACGAATTTCTTGAAGAGACCGCGGGCGACGCGTTCGGCCGCGTCGAGCGTCTCGCGTCCGGTCAGCGGCGCGGGCACGGCGGGCTGCTTGGCGAATTCGTCATAAGCCTGGATGGGCCCGGCGGCGAGCATGTGGAACGGCACGAGATAGTTGATCAAAGACGGCGCCGAGGGGGGCGCATGCCGCCCGTCGCCAAGCGCCCGGGCGAGATCGATCACGCGCAGGAACACGAACGAGAAGCCGATCCCTGCCAGCAGTTGCTGGACCCACGGCACACCACCGATCGATGCGAAGAAGGCCGATTTGTAGCCGAGGAAAAGCAACGATCCGGCAGCGATGATGGCGAGGGTAAGAAGGTGCCGGGCGCTTGTTCGCGCATAGGCCTGAAACAGCAGGAACAGCAGCAGCCCACCCGCGAGCAGCCAGGCAATCTGCGTGCCGAGCACCACCCAGAGAAACGCAAGGTTGATCCCCGCCCAGACGATCGATCGCGCTGCGGGTTGAGTGAGGAGGCGGAGCGCCGCAATCGCGGTGAACGCGATAAGCCAGAAGGCGGGCGTGTTGATGAGAAGCGCGTCAGAAGTGCCGCCGCCAGCCGCTTGCATGGTCTCAGCCTTGTCCGCGCTGCATCAGGAGATAGCTGCGAGAGCGGCTGCGCTCCTCGAAGCCGTGGCGGCGGTAGAAAGAGATGGCGCGGCCATTGTCGGCACGCACGTGAAGGGTGACGAGGGGTCTTGCGACGACAAAGGTCTCCATCAGCCGGTCTGCCGTCCCTGAGCCGCGCAGTGCGCTTCGAACGGTGAAGCGCGCGATATAGTCGCCATCGAGGCCTTCGCTGGGGACCTCGCCACTGAGGTCACGGAGCGCCGCGATCAGGTGGCCGGAGCCAGCCCGGTCTAGGTTGCCAAGGGCATGGTGGAGGCTGTTCCGCTGGCGGTCGGCGTAATCGGTAGCCGGGTAAGCGGCGACCAGGCCGTCGACCTGCTCTCCGACGATTGCGACCGCTTGGCCAAGCTCGCCGTCGGGCAGCAGGAATTCGGCGGCCAGCATGGGAACGGCCTGCGGTCCGACTGGATCATAGAGAATTGGCATGGCCTCAGCCGCCAACACCGCAGCTTGCTGTCGCTCGGCTTCCGAGAGGTCGGCGCAGGTGGTCAGGGTGAGCATCGGCAGCGACACGTCAGGCGGACGGGCCGGCAGGTTTTTTGGCAAGCAACGCTTGCGCAAGCGCGCGGTGATCGATCTTGCCGTTGGCGTTGAGCGGCATCTCGGAAATGGCTTCGACGGTAGAAGGCATCATGTAATCGGGCAGGAGTTCGCTCAGCCGGCTTTGAACCGTGTCCGGGACCGGCCCACCAACCACATAAGCCTTGCAGCCAAGCGCCGCACCGCCTTCGCCGAGCGGCCAGGGGATAACGGCGGCAAGATCGCACCCGGTCGCCTTGCGCACCGCATTCTCGATTTCCTGCAGCTCCACCCGATAGCCGCGGATCTTCACCTGGCGATCGGCGCGGCCGAGATAGACGTAACCTTCACCCTCGACATAGCTCCCGAGGTCGCCGGTGCGGTACCAGCGCTGGCCGTCGTGGGAGAAGAAGCGCTCGGCCGTGATTTCAGGCGCGTTCCAATAGCCTTCGGAGACCTGGCTGCCGGAAAGACAGATTTCGCCGGTTCCGCCCTTCTCGACGGGTTCGCCCGCGTCGCTGAACAGGCCCATGCGCTGTTCGGGAAAGGGCTCGCCAAGCGAGACCACGGGCGGCGGTTCCGCTTGGCCGGAGGTGTAGCGAAAGGCACTGAAGGCGACGGTGGCTTCAGTCGGGCCGTAGATGTTGAGGATCGCGGAAGAGGGTGCGGCGGCGGCCCAGCTTTCGGCGACGGCGCCTGGCAGCGCTTCGCCGCAGAAGAAGCTGTATTTGAGGGTCGGCATGCTGCCGGGCGTGAGGAGCCCAGTTTGCCGGACCAGCGCTGCCGCCGAAGGCACGGACAACCAGTGCGTCCCGCCATGCTCCTCAACGAAGCGTGTGCAGAGCAACGTCCCGTTCTCGGGAATGCTGTAAAGGCAAGCGCCGGCCGTCCAGGCGAGGAAGATGTCGTGGACGGAAAGGTCAAAGGTCAGGTCGACGACCTGCATGACGCGGTCGTCGGGCGTGATCTCGCACACGGTGCGGATGCCGCGCAGATAGGCTAGGACATTGTCATGGGTGATCGGAACGCCTTTGGGAACGCCGGTCGTACCCGAGGTGAAGAAGACGTAGGCAAGCTTGCCGGCCGCAATGCTCGAAGCGGGTTCCAGTAGCGGATGAGCCAGGAGGTCGGCTTCGGTCAGCAGCGGCACGTCGGCCCCGTCGCCAAGAACCTGACCGGCCAATGCTGCCTGCGCGTCGCTGGCGATCAACACTGCGGCTCCCGAGCGCTCGACGATCTGACGGTTGCGGTCGGCCGGGAAGCGGATGTTGAGAGGAACATAGGCGCCGCCCGCGAGAAGCACGCCGAAGATCGCCGCATAAGGAAAGGTGCTGCGTTCGGCGAGGATCGCGACGCGGTCACCGGGACCAACTCCCGCCGCGATCAACGCTGCGGCGATGCGCGTGGCCCTGCCGTGAAGCTCGCCATAGGTGAGGAGTTCGCCTTTCGCCCACAGCGCCGGGCGGCTTGCTTGCCCCCGCGCGACATCGGCAATCAGCGACCCCAGATCGTCAGGCACCGGCCGCCCTCGAGCGATGCGCCAGGATGACGTCGACCAGCGACCCGGCATTGTCGAGCTGCGCCACTTCGGTCGACGTCATGCGAATGCCAAAGGCCTGCTCCACCCCGACGATGATCTGGACATGGGTAAGGCTATCCCAGCCCGGCACGTCCTGCGCGGTGGTCTGCTCGCTCATCTGGAGACCGGGCAGGTTCAGAATGTCGGAAGCAATCGATTGCACACGCTCGAGCACCTCCGCCCGCGTGGTAGCTTCATCCGACATCGACGCTCCTAATTTCCTGATTGTTCGCTGTGCAAAAGGCGTTCGTTGTCTGCGTTAGCCCGCCAGCTATTACAATAGCGTTCACGCCGGAGTGGTGACGGTGCTCCGACTGGGATCAGCCCTGCCGACGGGCGCCGATCAGGGTGCCGATACTGGCTGCCAGTCTTTCGAGCGAAAAGGGCTTGGTGATGAGCGCCATGCCGGGATCGAGGAAGTCGGTCAGCGTGGTGGCGTGTTCGGCGTAGCCGGTGATGAACAGGATCGGCAGGCCGGGGCGCAGGCGGCGGGCTTCGTCGGCTAGTTCGCGGCCATTGATTC
The DNA here is from genome assembly GCF_049896405.1 of Sphingomonas sp. LHG3443-2. NCBI lineage: Bacteria > Pseudomonadati > Pseudomonadota > Alphaproteobacteria > Sphingomonadales > Sphingomonadaceae > Sphingomonas > Sphingomonas sp. LHG3443-2. The sequence continues at coordinate 947,839 of NZ_JAFCUG010000001.1, forward strand.
CAGGCATGCCGATGTCCGAAATCATGAGATCGATCCGCTCTTCCGAGGCGAGGCAGGGAAGCGCAGCGGCGGGATCGGCGATCTCCACCGCCTCGTAGTCGAGTTCCTCAAGCACCTCGCGAACCAGCATCCGGACCGCATCCTCGTCCTCGACGACCAGCACCCGTTCACCGGCGCCGGCGACGGCGGGCGCGGGGGCGTGATGCTCTGCCGTCGCCGCTGCCTGGCTGGCAGGGAGGTAGAGGGAGATGGAGGTGCCCTCGCCCTGCTTGCTATGGATGCGCACCGTGCCGCCGCTCTGCTGCGCAAAGCCGTAGACCATCGACAGGCCGAGCCCGGTGCCCTGACCGAGCGGCTTGGTGGTGAAGAAAGGCTCGAACACCTTGTCGAGCACCTCGGGCGCCATCCCTTCGCCCGTGTCGGTGACCTTGATCAGCAGGTAATCGCCGGGGCCCTGCGGAAGCGCAGCGTCGGCCGGGTCGGCACGTGCGGCCGAGATCACCAGCTCGCCGCCGTCGGGCATCGCATCGCGCGCGTTCACCGCGAGATTGAGGACGGCATTCTCGAGCTGGTTGCTGTCGGCAAGCGCGTGGGGGAGGCCCTCTGCGATGTCGAGGCGAAGGGTGATCTTCTCGGGCAGGGCGTGGCTGACCAGCTGCGCGGCGGATTGCAGCACGGCGGCCACGTCGAGCGGCCGGGGGTCGAGCGGCTGGCGGCGGGCAAAGGCGAGCAGCCGGTGGGTCAGCGCCGCCGCCCGCTCGGCCGATCCAAGCGCCGTGTCGACATAGCGCTGAAGCCCGTCGTAGCGCTCGTCGGCGAGCCGCCGCCGCATCATGTCGAGCGAGCCGATGATGCCGGTCAGCATGTTGTTGAAATCATGCGCGATGCCGCCGGTCAGCTGGCCGACCGCTTCCATCTTCTGGCTTTGGCGGAGCGAGGCTTCGGCACGCTCGCGGTCGGCGACCTCTTCCTTGAGGCGGCTCAAGGCGAGTTCGAGTTCTCCCGTGCGCTCACGGACCTGGATTTCGAGCTGGTCGGCGGCGCTGGCGAGCGCCAGGCGCTGCTGGTGGAGGTCGACGAACACGCCGACCTTGCTGCGCAGGACGTCGGGTTCGATCGGCTTCTGAATGAAGTCCACCGCGCCCGCTTCATAGCCGCGGAAGCGACGGTGAGTGTCGCCGCTGCCGGCGGTGACGAAGATGATCGGAACGCGGCGCGAGCGTTCGTTGCCGCGCATGAATTCCGCGAGCTCGAAGCCGTCCATGCCGGGCATCTGGACGTCGAGCAGGGCCAGCGCGACGTCGTGCTTGAGCAGCAGTTCGAGCGCTTCTTCACCCGAACGCGCGCGCAGGAAGGTCAGGTGGTCGGCCCGCAGCAGCGCTTCCAGAGCGAGCAGGTTTTCGTCGAGATCATCGACGATCAGCAGCGAGGCCGGGGCGGTCATCGAGCGGCTACGCGGAGCAGATGATCGGCGATGGCGTCAAGGGACAGCGCGCTGGCGGCGGAACAACGGGCAAGGGCGGCAGCCGGCATGGCGGCGGCATAGGCGGTTGCAGGGTCTTCGACCAGCACACTTCCCCCTCTTGCCTCAATCTGGGCCGCCCCGCGCGAGCCATCCTCGTTGGCACCGGTCAGCACGATCCCGAGAAGATCGGGTCCGTAGGTGTCCGCCGCACTCTCGAACAGCACGTCGATGGAGGGGCGGGAGAAGAGCACCGGCTCGTCCGCCGACAACGCGATGCTGCCGCCGGGTTCGACCAGCAGGTGGTAGCCTGGCGGGGCGAAGTAAACGGTGCCGGGCAGGATCGCTTCCTTGTCGTCGGGCTCAACCACGCCAATCGCGCACTTGGCCGAGAACAAGGTGGTGAGGCCGGACGGCGCGGCCGGAACGTGGACCACGATCAGGATCGGCAGCGGGTAATCGGCGGGCAGGCGCGGCAGGATTTCGGACAGCGCCTGCACCGCACCGGCCGAAGTGCCAATGACGATGGCGGCGGGGATCATGCCTCGCTCCGCTGGTAGATTTTCTCTTCGCGCACGAAATCAGTGAAGGCGTCGACATGGCGCGAGAAGCGCAGCGTTTCCTTGGAGCCGAGCCCGAGAAAGCCGCGCCGCGTCAGGCTGTCGCGGAACAGGCCCACGGCGCGGTCCTGCAACGGACGATCGAAATAGATCATCACGTTGCGGCAGGAGACGAGCTGGCACTCGGTGAACACTTCATCCGAGACCAGGCTGTGGTCGGAGAAGACGACCTGCGCGCGCAATTTCTTGTCGAACACCGCCCGGCCGTAGGCGGTGGTGTAATAATCCGCGAGCGAGGTCTTGCCCCCGGCCTGCTGATGGTTGCGGGTGAAGGCCGCGATCCGATCGAGCGGATAAACCCCGCTCTTCGCGACATCCAGCGCCGCCGGGTTGATGTCGGTGGCGTAGATGATCGTCCGGTCGAGCAGCCCTTCTTCAAGCAGCAGGATGGCGAAGGAATAAACCTCCTCGCCGTGGCTGCACCCGGCAATCCAAATCTTGAGCGAGGGATAAGTGCGCAGGTGCGGCACCACCTTGTCGCGCAGCGCCTTGAAGTAGGAGGGATCGCGAAACATTTCGCTGACCTGCACCGTGAGGAAGTCGAGCAAGCGGCCGACCATCGCCTCGCTGTGCAGCAATTGCTCCTGCATTGCCGAAAAGGTGCTGAAACCCAGCTGATCCCGCGCCTGGCGCAAGCGGCGCTTGATCGACGCCCGCGCATAATGGCGGAAGTCGTAATGGTAGCGCAGGAACAACGCCTCCAGCAGCAGCTGGATCTCGATATCCTCGACCGGTTCGGAAGGTGCGTCGTTCACCGCGGCATCCACACCCGGACCAGCGACAGCAATTTGTCGACGTCGAGCGGTTTGGCCATGTAATCGCTGGCTCCCGCCGCCAGGCACTTCTCCTGGTCGTCGGGCATCGCCTTGGCGGTCAGCATGATGATCGGGAGGTTGTTCCACTTGAGGTCACCGCGGATCCGGCGGGTCGCTTCAAGGCCGTCCATCACCGGCATCATCACGTCCATCAGCACGAGATCGACCGGGTCGCCGCCCGCGTTCGCCCGGGCCAGCGCGTCGAGCGCTTCCTGCCCGTTGCGGGCGATCGAGACCTTGGCGCCGCGCGGTTCGAGGATGTTGGTGAGCGAGTAGACGTTGCGGACGTCGTCCTCGACCACCAGGATCGTCCGGCCTTCCAGAAGCGCGTCGCGGTGACGCGCCTGCGCGATCATCTTCTGCTGTTCGGGCGGAAGCTCGGACACCACCTGGTGGAGGAACAGCGTCACTTCATCGAGCAGGCGTTCGGGCGACTTGGCGCCCTTGATGATGATCGAACTGGAATAGCGCCGCAGCCGCTGCTCGTCGTCCTGGCTGAGGTCGTGGCCGGTATAGACGATAACCGGCGGGAAGCTGTGCTCGCCGTCCTTGCTCAGCATTTCCAGCAAGGCGAAACCCGATGCGTCCGGCAGCGAGAGGTCGAGCACCATGCAGTCGAAGGTTTCTTCGCGCAGCAGCCGCAGGCACTCAGCGGCGGTGCCGACGCCGACGGTCTCGATCTCCGGCCCGGCAAGCAGCTTGGCGACCGCCTCGCGCTGCCGCTCGTCATCCTCGACGATCAGCACGCGGCGCATGGTGCGGGTCAGCTGGGCTTCGAGCGCTTCCAGCGCATGCGCCAGCTCCTCGCGCTTCACCGGCTTCACCAGATAGCCCATCGCCCCGAGCGAGAAAGCGGTCTGGGTCTGGTCGCTGGCGGAAATGACGTGGATCGGGATGTGCCGGGTCGCGTCCTCGCGCTTCAACCGGTCGAGCACCGCAAGGCCCGACTGGTCCGGGAGGCCAAGATCGAGGACGATGCCGCTCGGCTTGTGTTCGCGGGCAAGCTCCAGCGCTTCTTCGGCGGTCCCGGCGACCAGTGTCTGGAACGAGGCTTCCCGCGCAATGTCGCGGACGATGCCGGCGAAGGTGCGGTCGTCCTCGACGATCAGCAATACGCGGTGCCCGCCGCCCAATGAAGCGCGATCGTCGTCCAGCGGGGCCGAGCGGACCGTGGGCTTGCGCTTGGGCATCGCGGGCTGCGGCGCACTGGCGAACGGCTTGGCTGGGCTCTTTGCGGCGATCGGCTCGGCCCGCGGCGCAACCAGCGCGGGGTCGTAGTCGATCGGAATATCGACGGTGAACTGGCTTCCCTCGCCGGGTTCGCTTTTCAGCGTGATCGTCCCGCCGAGCAGCCGCGCCAGCTCGCGCGAGATGGAGAGGCCGAGACCGGTCCCGCCGAACTTGCGGCTAATCGATCCGTCGGCCTGCTGAAAGGCGTCGAAGATCGCCTGCTGCTGTTCGGGCGCGATGCCGATGCCGGTGTCGCTAACGGTCAGCGCCAGCCGCTCTGCGCCAACCTTGGCGATGCCCAGCGTGACCGACCCGGCCTCGGTGAACTTGAAGGCATTGGCCAGGAGGTTCTTCAGGATCTGCTCCAGACGCTGCCGGTCGGAGACGATGCTGGCCGGCGCGTCCTCATCGATCGCAAGCTCGAACGACAGGCCGCGCTCCGCCGCGATCGGGTCGAAGGTCCGCTGCAAATCCTTGACCAGCCGCGCGATCGGCAGCTCGTCGGCGCGCACCTCGACATGGCCCGCCTCGATCTTCGAGAGATCCAATATGTCGTTGATGAGGTTGAGGAGGTCATTGCCCGACGCCTGGATGGTGCGGGCATATTGCGCCTGTTCGTCGGTGAGGTTGCCGGTCGGATTGTCGCCGAGCAGCTTGGACAGGATCAGCAGCGAATTGAGCGGCGTGCGCAGCTCGTGGCTCATGTTGGCGAGGAAGTCGGACTTGTACTGGCTCGCCTGTTCGAGTTCGCGAGCCTTGAGTTCGACCGCCGCGCTGGATCGGGTGAGGTCGTCCTTTTGCCGCTCCAGCAGCTGCGCTTGCTCCTCCAGCTGCGAATTGGTCTGTTCAAGCTCGACCTGCTGCTGCTCGAGCCGGACCGCAGATTCCTTGAGCGCGCGGCTCTGCTCCTCCAGTTCCTCGTTGGAAACCTTGAGCTCCTCGCTCTGCACCTGCAGCTCTTCGGATTGTCGCTGGGTTTCCTCCAGCAGGGTCTGGAGCTCGGTGCGGTATTTGGCGGAGCGCAGCGCCGTGCCGGCGGGCTGGGCGATGTGGCCGAGCAGCTCCAGCACGCGTTGATCGACCGCCTTCAGGAAGCCCAGTTCGACCACGGCGTTGACCGTCCCGTCGGCCTTCAAGGGAGCGATCACCAGGTGGCGGGGCAAGTCGCGGCCAAGGCCCGAGCCGATCGTCAGATATCCCTCGGGCACCTCCTCGAGGATCATCGGCTCGCCATCGGCGGCAACCCGTCCGAGCAGCCCTTCACGCACGGCGAAGCGTTCCGGCACGGCAGCGTCCGCCGGCACGCCGAGCGACGCCATCCGCTGGAAGACGCCATGCTCGCCCTTGAACAGGACACTTGCCTGCGCACCCGTGTAAGCGGTGAGGAAATCGACGATGTCGCCGGATAGTTCGCGAACATCCTTGTCGCCGAGCATCGCCTGGCCAAGGCCCGCTTCGCCCGCGCTCAGCCACAGCTGGCGGCGGCGTGCCAGCATCGCGCGGTGGGTGAGAAGGCCGATGGCGATGGTCAGCACCATGCCGAACAGGGCAGCAAGCACCGCGCTCAGCGTGGCGGTTTTGAATGCCTGGTTACGCTGCTCGACACGCGCCTGGCGGGTGCGGCGCTCCTCGGTGCGCAATTGGGCGATGCGGGCGCGGACGGCATCCATCTCCGCCTTGTCACGGTCCGGGTTCGCAGATTGCAGGGTGGCGGCAAGGCCTTGCTCCTGCCGGGTAGCAATTGAGCGGGCGAGACCGGCGAACTTGGTCGCGACCAGCGGCCGTAGCGCCTGGATGCTGGCTTGCTGCTCACGATCGTCGCGGGTCAGCCGCTCCAGGTTCTGGAGCGACGCTTCGCTGCGTGCCTGCGCATCGCGATACGGCTCGAGATAGGATGGGTTGCCGGTCAGCAGGAAGCCGCGCTGACCGGTTTCCGCATCCTGCATCGCGGACAGCAGGTCACCAAGGCCGGTGATCACCTCATGCGTGGAGGTGACCTGTTCAGTCTCGGTCCGGACCGAGTTGATGGTGAGGTAGGAAATGGCCCCCGACGCCAGAAAGAACAGCAGCGCAGCAATGACGCCTGTCAGCGTGCCAAGGTTCTGCCCGGCACCCGAGGCGCCCTCGTTGTTCTTGTTCATCGCGCGCGCCAGCTTCCCGTGTTGGTGACCAGCAGCGCGTTTCCATGACGAACCGTTTCTTCGCAACCCGCAATCGCCATGCGGGACATCGCCAACGGCGTGCCGTTAACGAGCAAGTTTGCGCTCACCAAAGCGTTTCGTGCCCGGCTCGATCTGTTCATGGAGGGTCCAGCGCGGCGAAGGCAGGAAGGCTAAACCTTTGGTTTTCCGGTGCTTGTTGCGTGTCCGGAACCTCATGGCCGAGCCTTTCGTTAGGGCGGCGCTGACGTTGATCGGTGCTGGCCTGTTGTGATGGAGGGCCTTCCTTCCGTCGCAAGCGGCAAGGACCGATCGAGGTTACCGGAAGCATATCGGGAGAAAGCATATGAAGAAGACCCTGATCGCATTGGCGGCCGCCAGCTCGCTGTCGCTGGGCGCCTGCTCGACCATGAACAACAACGACACCCTCGCCGACGCCGCGACCGGCGCAGCCGTGGGTGCCGTGGGTGGTGCCGCTGTCGGCGCCGTCGTCCCGGGCGTGAGCCCGATCACCGGCGCGGCCGTAGGTGCTGCCATCGGCGGCCTGACCGGCGCGGTGTGGGCCGACAATAACAATGACGGTTACGCCGACGGCTATGTCCAGAACGGCCAATACTACCAGGGCACGCCGAGCGGCTATGATTCGACGCTTGGCCGCGTTGCCACGGGGGCGGGCGTCGGCGCGGTTGCCGGCGTTGCTGCCGGCGCGCTGATCCCGGGCGTCAGCCTGCTCGAAGGCGCCGTTGCCGGTGCCGTGGTCGGCGGTCTTGCCGGCGCGATCTGGGCCGACAACGACCGTGACGGCCGGGTCGACGGCTATGTCCAGAACGGGCAGTACTATCCGGGTGCTCCCGCTCAGACCAACACGAGCGGCACCTATCAGCAGCCCGCCCCCGCCCGGAGCGGCGAGCGCGGCTAAGGAGACCGAATGAGCCCTTCGCGTTTCATGAATGGCTTGTATGCCGGGCGCCTCGTGCGCCCGGCACTTGTTTGTGCAGGGTTGCTCATGGCGCCCGCACTGGCCGCTTCGCCCGCGGCCGCCCAGGCAGGATTCGCCAATCCGGCAGCCACCTCCCTCTTCTTTCGTCCGGGCAGTCAGGGTGCTGCGGCCGAGCTGTTGCGGCTGACCGCGACGGCGCAGGCCGATGGTCTCGATCCCAAGCGCTATCGCGCCCGCGATCTGCCGCGGCTGGTCCGCGCCGCCGAGAGCGGCAACCCGCAGGCGATTGCCCGCGCCGACCGCGCGCTGAGCGAGCTGTTCGTCCGCTACGCGCAGGATCTCCGCCGCGCGCCCAATGTCGGCATCATCTATGTCGATGGCGAACTTCGCCCGCAGGCGCCGAGCGCCGCCGCGCTGATCGCCGCTGCTTCCGCTTCGCCTAATGTCGCTGCCTACATGCGCAACATGGGCTGGATGCATCCTTATTATGCGCAGCTCCGCCGGCAGCTGACCGACAATCCGGTCGACCCCGCGACGCGCCGGCTGGTGCAAACCAACATGGCCCGCGTCCGCAGCCTGCCCGCAAGCGGCCGCTATGTGATGGTCAATGTCGCCGCGCAGCGTCTGTTCATGATCGACAACAACCAGACGGTCGACATGATGCGGGTGGTGGTTGGTAAGCCGGTCTATCCGACCCCGATGATGGCGGCCAACATCCGCTACACCTCGCTTCGTCCTTATTGGAACGTGCCCAGCGATCTCGCGGCCGAGCGGATCGTGCCCAACGTCATCAAGGGCGGCACGCCCTACCTCAAGGCCAAAGGCTATCAGGTGCTGTCCGATTGGTCGGACAAGCCCAAGATCGTGAGCCCGGCCAGCGTCAACTGGCAGGCAGTGGCTGCCGGCCGCCAGGAAGTGCGGCTGCGCCAGCTTCCGGGGCCTGCCAACAGCATGGGCGACATGAAGTTCATGTTCCCCAATGCGCAGGGCATCTATCTCCACGACACGCCGCAGGACGAATTGTTCGGCGAGGCGGCGCGGTTGTTCTCGGGCGGATGCGTGCGACTTGAGGCGGCGCACCGCTTGGCGGCCTGGCTCTACGGCAAGCCGCTTCGCGCCAAGGGCGCCACCCCCGAACAGAAGGTGCCGCTGGCCAAGCCGGTGCCGGTCTATCTGACTTATCTGACGGCGGTGCCGAGCGGAACCGAACTCGCCATCTACGAGGATATCTACAAGAAGGACGCGCCGGCGGTGCCGACCGGGCGGCGAATGGCGACTCGCTAGTTGCGGTCCCAGCTGGCGACGTAGCGCAGCGCAACCGGCACGGCATTGCCCGACCGGTCGCGCGCCGGCTCCCACCGGGTGCGGCCGAGTAGGCGGCAAAGCTCCCCGTCCAGCGCCGGATTGCCTGACGAGGTAAAGGGCAGGCAGCGGGTCATTCGCCCGTCGGCGCTGACGTCGATCGCCAGCACGGCTGACCCGCGCGGCGCGCCGAAGCCGCGGATCCGCCGGTAATCGCCGCGCGACAGATTGCCCGAGATCAACCGTGCTCCGCTGCCAAGGCCGCCGCCAGCGCCCGGGCCACCCCGCCCGCCGCCCCCCGTGCCATCGCCGCTTCCGCCCGCACCCCGTCCCGGCCCGGCTTCACGCCCGGCCCCGGCGCTTGGCGCGGCGCCGGTAACGGGCGCGGTTTCGTCAGAGGACGGCAAGGTAGGCTGTACGGGAAGCCGCACTTCAGGCTTGGGCTGCACCACGGGCGCGGAACGGGCCTGAAGGTCGGTGGCTCCGGCCTCACGCTCGGCGGCGGCCGCCTGCTCCTTGGGAGGGGGTTCGGGTAGCGGCGGCGGCTTGGGAAGAGGAACGTCGAAGGTAGTCAGCGCTTCCACGCTCCGCCGCAGGGGTTCGCCCGCCAAGCCGCTGATCAGCGCCGCGCCCAGGGCGAAATGCAGGACGACCACCAGCGCGAGCGCCTTGGTCCGGTCGCGTCCCTGTCCCTGCGGTTGCCACGGCATGGCTGAAAAACGCTGCCGGGCTTCTACCGCTCCCTAATCGTCGAGCCCGGCGAGAAAGCCCGCCAGCACGCGATCGAAGATGGCCGGCTGCTCGAGATTGGGGAGGTGCCCGGCGCCGGTGATCTCGATCAGCCCGGCATGGGGGATGAGCTGTTTCAGTTCCTCCGACAGGGCAGGCGGGGTGATCCGGTCCTGGCTGCCGTAAAGGATCAACGCGGGGCAGGAGACGGCTGCTGCTTCGCGCCGCTGGTCGGCCAGCCACACGGCGTCCGCCGCGCGGGCATAAGCGGCGGGGTCGATCCGGCTCATCGTCTTCACCACGGCCTGGCGCACTGCAGGATCGGCCGGCTGCGCGAGCAAGGCATCGGCGCGGCTGTCGGCGAGGCCGGCCATGCCGAGCTCGGCGGCGCCCGCCAGCGAACGGTCGAAGATGGCCTGCCCCTCGGGGTGGCAGGCAAAGGTGTCGGCCAGCACGAGGCTGGCGATCCGTTCCGGTGCCCGGGCGTGCATGGCGAGGGCGATCACGCCGCCAAGGCTGAGCCCGCAGACATGGGCTTGCGGAACCTTCAGCGCGACCAGCACGGCAAGCGCGGCGGATGCAAAGTCGCTACGTGGATCACCGTTGCCCGCCTCGCTGTCGCCATAGCCCGGCATGTCGATGGCGATGGCTATCCGCTCGGCGCCAAAGCATTCGACCTGCCCGTCCCACGCGGTCCGGTCCGAGCCGACGCCGTGCAGGAACAGTAGCGGCACCCCGCCCGTCCCCCGAACCGTGCAGCCGACCCGGCCCCAGCTTGTTTCGATGCTTTCTCTTTCCACGTCGCCGACTTGGCAGCATCGGCGGCCCGCGGCTAGATGGCCGCATGGCGCGGATGCGGGTCAATGGTCAGGCTTTGGAGTTTGCGCTCGATCCCGCGACGCCCTTGCTGTGGGCGCTGCGTGATGCGGCCAACCTCACCGGGACCAAGCAGGGTTGCGGCGGTACGGGGGAGTGCGGCGCCTGCACGGTGATCGTCGATGGAGGCGCGGTGCTGAGTTGCAAGGTCGCCATCGGAAGCCTCGAAGGCGCCGATGTTACCACGATCGAAGGCCTCGCCGGTCATCCCTTGACGTTGGCGCTGGTCGCCGAGGATGCGATCGGCTGCGGCTTTTGCCTGCCGGGCTTCACATGCGGTGCGGCAGCGTTGCTGCAGCAGAGCGCGCGCCCCGCGGCCGAGCAGGTCGATGCGCTTCCGACCCGCTGCGCCTGCGGATTGCAGCCGCGCCTGCGACGCGCGGTCGAGCGGGCGGCGGGCGCGATGGCGGCAAACGCCCAGCCTCCGCAGCAACCACCAGCGCGTTCGCAGATACCCGAGATCGTTACGCCGCCGCGTTAATCTCGCGCTCAGCCAGCAAAGCAGAAGATCGTGTGAACTGGCTCCCAAGAGGTCACGATCATGCGTCTCTCCCTGCTTTCCTTGTTGCTCCTGTCCGCCGCCACTCCGGCCTTCGCGGACCCCATTCCGGACGAACCTTCGGAGCGAGCCGTGAGCCGGGCCGAGCGCCCGGCACGGGTCGAGCGGGAGGAGCGCAGTTACAGCCGCAATGCTGACGAAGCGCGCCCGCGGCCGGTCGAGCGGGTGGAGCGGGCCAACCGCGACGCCGAAGCACCGCTGCCGCCACGCCGGGCCGAACGCCCCGAGCCGCGCGCCGACGCTCCGGAACCTGCCCGCGAGATTGCTGCGGCAGCCGTGGCCGAGCAGCGCGGCGAGCGCTGGAACCGTCAGGCGCCGGAAGCGCGAGGCGAGGTGCGGCAATGGCGCGGGGATCGCGCCAGCGGATGGCAGAACGACCGCACGGAACGGCGGACCCGCCAGCGCGAGATTCCGCCCTCGACCGGCTCACCTGTCTTCGGCTCTGCCGTGCCGAGTCCCGACACCGTCGGTCGTGCGCCGCGTGACGTGCCGCCGGGCGCCGTCGCGGGTCGTGACCTGCGCGACCGGATCGCGGCGGAAGGGCTGCGCCGCGACCGGATCGAAAGCGCTGAGTGGCGGCAGGAATGGCGCAACGATCGCCGCTACGACTGGCGACGCCACCGCGACCGCGACCGCAATCGCTTCCACCTGTCGGTCTATTACGACCCGTTCGGCTGGCAGTATCGCGATTATGACATCGGCTGGCGCCTGCCTGCGCGCTATTACACCAGTCGTTACTGGCTGCAGGACCCGTGGACTTATCGCCTGCCTCCGGTCGGCGGCTACTATCGCTGGGTCCGCTACTACAATGACGTGTTGTTGGTGGACGTCAGGAACGGCCGCGTGCTCGACCGGATCCGGCGCTTCTTCTGGTAGATTGCTCGCGGCGGTTGGTCGAAGCATGCTAGGCAGGTCGGGAACCGGGACTTTTCTCGGGCCCTGACCTCATCCTCTCGCGAAAGAGCACGCTTCATGACCCACCGCCTCCTGCTGCTTGGTGCCAGCCTGCTGACCCTTGGTGCCTGCGCCACGCGTGAGGAAGTGGCGGTCGCGCCGCCGCCGCCCGCCGTCGCCGCGCCGGAAGCGGCGGCACCGGCCGCTACCGCGCAGTCGGAGCATGACCGGCTCTTCGCCCTTTTCGCCAAGAGCGACGAAGACAGCCTCCGCCGCAATCCGCTGAGCGCGCTGTTCCGCGGCGACATGCGCTATGCCGACCGCCTCGGCGACAATATCAGCGATGCGTATTTCGCTGGCGAGAAGCAGGCCGCCGAGCAGGAACTGGCGGCGCTCTCGGCGATCGACCAGGCAAAGCTCAACCCGACCGACGCCATCGCCTATGACGTGTTCAAGGTCTCCACCGAAGACACGCTCGCGGGCTACCAGGACAATCTGCTGAGCCTGACCCGCGTGCGGCCGATGAACCATTTCTTCGGCATCCACACCTTTTACCCGACCTTCGCCAGCGGATCGGGCGCGGCGCCGTTCAAGACGGTGCAGGATTATGAGAACAACCTGAAGCGCCACAAGGAGTTCGTGGTCTATCTCGACCGCGCCATCGGCCGCTGGCGCGAGGGGATGGCAAGCGGGGTGGTCGACACCAAGCTCACCACCCGCAACATGATCGAGCAGCTGAATAGCCAGCTCAAGCAGACTCCGGCCGAAGACAATTACCTCGGCCCGATCCGCAAGATGCCGGATTCGATCGGCGCCGAAGACCGCGCTCGCCTGACTGCGGCCTATCAGGCGTCGGTCAAGGACGAGATCCGCCCCGCGCTGACCCGCGTGCGCGATTTCCTGCGCACCGAATATTTGCCAGCCGCGCGGGACGGCGTCGGCCTGATGTACATGAAGGGTGGGCCTGAGCTGTACCGTCACCTGGTCCGCTCGACGACCACGCTCGACATGGCGCCGGAGGAGGTTCACCAGCTCGGTCTCAGCGAAGTGGCGCGGATCCGCGGCGAAATGGACAAGGTCCGGCAGGAGGTCGGGTTCAAGGGCGATCTGCCCGCCTTCTTCAATCACCTGCGCACCGATCCCAAGCTCAAGCTCAAGAGCCGCGATGCGCTGACGCAGGGCTATTACGACATCGGCAAGAAGGTCGATGCCGAGCTTCCGCGTTACTTCTCCACCATGCCCAAGGCGCGGTTGGAGATCCGCCCCTACGAGCCGTTCCGCGAGAAGTTCGAGGCCGGCGGCTCCTACCAGAACGGCACGCCGGACGGGACGCGCCCCGGCGTCTTCTATTTCAACGCCTACGACCTGCCGAGCCGCACCTCGCCCGGCATGACCACGCTGTACCTCCACGAAGGCTCGCCCGGGCATCACTTCCAGATCAGCCTGGCGCAGGAGAACGAAGCGCTTCCGGCGTTCATGCGCTTCGGCGGCAACACCGCCTACGTCGAAGGCTGGGCGCTGTATGCCGAGACGCTCGGCTACGACATGGGCTTCTACAAGGACCCGTACCAGCGCTTCGGCACGCTGTCGGACGAGATGCTGCGCGCGATGAGGCTGGTGGTCGATACCGGCATCCACTCCAAGGGTTGGGCCCGCGACCAGGCGATCACTTACATGCTGTCGAACAGCGACATGGGTCGCACCGACGCGACGGCCGAGGTCGAACGCTATATCGCCATTCCGAGTCAGGCACTGGCCTACAAGCTTGGCGCGCTGACCATCCAGCGGCTGCGGACCAAGGCGCAGACCGAGCTTGGGGCGAAGTTCGACATCCGCGCCTTCCACGACCAGGTGCTCGGCACCGGCGCGCTGCCGCTGGCGGTATTGGAGCAGAAGATCGACCGCTGGATCGCGGCAAACAAGGCGAGCTGAGGCTCAGCCGAGGCGCACGAACGGCGCGAACTTCCAGCTGCGTTTGACGAAGCTGGTTTCGTAGCGGCGGACGGCAGGGGAGCCGGCAAGCAGCGCCTCCGCTTCCGCCACGAACGCGTCCATGCTGCGGCAGTCGAGCAGCAGGGCAAGATCGTGCTCGCCGCTGATCTCGAGCACCCACTGGACCGTCTCGGCCGCGTCGAGGCGCGCGAGCAGCAAGTCCTTGCCGGCGCGATCGGCATGTTCGTTGAGTTGCACCAGCACCAGTGCCCGCAGGCGCTCCCGCGTTAGCGCTTCGCCCAGCAAGGCGACCGTGCGCGCAATAACACCCTCGGCCCGCAGCCGACGCAACCGGCGTGCAATCGCCGAGGGCGACAGCGGCACTTCGCCTGCCAATTCTTCCGCGGTCCGGTCGGCGTCGCGCTGGACGAGATGGAGGAGGGCGATGTCGAAGCGGTCCTGCATGGGATCAGCATGCCAAATTCTGGCGCTGAGGCGACCGAAATCGGCAAGACGTGGCACGGCTAATCGCTTACTGTTGTACATGAGCAATACAGCGGGAGCATGGCGATGCGTATCTTCCTGTCACAACTCTTCTTTTCGGTCCTGATGTTCCCCGTGGGTTCTTCAGCGATCGCACAGGCGCCGGGGCCGGCCCCGGCCGCCGCGGAAGCAGCCTTCGACGCCAAGGAAGCGGAAGCGGCGGTGACCGAACTCGCCAAGGCGCTGGAAGAGAACTTCGTCTTTCCCGATGCCGGCAAGAACTACGCCGCGATGCTTCGGGCGAATCTTGCCAAGGGGGCGTATGCCAGCTTCCCTTCGGCCAAGGACTTCGCAGAGCGGGTGACCGCCGACTTGCAGGCCGTGCACAAGGATGGCCACCTGCGGCTGCGGCCGGTCACCGCGGAGATGCGGGCGCGGCGGGGAGGGCCGGGGGGCGGGCGCAGCGGCGGCGAGGAGCGCAGCGCGGTGTCGCGCTCAGGCTGGCTCACCGACGGCGTCGCCTACATCGACTTCGCAGGCTTCCCGGGCAACAAGGCCACCATCGCCGAGGTCGAGGAATTCATCGCCGATCATCGCGGGGCGAGCACCTTGATCATCGACGCGCGCAGGAATGGCGGCGGCGGGCTCGACGAGATGAACCTCCTGTTCCGCGAGCTCTACGCGAAGCCGACCACCCTCGTCACCATGGACATCCGGCAGGCGGTCGAGGAGAAAAATGGAACCCCGTTCGGCGAGGACCCGACCCTGCGCAAGATTGCGGGTCCCGCCACCGTGATCCGCCGCGAGCATTTCGTGACGCCCACGGCCACACCGGGACCACTGGCCAAGGCGAAGGTCTATCTGCTGACCTCCAAGAACACCTTTTCGGCGGCCGAGCACCTGTCGCTGTCGCTGAAGAGGACCGGCCGCGCGACCCTGATCGGGGAAGCGACGGGCGGGGGCGCCCACTTTGGCGGCGTGGTGCCGATGGGCACCGGTTATGCCGCCTTCATACCGGTCGGGCGCACCTTTGATCCAAGCACCGGGAACAGCTGGGAGGGCACCGGCGTCGCGCCCGATATCGCGGTGCCTGCCGACCAGGCGCTGGCCAAGGCGCTGGAGCTTGCCGGGGCAAAGGTCGATGCGGCCACCGCGCTCCTCAAGCTCGGCCCGGTCCGGACCACCGCCCGCTAAAGGGCTTCGGCATCCTTTCGGCGAAGCCGGGCCGCCAGTTCCTTGAGGCTCGGCTTCTGGCCCTGCGCCAGCAGGCTGGCGCGAAACAGGCGGCCGAGCAGCAGCATCTGCAGGGCGACAAACGCGGCGAGGAGCAGCCCGGAGCCGATCACTTCCCACGCCGGAATGCCGGTTCCGAGCCGCGCCAGGACCGCGAACGGCGTCCAGATCGGGACCCAGGTCATGATCGTCACGCCAATGCCTTGCCCCCCGGCAATCACGCCCTGGATCAGGATGGTGATTGGCAGCAGGATCATCAGGATGATCGGCATCAGGTAACCCTGCGCGTCGTTCATCGAATCGCTGATTGCGCCCACCGCCAGGAAGAAGACCGAGATGGCGATGTAGCCGGCGATGAAGAAGTAGATCATCGCCAGGATCGTCGTCCACGAGGTCAGCGGGGCGAGGGCTGGGCGGATCATGTCGGCGATCGCGCCCTGGGTCGCGAAGGCAGCAAAGGCGCCGCAGCCGATCCACACCGCAATCATCGTCAGGCCTACGGCGACGGTGCCGAGGAGCTTGCCATACATCAGCTGCTCGGGGCTGATCGTCGCGAGCACCGTTTCGAGCAGCTTGTTCGAGCGCTCCTCGATCGTGCCCTGGAGCATCCAGCTTCCCGATAGCATGAGAGCCATCATCAACAGGTAGCAACTGGCGAGCGGCAGGATCGAGCGAACCAGCAGCGCTTCGCGGGCGCCGCTGCCGGGCGCAGGCTGGGCGATCATGAGGTTGGGGGTGACGGTTGCGGCGGCCGTTGCGGTTGCCGTGGAAACGCCGCTTTGCGTCAGCAGCCCTTGCCGGAGCGAACGGGTGAGCACTTCCTGCACGGTGCCGACCAGTTGCGGATCGGGGCGGCCGGAGGAGGAAAGCTGGGCCGTGCCGGTGCGCAGGAATCCTGCCGGGATGATCACGGCCGCGTCGATCGGATCGGCCTTGCTACCCTCCGCCGGGCGAAGCAGCGTCTCAAGTCGCTGCTCCAGCGCCTTGCCGGTCAGGCCAGCCAGGGTGGCCGGGGGGGTGACCAGTTCGTAGCGGGGTTCGGGCGCTTCAAAGTCGGGTGCGTCTGCCGGAATGGAAGCTTTCAGCCGCTCCAACGCGGCGTTCGCGCCGCCGTCGGCACTGAACCGGGCGACTTCCGCATCGGTGAAATAGCGATCGTTGCGCGCCCACGGCGCAGCGGCGGGCGCCGCAATCTTGTGCCGCTGCACGTAGCGGGCGAGGGCGTCGAGCGCACGGCGGTCTTCTTCGAGGCGGAGGCGGCCGGCGATTTCCCGCCCGGCGGTGCCGCCATCCTGATCGATGATCATCACCTTGTCCGCGTCGTTTTCGCCCATGAAGCGCTGAGTGAGCGGAGCGATGGAGATGGCGACGGGCAGGATCAGCAGCGTCAGCCAGAAGCTGCGCATACGGGTGATCTGGCGGAATTCGCGGATGGCGACGAGGAGGACGTTGTTCACTTGGGGCTCTCCTCGGTTCCCACCATGTGGAGGAAGACGTCGTGCAGGCTGGCGCGGTGCACCTCGAAGCGGCGCAGCGCGACGCCATTGGTTGAGCAATGTTCGAGGAGGTCGCCGGGCGATGCGCCGGGCTGCAGCGTCACCGCCCAGTCGCGCCATTCGCCATTCGCTTCACCCTGCGGTCGGCAGTCGGCAACACCGGGCACGCCGTCCAGCGGCTGACGGGCGGTGACCACCAGCCGTGCCGGGAGCAGCGCGCGTGCTTCGTCGAGATTGCCTTCGAACTTCTTGGCGCCGCGGGCGAGCAGCAGCAGCCGGTCGCACAGGCGCTCGGCGTGCTGCATGACGTGGGTCGAGAAGACCACGGTCGCGCCCTTGTCGGACGCGCGTCGGATCTCGTCTTCGAGCAGCCCCTGGTTGACCGGATCGAGGCCGGAAAAGGGTTCGTCGAGGATCAGGAGCTGCGGGCTGTTGACGACCGCGGTCGCGAGCTGGACCTTCTGGGCCATGCCCTTGGACAGCTGCCCGACGGTTGACTTGGTGTTCGCCGAGAGGCCGAAGCGGTCGAGCAGCGCAAGACCCTCGGTCCGCGCGTCGCCCGGGGTCATGCCCTTGAGACGGCCGAAATAGACGATGGTGTCGATCGCCGACATCGTCCGGTAGAGCCCGCGTTCTTCGGGGAGAAAGCCGAGGAACGGCGCATTTTCGCGGCCCGGCGCGCGGCCGAGGACCGAAATGCTGCCGCTGGTTGGGCGAATGATGTCGAGCACCATGCGCAGCGAGGTCGTCTTGCCTGCGCCGTTGCCGCCGAGAAAGCCGAACACCTCGCCCGTTCGGACGGCGAAGCTAAGGTCGTCGACCGCGGTGAACTCGCCATATTTCTTGGTGACCCGGTCGAGCATCAACGCGTCGGCAGTCTGCAATGTATCATCCCCCAAACAAGGGGAATGGAGCCGACCGCCTTCACCCGGTCAAGCAACCATTCGCCAGCCGTTCGACGAACGGCGGCGGCTTAGGCCGCCAGCGCCTCGGCGATCAGGCGGCGACTGTTGTCGATGCCGTAGAGCGCGATGAAGCTGCCGAGGCGGGGGCCCTGGCTCGAGCCGAGCAGCGTTTCGTAAGCCGCTTGGAACCACTCGCGCAGCCGCTCCTTGCCGTAATGGCGCTTGCCGATCTCGAACACCGCGTTCTGGATCTCATCGGCTGGCGTGTCTGCCTGGAGATCGGCCAAGAGTGTGTCGAGGTCGCGCAAGGCGGCGGCCTCGGCTTCGGTCGGAGCACGACGCCGGAGGCCCGGCACCACGAAATCGCGGGCGTAGGTGACGGCAAGGCCGATCAGTTCGTCGAGCTCGGGATCGCTTTCCGGCGACGTCCCCGGCGCATAGCGCTGGACGAAGCGCCACGCGGTGTCCTTGTCGGCGACGCCCGGCAAGCTGGCGAGGTTGAGCAGTAGCCCGAAGCCGAGCGGCAAGGCGGTCGGCTCCGGCACCGCGCCGCCGTGCATATGGTGGACCGGATTGCCGAGGCGCTGCTCGACCGGCTGCTCGGGCCAGCGGCCGCGGAACTGCCAATACTCATCGATCGCGCGCGGGATCAGGCCGAGGTGGAGGTTCTTGGCCTTCTTGGGCTCTCGGAACAGATAGAATTCGAGGCTCCGCTCGCCGCCATACTTGAGCCAGTCGTCGAGTGTCAGGCCGTTGCCCTTGGACTTGGAGATCTTCTCGCCCTTCTCGTCGAGGAACATCTCATAGTTGAAGCCTTCGGGCGGGCGAGCGCCGAGGATGCGGGCGATCTTTCCTGATTGGATGGTGCTGTCGATCAGGTCCTTGCCGGCCATTTCGTAGTCGACCCCGAGCGCGACCCACCGCATCGCCCAATCGACCTTCCACTGGAGCTTCGACATGCCGCCAAGCGCTGATTGGGTGATCTCTTGGCCGTCCTCGTCGGTGAAGGCGATGGTGCCTGCTTCCGCATCGACCACCTGGACCGGTACCTGCAGCACGCGGCCGGTGGTAGGCGAAACGGGCAGCACCGGCGAATAGGTCAGCCGCCGCTCTTCGCGGAGGGTCGGCAGCATGACGCCCATGATATCGTCGAAGTGCCGCAGCACCTGCCGCAGCGCGTCGTCGAACCGGCCCGAAGTGTAGGCATCGGTCGCACTGACGAACTCGTAATCGAAGCCGAAGCGGTCGAGGAATTGGCGCAGCAGCGCATTGTTGTGATGCGCGAAGCTCGGGTGGCAGCCAAACGGATCGGTCACCTGCGTCAACGGCTTGCCCAGCGCTTCCTGCAACAACGCACCGTTCGGCACATTGTCCGGCACCTTGCGCAGGCCGTCCATGTCGTCGCTGAACGCGACCAGTCGGGTCCCCACGCGGCCGCCCGTGAGCGTCTCGAACGCGCGGCGGACCCATGTCGTGCGGAGCACTTCGGTAAAGGTGCCGATGTGCGGCAGACCGGAGGGACCGTAGCCCGTTTCGAACACGATCGGCTCGCCATTGGGCTTGCCGTTCGGATAGCGGGCAAGCAGCTTGCGGGCCTCCTCGAAGACCCAGGTCTTGTTGGCGAGAGCCGCTTGGGTGAGCGCATCGTCGGTCATGACAGAGCGAATGCGTTGTTGCAGGTGCGAAGGCAAGGGGCGCGGCGATGGAACCGGAAGGCCTGCCGGCGCGATGTACCTTTGTGCAGACCATCAAAGCCATCGTGAGCGCCCTTGGCGTCGTTGCCGTGATCTTCGGCGTCCCCGTTCTGGCGACCCTGGTCGCCGGGCAGTTCGGGCTGGCCTACCGCCTGATCGGCTGGACCACGCTGGTGGCGATGATCGTGCTGGCGTTCCAATCGCGGTTCCTGCTGGCCCGCTTGCTCCTTGGCGAGCGCAAGCTGGCGGCGGTGCCGGCCCGGCGCGCCTACAAGCGGCGCTAAACGCACGATAATCTGATCGGAGGGGCGCTTCGACGTTGCCCTTTCGTTCCGCTGCCGCCACATGAAGGGCGGTGACCTCCGTCCTTTCTCTTCCTGCGCTTCATGCCTCGCACGCCGGTATCTGGCTGGTCGGGCCGGACGGCGCGCGCGAGGCCGGGCGCGGTGAAGCGATCCGGGCAGTGTCGGACACGCCGCACATCCTGCTGAATGCGCCGCTTGCCGGCCAGCGGCTCGGCTATGCCGAAGTCAGCGGCCTCGATCTCCTCGAGCTATTCGCCTTCATTCACCCCGCGCGCTTCGTGGTCCCGACCGTCCCGGGGCTGGCCTCCTTCGTGGGATTGGAGGCGCCGGCGGATGAAGCCGCAGCGGCCGCCCTGCTGCCGGCTATCGCCGGGCGGCTGCTCGCGACGCTGGGGGAAGAGGATTGGGCAGCGCGCGAGGGGGGGTGGACGATCAATGCGACCCTGCACCGGCTGGGCTGGGGCTGGGCGGGGCTGGTCGGGCAACGGCTCCGGCGGCCCGAACGGGGCGAGCGGATGCTGTTCACTCGGCTGGAGCCGTGGGAGGAAGCGGCGGAGCGGCCACCGGCGCGGATCATCCGGCTGGGCGACGGGGAAGCCGAAGCGCGCCTGGCGCAACTGACCGGCGCAGGGTCGGAGACACGCGAGGGCCAGCGCGCATTTGCGGCCGCTTCCGCGCATGCCTTCGCGCCGCGCGATCGCCGCGACGCGCCCAACGTGCTGCTGGCCGAAGCCGGAACCGGGATCGGCAAGACCCTTGGCTATCTCGCGCCCGCGTCGCTGTGGGCGGAGAAAGCCGGCGGGACGGTGTGGGTGTCGACCTACACCAAGGCGCTGCAGCGCCAGCTCGACGCCGAAGGACGGCGGATCGTCCCCGACGAGGAGCAGCGCAAGAAACGCATCGTCGTGCGCAAGGGCCGCGAGAATTATCTCTGCCTGCTCAACCTCGAAGACGCCATGCAGGGCAGCTTCTCGGGCCGCGCCGCGGTGCTGGCGCAGCTGGTCGGGCGCTGGGCCGCCTATAGCAAGGACGGCGACATGGTGGGCGGCGACCTGCCGGGCTGGCTGCCTAGCCTGTTCCGCCGCGCCGGCGCGACCGCACTGACCGATCGCCGCGGCGAATGCGTCTATGCCGGCTGCCCGCATTATCGGAAATGCTTCATCGAGAAAGCCGAGCGGGCGAGCCGCGGGGCCGACCTCGTCATCGCCAATCACGCACTGGTGATGGTGTCGGCGGCGCGCGGGCGGCTGGGCAGCGGGCTGGAGCGGATCGTGTTCGACGAAGGACATCACCTGTTCGACGCGGCCGATTCGACCTTTGCGGTGGCGCTGACCGGCGCCGAGACGATTGAGCTCAGGCGCTGGATCATCGGGCCCGAACGCAGCAGCCGTGGGCGGCGGCGGGGTCTCGCCGCGCGGCTGATGGACGTCTGCTCCTATGACGAAGAAGGGGCGCTGGCGCTCGACGCAGCGGTGCAGGCGGCGGGGCTGCTGCCAGGCGACGGTTGGCTTGGGCGCGTAGTAGAGGGGCTTCCGCTCGGCCCGCTCGAGGCCTTATTCGCGGCCGTGCGCAGCAGCGTGCTGGCCCGCGCCCGGGCGGAAGACGCTGGCTACGGGCTCGAGACCGAACTAGCCGAGCCTGACGCGCCGCTGGTGGAGGCGGCCACAGCGGCGCTGGTCGCACTGGAAGCGCTGCAGCGACCGATGACCGCGCTCCGCCTGCGGCTGGAAGCGGTTCTGGAGGATGCGCCCGACTGGCTCGACGCCGCGGCACGGGCGCGGGTCGAGGGGGCGATTGCGGGATTGAACTGGCGCGGCGGTGCGGTCGCCGCCTGGGCACAGCTGCTGGCGCGGGTCGGCGGCGCAGCAGACCCCGACTTCGTCGACTGGATGAACGTCGACCGGATCGAAGGACGCGAACTCGACATCGGCCTCCAGCGCCGCTGGCTCGACCCGACCCGGCCGCTTGCCAAGGCGGTGATCGAGCCGGCGCACGGTGTCCTCGTCACCTCTGCCACCCTGCGCGGCGGTGAGGAGCATTGGGACGTCGCCAATGCCCGCACCGGCGCCGCGCACCTGCCTGCCGCCCCGGCGCACTTCCACGCCGCCAGCCCGTTCGATTACGCCTCGGCGGCCGAAGTGCTGGTGGTGACCGACGTCAAGCAGGGTGATCTCGCAGCGCTCGCCAATGCCTACGCCCGGTTGATCACGGCGGCGGGTGGGGGCACGCTGGGCCTGTTCACCGCCATCGCACGGTTGAAGGCAGTGCAGGCGCGGATCGCCGACCGCTTGGCGCGCGAGCAGTTGCCGCTCTTGGCCCAGCATGTCGACCCAATCGACACCGGCACCCTCGTTGACATGTTCCGCGCCGACCCGCGCGCCAGCCTGCTCGGCACCGATGCGCTGCGCGACGGGGTCGATGTGCCGGGCGAGTCGCTGCGGCTGGTCGTGATGGAGCGGGTGCCGTGGCCGCGGCCGACGGTGCTGCACGCGGCGCGGCGGCTGGCGGGCGGCGGCTCGGCTTATGACGACCGGGTGGTGAAAGCACGGCTGGCGCAGGCGTTCGGGCGGCTGGTCAGGCGGCAGGGTGACCGCGGCACCTTCGTGATGCTGTCGGCCGCTTGCCCGTCGCGGCTGCTGACGGCCTTTCCACCAGGAGTCGCGGTCAGCCGAGTGACGCTGGAAGAAGCAGTGGCGAGGGTCGCAGCGGCTACCGGGTCAGTCGGCGAGCGCGGCGGTGAGCTCAGCCCGGAGTCGCTTCAGCGCATCGACTAGGCCCTCAGCCCGCGGTTCAGGCTCGGGCAGCGGCTCCTTGCTTTTCAGCAGTTGCTGGACCCCGCGCACGGTATAGCCCTGGTGCGACAGCAGCGAGTGGATCTGGCGCACCAGCGCGACATCCTCGGGCCGGTAGTAGCGGCGATTGCCGGCCCGCTGCAGCGGCTTGAGCTGGGGAAAGCGGCTTTCCCAATAGCGCAGGATATGCTGCGCAACGCCAAGCTCGGCCGAAACCTCCCCTATGGTGCGGAATGCCGAAGGATCCTTGGCTCCGGTCGAGGCCGGCACGTCCGTCAGTCGCGCGCGATCTTGTCGCGCATGGTCTGGCTGGCGCGGAAAGTCATGACCCGGCGCGGCGCAATCGGCACCTCCACCCCGGTCTTGGGATTGCGACCGACCCGCTGCCCCTTGTCACGCAGGATGAAGCTGCCGAACCCGGAGATCTTGACGTTCTGACCTTCGGACAGCGCGGCGCACATGTGATGAAGCAGTCGTTCGACCATCGAGGCCGACTCGGCACGGCTGAGCCCAAGCTTGCGGTGAACCACATCGCCAAGGTCGGCACGCGTCAGCGTCCCCGCATGCATCTCGCTCATCTGCCCGCCACGCGGGACGCCTGCGTCGGCCATATATCCTACTCCGCCCTGTCGGCGCCCCCGTTACTGCGCCCCCACGCCAGTGCATAACGCAAGACGGCTAGGTCGGCAAACAGACAATCTCGGCAAGTTGCCGATGATTGTCCGATAGTTAAACGGAAAGTAGCGCCGCGCCCCAGGTGAAACCGCCGCCCATCGCTTCCAGGACGATAAGGTCGCCCGGCTTGATCCGGCCGTCCTTCACCGCAACGTCGAGCGCCAGCGGAACAGACGCCGCCGACGTGTTGGCGTGGCGGTCGACGGTCATCACCACCTTGTCGGGTGACAGGCCAAGCTTGCGAGCGGTGGCGTCGATGATCCGGGCATTGGCCTGGTGCGGCACCACCCAGTCGACATCGGCCGGCACCTTGCCACCGGCTTCCAGCACCTCGCCCAGAACCTCGGCGAGATTAACCACTGCGTGACGGAACACCTCGCGGCCCTTCATGCGCAGCTTGCCGACGGTGCCGGTGGTGGAGGGGCCGCCATCGACATACAGCATGTCGCCCCACTGGCCGTCCGCGTGGAGCTTGGTCGCCAGAATGCCGCGCTCCTCGGTGTCCTCGGCGCGCAGCACCACCGCGCCCGCACCGTCGCCGAACAGCACGCAGGTGGTGCGGTCTTCCCAGTCGAGGATGCGGCTGAACGTCTCGGCGCCGATCACCAGCGCGGTCTTGGCATTACCGCCGCGCAGCATCGCGTCGGCGGTGGTCAGCGCATAAAGGAAGCCGGTGCACACCGCGTGCACGTCGAACGCGATCGCATCCTTGATGCCGAGCAGATGCTGGACCTTGGTCGCACTGCTAGGAAAAGTCTGGTCGGGCGTGGCGGTGGCGAGAATGATGAGGCCGATGTCGCTCGCCTCGAGTCCGGCATGCTCGAGCGCCTTGCGCGCAGCGTCGGCGGCGAGGGTGGCGGTAGTCTCGCCCTCGGCGGCGATGTAGCGGCTGCGAATGCCTGTGCGCTCGACAATCCACTCGTCGGAGGTGTCGACCTGCGCGGCCAGTTCGGCATTGTCGACTCGCCGGGCCGGAAGCGCGGAGCCCACTCCCAAAAAGACGCTACGCAGGGTCACTCGCTACTCACTTGCGGCAAAAGCATGGGCGCGGAACTCGTCGAGATCGCTCACCACCTGGTTGACGATATCGCCGCGCACCATCCGGGCGGCGACGGCGATGGCGTTGGCGACGCCCTTGGCGTTGGCGCCGCCGTGGCTTTTCACCACCAGGCCGTTCAAGCCAAGGAAGACCGCGCCGTTGTGATTGTTGGGGTCCAAGTGGACCTTGAGCATGTGCAGCGCCGGCTTGGACAGCGCGAAGCCGGCTTTGGACCGCAGCGAAGAGGTAAAGGCGCGGCGCAGAAGATCGGTGACAAAGCGTGCGGTGCCCTCGGCGGTCTTGAGCGCGATGTTGCCCGAGAAGCCGTCGGTCACCACCACGTCGACCTTGCCGCGCGACAGCTGGTCGCCCTCGGTGAAGCCGTCGAACTGGAGATGGAGGTAGGTCGCCTCGCGCAGCAATGCAGCGGCCTCCTTGATCTCATCGGTGCCCTTCAGTTCTTCGGTGCCGATGTTGAGGATCTTCACCCGCGGCTTCTTGAGGCCTAGCACGGTGCGGGCATAAGCCGCGCCCATGACAGCGAACTGGACAAGGTTCTGGGCGTCGCTTTCCGTGTTGGCGCCAAGGTCGAGCATCACGCAGTCGTGATTGCCGAGGGTCGGCAGCAGCGCGGTCAGCGCCGGGCGGTCGATGCCCGGCATGGTGCGCAGTGCGAGCTTGCTCATCGCCATCAGCGCGCCGGTGTTGCCGGCCGACAAGGCGGCATCGGCGCTGCCGTCTTTCACGGCATTGATGGCAAGGCCCATCGAGGTCGTGCGGGCACGGCGCAGCGCCTGGCTCGGCTTCTCGTCGCCGGCGATGCTGTCGGGGGCGTGGAGGATCGTGGCGCTGCCGGCGGGCAGCGGCCGGCGCTCGAAATGCGGGGCGATGACCGCCTCGTCACCGACCAGCAGGAAGCGCAGCGAACGATCTGCCTTCAGCGCGCGCTCGACACCGCCGAGGACCGCTTCCGGGCCGCCATCGCCACCCATCACGTCCACGGCAATCCGTGGAGCGTCCAAACTGCGGGCGCTGGCCGACCTGGCGGTCACGTCAGCGACGCCAGTCAGGCTTCGGTCGAGACGATCTCGCGGCCGTTATAATGGCCGCAGGCCGAGCAGAGGTTATGCGGGAGCTTGAGCTCGCCGCAGTTCGGGCATTCCTGGAAGCTCGCCGGGGTCAGCGCGTGATGGCTGCGGCGCATGTTGCGCTTCGAGGGCGAGGTCTTTCTCTTGGGGACGGCCATTGCGGCACCTGTTCTAAGCTGTTGCGGTCAAAAAAGAAGGCGACGCTCCTCCACCGGCTCACCAGGGCCAGAGCCCCGGGGCGGCGACAAGGATCGTCGCGAACGGGCGGCCTATAGCGCAAAGCGCCGCCGAAGCAAGGGCAAGCGGGTCAGGCCAGCACCTTGTCTCCAACGAAGGGGTTGCTGGCCCGCTCGCGCTCGAAGCTGCTGGCGGGGCCATGGCCGGGGATGAACACGGTCTCGTTCCCAAGCGGCCAAAGCTTGTTCTTGACCGAATCGAGCAGGGCCTGGTGATCGGACAGCGGAAAGTCGGTTCGCCCGATCGAGCCTGCGAACAGCACGTCGCCGACCAGCGCCAGCTTGGAGGGCGGGTGGTGGAAGATGACGTGACCCGGCGTATGGCCGGGTGTTTCGTAGACATCGAGCACGAGGTCGCCGACCGTGACCTGCTCGCCATCGGTCAGCCAGCGATTGGGTTCGAACGGCGAGGCGTCGATTCCGTAGGCCGCGCCGTCGTCGGCCAGCCGGGCGATCCAGAACAGGTCATCGAGGTGCGGGCCTTCAATCGGCACGCCGAGCTCGGCTGCCAGCTGCCCGGCCTGGCCGCAATGGTCGATGTGGCCGTGAGTGAGGATGATCTTCTCAACAATGACCCCCGCCTGCGCGATGGCCGAGCGGATCTTGGGCAGGTCGCCGCCCGGATCGCACAACGCCGCCCGGTTGGTCGCGGTGCACCACAGGAGGGTGCAATTCTGCTGCAGCGGGGTGACCGGAATCACCATCGCCTTCAGCGGCGGATTGTTTTCATCGCTCACGGGCGATGCCCGCTCAGCCAGTGCCAGAGGCCGCGCCAGAGCCTCGCCTCCCACAGCATGAGCCGGGAAACCCATTCAGGCGCATCGGTAGCCGCGGTCAGTTCGCTGGTGGTTCCGGTAGCCGAGAAGGCGATCCGGATCGCAGCCACAAGGATGGCGACCTCGAACAAGGCGACCACGCCGAGACCGGCCCAGCGCCAGGGCGCAAGCTGCCCGAGGAGGTGCTGCTGCCCAGCCGGGATCAGCCAGCTGGCCAGCCAGATCCCGCCGCAGGCGATCGCCAGGGCGCGGATCAGCGACACCCGCAGCGGCTGTCGACGGGCGTAGCACAGGAGGTAGAGCAGGGGCGCGGTCAGGCAGAGGTCGATCAGCAGCGCGGCCTCGCCGCCCGACGCCATAAAGGTCGCGTTGCGGGCGAACAGCCAGCAGCCCGCAAGCATCGCGGCGAAGGCCGGGACGTACCAGTGGGAGCCAAGCAGGCGGAGGGCGCGGCTCATCGTGCGGCGGCCGTGGTGGTGGGCAGGTCGCGCAGCAGGGTCTGCTGCCAGAATTGCAGGGTCGACCAGAACAGATAGTCCTGGTTCTCCTTCTTGCCGAAGCCGTGGCCTTCGTTTTCGCCGACCATGTACCAGGTCGGAGCGGCGCCCGGCCGGGCGTTGAGGGCAGCGACCACCTGATCGGCTTCGGACTTGGGCACCCGCGGATCGTTGGCGCCCTGCACCACGAACATCGGCGCCTTGATCTCGCCAATGCGGCGCAGCGGGCTGATCTCCTCCAGCTTGGCGCGCTGGGCGGGGATGCGCTCGTCGCCATATTCGACGCGGCGCAGATCGCGGCGATAGCTTTGCGTACTTTCCAGGAACGTCACGAAGTTGGAAATGGCGACGTTGCACAGCGCGCCCTTGAAGTCGGCGGCGTAGCGGATCGCGCTGGCGTAGCACATGTAGCCGCCGTAGCTTCCGCCGGTCACCGCCATGCGCCCGGCGTCGATCGCCGGATCGGCCTTGAGCGCGGTCAGGAAGGCGCCGATGTCCTTGACCGAATCCTCACGCTTGAACGGCCCGTTGTCGAGGCTGACGAAGCGCTTGCCGAAGCCGGTCGAGCCGCGGACGTTGGGGAGGAAAATGGCGATGCCGAGTTCGTTGATGAGGTAATTGTCGCGGCCCATGAAGCCGGGGCGCTCCTGGCCTTCCGGGCCGCCATGGATGTCGACCACCACCGGCCGTTTGCCCGGGAACTTGGCGGGGTCGGGGCGATACAGAAAGCCCGACACGCGCTCGCCGTCGAAGCTCTTGACCTCGATCAGCTGCGCCGACGGATTGCGCGAGAAGTCCAGGCCGCCGGTCTCGCTCTGCGTCCAGCGGGTGAGCTTGCCGGTCTGCGGGTTGAGCGACCACGCGTCGGCGGTGCCCTGCGCCGAATTGAAGGTGAAACCGAGCTCGCCCCACGGCGACCATTCGATCCCGCCGGCGACGCCGACCGGGAGCGACGTCACCTGCCGCGAGGCGCCGCTGGCGGTGTCGAGTAGGTAGAGGCGGCTGATCCCGGCCTCATTGGTGAAGTATGCGATGGAGCGGCCGTCGTCCGAGATATCGAAGCTGTCGATGTCCCACCGGCCGGCGTTGGCTACCGGCGTGAACTTGCCGGTCACCGTGTCCATCCGCCCGAGCCGCTGAACGTCGCTATTCTCGTCCGACAGCACCCACAGCGACCCGTCCGGCGCGAATTCGGCGCCGCCGTAAGCGATGTCCTTCTTGAGATCGCCGAGCGGGGTCAGCTGCCGGGTCGCGAGGTCGAGAAGATAGGGGTCGCTGTTGGTGACCTGCTGGTAGTTCAGCACCAGCGCCTTGGCAGTGCCGGGCGCAAAGGCGGCGATGCCCCAGCCGCCGCCCTTGACCTCGGCCACCAGCCGGTCGGTCTTGGGATCGCGCGGATCCATGACGTAAAGGTCGCTGTCGGTGCCGTTGCGGCGGGTCGAGCTGTAGGCGAGGAGCTTGCCGTCCTTGCTCCACGCGCCAAGGCTGTTGCGGCTCTTGCCGTCGGTAAGCAGCGTCATCTGCCCGCCGTCGAGGCGATAGAGCTGAAAAAATTCGGCGCCGCCGCGATCCATCTGCGTGACCAGCACGTCCCCCGACGGGGCCCAGCTGCCGCCGACCGGCTCGGGCTCGAAGGTGATCTGCTGGCGGTCCATCATCGGCGCCGCGACGCGGTGCAGCTGCGGCACGTTGCCGAAACGGGTGCGGATCAGCATCGAGCGGTCGCGGGCGTTCCACCCGGCGAACGACGCGCTGCGCAGCTCCATGTAGGGCCGGGTCTTGGCAGCGAGTTCGGCCGGGACGGGCGGGACGGCCTGCACTGTCAGCGCGGCCGGCTTGGGCGTGCTGTTCTGGGCGTTGGCCGTCGTGGCGAGCAGGGCGGCAAGGGCCAGCGAGACGCGGGTCAGCATGGGTGTCAGGCTCCTAGTTGGCAGGCTTGGCGGGGGTCAGCATCGCCATCGACGGGGGCACGTCCTTCATCGACTTGGCGGTCGCTTCCGCCCCACGCAGCGCGCGCAGCACGTTGCCGCCCGCGAGCTTCGCGAGGTTGGCGTCGCTCCACCCGCGGCGGATGAGTTCGGCGAATAGGCGCGGATAGGCTTCGACGCCTTCCAGCCCGACCGGCGTGCGCGGAATGCCGTCGAGATCGCCGCCGATGCCGACGTGATCGTGACCGGCGACGCGGGCGACATAGTCGATGTGATCGGCGACATCCTTGATGCCGACGACCGGGCGCGGATTGGCGGCGACCCAGGCTTCCATGCCCTTGGTGACCGCGGCGGCGTTGGCGCGGTTGAAGGTCTTGAGGCGGGCTTCCTCGGCGGCCTGTTCACCGTCCCATTTCCACTGCGCGGGGCTGAGGAAGCTCGGCACCCAAGTCACCATCACCACGCCGCCATTGGCCGGCATCATGCGGAGCACGTCGTCGGGGACATTGCGCGGATGCGGATTGATGCCCGCCGCGCTGGAGTGGGAGAAGATCACCGGCGCCTTGGACGCGGCGATCGCATCGCGCATCGTCGCGGGGGCGACGTGGCTCAGGTCCACCAGCATGCCGAGCCGGTTCATCTCCTTCACCACCTCGACCCCGAACGGCGACAAGCCATCATATTTGGGCTGGTCGGTCCCGGCGTCGGCCCATTCGGTGGTCTGGTTGTGGGTCAGCGTCATGTAGCGCGCGCCAAGGTCGTAGAAGCGGCGCAACGCCGCCATCGAGCCGCCGATCTGCCGCCCGCCCTCGATCCCCAGCATCGAGCCAATCCGCCCCGCCTTGTGCGCGGCTTCCATCTCGTCGGCCGAGCGGGCGAAGCGCAGGGTTTCGGGATAGGCATCGATGATCCGGTGGGCGGTGTCGATCTGCTCCAGCGTCACGCGGATCGCTTCGTCGCCGAGCGTGGTGCCGTCGATATAGACCGACCAGAACTGCCCGCCGACCCGGCCGGCACGAAGCCGCGCCATGTCGGTCATCAGCGGCGGCTTCCAGCTGTCGGTCCCGCTCGCCAAGCCCTCGGTCTTGCTACCGAAGTCGCCGCGCAGCGCCCACGGCAGGTCGTTATGCCCGTCGATCAGCGGAGTGCGCTTGAGGATCCGGTCGATCCGCTGGCTGACCTTGGGATCGATCTGGGTGGAAGTCGCGGACGTCTGAGCCATTGCGGACACCGGGAGCAGGCTCGCGGCGGCGAGCAGGAAGAGCTTGTGCATGGGCGCGACTTTACGAAGCGGCGCGGCGCTTGCAAACGCTAGTTCGTGGACGCGCCCTTTCTCCTGTTCGACGATGCCCGCCGGGGCGAGCGGGCGCGGCTTTATCGGCGGCCGGTGGGCGAGATCCGCGCCGAGCGAATGGAAGACGTGCTGCCCGCGCTCGACGTGCTGCAGGCGGCGGTGCGCGGCGGCGCGCACGCCGCAGGGTTTCTCGCTTACGAAGCGGGCTACGCACTCGATCCGGCGCTGGCCGAGGCGGCGCGGCAGGGCGAGGGGCCGTTGCTATGGTTTGGCTTTTTCAAAGGCTTCGAAGACATCGACGCGGCGGCAATGCTGCCGGCCCCCGACGGGGCGTGGAATGGGGCGCCGCAGCCGCGCCTGTCGCGAGACGAGTATCTGGCGGCGGTCGCCGAGGTTCACGAGCAGCTTCGCGCCGGGGAGCATTACCAGGTCAATCTGACCTTCCCCTGCACCGTCGCCTTTCAAGGCAATCCGGCGGCGCTCTATGCTCGGCTTCGGCAGGCGTCGCAGGCCGGCTGGGGCGCGCTGATCCGCCATCCCGGCGGCTGGCTGCTGAGTTGCAGTCCCGAGCAATTCTTCACCCTGCGCAGCGGCGTCATCGAAGCCAGGCCGATGAAAGGGACCGCCGCGCCCGACGCGCCTGACGCTGTGCTGACCCAAGATGCCAAGAGCCGCGCCGAGAATCTGATGATCGTCGACCTCCTCCGCAACGATCTTTCGCGGGTGGCCGAGCCGGGCAGCGTCGCGGTGCCCGAACTCTTCGCCATCGAGCGCTATCCGACCGTCACCCAGATGGTGAGCCGGGTGACCGCCAAGCTCCGGCCCGGGCTCGACGCGGTCGATGTGTTGCGCACGATCTTTCCCTGCGGCTCGGTCACCGGCGCGCCCAAGGTCGCGGCAATGAAGGCGCTGCGGACGCTCGAACCGCACCCGCGCGGCGCGTATTGCGGGTCGGCGGGGTGGATCGAGCCGAGCGGCGACGCCGCGTTCAACGTGCTGATCCGCACGCTCGAGATAGGCTCAAATCGTGCGGCGGCGACGCTCGGCCTCGGTTCCGGGCTTGTGGTCGACTCTGTTGCGGCCGATGAGTGGGACGAGTGCAAGTCAAAGGGGGCCTTTTTGACGCGTGACCGACCGGCAATCGACCTGATCGAAACCATGCGGTTCGATCCCAGTGAAGGCGTGATCGAACTCGACCGCCATCTCGACCGGTTGATGGCCTCGGCTCAAGCGCTCGAATTCCGCTTCAACCGCCACGCTGCCCGCAACGAGCTTCAGGCTGCGACCTTTGCTCGGCGAACCCCTGCGCTGGCCCGGCTGCTGCTGTCGCCGAGTGGGACCATGGCTGTCGAGGTGCGCCCGCTGCCGCGCGCCCGCACCGAGGCTGCCAACATCAAGATCGTGCCGCTGCCGGTTCCGAGCGACGACTACCGGCTGCGCTACAAGACCACCGACCGCGGCTTCTACGACGAGGCGCGGATCAGAAGCGGCGCGGACGAGGTGATCTTTGCGGACGGCGACGGCTGGCTGACCGAGGGAAGCTTCACCTCGCTGTTCGTGAAGCGCGAGGACGGCATGCTGGTGACCCCGCCGCTGTCGCGCGGGCTCATCCCCGGAATCCTTCGCACCAAGCTGATCGCCGAAGGCAAGGCCGTCGAAGGTGACCTTCGCCGCGAGGACCTCGAGGGCGGGTTCATGGTCGGCAACATGCTGCGCGGCCTCGTGAAGGCCCGGCTGGTCGACTAGGCGGCGAGCGGGAAGCTCAGCAGGCGGTCCTTGATCGGGATCAGGGCCGTGGCGGGCGAGCCGACCTTGCGCAGGATCTCCTTGTGGCTCGCGTCGAGCCCGCCGGTCAGCGCCCCGAACGCCGGCAGGATCAGCTTCGCCCCGCTGGCGACGAAGCAGCGCCGGCTGACCCGGCGACCGCGGACCTGCAGGCGCAGCTTGGGATGATAATGGCCCGAAAGCTCTGGCCGGGGATCTCGGATGTCGGCTTCGTGGCGGAGGATCAGGCCGTCGACCTCGACCTCTTCCATCAGCGTGCCGCCGCAATGGTCGGCGAAGCCGGGATCGTGGTTGCCGAGGATCCAGGTCCAGTCGAGCCGGGCGGTCAGCGCCAGCAGCATCGCGCGAGCGGCCTCGGGCAGACGGTCGCAGCCGAACTTGTCGTGGAAACTGTCGCCTAGGCAATAGAGCCGCTCGACCCCGGTGCGATCGACCACCTCGGTCAGCGCGGCAAGCGTCGCCTGGCTGTCATAGGGCGGCAGGAACTGCCCGAGCTTGGCGTACCAGCTTGCTTTTTCGAGATGGAGGTCGGCGACCAGCAGCGCACGCCGGGCCGGCCACCACAGGGCACCCTGCGGATCGGCGAGGAAATCATGTCCGGCGAACGAAAGGGGAACCATCGTGGCGCCGCTTAGCCTGACTTTCGCCTGCGCCGCAACGGCTTAGTAGCCGCGGTTGACCACATGATCGCGCAGCGCGCGGGCGTCATGCAGCGCATTGTGCGGGACGGCGCTGTTCCGCGCTGTCGAGAAGCCGGCGAGGTTCATCAGCCGAAAGGTCAGCGCCGGCACGGTCACCATCTGCCCGTTCCCGGTCAGCAGCGCCTTGCAGAAATAGGCGATGTCGTCGGGCCAGTCGGCAACGATCTCGACTTCCTCGAATGGGGTCAGCCAGCGCGACAATTCGCGCGCGACGTCGGCGGCGGGCTGGGGGTCGGCGCGCAGGTGCTGTGGCACGGTGCCCAGATACGGGACGACATGACGTTCGACCCAGTCGGTGTAGGGCCTCTCATGCTCGAGGATCGCGTAAAATTCCTCGCTCGCATCGTCGGGCACGAGGGCAAGGCTGAGCAAGGGCCCGCCGAAACCATCGAATTCGCAGTCGAGGAAATAACGCATGCAGGATGCTCTGGACGAGGCAAGCCGTCCGCGCCAGTCTCCGCCGCGACAGACATATGGGGGACCTTGCGATGCGCCTGACCTTGATGAGCCTTGCCCTTGGCACTGCGGCCATGGCCGCCCCGCTCGCCGCGCAGACCCCCGGCCGCTCCGATCTCGCCAAGGTGGTCGCCAGCCGTCACGACACCACGGTCAAGGCGCTGCAGGAGTGGATCGCGCTTCCCACCATCGCTGCGGAAAAAAAGAACGTTGAACAGGGCGCCGACTACATGCGGCGCCTTGCGCTTGATGCCGGCTTCCAGCAGGCGCGGGTGGTGCAGTCTGGGGGCGTGCCGGGCGTGTTCGCAACGCTCGACGCCGGCGCGCCGGTCACGCTCGGCATCTACTTCATGTACGACGTCAAGCAGTTCGATCCCGCCGAATGGTCGAGCCCGCCGCTGGAGGGCCGGCTGGTCGACCGTCCGGGCGAGGGCCAGGTGATCATGGGCCGCGGCGCGGTCAACCAGAAGGGGCCGGAAATGGCCTTTCTCGCCGCGCTGCACGCCTTCAAGGCGAGCGGGCGCAAGCTGCCGGTCAATCTGGTGCTGGTGGCAGAGGGTGAGGAGGAGATCGCTTCGCCCAATTTTCCGAAAATCGTCGCCGATTCGGAAGTCGCCGCCGCGCTCAAGAAAACGGTCGGCGTCTTCATCCCGACCGCCGGCCAGGACCAGACCGGGCAGGCGGGGATCACGCTCGGTGCCAAGGGGGCGGTCGAATTCCAGCTGATCGTCGGCGGCGAGACCAGCGACAAATATCCCAAGCTCGACATCCATTCGAGCAATCATGCGCGGATCGAAAGCCCGGCCTGGCGGCTGGTGAAGGCGCTCGACACGCTGGTCGCCGACGATGGCCACACGCCCGCGATCGACGGCTTCATGGACAATGTGAAGCCGCTCACCGACCGCCAGAAAGAGCTGATTTCGCAGCGGGTGGCGGTCACCAATGAGGCCGAAGTCAAGAAGTCGCTCGGCGTCGGGCGGTGGATCGGGAACGAGGATTTCCAGACCAGCTCCGAGCGATTCCTCAGCCAGCCCACGGTCAACATCCAGGGCCTCGTCAGCGGCTACACCGGGGTCGGCGGCAAGACCGTGCTGCCGGGCCGGGCCGAGGCGAAGCTCGAATTCCGGCTCGTGCCCGACATGACCCGGCAAGAGGTCGAGACCAAGCTGAAAGCGCATCTCGCCAAGCGCGGGTTCGACGACGTGAAGGTGGTGGTCAGCGGCGGCTACGGCCCCAACCAGACCGACGAGAACAGCCCGTTCATCCAGGCCCAGAAGAAAGTCTTCGACCGCGCGGGCATTCCCTACACGCTGAGCCCGCGCAACGCCGGAAGCTGGCCAGGCGTCGTGTTCAACGGCGCGCCGCTCAACCTGCCGACCGGCCAGTTCGGAATCGGTCGCGGCAACGGCGCCCATGCGCCCAACGAGTGGTTCCTGATCCGCTCGACCAATCCCAAGGTGGCGGGGATCGACGAGGCAACGATGATGTTCGTCGACTATCTCTACGAGGTGGCGAAGCTCGGCCGGCGCTAGCGCGGCGGACAGACGTCCTCGGGCCGGGCGCGCCCCTTGCGGCAGCGCTGCTCCATCTCGCGCCGCTCGCGGCCGAGGCGTTCCTCTTCCTTGCGGATTTCGCGGCCGCGCTTTTCGTCGGCTTCGGACTGGCTGGTGGTGGCGAGGTCAACGCCCTTGGACACGACCTTGACCGGCAGGGTGACGACGTCGACCGCCGTGCTGGCGACGGCGCAGGCCGAGAGGACGGGGGCGAGGAGCAGGACTGGCAGGAAGCGCATGATCGCATCCTAACAGATCGGTGCGCCTCAGTCCTCCCGCATCGCCAGTTCGGCAAGCGCGCTTTCGGCTTCCACCAGCAACGCCTCGTCCGCGCTGGCCCCGCTCGGCAGTGCTTCACGGCCGATGATGACCATCAGCGGCACCGCCATCGGGGTGACGCGCGGCAGGTCCACATGCACCATCTGCGCCGCCGCCCGCTCGACCAGCCGGGCAAGGCGGCCAAGCTCGGTCATCCGGGCGCGGGCATCGTCCCAAGCGGCGCGCATCAGCAGATGCTCGGGCTCATATTTGCGTAGCACGTCATAGATGAGATCGGTCGAAAAGCTGACCTGCTTGCCGGTCTTGCGCTTGCCCGGGTGCTGCCGCTCGACCAGCCCTCCGATCACCGCCACTTCGCGGAAGGCGCGCTTCAGCAGCATCGATTGCTCGACCCACTCGATGAATTCGCCCTCGAGAATGTCGGGCGCCAGCAGCGGCGCGGGGTCGGTGATCGGTTCTAGGCCATAAACCGAGAGCGCGTAATCGTTGGCGACGAAGCCCAGCGGTTTCAGGCCAAGCTTCTCCATCCGCTTGGTCACCAGCATGCCGAGGCTCTGGTGCGCATTCCAGCCTTCGAAGCTGTACATCAGCATGTAGTGGCGGCCTTCGTGAGGGAAGGTCTCGACCAGCAGCTCGTCCGGCTGCGGCAGGCGCGAGCGGCGCTGCTGGACTTCCAGCCATTCACTGACGTCCGGCGGGAAGCGCGACCATTGCGACGGGTCGGCGAGGAACGCCTTCACGCGGTCGGCCAGATGCGTTGTCATGCTCATCCGCTGGCCGCCATAGGTGACCAGCCGTGCCTCCTTGGACGAGGCCTGTACGAGGATGTCGCTGTCCTTGAACTGTAGCACCTCGAGACTGAGGCCGGCGAAGAAGACGTGGTCGCCGACGGTAAGCGTCGAGGCGAAGCCTTCTTCCACCCGGCCGAGCATCCGACCGTTCTTGAAGCGGACGTCGAGCATCGGATTGTCGACGATGATCCCGGCATTGAGGCGATGCTGCACGGCCACGGTCGGCTTGGTGATCCGCCAGTGGCCCGAGCTCGCCGGTTCTTCCACCAGGCGGCGGAACTTGTCATAGGCGCGCAAGGCATAGCCGCCGGTGGCGATGTAATTGAGGACGACCCGGAAGATCTCGTCGGTCAGCCCGGCATAGGGCGCGGCGGAGCGGATCTCGGCCAGCAGCTCGGCTTCCTCGAACGGCGCGGCGCAGGCGCAGGCGAGGATGTGCTGCGCCAGCGTGTCGAGCGTGCCGGGGCGAAAGATTTCGGGGTCGAGCTCGCGCGCATCCACCGCGTCGAGCGCGGCGCGGGCTTCGAGATATTCGAAGCGGTTGCCGGGTACGATGGTGCCGTGGCTCGGTTCGTCCAAGCGATGATTGGCGCGGCCGATCCGCTGGAGGAGGCGCGACGACCCCTTGGGCGCGCCCATCTGGATGACGAGATCGACGTCGCCCCAGTCGATGCCGAGATCGAGGCTGGAGGTGCAGACCAGCGCCCTGAGCTTCCCCGCCGCCATCGCCGCCTCGACCTTGCGGCGGGCTTCGAGCGCGAGGCTGCCGTGGTGGACGCCGATCGGCAGGCCGGCCTCGTTCACCTTCCACAGATCCTGAAAGATGAGTTCGCACAGGCCCCGGGTGTTGCAAAAGACGAGCGTCGTCTTGTGCTTCTCGATCTCGGCCATCACCTGCTTCGCGGCATAGCGGCCCGAATGCCCCGACCACGGCACGCGGTTCTGAGGCAGCAGGATGTCGAGCACGGGGTCCGCGCCCTCGGCGCCCAGCACGACGTCGACCTCGTCCATGTCGGCATCGGGCGCAAGCCAGCTGCGATAGGCGTCGGGGTCGGCGACGGTGGCGCTAAGGCCGACGCGGCGCAGGTTCGGCGCGATCCGCTGCAACCGGGCAAGCGCCAAGGCCAGCAGGTCGCCGCGCTTGTCGCGGGCGAAGGCGTGGATCTCGTCAAGGACGATGGTTCTGAGGCCGGCGAACATCGTAAAGCTATCGGGATAGGACAGCAGCAGCGAGAGGCTTTCGGGCGTGGTCAGCAGGACTTGCGGCGGCTTGGCCCGCTGCCGCGCCTTGCGATCCGACGGTGTGTCGCCGGTGCGCGTCTCTACCCTGATATCGAGCCCCATCTCCCCGATCGGATCGAGGAGGTTGCGCTGGACGTCCACCGCCAGCGCTTTCAGCGGCGAGATATAGAGGGTGTGCAGCCCCTCGACCGGGACCTCCGCCAGCTCGCAGATGGTCGGGAGGAACCCCGCAAGCGTCTTGCCCGCCCCGGTCGCTGCGACCAGCAGGGCATGACGCCCGGCGCGGGCACGGTCCAGCATCTCCAGCTGGTGCCGGCGCGGTTGCCAGCCGCGGCTGGCGAACCAGGCGGCGACCTGCGGAGGGAGATCAGCCCCGGTCAGAGGCCGCTGTTGCCGTCGCGCTCATGCTCGCGCTGTTCGGCGGCATAATTCTCGCGGGTGGCGCGCTCGGTGATCTCGGGATCGATCTTGCTTTTCTTGTTCTTGAGAAACGCCCAGGCCATCACCACGACCAGCAGGATCGGCCCGAGGATCGTCACCAGGCTCCAATAATCTACGTTGCTGCTCTCGACCATCGGGGCGTCCTCATCTCATTATGCTTGCGGAACCGTCCGCTTATCCTTGTCGTATAAGAGACGTGCCGCGCCTAGGTTCCTGGATCGAGCCCCATCCGACGGGCATCTATGTGCGACCTGCCGACGCCTGGGTCGATCCGTCGCAGCCGCAAGCGCGCGCTCTGGTCACCCACGGCCACGCCGATCACGCCCGCGGAGGGCATGGCACGGTATGGGCGACGCCCGAGACGCTGGCGATCATGGGCGTGCGCTACGGCGACCAGAATGGGTGCGAGGTCGCCTACGGGCAAAGCGTCACCGTCGGCGAGGTGGAGGTGAGCTTCGTGCCGGCTGGCCATGTGCTTGGGTCCGCGCAGATCATCCTCGACTGGAAAGGCGAGCGAGTGGTCGTATCGGGCGATTACAAGCGGCGACCCGATCCGACCTGCGAGCCGTTCCTGCCGGTCAAATGCGACATCTTCATCACCGAGGCGACCTTCGGCCTGCCGGTGTTCCACCATCCCGAGACCGGGGGCGAGATCGACCGGCTGCTGACCCGCCTTGCCGACAATCCCGACCGCTGCGTGCTGGTCGGTGCTTATGCGCTGGGCAAGGCGCAGCGAGTGATCGCCGAAGCACGGCGGCGCGGGCATTTGTCGCCGATCTATCTTCATGGCGCGCTGGAGCGGCTGTGCTCGCTTTATGTCGAGCAGGGGATCGACCTCGGCGAGCTTCGCCTCGTCGCCGACGCCGACAAGAAAGACATGATGGGCCATCTCGTGCTGTGCCCGCCCGGCGCGCTTAACGACCGGTGGAGCCGGCGCCTGCCCGACCCGATCACCGCCGCGGCAAGCGGGTGGATGCGGATCCGCCAGCGGGCTCGGCAGAAGAATGTCGAGCTTCCGCTGATCATCTCCGACCATGCCGACTGGGGCGAACTCACCGACACCATCCTCGAGATCGCGCCCAAGGAAGTGTGGATCACCCACGGCCGCGAAGACGCGCTCATGCACTGGTGCATGACCCGCCAGATCAAGGCGCGAGAGCTCAACATGGTCGGCTATGACGATGATGAGGACGACGGCTGAGCCGCTGGCGCTCGTTCATCGACAGGCGAGGTGCCTTGGGTCATGATGACGCACATGACCAAGATCCTTGCTCCCCTCAATCGCCGCCAGATGCTTGGCTTCACCGCCACCGGGATCGCGCTCTCCGCTGCGCCCGCGCTGGCAGCGGCGCCGACCGCGATGACCACTTACCGAAGCCCGACCTGCGGCTGCTGCATGAAATGGGTGGCAGCGATGCGCGGTGCGGGCTTCGCCGTCACCGTGCGGGAGAGCAATGACATGGCAGCGGTCAAGCAAAGGCTTAAGGTGCCGGAAGCCGTCTACAGCTGCCACACCACCGTGGTCGGCGGCTTGGTGGTCGAAGGTCATGTGCCGGCGCAGGCGGTCCGCACCCTTCTGGCACGCAGGCCCAAGGGCGTGATCGGCATTTCCGCGCCGGGCATGCCGCGCGGCTCGCCGGGAATGGAAACGGCGGACGGGGCCAAGGACCCGCTCAATCTCACCGTCTTCGATGCGGCCGGCAAGACCCAGCGCTTCGGCTGAGCCGCCGGACGACCCAGCTTAGTGGTCGCCTTCGATACGCTCGATGTCCGACAGCGCAAGCTGTTGGTCGATCTCGGTGACCAGCAGGTCGAGGCCGCGCTGGTCGGTCGCTTCGGCCCGCGCGACCAGCACGTCCTGGGTGTTGGAGGCGCGCAGCAGCCACCAGCCTTCGGGCGTGTTGACCCGGACGCCGTCGGTTGCATCGACCGTCGCGCCATCGGCCGTCAGCCGATTGCGAACCTCTTCGATCACCGCAAACTTGCGGCTCTCGTCGACCGGAAAGCGAAGCTCGGGGGTCGACACCGAGGTCGGCATTTCGGTGCGAAGCTGGGTCAGGCTCTTGCCGCTCGCAGCCACCGCCTCGATCAGCCGGACCGAGGCGTAAAGCGCGTCGTCGAAGCCGTACCAGCGGTGCTTGAAGAAGATGTGGCCGCTCATCTCGCCCGCCAGCGGCGCGCCGGTTTCCTTCATCTTCGACTTGATGAGACTGTGGCCTGTCTTCCACATCAAAGGCTGGCCGCCCATCTCGCCGATCCGGTCGAACAGGGTCTGGCTGGCTTTAACGTCGGCGATGATGGTCGCGCCGGGCTGCTCTTCGAGCACCGGCCCGGCGAGGATCATCAGCAGTTGGTCGCCCCAGATCACCCGCCCTTCGCCATCGACCGCCCCGATACGATCACCGTCTCCGTCGAAGGCGATACCGAAGTCGAGCTTCTTGTCGCGGACCAGCGCCTTCAGGTGCTCAAGGTTCTTCTCGACGGTGGGATCGGGGTGGTGGTTGGGAAAGCGGCCGTCGACGTCCGTGAAGATGGTGTGATGCTCACCCGGCAGCAGCTTGACCAGCCTCTCAAGCGCGGGACCTGCAGCGCCGTTGCCGGCATCCCAGCCGATGCGATACTCGCCGCCCTTGAAATCCTCGACCAGGCGCTGGACGTAACGGTCCATCACGTCCTCGTCGGTGATCTTGCCCTGGCCTTCGGTCCAGCGGCCCTCCGACGCGCGGGCGCCCAGCGCCTTGATCGCGGCCCCGAACACCGAGCCGCCGGGAAGCAGCATCTTGAAGCCGTTGTAGTCGGCCGGATTGTGGCTGCCGGTGATCTGGATGCCGCCGTCGACGTCCAGTTCGGATACGGCCCAGTAAAGCATCGGCGACGGGCCCTGGCCGACGCGAACCACGTCCATCCCGCCTTCGGTGAGGCCGCGGATCAGCGCTTCTTCCAGCCGCGGCGAATGTTCGCGCCCATCGCGGCCCACGGCAAGCCGCTTGGCGCCGGCGTCATGCCCTTCCGAGGCGAAGGTGCGGCCAAGCGCATAGGCATCCTCCTCGTGAAGGGTGCGGCCGACGATGCCGCGGATGTCATATTCGCGGAGGATGGTGGGATCGAAGTTGTGGCTCATTACGGCCCCTGAACGAGGAGAGAAGAAGAAGGTTGCGAGGGGCTGCGTGAGATCAGGCGGCCTTGGCCGCCTCGGCGCCAGGAAGCCCAAGCCCCGCCACCATTTCGCGCAGCTCCTGCCGCGCCGCGATATGGGCGATGCCGGCGTCGCCGATCTGCTTGAGGTCGAGCAGGGTCAGTCCCTTGGGGAACAGCTCGCGGTAGATAACGCGCTCGCTGAGGCCCGGGATCACCCGGAAGCCGACGCGGCGGGCCAATTCGTCCATTGCCGCGCCGACGCGCTGCTGGTTGTGGCTGCCGATGTGCTGGAGGCGGTTGCGCAGGACGACCCAATCGACGCTCTTGCCGGCGGTCTTGGCCCGCGCGGTGCGGCTGTTCCAGATCAGTTCGGCATAAAAGCTGGGCTTGGTCACCTTGAAGGTGTCGGGATTGACCTGCCCGATGAGGTCGAGGTCGACGAAGCTGTCGTTCATCGGGGTGACGAGCGTGTCGGCCTTGAGGATGGCGGCGCGGGCGACCGGATCGTCACGGCCCGGCGTGTCGATGACCAGGATGTCGGCCTGAGCGGCCAGTTCGCCGATCGCGGCGTCGAGCGCTTCCTCGCTCTGGTTCTCCAGCACTTGGAACACCGGCTGCGGAAGCTCCACACCTAGGCGCCGGATCGAGGCCGCGCGGTTCTCTAGGTAACGGGTGGTGGTGCGCTGCCGCTGATCGAGGTCGAGCGCGGCGACGCGGTGACCTGCAGCGGCAAGCGCAACGGCGGTGTGCACCGCCGTCGTCGACTTGCCGGTGCCGCCCTTTTCGTTGGCGAAGACGATGAAATGTGGGCTCGTCACTTGGTTTCTTCCCCGCGTAGCGCCAGAGGCGCGTCCTATTGCAACCCAAGTAAACCGGGGGATTCGGCGGTGCAAATCATCCGTGAGCTGAGCGAGCTTGAGCCGGCGGTGGCGGCGCTTCGTGGCGCCGGGGACACGCTGGCGCTCGTTCCCACCATGGGAGCGCTGCACGCCGGGCATCTTGCGCTGATCGCAGAGGGGCGGCGGCGCGCAGCCCATGTCGCCGCAACGGTGTTCGTCAACCCGCTGCAGTTCAACGATCCGGGCGACCTTGCCCGCTATCCCCGGACGGAGGAGGCCGATCTCGCCAGGCTGAAGAAGGCGGGCTGCGACCTCGTCTGGCTGCCGACGCCGGACCAGCTCTATCCGCAGGGCTTTGCAACCAATGTTTCGGTGCGCGGGGTCAGTGACCGGTGGGAAGGGGAGCATCGACCGGGGCATTTCGACGGAGTGGCAACGGTGGTGGCGAAGCTGCTGCTGGCCGTCCGCCCGACCCACGCCATCTTCGGCGAAAAGGACTGGCAGCAGCTCGCCGTAATCCGGCGGGTGGAGGAAGATCTCGGCATCGGCGTCGCAATCCTTGGCTACCCCACCGTGCGCGAGGCGAATGGGCTGGCCATGTCGTCGCGCAATGCGCTGCTATCGCCCGAACAGCGCGCGAAAGCGGCGGCTCTACCCACTGCTTTGCGAGCCGTTGGTAAGGAAATCGCCGCCGGCGGCGCGGTCACCCCCGCGCTGCAGCGAGCGCGGGCCGCCTTGTTGTCCGGAGAATTCTCCAAAGTGGACTATCTCGCCCTGGTCGATTCGCGCAGCCTTGAACCGCTTGAAAAGGCTGGCGAACCCATGCGCCTGATCGCGGCGGCAACGATCGGCGGAGTGCGCCTCATCGACAATATGGCTGTCACTTTGGAGCAACAGGTAGGACGGTAATTACCACGTTAACCATTTAATAGCCCGCACGGGGGAGCTTGCCTGCAACGAGACAGGGGAGTTCAAGACAATGGCAATTGGTCAGAAGGGTGCGGAGTTTCTCAATCTCAGCCGCCTGCGCGATGCAGAGGGCGGCGACGTCAACGCGCTGTTCGAGCTTGGCGTGAGCTATTCGACAGGCCGCGGTGGCACGGCGGTCGACCTGGTCGAGGCGCACAAATGGTTCAACCTCGCGGCACTGAACGGCTGCACCCGCGGCCAAGCCTGCCGGGCCGAAATCAGCGTCGAGATGTCGGCGCGTGAGATCGCCGAGGCTCAGAAAGCGGCACGGGCGTGGCTGGCGATGACCGGCCGCGGCGCCGTTCGCGCCGCAGCATGAGGCACGTCGTCCCGGCGCAAGCCGGGATCTTTGCCGATTGAAGCGCCCTACCGAACGAGGCCCCGGCCTTTGCCGGGGCGACGCTCAGCTTGATTAGCGGACGACCACCGTCACGGCGCGGCGGTTCTGCGCCCAGGCACTTTCATCCGAGCCGGTAGCGACCGGGCGCTCCTTGCCCCAGCTGATCGTCAGCAGGCGGCTTTCCGGAACCCCCTGCGCCATCAGGAACAGCTTGGCCGCCTGCGCGCGCCGTTCGCCCAGAGCCTGATTATATTCCCGGGTGCCGCGCTCGTCGGCATGGCCCTCGACCGAAGCGCGGACATTGGGGTTGGCGAGCATCCACTTGGCCTGCGCGGCAAGCGTTGCCTGCGCATCGGCTGAAATGTCCGACTTGTCCGTTCCGAAATAGATCGTGTCCGAACCCGCCGCGGCGACCATCGCCGCCTGGCTGCCAGGCAGTTCGACCAAGCCGACCTCGTCGTTCGTTGCGCCGGTACCCGCGGCCGGGTCGCTCGGGCCGCTCTGCGCCGGCGGCGTGGTCTCGGGCGCCTGTCGACGGCCGCAGGCAGAGAGGGAGAGGCTTGCCGCCAAAGTGGCGAGGATCAGCGTATTGCGCATCATTTTCTCCTTGTCAGCGCTGCAGCGGGGACCAGCTCGGGTCCGAACCGTCCTGCGGGGTGGGGAGGCGGCGGGCAGTACCGCCACCGACCGGAACCGCGAACAGGCTTGAACGGCCGTCACGGGTGAAGCGATTGAACATGACGAACTGACCGTTGGGCGCCCAGCTTGGGGATTCGTCCTGCCAGCCGTCGGTCAGGATCTGCTCGCCGCCGCCACCCGCGTTCATCACGCCGATG
The DNA here is from genome assembly GCF_049896405.1 of Sphingomonas sp. LHG3443-2. Lineage (NCBI taxonomy): Bacteria > Pseudomonadati > Pseudomonadota > Alphaproteobacteria > Sphingomonadales > Sphingomonadaceae > Sphingomonas > Sphingomonas sp. LHG3443-2. Next base: position 991,168 of record NZ_JAFCUG010000001.1, read on the forward strand.
CGGAACGAGCCGGTGCGGACGAACGCGATCTTGTCGCCGCGCGGGCTCCACGCCGGTGAGCCCGACGGGCCGGCAAAGCTGATCCGCCGCTGGTTCGAGCCATCGGCGTCCATCATGTAAAGCTGCTGCGAGCCGCCGCGGTCACTTTCGAACACGATCCGGCGGCCGTCGGGCGAATAGCTCGGCGCGGTGTCGATGCCGGGCGCACTGGTCAGCCGCTGCGGCGCGCCGCTGCCGTCGGCATTGGCGACCCAGATGTCGGTGTTGCCATTCGCCGACAGCGCATAAGCAATACGGCGGCCATCGGGCGAAAAGCGCGGCGCGCTGGTGAGCGCCAGGCCCGGCACCAGCAGGCGCTTCTGCCCGCTCGCGATATCCAGCACCCACACCCGGGCGCGGCGGCCCTGGTAGCTGGTGTAGGCGAGCCGGCTGCCGTCGGGCGAGAAGCGTGGAGTCACCACAGTCGCTTCGCCCTCGGTCAGATAGCGGAGGTTCGCTCCATCCGAATCCATGATCGCGATACGCTTCTGGCGGTTGTTCTTGGGGCCGGTCTCGGCGACGAACACCACGCGCGTATCGAGGAAACCGCCCTCGCCGGTCAGCCGCGAATAGATGGCGTCGGCGCACTTGTTGGCCGCGCGGCGCCAGTTTTCGGTGGTGACCTGATAACCCTGTCGCACCAGCTCGCGGCCGGCACCGACGTCATATAGATAGCAGCCGACGGTGATCTGCCCCGCGCCGGCCGGGCGTACGAAGCCGGTCACCAGTTGTTGCGCGCCAAGCCCGCGCCACTCGCCGAATACCGGCGCATCGGCCTGCGCGATGCTGTAATTGGGCAGGCCCGACGGCCCGAGCGGGGCAAAGCGGCCGCTTGCGCGAAGACCGCTGGCGATGACGCCCGAGATGTTGCGGCCGAGCGCCATTTCCACGCCGCCCTCCGTCGGCATCGACGGGACCGCGATGGAGGTGGCCGTGTTCACCCCGCCGCTGGTCACTTCGACGTCGACCGGCGGCGGCTCGCCTTGCGCCAGAGCCGGGCTCGCCAGCAGCGCGGTCATGGCGAGCAGCAGATTACGCTTCATCGATCGTCCTCATTTCGCGGCATAGGTAAGGTTGATGTTACCCCAGCCACCTTGCGGGGTGCTGTATAGCTCATCCGGCAAGCGCAGGGGCGAGCAGGCGCGAAACACCGCCACCGCCTGATCATAGGCCAGATCCTCGAACTTGGCATTGTCCTCGTCGACGCCCGAAGTGCGAACCAACGCGGGCGGGCGCGACAGGCGGCCCGAGCGGTCGAGGCGGAGATTGACCGTGACCCGGATGCGGTCGGCGCCGGGGCCAAGCGTCGCCTGGCGCGCGGCGCAGGGCTGGATCTGACGCTTGATCGCGCTGTCGACGCTGGCCTTGGCGGCGGCGCTGAAGGTGGCGGCGCCGGGTGAAGCTTCGCGCGGGCCAAGGTCACGATTGCTCGGGATGCCCTGGAGGAAATCATCGCCGAGACGGGACTGGCGCGGCGCGGCTGGGCGAGGTTGGGCCGGCGCTGGGCGCGCTGGCGGCTGCCGAACGGCAGGCGGCGCCGGGCGAGCCTGTGCTCGTTGCTGCGGCGGTGCGGGCCGGGGTGGCAGCGGGCGTGGCACGGGGGCAGGCGAGGGACGCACCACCGGCTGCGGCAGTGGGGGTGGCGGCGCCTGCTCGAGCGGCGGAGCGGGCTGCGGCTCGGGCACCGCGTCGGGCGAAGGGGCGGGTGCCTGCGCGGCCGGCGGCGGCGTGGCGGGCGTCGGCGCCGCGGCAGTCAGTGCTACCTCGTCGCTATCGACGAACTCCACCTGCACCGGCGGCGGCTCGGGCGGGCTAGGTACACGGGCGAGACTGGTGGTCAGCGCCACCACCAGCACCACGTGCAGCAGCAGCGCCGCCGCCGTGCCCTTTGCCTCGCCCGTATCGATCCTCACCGGCGGCCGCCCTCCGCGGTGCTGACCAAGGCGACGCGGTTCAGGCCGGCGCGATTGAGCTCGCCCATCACCCGCATCACCCGCCCGTAATCGAGCCCGCGATCGGCGCGCAGGAAGATCCGGCGGCCCTCGGCCGGCGCCGGCTCGGCAGCGATGGCGGCGAGGCGCTGCGGCAGCGCGGCTTCGGTAACCTCGCCGTCGTCAATGAAGATGCGGCCTTCGCCGTCGAGGCTGATCTGCACCGGCTGCACCTGATTATCGAGCGGCGCCGCACGGCTTTCCGGCAGGTCGACCGGTACGCCCGCGACCAGCAGCGGAGCGGTCACCATGAAGATGATCAGCAGCACCAGCATCACGTCGACCAGCGGCGTGACGTTGATGTCGGCCATCGGCGCCCGCCGGCCCCCACGCCGCCTGCTCCCGACCGACGCGCCCACTAACCGCGCTCCAGCTCGCGGCTGAGCGTCGCGTGGAAGCGGTCGGCGAAGCGGTTCAGCTTGGCTTCCAGCCGGTCGAGCCCGTGGGTCAGCCGGTTATAGGCGATCAGCGCGGGGATCGCGGCGAACAGACCGATGGCGGTAGCGAACAGCGCCTCGGCGATGCCCGGCGCGACGACCGCAAGCGACGTGTTATTGGCGCCTGCGATAGCGGTGAAGCTGCGCATGATGCCCCAGACCGTTCCGAACAGGCCGATGAACGGCGCCGAGCTGGCCACGGTGGCGAGGATGTTGAGGCGGTCCGACAAGCGGTCGAGCTCGCCTTCGACCTCGGCCGACATGACAGTGGTCAGCCGCTCGCGCGCGCCGCTTCGGTCGCTGGTCGCGAGGCCGACCGAATGGCGCCATTCCTTGAGGCCGGCGGTGACGATCCGAGCGCTCGGCACGTCGTCCTTGCCGCGCGCATCGTGATAGGCATCGATGTCCTTGGCCGCCCAGAAATCGCGTTCCCACGTGCCCGTGTCGCGATTGATTTGCTTCAATCGCCGGGCATGCGTGATGATGATCCCCCAGGTCCACACGCTGGCGAGCAGAAGCCCGATCATCACCGCCTTCACCACGATGTCGGCGTGAAGGAACAAGGCAAGCGGGCTCATCAAATCGGCGGCGGGGGCCGTCATTGCGTCTCCTTCGTTGCGGCGCGGATCTCCTCGAACCGCGCAACCCAGTCCCGTGGCTGCCGCGTCGGGCGGCCATCGGGGGTTAGAAAAGCGGCGGTAATCCGCCCCTCGGCCAGAGTCTCACCAGCGCGGATGACTCGTTGCTGAATCCGGACGGATGCGGCGCGGACCTCCTCGACGGTGGAGACGATCACGAGATCGTCGCCAAGCTTTGCCGGGCGCAGGTAGCGGACATTGGCCTCGGCCACGGCATAGACGCCGGTGTCGGCTTCGAGCGCGGCGCGCTGGTCGATCTCAGCCGCGCGCAGCATGTCCGAGCGGGCCCGCTCCATAAACTTCAGATAATTGGCGTAATAGACGATGCCCGCGGTGTCGGTGTCTTCGAAATAGACCGTCAGCGCGAAGCGATGCTCCGGGCCGACGAAGCCGCCACGATAGGGCTGGTCGAGGCTGGTGGTCGTCACCCCGGCGGCTCTAGCGGTCCGCGACTCATGCGTGAACCCCGCTTGACACGGAAGTAACCCGAAGGTTACATGTCACCTACAGGTTACAAGGAGCGTCCGATGGGGTATCGCCAGCGTCCGGATTATCTCGCGCCAAGCGTCGAGGATCTCGAACAGCAACGCAAGTCGATGCTCTGGCTGATCCCCATGGTGATCATCCAGCAAGGCACCAGCATGTTCGGAGCCGATACCGACATTGCCGGGCAGGTGATGTCGACGCTCGCCTGGGCATCGGTGACTCTTCTTATTCTTCTCAGCATCCTCGGCGTGCCGCTCCCATGGATGAGCGAGCGAGACAAGGCGATCATCGGCGACGAATGGCACCAGTTGCTTGCCGGTGATTGCGCTCGCTGGGCATTTGCCGCGCTGACCGTGAGCGGCATCGCCCTGCTGCTGCTCCGCTTCGGCCTCCCGCTCGACATGGGCAAGGCTGTCTTCGGCGTGGTCAATGCGGCGATGATCACGGCGGTGCTTCGGCAAGCCTGGCTCAACCACATGGCCGGGTCGGACGAGGATGAATGACGGGCTTGGCACCTGCCTCAAGGAACGCCGCCTCGAACTTGGCCTGACCCAAGCCGAGCTTGCCGATCATGTCGGCGTTTCGCGCAAGACCATCAACACCGTCGAGAACGGGGTCTTCGTGCCCTCGACCCTGCTTGCCCTGAAACTCGCCGCCGCGCTCGATCGCCGGGTGGAAGAACTGTTTTGGGTCGAAAGCTAGCGGCTGACCGCTTCCACCAGCCGCAGGAGGTCGCCCTGCGCGACCGGCACGTCGGCGAGGTGCATGCCCCAGCCTGGAATGAACAGGCCACCGATCCCGACCTCGCCGCCGATCCGGTCGGTCCACTTGGCGCCGGGCGTGACGTTGGTGCGGATCTCGAGATAGCCACGCTGGCCGTCCTGCACGCAGCGGCCCGAGGCGAGGCCTTCGGTGCGCAGGAAGGGCGTCGGCGGCGCGCCCTCAGTCGACCAGCGGATCGGGCCTCCGGGCACTGCATAGGTGACGCGGGTGTACCAATAGCTGTCGAGATCAGCCCAGCCGCGGCTGCCAAGAGCCGCAGGATTGGTGCAGGCGACCGTTTGTCCGGCGGCCGGGGCATAGCCGAACAAGGCGCCCGGCGGCGGCGGGTTGTTGGTGCGATAGGAAACGTAGCTGACGACGCAGCCACGCTGGCCGGCGCGGGTGCAGAGCGGCGTCGACTTGAAGGTGCCGCCGACGGTCTTTCCGGCCGGAACCAGCACATTGTAACCGGGGATGATAGCCAGCGCCATTTGCCCGGCGATCGGCTTGCCCTCGATCTCATTGGCGATCAGCGTCTGCAGCAGCCAGCTACCCTGACTGTGTCCGACCAGCACGAACGGCCGCCCGCGCGTGCGGCCGATGAAATTACGAAACGCACTCCGCACGTCGCCATAGGCAATCGCGAAATTCGGCCGGATATCGCGCCCCAGCGCGGCGGAGCCGATGGCCGATGTGGTCATCTGGCGGTAGATGGGCGCAAACGGACGGCACACGCTGGCGAAGCGCGCAAACTGCGAGGATGCGGCGCTCTTTTCCTCATTGGCAAGGAGGTCGCTGTTGAGCCCGCGATCCTGGCTGACGGTCGGATAAACGTAGAAGCAGTCGACCTTGGGATTGGCCGCCGGGCGAACTTGCCCGTTCGAGCCATAACCGTTTTTCGTCAGCGCGGTGGTGGCGAGCGGGGCCGAGCAGGTGTCGGCCCGCCCTGGCAAGCACAGCCACGTCGCGTCCCTGGCATAATCCGGGGCAGCAGCAGGAGCGGGCTGGGCGGCGGCGGCCTGGGCAGCAAGGGCAAGCAGAAGCGACATACGCGTTTAGTCCTAGTCGAAGAGGCCGTTCGAGCTGCCCGTCGGCGGGGTCAGGCCAAGGTGGGTCCAGGCCTTGCCATTGAGGCAACGCCCTCGTGCCGTGCGGGCGATGAGGCCGAGCTGAATGAGGTAGGGCTCGATCACGTCCTCGATCGTGTCGCGCGGCTCGCTGAGACCGGCCGCCAGCGTCTCCACCCCGACCGGCCCGCCCCCATAGAGGTCAGCGATCATGTGGAGGTAGCGGCGGTCCATCGCGTCGAGACCGAGGCTGTCGATCTCGAGCCGGCTCAGCGCGCGGTCGGCGGCGGCCATGTCGATGCTGTCGGCGCCCGCGGCATGGGCGAAGTCGCGGACCCGGCGGAGCAGGCGCCCGGCGATGCGCGGCGTGCCGCGGCTGCGGCGGGCGATCTCGTGGGCGCCATCCTCGGTTAACGGCGCGCCGAGCAGGCTGGCCGCGCGGCGTACGACCAGCTCAAGCTCGGGCACGGTATAGAAATTGAGCCGGACGGGGATCCCGAAGCGATCGCGCAGCGGTGTCGTCAGCAGTCCCTGCCGGGTGGTCGCCCCGACTAGGGTGAACCGCGGCAGGTCGATCCTGACCGAGCGCGCCGACGGCCCTTCGCCAATGACGAGGTCGAGCGCGCGGTCTTCCATCGCCGGATAGAGCACTTCTTCGACCGCCGGATTGAGCCGGTGGATCTCGTCGATGAAAAGGACGTCGCCGTCTTCGAGATTGGTCAGCAGCGCGGCGAGGTCGCCTGACTTGGCGATGACCGGCCCGGAGGTGGCGCGGAAACCGACCCCCATCTCGCGCGCGACGATCTGCGCCAGCGTGGTCTTGCCGAGACCCGGCGGGCCAAAGAACAGCACGTGGTCGAGCGCTTCACCGCGCGCCTTGGCGGCGGCGATGAACACCCGAAGGTTCTCGCGCGCTGCCTGCTGGCCGACGAACTCGTCGAGCCGCTTGGGACGCAGCGCGGCATCGACGTCCTCGGCGGTGCGCTCGGGCGTGGTGATGCGGTCGGGATCGCTGGCCATCAGTCGTGGTGGATCCCTGGTCCGCTGATCTCAAGCCAGTCGTGCTTGCGGCTCTCGAAGACCGAAAACTGCGGGGTGGCGAAATGCGGGTCGTTGAACGCGCCGAGTGGTATGGCCATGCTGTCGCCGACGGCCGGGTGCAAGGTCGGCCCGCCATTCACGAACCAGACGTCGCAGCCGCATTCGGAGCAGAAGTGAAAGTCAGCCCAATTGCCGCTGTCGCCGACCTTGCGGAAGCTAGCCGCCTCGCCGCTGGTCTGAACCCGGTCGCTGGGCCAGCGCGCCTGCACGGCAAAGGCGCTGCCCGTCCGCTTCTGGCAATTGCGGCAATGGCAGACCGATACCCGCACGGGCTCGCCCGAGGCGATCACCGTCAGCTGTCCGCAGCGGCAGGAGGCGCGGTGTTCGGTCATTTGGCGGCCTTTCGGAGCGCGAGACGGACGAGTGCGTCGAGCGTGGCATCCAGCCCGAGATCCTCGGCCGCCGCAGCGACGGCCTGCGCCGCCTCTGCGGGCTTGAAGCCGAGATTGGCGAGCGCTGACAAGGCGTCATTGGTCGCCGGATTGGCGGCGGCCGGCGTGCCTGGTCCGAGCGCCGGGGCGAGACCGAGCTTGCCCTGCAGTTCGAGTGCGATGCGCTGGGCCAGCTTGGGTCCCACTCCGCTCGCCCGCGCGATCATCGCCTTATCACCGGCCGAGACGGCGCGGGCCAGTTCGTCGGGCGAGAGGATGGTGAGGATCGCCAGCGCCAGCCGCCCGCCGACACCCTGCACCCCGGTCAGCTGCCGGAACGTCTCACGCTCCGCCGCCGCGCCGAACGCGAACAGCGTCATGCTGTCTTCGCGCACCTGAAGCTCGGTCAGCAGGATGACGTCGCCCCCCACCGGCGGCAGCGCGGACAGGGTCCGGCCACTCGCCAGCACGAGATAGCCGACCCCGCGCACGTCGATCACGGCGCTGTCGGCGGAAAGTTCGGCAAGGGTGCCGGCGAGGCGGGCGATCATGGGGCGGTTAGAGCAGGAACAAAAGGCGCACGCAAATGGCTTGAGCGCCTAGCGCACGCCGCGCCGCGCGCTGGCGAGGTGGTGGGCGTGGGTGATTGCGACCGCCAGCGCGTCCGCCGCATCCTCCCCGGCGATCCTGGCGCCCGGCAGCAGCATCGCGACCATGGCGTGGACCTGATCCTTCGACGCGCCGCCGGTCCCGACCACCGCTTTCTTGACCACGGAAGGGGCATATTCCCCGATCTCCAAGCCGCCCCGCGCCGCGCACATCAGCGCCACCCCTCGTGCCTGTGCGAGCTTGAGGGTCGAGGCCGGGTTCTTGTTGACGAACACTTCCTCGGCGGCGGCGGCGGCCGGCCGATGCTCGGCAACGATCGCTTCGAGCGCGCCGGCCAGCTCGGCCAGCCGCGTCGCGAGAGAGAGGCTGGGCTTGGTCTTGATCTGCCCATTGGCGACATGCGCCAGGCGATTGCCCTCGGCCCGGACGATCCCCCACCCGCAGGACGACAGCGAGGGATCGAGGCCGAGGATGATCACCGCGCCGGCGCTCAGCCGAGCTTCGCCAGCTCGTCGTCCGAGATGTCGTAATTGCCCCACACGGTCTGGACGTCGTCGTCGTCCTCAAGCGCGTCGACCAGCTTCATCAGGCTGGCGACCGCATCGCCCGACACCTCGGTCATAAGGGTCGGCTTCCACGCCAGCTTGACCGCGCTCGCTTCGCCCAGCGCGGCTTCCAGCGCCTTGGCGACGTCGTGCATGCCGTCCTGCTGGGTCCAGATCTGGTGGCCGTCCTCGTCGCTCTGGACATCATCGGCACCGGCTTCGATGGCGGCTTCCATGACCTTGTCTTCATCGCCCGCGCTTGCCGGATATTCGATCAGCCCAAGCCGCTCGAAGCCGTGGGCAACGCTGCCGCTGGCGCCAAGGTTGCCGCCATTCTTGCTGAACGCGGTGCGGACGTTGGTTGCGGTGCGGTTGCGATTGTCGGTCAGCGCTTCGACGATGATCGCCACGCCGTTCGGGCCGTAGCCCTCGTAGCGGACTTCCTCGTAATTCTCCGCGTCGCCCTTGCTCGCCTTGTCGATCGCGCGCTGGATATTGTCCTTGGGCATCGACTGCGCCTTGGCGGCATTGACCGCAGCGCGCAGGCGCGGGTTCATGTCGGGATCGGGCAAGCCCATCTTCGCCGCGACGGTGATTTCGCGGCTGAGCTTGGAGAACATGCCCGAGCGCTTTTTGTCCTGCGCGCCCTTGCGATGCATGATGTTCTTGAATTTGGAATGGCCGGCCATGAGTGTCCCGCTGTGGTGTGCTTGGGCCCGCCTCTAGCCAGCTTGCCCCGCCGGCTCAATCGCGGGCGCCTGGAGCCTAGAGCTTCACCGCCGTGCCGCAGGCGCAGACCATCAGCATCGAGCCCGATTTGCCGATCACCTCATAATCGAAGTCGACCGCGAGGATGGCGTCAGCGCCGAGGCGGCGGGCGGACGATTCCATCTCGGCCATCGCCTGCGCGCGGGCTTCCTGGATCGACGATTCGTAAGCGCCCGACCGGCCCCCTAGGAAGTCGGTAACCGACGCGAAGACGTCCTTGATGACGTTGGCGCCGACGATGACCTCGCCCCCGACCAGCCCGAGATAGTCGCGGACCGGTCGCCCATCGAGCGACGACGTAGTAGTGATGATCATGGTGTCGGTTCCCCCTGTCAGAAGCCGATCTTAATGCAGCCCGAGCGCATTGCGATAGGTTTCGAGTAGTGCGTCCGCTTCGTCGCGGGCGTGCTTCTCCATCTTCCGCAGGCGCACCACCTGACGCATGGTCTTGGTGTCGAAGCCGGTCGCCTTGGCTTCGCCGTAGACATCCTTGATATCGTCCGCGACGCCCTTCTTTTCTTCTTCCAGGCGCTCGATGCGCTCGATCAGAAGCCGCAGTTGATCAGCGGCGACATCGTCGTCGGCCATGATTCCCTCTCCCCGGTGAATAGGTATGCGCCGGCGCCCTTAAGCGAGCAGAACGGGGTCGCCAAGCGGTTGAACAAGCTGGCGTGCCCGCTATGGCTCGGCGGCAACAGCAGGAACGAGCAGGAGTGAGAGTGGCGATGTCGGTTGGACCGCGCGAGCGCAAGGTCAGGATTCTCGCCACACTCGGGCCGGCGTCGAGCAGCCGGGAGATGATCGCCAAGCTGATGGCCTGCGGGGCGGACGCCTTTCGCATCAACATGAGCCACGGCGATCAGGCGTCGAAGGCCAAGCTAGTGGAAACCATCCGCGCGTTGGAGGTCGAGCATAAGCGGCCGAGCTGCATCCTGTTTGATCTGCAGGGGCCCAAACTTCGCGTTGGGCAGTTCGCGGAAGGAACCGCGATGCTGGAAACCGGCGCCCGCTTCATACTCGACGCCGACGCGGCGCCAGGCTCGGCTGAACGAGTCGAGCTGCCGCATCCCGAATTGTTCGAAGCGGTGCGCGAAGGCGACCAGCTGCTGATCGACGACGGCAAGATCCGCCTGCGCGTCGCGGCGGTGACCGCGACCCGGATCGAGACCATCGTCGAAGTCGGCGGCAAGGTCAGCAACAACAAGGGCGTCAACGTGCCCGACGTGCTGGTGCCGATCCCCGCTCTGACGGAAAAAGACCGCGACGACCTTCAGTTCGCGCTGGCGCAGGGGGCCGATTACATCGCCTTGAGCTTCGTCCAGCGGCCCGAGGACGTCGAGGAAGCGCGCGCGCTGATCGGCGACAAGGCGGCGCTGATGGTCAAGATCGAGAAGCCGGCGGCGATCGAGCGGCTGGAAGGCATCTTGGCGCTTGCCGACGCGGTAATGGTTGCGCGCGGTGACCTCGGCGTGGAGCTCCCGGCCGAGGCCGTTCCGCCCTTGCAGAAGATGATCGTCGCCCGCGCCCGCGAACTCGGCAAGCCAGTCGTGGTGGCGACGCAGATGCTGGAAAGCATGATCACCTCGCCGACCCCGACCCGGGCCGAAGTCAGCGACGTCGCCAATGCGATCTACGACGGCGCCGACGCGATCATGCTGTCGGCCGAAAGCGCCGCCGGCCAGTTTCCGACCGAAGCCGTGTTCATGATGGATCGGATCGGCCGCTCGGTCGAAGCCGATCCGAAATATGCCGAGCGGGTGCATTTCACCGCCACGCCGGCGGAGCCCAACACCGCGGACGCGCTGGCCGAAAGCGCGGGCAATATCGCCAACACCGTCAAGGTTGCGGCGATGGTCTGCTACACCTCGACCGGCGCCATCGCCCGCCGCATCGCCCGTGAGCGCGGTCCGGTGCCGTTGCTGGTGATGACCGCCAGCCGGCAGGTCGCCCGGCGCATGGGCCTCGTCTGGGGCGTCCACGCCGTCCACACCCGCGACGTCGCGAGCTTCGAGGAGATGGTCGGCAAGGCCAAGCGCATGGCGCTCCGCCACAAGCTCGCGACCGGCGGGCAGCGGGTGATCATCATGGCCGGGGTGCCGTTCGGCACCGCCGGCTCGACTAACGTGCTGCACGTGGTGCGGCTGGTCGGCGACGAACTCGACGATTACGGCGTCAGCTGAAGCATTCCGCCGTCGCGCAGGATGCCGGGCACCTCGTCCGGGATTTCCCGTGCGAGATAGCCAAGCAGGCCGACCTTCTCGCCGAGCCGGCGCCCGGCCTCGCCGTGACACCACACGCCCCACAGCAAGGCGGTGAGCGGATCGGCGCCGCGCGCGAGCAGACCGCCGACGATCCCCGCCAGCGTGTCACCCGACCCTGAAATGCCAAGGCCGGGTCCGCCGCCCTTGTAGCGAAAGACCCGGTCATCGGGCGTGACGATGTGGCTGGCGACACCCTTCACCAGAGTGATGCTGTCATAGCAGGTGGCGCAGCGGCGGCCGGCGGCGGCCGGGTCGGCTTCGACCTCCTCTTCCTCGCAACCGAGCAGGCTGGCCATTTCACCGGCGTGGGGGAGAAGGATGGTCGGGCACCCCGAGGCGTTGACCTCGTCGCGCCGCGCCGGGAGCGCGCGGAGCAGGGCGGCGTCGAGAACCAGTGGCTTGTCGCGGCGGACCAAGGCGGCGGCGAGCGCCTCAGTGGACTTGTTGCCGCGCATCCCCGGGCCCGCGACCACCACGTCGGCAGCTTCGGCGCGCTCGGCCAGCGCCTTGACCGTCGAGGGGGCGAATCCGCCGTCGCGGCCTTCCGCCAGGCCTGTCACCATCGCTTCCGGCATGGAGATGGAGAGGCACGCGGCCGCGCTTTCGACGGTCACGATCTGCAGCCGCCCGGCGCCAGCGCGCATGGCGCTCATCGCGGTCAGCAGCGCGGCGCCAGCCACTTCGCGGCTCCCGGCGATGATCAGGATCGAGCCCCGGTCATCCTTGTCGCCGCTGGCGATGGGCGGCAGCGGATGCTGCTTGAGTGTGTCGAGCGTCACCTCGACCGGGCTGCTCACCGGCTTCCCACCATCTGGTCCGGCGCGGCAGTGACCGGAGCGCCTTGCTCCTCGAGCGGCGCGGCATGGTTCCACAAGGCGAGCTTGGGCGCGCAATCGAGTTCCTGCACCTCGAAGTCGAATGCGCAGATTCCGCAGTTCAGGATATCGGCCGCCTTGTCGATCGCGAGGATGTCGGCCTCTTCCAGCTCCTCCAGCACATAGCGCATGCACAGCACCACGACCTGATGGCAGACGATCAGCACCCGCCGTCCGCTGTAATGCAGGTTGATCGAGTTCATCGCCGAACGCAGGCGCAGGATCACGTCGGCCCAGCTCTCCCCGCCGGGAGGCCGATGATAGAATTTGCCGAGCCGCGCGCGGTGCGCGGCTTCCTCCGGATAGTTCTGGCGAATGCCGAGCGCGGTTAGGCCGTCGAACACTCCAAATTCGCGCTCGCGAAGCCGCTCGTCGATGACGGTGCGGGCGCGTCCTCCGGCAAGCCCTCCCGCCTCGCAGATCGCCCGTGCGGTCTGGCGGGCGCGAAGGTAGGGCGATGAAAGGATGACCTCTGGCTTTTCATGATCCGGCAAGGCGGCGAACCAGCGGCCCGCGGCATCCGCCTGTTGATGGCCGAGGTCGGACAAGGGCACATCGACATCGCGCATGTCGATCCCGATGGTCGCCAGCCCTTCCGCTTCCGATCGGTCGCGCGCGACGTTGCCCTGGCTCTGGCCGTGACGGACAAGATAAAGGCGCTGGGGCCAGTGGCTGGTCGGCGGCAAGCGGATCCTCCCTTTGCTCCCCTCGACAAAGCACGAGGCGGCGGGAAGGTCCAATCGGGGGCTGAGCCATCCGCATGGCTCCAATCGCGCCCCCATGTGTTGTGAGGCGTGATGGACGGACCCGAAACGACCTTTGCCAGCTTCTTCCAAGGCGGGTTTGAATGCTCCTCGCACCGCCGCCGGGACGGGGTGCGCCTCGATCTCTTGCGTGCGACCGGTCACGATCGGCACGTCGCCGGCGACTATCGCCAGCTGCACGAGCTTGGCCTGCGCACCATCCGCGATGGGGTGCGCTGGCACCTGATCGAGAAAACGCCCGGCCGCTATGACTGGTCGAGCTGGACTCCGGCGCTGGAAGCGGCCGCGGACATTGGCATGGAGGTCATCTGGGACCTCTTCCATTATGGCTCGCCCGATCACGTCGATCAGGGCGCAGCCGACTTCCCGCAGCGCTTCACCGACTTCGCGCTCGCCGCGGTCGAGCACCAGCAGCAGGTGGTCGGCGGCCGCCCGCGGCTGTGCCTCGTCAACGAGATCAGCTTCATGGCCTGGGCCGTCGAGGTCGGTTACTTCCCCCGTCCGCCAGGCGCCGAGCGGAAGGGCTGGTTCAAGGAACAGCTGGCACGCACCGCCATCTCAGCCGCGGCGGCGATCCGCTCCGCTTATCCCGACGCCTTGCTGGTGTGGGCGGAACCCCTGGTCCACATCGCACCGCGCGATCACCGCCGCAAATCGGTCGAGGCCGCTGAGCGTGAGCGGCGCGGGCAGTTCGAGGCTTATGATTGGCTCACCGGCCGCGCCCGGCCTGAGCTTGGCGGTGACCCGTCCTTCGCGGACCTCATCGGGCTCAACTATTACCCGCACAATCAATGGTATCTCGACGGGCCGACGATCCCGATGGGGCACCATGAATATCGCTCGCTCGGCACCATGCTGGTCGAAGTGGCGGAGCGCTACGGCAAGCCCTTGTTCCTGTCCGAGACCGGGGCCGAAGGCTGCGGGCGCGCGGCGTGGCTACATTACGTCTGCGCCGAAGCGCGCGCGGCCATGAGCCAAGGTGTCGCGCTTCACGGCATCTGCTGGTTCCCGATCACCGCTTATCCGGGCTGGGACAACAGCCGTCATGCCGAAGCCGGATTGCTGTCGACGGTGACCGCCGACGGCAAGCGCCATGTCGATACGCGGCTCCTGGCCGAGCTTCGCGAACAGCAGGAGCGCTTCCGCGCCTGGAGCAAGCAGCCGAGCGAGCGGGTGCTCGAACCCGCCTAGAGCGAAGGGGCGGGCTGCTCGCCGGTCGAAGGCGTACGGACCACCGGCCAGCCGTCCTCCCAATCGATGCGGTCGATCAGCAGCACGCGGCGGCTGTTGATCTCATCTTCCTGCCGCTGGCGCGGGCGGTGGATGTCGACGGCATGATAAAGGATCCAGTGCACGCCCGCGGAGTCGGTGATGATACCGTTGTGCCCCGGCGCCAGCCACTTGGCGTTGCGGGTCAGCATCAGGCTGTGCTTGACGCCGCGCGCCTGCTCCAGCGTCTCGAACGGCCCCAGCGGGTTCGTCGCCCGCGCGACCATCACGCCATATTCCGCCTGCGGCCCGCAGCAATTGTCGCCCGAATAGAACAGGTAATAAGCGCCCTCGTGCGCGATCACCCACGCTGCTTCGACGAGGCGGGGGAAGGCGCCTTCGACCGGGTTGGGCCAGATGATGTCGGTTGGCGTCGTTCCCGGCGCGAAGGACAGCAGGTCCTCGCTCAATTCCTGCACCTTGATCGGCTGGAAACCGGAGCCCCAGTAAAGATAGGCGCGGCCGCTGGCAGGATCGCGAAACACTATGGGATCGATCACCTCGAACCCTTCGCCATCGAGGAACGGCTGACCGATGTCGGTGAACGGGCCTTCGGGCCGGTCGGCAAGGGCAATGGCCAGGCTGTGCCCGGGCTCACCTTCATATTGGTCGGGCTTTGCCGAATAGAACATCACGTAGCGTCCGCCGTGGCGGAGCACGTAAGGCGCCCAGAAATCCTGCGTGTGGCTGGCCCAATCCGGCTTGACCGGTAGCGCCTCGCCGAGATGCTCCCATTCAATCAGATCGGCGGAGCGGGCGACCTGGATGTTGATCCAGCCATCCGCCTCCCGGCTTTGCGTCGCATAGGCGTAGTAAAAGCCGTCATCGCCGAGCAGCGCCGCAGGGTCGGGAAAGTCGCGATCAAGGACGGGATTGCGGTAGAAGCGGCCCGCTTCATTCGCGGCCGCCGGGACAGTGACGGCGCGAAGGCGCTTCAGGTCGGGCATAAATAGCTATGTAGTGCGAAAACCTGCCCGCGGAAGCGGCCAAACGTCGAAACGGCAAAGAGGTTCCCGGCTGTGTGCCGGAAACCTCAATGCAGGTTGTCTTTGGACCTTAGATGGCGAGCCGCAGTTCCCGGCTGCTCGCACCGCCGCGCGAACGAACCTCGTCCATCCGGCGGAATGTCGCCAGCGCCTGGCCGACGATCTGGTCCATGTTGTAATAACGGTAGGTCGCGAGCCGCCCGACGAAGGTCACGCCCGGCGTCGCATCCGCCAGCGCCTCATACTTCTTGAAGAGGAGCTGATTCTCCGGCCGCGGGATCGGGTAATAGGGATCACCTTCCGCGCTCGGATATTCGAGCGTGATGGTGGTCTTGGGATGCTCCTGACCCGTCATGTGCTTGTATTCGGAGATGCGGGTGTAGGGCGTCTCGGTGTCGGGATAATTGACCACCGCCACCGGCTGGAACTGCTCCTTGTCGATCGTCGAGTGGACGAACCGCAGCGAGCGGTAGGGCAGCTTGCCGAAGCGCCAGTCGAAATATTCGTCAATCGGCCCGGTGTAGATGATGTGCGCCGCATCGATGTCGTTGCGGACATCGCGGAAGTCGGTGCCGAGCTGCTTGTCGATCAACGGATGGTCGAGCATCTTCTCGAACATCTTGGTGTAGCCGTGAAGCGGCATGATCTGGTGCGTGTCGGTGAAATAGCGGTCGTCGGTGTTGGTCCGCGTCGGGATGCGGCTGGTCACCTGCTTGTCGAGCTCCGACGGATCGAGGCCCCATTGCTTGCGGGTGTAGCCGCGGAAGAAAAGCTCGTAGAGCTCGCGCCCGACCGCGTTGATGACCACGTCTTCCGACGTCTTGATGTCCGCGACCGGCTCGGCCCGTGCCGCCAGGAAGGCCGCGGCCTCCTCGTCGGTTTTGAGCCCGGCGTCGAACAGCTTGTTCAGCGTGGTGCGGTTGATCGGGATCGGCACCAGCTGATCGCGGACATGGGCGAGCACGCGGTGCTCGTACGGCCGCCACTGGGTGAATTGCGACAGGTAGCTGACGATCTCGTCGCTGTTGGCGTGAAAGATGTGCGGCCCGTACTTGTGATACAGGATGCCGTTCTTGTCATATTCGTCATAGGCATTGCCGGCGACGTGATCGCGCTTGTCGATCATCAGCACCCGCGCGCCATGCTGGCTCGCCAGCCGCTCGGCCAGGACCGAACCGGCGAAGCCGCAGCCGACGATCAGGTAATCATACTTCTTGTTCCGGGTGTGCGTGTGATGACCCTGGCCGAACGCCGGACGCTCGATCTTCTGGCCCTGCTCGGTCACTTCGCCGAGCAGCGCGGCCATGCGCGCCTGGGTCGTGTCCCAGCTCATGTCGGAGAGGGCGAGATCGACTTCGGCCAGCCAGTCGCCGCCTTCGCCGCGGGTCAGGCCAAGCGCGCGGTCGCCCGCTTCGACGAACTGCTCCGCCGTGCCGGCGATCATCACGCCCGACAGCTTCTCGTAGTGACGCTTCACGTCCTTGATCGGCGTCGAGACCACCGGCTTGCCCGCGGCGAGATATTCAGGAGTCTTGGTCGGCGAGATGAAGCGGGTCGCCTCGTTGATGGCGAACGGCATCATCGCGACGTCCCAGTTGCCGAGATAGGTCGGCAGCTCGTCGTAGCTCTTGCCGCCGAGGTAATGGATGTTCGGGCGGCGCGGCAGGTCGTCTTCGCTGATCTTCACCACCGGGCCGACCATCACCAGCTGCCAGTCGGGACGCAGCTCGGCGACCTTGTCGAGCAGTTCGAGGTCAAGCCGCTCGTCGATCACGCCGTAGAAGCCGAGGCGCGGGCGGGCGATGCCGGCTTGGTCGGCAGGATCGGCGATTCCCGCGCGGGCCTTGCCGAAGTGAGCGCGATCGACCGACGAGGGGAAGGGATGCACGTTGCCATGCCGCTTCTTCTTCGCCTCGTAGAGCGAGTAGCCACCGGTGAAGACGATGTCCGCCGCTTCCAGCAGCTCGCGCTCGAGATCGAGCAGCTCGGTCGGCGCGAAGCGGAAGGCCGAGAGTTCGTCCATGCAGTCATAGACGGTCGCTACCGCGTCCAGATGCCGCGAGAAGGGAAGCATCATCGGGGTGTAATACCAGCGGATCAGGCGACCCGTGGTGCTCGACACATATTGATCGAGCAGGCCTTTCAGCACCGTGCGTTCGGCATCAACCTCGAGACCTTCGGGGATGCGCGGGGTGATCAGGGTCACATTGTCCATGCCCTTTGCGGGGCGAACATCAAGCGACGGGCCATCGCCGTTCGCAGCCGGAACCGGCTCTTCCCAGATCACCACCGGCATCGCCTTGGCGAAGCGGCTCATCAGGTGCTGCGGCCGCTGGAACACAAAGTCCCACCGCAAATGCGAAAAGCAAATAAGCGTGGTTGGTTTGTTCGGAGAAGCCGGAAGCTGGGAAGAGCCAGAGCTATGTACGCCGACTTTGTCGAACATGCGAAGTAAACCTCTCAAAAGAGATGAAGAATTCCAACAGAACAAAAATGGACCGAGTCAGGTTCCGCCGTGGAAAGCGAGCCGTCGGTCCGGTAATGCTGCAGCGCAGAACGGAACTACCGCACCGCACCAAGGCATCCAACCTCTAGCACTGGGGATTGGTTCCGGACGTCTAACAAAGGTTAGAGCAAATCCTGCGCTACGTTGACGCCGCACGCGCCCTGTCCGAAGAGCCTCACCCATGAGCAGCACCATCGCCGAACTCGACCGCCGCCGCACTGCCGCCCACATGGGGGGTGGCCAGAAACGCATCGACGCCCAGCATGCCAAGGGTCGCCTGACCGCCCGCGAACGCCTCGACGTCCTGCTGGACGAGGGCAGCTTCGAGGAGGTCGATGCCTTTGTCGAACATAACGCGACCGAGTTCGGCATGGCGAACCAGCGTATCCCCGGCGACGGGGTGGTGACCGGCAGCGGCACTATCAACGGCCGGCTGGTCTATGTCTTCGCGCAGGATTTCACCGTGTTCGGCGGCTCGCTGTCGGAGCGCCACGCGCAGAAGATCTGCAAGGTCATGGACGCTGCGATGAAGGTCGGGGCGCCGGTGATCGGCCTCAACGATTCGGGCGGCGCACGCATCCAGGAAGGCGTCGCCAGCCTGGCCGGCTATGCAGAGGTGTTCCAGCGCAACGTGCTGGCGTCGGGCGTGGTCCCCCAGCTCAGCCTCATCATGGGCCCATGCGCGGGCGGCGCGGTTTACTCGCCGGCGATGACCGACTTCATCTTCATGGTGAAGGACAGCTCGTACATGTTCGTCACCGGCCCGGAGGTGGTGAAGACCGTCACCAACGAGGTGGTGACGCAGGAGGAACTGGGCGGCGCGGTCACCCACACCACCAAATCGTCGGTTGCCGACCTCGCGCTGGAGAACGACATCGACGCGCTGCTGGCGGCGCGGGAATTCTTCGATTTTCTCCCGCTATCGAACCGCGTGGCGGTGCCCGAACGGCCGAGCGAGCACCCATGGGACCGGGCCGAGCCGAGCCTCGACACCTTGATCCCACCCAGCGCCAACCAGCCCTACGACATGCACGAGCTGATCCGGAAGGTCGCCGACGAAGGCGACTTCTTCGAGCTTCAGCCCGCCCACGCCGCCAACATCATCATCGGCTTCTGCCGCATCGAAGGCCGCACCGTCGGCGTGGTCGCCAACCAGCCGATGGTGCTGGCCGGCGTGCTCGACATCAATTCGTCCAAGAAGGCCGCTCGCTTTGTCCGCTTCTGCGACGCGTTCGACATCCCGCTGCTGACCTTCGTCGACGTGCCGGGCTTCCTACCCGGCGTCGGGCAGGAGCATAACGGCATCATCAAGCATGGCGCGAAGCTGCTGTTCGCCTATGCCGAGGCGACCGTGCCCAAGATCACCGTCATCACCCGCAAGGCTTATGGCGGCGCTTATGACGTCATGGCGTCCAAGCACCTGCGCGGTGACCTCAACTACGCCTGGCCGACCGCCGAGATCGCGGTGATGGGCGCCAAGGGCGCGGTGGAGATCATCTTCCGTTCCGAGAAGGATGACGCCGACAAGATCGCCGCCCGCACCAAGGAATATGAAGACCGCTTCGCCAACCCCTTCGTGGCGGCCAGCATGGGCTTCATCGACGACGTCATCCAGCCGCAGGAAACACGGCGGAAGGTCGCGCTGGGCCTCCGCAAACTTCGCGACAAGCAGCTTGAGAACCCGTGGAAGAAGCACGACAACATTCCGCTGTGAGGCCTGAGGAAGAGCGGAAGCGCCGGACAGCAGCGATCCAGTTGCTGGTCTTCATACCCTTCACAATACTATTCTTGATCTTGCTAGCGGGTGATCTTCGCGATGGAGAGGTGCAAGGCCGTTCTGGTCCGTCCGCAGTGACAACGAACCCTGCGGGTTACTGGATCGGGGTCACTCTTGAGCTGGCAATGGCAATCTTCGGTACGATCAGGGTGGTTATCGCCACACGACTGCTGCTCGCGACGCCTTCGAAGAAGGACACAGAATGAAACTCGGACGTCTGAATCATGTCGGGGTCGCCACCCCGTCGATCGAGCAAAGCCTCGTGACCTATCGCACCCTGTTCGGAACCGAGCCCTCCTCGCCGCCGTTCGACCTCCCCGCGCAGGGCGTTCGCGTCTGCTTCGTCGATGCGCCCAACAGCCAGATCGAGCTGATCGAGCCGCTCGGGTCAGACAGTCCGGTTGCCAGGTTCATCGAGAAGAACCCGCAGGGCGGGCAGCACCATGTCTGCTTCGAAGTCGATGACATCGAACAGGCCCGCGCCCACTTCGAAGGGGTCGGTGCACGCATCCTCGGGCCGACCCGCATCGGCGCGCATGGCACGCCCATCTTCTTCCTGCATCCCAAGGATAGCGGCGGCATCCTGACCGAGATCATGGAAAGCCCGAAGCAGGCGCACTGATGGGCGGGCGCGGCGAAGAACTGCTGATCGGCGCGCTGTGCGCCGTGCTGGCGCTGCTGATCCTGCGGCGGATTGCGGTCGCGCTGCGCTCGGGCGAAGTGCCGCTCTACCGCATGCGCCTGAAGCGCTCGGAAGCGGGCGAGGCACGCTTCTGGGGCCTCGTTCTCATCAACGGCGCGATGTTCGTGCTGCTGTTCTTCATTGCCGCCGACCTGCTGCTCGGTCTCGGCTTCCGCAGCGGGCGCTAAGCCGAAGGGTTTGCGCGCGAGCCGCTTGGGTTTAGGGCACGGCCCTATGTCCACCGATCAACACGACGCCTGGAAGACCCTCGCTGCCAAGGAATCCCGCGGCGCCGACCTCAGCCGCACCACGCCCGAAGGCATCACCCTCAAGACCGTCTACGGCCCCGACGATGCGGCCGCGATCGATCCCGGCTTCCCCGGTGTCGCGCCCTACACCCGCGGCCCCTACGCGACGATGTACGCTGGCCGGCCGTGGACCATCCGCCAATATGCCGGTTTCTCGACGGCGGAGGAGAGCAACGCCTTCTACCGCCGCAACCTCGCGGCCGGGCAGAAGGGGCTGAGCGTCGCTTTCGATCTCGCCACCCACCGCGGCTACGACAGCGACCATCCGCGCGTCACCGGCGACGTCGGAAAGGCGGGTGTCGCGATCGACAGCGTCGAGGACATGAAGCTGCTGTTCGACGGCATCCCGCTGGGCGAGATGTCGGTCAGCATGACCATGAACGGCGCAGTGCTGCCGGTGCTCGCCTTCTACATCGTCGCGGGCGAAGAGCAGGGCGTCGAGCGCAAGGCGCTGACCGGCACCATCCAGAACGACATCCTGAAAGAGTTCGCGGTCCGCAACACCTACATCTATCCGCCCGAACCCTCGATGCGCATCGTCAGCGACATCATCGCCTTCACCAGCCGCGAGATGCCCAAGTTCAACAGCATCTCCATCTCCGGCTACCACATGCACGAGGCCGGGGCGACGGCGGTGCAGGAGATGGCCTTTACGCTGGCGGACGGGATGGAATATGTCCGCGCGGCGGTCGCCAGCGGGCTCGACATCGACGCCTTTGCGCCGCGGCTGAGCTTCTTCTGGGGCATCGGCATGAACCTCTTCATGGAGGTCGCCAAGATGCGCGCCGCGCGGACCTTGTGGGGCCGGATCATGACCGATCTCGGCGCCAAGACCGAAAAGTCGAAGCTGCTCCGCACCCACTGCCAGACCAGCGGCGTCAGCCTCACCGAGCAGGACCCCTACAACAACATCGTCCGCACCACGATCGAGGCCCTAGCGGCGGTGCTCGGCGGCACGCAATCGCTCCACACCAACAGCTTCGACGAGGCGATCGCGCTGCCGACCGACTTCTCGGCCCGCATCGCCCGCAACACCCAGCTGATCCTGGCCGAGGAGAGCGGCGTCACCGCAGTCGCCGATCCACTCGGCGGCAGCTGGTATGTCGAGGCGCTGACCCGCGAGCTGGAGGACAAGGCCTGGGCGCTGATCCAGGAAGTGGAAGCGCTCGGCGGCATGACCAAGGCGGTCACCGCCGGCCTGCCCAAGCGCCGCATCGAGGAAGCCGCTGCCGAGCGCCAGGCCAAGGTCGACACCGGCGAGACGGTGATCGTTGGGGTTAACCGCTACCGCCTGCCGGAGGAGGCCGAGCTCGACATCCTTGAGGTGGACAACGCCAAGGTTCGCTCCGGCCAGATCGAGCGGCTCGCACGCATTCGCGCCACGCGTGACGAAGCCGCGGTGCAGGCTGCGCTCCAGGCGCTGGAAGAGGGCGCGCGCACCGATGCCAACCTCCTTGCCCTCAGCGTCGAAGCCGCCCGGGTCCGCGCGACGCTGGGCGAAATCTCCGACGCGCTGGAACGCGCCTTCGGCCGCTACGCCACCAAGCCGGAGCCGGTCAGCGGCATCTACGGCCAGCGCGCCGACCTGCGCTGGGAAGAAGCCAAGCAGGGCACCGTCGCGGTCAGCCAGCGGCTCGGCCGCAAACCGCGGATGCTGGTCGCCAAGATGGGCCAGGACGGGCACGACCGCGGCGCCAATCTCGTCAGCTCGGCGTTCGGGGACCTCGGCTTCGAGATCGTCGCCGGCCCCCTTTTCCAGACGCCGCGCGAAGCCGCCGAGCTGGCGGTAATCGCCGACGTCGACGTGGTCGGCGCTTCCAGCCTCGCGGCCGGGCACAAGACCCTGATCCCCGAGCTGATCGGCCACCTCAAGGACATGGACCGCCCTGACATCAAGGTTGTCGCGGGCGGGGTCATCCCGGCGCAGGATTATGCCGCGCTTCGCGCCGCGGGGGTGCAGGCGATCTTCGGCCCCGGCACCAACCTTGCCGACGCGGCCGACGAGGTGCTCCGCCTGCTCGGCCATAACAAACCGCCGATTGACGAAGCGGCCGAGTGAGGCTGCTCGTTGCAATTCTCGTAAGCGTCCTTGTTCTTGGCTGCGGTCTGTTTTTCTTTGCGGCGAATGCCGTGTCCGACTGCCTAGTAGAGGGTCCCGCCCTTGAGCAATGCATCCAGGACAAGCGGCGGGACGCCTTGATCATCGCTGCTGCGACTGCGATCACCTGGCTTGGCTCTCTTCGGTACATCTTTCGAAGGAAGAAGCCGAACGAGGGGGCCGAATGATCGAGGACGAAGAGATCAAGCAGGGCGAGGGCGCGTCGCTCCATTATGATTTCGCCAAGTTCCTGACGACCCTGTCCCTCGTCGCGCTGGGCGGCGTGCTGGGGCTGACCGAGAAGATCGATCCCTCGCTCGCCAAGCCGGTGATCGTGGGCTTTGTCGCGGGCTCGATCGGACTGGCGGGCGTGTCTGCGCTGTCGGCCGCCGCTAGCATCGCCGGCATCGCCGTGGGCAAGAAGACGCGCGGCCTGTCTCCTCGCATCAATCTGATGATCGCCATGCTCTTGCTCGGCATGGGCGCAGGCGGTTTCGTCATGATCTGGCTGAGGAGCCTGTAAGCAGACGAACAGGGGGACGAATGAAGGACGTCGAACTCAAGGCGGCTGAGGCCGACATCGGGACCAAGGCGCAGTCGCTGCTCGCCACCTACGACTTCTGCAAGCATCTGAGCGGCCTTGCGCTGGTGGCGGTCGGCGGCATGCTCGGCCTTGCCCAGGCGGTCGGTGCAAAGCCCGACATCGGCCTGCTGGTGCCCGTCGGAATCATGAGCCTGGTCGCCTTCCTCAGCCTGATGTTCATGGCCGTCGCTGCGGGTACGCAAATCCTCGGCCGGGTCGAGAAGACGTCGGTGAAGATGGCTTATGGAATGGTGCTGATCAACGTCATGCTCTTCTCGGCCGCGGTGACGTCGTTCGTGATGGGGTTCGTCCACAATCTGCGCTGAGCGCGGCGCTTCTCAAGGCTGGCGCGCGGCGCTAGGCACCAGGTCGATGTTCAACGGTTTTCTCCTCGCTGCAGCCCTTGCGGCCGCCGCTCCTGCTCCGCAGGCGAGCGCCGGAACACCGATCACCATCGGGACCAGCCGTACCGTCGCTTCCAAGGCCCTTGGCGAGCAGCGCGCGATAAATGTCGTGCTGCCCGCCGGCTACGCCAAGGCGACCGCCAAGCGTTATCCGGTCATCTACCTCATCGATGGCGGGGTCGATCAGGACCTACTGCACGTCGCCGGGGTGGTGCAGCTTGGATCGATCTGGGGGCGAATGGGCGAGGCGATCCTGGTCGGGATCGAGACCAAGGACCGCCGCCGCGAACTGGTCGGCAAGACGAGCGATCCCGAGCTGCTCAAGAAATACCCAACCGCCGGTTCCTCCGCCGCCTTCCGCGCCTTTCTCCGCGATGAGGTGAAGCCGCTGGTCGAGCGCGAGTATCGCACCAGCGGCAAGGGCGTGGTCATCGGCGAATCCCTCGCCGGGCTGTTCATCGTCGAAACGTACATGGCCGAGCCGGCCCTGTTCGACGGCTATGCCGCCATCGACCCCAGCCTGTGGTGGGACAAGGAAGCGCTGAGCCGCCGCACCGCCGCCATCGGCACCGCGCAGCGTGGCAAGCGGCTTTATGTCGCGCTGGCCAAGGAACAGCTCGAAACGCCGGCTGCCGCGAACCGCGTTACCGCCGCCGCCCGCACCGCCGGCAGCGAGCTGTGCGTTGCTCCGCGACCCGACCAGACCCACGCCACCATCTACCAGCAGGTCGAAGCGCAGGCTTTGCAATTCCTCCTGCCACCCGCACAAGCAGCTCCTCCGGAGTTCGGATTCGAGGTTCAATGTTCTCCAAGATCCTGATCGCCAATCGCGGCGAAATCGCCTGCCGCGTGATCCGCACCGCGCGCCGGATGGGCATCAAGACGGTCGCCGTTTATTCCGACGCCGACGCGCGCGCCCCGCATGTCGAACTGGCTGACGAAGCCGTCCGCCTCGGGCCGCCGCCGGCGGGTGAGAGCTACCTCAAGGCCGACCTGATTATCGAGGCGTGCAAGGCGACCGGTGCCGAAGCCGTGCACCCCGGCTACGGCTTCCTGTCCGAGCGGGCGAGCTTTGTCGAAGCGCTGGAAGCGGCCGGCATCGCCTTCATCGGCCCGCCGGCCAATGCCATCGCAGCGATGGGCGACAAGATCGAATCCAAGAAGCTCGCGCGCGACGCGGGTGTGAATGTCGTTCCCGGCTACCTCGGCGACATCGCGACCACCGACGAAGCGGTGACAATCGCGGCCGACATCGGCTTCCCGGTGATGATGAAGGCCTCGGCCGGCGGCGGCGGCAAGGGGATGCGCCTCGCCTGGAACGAGCAGGATGTGCGCGATGGCTTCGAAGCGACCAAGCGCGAAGGCCTCGCCAGCTTCGGTGACGACCGCGTGTTCATCGAAAAGTTCATCGAGAGCCCGCGCCACATCGAGATCCAGCTGCTCGGCGACAAGCATGGCAACATCGTCTACCTGAACGAACGCGAATGCAGCATCCAGCGCCGCCACCAGAAGGTGGTGGAGGAAGCGCCGTCGCCCTTCGTGACCCCCGAGATGCGCCGCGCAATGGGCGAGCAGTGCGTCGCGCTGGCCCGCGCGGTCGGCTATCATAGCGCCGGCACGGTCGAGCTGATCGTCTCGGGCGCCGACACGACGGGGGAGAGCTTCTACTTCCTCGAAATGAACACCCGGCTGCAGGTCGAGCATCCGGTGACGGAGGAAATCACCGGCCTCGACCTCGTCGAACAGATGATCCGCGTGGCGGCCGGCGAGCCGTTGGCGTTCACCCAGCACGAAGTGCAGCTGAACGGCTGGAGCGTCGAGACGCGCGTCTATGCCGAAGACCCCTATCGCGGTTTCCTGCCGAGCACTGGGCGCCTAGTCCGCTACGCGCCGCCCAAGGCCGGCAAGAATGGCGAGGCGCGGGTCCGCGTCGACGACGGTGTCCGCCAGGGCGGCGAAGTGTCGATGTTCTACGATCCGATGATTGCGAAGCTGGTGACCTGGGGCCCGACGCGTGAAAGCGCGATCGACGCGCAGGTCGAAGCGCTGGACGGCTTCGACATTGGCGGGATCAGCCACAACGTCGATTTCCTCTCGGCGCTGATGCAGCACCCGCGCTTTCGTTCGGGCGAGATCACCACCGGCTTCATCGCCGAGGAATATCCCGAGGGCTTCACCGGCGCGCCGCTGGACGACACGCTGACCGCCGACCTCAGCGCACTCGCGGCCTTCATCGGCACGGTGCACGAAAGCCGCGCGCTGCTGATCGACCAGCAGCTTGGAAGCCCGTCGCCCGCCGCGCGCGAGCATGTGGTGCGGTTGGACGGCGGGGCGGAGCATCATGTCCGCTTCACCCTCGACAAGGTGGTGGTGGACGGGGGCGAGCCGCTCGCGTTCGAGGCCGATTACACGCCTGGCCAACGGCTGCTCCGCGCCCGCATCGGGCACCGTAGCCGCATCGTGCTGGTCGAGAAGCAGGGCCGTTCGCTCAAGATGACGACCCGCGGCGGCAGCCACCGGGTAACCGTGATGACCCCGCGTGTGGCCGAGCTTGCCCGGCACATGATCGAAAAGGTCCCGCCGGACCTGTCGCGTTTCCTGCTGGCGCCGATGCCGGGACTCGTTACCCGTCTCCACGTCGCGGTCGGCGACAAGGTCGAGGCCGGACAGGCGATCGCGGTGATGGAGGCGATGAAGATGGAAAACATCCTCCGCGCCGAGAAGAGCGCGACGGTGAAGGCCACTCCGGTCGGAGCGGGCGAGAGCGTCGCGGTGGATCAGGTCATCGTCGAGTTCGAATAAGGACTCAGGCGCTCGTCCCGCCGTCGATCGTCACGCATGCGCCATTCACGCCGCTCGCCTGCGGGTGGAGCAGCTGCATGATTGCGTGGGTGACCTCATCGACGGTGATCAGCCGCCCATTGCCGTTGGTGCGGGCAAGGAGTGCGCGCGCTTCCTCGACGCTCTTGCCGGTGGCGCCGGCAATCCGCGCGGCGCTGTCGTCGACCATCGGCGTATCGACAAAGCTCGGGCAGATGGCGTTGACGGTAAGACCGGTGCGGGCAAATTCCAGCGCGAGGCTCTTGGCGAGGCCCACCGCGCCATGCTTGGACGCAACATAAGGCGCGGCCATCGCGCCGCCCTTCAGCCCCGCGACCGAGGCGACGATCACCAGTCTTTTGCTTTGCTCCTGAAGATCGGGGATTGCAAGCTGCGCACCGTCGAACAAGGCGGTGAGATTGGTTGCGATGATCGCATTCCAGCTTTCGCGCTTGGTGCGCAGGAACGGCCGGCTGTCGCCGACGCCGGCGTTGAGGATGACGTAGTCAAGCGGCCCGAACGCCTCGCGCGCCTCGGCAAAGGCGCGGGCCTGCGCTTCAGGATCGGTGACGTCGCACGGAATCGCCCGCCCGCCTGTCTCGGCCGCGACGGCTTCCAGCGGCTCGCGGCGGCGGCCGAGGAGCGAGACGTTGGCGCCAGCTGCGGCAAGGGCGTGGGCGGCGCCGGCGCCGAGGCCGGTTCCGCCGCCAGTGATGAGGGCATGCTTGCCCGATGCAAAGGTCATGGGGCCGCACCCTAGCCGCGCCCGGCACAAAGAAAAGGGCGGCCCGGTCGCCCGAGCCACCCTTCCCCTGTCTTGAAGCCGAAGCTTACTTGACGCCGATGACGTCGGCCGGCGCGGCGGGATCGCCCGCGACGGAGCCGCCAGCGCGAACCGCGCCCGACAGCAGCAGGCCGGCGAGGTGCGGCGTCGCCATGCTGGTGCCGCTGATGGTGTTGTAGCCACCGTTCAGCCACGTCGACTTGATGCTGACGCCCGGCTCCGCATAATCGATCGGCGGGTTGCCGAAGTTCGAGAAGCTCGCCCATTTGTCGCCGACCGCGAAGGCCGACACGGTGTAGACGTTGTTGCCATTGGCACGCGCCGGCGAATGGTTGTTGGCGTTGTCGGACTCGTTGCCCGCGGCAAGCGCGAAGCGGACACCGCCGGCTGCAGCCCGCACCACTGCCTGATCGAGCGCGTCGGACACGCCGCCACCAAGGCTCATGTTGGCGACGTCGCCCGGACGGCCGTTCTGCGCCACGTAATCGACACCGGCGATCACGCCCGAGTTACTGCCGGAACCGCGGCGGTCGAGCACGCGAACCGCGACCACCGGAGCGCCGGCGGCGACGCCGACCACGCCGCTGCCGTTAGCGCGCGCTGCGATGGTGCCGGCGACGTGGGTGCCGTGGCCGTTCTGGTCGATCGGCGAGCTGTCACGAATGAAGCTGCGCGAGCGGCTGGTGTCGAAGTTGAGGTCGGCGTGCGGAGCAATACCGGTGTCGATCACCCAGGCCGTGCCGGAACCGCTATACGGCGCGCCGCCACCAACGCGGGCGATACCCCACGGGGTTTCTTCGGCCATGATGCCGACTTCCGGACGACCTTGCACCTGCACGGGACCGGCGGTGACCACCTGGTCTTCCTCGCAATATTCGATCTTGGGATTGTTCTGCTTAAGCTTGCCGGAATTGCCCGGCGCGCCTTCTTCGATGGCAAAGCCCTTGAGCGCTGCCGAATAGACATGCTTGACCTTGCCGCCCACGTCGCGCGCGGCCTTTTCGGCTTCCTGCTTTTCCTGGCCGCGGCTGAGCTCGCGCTCCTTAAGGACACAGATGTAGCTGCCGGCGATCTTTTCGCCGCGATTTTGCGCCGCCGCCGGTGCCGCAACCAGAACAACAGCCAGAGCAGCAGCCGAGGTCATCAGAATGGTTCGCATACAATCCCCTTTACGCGTTCCGAATGCCCCCATCGGCCTCGGAAAGTGACAGGAAAGTGACGCGCTATTCATCGTCTGTAAAGAATAAAAATCGCGCAAAATCAACGGGTTAACTCACCATTTTGGAGGTGAGGACAAGCGCTCGCGCCGGTGGTCCGGCCGCGGATTTACCGAGCAGGGAGGCGGGTGGCAGCTCCTAGCCGGGCACGCTCCCAGCCAGGCCGGGCACCGCCGGGGAAGGCGCCGGCGGCACCGGCACTTCGTTGCGGCGATGGCGGACGATCCGCGGCGTGATCACGATATAGAGTTCGGTCTTGGCCCGCGTGCTGCGTTCGTTGCGGAACACGGTGCCGACGATCGGAATGTCGCCAAGGATCGGAAGCCGGCCCTTGGTCTTGAGATTATTCTCCTGGGTCAGCCCGCCGATGACAAAGGTCTCGCCGTCGCGGACACTGGCACTGGTTTCCGCTTCGCGCTGGCTGATCGTCGGATAGCCCTGGCTGTACCCGGTGACCGACGACACCACGCCGTAGATCTGGCTGGTGACGAAGCCGTCGGTCGATACGCGCGGGGCGATCTGCAGCGTCACGCCAACGTTGACGTACTGCACCTGCTGGCTGACCCCGTTGACGCCGGACAGGGTGATGCTGGTCAGGATCGGCAGCGCGTCGCCGGTGATGATCTTGGCGGTCGAGCCCGATTGCGCGGCGATCCGCGGGCGTGACACGATGCGACCTTCGCCCCGCTGGACCTGCGCATAGATGGCGGCCTGCAGCACGCCCGATTTGAACGGGGTCAGCGGATCGTTGCCGAACGCGGTGTTGGCGCCAAGCGTGATCTGCCCAACCGCAATCTGCCCGTCGCGATTGGCGAGATCGAGGCCGAGATTGCGCACCCCCTGTTCGGTCAGCTCGACGAACTGGGTTTCGAGGATCACGCTGTCGACCGGCACGTCGATCGCATTGATCTGTGCCTTTACCCGCGCGATCCGCTCGGGCGTGCCGGTGATCCAGATCGCATTGAGCCGGCGGTCGATGGCAAGGCCGCGGCCGGGAAAACTTTGCCCGAGCGGCTGCTGGTTCTGCGGCTGCTGGTTCTGCTGCTGCTGATATTGATATTGATTCGACGATGCCGTCGCGATCGACCCGAACCCTGGCTCGCGGCGGATGAAGACGTTGTTGGGCTGGATCGTCTCGCCTTCGACCAACAGGCCGATGACCTCGCTGACGTCCGCATATTTAAGCGGCACCAGTTCGTAGCTGTCGCCA
The DNA here is from genome assembly GCF_049896405.1 of Sphingomonas sp. LHG3443-2. NCBI lineage: Bacteria > Pseudomonadati > Pseudomonadota > Alphaproteobacteria > Sphingomonadales > Sphingomonadaceae > Sphingomonas > Sphingomonas sp. LHG3443-2. Next base: position 1,020,526 of record NZ_JAFCUG010000001.1, read on the forward strand.
TCGAGGCCGGGCTCGACATAAGCGGGCAGGGCGCTGGCCGGCGCCACCGCTTCGCCGCCCGACCCGATCGGCCGCGCGCCGATCGCCTCGTCGCCGGACAGCCGCTGCACGATCACTTGCAACGTGCGGTCGCCGGCGGGCTGCACGCTGACCTGCGCCGGAGCGGCGGTATCGAAGCGCCACAGGAGGCCGCTGTCGGTCGTCTCGAATCTGGTGGCGCGAACCAGCCCGCGATAATTGCTCTGCGCCGGCACGCGCGGCGCACGAAGGGTCGAGCGGAGCAGCAGCTCGGGCCGGGTCGGATTGTTGTTGAGCGGCGCGGTCTGCGGCTCGGCGGGTGAGAAGCGGATCAGAAAGGCGGCGCGATTTTCGTCCAGGGTGACGGTTTTCACCTCTTCGACGACCGAGGGCGTCGTCTGCGCGGCGACGCCCGTCGGCAAACCGATCAGAAGAAGCAGGCCAAGGCGCGCCGAAGCGCGTCGAGAGGTGATCAGTTCGGCTCTCCCCCGCCCCGGCACCCCGCAGCGCCGAACCAGAAAAATCGTTGAAGCGCCGCAGCTTAGGGGCGGATTGATCTCGCGCAAGAACTTATTGTCGCCGTTTTGCAACGACCTGTCGCTAACGAGCACGGCTTTGCCAAGGGCGGGCGGCTGTGGCACTTGGCCGCCGAAACCATCCTTTCGCGAGACCTGTTTGATGAAGACCCGCGCCGCCGTCGCTTTTGCCCCCAAGCAGCCGCTCGAGATTGTCGAGCTCGATCTTGACGGACCCAAGCCGGGCGAGGTGCTGGTCGAGATCATGGCAACCGGCATCTGCCACACCGACGCTTACACGCTGGACGGTTTGGACAGCGAAGGCATCTTCCCATCGGTGCTCGGCCACGAAGGCGCCGGAATTGTTCGTGAGGTCGGCGCCGGGGTCACGTCGGTGAAGCCCGGTGACCACGTGATCCCGCTCTACACCCCCGAATGCCGCCAGTGTAAGTCGTGCCTTTCCGGCAAGACCAACCTTTGCACCGCGATCCGCGCGACGCAGGGCAAGGGGCTGATGCCCGACGGGACCACCCGCTTCAGCCACAAGGGCGAGCCGATCTTCCATTACATGGGCTGCTCGACCTTTTCGAACTTCACCGTGCTGCCCGAGATCGCGGTGGCCAAGATCCGCGAGGACGCCCCGTTCCAGACGAGTTGCTACATCGGCTGCGGCGTGACGACGGGCGTCGGCGCGGTGGTGAATACCGCCAAGGTCCAGGTCGGCGACAATGTGGTGGTGTTCGGGCTAGGCGGGATCGGCCTCAACGTCGTGCAGGGCGCCAGGCTTGCGGGCGCGAACAAGATCATCGGCGTCGACATTAATCCTACCCGGGAGGATTGGGGCCGGCAATTCGGTATGACGGACTTCATCGATGCTCGTGGCAAAACTGGCAACGAGATCATCTGGGAAGTGCAGCAGCTGACCGACGGCGGTGCGGACTACAGCTTCGACTGCACCGGCAACACCGATGTCATGCGTCAGGCGCTCGAATGCTGCCACCGCGGCTGGGGGACGAGCATCATCATCGGCGTGGCCGAAGCCGGCAAGGAGATCGCCACCAGGCCCTTCCAGCTGGTCACCGGCCGCAATTGGCGCGGCACGGCGTTCGGCGGCGCCAAGGGGCGCACCGACGTGCCCAAGATCGTCGACTGGTACATGGACGGCAAGATCGCGATCGATCCCATGATCACGCACGTCCTCAGCCTTGACGAGATCAACAAGGGGTTTGACCTCATGCACCGGGGCGAAAGCATCCGGGCAGTGGTCGTCTACTAGGGAGGAGAAGCCATGTATTCGCACATGATGGTCGGCTCGAACGATCTCGAGCGCTCGAAGAAGTTCTACGACGCGCTGTTCGGCAAGCCTGGGCGCACCGACGACAAGGGCCGCCTCAGCTACGGCCGCAAGGGCAGCGTGTTCATGGTCTCCAAGCCGATCGACGGCGAGGCTGCGACGCACGGCAACGGCTCGACCATCGGGTTCGGTTTCGACACGCCCGAAGAGGTCGACGCCTGGCACCAGCGCGGGATCGCCGCAGGCGGCACCGCGATCGAGGATCCACCCGGCATCCGCTCCAACGCTTTTGGCAAGCTCTACCTCGCTTATTTGCGCGATCCCGACGGCAACAAGCTGTGCGGGCTGCACCGGCCGGAGCAATGAGCCTCAAGGTCACCAGCGAGGCGCGGAGCCACGGCGGCCGGCAGCTTGTCGTCACTCACGACAGCGCGGCAACCGCCACGCCCATGACTTTCTCGCTCTTCCTTCCGCCTCAAGCGGAAGAAGGGCGGGTCCCGCTGGTGACCTATCTGTCGGGGCTGACCTGCACCCACGCCAATGTCACCGACAAGGGCGAGTATCGCCGCTCCTGCGCCGCATTTGGCCTCGCCTTTCTCGCCCCCGACACCAGCCCGAGGGGTGAGGGCGTGGCCGATGCCGAAGGCTGGGACATCGGCCTGGGCGCCGGCTTCTACGTCGATGCGACCGAGGAACCGTGGTCGGCCAATTACCGGATGTGGACCTACGTCACTGAGGAGCTTCCCGCGCTGGTAGCGGCGGAATTCCCGAAGCTCGACATGGGCGCTCAAGCGATCACCGGGCACAGCATGGGCGGCCACGGCGCCTTGACGGTTGCGCTGCGCCATCCCGGCCGCTTCCGGAGCGTCTCCGCCTTCGCGCCGATCGTTGCCCCCACCCAAGTGCCGTGGGGCGAGAAGGCGTTCTCCCACTATCTCGGTCCCGACCGCGATGCGTGGCGCGCGCACGATGCGGTGGCACTGATCGAAGCGGGCACACGGCTCCCGGCGCTCAAGGTCGATGTCGGCGGAGCCGATCCTTTCCTCGAGCGCGAGCTTTGCCCCGAGCTTCTGGAGCAGGCCTGTGCGGCCGCCGGCCAGCCCATCGAACTGGGCGTCCGCGATGGCTACGATCACAGCTACCACTTCGTCTCGACCTTCATGCCCGAGCACCTCGCCTGGCATGCTGACCGCCTGAAATCTTAACCTGCATTTAGAAGCGGGCGAGCTGGTGTGGCTTGTTCGCCACAGTGCTCAGCTTTATCCCTCAAGCCTGAAACCCGAGCGGACACCCCTCGTTAGGGGGGCACCAAAGGTTCATTGAAGGGGCGGCGCGTGACGCGGGTCCCTTGCAGGGGAGAGAACGTATGACACCACGCTTCACAAAAATCGCGCTGCTGAGCACAGCGTCGGCCGCTGCGGCGGCGCTGTTTGTTCCGGCAACCGCTTCGGCGCAGAGCAACACCACCTGCACGCTGCGCACGGGCACGACCAACGTCTATGACTGCCTGAACGGTACCACGGGCGTTTCCACCGTTACGGTGACCAACGGCACCTTCACGGGTACCGCCCCGCTGACCTTCACCACCGCCACCGGAGACCTGACGGTTGGCGCGGTTGCCGTGAGTGGCGGCACCATCACCAACACCGTGAATGGCCTTGGCAACGACGCCATCCGTTTGCGCAACACCGCTACGGGCGGAGCGATCACCCTGAATGCTACGGGCCAGAACGTCTCTGCGCTTGGGACCGACGTCAGCGCCATCGATTTCGCCGGTAATGGCGGTCCGATCACTATCACCGCCGGCAACCTCAATGCGCCCGGCCTGCGCAGCTTCGGTGTGTTCGGCACCGGCGGCAGCGTGACCAATGTCACCGTCGGCAACATCACCTCGGGTTCGACCGGCGCCGATATCGGCAGCACCGGCAACCTGACGTTCACCAGCGGCACGATCAACAATTCCGACGGCCTTGCGCTGAGCCTCGTCAGCACGGGCGGCACCAGCACCGCCACGACGGGCGCCATCAATTCGGCGCGTGGCGGCGTTGCGCTTCAGGGCACCAGCGTCAGCTTCACGGGGGCCGGGATCACCGCGCGTGACTTCGGCATTCGCGCTGGCAGCTCCACTGGCGGCATCACGATCCGCTCGGGCGCGATCAGCTCGGTCGGCACCGGGATCTCCACGGTTGCGACCACCGGCGCGACCGACATCGGCAACTGCCCGACCGTTGCCACCACCACCGCTGGCGCTCCGGCAATCGTGTCCACCAGCACCACTGGCAACATCACCATCAACTGCGGCGCGATCACGACCGCGGGTGATGGCAGCGACGGCGTCAACGTCAGCAGCACCACCGGCAACGTTGCCGTCACCACCACCACCGTCAACACCGGCACCGGTGTCGACAGTGACGGCGTGGTGATCGCCACCGGCGGAACGGTGAACGCCACCACCGGCGCCCTTACAACCGGCGGCGCGAACTCCGACGGCCTGCAGATCACCGGCGGCACCGGCGCTGTCACTGCGACCGTCGCCGGCGCGACCACCACCGGCGCCAATTCCGACGCCATCTCGATCACCAGCGCGGGTCCGGTCACTGTCACCAACAGCGGCACGATCAACGTCAGGGGCGCCAACAGCGTCGGCATCGACGTCGCCACCACCGGCACCGGCGCGGTCAACGTCACCACCGGCGTTGTCACCTCGACCGCGCCCAACACCGCCGCCGATCCGAGCTTCGCCGCGGTTCGCGTGGTCGCGGCCGGCGCGGCCCCGGTCACCGTGGTCGCCAACGGCAACATCACCACCGCCGCCGGTTCGGGCATCTGGGCCCAGACCGCTGGCAACACCAACGTCACCGTCAACTCGGGCGTGACGGTCAGCGGTCCGACTGCCATCACCCTTGGTGGTGCAGGCACCAACACCCTGGTCGTCAACGGCACGCTGACCAGCACCACGGCCGGCACCAGCGGCTATGTGCTGGCTCCCGGCGCCGGTCCGCTGGCCCTGACGATCGGCGCGGCCGGTTCGATCAGCGGCCCGCTGACCTTCGGCGCTGGGAACGACGTCTTCAGCAACAGCCGCACCGCGGGCTTTACCCAGTCGGGCGCCCTCAACTTCGGCGCGGGTAACGACACCTTCAACACCAGCAGCATCTTCACCCAGAACGCGGCCATCTCCTTCGGCGACGGCAACGATACGGTGAACAACACGGGCGTCTACAACGCGACGGGCACCACCGATTTCGGTGCGGGTACCGACACGTTCAACAATGGAACGACCGGCACCGGCGCTGCGGCGGGCACGCTGACCGCGTTCAGCGGCGCGACCTTCGCCGGTCTCGAAGCGTTCAACAACAATGCCGGCCTGATCGACCTTCGTGACGGCGCCACCGGCGACATCCTCAACCTCGGCACTGCCAACTACACCGCGACCGGCAATGCCCGTCTCGGCATCGACGTCGGCAGCGCCAATGGTGCGCTGACCTCCGACCGCCTGGTCTACAGCGGCACCACCACCGGCACGACCACCATCCTCCCGACCTTCCTCACCGGTGGGCCGGTGATCGACACCACCGGCGCGCTGGTGGTGGACGCCGGAACGGTCGCGGCGGGTCAGTTCGTGCTCGGCGGGCCGACCAATGCGGGCCTCATCAACCTGGCGCTTGAAACCCGCGGGTCGGACGTCTTCCTGACCGGCCGTCCGAACGTTGCGACGGGCGACCTCGTTCTCGTCAACCGTCTCGGCCGCGACATCTGGCACCAGTCGGCAGAAGCCTATCAGGCCTATGCGATGAGCCGCCGGGTCGACTTCGGCAACGAGCGCAAGAACCCGGTCGGGATCTGGGCGCAGCTCTACGGGTCGAAGGAGCGCTTTGGTGACCGCAACCGCACGATCACCGCGTTTGGCACCAACCTGACCTCGTCCAGCCGCTTCGAGACCAACCGGCGCGGTGCGCAGGGCGGAATCGAGTTCGGTGCGCCAAGCTTCCTGATCGGTGCGACCGGCGGTTACGAGCATGCCCAGGGCGACTCGGACTTCGGGACGGGAATCGATCTGGAAGGCTACAACTACGGCCTCTACGCCCAGTTCGGTGCTCAGCAGGGCCTGTATGCCGGCGTGCTGCTGAAGCGCGACGAGTTCGACGTTCGGGTGACCAACAGTGGCCTTGGCGTACTCGGTGCTTATCCGGAAGGCCGCAGCGACGGCATCGACGGTGAAGTCGGCTTCCGCTTCGGCAACCCCGGCGGCGTCAACTTCGACGTCGGCGCGGGCGTGAGCTACGTCCGCAGCCGCCTCGACGACTACAACTTCGGCAACCTGTCGTTCGAAAGCGATCGCTACAACAGCACTCGTGGTCGTCTGCAGGCACGTGCATCCTTCGCCGGAGCGATTGCGCCGTTCATCGACGGCAAGATCTTCCGTGAGTTCGGCGACGCCGCCGACCTGACGGTGCGTTCGGGCACGCTGTCGAGCAATCTCGTCGATGAGAAGCGTGGCACCTGGGGCCGCATCGAAGCCGGCATCGGCGGCGGCGCGGGCGGTGGTCCGCTGCTGTCGGCCTTTGTCGACCTCGGCGACGTCCGTGGCTGGGGCCTGCGCGGCGGCTTCCGCTTCTAAGCGGACGCTCACGCCAAAAGAGAAGGGCGCCGGGAGTGATCCCGGCGCCCTCTTCTTTTGCCTGTCAGAATGATGCGGCGCTCAGGGCGCCCAGTGGATGTCGATCGGCTGCTCTGCCTCGGCCAGCACGCGGCCGATCGGCAGGCGGCTCGACTGCCCGTCGGCGATCGCCTGCTCGAGCAGAGCCTTCTTCTCTTCGCCGGTGATGGTGATGATCAGCGTCCGCGCCGACAGCAAGGCCGCGCGGGTCAGCGTGACGCGCGCCACCGGCATGTCGGCCGGCATGGGATCGGGCCGAACGCCCACCGCGCGCCGCGCCTTGGGGGCATCCAGCGCATTTTGCATATCGGGCCCGGTGAAGATCGATGCGGTATGCCCGTCGCCGCCCATGCCGAGCCAGACGAGGTCCGGCGGCCACGGCAAGTCCTGCAGCCGTGCGTCGGCGATGTTGCCGGCGGCCTCGACGTCGGCATTCTCGCCGCCGATCGGGATCACCCGCGCGCCCGCCCGCATGAAGCTTTGCGCCAGCAACCGCGCGTTGCTGCGCTCGTCGCTCACCTCGACCAGCCGCTCGTCGGTGGGGACGATGGTCACCTTCTTCCAGGCGAGCTTCTGCGCGGCGAGCTTGCTGAACACGGGCAGCGGCGTCTTGCCGCCCGGCAACGCCAGCAGCGAGGCGTCCCGCGCGTCGATCGCGCTTTCGATGATGAAGCCGACATCGCCCGCAACGGCATCGGCCATCTCGTCGACGCTGTCATATTCCCACCATTCGGCTTCGATCATCGGGGCAATCCTTCTCACATCCAGTCAGGCGTGCGCTGTCGTCTCCCGGCCCCGCGGGGTCAAGGCCGGGCCGGCGAGGGCTGCCTCAATCGCGGCGGAGCGGGAGGCAGGGGATGGAGGCGCCAAGACTGCGGCAGGCGCCCTCGGCCTCAGCGCGGCTGGCATAGGGGCCGATCAGCAGGCGGGTGACTCGGCCGGCGGAAAGATAGATCGGCTCCTTGGCGCCGACGCGGCTCGCTACCTTGGCGAACAACGCCTGCGGGGCGCCGGGCCGGGCGAAAGCGCCGAGCTGGATCGCCCAGCCGCCGCTGCTGCCGCTGGCAGGCTTCGAAGGAGCCGGCAGGTTGGCGGCGACCGGCGCCGATAGGGGCGGCGGGGGCTTGGCCGGGGCGGACACTGCCTCGGCGAGCCGGGGTGTTTCGATCAACCGATCGGGCGCGGCTTCGGCCAGCTTGACCGTCGAGGTCGAGCGGACCTGATGCTTCTCGGCGCCGCCCCAATCGCTCCAGTCGCCAGCGACCTTGTCGTAATTGCCGAGCGCATCGTAGAGCGCGCCGCCTTTCAGCCCCAATTCTTCCGAACTCGCCATGCCCATCGCCTGAAGCAGCCGGAACCCCGCGACATACGCATCGCGCCGTGCCGCGATCAGCTGGACCTGGCTGCCGAGCAATTCCTGTTGGGCGTTCAGCACCTCGATCACCGTGCGCGAGCCGACGCTGCGTTCGGCCCGCGTGCCGCGCAGCGCCAGTTCGTTGGCGGTGACGGCGTCCTGGTTGGACTGGATCGCCTTCAAGGACGCCTGATAACTGACGAATGCAGAGCGGGCATTGGCGACCACCAGCCGCTCAGTTGCAACGGTTTGCTCGAGCAACTGCCCCTCCGCCGCGCGCGCCTGCCGGATCCGCGCCGCCGGGGCGCCGCCCTGGTACAGCGGGATGCGGGTGGTGAGGCCGACAGTGGTCTGCACGCCCGAGCGCGGCACGCCGATGCCCGGCTCATCCCCAATGTAATTGACGTAATCACCCCCGACCACGCCCGATAGCGTCGGCAAGCGATCGGCGAACGCACCCCGGACATCCATCCCCGCTGCTCGCGCCTGCTGAAGCGCGGCGGTGAGGCGCGGATTGCGGGCGATGGCGATGCGGGTCGCTTCATTGGCGGTTGCCGGAAGCGGCGGCAGCGGGGGCGGGGAGGCGAGCGCTTCGGGTCGCTTGCCGACCACCCGCAGATAGCTCTCCTCGCTGACCGACAGTCGCGATTGGGCAAGCGCAAGCTGCGCCTTGGAGCTGCTCAGCCGCGCGTCGGACTGGGCGATGTCGGTGCGGGTGAGGTCGCCGGCTTCGTACAATTGCTTGGTGGCGCGCAGGTTCTCGGTCAGCACCCGGACCTGGTTCTGGTTGAGGTCGAGCACCGCGCGGTCGCGCAGCACGTCCATGTAGGTTTCAACCGCTTCGGCGAAAACATCGCCTTCGACCGCGCGCAGGGCTGCGCGCCCGGCCTCGACCCGCGCCCTGGCCGCGTCCATCGCGTTGCGGATCCGGCCGCCGGCGAACAGCGGCAGGTTGACGTCGAGCCCGCCCGACAGGATCGGTCCCTTGGAGCGATTGGTCACCAGCACGCCCGAGCGGGTGAGGTCGCGATTCACCCCGACCTGCGCCGCGATCTGCGGCCGTGCCTGCGCGGCGGCGAGCGCGACCGACGCGTCGGATCCCTTCAGCACCTCGCGCTGGGCATTGAGGGTAGGGCTGGTGGCGTAGGTCGCAGCCAGCGCATCGCGCAGGGTGTCGGCCGCCGCGGTGCCGGCTCCAAGCGCCGCAATCAGCGCCGCCCCGGCGAGCAGACGAAGAAGACTGCCCCCAGCCAGATGCATGTCCGCGCGCCCCACCGCATCGCCCCTTTGCCGTGTTCCGGCCCGCAAAGTGAACCCGAGCGCGAGCGAGGACAAGTAGGGTTAACGCGATTAATGACGCACGGAGTAAATATTTGAGCGTCAGTGCTCCCGCCCGGCCTTCCGCATCGCCGAGGTGATCGGTTCCAGCATGTACTGGAGCGCGGTCCGCTTACGCACCGGGATTTCGATGGTCACCGGCATACCGGCGCGAAGCTGGAAGTCGGGTCCGCGCACTTCCTTGAGCAAGGCGAGCTGGGAGGGTTTCACTTCGATCGCAGCGGTGAAATAACTCTCACCCGTTTTTTCGTCGGTGAAGCTGTCGGCCGACACGCGCGTCACGGTGCCTTCAAGCGGCGGAAGCGAGCGTTCGTGTAGCGAGTCGAAGCGCACGAACGCGGCCTGTCCCGGCATCACGTCGTCGCCATCGTTCACCGTCAACCGCCCTTCGACATGCAGCGCCGCGCGGTCGGGAACGACGTCCATCAGCCGCTGACCGGCGCCGATCACGCCGCCGGGGGTGAAGACCTGGAGACCGACCACGGTGCCGGTCGCCGGGCTGCGGATCTCGGTCCGGGCGAGCTGGTCGCGGGCGGCGCTGAGCCTCGGCACCACGTCGTTGAGCGATGCTTCGACGTCGCGCAGTTCGGTGGCACTGCGAGCAAGGTAGTCGCTCTGCGCCTCGAGGCTCTGGAGGCGGCTCTCGCCGGCCTGGTCGCGGCTCTGCGCCACGGTGGCGCTATACTGGCCGCGCTGGCCGATCAGTTCGGCGCGGGCGCGTTCCAGGGCGCGAATGCGGCTTTGTGAGACGAAGCCTTCCTCGGCCACCCCGCGCAAGGATTCGAGCTCCTGGTCGAGCGAGCGGATCTGCTGCTGCAACGCAGCCACTTGCTCGCTGTAGCCGCGACCCTGGTTGCCGGCCCCTGAGCGGCGCTGCGCGAAGGCGCCGCGCTGCGCCTGCACCACGGCAAGCCGGGTGCGCAGCTGAACGGCCTGTAATTCCATAGCACGGGCGATTTCGGCCCGGTCCTCGGGGCTGGTCATGGCGGCGAATTCGGTCGGCATGACGATGGTGCTGCGGCCGAGCTGTTCGGACTGGAGCCGGGCGCGCTGGGCGAGGAGGGTGATCGCCTGCGACGAAAGAGCGCGTTCCTGGGCGCGGACGTCGGCCGCGGCGAGGCTCAGCAGGATCTGCCCCTTCTGGACCCTTTGGCCTTCGCGGACATGGATGGCGCCCACCACACCGCCCTCGCGGTGCTGCACGGTCTGGCGCTGGCCGTCGATCACCAGCTTGCCCGGCGCTATCGCCGCCGCATCGAGGCGGGTTACCGCGGCCCAGCCGATCAGCACCACAAAAAACAGAAAGGCGATGATGTAGCCGAGCTTCATGTCGGCGCCGGGATCATCGACGCCTTTGGTCGCCTGATCGCTCCTGGCGCCCATACCGAAGCCGGCAAGGGTGGCCGGAAGGGCTTTGCCCGTGAGATTGAGGTTCATGGCGGTCACTTAAGCAACTCCGGGCTGCGGGGTCGGCGCGGGTACGGACTTCTGAGCAGTAATCTGGCGCATGATCTCATCCTTGGGACCATAGGCCGCGACCCGGCCGTCCTGGATGATCATCAGCCCGTCGACGATGGGCATCATGCTCATCCGGTGCGCAACGAGCAGGATGGTGGTGCCGCGAGCCTTGGCCTGGTGGAGGCACTGCAGCAGTTCCTGGTCGCCATCGGCGTCGAGGTTGGAATTGGGCTCGTCAAGGATCAGGATCGAGGGCCCGCGAAACAGCGCACGGGCAAGCGCGACACGCTGCATCTGTCCAGCCGACAGGCCACGGCCGTTGGCGCCGAGCTGCTGGTCATAGCCGCCGGGCAGCCGCTGGATCAGCTCATGCGCACCGGCGATCTGTGCCGCAGCGATGGCATCGGTGTCGATCTGGCCGGGGTCCTCGCCCATCCGGTTGCGGAAGCGGGCGATGTTTTCCTTGATGGTGCCGCGGAACAGCGCGGATTCCTGCGGCATGTAGCCGACATGTTCGGCCAGCCGTTGCGGATCCCAGTTGCGCTGGTCGGCGCCATCGATGCGGATCACGCCGTGATTGGGAATGGTCGCGCCGGCGAGCGCCCGAACCAGCGTCGACTTGCCCGCGCCGCTGGGGCCGACAATGGCGACGACCTGGCCCGGCTGCACTGCAAAGCTGATGTTCTGAAGGATCGGCTGGCCGTCCTCCGACATGACGTGGAGGTCCTCGACCTCGATCTTGCCCTGGGGCCGCGGCAGCTGGGTCAGCGCGAAATCGGGCGGCGACTGCTCCAGCAGTTCGTTGAGCGAGGTCCACGCACCGCGAGCCTGCACGATCGGCCTCCAATTGCCGACCATCTGGTCGATCGGGGCCAGCGCACGGCCGACGATGAACATGGACGCGAAGATCGCCCCGGGGCTGATCGATCCATCTATCGCGAGCAGGGCGCCAACGCCGAGCGCCAGCGACTGAAGGAATTGGCGAACGAACTTGGAAGTGGCGGTGACACCGCTCGAGGCAAGGCTCGCTTCGGTCTGGAGCCGCATCATCTGCGCCCGCTGGGCGAGGTGCCCGCTGACCATCGCATCCCGCATGCCGAGCGCGCGCACCACGTCGCCCGCGGCAACCGTGTTCTCGAAATCGGAATAAGCGAGGCCCGCCGCCTGATTGGCTTCCTGCAATCGGGCCCGGGTGACCTGTTCGTTGCGAATGGCAAGAAGGACCACCAGCGCTGCTCCGACCAGCGACAACAGGCCGATCCACGGATGGAGCAGAAAGGCGATCAGCACATAAACGGGCACCCACGGCGCATCGAGCACCGCAAGGATCGCCGGGCCGGTCAGCGCTTGGCGCAGCGTGTCGAACTCGCGCATCGCCTGGAGCGCACCGCGCTGTCCGCGCTGGCTCGGCCGGCCAAGCGTTGATTGGAGAATGGTTTGCGCAAGCTGGGCATCGAGCCGGACACCGGCGCGCACCAGCAGGCGCGAGCGCAGCGTGTCGAGTGCGGCCATGGTGACGAGGCCGACCAGCAGCACCAGGGTCAGCATGTAGAGCGTCGTGTGACCCCGCGTCGGCACCACCCGCTCATACACCTGGAGCATGTAGAGCATCGGCACGATGAAGAGCAGGTTGACCAGCGCGCTGAACACGATCGCCGTGGTGAAATGCCGTCGGCAGGCCTGCAGCGCGCTCCTGATGGCTTCGTTCATGCTCAATCCTAACCCATTGGAACAGCAGCCTGATCTTCAGCCGCGTTCCTCACCCCAGCCCCATAGCCGATCCCTTCTCGGCGGATATGGTTAATAGGCTCTTACGGCCGTGACCCAAACCGAAATGTGGTCCAAAGGCGATGGGCTGGGCAGGGTGGCCTGCCTGCCACAGCGCGGATCGGCACGAAAAGCAAAGGCGCCCGCGTCCGGTTGGACGAGGGCGCCAAGGCTTGATCCCGTAGGCCTCAGACGAAGACGAAGCTGCCTGAGTCGAGCGGGCCGTGGTTCTGGACCAGGGCGATCAGCTCGTCCCGGCTGTCGATCACGCCGTTGCCGTTGGTATCATGGTAGATGCCGGTGCCGGAGAAGCCCTGCAGGTTGTTGATCCAACCCTGCAGATATTCACCCGCGCTGCCCTTCAGCTGAAGCTTGTCGCCAGTGCCGAAGTCGGTGATTCGGGCAAAGTCGTTGGTGCCCGAGCTCCGCGCGTTCCCATCGTCGTAGAAGCGGCCGCGGCTGTCGCCGAGGACGAACAGGTCACCGCCTGCGCCGCCGGTCAGGATATCGATGGTCCCCTTGCCGAGCTGCTTGCCCGAGCCGACCGCCGAAAGCTGGTCCACGCCGCTGGTGCCGACCAGCACATCGTTGCGGGCAGTGCCCTCGATGTAGTTGGTGCCCAGCGTCACTGCCAGCGCGCTCGACATCTGGCCGATGTTGCCAGCGGCATCATGCACCTGCGCGGTGTACTTGAATGAGCCCGAGGTCACGGCGTCATTGTACGACCAGCTGCCGTTGGAAACCGCGGCCGTGCCGAGACGAACGCCGTCGCGGAACACCACCAGCACTTCGTCGGCTGCCAGCGAACCGACGATCGTGCCGGTGACCAGCGTGCTCCCGCTCGACGAGGCGGTCGTCGAGGACGACAGCGACGCGGTCCGCAGCATGCTTCCGCCCGACAGGTCGGCGGCGACGACGTTGACGGCCTGGTTGGGCGCTACGGTGTCGATCACCAGCGAGAAGCTGCTCGACGCGGCGCCCGACTGACCGAGCGAATCCACGACCTTGACGAAATAGTTGTGCAAGCCGTCGCTAGCGCCAGGATCGGTGAACGACCAGCTGGTGGAAGCCGGCGTAACCTGCCCGATCATCTCGCCATCGCGGTAGATCGCCAGCTTCTGCCCGGTGATGAGCGCAGATGACAACTGACCCGAGAGCGTCGGCGTGCCGTCGTTGATCTTGGCTCCATCGCCCACCGTCGAAGACCCGCCGACATCGTCGAGCGCCTTGGTGATGAGACCGGTCTGACTCGGCGGCGGAGTGACAGGCGGAGGAGGAGGCGGCGCCGGGGGCGGGGGAGCCGGCGGGGTTGGTGCCGGGGCCGACCCGCTGAAGTCGAGGTACGTGTAGCCCGAACCCGCGAAGCCAACGTAGACAAGACCGAACTTGTCCATGTCGCCAGAGATCGTCTTGATGTGATCCAGGCTGTTCATCGGCCGCTCGCCGATCTTGGTCCAGCTCACGCCATTGTCGGCCGAGTAGAAGATGCCGCGAACGTCATTCACCTCGCCGACGATGTAAATCGTTGCCGGGCCACCCGCCGTTGCAGGAGCGCCAAAGCCGAAGGTCGCCACGTCTACGCCGGGCACTGCCTTCCAGGTGGCGCCGCCATCCGTCGAGTGCATGAAGCCGGTGTAATAGGGATTGTCCATATCGTCCCCGAGCGCACCCGAGGTGAAGTAGAGTTCACCCTTTTGGCCCGGAACCGCTTCGATCTTGGCGTTCCAGACCGACCATTGCGCGATCTGGCCGCTGTAGACCTTGCTCCAGCTCACGCCGCCATCGCTGGTGCGATAAACGCCGCTGTTCGGATCGTAGAGGTAGAAGGTGTTCGGCGCTTCGCGATCGGCAGCGATGGTGGTTCGGTTCAGATAGTAAGCGTTGTGAACCACGCTCCAGTCCGTGATCCCCGGAATGGAGATGTTGGACCAGGTCTTGCCGCCATCAAGCGTATAGGCCGGGGGCTGATTGCCCGTCGCCACCCAGATGAAATTGTTGGTCGTGCTCGCAGCGATGCTGCCGCCAATTGTCGAGTTGGCCCAAGTCGGCGTGCCAGCAAATTTGGTCCAAGTCTTCCCGCCATCCGCCGAATAGCCGCTGTTCTCGGTGCCCCAGTAATCAGAGATGCCGACCATGAAGCTCGGATTGGTCGACGCGTAATCGACCGACCAGCCCATGGAAAAAGCGCCGCCCGAGTAGTTGGTGGCATATTTGTCGACGCTGGGCATCGACACAAAGGCACGGTCCCACGACGCGAACAGGGGATCAGCGCCGGCGGGAGCAATGATGTCGTTGGCGACGAGCTGCTCGATGCCGACGCTTTGCGAATTCCAAACGACCGGCGTGTTCCAGTCCATCCGGTCCGGAAGCTTGGCGTGCCACACGCCCACGCCCGCCGACTGCCAGAGCTTGCCAGCAGTCAAAGGATCAAACACGAGCCCGCCGGTGGACATGTAGAGCCCGCCGGTTTCCAGCCAGGGAACGTCGTTGCTCGATTCGAGCTGCTTGCCCCAGTTCCAGCCGGCGCCCCAGTCGGCGCCTCCGTTCTTGCTCTCGATGAGGTTGCCGCCATCATCGGCGACGATCAGGTGGTTCGCGTTGAACGGATCCACGGCAATCGCGTGAACGCCGCTGGTGATCAGCTTCGTCCACGTGCCGCCGGCGAACTTCCACAGGGCGGTGTCGGTGTTGCCGGTGGCGTAATAGGTGCCGTCGGGCGCAATCGCAGCGTGGCCGATGTCAGCAGGACCACCGATCGCGGACCAGGTGTAGCCGCCATCCTTGCTCTGATAGACCCCAGCGCCGGCCGTGCCGACATAGACGGTGGAGCCCTGGATGATGATGCCGGTCATACCGGGATCGACGGTGTTCGCACCTTGCGGAACGGCGGCGATCTTCTGCCAGCTGGTGCCGCCGTCGCGGGTCACCCACAGGCCGTCCTTCTGGCTGCCTACGAACACGATGTTGGGGTTGGTCGGATCAACAGCCATCTTCTGGCCGTCCATCCGATTGGCTCCATTGGGATCGAAGCCGGTCCCGACGAACGCGGTCTTGACCCACGTCTTGCCTTGATCGCTGCTCTTATAGATCGAGCTGTCGAAGGCCATGTACAGCACTTGCGAATTGCTCGGCGCGATGCGGATCTCGTAAACGCCGGTCTTGCCGCTGTTAAGATCGGGCATGGAAGCGGCAGTGATGAGCTGCTGCCAGGCCGTGCCGTTCCAAATGAAAGCGCCGTACGTATCGGCGCGCGCGATCATGGTACCGTCTTTTGCGATATCCATGCCGGTCAGCCAACCACCAGCCCCGATAGCGACGGGCTTCCACGCATTATCTCCCGGGAACGTAAGTCCCATTAAGCCCTCCCAAGCTCTCTCTTTTCGCTCCGAGGTCATTCCCGGAGCGGCCTTGTCGAACGGGAGAATTGGGCCGAAATGGTTAAGATCACGTCTCCGAGGAAGAGCAATCGGAGCAGCTAACGCGCCGGGTCAAACGCCCGTAGCACGGAAGAATAAGCAATTAGATCAAAACGTTACGTCCGAACGCCCCCGCGCCGACCAGCGCCGAGTGCAAGATGTCGGTACGAATTTCTACGGGCGTTATGAGCGTAAACGCTGAAACGTTCGGCTCCGTCGACAGACTGGAGGAACGAAAAACACGCTTCACTTGCGATTAACTGTCGATGATTTCGCATTCTTTAATCGAGGCTCAAGTAATGCTGGTAAGAACGTGAGCGTGTCACCTTCTGCAGAAGCAGGTCGGACTGCTCGTTAAAGCTCGGAAAGGATCTTTGCGACCTCAGTTGGCTGAATGTCGAACTTGGAGTGGATCATTACTGCAAGATTATCTTCGTCTGGTTCGACGATGAAGCGGCGCAGTCCGTCAGATGTGGAGAGATCATGGTGCCAAGGCTGACGCACCAGCGCCAAGGTCGTCGGCTCATGGCGGCTGTTCTGGTAGCCAAGAACCTCGCGCACGTAGACGCCGTAGAGGATATATTCCGAAAAGGTTCGGCGCTTGCCGATCGCAATCTGCCACGGCTGGCCGGTGACCCTTTCCACCCGTTCTTGCAGGCCGCGCATGTTGTCGCGGGACCAGCTGATAAGATGGCCGACATGGCCGCGCCTGGTTGCGCTGCCTTTGGCCAATCCCAGTAATTCTTCTGCGACGCCGGTCCATGTCTCAATCATGTCGTCGCAATAACTGACGTCGAGGAGGCCGATCTTGCCATCCTTGAACAGCAGTTCCGGGCGAAACGGCCGAACAAACGCGACGTCCGAGTCAACGCAGACCAGTACGTCGTGGTCGAGTGAGGAGGTTGCGGCCATCTTCAGCACTTGCTGGCGGATCCATCCGCGCATGGGCAAGGTGCGCCAGTGCAGCCAGAAGTTCTGCCGAAGCGGAACGCGCAGTTGAGGTATGCCGATCACTTCCTCGGCTGAGAGCAGGATCGTTCGTGAGGAGGCGAGATGCCGGAAGGCAGCCATCTCGAAGGAGTCGACGATCAGATAGTGCCGCACCTCCGGCGCAAACCGATCAAGCGAGCGGACCAGGATCTCGCACCGCTGCAGGTCTGGCAAAAAGGTCGGCGTGACAAAGGCGACAGACTGCAACGCAAGCTCCTCATGACGGCCTTGGGAAGCCTGTCAGCAATGCCTGCACGGCCTTGCTCCGCCCAACGTGATGCCCCGATCAGGCCACCAGGTCCACCCGCACCCACCCCGCACAATTGGTGCCGACATAGGCCCGCCCGAACCTGTCGGGATCACCGGCGATGCAGGTCACACCGGCCAGCATGCGGCTCGGAAATCTCGTCAGCAGCTTGGGCTCGCTCGCGAACCAGTCCAGGCTGACATAAAGGCCCTTCTGCTTCTTCACCTCGCCCCAGAAGAAGACGCTTGGCCGCGTCTGTCCTGCAGCGGCCTTGCCAAATCCGAACGCATCCACATTGCGAACCGACTTGTGAAGTTCGGCCCAGCTTTTCCCGTCATCTTGCGACCAGTAGAAGCGGTCGGCGGGGGCGTCGGTGTGGGGTGTGTAAACGATCTCACCCGATCGTCCCGGGACATAGTCGAGCTGGCACTTCCAGAATTGCCTTGGGTCCATGCCGACGGCGAGCAGGTCACGCGGTCCAAGGCCCGGCGATCCCACAACGCCAACTGCCTGCCGTGCCCAGCTTCGCCCGCCGTCGCGCGTCAGCCACAATCCCGCCAGCGGTTCGGCAAACTCATCCTTCTTGATCGTCGTATAGACAAGGGCGAAGGTGCCGGGCCGGGTCTTGTCGGCCGAGAGGTTCTTGCGCGCAACATAATAAGCGTTCGTGAAGCGATCGGTTGGGTTCTGGCCGTCCAGCTTGATCGGCGACCAACTCCGCCCGCCATCAAGCGTGAACACGCCCGTGCCGTTGTTGGCGGGAAGAAGGACGATGTTGTTTCGCGATCCCGCGGCAATGCAACCGCCGACGCCCCATCCGCTATCCGGCACTTTGCTGAAGGCCTTCCAGCTGCGTCCGCCATCGTCGGTGTAGCCCGGCGCGCATTTGTCGCTTGGAGCAGCCACGCCTACCAGGAAGTTCGGGTCTTCCGGTGCGAAATCCATCGAAGAAGCGAAGATCACCGCATCGCCGGAATGCTTGTTACCGGCAGTCAGGGGGTAACGGTAGTCGTTGATGAATGCCGTGAGGCTATCGACCCCCCAGAAGGGGCGGTCCCAGGACGAGAAGTATGGCTTGCCGCCTGGCACGCACAGCGCAGAGGTGGCGCAGAGTTCCTCGATCCCGGCAGACCAGTCGCTCAGCGTGGCGCTCGACGCACGAAGCTCAGCATTGGCGACCCCGACACCCTGGGCGATCCAAAGCTGATCCTTTGCCCGCGGATCGAACCGGGCGTGGGCAGGGACGAGGCCCGTCTGTGCGCCCATCCAGCGGATCTCGCCTCCCCCTTCGGCCCATTTGCCCATGAATCCGCTAGAAAAGGTCGCGCCATGGTCGTCCGAAAACATCATTGCGCCATACGTGGCGATCCCGAGCAAGCGTCCCGCTTGCCTGGGATCGGGGGCGAGCGTCAGCACTTCCCGCTCCGGCTTCCCGGATGACCACCCCACGCCCGGTTTGTAGCGCCACACGAGGCCACCTTGCGTTTCCTTGGTGAACTCGCAGACGAAGACGCTGCCATCCGCTCCCGCGACGATATTGGAGCTATAACGCGGTCCGCCGGCAAGGCTCTCGAAACGTCCCGCCGGTCCAGCGCTTGAGCGGAACAGTCCAAGCCCGGTAACGAAGACATACACTGTGTCCGGTGATCCCGGATCGTACAGCACGAGGTAGAGGCCAGGAGCACCGTCCGGCGCCGGCCCCGCCGCGGGAAGGGCGGCGTTGCTCCACTGGGCACCCCCATCGGCGGTGAACCACACGCCTTCGCCCCAGGTGCCGACGATCACCGACGCAGGATTGCGCGGGTGGATGTCGATGGTCGGATTGAACAGGCGCTGCCAACCGGTATTGGCCAGCATCTTGACCGGCTTCAGCGCGGTTCTCCGTACCGTGCGGCCGCCATCCACGGACTTCCAGAGGCTTCCTTGGAAGCTCGCGTAGAGGATATTCTTGTCCGAAGGCGCCAGCCGGATACCGGCAACGCCGAGCCCGTCTGCCTTGTCCTTTGCATCGGGCAAGGGATCGTAGTCCTTTGCCTCCATGCTGCTGGGAGTGAAAAGCGGCGTCCAGAACCGGTCGGTGCGGTGCCGGACATAGGCATTCGCGACATCGGTCCGGCACAACAAGAATTCGCCGTCGGAACTGATCTCGATCCCGGTGACGAAGCCACCAGCACCGATCGGAACCTGCGCCAGCGACACGGACTTGAGGCCTGTTGCAGGCACCAGTTGGACGGGCGGCTGGGCAGGAGCCGCGGGCTCAAGATCCGCCGCGTTGCCAGCGGCCAGCATGCCTTCGTTGCAGCCGAACGTCACGCCCGCCCCGGCAGCACCGACCATTCCCTTCAGCGCAGTTCTTCGATCCAAGCTTCCGAAACTCCAAACCAAAAGGGTGCGGCGGCCTCATTGTGCATGCAGGCACGGTGCCAGCAATCATTAAGAACAATTATGCCAGAAGAAGAGCATAATCGCTCAAGGGCTCGTAAATGCGCCGCGATTGACGCATGCATAGGACAGAAGCAGGGCGGGCAGGAAGAGGAAGTTTGCGGTGAAGTGGCTTGGCCTAGCATTCATTCTCTTCACAGTGGTCGCGCTGACTGGCTGGCTGAGGACGAACCCGCGCGGCGCGAAGTGGGCTTGGGGTCTGCTGACCTTTCTTCCCTTTGTGCTCGATCCCCTGCACCTCATCATTGCGCCCTTCGCCACCCCAATGTGGTCGGGATACGTAAAGGGCTGGGAGATCAGTCTCCTTGATGCTGTCGCCTTTGGGATCATCTTCGGTACGCGCGGACGATGGCCGCGCATGGTGCTGGTGTTACCGCTCTTGGCTTACATCGGTGCCGTCCTGCTGGCGGTGTTGCAGGCAAGGTTCCCGTCCTACGCCTTCTCCTATCCGCTTCAGCTTATTCGAGTTCTGCTGGTCTTCCTCGCGGTCGCCCGCGTTGCTCAGCTTGAGGACGGAGAAAGGGCGCTGCTGACGGGCTTGGTGCTGGGGATCGCCGTACAAGCGGGTTATGCGATAATGGATCGTGCCAATGGCGTGTTCCAGACGGGCGGGTCGCTTGGGCACCAGAACCTGCTTGGCTTTGTCTCGCACCTCGCGCTGATGCCTCTTTGCGGCATGTTCCTGGCCCGGCGCCTCCCGCTGCTTGCCGCCATGGGGATTGCGTGCGCGCTGGTGGCCGTAGTGCTCACGGGTTCGCGCGCCACCATTCTCCTTGCTGGGGCGGGGCTGACCATGACGCTGTTGCTGTCGACGATGCTTCGTTTCAGCGGTCAGAAGATCGGGTACGTCGTGGGCGCTTTCCTGCTGCTCGCCGCCAGTGCGCCGCTTGCTTATTCAGCGATCGAACGGCGCGTTTCGGGCCAGATGGGCGGCGTGTTGGAAAAGGATCAGCAGCGGATCGCCTTTGAGCGAACGGCGAAGCTGATGGTGCAGGAAAACCCTATGGGCGTGGGCCCCAACCATTATGTCTTCATGGCGATCACCGAAGGCTATGCCGAGCGGGCTGGGGTGAATTGGGCTACCGGCAATCGCGCCGCGCAGGTACACCACTCCTATCTCCTCGTGGCGGCGGAGACGGGCTATCTTGGCGTCGCTGCGCTCATCGTTCTGTTGGGAACGGCAATTTGGCGTGCCTTCAGCACTGCCATCCGATTTCGCAAGTATCGCGAAGCCGACATCCTGCTTGGGCTAGGTGTCGGACTGGTCGCGATCAGTCTCCACGCGCTGGTGGAATGGACCTTCACGCTCTACGCTGTGCAATATGTCTTCGCGGGAAGCCTTGGACTGATCGTAGGGCTGCGAAGCCGTCTGATCAGCCGGGCGCTGAGCACAGACAAGAAGCCCAAACGTGCGGTGGCAGCAGTGAAACAGCCCGCCTTCGCGTCCGCCATGCAATCCGCATAGCGACCAGACGCCAGCGATGACACTGTCACGCCTTGCCGCAAGAACTCACCGGAAAGAACACAGATGCTATCGAGAGTGATCGGAAAAGGCTTGCGGCACGTCGACGACGAATCGCGGTTTCAGATTGGCTATCCGAATACGTGGGGCAGTCTCACCAATCTCGCGCAATACTCTCAGGCCAAAGGCATTATCGATGTCGGCGCCCACAAGGGCCATTGGGCAAAGAGGGTCGCAACAATCTTTCCCGGTGTGCCCATTCACATGATCGAGGCGCAGGAGGGACTTCGGCCAGACCTTGAAGCGGCTGGCTACCCCTACACGCTGTGCCTCCTGGGGGCTGAGGCAGCGGCGGCGGTGCCATTTCATGTCGACCCAAATTGGCCGACGGGCGCCTCGGTGATGGAAGAGGTGACGGGCTTCGAGCGCGAAGAGCTGACCTTGCCGATGCGGCGCCTCGACGATCTGGCGATCGGCTTCTCTGGCCCGCTACTGCTGAAGCTTGATGTTCAAGGCTATGAGCTTCAGGTTCTTGCCGGAGCGACCGAGACGCTGAAGCAGGTCGAGGTGATCATGGCAGAGGTCGCCTTCCTCGAATATAACAAGAGTGCGCCACTGGTTGCCGAGGTCATCGCTTACCTCGCCGAACGTGGCTTCGTTCCTTATGACATCGGTGACATGATGCGCCGCCATGCCGATCGCGCGTTGTTCCAATGCGACATGATCTTTGTTCGAAGCGATAGTGCCATCCGTGCCAAGCGGGCATTCTACAGCCAAGAGAGCAGTGGATGATCTCGTCGCGCATTTCGGAGCGCAAGCACTGACATGTCGGTTCGTCGCTCGCTAATCTGGACCTACGGCGCACAGCTCTTCTCTTTCCTGATCGTCTTTGCATCCACCGTCGTGGTGGCTCGGCTTGTTACGCCTCGCGACTTCGGCATTTACGGCATGGCTGTGGCCGCAACGACGATCATCAATGTCTTCATGCAGCTTGGCCTTGCCAAGTACATCATGCGAGAAGAGACGGTCAGCCGCGATCTGTTGCGGTCGCTGTTCACCGTCAACTTGCTCATGACGCTGGTTTATTGCTGCGCCATCCTCATCGGTTCGGTGTTTTCGACCTACCTGTTCCAATCGCAGGAGGTCGGCCGCTTCCTGCTCGTTTTCGCGCTCTTTCCCTTGATTGCCATGTTCGAATTCATCCCCAGCGCCCTTGCCGCGCGCGAGATGCGGTTCGGTCTCATCTCGGCCATGGCAGTGGTTCGAGCTGTGGTTTTAGCCAGCTCCACCGTCGGCCTCGCTCTTCTGGGCCTGGAATATATGAGTTTCGCCTGGGCGCAGGTGCTGACCTTTGCTGTCACCGCAATCGGCTTCAACGCGGCCATCTGGCGCCCCGATGTCTGGCTTCTCCGGTTTTCTGACGTCAGAAGGATCGCACACTTCGGCTTACAGATGATCGGCATCAGCGGCATCTCGCAGATCAATGCGCGTTTGAGCGAAATGACCCTTGGCTCGATGCTCGGTCTGGGGGCGCTTGGCCTCTATACTCGGGCGGCAGGTCTTCCGGGGCAGATCAACGGCATCGTCTTCAGCGCCGGCAGCAACGTCATCTTCAGCCGCCTTTCGAGCGACCTGCGCGAGCGTGGCGAAATCCACAAGAACTACCTGCACTTCATGCGGCTGCTGCTCGGTCTGCTGTGGCCGATGATGATCGGCATCGCGATCCTGGCGCAGCCAATTATCGCCCTTCTCTACGGAGCAAAGTGGCAGGCGGCCGCCGCGCCGCTGTCCTTGCTGATGATCGCCACTGCTATCGCCGCCACCATCGGCTTGACTGCGGAAGTGTTCATCCTGCGTCACCGCACCAAGCAGCAGGTGCAGATCGAGGCGCTGCGCGCAATTTTTGGCTACGCAGCCTTTGCAGCTGCCACTACTGTCAGTCTGACGCTCGCCGCTGCAGCAAAAGTGGCGGAGGCGGTGTTCGCATTTCTACTTTACCGCAAGCCGATGACCGAGCTCGTTGGTGGGCCGTCCGGCGCGCTGCGCTCCGTCTATTTCGAGGCGCTGCTGATGACCGTCGCGGCGGTGCTGCCGGCGGGGCTGCTGATGGCGTGGTTCAACAATGCACCTGAAACACCGCTACCCTACATCGTGGCTGCAGTTGCGGCCGGTGTGCTGTGCTGGGCATTAATGCTGATCGCTCGTCGCCATCCGCTCTATCTCGAGCTGCTTCGCGTGCTCCGGCGCCCGACGGCTGGCGAAACCTCCTCGGCAACGTGACGAATTGCCCTGAGGCGCTCAGCATCCAGCTTTCTCCGCACCCACGCGCGTCACTGTGGAGCCGATAGCGCGCACTTGCTGGACGCCGCTGCCGCTGCAGCCATCGTTGGCTGCCACCTTGGGCTTGCCACTCTTCCCCGGCGCTGCCTCGCCGAGAATCAGTTGGCCGCGCGCAAGGTCGGCTTCGAGCGGGCTGGTGTCCTGCGGCTTCACCTGCTGCGCGGGGGCGAGGGCCTCGACGCGGTCTTCTTCGACCTTGATCTCGGGGGGGAGCTCGCTTGGCGCAGTGGCATTTTCGAGCGTGTCGAGGCTTTCGGCGATCACTTCGGCGGCAGGCAGCTGAACTGCCGGCTCGGAGCCCGCATAGCCTTGGCGGAAGGCGCTGCGCGACCCGCTTGCCCCACGGAAATTGTAAAAGATGTGGCGCCCGACCACGGCCACCTTGTCTAACGACGCGGCCCAGTAAGGCACGACGTAGTCGGCGTGGTAATGGGTCGCGTAACCCACCGGCGCGAAGATCCGGCCAGCCAGCGCTTCGCCTGCGATCTGCCTGGAGCGCTGCCACAGATAGGCGACCGGCGTGCGGGCAAGCGACCCATCACAGGTGAACGTGAACTGGCAGCCGGTCACCCGCTGGCTGCCCTGGTAGACGACGCCGCAGACGCTGTTCGGATAGCCGCCGTGACGCACCCGGTTGAGCACCACTTGCGCGACGGCTCGGCCACCGTCGACGCCTTCGGACGCGGCCTCATAGTAGATGGCTTGGGTCAGGCAGTCGATTGCGCGCAAGCGGCTGATCTCGTCGGCGCGCAGCTTGAACGGCGCAGCGGGGGTCGCCGCTACGGCCTCGACCGGCCGCTCGGCATTGAGCTTCTGCGCTTCTTCGGGGGTGAGCGGGCGATACAGGTCTGGTGGCGGAAGCTCAGGGATGGCGACCGCGCCGGGAACCGCGGGGTTGGCGCTGGTCTCGCTCGATCCGCCGGCAGGTCCCTGCTGGCTGCGGTACAGATATACGCCGCCGATTGCTGCCGCGGCCAGCAGCAGCAATCCCACAACGGCGGCCACGATCAACCGCGTGCGCCTGTGCGCTGCAAGGCGGCGAGAGGGTGCGCCCGGCAAGCTCAGATGCCGTGCGCCCGTGAGGGTGATGGTCTCGATCAACGTGCCTCGACGCCCCGGCGATGGCGGGCGGCGAGCAGGAAGATACGCGGCCCTTCCACCAGATAGCGGCGCCACATGCGCTTGGGATCAGAGGCGAGGCGGTGCATCCACTCGATGCTGAGCTTTTGCATCAGCTTGGGCGCGCGGCGCTGCCGCTCGGTGATGAAGTCGAGCGAGGCGCCGATGCAGAGCGCCATGCCGGTCGCTTGCGGGAAAGCCCGTACGGCTCCGGCAATCATCTCCTGCTGCGGCGAGCCGACGGCGATGAAGGTGAAGCGGGCATGCGCGTCGGCAATGAAGCGCGCGGCTTCCTCGCGTGCCGCGGCATTGCGGCGGAGGCCCATCGGCGGCTCATAATGGACGAGGTCTACACCGGGGTAGCGGCGTCCGAGGTCGGCGACCATGTCCCGGTCGCCGCCGATGATGGCGATGCGGTCGCCCGGCTTGATCACGCTTTGAAACAGGTTCGGCGTCAGGTCGCTTCCGGGCACTACCGGCAGCGACAGCCCACGCGCACGCGCCAGGTGGGCGATGATCCGGCTGTCGCAGAGGCTGAGGTCGGCCCCCTCGTAGAGCGGCGCGAGCTCGGCCGCCTGCGCGGCATCATCGAGCCGCACCACATGGTCGACGTTGGGCGTGACGACATAGCCATAGGGTGTCGCCGCGGTGACGGCGGACAGGCGCTTCAGCACCGTGTCCATCGTCAGCAGATCGAACCTTACCCCTACGAAAGGGACGCGCTCAGTAGGCATCGGCATCAAGGAACACGGCGCGAACGGTAAGGACCAGGATCCAAAGATCGAGCCACACCGACCATTGATTGATGTACTGCTGGTCGAGCTCGACCCGGCGCCTAGCTCGATCAAGCGTGCGGATCTCGCCCCGCAGGCCCTTCACCTGCGCAAGGCCGGTGATGCCCGGCTTGACCCGGTGGCGGCCGGCGTAGCCCTTCACCGCTTCTTGGTAGAACAAGTCGCCGACCCGCATGTGGGTGGCGTGAGGCCGCGGACCGACCATCGACATGTCGCCGCGCAGCACGTTCAGCAGCTGCGGCAACTCGTCAATGCTGAGCCGGCGCAGGATCTTGCCCACCGGCGTCACCCGCGGATCGGCCTTGGTGGTGGTCTGCAGGCCGACCAGGTCGGTTTGCTGGGCATACATGGAGCGGAACTTGAGGACGTGGATGACTTCGTTGTTGAAGCCCACGCGCGGCTGCACGAACAGCACCGGACCGGCGCTGGTCAGGCGGATCAGCAGGGCCGAGATCAGCATGATCGGCGAGACGACGATCAGCGCGAGCACCGCGAGGATCACATCCTCGGTCCGCTTCAGCATCCCGCTGACGTCACGCCACGGCCGCTGCCAGACGGTCAGCACTGGCAATGTCCCGATCAGGCGGACGCGGTAATCGGGCGCAAGGTCGATCGCCTGGTCGGGGATCAGTGAAATGTCGACACAGACCGAGTTCAGCCGCTCCATGATCTCATGCAAGCGTGCGGCCGGCAGGTTGCGGACGCTGATCAGCACCTGGTCGACCTCGCCGCGGCGGGCCATGGTCGCCAGATCGTCGCTGCCGCCGATGAAGCGCAGGCCGGGCACGTCCGGCAGCTTGGGCCGATCGTCCGCCACGCCGACGAAGTGGAGATGCGACAGGTCGCTCGCCGCAAGTACCTTCTGGATAGCGCCGATCGAGCCCGGATCAGCTCCGTAGAAGGCGATACGCTGGCCGATGACGCCGCGGTTCGCCATTCGGTCAAGCATGCGATGGAACGGCCAGCGCGACATCGCCAGGAACGTCACCGTGGCCGCGACGTAGAGCACGCTCAATCCGCGCGAGAAATTCTCCACCATGCCCGACAGGAACACCAGCGCCGTCGCGACCAGGCCGGCGAGCAGCGCGTCGAACACAGCGCTGTCGCCGCGCTCGTTCAGGGTGAAGAGATTCTGGAGGTAGCTGTCCTTGGACACTCGCAGCAGGATGAAGCTTCCAAGCATCGCCGTAACGGCGAAGAAGTGAACGGATGGCACCAGCGACTGGCCAAGCAGCCATTCGTATGTGAACAGCGCAACCGGCAGGGCGAGCAGGAAGCTCAGCATGTCACGCAGGAAGAGCAGCGGCCCGACGATGTTGGAGGTAAAGCGGGTCGTCGCAAGCGGCGGCGGCGAGGCAGGACGCGGAGGCGCAGCCGGCGACGGAGCGCTCTCTTCCAACAACATATCCTCGCTCGACGGGGCGATCACGCGAAACTCCGGGTCAACCGTTCGCTACGCTTATCGTAAAACTCTTGCGAAAGTCGCTCGGCAGCCTGTGGCCCGTCCGATTTTGCAACAAGTGGCATCAAAGCATCGAAAATTGCGCGATTATCGCTGACCTGGTGGAACCCGTCCCACAAGGTGCGTCGCATATTATCCGGGTCGCCGGCCGCAGCATAGATCCGCGCCAGTAGCAGTCGCGAGCTTGCCACTTCCTGGTCGGCGGCAACCAGCTTCTGCGCGTCTTCGATCGCCTGCTTGTGATTGCCCTTGCCGCTGCGCAGCAGCGCGCGTGCCCGAAGGGCCTCGCGATTGGTGCCGTCGATCTTCAGCACAGCGTCGAGCCGGGCCGAGCCTTCCTGCTCGCGGCCGGCCTGCACCAGCGCTGCGCCATAGAGGGCATTGGGGATGACGTTGGCCGCCTTGACCGGAAGGCTCGCTTCGCCCGACAGCAATTCCAGCACGCGTGCCGGCTGGGACGTTGAGGCGAGAAAGCGGGAGACTGCGATGCGCCGGCCGACATCGGCTGTTCTGGCCCAGGCGAACAGCCGCGGGGCGATCAGGTCCTGCTTGCCCGTCTCGAGCCAGGGCAGGAGCAGATTGTCGACATCCTCCTTAGCGACCCCGGCAAGCGTCGCCGTGGCTGCCGGTTCGACCTGCTGCGAGCGGAGCTCCGCCTCGACCAGCCGGACCCGTGCCGCCGCATCATTGGCTACATAGCCAAGGTAGAGCTGCAGCACGCTTGCGGCCTCGCGCCATTGCTCGCGCAATTCATAGATGCTGGCGAGGGCGCGTAGACTCTCCGCGTCGGACGGCTGCTGCTCGATCTGCCGGCGGAGCAGGCTCACCGCTTCATCCGCCTTGTCCTGCGCCATCAGGATGCGTGACTGGAGGACCTTGCCGCTGCCGTCGTAGGGAGAGATGGCGGCAAGGGCGGCGACCTGGCGCTCGGCTTCGGCGAAGTCGCCGCGGCGGAGGGCAACATAGCCGTTGGTCAGCGGCACCGCCGGATCGGAAGGGGCCACCAGCTCGAGCTGCTTGGCATTTTCTGCCGCAAGCTCGAGGTTGCCGGAGCGAAGCGCGAGCTGGGTCATCGCTGTCAGCACCTCGACATTGCCGCGGTCGAGTTCATGGGCGCGCTGAAAGGCGTCATAAGCGCCACTATAATCGGTGAGCTGCAGCGACACCTTGGCAAGCTCGATCCAGTAGGCCGCGTTGGAATCGTCGGCCGCGACCAGGGCGACAAGTGCGCGCCGCGCTTCGCGCAAGTCCCCGTTTACCGACGCTGCCTGATATTGCGCATAGGCAGCTTGAGCCTGCTCCTGCCGATTGTCGCAGGCGCCAAGGGTAACGATCAGGAGGGTAGGGAGCAGTAGGCTGCTCAACCTCTTCTTGTGGTTCATAAAGGGGTTCGACTAGACCTTTGAGCGGATTGTGACCAGAAGGGTCGAACGAGAACACCAAGTTGTCATCATATATCCCGTATAGAGCAGGAGTAACATGGCCCGCTTTAACATCTTCCTCGCCTTGCTGATCGCCACCGTGTTCGGCGGCCTCGGCACTGTGGCGAGTGCCCAGCAGGCTGCTCCGGCAGGGGTCGCATATCGAGTCAATCCTGGCGATGAACTGGACGTGCTGGTGTGGGGCGACGAACGCCTCCAGCGCAGCGTCCGGGTCCTCCCCGACGGCACCTTCGCGTTCCCGCTGGTCGGACAAGTGGTCGCCGCCGGGCGGCTGCCTTCCGAACTGGAGCGGATCATCACGGCCGGGCTCCAGCCGCAATATCGCGGGCAGGTGCCGCAGGTCACGGTGTCGGTGAAGAATCCCAGCGGCTTCCAATTCTCGGTGGTCGGCAAGGTCAGATCTCCCGGCACCTTCACCCCCGGCCGATACGTCAATGCGCTGGAAGCGCTGAGCATCGCCGGCGGCACCAACGAATTTGCCGATCTCGGGAATATTCGCATTATTCGTAAGTCTGGTGACAATCTGTTGACCATCCGTGTGCGAGTAGTGGACGCGCTACGGGGAAGCGGAGGGCGCTTGAACACGAACGACATACCGCAGATCTTGAGCGGCGACACGTTGGTGGTGCCGTGATGCGCTGCCCATCCCTGCTTCAAGCGCTGGCAGGTGCAAGCCTGCTTCCGCTGGCCGCCGTGGCGCCTGCGCAGGAGCAGGCATCGGGGCAGCCGGAAAGCCGGCCTGCCGAAACGTACCTCGACCTGCAGGCGGGGCTGGGCTTTTCCACCAACCCAGAACTACGGCTCAATGGCCGAAGCAGCGGCTTTGGTCGGATCTCTGCCTATGGCTTTCACGGCTGGAGCACCGAACGAAGTGCGTCCAGCGTCTCGGCCTATGTCGAGAACACGTCCTACTTCCGCCAGCTCGGCAACCGCCAGCTGCTAAGCCTCGAAGCGAACAACACGACGCAGGTCAGCGAAAAAGCCCGGGTCTTCGGCAACCTCGGGTTCAGTGCCGATTATGGCAATCAGCTCAGCTCGCGCTTCTTCAGTGCGCCGGGCTACACCATCCCGGCTGACCCGGTGATCCCCGAAACCTCGGTGATCGTGGTCAGTCCCGATCTTGTAGCGCTCTCCCAGCGTCAATATCGGGTATTCGGCCGCGGCGGAGCCAGCTTCGTCATCTCGCCGCGCGACAGCCTCAACGTATCGATCGGTGCGCAGCGTGCCTGGTTCAAGGGCGGCGCCACTGTCGGCAGCGACCTCCTCGACTATAATCTTTACGACACGTCGGTGGCCTGGCGCCGTCAGGTCAACGAGCGCCTGTCCGCGGGCGTGAGATTTAGCGGTAGCAGGTCCGACTACACGCAAGGGCGTGCGATCACCTCCTACGGTCCGCAGCTTACCGCCGATCTCCAGCTGGACGAGCAAACCCAGCTTGGCGGCGCCATCGGCTTTGTCCGCACCGAGCGCAATTATGGCGCGCCGGGCATAGACCGGACCTCGACCGATCTTGCGTTCGACGCCTCCATCTGCCGCGACCTTGAATATGAGCGTTTTTGCGGCCGTGTGGCGCGGCGCACGCAAAGTGCTGCCATTGGCACCGCGCCGACCACCTCCAGTCTCGTCGCCGACTATTCGCGCCGACTCAGCGCCCGGGACCAGGTCCAGGCGTCGGTCTCGTTTGTGACGACTGAAGGTGTGGCCGAGTTCGAAACCGGACGGCAGAACTTCTATTCGGTAGCCGGCTCCTTCGACCGCAAGATCAGCCCGCGCCTGTCGGCCGGCGTCAACCTTGCGGCGCGCAGATACACCTTTGCTGGTCCCGATCCCAAGACCGACATCGGCGGATCCCTGTTTATCCGTAATCGCTTTGGAAGTGTTCGCTGATGGAAGATGTCGAAACGGGCCAGGGCGGCAGCGGTATTGGGTGGTTCTTCAACCACCTGCCGACCATCCTGTGGCAGCGTCGCAATTGGATTATCTGGCCATTCGTCGCGATCACCATTGCGGCGACGGTCGCGGCCTTCGCCTTGCCCACCCTGTACCGCTCGACGGCCAGCTTGCTGGTTCAGTCGCAGGACTTGCCTTCGACCGTGGTCCAGGCCCCGATTGCCGGCGATATCGAGCAGCGCATCGCCCGCATCCGCGAGCGGGTGCTGAGCCGCGGCGACCTCATCCGGCTGATCGAGCAGAACAACCTGTACGCGGACGAACGCCAATCGAAGCCCTTGTCCAAGATCGTCGACAAGATGCGCAAGGCGACGACGGTCGGCGCGCAGACCAATGATCTTGGCGGCGGGGCCGCTGGCGGCTCCGACACGATCGCGATCGACATCAGCTTCGATTATCCCAATCCTGGCCAGGCGCAGGAAGTGCTGCAAAGCTACGTCAATGACTTCCTGTCGCAGGACAATGAGGACGTGTCGGAGCAGGCGCGGCTCAGCGTCCGCTTCCTTGAGGACCAGGCCAATCGTCTTCGCGGCCAGATCAGCACGCTCGAGAACCAGCTGACCACGCTCAAGGCGCGCAACGGCGCGGCATTGGCGACGACTGCTCCGCCGATGCTGGATCTTGGCAGCTACTCGAGCCAGATCGCCAGCCTGGAAAGCCAGAACCGCGAACTGCTGGCGCAGATCAACCGCGTTCCCAAGAAGGACCCGGCGGTGGCGCAAGCCGAAGCAACGCTTGCCGCGGCGCAGTCGCTCTACAACGACAACCACCCCGATGTCCTCGCTGCGCGCGAGCGGCTGAGGGCGGTGCAGCAGATGGCGCGCACCAATCCGCAGCAGGATGAAAGCGCCCTTTTGCGCAGCCAGATCGCCGCCAACAATCAGGCGATCGCCTCCTTGCAGGGTGCCCGCTACGCGGCCATGGCGCGGACGCAGTCGGCGCTCGCAGGTTCGGCCCGGGCTCCTGCGATCATGGAACAGGCCATGCAGCTGGAGAACCAGGCGACCGGCCTGCGCGAACAATATCGCAAGGTCGCCGACGATCTGCTCCAGGCGCAGAACGGCGCTCGCCTCGCCAACGAACAGCGCGCCGAGCGGCTGTCGCTGGTCGAACCGCCCAACCTTCCCGACACCCCTTACTCGCCCAACCGTCCACTGCTGATTGCGGGGGGTGCGATCTTCGGCCTGATCGTCGGCTTCCTGCTCGCCTTTGCGGTGGAGTTCCTCCGCCGTCCGCTGCGCAGCCCGTCGCAGATCGAAGGCCTTGGCCTGCCGGTCCTCGGTGTGGTGCCGCTCCTCGGGGCCAAGCGGAAGCGCTCGCGCTTCGCCTTCTTCCGGAAAAAGAGTCCTCGCTTTGCATAGCCCGATCAACCAGCTTCCCGGCGATGCCGCGGACCGTCACCCGGCGCCCGACCAGATCGTCGCCGACGCTCTCGACAGGCCGGAGCCGGTCGGCTGGAGCCCGGAGCGGGCGTTGGCGGGCGGCATCTACGGCTTCAACAGCATCGATCCGCGCTCGCGCAGCTTCAACCTGGTGCGCGGCCGCATCCTCGAGCTGAAGCGCAGCCACAACATGCGGCTGGTTGGCGTGGTGTCGGCGACGCCCAATGTCGGCAAATCGTTCGTTGCTGCGAACATCAGCGCCAGCCTTAGCCGCGACCCGCAGCTGCGCACCTTTGCGGTCGACCTCGACCTTCGTCGAGGGTCGCTTAGCGCGCAGTTCGGCATCGTGCCGGACAACGGGCTGAACGAATATCTCGGTAATGGCGGCCGGTTCGAGACCTACGTACTCGACGGCGAAGCGCTGACCGTGATCCCGACCCGGGGCGGCATGGTCCACTCGGCGGAGCTTCTCGCTTCGTCGCGTGCCCGCGGCATGTTCCAGGCAATGCGCCGGAGCAATCCCGACAATTTCTTCATCTGTGACTTGCCGCCGGTCTTCGCCAACGACGATGCGGTGGCGACCATGGCGTATCTGGACGCCTACGTCCTGGTATCCGAAGAAGGCACCACCACCGAGCGCGAGATCAAGGATTCGGTGGAGACGCTGGGCCGCGGCAAGCTGGCCGGCGTGGTGCTCAACAAGTTCAAGGGCGGCGTGCTCAGCGACGGTTACGGCGTCGAGAGCTATTATGCCGTGGGCTACGGCGAACAGGCCTGAGAAAGCGGGGCGGACGATCTGGCCGCCCGCGCCGTTGGGCTTTCGCTTAGACTAATCGCTTACTGCTTGGCCGGAACAGCTGGCGCGGCGCCCGGCGGCGGCGCGAACCCTTCCTTATACTCGATCTTGGCCGAAGCCTTGAGTTCCTTCAGCCGCTGCTGCAGCGCATTGGTGCTATTGAGGCGGCGAATGGCGTTCACGGCCTCGGTCCGCGCCTGCGGTCCGCTGAGCGGTGCCGGCTCACGGGAGACGATCGAGCTGGCGACCGACTTGGCGCCCGCCGGGACGATGAACGGCTCGCCGCCCTGCAAACGTGCAAGCTGCGGATAAAGCTCGGCCGGAATGGCGCTGGTCACCAGCTGGTTGGACGCGCGCTGGAACGGAATGCGCGCTGCCGACAGCACGCTGGCAAGTTCGGCGAGCGTCTTGGTGGCAGCGATGCGGGCGGTGATCGCCTTGTCCTGCGGCGTGTCATACTGCAGCTGATCGAGCTTCCACACTTCCCGGTTGGCAAAGGCTTGCGGCTGCTTGGCCTGGAAGGCTGCAATTTCTGCATCGCTGGGAAGCTTGCTGGTGTCCATCGAACGGCTCGCCAGCATGCCGATCAGCAGCTCCTCATTCATCCGCCGCTGACGGGCGATGAATTCGGGCGATTTGTCGATCCCGTCCTTGCGCGCCTGCTCGGCAAGGATGCGGCGTTCGATCAGGCCCTGAAGGACGCGATTGGTGATCGCCTTCTTGTCCGCCGTGTCGGGGGTATTGGCGTTCGCCAGCTCGGCGTTCAGCTCCGAAGCGGTGATTTCCTCGTTGTTGACGACAGCTACGGTCTGCCCCTCCGCCTTCTTCTGGCAAGCCGTGAGAGTAGCAAGAAGAGCAAGGGCGACCAGAGAGCGTTTCTGCATGAAGAATAACCTCGAATACTGCTGTTTCTGGAGGCTAGCATAGATGCTAGGAGGAAGCCAGACAGGCGGAGGAGCTGCTGGATGGAAACGCCCTATGACTGGATTACAGTTGGCATCTTTGCCGGCCTGATCGTTCTTTTCATGCAACGCTCCACCAGCGACACCACCGACGATGTCGACGATCCCTTGTGGATGTATCTTGCTGCGGGCGCCGGCTGCGCGGTTGCCAATTACATCGGCAATGAAGGTCAGCACGTGCTTGCGATCATCGCCATCGTGGCGACGCTCGCATTCGTTTTCCACTTCCTGAAACCATTCCGCTGGCCGCGGGCGGACTAGCTTCCAGCGACCAGGACGTTCCGGCTCGCGCCCAACCCCACCACCAATTGCTCGGCAAAGTCGGCGAGACGCGCCATGGCGGCGTCGCGATTGGGGTCGATGGTGGACACCCGGGTCAACACGGCGTCGGGAATGATCCCCTCAAGGTTGTCCATCGCCACTGCCATGCGCTGCTGCGCCCAGGTCAGCGGCATCCTGGTCCCGACCCGGGTCCAGTAAACGATCTGCTCGGGCCGGCCGGGCAGTGTCGCCGTCAGGCTGTTGACCGTCAGGCGTTCGTTGCCGGCTGGCAGCGGAACGGGAGTGATGGGCGATAGCGCGAAGCCGCCGGCGGGATAGCAATATTCCGGGCGGTGGATCTGCAGAAAGCCGCTCTCGCCCGCGCTTTGCGCGACCAGCAGCATGATCGGCGGGTCGTCGCCACGCGTGTAGACGCGTGTCAGTAACTGCGAATAAAGCGCCGCCGACAGTGCATCCTCGGTCGGAACGACGAGCCCGCTGTTGGTGAAGAACTCCCACGATCCGATCTGCTGCGGGATGATGTTCTCAAGCTTTCGCTTGCCGAGGAAGTCGACCGATTGTGTCGGCTTGCGGGCCCAGGCAACCGCCGACCCGGCAGCAAACATCCCGCCGATCAGAAAGCGGCGGCGGCCGACACCGGTCACCGGCGAAGCTGGTGCTTCAGCCATTCGCACGCTCCGCGATCGGACCGCGCGGGCGGCGGCGGCGAGTGATCACCGCTTCGATCGCCATCAGCGTGGCCAAGGCAGCGGCAAAGGTGAGGATGCCGGCAAAATCGTGCAGGAAGCCCTGCGCGGTCGCCTCGCCAGCATAGTAAGTGATCAGGATCAGGATCAGCACTCGGATGAAGTTCGCCAGCACGGCGATGGGAACGACCAGTAGCGCCATGCCAATGAACAGCGCCTTGTCGTCCTTGTTCTTGAGATAGACGTAGAACATGCAGATCGCCGACAAGGTGAGCAGTGAATTCAGCCCCGAACAGGCCGCCGCCACCAGCAGCTCGAATTGCGCGATCTGGATCATCACGCCCGAACTGCCGATCGGATAGCCGAGCGCGTACAGGAATTTCACCGCAGCGCTGGAGATGGCGATCTTCACCGGCTGGGTCAGCACCGCGACCACCTGGTCGGGAGGGGGCAGCGCGAAAGCGAGATACAGGATCGGGAACCAGCAAGCCCGCAGCACCCGTGCACCGACCAGCAGATAAGCGCCGGCGACCAGCGCCGCATACATGAAGAAGACCTGCAGTTCGAGGATGCCCGTGATGCCGGCAACGACGTAGAGC
Source organism: Sphingomonas sp. LHG3443-2 (assembly GCF_049896405.1). Lineage (NCBI taxonomy): Bacteria > Pseudomonadati > Pseudomonadota > Alphaproteobacteria > Sphingomonadales > Sphingomonadaceae > Sphingomonas > Sphingomonas sp. LHG3443-2. The sequence goes on from NZ_JAFCUG010000001.1 coordinate 1,055,301, forward strand.
GGCATCAGGATCGCCAGTGCGGCGAAACCAAGCAGGCGATTGCCCGGCACGGCGAGGTGCCGCACCTGCTGGTATTCGCGGTGCAGCAGCCACAGACCGGTGGCGAGGACGATCGGCCCATGTCCGCCTTGTTCGGTCGTCCAGTTGAGCCGCGCCACCTCGATCATCGGCGGCAGCACGAACAGCAGAAAGCCCGCAATCAGGACAAGGTGGGAGAGCTGCCAACCGGCCAGCCACGACGCCTTTCCTTGTTGCCTTACCAGAAGCACTGACTACCCGCTTTCAATCGCGTTGGCAGGAGAACCAAATTGATCCAAGACGCTAGTCTGAAGCAGGACTGATGGCAATCGCCGCCACAAGGGCCCTGCAGGTGGAGAACGCTTGGTCGCATGGTCACCATTATCGTCCTGATCGTCCTCGCGCCCTTGCTCGTCATCAATCTGTTCTTCGTCGCCGAAGTCGCAGCTGGCCTGCCCCGCAGCCGGGCCCGGCACTGGCCGGCGGCGCAAGGGCGAACCACCATCATCATCCCCGCGCACGATGAAGAACAGGTTATCGGCCGCACGCTGGCCGGTCTGAAAGCGGCTGCCGGAGCCGGTTTCGACATTCTGGTCGTTGCCGACAATTGCAACGACCGGACTGCCGACGTAGCCCGCGTGGCCGGCGTCAACGTGGTCGAGCGGCACGACACAAGCCGGCGCGGCAAAGGCTTCGCCCTTGCTCATGCGCGAGATTACCTCAGCGCCGATCCACCCGCCCGCGTTGTCGTGCTGGATGCCGATTGCCGCAGCGATGCCAGGAGCCTCGCTGCCCTCGCCGGAGCCTGCCAGGCGATTGACGCCCCGGCACAGGCGATTAACCTTCTCGAGCCTGCTCCGGCCGCCGGGCCGCTGGTGCAGGTCTCCAGCTTCGCGTTCCTGATGAAGAACCTGGTCCGCCAGCGCGGATTGCAGCGGCTGGCGGGAAGCGTGCACCTGACCGGCACCGGCATGTGCCTGCCCTGGGCGCTGTTCGCCGACGCCGACCTCGCCACCGCGAGCATCGTAGAGGACGTTCGCCTCGGCCTCGAGCTTGCTCGGAAGGGCAGGCACCCGCGCCTGATCGGCGAGGCGGTGGTATGGTCGCCCCATGCCGACCAGTCGCAGACGTTGGGCCAGCGCAGCCGGTGGGAAGGTGGCTATCTCGCCCTGGCGCGCGCAACGGCGCCCGGATTGCTCCGCGACGGGATGATGCGCGTGTCCCCGCGTACCCTGCTTGCCGGCCTCGACCTCACCGTCCCGCCCCTAGCGCTACTGGTGCTGCTGACCGGCACGGCCTTTCTGCTCACCGTAATGCTGGCCGCTAGCGGGTTATCATCCTGGCTTCCGGCTGCGCTGCTCGGCGGCGTCGGCGTCGCTGCCGGGCTGGTCCTCCTGCTCGCCTGGTGGCGCGAAGGCCGGGCCTTCCTCAGCCCTGCAGCATTGGTTCGGCTGCCGCTGTATCCGCTGTGGAAGATCCCCATGTATCTGAAACTGGCGCGATCGGGGGCGCCGAAAAGCTGGAATCGGACCGAGCGGCCTGGTCAAACAGGCGGAGAAGGCGCGCCGCCGACTGCCTGATATCGAATTCGGCGGCGATGGTTTCCTTGCCCGCGCTGCCGAACCGCTGCCTCAACGTATCGTCGGCGGTCAGCGCGGCGATCTTGTCGGCGAGCTCAGGCCAGTCGGACGGAGTGAAGAGGAGGCCGTTCTCCCCATCGCGGACGAGTTCGGGGATACCGGCGACCCGCGTTGCGATCACCGGCTTGCCGAGCGCCATCGCCTCCATGAGCACGATCGGCAGGCCCTCCATGAAGCTCGGAAGAACCAGCGCATCGCTGTCCGCGATGGCCGCAAGGGTCTCGGCTTCCGGCAAGCGGCCGAGGAAAGTGACAACTTCTCCCAGCCCGAGCCGCGCTACCATGATGTCGAGCTCGGCGCGGAGCGGCCCGTCGCCGACGATGGCGAGGTCAGGGCGCTGCGTGGGGGCAAGCATGGCAAGCGCCTCGAGCAGTCCGGCGATGCCCTTCTCCGCCGACAGCCGCCCAACCAGGATCAAGCGCGTCCGCGCTCCGGCGCCCTGCTGCACCTGCGGCAGCTGATCGAGCTCGAGTCCGCAGCGGACCACGCTCAGCTTGTTCCACTTGTGGGAATCGACCAGCCGGTAGGCCTGCGCCCGCCCGAAATAGGAGACGCAGGCGACGAAGTTCGCCGCTGCGATCTTGTCGCCGAGGAGCAAGCCGGCGGGATAATCGAACTCGGAGATGCCGTGGATGGTGAAGCTCCAGCGGATGCCCGCCTGGCGGCTCGCCAGCAGGCCGACGGTGGCGCCGCTGTTCGCAAAATGATTGTGAAGATGCTCGATGCCGCGGCGGCGAAGTTCGGCGGCGAGCAGGATCGCTTCGGCGAAATGTGCGAGGGAGAGGAGAGCCGGCTTCAATCCTGGGGCGCGGTGGCGCAGCGCAAGGAGGAACGTGCGAAGGTAGCGTTCCGGCCGCCGCAGCAGCTCGCCGAGGTGAGCGCGGGCGAAGGCTGCTGGCGATTGCCGGAGCAGCGTGAAGGTCTGCGCTGCCTCCTGCTGATCGGTCGCGCTTTTGAGCTCGGCTGTGCCGGGCGCCCGCACACTGAAGGTCTGCAGATCCAGGCCGGCAGCGCGCAATGCGCTCACCTCGCGGCGGATGAAGGTATGCGACGTGGCCGGATATTGGCTGGTCAGATAAGCGATGCGCAGGGTCATCTGAGGGTAGTGGCCACAGGCACGGCTGGACTTCAAGCCGGGAGTGCCGGCCGGAGCAGATGCGTCCCAGAGCAGACCATGGAAAAAGGGCCCGGCAGGGAGGCCGGACCCTTTTTCGTTAGTCGTGTGTCAGAACTGCTTAGGCAGCCTGGAACAGGTGAGCCGTCGCGCTGCGGCGGCGACGCATGGAGAAGCCCACCGCGCCGAAGCCGAGGAGCATCAGGGCCCAGGTGCCGGGCTCCGGAACCGCAGCTGCGGCCGAGAACGACAGGTTGCCCGAGAACGAAGCGTTTCCGCCCGTGGTGCCCGTCACGACCAGGTTGTTGGTGCCGCCAGCGGCAAGCGCCTGGTTCAGCAGGTTGCGGAACTCCTGCGTGCCGGTCGACAGAGTGTTAAACACCACGCCGTTCAGGGTCACCGACGAGAAGTCGATGTTGGTCAGCGGATTGGTGGTCGCGACCGACGAAATGTCGATGCTGGCGAGGTTGAAGCCAGTCGGGGTGGTGAAGGTGAACGTGCGGGTGAAGTTGCAGTTCGTGCCCCCGCCAGTGCAAACGACTTCGTCATCGCCGAAGGTGCCGCTTGGGCCAGTGATGGTGAGATACTGGGCTGCTTGCGCCGAGGTGGCGGGCAGGGCGGTAGCGGCAATCGCGAGCGCGACACCGAGTTTCAATGACTTCATGAGCAGTCCCCTAACTAACGATGGAAAATCGGTAGAAAGCTGCTTCCACCGCGGGTTCGTTAACGGTGCGGTAACCTTTTAAGTTCCTGCTGAATCCGCAGCGCTGAATGAAAGTTGCATCAACTCGCCGCTGATAGTGCACGTCCTGTCCCCCAAAGGCGAATAATGTGCCGAAGTGGAACAGATTAGCCACAACCTTGGACCGGTTTGTCAGGCCTGAGAAGTTGTCCTGACGATGGTAACGACGTCGCCGGTACGGGATTGTTCGAACAACAACCGCGCGAATTCAGTTGGCACGCCGACGCAGCCATGCGTTGCGGCCCCCAGGCGTACGTCGCTGCCGTGGATGGCGACCCCGTCGCCGGTCAGGCGCAGGGTGAACGGCATGGGTGCGTCATACAGGCTGGAGCGATGATCACGCCCTTTCCACAGGATGGGAAAGCTGCCGAGTGGCGTTTCCTTGCTGTCGGCACCGTATAGCGCGACCGCCGTGCCGATCTCGTGGCCGCCGCGGAACACGCTCATTAACTGGGTGCGCAGGTCGACCCGAATAGTGATCGGACCGGCCGGCACGCCATCCTCGTTCCAGGTGAAGTCGCCATACTGCATCTGCCGGTCGACCCGTAGAAGGGATCGGGGAACCTGGCGGAAACCGCCTTCGGCCGATGCCTGCCGCTGCTGGGCAGGGGTGAGATACAGCCGCGTGTCGGTGTCCTGCGGAATAAAGGCGTGGCTAACGGCAGCGGGCGCGGAACGCGACTGGCCTTGGCCGAACTGAGCGGCGAACAACCCACCCGTTGCCGCTGCGACCAGCGTCAAGGCGATCCACTTCACGGCGTCGACCTTCAGGCTGCAGCAGCGAGCCGGGCACGGCGACGGCGCGGCATGGCCGAGCCGATCATCGCAAAGCCGAGCAGCATCATCGCCCAGGTCCCGGGTTCGGGCACCGCGCTGGTAACCGGCGCCGGCGGCGGCACTTCGCTCGTCGGCGGTGCGCTTCCGCCGGGCGGCGGCGAGACGAAGCCGCCGCCAATCACTTCCGAGCCAAAGCCCAGGGGCGCGCTGGCCGTGAGGCTCGCGGGAGCGATGATGTCAGCGGCGGTCGGCGGCGGCACGATCGGCGGCACCACTTCGACCGGCAGGACGGGCGGAACCGGATTGATGATCCGCGCCAGCTCTTCCATCGGCGGGGTGGGCGGCTGCGGCTTGACCGGCCTGCGCTTGCGCGGCGCGGAAGCGAGGCGGCGCTTGGTCTGGGTCAGCGCGCCCTCGGCGCGTTCACCCGGTGAGCGGGCATCGAGCATCGCCATCAACCGTTCGGCCGTTTGCACGCCAGGCATGACAAGATCCGTGTTGCCGGCAAACGACATCACCGCCAAGGGCGCCGACGCGACGCCGGCCAGGCAGGCGAAACCAGCAATTGCCAGTCGACGCTTGTAGGCTCGGGAACCGGACACGAATCATCTCCGCACGATCGTTTCAAGGCGACAACGGTTAAACTGTTGTTAAGTTTCTCCCTAGCCCCCGATCGACGTTGTGCGAAACCGGCACACAGAGGGATTGCACCGGTGCGGGGCAGGCTGCCGCCATGCTTTTTGGACAGCGACGAACGCGGGCATTGCTTTTATGAGAGGCACATGAGCGACAAGACCCTGGCCGGCGATCAGGCCCACACTCCCATTCGTCCGGTCATCCTGTGCGGCGGTTCGGGCACCCGCCTGTGGCCGCTCAGCCGCGCGCAATTCCCCAAGCAGCTCGCGAGCTTCGACGGTGGTCCCTCCTTGCTGCAGAACACGGTGGCGCGTGCGTCGGGTACCGGCTTCGCGGCTCCCTTGCTGATCACCGCCGAGGAACAACGCTTCCTTGTTCGCGACCAGGTCGAGGACGGCGGCGCCGCTGCCGAGCGCATCATCCTCGAAGCGCAGGGCCGCAACACCGCTCCGGCGCTGGCCGTCGCTGCACACTGGCTGGCAAGCCGCGCCGCGGGCGAGGTGATGCTGGTGCTTCCCTCCGACCACGTGATCGACGACGAACGCGCCTTCCGTGCGGCCATCGCGCAGGCGCTGCCGGAAGTCGCGCGCGGCAAGATCGTCACGTTCGGCGTGCGCCCGACATCGCCGCACACGGGCTATGGCTATATCCGCGTCGACGAAACGGCGGCCGCCGGCGACCGCGCGATCGACGTTGCCGAGTTCGTGGAAAAGCCTTCCTACGACAAGGCCGAAGCCTATCTCCGTTCGGGCAATTACTTCTGGAACGCCGGCATCTTCCTGTTTCGGGCCGAGGATTTCCTTGCCGAGCTGGAAGCGCATGAGCCGGGCATCGCCGCCTGGGCCCAGGCCGCGGTCGAAGGCGGCACCGAGGATGGATCCTTCTTCCGGCCGCTGGAAGACAATGACGCGGCGGCGATCAGCCCGATCTCGGTCGACTATGCGGTGATGGAGCGCTCGCGCAACGTGGCGGTGGTCCCGGTCGACATGGGCTGGTCCGACCTCGGCTCGTGGAACGAGATCTGGAGCCGGGCCGAACGGGACGGGCAGGGCAACGCGCTGCAGGGAAATGCATTGGCGGTCGACACCAGCAATTCGCTGGTGATCGCCGGCGGTGAGACCACGGTGGCGACGCTCGGCCTCCATGATGTGGTGGTGGTCGCGGTGGATGGCGCGGTGCTGGTCAGCTCTCGCGACCGCGCGCAAGACGTCGGTTCGGTGGTCAAGGCCCTGAAGGAAGCCGGCGATCCCAACGCGGACCTGACCAGTGTGGTGCACCGCCCTTGGGGCTCCTACCAGACCACCGACCGCGACGCCCGCTTCCAGACCAAGCGGATCATCGTCCGCCCCGGTGCCAAGCTGTCGAGCCAGCTCCACCATCACCGGTCGGAGCATTGGGTGGTGGTCACCGGCACCGCCGAAGTGACGGTGGGCGAAAAGACCTTCCTGCTGCACGAGAATGAATCGACCTACATCAGCGCGGGCACCGTTCACCGGCTGGCCAACCCCGGCAAGGTGCCGCTGCACCTGGTCGAGGTGCAGTGCGGAACCTACCTCGGCGAGGACGACATCGTCCGTTTCGACGATGTGTACGGGCGAGCCGAAAAGGGCTGAAATCTGCGGCCCGCAGGGTCTCGGCAGGACATAGTTATCACGCTGTTAACTTATTTTCGGCTGCGTGGAACTTCATGGTTAACGCATGCGTCGTGCGCTCGGACAAAGGTTGCTTCTGCGCAAACCCGTGTCGCGTATCGGAGAAGCTTGCCATGAAGAAACTGTTGACCCTTGCTGCTGCCTCGGCGTTCGCCGTCGCGCTCGCCGCCTCCCCGGCTTCTGCCGCTGTGGTGTGTAACGTGACCGGCAGTGCAACACCGCAGTGCCCGTCCACCAACGGCAACAACGTCATGGTCACTCAGACCCTGTCGTCGAACTCGGTCGCGGCCAGCTTCAACTCGGGTTCGCGCACCTTTGCCGGGGCGTTCACCAGCAGTGAGTTGCTCAATGGCAATGCGAACGGCCAAGCCAACATCGCGGCCGTCGACGGCTTTCTGAACCAGCCGCTCACCTTCACGCTGAACGGTGGCACGTTCACTACCGCGACCTTCAACCTGGCGGGGACTGGTTCGGTTCTGATCGAAGCCCTCTTCAACGGTGCGGTGGTGAACACCGCCTCGTCCGTCAGTCTCGGCAATGGCGGCAACCAGTTCGGCATCACTGCGACCGGCAGCGAACTCTTCAACGGGTTCCGTCTGACCGGTGCGGGCCTGACCGACGTTCGTCAGGTTCGTCTCGGCGGCGTCGCCGCAGCAGTTCCGGAGCCCGCTACCTGGGCGCTGATGCTGTTCGGCTTTGGTGCGGTGGGCGTCTCGATGCGTCGTCGTCGGTCCAGCCATCTGCCGCAGTTCGGCTAAGTCGCCGCCGCCCCGCTAAGGGCGGCGCCAGACGCAAAAGAGCCCGGTGCCTGATGGCGCCGAGCTTTTTCTTGCCTGCGAAACTTGCTGGATGCCCGCTCAACCCGGAAGCGATGGTGCTGTGACCGAAGCAGCTTGCATCAGCGTGGTGACCCCTACGGGAGGGAAACACGTAGATACAGTTACTGAGAATTCAGCGCTTTTCTTTCGTTCGCCGATCCGTCGTTTGTACGCAGCTTGAATGCGCTGGCCCGGGTGACAGCCGAAGAACTGCAATATCAGAGGGACGTCGCCAACGGAGTAGAATTCGGCGGCTATGCGGATGCTTTGTAGGCGATGTCGCGCTCGTTGCGGGCTCGTTCGAGGTGGTACCGGCTATTGGTGGTCATGAGGGCACTCCGAAATCATTGTTTGGGATACTTCTCGTGCTGCCCGGGCGACGCCTATGATATTGGTTAGGCTCGGGAACTTATCTTCGCGCTGCCAGCTTTGGCTTGCTGTGGTCGCCGCCTTCCCAGCAGCTGCCGCACCCCCGGGCCGATGTATTGGCTCGCAGGAGTGTTCAGGTGCCGCGCTACTTCCTGCATCTTCGCGACGCGACGGACGAGCTGCTCGATGGCGAGGGTATTGTTCTTGCCGGCCTGTCCGAACTTCGCGAACACATGCTCCGCAATGCGAGGGATGTGATCGCCGGTGACGTTCAGGAGGGCGTTCTTCGTCTTAGTACCCGCATCGAGGCAGAGGACGAGAGCGGCACCGTTGTGCTCAGTCTGCCCTTCACCGAAGCGGTGACGATTGAGCCCTGATTGCTCGAACCCAGATCAGGACAGAACCGGCGCGCGCTCCATGTGAAGATAGGTCGGGTCGAAGTCCGCGATCGTGACCATCTGATCCCAGTCCTCGATCTGCACATGATCGCGCTCGCGGCTGACCGCGCCGGATTGGTCGAGAACGCGGAGCACCCGGTTGGTATGCACTGGGGTGAGCCCGGCAGCGTCACCGAGCTGTTCCTGCGTGAGCGGCAAGTGAAGCTTCGACGGCGAACCGCTTTCCGATCCATGTTGCCTGACAGCGATCTCGCACAGCAGGTGCGCCACGCGGGTGCGGCCACGCCGCCGACCGACGTTCACGACCCATTCGCGGGAAATGGACGCATCGATCAGGCTATCGCGCCAAAGGGCAAAAGCCAGTTGCGGACTTTGCTCCAAGAGGTTCCACAGAGCGGTTCTCGACACTCGAGCAACGACGGCAGAGGTCGAAAGAGTCTGCACATTATGGTCCGCGCGGTGCAGCATAAGGTGCTGCAGATTCAATGCGTCACCGGGATGCTGGAGCGCCAAAATCTGCCGGGCCCCTTCGCCCGTGATCTTCTGGCGGACCGTCCAACCCTGCAGAAGCACGTAGCAGAACTGCGGCACTTCGCCTTCGCGGACGATGGTTACATGGGGTTCGATCGTCAGCTTTTCCCATCCCAGGGCGCTGAGCGAAGCGATGTCAGCCGGGCAGACACTTGAATGCTGGGCGAGCCTAGCAAAGAACGGCTCGAGCATGGCTGCTCTTTTCTGATCGATCGAAATGAATATTACCTAGCCAGATAGTTTCCAAGTTCGCCAACCGCTTGCGTCAGCGCGCGTGGGCAAACCACCCTATGTCCGCTAACGCACAATTGATCCCACTTACATTAGCGGATTTCCGCCTTATCTGCAGGTCATCAGCCGCACACCTTCAGGGCGCGACTGACTGAGAGATGCCTCGTGCTCTCGCCCCAAGAATTAGTTGGCGAGCATGACCGATCTCACCCAAGCATCGTCTGCAAATATCTTGATCCAGCAGATGCAGGAGCAGGATTTTGCGTTGCTGCAACCGCATCTTGAGCGGGTTTCGATCGGCTTCCGCGAGTGTCTTTTTGAAGCCAATAAGCCGATCGAATTCGTCCACTTTCTCGAGGACGGTGTGGCCTCCGTCACCGATCCGCAGCGGGATGGAGACGAGATCGAGATCGGCCTGTTCGGTCGCGAAGGTTTCTCCGGAACGGCGATCCTGCTTGCGGTCGAAAGGACGCCGCACCGCTCGTTCCTGCAGGTTGGCGACGGCGTGCCTGCACTGAGAATCGCATCGGATCGGCTGAAGGACGCCTGCGAGCAGAGCACCACGCTTCGCACCCTTCTCCTCCGCTATGTGCAGACCTTCACGGTTCAGGCTGCGCAAGGCAGCGCGGCGAACGCGCATTATGAGGTTCCCCAGCGCCTCGCCCGCTGGCTGCTCATGTGCCACGACCGTGTCGGCGGCGACGTGCTCGACCTCACGCACGAGTTCATGTCGATGATGCTTGGTGTTCGGCGCGCTGGCGTGACCATTGCGCTGCACACGCTGGAAGGCACCGGCGCAATCCGTGCCACGCGCGGGCGGGTATTGGTTGTGGACCGTGATCGTTTGGGTGAGCTTGCCGGCGATTGCTACGGCCGACCGGAAGATGAGTATTCGCGGCTCATCGCACCATTCGGCAAGTCGCAACGGCTATCATGATTGCGGCACCTTCAATCAGGAGCGGATGGATACACTTGGCTGAAAACGACCTAGTCCAAGGCCCAGCCTCTCGTCTAACTAAAGTTAGGAGGTGCTTTCCGGATCCCGCCTAGGGGGCGCCGATGAACAACGAAGCTGCCTATCTGGGACGTCAAGCAGAGAGATGTCGGCGTCTTGCAGGTGGCATCGACGACGTGACGGCCAAGTCGACGCTCCTTGCTCTAGCGAAGCGTTACGATGCGCAAGCAAAGGCGATCAGCGCCGCGCAACGGCCAGAAATCTGACTGATCTCTACTGCTGATGTACCCCGAACGCTTCAGGCGCTGTTTGCCAACATCAAAGCATTGTCAGGCGGCTCGCGGTTCCGCCAAGCACGTCATCGTCGCGCCTTGAAAGCAGATCGTTGCCGTGTGCACGCATGGCATATTCGTGCGCGAGCTTGAGGTGAATGGCCCGAACAAGCTCGTCTGCCGACCTCGACGCTAGTTCGCGCTCCTGCTCTGCTCGCGCAAGCAAGTATTCCTGATCTGTCTGGCCCATCGCATCCTTCCCTGGATCGCACCTGAGGCGGGCCGGCGCTACGCTACAAACCGGCCCGTCACTGTTCTATCCGGTTGGAATGCTGTCGCTTTAACAATTATCACGGTCTGGTGTTATTGTTGACCGAGTACGTTCGGCTGTCTCGGCTGAGCGCGGGATGAGGCGATCTCACGACAAGCGCGTGCGAGTGCCAGCGAAAGAGCTCTAGAAAATTCCGCGCTGTTCGAAGTTCACGATGCCGCTCGCCAACAGAATGATGGCGAGAATCAGAAGCAGGATCGCGAGGGTTCCAATCATTTTGATCGCACGGGGTGAGCGTGCTTCCGGTGCGTTGGTCGGATTGTCGTTCATGCGTGAGTCTCCGGAAACGTCGGGATCAAGGCTGCTTGGAGCCTCGCTCACCGAACTCGCGCAGCTTGTCCTCCTCGCTATGACGGGGTCTGGCGGGGGCCTCGCCGCTCTGCTCTTCCGCCGTGAAGGAGTTGCGATTGCCGTCGGCCGGATCGTCACTCATCGCATTGTTCTGGTTCTGCGGAAGGTCGCCCGTTCCTTCGTGGCTGCTCTTGCTCATCGTCAGTTCCTTTCGGCTATTTGCCTCAACCGCCTTTGCCGGTCTTCTTGCTGTTACCGGAGCCGCTGCCGCCCTTGCCGCCGCCGCCGCGTCCTCCCGCACCGCCTTTGACGCCGCCCTTTTCGGTCAGCGAAGCCTGCTGACCGCCGGCTGCTTTCTGCGCCATTTCAAGTCTCCTCTTCTGGTGCTTGGGTTCGTCACGATTGGGGAGCCCGTTCACCGTCGGGAGCGGAAGGCGCCATTTGCTCCTTCTGCGCGCCGCTATCCGGGCGGGCCGGCCCCAGCACGGGCTCGTCGCCCATCGGCTCGACCCTGGTGGGTTCGAATTGCCCCTTGCCGTCGATGCTCGGTCCGTCGCTCCACCGCCCGGCGGGGTAATTCCCGTCGGTTGAGGTGACGAAGTACTTGTAGCTGAAGTCGCCCTTCTCGGACGCTTGCGGAAAGGAGTTCGGGATTGGGAACTGGCTTTCGAAGCCGCCCAGATCCTCGATCACCGCAAGCCACTGGTTCTGGTGCATCGTGTCGCGCGCGATCAGGAAGGAGAGCATGTCGCGCATGCCCTCGTCGTGGGCCTGATTGTACAAGCGCACGGCAAGCACGCGGCCGGTGCTCTCCGCCGCGACATTGGCGGTCATGTCGGCCGCCAGATTACCGCTTGCATAGATGTGGCTCATGTCGAACGGCACACCGTCGCTGTCGATGGGCATGGCGCCGAGGCCGGCGGATAGCATCTGCTTGTGGATCATTCCTTCGATCGCGGCGCGCGGACGCTCACCGCCCATCACTGCACCCACCAGCTTGTCCTTGACGCCTTCCTCCTGAAGGTGGGCAGGCGCCACCTCGAGGTTGAGCGCGACGGCCGTTGCCAGCATCTCGATATGGCTGATCTCTTCGGTCGCCGTGTTGAGCAGCATGTCGCGATAGCGATTGTCCGGCCCTCGCGCGTTCCAGGCTTGGAAGAAATACTGCATGCAAACACGGATCTCGCCTTCGACGCCGCCAATGGCTTGCTGAAGCGATCGCGCAAAGGCCGGATCGGGCTCCGTCACACGAACGGGATGCTGCAGTCGACTGTCGTGATAATACATGCGCGTTGCTCCGTTCGGAGGCGAGCAGGTTCGCCTCCGTCTTTTTAGTGAACCTTGCTTGGCGGCGTCTTTCAGCGTGGCAGCGCCAAGGCGGAAGCGGAAGATACGGACACAAGGCATTCAGAGCGAGTCAGTTCCAGCGAAACGACGCTGTATTAAAGTAAGTTAGCGGAAAATCTGGCGAAGAGGGAATCGTTATAACAAAAGTCATGCAGCAGGAACTGACGAGAAGCGGTGGGCGTCAAGCGGGTATTCAACTGCTACCCGTGGTGCGACTTAGATGGGCGAAACTGCACAGTTCCTGATCTTCCGGGACCGGGAGGTCATTCGACATTCTTCGAACTACATCGCGACCGATGGCGCGGACCTGCACTACTTCCTAGACCGTGAGCTTCAGGGGCTGGTGGCAGCGGAACAGGCTGACTGCGACGAAGCCCGGCATGCGCACCGCGCGCTTGCGGCGGCTTATCGGGAGCGGGCGAGCTCAAGCAGCGCTTCGCATGACCCAAGGTCGGGGAGGAAGGATTCATGATCGGCCCCGACCAGCAGCCGCTCGAGCTGTGGGGCGGTACCGAATGCACTGTTGTCCGGGTTGGCGACGAGTATCGCGACCAGGTGCGCGAAACTGGACATCGCACCCGCCTTGGCGATCTTGACGCACTGGCAGAGCTTGGCGTTACCACGGTGCGCTATCCCATCCTGTGGGAGACCATCGCTCCGGAAAGCCCGCACGAGCTGGACTTCAGCTGGCACGATGAGCGCCTCGCCAGGCTACGCGAGCTCGGGATCAGGGTGATCGGCGGGCTTGTCCATCACGGATCGGGCCCTCGCTATACGCAGCTCCTGGACGATCGGTTTCCCGAGAAGCTCCGTGACTATGCGGGCCGCGTCGCACGGCGGTACCCGTGGATCGACATGTGGACCCCGGTCAACGAGCCACTGACGACAGCGCGCTTTTCCTGCCTCTACGGTCACTGGTTCCCGCATCTTCGCGACGAAGGGCAGATGTACCGCGCGCTTGCCAACCAGTGCGTCGGGACCCTGGAAGCGATGGCGGCCATTCGGGAGGTCAATCCAGCCGCCCAGCTGCTTGTCACCGAAGATATCGGCAGGGCGTTCGGCACGCCGGAGCTTGCAGCCCAGGTGGAGTATGAGAATGTTCGCCGCTGGCTCAGTCTCGATCTTCTGTGTGGACGCCTGCGCCCGGGTCACGAACTTCATGATCGCGTGCAGCCTCACGTCCCGCAGGAACTTCTTGACGGTCTCGCAACGGGCCGGGGCAAGCCCGACATCATCGGGGTCAATCATTACTTGACCAGCGAGCGCTATCTGGATCACCGGATCGAGCGCTATCCCCATGTCGAAGCAGGCTCGAACGGTGCGCAGACCTATGTCGATCTCGAGGCAATCCGGGTCCACCGGTTGCGCCGCGAGGTCGGGCCGGAGAAGCGTTTGCAGGAGGTTTGGGACCGGTATCGGCTCCCGATGGCCGTTACCGAAGTGCATCACGGCTGCACCCGTGAAGAGCAGGTCCGCTGGCTGCAGGACGTCTGGACGGCGGCCACCACTGTTCGCGGACGGGGCGCCGACATCCGCGCCGTCACCTTGTGGTCGGTGTTCGGCGCGGTGGACTGGCGTTCGCTCTTGACCGAGCGCAACGGTAGCTACGACGTCGGTGCCTACGACACGCGCGGAAGCAAACCCCGTCCCACGATGTTGGCCCGGGCTGCGGCCGATCTGGCGGCAGGCCGAAGGCTGGATCATCCCGTCCTGAAGGTGCCTGGCTGGTGGAAGCGGCCAGGGCGGCACTACATGAGGCCGAACTTCCACACGCTTTCACCGTCCGCAGCGAGGTCCGCGCGTCCGATCCTGATTACGGGGGCCACAGGAACCCTGGGCCAAGCCTTTCACCGAATCTGCTCGCATCGCGGTCTTCCGCATGTGGTGACGAGTCGCGACGAACTGGACATCGTCGACGACGCTTCCATCCGTACGGCGATCAAACATCATCGTCCGTGGGCCGTGATCAATGCGGCCGGCTTTGTGCGCACGTGGGAGGCCGCGGAGAGAGCGGAAGAATGCCACGCCGCCAATGCGCTTGGGCCTGAGCGTTTGGCGAGCGCGTGCCGCTCGGCGGGCGTCCCTCTGGTGACCTTCTCGTCCGACCTCGTGTTCGACGGCTCGCTTGGCCGTTCCTACACGGAAGGCGACGCGCCGGCACCGCGATGCACTTACGGTCTCAGCAAGCTGGAATGCGAGCAACGCGTGCTGGCCGTGCTACCCGAGGCACTCGTTATCCGCACCAGCGCCTTTTTCGGCCCGTGGGACAAGTTCAACTTCCTCTACACTGCCGTTCGCGATCTGAAGCAGGGCAGGGAGGTGGTCGCGAGCCAGGACAACATCGTCTCGCCGACCTACGTCCCTGATCTCGTCCACGCGACGCTGGACCTGCTGCTCGATCGCGAAACGGGTGTGTGGCACCTCACCAACCAAGGAGCGGTGAGCTGGTACGACCTTGCGCAGGATGTCGCCGATCGGGCGCGGCTGTCCGGCAAGCAGATCCGTGTCAGCAATGGTTCCGGCAGAACCGACACCAGCCTCAGTAGCCACAAAGGCTTGCTGCTCCGACCGCTCGATCAGGCCTTGCGCGACTTCATCGAGCAAAGCCCTGCGCTCCAGTCGCTGCTCGCGCAGCACATCGATTGAGGCAACGCCAAGTGACCGCGCACCAAACCTCCGCATTCTTCGATGCCTCGGATGAAGGCCCGGCTCGGCTGGTGACGAGGCAAGCCGAAGTGCTTGAAAAGGGCGTTTACCGCGGACCGCATTATTACAGCCTGACACCCATGATCCGGATCATGCTGGATCTTGGCCGGTTGGAAGAATGGCCTTCGAACCGCATCCCCGATTTCGTCGATCGGCTGATCGCGTTGCTGCCCGGACTTGAGCGGCACGGCTGCAGCTTGAAGCGGCGAGGCGGGTTCCTTGAACGCCTGCGCGCCGGGACGTGGCTTGGTCATGTGGCTGAGCATGTGGCACTGGAACTGCAATCCATGGCGGGCCCGCGCGTGACGCGCGGCAAGACGCGGTCGGTGAAAGGCAAGCCGGGCGTCTACAACCTGATGTTCGCTTATGCTTACGAGGAGGCAGGGCTGCTTGCCGGGCGAACGGCGCTGGAGTTGGTGAACTCGCTGCTTCCGCCTGAGCTTGCAGGCATCGGGCGCCTCGACCGCATCGCTCCGGCCGATGGCGAGTTCGACCTCGCCCGGCGCCTCGAGGACATCCGCCGAGCCGCAGCGCGCTGCGCCTTTGGCCCGACCACCCAGTCGCTGGTTGACGAGGCGAGGCGGCGCGGCATTCCGGTCATGCGGCTAGACGAGGCAAGCCTGGTGCAGCTTGGGCATGGACGGCACCAGAAGCGGCTTCGTGCCAGCGTCACCGGTCAGACGGGCCTCATCGGCGCGGATATCGCGAGCCACAAGCATCTGACCAAACGCCTGCTCGACGAAGCCGGCGTGCCGGTCCCTCGCGGCGTCCTCGTCAGCGATGTCGAGGATGCCTTGCGCGAAGCACGGCGTCTCGGCTTCCCACTCGTCACCAAGCCGCTCGACGGCAATCATGGCCGGGGCATCACCACCGGGATCATGGACGAGGACCAGCTCCGCTTCGGCTTCGACCTTGCGCGGGAGCATGGCCGGCGGGTCGTGCTGGAGCAGTTCTTTCCCGGCCGAGACCACCGCATCCTGGTGGTGGACGGCAAGCTCGTTGCGGTTGCGGAGCGCGTGCCGGCTCACGTCATCGGCGATGGCGTGCACACCATCGCCGAGCTGATCGAAGAAGTGAACCGCGACCCTCGCCGCGGCGCTGGCCATGAAAAGGTCATGACCCGGATCAAGGTCGATGCGCATGTGGTGGACTATCTCGGCCGGTCCGGCCTGACGATCGACAGCGTCCCGGCGCCGGGGAGTGTTGTCATGCTTCGCGCCACCGCCAATCTGTCGACGGGTGGCACTGCGGTAGACCGTACCAACGAAATCCACTTCGACAATGCCGAGATTGCCCGCCGTGCCGCGCTGATCGTCGGCTTGGACATCGCCGGGATCGACTTCGTCTGCCCAGACATCAGCAAGTCGGTTCGGGAGACCGGCGGCGGCGTGATCGAGGTGAACGCGGCGCCCGGCTTCCGAATGCACCTTGAGCCGTCCGAAGGGCCGCCGCGTGACGTGGCCCGTCCCGTGCTGGAGATGCTCTACCCGCAGGGCAGTTCGGCCCGGATCCCGATCTTCTCGATCACGGGCACCAACGGCAAGTCGACAACCGCGCGGATGCTCAAGCACGTTCTGCGATTCACGGGCTGCTCGATCGGACTGACATCGACCACGGGCGTCTACATCGACGATGTGATGATCATGCAGGGTGATGCCACGGGCCCGCGCAGCGCACGAATGGTGCTGCGCGATCCGACCGTCGATGTCGCTGTGCTGGAAACGGCGCGCGGCGGTATTCTCCGCGAAGGTCTTGGCTATCATCGTGCGGACGTTGGGGCCGTGCTCAACGTTGCCGAGGATCACCTCGGCCTCAAAGGCATCGAGACCATTGAAGACCTTGCCTGGGTCAAGTCGCTGATCGTCGAGACAGTGCGGCCTGGCGGCACCTCGATCCTCAACGCCGATGATCCGCATTGCGTCGGTATGCAGCGCAGGGCCGGTGGCACGATTGCCTGGTTCTCGCTGCACGGGGGCGACGACATGCCTCCGGTCGTACGGCGCCATGTCGACGAGGGCGGCATGGCCGTCGTGCGGGAGCCCGGACCGGAAGGGGGGACCATCGTCCTGCACCAGCACGGACGCCGCGAGATCGTCATGAAGGCGGGAGCGATCCCAGCAACGCTGCACGGCATGGCGACCTTCAACATCGCCAACGCGCTGGCGTGCGTGGCCATGGCGGTGGCCCACGGCGTGCCGCTGCTCACGATCCGCTCGGCCCTGTCCATGTTCCAGTCGAGCTTCGAGCAGAACCCGGGCCGCCTCAACGTCCATGACGCGCACGGCTTCCGGGTGATTGTCGACTATGCGCACAACCCCGCCGGGCTGCGGGCGTTGGGCGAAGTCGTGACCGGCCTTCGCCACCGCTACAAGCGGGCAATCTGCGCGGTCGCGATGCCCGGCGACCGCCGTGACGAGGACATCACCGAAGTCGGGCGGATCTGCGGACAGATCTTCGACGAGATCGTCTTCCGGGAGGATCCCGCGACAAGGGGGCGTCCGCGCGGCGAGGTGCTGCGATTGTTGCAGAAGGGTGCGCGGGAAGCTGGCGCTCCGGAGAAACTAATCCATCTCGTACCGGGGGAAGAGGAGGCCACAGCCGTGGCCATGACCCTCGCGGCGCCGGGCGAACTGGTGGTCATCACCCCCAGCGACATCTTCGGCTGCTGGAAACAGGTCAATAAATTCCAACGGGTGCAGTCGGCGAGCAACCGCCACGGCCAGGTCATCGCAGCGGAGTGAGAATGGCTGACAAGGAGCCCAAGTGGGCGCTGATCGTGCACGGCGGCGCGAAGGAGATCGAGCGTGGCGACGAGCAGGCCAACCGCGATGGCGTGCGCCAAGCCGCAGAAGCGGGCCGGAGAGTTCTCACCGATGGGGGCTCGGCAGTGGACGCTGTCGAATGTGCGATCAGGGTACTTGAGTCCCTGCCGGTGTTCAATGCCGGGATTGGGTCGGCCCTGAACGCCGCCGGCGGGATCGAGATGTGCGCCGGGTTGATGGACGGTCGCGACCGCAGTGTCGGCGCCGTGACGGTGATCCGCGGCGTCCGGCACCCGATCAGCGTCGCGCGGCGCTTGCTGCCGGAGAAAGAGATACTGCTGGCCGGCGAGGGTGCCTTTATCTTCGCGCGCGAGCAGCAGTTGGAGCTTATCGACGAAGGCGAGCTGAGGTCGGACGCCGCACCCGCGCAGCAGGAGCATGACACCGTCGGGGCAGTGGCGCTCGATCGCGCAGGACATGTCGCCGCCGGCACGTCGACGGGCGGGTTGACCGGCAGCCGCGTCGGCCGGATCGGTGATAGCCCGCAGCCTGGCTGCGGCCTTTATGCTGACGATCGGATCGGAGGCGTTGCACTTTCCGGCGATGGAGAGACCATCGCTCGCGTTGTTCTTGCGTCCAAGATCATGAACCGCTTGGAGGTGGGCGAAAAGCCGCAAGAGGCCATCACGAGCGCGCTGTCCGAGTTGCCGGAAGTGGGAGGCGACGACGCCGATGGCGGAGCGATCGCGATTACACGCGACGGCCGTGTCGGCTGGTCGCACAACAGCCAGCACTTCGCCGTCGCCTACGTCCACGAACGCATGAACGAGCCCGGCGTGTGGCTTGCCAAGTCAGAGGATTCGACCGCCCCATGAGCGATAACCGCAACGGAACGCTGATCATCATCGGCGGGCATGAAGAGCGCGAGCCCTCGTCCGAGCGGGCCATTCTGAAAGAGGTGGCGTCCCGGGTTGGCGGCGGAAAGCTGGTGCTCGCTACGGTGGCAAGCCACCACCCCGAAGGCTATTTCGAGGAATATCAGAAGGCGTTCCGCGACCTCGACGTCGGCGAACTTGTGGAACTCTATGTAGAGGATCGCGGAGAGGCGGGCGACCATGACAAGCTCCGGGTCCTCGACGATGCCGCAGGTGTCTTCTTTTCCGGCGGCGACCAGCTGCGCATCACGAGCCAGATCGGCGACAGCGCAATCGAGGACAAGGTCCGCCGCCTCTACGAACGAGGCGGGGTGATCGCCGGAACGTCGGCCGGTGCGTCGGTCATGAGCGAGACGATGCTGGTCAAGGGCACCAGCCAGGAATCGCATCGCATCGGCGACCTTCACATGGCCCCCGGCCTTGGCCTCATCCGGGACGTGATCATCGACCAGCATTTCGCGGAGCGGGGACGGTTCGGACGGCTGATCGGGGCCGTGGCTCACAACCCTCGCGTGCTCGGCATCGGTGTGGACGAGAACACGGCAGCAATCGTCGAAGACGGCTCGTTGGCGGTGCTGGGATCCGGGGCCGTCTATATCGTCGATGGCTCGCGGGTGACCTACTCCAACCTCACCGAAGCAAGGTCGGACGTCACCCTCTCCATGCACAACATGACCGTCCACGTCCTCGCTGAAGGCGACCGCTTCGACATAGCTCGCCGCGAGCCAATGCCTTCTCGAGAGTAAGTGCGCCCCCATCGACAGGGGTGTCATTAGGCGGACCGGTTCCGATGTCCGGAACAATTCTCTAGTCGCCAGAAGTGGACCGTCGTTGATCGACAAAAGGCAGGCGTCTGGAGCGAGGTGATGGTGGGTTGGCGAATCAGCCCACCAACCTGTTCAAATCTCAGTGGCTTCGGCCAGTGCGAGAGTATCTTCTACTTCGACGCCAAGGTATCGGACCGTGGTCTCGATCTTGGTATGGCCAAGCAGGATCTGCGCTGTGCGCAAATTGCCTGCTTGCTTGTAGATCAGGGCTGCCTTGGCGCGGCAGGTGAATAGCAGACGTAGTCTAGCCGGGACGGCTTCACTCACCCTTGCCATCCATGAAGATCAGGAGCCTTTGAGCCAGCCACGGTAGTGAACGATAGTGCCAACAAGGGGCAGGGCGATCGGCACGTCAAAGTGGAAGACGCCGTCCTTGTCCCACACCCTTGCCTCCGAGCGGGGAGCGAGACGGAGCGGTAGAGGGATGCCGAAGGCCGACCAGCCTTGCATGCTCATCCGCAGGCCGTTCGCTTCCAGCGGAAGGTCGAAGTGGAAGCGCAAGGGCCCAAACCGCTCTTCGAGCATTCCGCTCCGCTCGCGAAGTTCGCTGCTGAAGCGGTAACCGCCGAAGTCCCGAGACCAGCGCTCAACGCCCTCGCGCTCGCAAAAGCTTACGTGAAGAGGGTGCTGTCCCGGCGGCGGAAAGCGCATCAGCCGCAATTAGGCGTCCAGCAAACGACGAAGCGCCGGTCACCACGGCCCCACCGTTGGCAGCAGCGTCGCGAAGTGGTTTGTGCAGATGGCGGACAGATGCCGGTAAGGCGTCGAAGTCCTTCAGCATCACTCGGCGATATGGCGGATCGGGCAGCTCTCGTTCCACGATCTCGGTTGCGATCTCGCTGACAGGCCCGCTCTCGCCATAGCCGGCATTGTTCCAGAGGATGTCGGCATCCAGCGTCTGGATGAACGCCCTCCGCGCCGAGAAGCTCGACCTCACAGACCCGTACGACATGGCGCAGCCCGCCCATCGATGAGGTGAAAACAATCTTCCTGCCGGGCTTCTCGTCACGGACCCACTTGGCAAGCCGAGATCTGACCCCACCCCCTCCCCATCGGGCGGCAGAGCTCAAGCCGCCGTCCACATAATCGCTGGAGAGAGTTCCATGAACAATCGCACCTGTCTTGCGTCGTTGTCACTTGCCCGTGCCGCTTCTGGCATCGCCGGAGCAGGCTTGGCCTTCCTTGCAATCACCTCGCCGCCAGAGGCCCGGACCGCCAGTCGGAACAAGGCAGCTGTGGCAGCCAAGTTCGATGCCTGGAGTGCCGGTGCCGGCAATCCGTTCGAACTGCTGACCGACGAAGCCAGCTGGACGATCGAGGGCAATTCGGTCGCGTCAAAGACCTACGCGACCAAGGAGGACTTTCTCCGCGACGTCATTCGTCCGTTTAACACACGGCTCAGCCTCGGCATCAGAGCGTCTGTGAAGAGCATCACTCCCGAGGGCGATCGCGTGGTGATTCACTTCGACGCGAGAGGGATGGCGAAGGACGGCAAACCTTACGTCAACACCTATGCCTGGTTCTTCCGGATGAAGCGCGGTCGGTAGTGCAAGCCTCGGCGTTCTTCGACGCCATCGCCTTCAAACGACCTCTGGGCTCGTGTCGCGCCTTCTGAGTGAGGCGCCACTAGTGAACGGAGCGGTGAGCCGGTCCACGCCCCCCTACCGCTCCCGTGCATTGTTGGTGGGAAGCAGCCTGTCGGCTTTCAGAAACCGTATTTCGCAAGCCGACAATGATTAACCGGGCAGGCTGCGGCCCCTTCACTGCTCTAGCAAGCTACCCACCGCCCCGTTCTACCTGAAGAAGGCGAGTGCGGCAGATCTCGGCGAGCGAGTTCTGAAGCGGAAGGTCGTCTAGCACCGCGGCCAGATCCTCCTTGGCCAACCGCAACCGCTTCATGGCTATCGCGACGGGGGTCGGTAGCGGTGAGGTGCTGCCAGTGTTGTTAATCACCACGACGGAAGTTGCTTCAGCGACCTCGACTTCGGTAGAGGAGGATAGAAGCTTATTCCGCTTTAAAACCATAAGCGTTAGGCGCCTACGGACTTCAGCTTCAATGCCGACACGGACAGCACCCACGCCCGTCGGTGGGATGCTGGAGTTGTGGGCAACCACCTGATCAACGATCCAAGTCAGCTGACTTGAGGGCACCCAGGGCAAAAGACCGATGCGTTGCGGCCACAAAAGGCGCTCTCGCTGGTGCGTTAGACGAGTGCGGGCAAGCTCGTCTTCACCCGGTCAAAGTGGTGTATGCTCAATTGCAAAGCCCGGAAACATCACTGACGTCATTGGTGCGGCTGCATGCAAAGAGGGCGGTCAGCCGCACGACCGCCATCGCTAGCCATCTCTCGTCCCGCTCCGTGCGGGAAAGCCAAATACCTACTATTGACCGACCTACCCCAGACCATCCGTGCTCAAAGGCCCACCGCTCGTACTCGGCAGCAGGCTCAACGGATCGAGCCTTAGCGATCGCTGGATCCCGGGTGCCAAGGCTGACCTTGACCTCACCGATCCAACAGAGAGGTCTGAGCGCTTGAGGAAATGGCCTCCTGAACTGCAGGATGCCGGTACGCTTGTCGGGATAAATGTGAGGTACGCGTCTGCTGACTTTGTACGCATCCTTTGTACTCAAGGACGGGTAAAGCGAACGTGAGAGCGGCAGTTTTTGAGCGACTCCGCCGTTTTTGGCGGTTCTGGTGACCCCTACGGGACTCGAACCCGTGTTTCAGCCGTGAAAGGGCCGCGTCCTAACCACTAGACGAAGGGGCCATCGGTGAGGCGAGGCGGTCCCTAGGTGAAGGCGGCCGAGGGGTCAAGCGAGTGCGGCGTCTTCAAGGTGCAGTTCGGCCGCATCGCCGCCATTCCAGCTGTCGCGATGCACCGTTCCGGCCAGCCACAGCTTCCGCTCGCCCGGCATCGACAGCAAGGCCTGGCCGAGCTCGGTCTCGGCGGCGCGAAAAGCGATCCACTTGAAGCTCGCGCCATCCGACCCGCAGGCGATCCCGCGGACATGGCCGTTGCCGACCACCCCGACCCGCATCAGCCGCGCTTCGCCCGCCGCCACGCGCGGCTGCGGCCAGCCGACGCCATAAGGCCCGGCCTGATCGAGCGAATCGCATAAACCAGCGCCGATCCCGCGCGGCGCGCACATGGTGTCGAGCACCATCGCGCGATTGGCAGTGGCCTTGGCGACATCGTTCGCCAGCCGGGCGCTGAGGTAATCCCGAAAGGCAGGCACCCCGCCTGGGGCCAAGGTTACGCCTGCCGCCATCGCATGGCCGCCGCCGCCAACCGCATGGCCTTCGTCGCGCGCCGCCAGCACGGCTGCGCCAAGATCGACGCCGCTGATCGAACGGCCGGAGCCTTTGCCGATGCCATCCTCGCCGACCGCGATGACGAAGCTCGGCTTGCCGAAGCGTTCCTTGAGGCGCCCGGCAACGATCCCGATCACACCTGGGTGCCAGCCGTCGGCGGCGACTGTGATAACCGGATCACCCTCACGCTGAGCGGCCTGCATCATGGCTTCGTCGAGCACGCCCTGCTCGATCCCGCGTCGCTCTTCGTTGAGTCGGTCCAGTTCCTGCGCGATGGTTCGCGCTTCCTCGGGATCGGTGCTGGTGAGCAGCCGCACGCCAAGGTCCGCGCGGCCGACCCGGCCGCCGGCGTTGATCCGCGGTCCCAGCGCGAAGCCGAGATCGCGGCAGCTCGGCGCTCCCTTGAGCCGGGCCGCCTCGACCAGTGCGGCAAGCCCGAGGTTGCGCCCGGCCGCCATCACCTTCAGCCCCTGCGTCACGAAGGCGCGATTGAGGCCGTGGAGCTTGGCCACATCGGCGACGGTGCCGAGCGCGACGAGGTCGAGCAGCTCGATCACCCGCGGCTCGGGCCGGCTCGCAAAAAAGCCGCGGCCGCGCAACGTGCGCACCAGCGCGACGCCGAGCAGGAACGCCATTCCGACGGCCGCCACATGACCATGGCTCATCCCCGTCTCGCCCTCGTCCAGGCGATTGGGATTGACCAGCGCATGACACAGCGGAAGCGCGGCGGCGCATTGGTGATGGTCGACCACCACCACGTCGAGGCCCGCTTCGCGCGCCCCTGCAAGCGGCTCGAACGCCTGCGCGCCGCAATCCACCGTGACGATCAGGCTTGCGCCGCGCGCTTGCAGGGCCAGCAGCGCGGGGAGGTTGGGGCCGTAGCCCTCGGCCTGACGGTCGGGAATATGGACCAGCGCGTCGGCGCCCAGTTGGCGCAGCAGAAGCACGAGAAGCGCACTGCTGGTCGCCCCGTCGACGTCGTAATCGCCGAAGATGGCGATGGTCTCCTGCGCCACCACGGCCGCGGCGACCCGCTCGGCCGCTGCGTCCATGTCGCGGAACAGGCTTGGATCGGGCAGCAGGTCGCGCAGCGTCGGATTGCGATAACGATCGAGCTCGTGCGCGCTGACCCCGCGGCCGAGCAGCAGCTCGTCCAGCAGGGCGGTGCCCAATTTCTCTTCCCCTTGCGGCCGCCGCCAACGCCATGCCTGGCCCGACAGCGACCGCGTGACCCCAAGCGCCGCGTTCATGGCTGCGCTGATAGCAGCTCCAGACGCAGAAGACTCGCCCGATCTCGCGGTAATGCTGGCACAATTTGCCCGCCCGATGTGCCCCCAGCAACATCCACCGTAAGGCTGGCGATGCCGAACCGCCGCGACAGGCTGCTTTCGTTCAGCGTCACGCTTTGCACGTTGCGCAAGGGGAGCAGCAGCGTGCGGCGGCTCCACCAGCCGGTGCGGATCAGGAGGCGGCCGGCTTCCAACGCATAGGCCGTGTGCCGCCACTCGAACCAGCGCAGGGCGCCGAGGAGGACAAAGCCGACCGAGGTCAGGATCGGCGCGATCAGCATCGCTTCGCGCTCCGCGCTGGTGAGTGCGGGAACCGCGGCGCCGACCACCGCGGCAAGCAGGAGGATCGGCCCCAGCGCGGCGAGGAAGCTGGTAATGTAGGCGCGCGACACCGGCTGCCACCGCGTGGCCTCGTCCGGCATGGCCAGTCCGATCGTCGAGGCAATGGGCGCGATCTCCGCGTCGGTTGCCAGCGGGGCGAGCACGTGATCGTCGCGGCGCTTTTCGCCACCCTCGCCGCCGCCGCCGGCTTCGCCGGCCAGGCTCAGCACCTTGAAGGCGCGCCAGCCGAACCGGTCGCGGATCGGCCCGGTGACAATCATTCCGGCCTGGATCCGCCGCTTCGGCAAGGATACGTCGGTCTTGGTGAGGAGACCGCGGCGGCGGCGGAAGCCATTGCCGGTGCGGTCGAGCCGGAAACCGAATTCGCGCAAGGTGGTGCGGACGAGGCCGGTCGCGATGC
This sequence comes from Sphingomonas sp. LHG3443-2, assembly GCF_049896405.1. Classification (NCBI taxonomy): domain Bacteria; kingdom Pseudomonadati; phylum Pseudomonadota; class Alphaproteobacteria; order Sphingomonadales; family Sphingomonadaceae; genus Sphingomonas; species Sphingomonas sp. LHG3443-2. The sequence goes on from NZ_JAFCUG010000001.1 coordinate 1,079,998, forward strand.
CCGCCAGCACCAGCACCGCAAGCCCGCTGATCGCAAGGCCGATGCGGTGGGCCAGCAGCCAGTCGCCAAGTCCGCTTTCCTCCAAGATCGGGGTCCAGAACTTGCGCTTGAACGGATCAATGCCGAGCGCATCACCGACCGTCTGGCTGATACCGAACAGGCCCGCGAACAGCGCCAGGCTGAAGTTGAACAAGCCGAGCGTCAGGACCCGGCGCAGATCCATCGCGAACAGGGGCGGCGACTTGGCTTCGGCCGTAACTTCGGCGGCGACCGGTGCCTCGGCCGCGTGCACGCCGAGCCGCATGGTTCGGACATGTTCGCGCAGCGCTTCGGCACGGTCGAGGGCAATGCCGTCGAGCACGCCTTCTTCGCTACCCGCGCCCGAGCCGCCGGTTTCCAGCGTCACCCGCGCGATGCCGAACACCCGCTGGACCGGACCCTGCTCGATCGACACGTCGGCGACCCGGTCGAAGGGAATAGTGCGCTGATTGCGGTGGAGGATGCCGCTGTCGATGCGGATGGCGTCGCTGCCGACACGAAACGAGAAGCGCCGCCAGGTGAGGAACAGCCCGCCAAGCGTCACCACCGCGATGACGGCAAAGATCATCAGCGCAATGCCGAGGCGGCCCTGCGCGGCGAGGAACCCGCCGGCCGCGATCCCGCCGACCACGTTACGGATGGCCCGGCCGATCCCGCTCAGCAGGGCAAGGGGGTGCAGCCGTTCAGCCGGTGCCTCATCAGCGGTCAGCGCCTGCCCGATCACCTCAGTCGAGGTCCGCCCTGATGTGGGTGCGGATCACCGCCGCCAGCTCGGCCGCGCGGTCCGCCGACAGGCCGGGCAGGCGGACGATGCTGTTGTGCGTGCCCGCCGTATGGATCGCCAGCGTGGCGGTGCCGAACATCTTGTCGAGCGGTCCGCGCGCGACGTCGAGATGCTGGACCCGTACCAGCGGCACCAAGGTATCGGTATGGAACATCCACCCGCGCACGACCCGCAGCATCGCCGGCTCGAGGGCATAGCCGAGCCGCGCCCAGATGCGCGGCGGCGCCATCGCGGTCGCCAGAATGGCCACTAGCGGGACCAGCACCATCAGCAGCCCGCCGACGGGAGTCTTCGCCAGCACCAGCCGGTCCAGCACCACCGCACCGATCACGAGCGGCAACCAGGCAAGCAGCGTGCGGACGCGGATCACCTGCATGTAGGAGCGCTCGACCCGCTGGACGGCGGCAAGCTCGCTAGGAGGAGGCGACGTTTCCACCGCTATCGCCTCGTTCCCGCTCTCGATCACGCCCACTGTCATACCCGCATGATACAGCAGGTCAGCGCGGCTTCAAGCACCCGCCTTGCGATGTTCGCCGGCGATCCGCCGCACCGTGCCGCTCGACGCACGCATGACGATGCTTTCGGTGGTGATGCACTGCCGGCGCCGCTTGACGCCCTTCAGCAGCGAACCGTCGGTGACCCCGGTCGCGGCGAAGATGCAGTCGCCCTTGGCCATGTCCTCGAGCCGGTAGATGCGGTCGAGATCCTCGATCCCCCAGCGCCGCGCACGGCCGCGTTCGTCGTCGTTGCGGAACAGGAGCTTGCCTTCGATCTGTCCTCCGACGCAGCGCAGCGCCGCGGCCGCAAGCACGCCTTCCGGCGCCCCGCCCGAGCCCATGTAGATGTCGACGGTGGTGTCGGGATTGGTGGTCGCGATCACACCCGCCACGTCGCCGTCCGGGATCAGCATGATGCCGCAACCGATCGAGCGCAGCTCGGCGATGACCGCGGCGTGGCGCGGCCGGTCGAGCACGCAGGCGATGATCTCGTTCGGCTGGACGCCCTTGGCCTTGGCGAGCGACTGCACGTTCTCAGTCGCCGAGCGCTCCAGGCTGACGGTGCCCGGCGCATAGCCTGGCCCGATCGCCAGCTTCTCCATATAAACGTCGGGCGCATTCAGCAGGCACCCAGCTTCCGCGATCGCCAGCACGGCCAGCGCGTTCGGACCAGCCTTGGCGGTGATGGTGGTGCCTTCCAGGGGATCGAGCGCGATGTCGATCTTGGGGCCTGAGCCCTGCTCCGACCCGACCTTTTCGCCGATATACAGCATCGGCGCTTCGTCGCGCTCGCCTTCGCCGATGACGACGGTGCCGTCCATCGGCAGCTCGTTCAGCGCCGCGCGCATGGCTTCCACCGCCGCGGCATCCGCCGCCTTTTCATCGCCGCGGCCGATCAGGCTGGAGGCGGCAATGGCGGCGGCTTCGGTGACGCGCACCATCTCGAGGACCAGCACGCGGTCGAGAATATTGGATGCCTGGATCACGGGTAGAAAGTCCTCCTGTTCACACTTGGCACCGTCCCTACCGGTGGCAGCGAGGTCCGGCAACAAAGGGCGGGGCGACCTTTTCGTGCCGCCTGCGCGTTGTCCTGCCATGATCCGCTTCGCCGCACCCCTGCTCGCCGCCGCCTTTGCCCTCGCCGCCTGTTCAAGCAACGACAAATTGGCGGACAATGCCGTTACCCCCGCGCTCAATCAGATGGCGGAAGCGCCGGGCGATTGGAGTGCGCTCGACGGGATGATCGGCCGCCGTCCGTCCGAAAGCGGCCTCATCGAGGACAGCCCGATCAGCGTCGACCTGAACGCCCGGCTCGGCCCCTCGGCCAAGGCTTACCGCGACGCGATGATGGCGGCCGGCCCGCTCACCCGGCAAGGCCATCTGCTGGTGGCGAAGGCGCCCGACGCCTGGCTGGTGCTGGATCCCGAAGGTCATGCCTTTCACGCCGGGCTGACCCGGGGCGGGCGGCTGGAAGAATGGCAGACCGCCGGCGCCGACGTGCCGCGTCCGGTCTAGTTCATTCGTCGCCGGCCGCTTCGTCCACTTCATGGGTCAGAAGCGCCTTGCGCACCCGGATCGCGCGCGCCGCAATGCGGGTTTCGATCAGAAAGATGAAAAAGCCGGCCGCGAGCGTCACCATCGCGCCGATGAACAGCAAGGCGATCGCCTGGCCCGCGTGAAGGTCGACCAGCGCGGCGGCGAACAGCAGCACGACCACCGTGCAGACCAGCACAGCGCTGGCGACGGTGGAGGTGATGGCGCTGCTCATCAGCCGCATCCGCCGGTCCACCGTGTTGATCTCGCGCACCAGTCGGTCATGTTCGGCGCCGATGCTTTCCAGGAGGCGCGGCTCGATCGCCCGGCCGCGGTCGACGATCCGTGCCAATCGCCCGGTCAGCGTGTTGAGAAACGCCCCGATGCCCGCCAGCAGGAACACCGGCGCCACCGCCTGTCCGATGATGTGGGCAACGGCAGATGCGCTGTCAGGAGTGATCGGCAAGGTCATGCCTTGGACACCCCGGTCGAGCGGCATCTGTCAGAGCAGAACTTCACCTGGTCCCAATCGCGTTCCCACTTCTTGCGCCACGCAAACGGCAGCCCGCATGCGGCGCAGGTCTTGGTCGGCAAGTCCGCCTTCTTGCGCATCTTCGGCATCGCTTCTTCCTGAAGCGAGCCGGGTGCCCAGTCAAACCCGCTCAGCTTCGCGGCCGCGCCAGGTTCAGCGTGCCGACCGCATTGCGCAACACCAACTGCTCGTTGCCGATGGTCTCGACGTCGAAGGGCAGGGCGAGCGCTTTCTCGGCCGCTTCCTCGAAGCTCGCGTCGGCACAGGCCATGCGGGTCTTGGCGACTGCGCCGACGCTCATCACCCGGCCGGCCAGCGCATAAGGCGCGTTCAGCCGGTTGCAGCCGAGCACCATGCTCAGCCGCCCGCGCTCGAACGTGGCGGAGAACGGCCGGTCGAGCGGGGTCGGGCGGCCGTTGACCGACAGCACGGTCCAGCTTCCTGCGCCAAGGCTGAGCCCCTTCGACTGATCGCCGCCGCACCCTTCATACGTGCGGTCGCCGACCGTCACCCGCACCGTCTGGGTGGTGGTGCCCGAGGCGAGCACACACGGCTGCAGCCGGCTCTCGACCACTATGCGCTGCCCCTGCAAACGGCCGTTCTTGGGCACGGTGCCGGTGAGATTGGGTTCGTCCACCAGCGGCGCGCCGCCGCCGACTGCGAAGACGATCCGCGCCGGGGTGGCGGTCAATTGCCAGGCAGGCGTGTCGCCTCGTGCCAGCAGGGGATCGACGGCCGGCCCGCCGCGGCTTCCGCCCGTGGCGCAGCCGGCAAGCAGCGCGGCGCTGCCGAGCATGATGATGCTGTTCTTCATGAGGCCTCAACGCCCCAGCGGCCGAAAGGCTCGCTCAAGCGGTTTTGAGCAGCTTCTTCACGCTGCGCGCCGCCTGCCGCAAGCGCTGCTCATTCTCGACCAGTGCGATGCGGACAAAGCCTTCGCCCTCCTCGCCGAAGCCGACACCGGGCGCCACCGCGACGCCCGCTTCGGCCAGCAAACGCTTGGAGAATTCCATGCTGCCGAGGTGCCTGAACTGCTCGGGGATCGGCGCCCAGGCGAACATGCTCGCCTGCGGCACCGGAATGTCCCACCCGGCGCGCCCGAAGCTTTCCACCAGCACGTCGCGCCGCCGTTTGTAGAGGGCGCGGGTCTCCACGATGCAATCCTGCGGCCCGTTCAGCGCCGCCACCGCCGCCGCCTGAACCGGCGTGAACGCCCCGTAATCGAGATACGACTTCACCCGCGTCAGCGCGGCGATCAGGTCGCGGTTGCCGACCGCGAAACCGATCCGCCACCCGGCCATCGAATAGGTCTTGCTCATCGACGTGAACTCGATCGCCACCTCCTTGGCGCCCTCGACTGTCAGGATAGACGGCGTCGGCGTGTCGCCGAAGTAGATTTCGGCATAAGCAAGGTCCGAGATGATCCAGATCCCATGCTCGCGGGCAAAGGCGACCAGCTTCTCGTAAAAAGCGACATCGGCGACATAAGCGGTCGGGTTCGACGGATAGCCGATCACCAGCACCTTGGGGCGCGGTACTGTGTAGCGCATCGCCATCCGCAGCCGCTCGAAGAATTCCTCGCCCGGCGCGGCGGGGATCGAGCGGATCGCGGCGCCCGCGATGATGAAGCCGAAGCTGTGGATCGGATAGGAAGGGTTGGGCGCGAGGATCACGTCGCCCGGCGCAGTGATCGCCTGCGCGAGGTTGGCGAGCCCCTCCTTGGAGCCCAAGGTCACGATCACCTCGCTCTCGGGATCGACCTCCACCCCGAACCGCCGCTGATAATATGCCGCTTGCGCTTTCCTGAGGCCCGGGATCCCCTTGGACGCCGAATAGCCGTGCGCATCGGGCTTGGCCGCCACTTCCGCCAGCTTGGCCACCACGTGCGGCGGCGGCGGGCTGTCGGGATTGCCCATGCCGAGGTCGATGACATCGCGCCCTTCCGCCCGCATCGCCGCACGCATACCGTTGACCTCGGCGAAGACGTATGGCGGCAGCCGCTCGATGCGGTAGAAGTCGGTGTGCATGGGCGATGTTGTGCCCGTTCGCACCCGCAGCATCAACCTGCGAACGTGGCGGGGCCGAGTGTCTGCTATGGGTGGAAAGCGGACATTCGCCATGCCTCATCGTTAGCTCACGATTTGCTCATTACCTCGGTGCTATAACGCACTACGGGCTGCTGGCATGAGTGAGACTGTGAGACGCTTTTATGCCCGACCATTGGCGGTGCTTTGGAAGCTAGCCGTTGCAATCTTAGCCATCATTGGCTTTGTCTGGCTTGCGGGTGGCCCGCTGGTCCGCGTCCTCGGCGACTCATTTGTCACTGAGGTAGTTCGCCGCGCCGTTTCCCCGGATCGGTCAGCGGTCGCTGAAGTAATGGTCAGAAGGGGTGCAACGGTCTGGACGACGCGCGTCTTTGTAGGACCGCCAAGTCAGCGCCAATGGCTTGTTTACGAGACACGCGACAGCGATTTCGTTCCGGCGCTTCGCTGGTTGAATAACAGGACGCTCCTTGTGGGATTGCCCTGCGGCCGCTTTGATCATCTTTCAAATCCTGATGATTGGGAATCACTGGAGCCGCGACCTAATCGTCTACGGGTCAGGTTTAACCGATCCGAAAACTGCTCCAGCAGCTAATGTCCGCAATGGGTCGAGAGCGGACACAAGATCAGTCCCGACTCTTCTCCCAGGCTGCCCGCTGCCGCTGGCCATAATCGAAGCGGATGCGCACCCATTCCCCGACCTGCAGGCGGCCGCCGACCCGCGGGGGACGCACGCGGAACTGCCAGGCGGCCGCCAGCATGGCGCGGGTCAGTTGGGAGCCGGGCGATTCGCTCACCGCCACGCAATTGTCGACCTTGAAACCCGCCACCGTGCGGCAGGCGATCATGCCCCAGCCGGGCTGCGCGGTGGAAAGGTAACCGCGCAGCTCCGCGTCGGTCGGCTCACGCTGCCAGGCGGCGGCATACAGCTTCTCGCCATTGGGCCCGCTTCCATCGACCAGCGGCGTATCCGCAGCGCTGCTCGGCGCCGCGGGGCCATAGGTCTTCGCAGGCTTGGACGCGGAGGGCAGCGAGCGGAGGTCGGCCGACGCCAGCTCGTCGCGCGACAATTCCACCAGCGGTGAGCGCTGGGCGGGGGCGGGCGTCGGCGGCTGCGGCGAGGGCGCAGCGGGTGCTGGCTCGGCCGGCGCAACCTGCGTCCGCGGCTGCGGCTCGGCCTTGGTTTCCACCTTCTTCGTCTCGGGCGTCTTCACCGCTTCCACCAGCGGCTCGGGGCTCGGCGCGGCAAGGTCGAAGGTCTTGAGCGGCTGGCCTTCCTTGGCCATCTCGGCGAACCGCTCGCTGCCAAGCGTCAGCAGCGCCAGCACCACCAAAGCTTCCAGCGCCAGCGCTGCGAGGAGCCCGCCGATCCGCTGCCGCCGCGTCTTCAGCCCGCGCCGGGCGCGCACCGGCAGGTCGGTCTCGATCGCCGGAGAGGGAAAGGCCATGCCCATTCGCCTCTCCCTAGCGGAGGCGGCGGCGAGTTGCAGCCCGCTTATCCCGTTGGCCTGGCGAGGATTTCACCGCTGGTAAGCCGGCAGGCTCCACCCGCGCGCGATGGCCAGGCCGCGAAGGGCGAACCCTGCCAGCGCGGCCAGCACCGCCGCTGCCCAGCCGGTCAGCCCGAGCAGCGCCATCCCGACCAGCAGGCCTGACGATAGCGCCGCGGCGGTGACATAGAGCTCGGGCCGCATCAGGATCGACGGCTCGCCCGCCAGCACGTCGCGGATGATCCCGCCCGCGCACGCGGTCAGCACGCCCATTGCGAAGGCCGGCACCGGCGCGATCCCGAACACCAGCGCCTTCGCCGCGCCATAGGTCGCATAAGCGCCAAGGCCCGCGGCATCGAACCACAACAGCGCCGACCCCGCGAACCAGCGCCGGCTTGCCAGCCACACCAGGGTCGCCGCCGCAAAGCAGATCAGCAGCACCCCATTGCCCTGCACCCAGAACACCGGCGCGCCGATCAGCAGGTCGCGCAGCGTACCCCCGCCGACCCCGGTCACCACGGCAAAGAACAGAAAGGTGACAAACGTCTGCTTGCGCTCCGCCGCCAGCAGCGCGCCCGAGACGGCGAACACCGCGATCCCGAACAGGTCGATCGCCTGGATCGCCAGCGGCAGGACGGGAAGGGGAAGATCGGGCGTCATGGTGTTCGCCGCTATGCCCGCTGGTCCCGAACGAAGTCGAGGGACTTGTCCCTGTCCTACATGGCCTTGCTATGCCATGCTGAGGTCATGACGATCTCTCGCACCGTCAGCGGCTTCGGCTTGGGTCCGACATGGATCGGCAGCGAACCTGCCGCCCTATGTGAACTTCGGGAACTTAGCCGCCCCACAACCCGCTTCCTATGTGAACTTCGAGAACTTCGGACCGGGGAGAGCGCTCAATGACTGCCGAATCGGACACTGCCGCTTCCGGCTTCCCGACCCTTGAAGACTGGCAGCATTGGACGCTGGTCATGGGCCGGGCGCAGCAGATGCTGCTCGAAAGCTGGGCCGACAGCTGGAAAGCCGGTGAGCCCGCGCCCGGCCTGAAGCTGCCGCCCGCACCCGATCCGATGGCGATGCTGACGGCGGGCGCCGAGGCCTGGGGCAAGGGGCTTGAGGCCTGGGGCCAGATGCTTGGCGGCATGAGCGCGGCGGCGGACAAGAAGGACAAGCGCTTCGCCGCGCCCGAATGGCGCGACAATCCCGTGTTCGATACCATTCGCCAATCTTATCTCGCCATCTCCGATCAGCTGATGAAGTCGGTCGACGAGGCCGAAGGTCTCGACGCCGAAGCGCACAAACGCCTCAAGTTCCTGACCGGCAGCTTCGTCGACGCGATGAGTCCGTCCAACTTCGCGCTGACCAATCCGCAGGTGCTGAAGGCGACGATGGAGAGCCGGGGCGAGAACCTGCTCACCGGCCTTCGCCACATGCTCGACGACATGAAGGGCGGGCAGCTCAGCCACGTTCCGAAGGGCGCTTACGAGGTCGGCCGCAACCTTGCCACCACACCGGGCAAGGTCATCCACGAAACGCCGCTCTACCAGCTGATCCAGTACACGCCCACGACGGACAAGGTGCTCGAAACCCCGCTGATCATCTTTCCACCGTGGATCAACCGCTTCTACATCCTCGACCTGACGCCGGAGAAAAGCTTCGTCCGCTGGTGCGTCGAACAGGGCATTTCGCTGTTCATGGTCAGCTGGAAGTCGGCCGACGAGAGCATCAAGGACGTGACGCTCGACGACTATGTCCTGCGTGGGCAGGTCGACGCGATCGACACCGTGCGCGATTTGCTCGGCGTGCCCTCGGTCCACACCATCGGCTATTGCGTCGCCGGCACCACCCTCGCCGCGACGCTGGCCCTGCTGGCGGCACGGGGCGAAGCGGACAAGGTCGCCTCGGCCACCTTCTTCACCGCGCAGGTCGACTTCTCCGAAGCCGGCGACCTCCGCCTGTTCCTCGGCGACGAGACGATGGGACTGCTTGGGCAGCTATCCGCCGACACGGGGATCGTCGACGGACGGGTGATGGCCTCGACCTTCAACCTGCTGCGCGGCCGCGACCTCATCTGGAATTACGTCGTCAACAATTACCTGCTGGGGAAAGAACCGCCGCCGTTCGACCTCCTCCACTGGAATGGCGACGTCACCAACCTGCCGGCCGGCTGGCACCGCAATTATCTCGAGACGCTCTACAAGGGGAACAAGCTGGTCGAAGAAGGCGGCATTTCTGTCGACGGCACGCCGATCGACTTGTCCCAGATCCACACCCCGCTCTACATCCAGGCTGGGCGCGAGGATCATATCGCTCCGCCGCAAAGCGTGTGGAAGATCATGGATCATGTGCCGGGACCGAAGCGCTTCGTGCTGGCGGGCTCGGGCCACATCGCGGGGGTGGTTAACCCGCCGAGCGCGGGCAAATATCAGTATTGGCTGAACGAGGGCGAGCCGAAGAACCTTGACGAGTTCGTCGAGGGCGCGACGGAGCACAAGGGCAGCTGGTGGCCGGATTGGCTCGCCTGGCTGACCGAGCGTGCACCGACAAAGGTAGACGCCAAGGGCGCGCGGGTGCCCGGCAAGGGCAAGCGCAAAGCGATCGAGGACGCCCCCGGCCGCTACGTGAAGACCCGCTAGAGGATCCCGCCGCCAAGCATCAGCCGCAGCGCGCCGACCACGATCACGAAGATGCAAAGGTTGCGCCCGGCCTTGGACCCGGGACTGATCGCGCCGATCCCTGCGCCGATCACGGCCAGCGGCAGGATGAACCAGTTGGCTCAGCCGAGCAGCGGAATGAAGGCGACGGCGGCACTGACCAGGGCAACGAGGCCGATCAGCAGCGAGATGAGGTTCAACATGACCCTTATTTCGGTCAGCAGCCCTCGTATTTCCAGTGCAGCTTCTTGCCTTCGCGCAGATTGCCCATCGTCGTCGCGATCCGCTTGGCCCGCGTGTCGTCCCGCTTCGCCTCGGCGATCCAGTCGCCATATTCGCGGCGGCACCCCGGCGGAAACGCCTCGAACTGCGCTTTCGCCGCTGGGTCGCCGTCGAGCGCGGCGACGAACTCGGGGTGGAGTTCGGCCGCGGGCTTGGGCGCTGCCTTGGGCTTCCGCGCCGCCGGGGCGGAGCGCGACAGCTCGGCCGCCTGCGCAATCAGCCGGTCGAGTTCGGAATCAGCGGGCAGGTCTGCAAGCGAGGTGATCCGCCCGAACTGACCCATCGCCTCGTCGCTCGCCGCCTCGCCCCGAAGCTCCTGTCCGCGCCAGAAATTGAGCGCCAGGTGCTGTTTGAAGGCGGCCATGATCAGCAGGATCTTGCCGTCGAGCAGGAAGGCCGGCGCTCCCCACTTGGTGGCTTCCTCCACCTCCGGCATCACCGCATGAACCCGCGCCCGGACATGCTCCAGTACCGGCCGCGCGAAGGGCGCGACCTTGTCCAGATAGGCGTCGACCTTGGCGTCCCTGCTCATCGGGCCTCCTATTCTGGCAGCGGCTCGGCCCTCGTCCGGCGGCTGCCCTGCACCGCCGACATGAGATAGATCAGCGCCGCCGTCCAGATGCAGGCGAAGGCGGCGGCATGGGCCGTGGTGAACGGCTCACCGAACAGGAACACGGCCACCAGGAACTGCAGGGTCGGAGCGATGAACTGGAGGATGCCGAGCGTCGAATACGGCAACAACCGCGCCGCGGCGGTGAACAGGAGCAGGGGCACGGTGGACACTGCGCCGGCCAGCACGAGCAGGAAGGTGTCGGTGCCATTTTCGCCCCACACCGGCTGGCTGGTGGTGAGGCTTGCCCAGGCGAGCCACCCGATGGCAACCGGCAGCAGCAAGGCCGTTTCTATTCCCAGCCCGGCTGTCGCCTCCACCGTCGCTACCTTCCGGAGCAGGCCGTAGAGCGCAAAGCTGACGCACAGCGCCAGGCTGATCCACAGGTGGGAAAGCGCGCCTACCGCCAGGATCGCCACTCCGACGGCGGCAAGGGCGACTGCCAGCCACTGCGGCCGGCTCAGCGGCTCGCCGAGCACGAATCGGCCGAGCAGGATGTTGGCGAGCGGATTGAGGTAATAGCCAAGGCTCGCCGCCAATATGTGCCCGCTGTTCACCGCATAAACGTAGAGGAGCCAGTTGACCCCGATCAGTGCCGAGGTGGCGAGCAGCAAGCGGACGGTCCGCGGCTCGGCTAGCGCCGTCCGGATTGCCGGCCAGGCGCGGGTCAGGGTGATAAGGCCGCCCAGAAGCAGAAACGACCAGACGATCCGGTGCGCCACGATCGCCAGTGCTGGGACGCCCAGCAGCAGCTTGAAATAGAGCGGCATGAGCCCCCAGGCCGTATAGGCGCCGATGCCGAGCCCGAGGCCAGTTCGGGACAGGGCAGGGGCGCGAGGAGGCAGCGGGGCATTCATTCGCCGCGCCTTGGAGCCGACATGGCCTTGCCGCAAGACTTTGTTAACCAATTGGCCCCTTTGTCCATGTGGACCGGCAGGGGGGCTGTGCTAGCTAGAGGACAGGATGAAACGCGCTCGCTCCGGACTGATCATCGCGACCCTGCTGGCCTTGTCGGCCTGCACCGTTGCCGAGCGCCCTCAGGCAGCGGGGCCAGCACCCTTGGTAGCGCCGCCGCAGACCAAGGCCGATCGCTGGCGCGCCGTCGCCACCACCGAAGATGCCGAGCGCCTGCGCCGCCTGCCGATGGCGTGGAGCGAAGCGCTGGCGGAGGTGCGCGCCGCCCGCTCCACCACCGCGCTGCGCGAGGAAGGCAGTCTGCTGGAAGCCGGTGCCGGCCTCGCCCGCCCCGCGCCGACGCCTGGCAGCTACAATTGCCGCCTCATCCGCCTTGGCAAGACCGACCGCCGCGCGCCGGCGCTGGTCAAGTTCAAGCCCTTCTTCTGCTACGTCGAGGTCGAGAATGACCTCCTCACCATCGTCAAGCAGACCGGCACCGAGCGCCCGGCCGGCCGCCTGTGGGAAGACGATGACGCGACCCGCCTGATCTTCCTCGGCAGCATCGCGCTCGGCGAGAAGGAGCGCAACAAGCCCTATGGCGAGGATGCCAGCCGCGACATGGCAGGTGTGGTCGAGCGGGTCGGTCCGATGCGCTGGCGGCTCGCCCTGCCGTTTCCGCGCTCCGGCGCCCGGCTCGAGGTTTATGAATTGACCCCCGTGGCGGTGCAGCCGGCGGCGTGAGCATTGCCGACCCGGCCGCCGTCCGCGAGCATCTGCTGATCGCCGCGACCGCCGGCCATCCGCTCACTTATTCGGAGCTGCTCGAGCGGCTGGGGCACGCCTTTACTCGGCCCAAGATGCGCGCTTTGTGCAAGACCTTGTCCGCTATCGACGAAGCGGCTGAGACCGACGGCGAGCCCGAGCTTGCGGTTCTCGTGGTGCGGGAATCCGACGGATTGCCGGGTCAAGGATGGTGGACTGGCAGTTGGGAAAAGCACCGCTTCACCGGCGAGTGGACCGGACCCGAAGCGCGCCGCCTGATCGAGCGGCTTCAGCGGGAGGCATTCCGCTATTGGCAGGAGCGAGCACCGGGCTAAGCTGCGGACAGATACTTCAGGGGGACCATCATGCTCACGCTCATCGCCGCTGCTGCCATCGTGCAGGCAGCGCCCGCCGCTCAGCCCGTTACCGTGATACACGCCGGCACCCTGATCGACGTTCCCGGCCGCGCGCCCAAGCGCAATGCGTCGATCCTGATCCAGGGTCGCAAGATCATCGAGATCCGCACTGGCTTTGCCGATGTGCCTGGCGCACGGGTCATCGACCTGCGCACCAGCACCGTGATGCCGGGGCTGATCGACGCTCACGTCCATCTCGGCGGGCTCGACGACCGGCTTCAGTCACGGCTGCAGGAATCCGTCCGCAACACGGAGGACGAGGCCTATACGGCGCTGACCAACGCCAAGAAGACGCTCGCGGCCGGCTTTACCACCGTGCGCGATCTTGGCGGCGACCCACCCGGCATTCGTGCGCTCAAGAACGCGATCAACAGCGGTGCCTTTGTCGGCCCGAGCATCATCATGGCGGCGCGCATGGTGTCGGTATCCGGCGGCCACGGCGACCCGGTCAACGGAGTCAACCGCGACCTTGCCGAGATCGGCCACAACCATCAGACCAATGTCTGCAACGGCCCCGACGACTGCCGCCGCGCCACGCGCGAGCAGATTCGCGACGGGGCCGACGTGGTGAAGATCGCGGCCACCGGCGGCGTCCTCAGCAATGTCGCGGGCGGGCTCAACCAGCAAATGGCCGACGACGAGATGAAGGCGATCGTCGAGACCGCCCGCTCGTTCGATCGCAAGGTCGCGGCCCATGCTCACGGCGCCAATGGGATCAACGCCGCGCTCCGCGCTGGGGTCAACTCGATCGAGCACGGCACCTTCACCAACGACGAGACCTTCCGCCTCTACAAGCAGACCGGCGCTTATTACGTGCCGACCCTGCTCGCCCCAGCCGCCGCCTATCGCGATGGCGAGCGCGGTGCGCTGACCCCGGCGCAATTCGAGAAGGCTCGCGCCGCCCGCGGCAACGCCGAAAAGAGCTTCGCCCGCGCGGTGCGGGAAGGCGTGAAGATCGCGTTTGGCACCGACAGCGCGGTCAGCCCGCACGGCAAGAATGCCGAGGAGTTCGCGCTGATGGTGAAGAACGGCATGGCCCCCGCCGACGCGATCAAGGCCGCTACCGTCAGCGCCGCCGACCTGCTCGGGGTGTCGGCTGTCGCGGGCACCATCGAAGCTGGCAAGGACGCGGACATCGTCGCGGTCGAGGGCGATCCGCTCGCCAACATCCGGCTGCTCGAGAACGTTGGGTTCGTGATGAAGTGGGGTCAGGTCTACAAGGCCGGTGGGCAGCGGCAACTGACCGCCGCTGATTGACGGGCCTCAGGCGGTCTCGAGGAGGCGCGCGGCCTGGGCTCGTGCTTCTTCGGTGACCGCCGCACCCGACAGCATGCGTGCAATCTCCTCGCGGCGTTCGTCGGCATTGAGGAGGCGCACGGTGGTGCGGGTACCCTCGCCGCCGTGGCTCTTTTCGATGCGATAATGGCGGCTGGCCCGCGCCGCGACCTGCGGGCTGTGCGTGACCACCAGCAGCTGGCTCTTCGCCGCGAGGCGGGCCAGTCGCTCGCCAATCGCGCTCGCCACCGCGCCGCCGACCCCGCGATCGATCTCGTCAAAGATCATGGTCGACGCGCCGCCTTCTTCCGCCAGCGCGACCTTGAGCGCGAGGATGAAACGCGACAGTTCGCCGCCCGATGCAATCTTGGTCAGGGCGCCGAACGGGGCGCCGGGATTGGTCGATACTTCGAACTCGACCCGGTCCGTGCCGGAAGGGCCAGGCTCGCCACCGGCGACCACCGTGCGGAAGCGGGCGGCCTCCAGCTTGAGCGGCGCCAACTCGCCTTCGACCGCCTGGTCGAGCCGGCTTCCCGCTACCTTGCGAGCCTCGCTCAACGCGGCCGCGGCCGAGGCATACTCCTTGTCGGCCGCCGCAAGCGCGCTTTCCAGCTCGGCGATTCGGCTCTCGCCCGCGTCGATCGCCTGCCGCTGCTCGCGCATGCGGTCGAGCAATTCGGCAAGCTGGTCGGGTTCGACCCGGTGTTTGCGGGCAAGGCCGCGAAGCTCGAACAACCGGGCTTCCGCTTCGTCCAGTTCCTCGGGCGAGAAAGCGAGATCGCGCTGCGCGGCAATGACCTTCTCCTCCGCCTCGCCGCCTTCGATAAGGGCGCGGTCAAGCGCGGTCAGGGCTTCAGCGAGCAGCGGGTGCGCTTCGGCGATCCGCTCCAGCCGCCGCGCCGCCTGCCTGAGCTGTGACAGCCCACCTTCGGCACCGGTGAACAGCCCGGCAAGGCCATCCAGATCCGCCTGGATCCGCGCGAACCCCTTCATGGCCGCCCGCTTGTCGGCGAGAGCCTGCTCTTCGCCCGGTTCGGGCTGCAGTTTTTCGAGCTCGGCGATGCTGTGATCGAGGAACTCGCGGTCTCGGTCGGCGTCGGCGGCCTGGCCCCGCAGCTGCTCGAGCTCGGCGCGAAGCTCCGACAGTCGGCGCCAGGTACGGGTCACGGGACCGAGATCGACCCGGCCGAAGTTGTCGAGCAAGGCGCGGTGGCCTTTGGGATTGAGCAGCCCGCGGTCGTCATGTTGGCCGTGGATCTCGACCAGGGTGCTGCCGGCCTCACGCAAGGTCGCGGCAGGTACTGGGCCTCCGCCGAGAAAAGCGCGGCTGCCGCCATCGGCCTTGAGCGTGCGGCGAAAGATGAGCGGCTCGCCGGCTTCCTGCTCGACTCCTGCTTCGTCCAGCAATGCGAGAGCTTGGTGCCCGGCGGCAAGGTCGAACTCGGCCGTCACCGAAGCCGCGTCCTGCCCGGAACGCACGAGCCCGCTGTCGGCCCGCATGCCCAGCGCAAGCCCAAGCGAATCGAGAAGGATGGATTTGCCCGCGCCGGTCTCACCGGTGAGCACGCCAAGTCCGTCGCCGAAATCGAGGGTGAGCCGGTCGATCAGCACCACGTCACGGATGACGAGCCGCCTTAGCATGCCGGCCCGGCGCTGTTCCTCAAGCCGCCTGGCGAGCGGCGTTCGGCGCGTGCCGCTGTACCAACGCATAGGCGCGCTGGTACCAGACGGTGCCGGGGTAGTTGCGGCCGAGCACGGCCGCCGACTTCAACGCTTCGTCCGGAGTGCCAAGCGCAAGATAGCTCTCGGTCAGGCGCATCAGCGCTTCCGGCGTGTGAGTGGTGGTCTGATACTTGTCCACCACCTCACGGAAGCGATTGACGCTGGCCAGCCAGTTGCCCGCGCGCTGGTAATAGCGGCCGACTTCCATTTCCTTGCCGGCAAGCTGATCGTTGATGAGGTCGAGCTTCAAACGCGCATCGGCCGCATAGCGGCTTTCGGGGTAGCGGCGGATGAGCTCATTGAACGCGTCGCTCGACTGGACCGTGATCTTCTGGTCGCGGGTAACGTCCCCGATCTGATTGTAATAGCTCATCGCGATCAGATAGTTGGCGTAGGGCGCGTCCTTGTTACCCGGATGGATGGTCAGGAAGCGCTGGGCCGAGCTGATCGCGTCCGGATAGGTCTTGGCCATGTAATAGCTGAACGCGCTCATCAGCTGCGCGCGGCGAGCCCACACCGAATAAGGATGCTGACGCTCGACTTCGTCGAAGATCTTGGCCGCTTGCGCATAATCGCCCCGGTCGAGCCGGCTTTTGGCCAGCGCGTAAAGCGTATTCACGTCGCGCGCGACATAGGCCGTGTCGGCCTTGGTCCGGTTGCGGGCGCACCCGGCGGCGGGCAGCACCACCGCAACGCTCAGTGCGAGGAGAAACAAACGGTTGGGCTTCAGCATGGATGCCTTTCTAGGGCAGTCGGAGGGGCAGGCCAAGCGCTAGTGAGCGGGTCCGGCTGAACCGGTGCTTACACCACCGCGCCGTCACTGCTGGTGACCTTGGCCGCCTTGTCCTCGACCTTGAGGAAACTGTCGGACTTGACCCCCAGCCAGACCAGGATCGGCGCCGAGATGTAGATGGACGAATAGGTGCCGATGAAGGTGCCGAGCAGGATCGCGGCCGTGAGGCCGAAGATGACGTCCGGACCGAGGAGCAGCAGGACCGCAAGGGCGAGCATGATCGAGCCGGAGGTCACGATGGTGCGCGACAGGGTCTCGTTCAGCGACAGGTTGAGAAGCTGCACCGTCTGCATCTTGCGGAACTTGCGCATATTCTCGCGAATGCGGTCGTAGATGACGACCGTGTCGTTCAGCGAATAGCCGACCACCGCGAGGAAGGCCGCGACGATGTTGAGGTCGACCTGAAGCTGCGTCAGTGCAAAGAAACCGAGGATCAGCGCGACGTCGTGCCCAAGCGTCACCAGCGCGCCAACGCCGAACTGCCATTCGAACCGAAACCAGATGTAGATCGCGACGCCCAGCATGGCGAGGGTGATCGCCAGCAGACCGTCTTTGGCAAGCTCGTCGGACACCTTGCCAGACACCGCTTCGGCCGCGCCGACGGTGACGCCCGGATATTGCGCCTGGAGCATGCCGCGGACCTTGTCGGTGATCGCGGCAGCCTGTGATTCGGGCCCTTCCGGCCGCGGCAGGCGGATCTGGTAGGTCTTGCCGTCGCCGAATTCCTGGATGCTGGCTTCGCCGACATCGAGCGCTTCGACCCGGCTGCGCAGGTCTTCGATCCCGACCGGCTGGGCGAAGGTGGTGCGAACGACCTGGCCGCCGATGAAATCAACGCCGAGATTGAGACCCTTCACCGCGACCAGCGCCAGGCTTGCGGCGGTGATCAGGATCGACAGCAGAAGGGCAATGTTGCGCACCTTCATGAAGTCGATGTTGGTGTTGTCGGGGACGAGCTTCAGGAGCTTCATGACCAGCGGCCTCAGATATGCAGTTCGCGGGGGCGCTTACGCTTGACCCACAGGGCCACCAGCAGGCGGGTGAAGTTCACCGCGGTGAAGACCGAGGTGATGATGCCGATCAGCAGCACGATGGCGAAGCCGCGCACCGGGCCAGAGCCAAAGTACCACATCACGGCCGCGGCAATGGTGTTGGTGATGTTGGCATCGAAGATGGCGGTGGATGCTTCCTTGTAGCCCGTGTCGATAGCGTCCAGCAGCTTGCGGCCGCGCCGCTGCTCTTCGCGGATGCGCTCGTTGATCAGCACGTTGGCGTCGACCGCCGCGCCGATCGTCAGCACGAAGCCGGCGATGCCGGGCAGCGTCAATGCCGATCCGAAGATACCCATGATGGCCAGGATCATGAAGGCGTTCACCACAAGCGCGATGTTCGCGTAGACGCCAAAGCGGCCATAGGTGATGATCATGAACAACATCACCGCCAGCACGGCCACGGCGGAAGCTACCAGCCCCTTGCTGATCGAATCGCGGCCGAGTTCGGCCGAAACGGTGCGCTCCTCGATGACGTCGAGCTTGACCGGCAGCTTGCCCGACGACAGCGCGACGGCAAGTTCGTTTGCGGTTTCCACCGTGAAGTTGCCGGAGATGGTCGCGGTGCCGCCGATGATCGGCTCGTTGATGTTGGGCGCGGACAGCACCTTGTTGTCGAGGATGATGGCGAACGGCTTGCCGACATTCTCGGTCGTAGCGCGGGCAAAGCGGCGCGCGCCGGCGGAATCGAAGCCGAGCGTGATGTTCGGTGCGCCGGTGGTCTGATCAAAGGTCTGCTGCGCGCGGCTGACCTGCTCGCCCTCGACCATCACGCGGCGCTGCACTGCAATCGGCCCCGAGCCATCGGCCATCTGCAGCACCTGGCTGCCCGCCGGAGCACGGCCTTGCGCGACCTGGTTCGGGTCGGCGCGCTGGTCGACCAGCTTGAATTCGAGGCGGGCGGTCTGACCGATCAGGCGCTTCAGAGCCTCGGGATCGTCGACACCCGGCACCTGCACCAGGATGCGGTTGCCACCCTGGTTGATCACCGTGACTTCGCGCGTACCCGACGGATCGATGCGGCGGCGCACCACGTCGCGCGCCACCGTCATCGCATCCTTGACCGCCTGCTGCGCGCCTTCGGGCGTCGGGGTCATGATGACCCGGTTGCCGTCGACGGTGCTGACGTTCCAGGTGCGAGTGCCGGTCAGGCCGACACCTGCGGTGAGCGTACGGAGCCGCTCGACGGCCGCATCGAGCTGTGTCGGGTCACGCAGCATGAAGCTGATCCGCCCGTCCGCGGTCGAGATGTCGCCGGCCTGGATGCGCGGATCGCGCCGCAGTTCCTGCGACACGCTGTCTTCCATCGCCGCAAGCCGCTGCTTCTGCGCATCGGCGAGATCGGCTTCGAGGAGGAGCTGGCTGCCGCCGTTGAGGTCGAGGCCGAGTGCGATCTGGGTACGCGGCGCGAGGCTCGGCCAGGTCGCGACCTCACTCTTGGGGAAAAAGCTCGGGATGGCGAAGGCGATACCAAGCGCGATCGCCAAGAAGATGCCCCAGATTTTCCACTTCGGCGGATCGAACATCAGTCGTTCGCGCCCTTGGGTGCAGCGTTCAGCACTTGGCTGAGGGTCGACTTGACCACGCGAACCTTGACCCCCTGCGCGATCTCGACCTCGGCTTCGCGCTCGTCGATGACACGGGTGACGCGGCCGCGGATACCGCCGGCGGTGATCACTTCGTCACCCTTCTTGACCGCGGAGATCATCGCCTGATGATCACGAACCTTTTTCTGCTGCGGGCGGATCATCAGGAAATAGAAGATCACGAAGATCAGCAGGAAAGGGAAGATCTGAAGAAAGAACGCGGCAACTCCGCCGGGCGCTGCGGGTGCAGCGGCTGCGAGGGTCAGGCTCATCTCGGGCATCGGCGTCGCGGCTCTTTTCCAGCTTCAAGGAAAGTAAATGGTCGGGGCGACAGGATTCGAACCTGCGACCCCCACACCCCCAGTGTGATGCGCTACCAGGCTGCGCTACGCCCCGACCGGTGCCGCTTGGAGCTAGCCAAACGACGTGCGGCGCAGATAGTTGGCGAGGACCGATTAGGCAAGGCAGGGTTTGGCGGCGGTGATGCGAAGGGTCGGAAAACGGCGGCGCAGGGGCGTGTGGGGCAGGCGTCTGCTGCTCGCATTGGCGGCCATTCCGATTGCCTTTCTGCTGGCGGCGCTGGCCGGGAGCTTGCTGCCGCTCAACCGTGGATGGGACGAGCCGGCGGAGGGTACCACGGTTTATCTCCGCTCCAACGGAATACACGTCGACATTGTCATGCCGGCGCAAGCGCAAGGGCTGGACTGGAGCGCGCAGCTTCCGCCGAGCCACGTCCGCGCGGCGCCGGCCGAAGTGCGCTGGTACGGCTTCGGCGCAGGCGAACGGCGGGTGTATCTGGAGACGCCAAGCTGGAGCGACATCACGCCGCGCACCTTGTGGTCGGCCCTGGCAGGCGGCGAGCGCGTGATGCACGTCGACCAGACGGCGGACCCTGGGGCCGAGCTCTACGCGGTGCGTCTTCGTCCTGAAGAATATCGCCGCCTGTGGGCCGCCATTCGCGCCGATTTCGACGGAAAGCCGCGGCGGATCGATCATCCGGGCTATGGGCCCGACGACGCCTTCTACGAGGCGCGCGGCAAGGCCAGTGCGGTGCAGACCTGCAACCAGTGGGTGGCCGACAAGCTGCGGCTTGCCGGGGTCCGGACGAGCGCCTGGACCCCGTTCGCGCAAGGGCTGCTGTGGCGTTATCGCAAGGTCGACGAGCGCCTAGAGGACGTAGCGCGATAGGTCGGTGTTGCGGGCGAGGTCCGCCAGTTGCGACTCGACAAAGGCGGCATCGACGAGAAGCGTCTCGCCGCGGCGATCCTCGGCCTCGAAGCTGACGGTTTCGAGCAACTTCTCCATTACCGTCTGCAAGCGCCGCGCGCCGATATTCTCAACGCTTTCGTTCACCTCGGCCGCGATCTTCGCCAGCGCGCGGATGCCGTCTTCGGCGAAGTCCACCGTGACGTCCTCGGTCTGAAGCAACGCGCGATACTGGTCGGTCAGGCTGGCGCGGGTCGCCGAGAGGATGCGGACGAAATCATCTTCGCTGAGCGCCTTCAGCTCGACCCGGATCGGTAGGCGGCCCTGAAGCTCGGGGAGCAGGTCCGAAGGCTTGGCGACGTGGAACGCGCCCGACGCGATGAACAGGATGTGGTCGGTCTTGAGCGGCCCGTACTTGGTCGCAACGGTGGTGCCTTCGATCAACGGCAGGAGGTCGCGCTGGACGCCTTCGCGGCTGACCGAGCCGCCGCGCACATCGCTGACCGCGATCTTGTCGATCTCGTCGAGGAACACGATGCCATTGGCTTCCGCGTCGGCCAGCGCGGCGCGGGTCACGTCTTCCTGGTCGAGGCGCTTGTCTGCTTCTTCCTCGGTCAGCTTGGCGAAGGCCGACGGCACCTTCAGCTTGCGCCGCTTCTTGGGCGCGCCGCCCATCGCCTTGCTCATCATCTCGCTGAGATTGATCATTCCGACGCCGCCTTGGCCCGGAAGCTCGAAGGGGGTGGAAGGCGCTTCCGTCACTTCGATCTCGACCTCGGCGCTGTCGAGACTGCCGTCGGAGAAGCGCTGGCGGAAGGAGGCGCGGGTCGCTTCACTCGAGCCCTTGCCCGTCAGCGCGTCAAGCAACCGCTCCATCGCGGCCTCTTCGGCGGCCTGGCGAACGCGCTCACGGCGGCGTTCCTTTTCAAGACGCACCGCTTCCTCGACCAGGTCGCGGGCGATCTGCTCAACGTCGCGGCCGACGTAGCCGACCTCGGTGAACTTGGTGGCCTCGACCTTCACGAACGGCGCGTCGGCCAGCTTCGCCAGGCGGCGGCTGATCTCGGTCTTGCCGCAACCGGTCGGCCCGATCATAAGAATGTTCTTGGGCGTAACCTCGTCGCGAAGCTCCGGACCGAGCTGCTGACGGCGCCAGCGATTGCGCATGGCGACCGCAACGGCGCGCTTGGCGTCGGCCTGGCCGATGATGTGATCGTCCAAAGCAGCAACGATGGTCTTGGGTGTGAGATTGTCATTCATACGACGTTGGGAGCCTCAAGGGTCGGACGCTCGCCAGGCTTGGCGGCGAGGGCATTGGTAATGGGTTGGTCGACGACGCGGGTCACCCACACCGGATAGTCGGGCTTGGGCAAAGTCGCCTCATCGAGCGCGGCGAGTTCGTCGCCATCGAGCGAGAGGTCGGCTGCCGCGAGATTGTCGTCGAGCTGCTCGATCTTGGAAGCGCCGATGATGACGCTCGACACGGCCGGCTTGGAGAGCAGCCAGGCAAGCGCGACCTGGGCAACGCTGACACCTTTTGCGTCCGCAATCGCGCGCATCTGCTCGACAAGGGCAAAGCCATGCTCCTTGTCGAACGGGATCATGTCGAAACCGGACAAACGGAAGTTCGGATCGGCCAGGTTCTCGCGGGTGTATTTGCCGGACAGGAAGCCGCCGGCCAGCGGGCTCCAGGCGGTGAGACCCAGCCCGTAATGGGCGAGCATTCCGGTCATCTCCTGCTCGATGCCGCGGCCGAGCAGGTGGTACATCATCTGCACGTGCGTGAACGGCGCCCAGCCATTGGCGCGTTGCAGTTCAAGCGCGGCGGCAACCTTCCACGGCGCCCAATTCGACACACCAAGGTAGCGTGCCTTGCCCGAGCGAATGATGGCGTCCAGCGCCTGGAGCGTTTCCTCGAGCGGCGTCTGATCGTCGTTGCGATGAGCGATGTAGACGTCGGTGTAGTCGGTCCCGAGCCGGGTCAGGCTTTCGTCGATCGACGACAGCAGGTGCGCCGCCGACAGGCCGCTACGATGCAGCGGCCTACCGCTGCGCCAGCCGGCCTTGGTAGCGATGATGAGGTCCTGTCGCTTGCCGCGGATCAGCTCGCCCAGCATCTCCTCCGACTGACCTTCGGAATAGACATCGGCCGTGTCGATGAAGTTGACACCGGCGTCGACCGCACGGTCGAGGATGCGCCCCGCCGCTGCCGGATCGGTCTTGGCGATCGCCTTGTTGCCGCCGCCGGTGCCGAACGTCATCGTTCCCAGGCTCAAGCGCGAGACGATCAGGCCGGACGTGCCAAGCCGTGAATAAAGCATGTGTTTTCCTTGCGCCTCAGACGGTTTCCACGACCACCCGGTCGTTGGTGAACACGCATACCTCGGCAGCGATCGCCATGGCCTTGCGGGCGAGTTTCTCGGGATCGGGCTCGTAGTCGACCAGGGCCTTGGCGGCCGACAGCGCGTAATTGCCGCCGCTGCCGATCGCCGCGATACCGCCTTCGGGCTCCAGTACGTCGCCGTTACCGGTGATGACCAGCAGCACGTCGGCATCGGCGACGATCATCAGCGCTTCGAGATTGCGCAGGAACTTGTCGGTGCGCCAATCCTTGGCGAGCTCGACGGCGGCGCGGAGCAGCTGGCCGTTATGTGCTTCGAGCTTCTTTTCCAGCCGCTCGAACAGGGTGAAGGCGTCGGCTGTGGCACCGGCGAACCCGCCGATCACCTTGCCGTCCTTGCCCAGCCTCCGAACCTTGCGGGCGTTGGGCTTCATCACCGTATTGCCCATGCTGACCTGACCGTCGCCGGCGATCACCGTGCGACCGTCCTTGCGCACCCCGATGATCGTGGTGCCGTGCCATTGTTCCATATGTGTCCCGCTCATGGTGTTGGCGGGGAGGTGGGAAGCCCGAGCACGGAGCGCAAGAAACGGACGGCGTCCGCCAACACCGGAAAGCGGCCGCGGAAGGGGCGAGACAGGGCGACCACCGTGCCGGCATGATCGCACCCTTTGTAGATGCGCAGCTCGTGCGGGGCGCCCGTGCGGGTCAGCGCTTCGTCGAGCGCGCGGCTGTTCTTGGCATAGACCAGCCGGTCGGAACTGCCGTGCTGGAGCAGCAGCGGCGGAGCGTCCGCACGGCAATGATTAATGGGCTGGGTATCGGCGGGGTCATGATAGCCGCCGAAGGTCGCCCGCCCGCGCCATTCGCGAAAGGGTGCGAAGTCGAACGGACCGGACAGCAGCACCCCGGCACGGATCGTGTCGGGCCCAAGCTGCACCGCGCCAAGCCAACGCGGGTCGAGCGCGAGCATGGCAGCGATGTAGGCTCCCGCGCTATGCCCGCCGACCGTGATCTTGGCCGGGTCGCCGCCATATTCCGCGATGTGCGCGAACACCCAGCGGACGGCGAGTGCGGCATCTTCCAGGAAGCTTGGGTATCGCACCTCGGGCACCAGGCGGTAGTCGGGCACGATGGCGAGGAACCCGTGGCCAGCGAAGGCGGCAGCAGCAAAGCCGTAGTCGCCGCGTTCGCCCGCATGCCAGCCGCCTCCGTAGAAGAAGATCATGACAGGCAGCCGCGCGCTGTCGGGATGGGTCGGAGCCCAGATGTCGAGTTGCTGCCGCCCCAGCGGACCGTAGCTGATCCCGTCGCCCACCTTGCGCGCCCGGTCACCGCGGCCGGGGGTCAGGCGATCAATGGTGTTGAGCAGCGCGACCGGGCTCCAGCCGAAGCGATCGACCAATTCCGCGGCGACCCGGGGGATGTTTTGCCAGCGCCGCCGCCGGTTCGACCGGGCCATCAGACCGGCAGTTTCCGGCCCCTCCGGCGAAGCGCCTTGAAGCGCCCGCGCAAGGGATCGAACAGGGTGCGGCGGGTCATGCCTTCGAACATCGCGTCGGGGCTCTTGGGATCGAGCAGTTCGGTCTCGGCGATGAAGCAGGCAGCGCCCTCCGGCTTCTCGTAGGGCAACGGCTCGAGCCGGCGGTCGTCGGGCTTCGTCAGCTCGGCGATGGTGGCGCGAAGAGAGCCCGTCCGCTCGAACGCCTCGCGCACCTGCTCCTCGGTGGCGCACAGATGCTCGGCCATCAGCCGTTCGCGCACGGCCCGAACGCAGGCGCGGTGCTGCTCCTCGTCGATCAGCGCGAGGTCGCATTCGCTGTCGAGACCAAGGCTGCGGTTGTTCATGTTGGCCGAGCCGATCTTGAGAAAGGCATCGTCGACGATCATCACCTTGGCATGGACATAGATGTCCTGCCCGCCCTTGGTCTTCGGCGTGTAGATGCGAAAGCGGTTTTCGGGATCGACTGCGCCGATGATCTTCATCAGCCGTAGCCGGGTCGCGTCCATTGCCACCTGCTCGAGCCAGCCGTCGGCGGTGATGGGGGTGACGAGCACGATTTCGGGCGGGTGGGGCTTCTCCAGCCGGCGCATGATGGCGGCGGCGATGCGCGGCGAGGTGAAGTACTGGTTCTCGAAGTAGATGAAGTCGCGGGCGCTCTCGATCGCGTCGATGAAGAGCGCCTCCACTTCCTTGACCTCGTCCCATTCCTTGAACGCGGCCTGGGTGCGGGCGATGGCAAAGCGGGCGTCGGTGAAATGGGGGGCGAGCTCGTCGGGCCAGAAGTCGTGACGCTGTTCTAGCTCGGGCAGCTCGTCGCCGGTGGCGCGGCGCCAGCGGTCGCGGCTGAGTTCGGCGAGCGCGCGCGCCAGCGGACCGTCGACCGCCATGGTGACGTCGTGCCATGGCCCGTAGGGCTTGCCGTTTGGACGGACCCGCTTGGGCTCGTCGTCATTATGCTCGGTCCGGTCCCAGCGGTCGCCGGTCATGTCGATACCGCCGCAGATGGCGAAGCTGTCGTCGATCACCACGATCTTCTGGTGGTGACTGCATCCCGCCGGATGGGCGTGGTCGAGGGTGAACCTGATCGATTTCTGCCAGGCCAGCCGGGCCAGCCAGCCGAGCGCCTTGCCGCGGACCAGCAACTTCAGGGCGCCCAGATCCCATTTCAGGATCCGGATGTCGACGTTGGGCTTCTTGCGGGCGAGCCCGAGCAGGAAGTCGCCAAGGCTTTCGTCGCTGTCGTCGCGGTCCAGCAGGATGCGGGGATCGAAATCCCAGCCGATGATCAGGATGCGGCGCTCGGCCCGCTCCATCATCTGGCGAATGATGTGGTAGTAATCGCAGGCGTCGACGATCACCGACGCGCGGCCCGCCTGCTCAATCCGCCAGCAATTGCGTCCCGGTTCGAGCTGTGGCCCCACGAAAACGATCCCTCCTGTCCGCCCTCATCAAAAGGCGGAGGGGAAGGATCGTTCCACGGGCGAAGCGATGCAAGGGGATTAAGGCATCACTTGCGCGGGTGAGTGTTGCAGGCGCGTCAGCGTTCGGCGCCCTTGACCTTTCCCCAGGTGCGGGCGGCGGTGTAACCGAGGTAGCCGGTGCCGAAGAGGGTGTAGAGCTCGTCCGGCAAGGCGCGAAGATAGGAGGTCATGCCGACCGCGATGGCATTGGCCTTGGATGGATCAACCGCGGCGATCAGGCCCATCGGCACCGACCACAGCATCAGCGCATACATGACGTAAAGAAAGCTCGGGCGCGCGCGGCTGGTCCAAGGATCGTGGCTGTTCGCTTCGGCGATGATGGCCTGCATCTGCTGCGCGATCTGCGCGGCTTCCTGATCGCCCTGAAGCTTCAGCAATTCGAGCTTGGCGGCATCGCGGGCGCGGGGATCGGGAATGATCTTGTCGATCAGCTTGCCGAGCGGGCCGACGATGGCATCGAGTAGGGGCATGGTGGTTGTCCTGCTTTCCGGAGGCGAAGTTCTCAAAGTTCACATAGGGCGGGGGTCGGCGGCGGTTCGGCCCCCCGTGTCAATCGGTTTGACCGATGCGGTTCGCGAGCCAACCGTAGAGAAAGGCTTCGTTGGCCGGGCGCTTCTCGGCCAGACGGAGGTAGCGCTCGCCCTGCATCGCTTCGAGCGCACGCATCAGCACCTTCTCCCCGCCCGGCCCGCGAAGCGCGAGAAACTTGTCCAGCGCGCCGAGCGTGGCCGGACCGACGCGGCCATCAGGAACCAGATCGGGAAAGTCCTTCGCCTGGCGGTTGAGCGCCGACAAGGCTCGCTGAAGGAAGGTGGTGGCCACCCCCGGCCCCATGTTGACGCCGGTGTCGAACAGCTCCGCCGCGATCCTGGCGCTGCGCCGTGCGACCTGGTCATAGCGTGGGCGCAGCCAGTAAAGCCGGCGGTAGATGGCGGCCGCCTCATCGCGAGGCAGAAGCGACATCGGGCCGGTATAGCCGTGCGCGCGGGCAACCGCTTCGGTGATCCCGTAGCGCGTCGGACCGCCGCGATCGGCCGGGTGGTTGCTGTAGCCACCTTCGCGCGTGATCAGCTCGTCGATCAACTGATCGACG
Source organism: Sphingomonas sp. LHG3443-2 (assembly GCF_049896405.1). Classification (NCBI taxonomy): domain Bacteria; kingdom Pseudomonadati; phylum Pseudomonadota; class Alphaproteobacteria; order Sphingomonadales; family Sphingomonadaceae; genus Sphingomonas; species Sphingomonas sp. LHG3443-2. Next base: position 1,106,586 of record NZ_JAFCUG010000001.1, read on the forward strand.
TCGTGGGAAGATTGGTCGTCAAACATGCGCGGCTCCAGCAAGCGGTCGTCCCGAGTCGCAGAAAAGCTAACCGATATGGTTTGTTGTAGGACAGCGGTTTCTTGCCTCCGGCTAGTTCGCTCGGCGTGGGCCGGCTTGCGGAGGGGCGTGGCGAGGCGCATGGTGAGGCCATGCTGCTGCTGTTCGCCCTGGCGCTCGGACCCGACCTTGCCGCCGAAGCGCGGCGCGAGGTGGCGCGGCAGGAGTGCCGCCTCAAGGACAAGGAAGCCGACGTCACGGTCTGCGGCCGGCGCGAGCAGAAGAACCGCTACCAGGTCACCGACCCGACTGCGCCCTATGATCCCAAAGGTAACTTCAAGGGTGCGATGACCGAGCGGATGGGCTGGATCGCCGAGGGCGACAGCGGAATCGGCAGCTGCTCCAACATCGGCCTGTCGGCAGGAACGGGATGCTTTGAGAAAGCCTGGCGGCGCAGCTTGCAGCAGAAGGGCTGGCTGGTCCGATAAGAGGGAGCACTGGGCGGCTTGGAGTAGAGCCTCCCCCGTCTGCTTACGCCCGGAGCGGATCTCCGATTAGTTCTTCTTAAAGACTTCTGGTGCAAAGCAGGATCATCACCGTCCGGAGAGTGTCTTGCTTCAACTGGTCTACATTAGCTCGGCCCGGCAGCCGATTACCGCTTCAGTCTGCGAAGATGTTCTGGCGGTCTCTCGCACCAACAATTCTCGCAACGGCGTCACCGGTCTGCTGGTCGCCGGCCAACGGCGCTTCCTGCAAGCGCTGGAAGGTCCGACCGATGCCGTGCGCGCGACTTATGCGCGAATCGTGAAGGACACTCGGCATTACGCCTGCGTGCTGCTGAGCGAGCAATACCTTGACCAGCGTCAGTTCGGGGAATGGTCGATGGGCTACGTCGCGGGCGGACCGGAGTTGTCGGACGACGAGCAGTTGGCGAAAGTGGTCACCAAGCTCGTCGATCCGATCGACGATGCCAGCCTTCGCGCGCAGTTCATTGGCTTTGCGGATTTGCAGAGCCGCGCCGCATAGGGGGCACAGTCGGGCTGCCGCGGACTGACTAGGCTCTCGCGTCCGCTTGCCGCGAGATTGGTGGGCAAACAGGTTCATGCAGACCGATCACCATCTGCTCGCACGCTCTCACGTCCAATAAAGAATGCGGGCCTGCGGCAAGGTCGCCGCCAGCTCTTCGTGGAAGAAAGCCTTTAATTCCTTCATCAGCTCAGGCGGGTAGACGAATTTGGTACCGGCGAACTTGGTGCGTTTTTCGGCGCGCTGCTCGGGGTCCATCTCGAGGTCCGATCCCGGATACCAGCTTGCCAGCACCGCCCGGCTGCCGGGCGTGAAGCGGTGGGTGATGAGCTCGGCGGTGAGGTCGAGGTTCGGCACATCGCGCAGCTGTGTCGCCGCGGCGGCGATCAGGGCGGCATAGGCGTCCCGCCAGCCGTCAGCAGCGATGATCGGAGCGATGGTGAGCCCCACCTTGTAGCCCGCGGCGGCCATGCGGCGCAGCGCGCGGAGGCGGGCGGCGACCGGGTCGGTGCCGGCTTCGAAGCGGTGGTAGCCGGGCGGGTTGATCGAGGCGCGCATCCGGGTGCGGCCGCCGTGCGGAAGGTCGAGCAGCGAAGAGACGTCGGCGAACTTGCTGGTGAAACGGAGCTGCACGTCCGCTTCCCACGCGCCGAAGAAGCGGATCAGCGCCGCGAGGCTGCCGGTCAGCGGTTCGAGCGCCAGGGGATCGGTGTAGCAGCTTGCTTCGAAGGTGGTTCCTTCGTGCGCGCGGGCGGCCGAGCGCGACGTGATGCGGCCCTGGCCGAGGTAGGGTAGAAGCGCGGCGGTGATCTCGTCGAGGTTGGCGTACACGCGGGTGATCGGCGGGCCTTTGAGCGAGCCGGCAAGGTAACAATAGGCGCAGTGAGCGGGGCAGCCTTCGGCGAGGTCGACGCGCCAGTCGGCGCTGGGGGCAATCGGCTGGAGGCGGAGCTTGGATGGCGGCGCGTTGACCACCGCAAGGGTCGATTTGGCGGCTGCATAAGCGCGGCGCTCGTCCTCCGGAAGGCCGAGGCGAAGCTGGTTGCCGGGAAGCTCGGTGACCGGGATGCCGCGCGCGGCGGCGCGCTCGGCAATGGCGCGGCCGTGCGCATGCTCGCGCGCCGAGCGGGTGATCAGCAGCTGCCGTGGCCGCCAGGAGCGTAGGCGCTGTTCGCGGGGGGCCGGGCGATCCATTCTTGCGGGCAACGACCTGAGCGACAATCCGGCCCCGCCCATTCCGATACGGCTGATTGGCCCTGTCCGCCCGTGCCACCAGCGCAGCCCTCTACAAAGGGAGCAACGACGCAGCGGTCGGGTGCGGCAAGCTTCTGCGCAGCGCCGAAAGTTCAAGGTCGAAGACGCTGGCGGGGCGGCGGCACTTCTTGGTGAAGCGTGTGCCTTCTGAGCTTTCTTTGACCGGTCTCAAGGAGAGAAAGAATGATGACATCCTTCCGCGAGAGCGCGCCGATCCGAAGCAAGCTCTTCACGGTTTTCGCTTCCATGACGGCGCTGGTCTGTTTCCCTACAGTAGCGGCCCTGCTTCGCGGGGACTTCTTCACGGCAGCTGTGGGCGCTGCCGCTGCGGTGACGGCGGTTGCGCTGGGAGCATGGTACCGCGAAGCCATTGCGCATCCGTACGCCAGCACGGTTGTCCGCATGGAAGCGCTGGCCAAGGGCGATCTCGATTCCCCGATCGAGTTCACGAACTACACCGATTGCGTCGGACGCCTGACCAGGGCGATGTTCGTATTCCGTGACACGGCCAAAAAGCAGATGGTCGCGCAGGCCGAAGAGCAGGCGGCCGTGGTTGATCTGTTCGGCGATGCGCTGAAGGCGTTGCGGGGCGGGGACCTGACCGTGCGGATCACCGCCGACGCGCCGCAAGCTTATGAAGCGCTGAAGACGGCCTATAATGAAGCGGTGGCGGCTATCGCCGAGCTGATCCGCTCGGTGGCTGAAAGCGCGGCAGAGATCCGCACCGGGAGCGGCGAGATCGCGCAGGCGAGCGAGGATCTTGCCCGGCGCACCGAAAGCAATGCCGCAAGTTTGGAAGAGACCAGCGCCGCCATCGTGCAAATGGACGAACGACTCAAGGCGACGGCTGGCGCGGCGACCCAGACCGTGGGCCGTGCCGACCAGGCGATCGCCACCGTCAGCGGCGGGCGCGGCCTTGCCGACGAAGCGGTGCAGGCAATGGGCCGGGTCAGCGAAAGCGCCAAGGGCATCGACAGCGTGATCGAAGGTCTCGACAAGATCGCTTTCCAGACCCGCGTGCTGGCGATGAACGCCGCGGTTGAAGCAGGCCGCGCTGGCGAAGCTGGCCGCGGCTTTGCGGTGGTGGCCGATCTCGTCAGCGCGCTTGCCATGCGGGCCGAAGAGGAAGCCAAGCGCGCGCGCGACCAGCTCACCGTCACTCAGACCGACATCGTCACGGCCGTCCAGGCAGTAAGCCAGGTCGACGGCGCCTTGCAGAACATCTCGGTCGACGTTGGGGAGGTGCACCAGCTGCTCGGGCAGATGGCGTCGGACAACCAGGCGCAGGCGCTGGCGATCACCGAGATCAACACCGCGATTGCGAGCATGGATCAGTCGACGCAGCAGAATGCGGCAATGGTGGAGGAAACCTCGGCCGCGGCGCGCAATCTCCTCAGCGAGGTCAGCGGGCTGGCCGATCAGGCCGGCCGCTTCCGCTGCGACGGCAGCGCGGCAGCGGCGCCCGCGCCCAAGCTGCCGAAGCGCGCCAAGGAAGGAGCATATCAGTCTCCGGTGAAACCACTCCCCGCCAGCGCGATCAGCGCGCTGACCCGCCCGATCGAGGCGGACTGGAAGGAGTTCTAAGGTCCAGCCCACTCTCCCCCCATGAGGGCTGGCCATGGCCCGGCAGCGCATATGCTGCCGGGCCATTTTCTTTTGCGCATGGGCTCCTGCAATCGACAGAAGAAACCCCGCCGCTCCGGGGAGCAGCGGGGATCAGTGACCGGCGGGAGGTTGATGGCTCAGGCGGCGAGGCGGCCTTGGCGGGGCTGCAGATGGTGGACGGAAGCGAGACCGGCGTCGGCATCGAGGTCGCGCACCGCAATCACCCGCGTACCGGTGGCGGAGCCAGCGTCGGGGAGCAGGCTGGCCTTGTCCGACTTGCGGCTGGCGATGGTCGGGCCGTAGTCGGCCATGACCTGGAAGCGCGGGTTCACCTCGGCCAGTTCAGCCATCACCTTGGCGGCGCGCTTGCCGATCTGGCGGACCTGTTCGCGGCTGAGGCCGCTGCCTTCGGGCGCGTCATAATCGGCAAGCTCGCCGAACACGCGGGCCGAGAGGATCTCGCGGTCGCGCTCGAGCTTGGCTTCGATCGCGTCCACCGCTTCCTCGTTCAGCCCGGCGCGGCCGCCGGCCTTGAGCGCGCGGGCAAGTTCGCGCTTGGGCTGCTTGCGGCGTAGGCCCTCGAGCGCGGCGTGACGGCCCTTGTTGACGAACTCCTCGATCAGGCACTGCGCGGCGGCGCGGGCGAGATAGTCGCTGGCCGAGGCCTCGGTGCGGGCCAGCGCGTCTTCGTCCTCGATCAGGGCTTCGAGCGAAGCTTCCTCGCCGTCGGCGCCTGAAGTGACGTTGTGGAGCGAGACGGTGGTCGCCGAGACCTTCTGCGCCGAGGGGCGCTGGTCGGTCATGACGCGGAAACGGAGCGACTGGAGCTCTCCGCGGATCTGCCAGTTCACGAAGGTGGTGAACTGCGCCTTTTCAGGGTCGTAGGCTTCGATCGCGCGGTGCACGGCGATGGCGCAGCACTGCTCGGCATCGTCCCAGTGACCACCAAGGCCATATTGGCGGATGAAGTGGCGAAAGCGGGGGCTGAGGATCCGCAGCAGACGCATGAAGGCGACGTCGGTGTCGCGGCGCTGGCGGGCCGTGGGCTTGCCATCGGCAACGGTGTGGATCGCTTTGATCTCGGCAACGACGACTTCGAGCGCTGCAGTGGTCTTGGACATGGCTTCTAAAACCCCCCCGGGTCGGGGCGGAGGGACCATCCCTGCTCGCCCGGTGAGAGGAGAAAGCAGCCGGGGCCGTTAACCGGCATGGACCTGATCCTCCGGAGCGGATTGAATGAAGGTCTCCCCAAGAGCGGCGCGGTGGGCAGGACTGCCGCCTCCCCCCAAAACGGAGGTAAACTCCGGCGTCAGGCGGAAATGAATCGGTTCGGCTGGATGCGCTTGTCGACGTAGCTGTCGAGCCAGGCGCGGTGTGCGGAGGTTGCGCTGCCGGCGGCGGCGATGCGACGTTCGGCGGCGGCGCTGCCGACCTGCGCGGCGAGCAGGTGGCCTGCGCGCCGCTCGCCAAGGCCGCCGCCAAGGTAGCGCAGCGTGTCGCCAAGGCCGAGGTGATGAGCGAGATAGGCGGCGCGGGCGGTACCTGGCCCGTCGTCCGGCGTGATGCCGCGAGCGCGAAGTGAGCGGAGGTTGGCCGCGGCATGATCGGCGATTGCTTCGATCGAGGCGGCTGGGTCGGTGCGGAGCGCGAGGACGGCGCCGCGCGCTTCTGGGCGGACCGAACCGTCCGCGCCGAGCCAGCCACGCGCCTGTGCGGTGGTGTTGAGCCAACTGCCCGGGCGGCGCGCTTCGTCGAGCCAGGTGCCGGACAGGAATTGGCCAAGGCCGGCGGCACTGGAGCGCGGGTTGCGGCTGGCGGGATCCCAGCTGCCATCGCGGCGGCGGGCGGCTTCGGCATCGACGATGGAGGCGAGCATGGCGGGCTGGAGCCCGGTCCGGGCCGCGGCGCGCTCCAGCGCAGGGGCGAGCGGCTGGTTGACGCCGAGGTCGAGCGGGCCCGAGGGGTCAGGGGGAGGTGGAGCTTCAGGGGCAAGGGTAGGCCGGAGCCGCTCCTCGGCCGCAAGCGCTTCGATCAGTGTGTCGAGACGAAGCAGTCCGCCGCTCGGGGCGCCAGCCGCCGCATCAGGTGGCGAGCGGTCGCTGCCGCCGAGCGCGGCTTGCCACAAGCGGTTGTCGAGCTCGAACCGCGCCGCGCGATAGAGGAGGTCGGCGCGGACCGATGGCGGCAACGGCGCCAGCGCGGACGAGGTCGCGTGGGTCATCGGCGGTGCCAGGCTGCGGCAATGCGGTCATCGAGCGCCGCTTCGGCCTTGGCTTCCCGGCGACGCTCGGCCGCGCGGCTTGCGTCGGCCGCGGCGTCTTCCAGCAGCTGCAGCCGGGCACGCGCCTGCACGGCTTCCTGGCGGAGCGACGACAGCGCTTGCTCGGCATCGGCCTGGGCCGCGGCGAGCGCGAGCAGGCGGTGAGCTCCGCGAGTGAACCAGGGATCGCAAGGCAGCGGTGCGGCGGCAGCGAGGTGGCGTTCGGCCACCCGGCGGCGGGTGAGGTCCTCGCGTTCGCTGGCAAGCGCGTGGACGGTGGCCTGCTTGGCGGCAAGCCGCATGGCAAGCGCGTCGAGTTGTCGCTTGCGCAGGCGAATGGCGGCGGCGAGGCCGGTCATGCGACCAGCCCGGCCATGGCGGCGAAGGCGTCCGCCGGTTTGCCGCGGTCGGCTTTGGTCTGGGTAAGCAAGGCTTCGATGCCCGGCGCGACGGCGATGGCGCGGTCGACTTCCGGGCTGGCACCGGGGGCATAAGCACCGAGGCGGATCAGTTCTTCCATGTCGGCGTAGGTCGAGAGGACCCGGCGTGCTTCGAGGCGCAGCGCATTGTCCTCGGCCGGAAGACAGTGAGGCAGGGTGCGGCTGACGGATTTGAGGAGGTCGATGGCGGGGTAGCGGCCGCGTTCGGCGATGCGGCGGCTCATTACCACGTGGCCGTCGAGGATGCCGCGCACGGTGTCGGCGACCGGCTCGTCATGATCGTCGCCGTCGACCAGCACCGTGAACAGGCCGGTGATGCTGCCTTCGCCGACGCGGCCGGGGCCGGCGCGTTCGAGCAGGCGGGCGAGGTCGGAGAAGACCGAGGGCGGATAGCCGCGGGTAGCAGGCGGCTCGCCGGCGGCCAGGCCGATTTCGCGCCCGGCCATGGCGAAGCGGGTGACGCTGTCCATGAGGCAGAGGACGCGCAGGCCCTGCGCGCGGAAATGCTCGGCGACGGCAAGGGTAGCGAAGGCCGCCTGGCGGCGCATCAGCGCGGGGGCGTCGGAGGTGGCGACGACCACCACCGAGCGCGCGAGGCCGTCGGGTCCGAGGTCGTCGGCGATGAATTCCTGCACCTCGCGGCCGCGCTCACCAATCAGCCCGATCACCGCGACGTCGCAGTCGGCCCAGCGCGCGAGCATGGAGAGCAGCACCGACTTGCCGACACCGGAGCCGGCAAAAAGGCCGAGCCGCTGCCCTTCGCAGAGCGGCGCGAACAGATCGAGCGCGCGGACGCCGGTGGCGAGCAGCGGACCGACGCGGGCGCGTTCGGCGGCGGGCGGCGGCGGTGCGCGCAAGGGGGCGGGCGCGAGGCCCTGTTCGAGCGGGCCGAGGCCGTCGAGCGGGGCGCCGAGGCCGTCGATGACGCGGCCGAGCCAGGCGGGCGACGGGCGCAGCGCGGCTTCGGCGGCGACCAGTTCGGCGGACGTGCCGGTGACGAGGCTTTCGGTCGGGGCAAAGGCCATCGCGGTCGCCGTCTCGCCGTCCAAGGCGGTGACCTCGGCGGCGAGCGGACCGTCGCTTCCGGCCAGGTGAAGCCGCGCGCCGATCCGCGCCGCGCCGCCGAGGCCGGAGATGCTGAGGCAGGCGCCCTGGACGCGGGTCAGCTTGCCGAAGCGGCGATGCGGATCGGCGGCGCGGACCCGTTCCCCGAGTACGGCAAGGGCGGCGATGCTGCTCAGGCTGCTTGCTCCGCGAGGGTCGCCGTCGCTTCCTCTTCGATCCGCATCAGCACCCTGCATTCGCCAAGCGCGCGGTAGTAGTCGGCGGACGCTGCCCGAGTGGCGAACTTGGCAATGGCCTGACGTCCGTCCTCGCCCAAAGCGAGGCTCGCCACCCGCGGGATGGTCGCAAGGATGGCGCTGTGGTGGCCCGCGATGCCGTCCGGATCGAGATAGGCCATCATGGTGTGGAAATAGAGCGCGCGTGCCGGGCTGGTGGCGTCGGCCGGGGTCATGATCTCGCGGCCGCGCAGGATGGTGACCTTGCTTTCGATCGCGAGATCGGTGCGGCCGGAGGCACGGATCACCGCTCCGTTGATCACCACCTTTTCGCCGTCGCGAAGGGAAATCCTCAGCGTCATTGCTCAAATCCTTTTGGAAGATGCCTGTTGCCTTCTTCCTAGAGGGACGCGGGCGATTGCGGGGCGGGAAGCGGCAAATCTTGCCGTGTCCGGGCGGGTCCGGTCAGCCGTCCTATAAGGGAGGAAAGACACCGGCAGCGGGCCGTGTCCGAACGGGAGCCAGCGAGCCTTGAGCCTTTATTCCGCCCTTTATGCCGGTGCGTCCGGCCTCAACGCCCAGTCCACCGCCATGGCGGGGGTTGCCGACAACATTACCAACATCAACACCATCGGCTACAAGGGGGTGTCGACCGAGTTCCGCACCCTGGTCACGTCCGGCAGCACCAAGTCGCAATATTCGGCCGGCGGCGTCGCCGCGGCGCCGCAGGCGTTGATCAGCAAGCAGGGCCTGATCCAGGCGAGCAGCAGCCAGACTGATCTTGCGATCGATGGCGCGGGCTTTTTCGTGGTTCGCTCGGGCACCAGCGCCGACAGCCCGGTCGCCTTTACCCGCGCCGGCGCCTTCAAGCCCGACGTCATGGGCTTCCTGCGCAATACCAGCGGCTATTATCTCCAGGGCTGGAAGCTCGACGCGTCGGGTAACTTCACCGACACCGGGATCAACTCGCTGCAGGCGGTCCGCGCGAGCGATCTTACCGGTTCGGCCAGCGCCACTTCCAGGCTCCAGCTGCGGGCCAATCTGCAGTCGGACGCGCCGGTGCTGGCGGGCACCTACACCGCCGGCGACATGGCGACCGGCACCGCCACCCCGCAGTTCCAGCGCAGCTTCGACATCTATGACGCGCAAGGGTCGGCGCACCGGATCAGCATGGGCTTCGTCAAGACCGCGCCCAACGAATGGCAGGCCGAGATCTTCGCCGTGCCGGCGACGGACGTCACCGCCGCCGACGGCCTGCTCGCCAGCGGGACGGTGAAGTTCAATCCCGACGGCAGCCTCGACATGGCCGGCTCCACCGCCGCCTTCTTCGCGGATCTTACCCCGACCTGGACCAACGGCGCCGGATCGCAGCCGATCGACTTGCAGCTCGGCTCGGACGGCAAGCTCGACGGCCTGATCCAGTTCAGCGGCGCCAGCGCGGTGATCAGCTCGGGCGTCGATGGCGGTCTGGCCGGTAACCTCGCCTCGATCGAGGTCGACGAAAAGGGCGTGGTCAGCGCGATCTTCGACGACGGCACCTCGCGCAAGGTGTTCCAGCTGCCGGTTGCGACCTTCCTCAATCCAGACGGCCTGACCCGCCTTAACGGCAATGCCTTCGGCCTCTCCAATGCCAGCGGCGCGGTGGCGATCAATCCGCCGGGCGCGCTTGGCTCGGGAATGATCTCCAGCTCCTCGCTGGAAGGATCGAACGTCGACCTGGCGCAGGAATTCACCAACATGATCCGCTTTCAGCGGGCCTACAGCGCGTCGTCCAAGATCGTGACCACGGTCGACGACATGCTGCAGGAATTGTCCAACCTGAAGCGGTAATGGGCATCTAGGGCATGAGCCTGTCGGACATCCTCGGTTCTGCCCTGTCGGGGCTGAACGCGGCCCAGGCGGGTCTGCGTTCGGCGTCGAACAACATCGCCAACGTCAACACGCCCGGCTACGCCCGCGAGCGCGTGCCGCTGGAGACCGGGGTGACCGCGGGCCGGGTCAGCGGCGTCCGCGCGCTCGAAGCGGTGCGGGTCGCCGACCGCTTTCTCGAATCCACCGTGTACCGGCGCGCGAGCGACTGGGGGCAGGCCGAAGCGGTCGCCAATTCGCTGGAGCGCTTGCAGGCCCTGCTCGGTGCGCCGGGTGACGACAGCGGCCTCCCCGCGCGGCTGGACGCCATCGGCGCCGCGGCGGTGGCGATGACCGGCGCGGCGGGCAGCGAGCCCACCGTTCGCGGGTTTGTCGGCTCGGTCGGGCAGGCGCTGTCGGCGTTGCAGACGCTGGACAGCGACGTCGCCGCGCTGCGCGTCGATGCCGAGCGTGAGCTCAGCTACACGGTCGAAACCATCAACAACCTGCTTCGCCGGATCGACGGGCTGAACGACAGCGTCGCCCGGCAGGCGGCGGGTGGACGGGCGAGCAACGGCGCGGTCGACCAGCGCATGAGCGCGGTGGAAGAGCTCGCTGGCCTGATCAAGATCGAGGTCCGCCAGGGTGAGGACGGCCGCCTCACCATCGACACCGCGGGCGGCGCGACCCTGCTCGACCGGCGCCTTCGGCTGCTCGAATATCCACCGAGCGAAGGCTCGGTCCAGCCGATCTACCCGGCGGTAAAGCTGCGCTTTGCAGCGGAGGATGGAAGCCTCGGCCCGGAGACGGGCGAACGCCTGGATTCGTCGGCGGCGGGCGGACGACTGGGCGGCCTGATCGACCTTCGCGACCGCCGGCTTCCCGCCTTCGCCGAGGAAATCGGAAGCTTGTTCGGCGGGTTGGCCGAAAGCCTCAACGCCGTCAGCAACGCCGGGACCACCGTGCCGGCCCCGGCCCGCCTTGATGGGGCGCTGACCGGTTTTGCGGCAAGCGACCGGTTGGGCTTCTCCGGCAAGGCGGTGTTCGCCGCACTGCAATCGGATGGAACGCTGGCGGCTAAGGTCACGGTCGATTTCGGTGCCTTGGGCGCGGGCGCGACGATCGCGGATGCCGTAAACGCGATCAACGCCGGGCTGGGGGGAGCGGCGACCGCCAGCTTTGCGAATGGTAAGCTCAGCATCGTCGGCTCAGGCGGGCTCGGCGTTGCAGTGGCGCAGGACCCCTCGGCGCCGAGCAGCCGGGCCGGCATGGGCTTCGCGCAGTTGTTCGGGCTGAACGATCTCGTCAGCGGCAGCCGGACTTTTGGGCCGGGGGGCTTCACAGCCGCCGATCCGCATGGCTGCGCACCGGGCGAGGTCGTGCAGATGGTGCTGCGCGGGCCCGATGGGCGGGTGCTGGCTGAGGACAACATGGCGCCGGCCGCGGGCGGCACCATCGGCGATCTCGTCACCGCGCTCAATTCCGGACCCCTGAGCGCGTTCGGGAGCGTCGCGCTGGACGGCCGCGGACGATTGGCCTTCACGCCGGTGGCGAGCCTGCCGACGGCCAATCTGTCGGTGGTGTCCGACACTACCAGCCGCTTCGGTACGGGCCGCTCGCTGTCCTCCTTGCTGCTGCCGTCAGGGACCGAGGCCGGGCTCGGCGGGGCTAAGGTGCGGGCAGACATTGCTGCGACCGGGAAGGCCCTGCCGCTCGCCCGGCTCGACACGACGGCGGCGGTCGGAACCAAGGCGGTCGGCCCGGGTGACAGCCGCGGCGCCAACGCCTTTGTGGACCAGTTGCGCGCCGCGGTGGACCTCGGTCGCGGGCGGGTGTCGGGCATGGAAAGCTATGCAAGCTTCGTGCTCGGCCAGACCGGGCTCGACGCGGCCGGCGCCAAGGACCGGCTCGCCGACATGGAAGCGCGGCGCTCTGACGCGGTGAACCGGCGCGACAGCTATTCGGGCGTCAACATCGACGAGGAACTGGCCAGCCTCGTCACCTTGCAGAACAGCTATTCGGCAGCGGCGCGCGTGATGAGCACGGCGACGGAAATGTACGACACTCTGATCGGGATGGTGGGTCGATGAGCGGCTGGAACCGGGTGGCGACCGTGCCGATGCAGCGCAGCCTGTTCGAGAGCATCTCGGTCTCCCAGCGCAAGCTTGGCGAGGTGCAGCAGCAGATGGCGACCGGCAAGAAGGCGCCGGATTTCGCCAGCCTTGGCATCGAAACCATGCGCAACCTGTCGGCCCGCACCCTGCTGGTGCGGCAGGAAGCGCATGCGGCCGTCGGGGCGCGGATCGGCACCACCCTGTCGATCATGGATTCGCAGATGGGGGGCATCGAGGAATCCTTGTCCAAGCTGCGCGACGGGCTGCTGTCTGCGGTGGGGACGGGCCGTGCGGACGGCTTGCAGGAGGTGGTGGAGGAAGCCTTTCAGCGCTTTCGCACCGGGCTCAACAGCGACGAGGCGGGCCAGTTTCTGTTTGCCGGATCACAGACCGCGACCGCGCCGTTCGCGCCGGCTAGCCTTGCCGCTTGCGCTGGCGTTCCGACTGCCAGTGCCTTTCGCAACGACGGGGTAACGGCCGAAGCGCGGGTCGCCGACGGGCTCGACGTCACCTACGGCACCACTGCCAGCGCGATCGGATCCGAACTGTTCGGCGCATTCCGAACGCTGGCCGAGGCCGGCACGATCGGTGCGACACCGACCCCGGCGCAGATGACTTCCATCAACGAGGCGATTGGTCAGCTGAACGATGGGCTGATGACGCTGCGCGCCGCCCATGCCGAGAACGGACGGCGGCAAGCGCAGGTGGAAAGCTTGGCCGAGCGGGCGTCGGAGCGGACCCTGATCCTCGAGAAGATGGTGTCGCGCAACGAGGATGCGGACCTTGCCGAAGTGGCCAGCCAATTGGTGCAACGGCAGACCACGCTGGAAGCGAGCTACACCTTGTTCTCGCGGCTCTCGAACCTCAGCCTGATCAACTTCATGCGCTGAGCGACAGCGCGGGAGGTGGACTTTGGCGCCACGCTCCTGCTTTGGTGCGGCCATGTTGAGGCAACTCCTAGGCGGCCTGGCGCTGCTGGCGCTCGCCGCGCCGGCGGCAGCCGCACCCCGCGGCAGCGCCGAGGGCCGGCTGCTCCACGACCTGTTCAAGACCAGCGTCGAGATCCCCACCGTCAAGGGCCGCGGCCAAGTGCCCAAGATGGCGCGTTCCTTGTCGGCAAAGCTCCGGCAGGCGGGCTTCGCCGCGCGTGACATCGAGATTGTGCCGGTGGGTGAAACGGCGGCGATGATCGTGCGGTATCGTGGCTCGGGAGCCAAGTCGCCGCTGCTGTTCCTTGCCCATATGGACGTGGTGGAGGCGAAGCGCGCCGACTGGGAACGCGATCCCTTCAAGCTGCATGAGGAAGGCGGCTTCCTCTACGGCCGGGGCACGAGCGACAACAAGCTGGGCGTCGCGCATCTGGTCGCCGCTTTCATCACGCTGAAGAAGGCCGGCTTCCGGCCCGATCGCGACCTCATCCTCGGCTTCAGCGGCGACGAGGAGACCGACATGGCGTCGAGCCGCGTGCTGGCCGAGCGGCTGGCGGCGCTGAAGCCGGAATATGCCATCAACTCAGATTCCGGCGGCGGGCGCGCCGATGCGTCGGGCAAGCCGTTGTCGTTTGCGGTGCAGGTGGCAGAGAAGACCTTTGCCAACATCAAGGTCACCTTGCGCAATCCCGGCGGGCACAGCGCCCGACCGCGGCCTGACAATGCGATCTATGAGCTGGCCGAGGTGCTGGGGCGGGTGCGGGGCTATACCTTCCCGCTGGTGGATGGCGAACTGACCCGCACCATGCTGCGCGATGCGGCGGCCTTGTCGAGCGCCAGCGAAAGCTTTCGCGCCAAGGTCGCGGCATTCGAGGCGGCGCCCGGCGACCCGGCGCTGCTGGCGGAGATCGGACGCGAGCCGCGGCTCGGCTATGCGGTCCGCACCACCTGCGTGCCGACGTTGCTGGAAGGTGGCCACGCCGACAATGCGCTGCCGCAGAGCGCCACGGCGACGATCAATTGCCGGATCTTTCCCGGCGTCGAGATCGAAGCGGTGCGCGCAAAGCTGGCGGAGGTCGGCGGCAACCCGGCGGCGGAATGGGCGATCGATGGCGAGCCGTTCGGCGCCGCCGCCTCGCCCAGCAATCCCGCGCTGTTTGCGGCCATCCGCCAGGCGCTCGAACCGCAAGCGCGCGACATTCCGATCGTCCCTTACATGACGCCTGGAGCCACCGACGGAAAACATTTCCGTGCCCGCGGAATCCCCACGTACGGGTTCAGCGCGGACTTTAACGTCGGCGGTGAGGTGGCGGGGGTGCACGGCCTCAACGAACGCATTCCCGAGCGGGCGCTCTACGACGCCTTCGACTTCTGGCCGCGGTTGATGCGCCAGTTGGCGGGCGGAGCGGGCCAATGAAGGCTGCCATCCTTGTCGCGCTGCTGCTGGCCACTCCTGCGTCAGCCGAGGTTCTTCCAACGCTTCAGCAACAGGTCGAGGCCAAGTTCGCCGAGGCTGGCCCGGGGGTGCGGTTCGGGCTGGTCGTGTCGACCCTGGAGGGGCGCGAGCTCATCGCCATCAACCCGGACGGGCGGTTCGTGCCCGCGTCCAACACCAAGCTGTTCACCACGCTTGCCGCCTTTGAACTGCTGCCAGGGCTCGATCGGCCGGATAGCGGAGGCGGAGCGCGGGTGGTGCTGGAAGACGGTGCGGCGGGCGCGCCGAACGTGGTGCTGGTCGGTCGCGGCGATGCCCGGCTGTCGAGCGCACCCGATTGCAAGGTCGATTGCCTGTCGACGCTGGCCGACGCCGTGGCAGCCCGGACCAAGCGGGTCGGTGCGGTGATCGGCGATGCGTCTGTCTTTACCGACGAACGATGGAGTTTCGGCATGAGCTGGAACAACATCCCGACCCGTTCCGGCACGGCGCTCGCCGCGCTGATGATCGACGACAACGAGCTGGCATTGCGAGTGAGGCCGGGCAAGCCGGGCGAAGCGCCGCAGGTCCAAGTGGCAAGCTACGTCGACGTCGTGAACGAGGCCGTGACCCGCAGCGAAGGGAAGACCGAGCTCGAGATCGTGCGATTGCCGGGGAGCCGGCAGCTTCGGCTGACCGGTGCGATCGCGGCCGATGCGACGGAGGAGCTGATCCGCCTCGGTATCGATGACCCGGCGCATTATGCGGCGTGGCGCTTCGCAGAGATGCTGAAGGAGCGAGGGGTGGCGGTGCTGGGCGGGCCGGTCGGACGCTATCATTCCCCCTCGAAGGCGACGGCGAGCCCGCTTGCGGAGGTCACGCCAGAGCCGCTCGCGGCGGACATCGTGACCATCAACAAGGCCAGCCAGAACGTTCACGCCGAGTTGCTGCTGCGGCGCTTGGGCGCAGCGCGGGGCAAGCCGGACGTCGCCGGCGGCCTGGAAGGCGTCCGGGCGATGTTGACTGAGGCCGGCGTTCCCGAACGGG
Organism: Sphingomonas sp. LHG3443-2; assembly: GCF_049896405.1. Taxonomy (NCBI): domain Bacteria; kingdom Pseudomonadati; phylum Pseudomonadota; class Alphaproteobacteria; order Sphingomonadales; family Sphingomonadaceae; genus Sphingomonas; species Sphingomonas sp. LHG3443-2. The sequence goes on from NZ_JAFCUG010000001.1 coordinate 1,121,821, forward strand.
CGGCGACGCTGGCGGACGGGTCGGGCATGTCGCCGTACAACCGGGTTTCGCCGCGCGGGGTCGTCACGATGCTGCGCTGGGCCGCGGGCAGGCCGTGGGCGGCCGAGTTCCGCGCCAGCCTGCCCGTGGGTGGGGTCGACGGAACGCTGCGCAACCGCTTTCGCGAGGGCGGGCTGAAGGGCCGAATATTCGCCAAGACAGGATCGCTGACGGCGGCAAACGCCTTGTCCGGCTATCTCCTCACCGCGCGCGGCGAGACCCTGGTCTTTTCGCTCCTTGCCAGCGACGTGCCCGAAGATGTGCGAGCGACGGCGATCATGGACGGCGCGCTCGAACTGGTCGCCGCCGCGCCTTAGAGACGCCCGCTGTGGCCGCGCCGCAACACCATCGCCTCGCTGGCAGAAAAACGCCGGCTGGCCGCACCGTGTGACAAAGAAAAGACTGGCAGGAGACCAGCCTTCTGCCCCCTATTCCGCCCACAACAGGAATTATCCGGTCGGGGGACTCAAGATGGTTGAACGGAACGCACGGGCAGCGATGCTGTCGATGGGCAGCGCGATGGCGATGGCGTTGATGCTGGCAGCACCGGCCACGGCGCAGAGCACGACGGGCAACACAACGGAACCGGCTGCGACTCCTACTGGTGCCGAGACACCGGTGACACCAGCCGACACCAGCACGAGCCGGGCCAATGACAGCGGCGACGTGATCGTCACCGGTTCGCGCATCCGCCAGGATCCGAACCGCAGCGCGCTGCCACTGCAGATCATCACCAACCAGGACCTCGTCCGCGAAGGCATCAGCAATCCCGAGCAGCTGATCTCCTACCTGTCGACCAACGGCAGCGGGAACGACAATCTCGCCTCCAACTCCGACGTGGTCGGCGCCGATTCACGTGGCAAGAACGGCCTGTCCGCGGCGAACCTGCGTGGGCAGGGGCCGTCGGCGACGCTGGTGCTGCTGAACGGCCGCCGGGTATCCTCGCACGGACAGGGCGGGTCGGCGGTCGACGTCAACCAGATCCCCTTCGCTGCGATCGACCGGGTCGAGATCTTGAAGGACGGCGCGTCGGCCATCTACGGCACGGACGCGGTCGGCGGCGTGATCAACTTCATCACCAAGAAGAACTTCTCGGGCCTGAATCTCAACGGCTTTACCGACATCACCCAGGAAGGCGATGCGCCGATCTACCGGCTGTCGGGCACGATCGGCTACGGCCAGCTCGACGAGCAGGGCTTCAACGTCATGGGCGCCGTTAGCTACAGCCAGAACGGCATCCTGTTCGGCCGCGACCGCGCCTTCGTGAACGGCAACCAGCCCAATCGCGGCCTGTCGATCGACACACGTGGCACGCCGATCGCGACCGCTTTCCCGATCAACACCAGTGCGGCTGGGGTCGGAATCATTCAGAATGGCACGTTGTTGGGTGTGCCCTTGGCTTCCAGCCCCTTGTACCTTGGGAATAATCCGGGGTTTCGGATCCCGGGCACCACGGTAGCTGCTCTAGGCGGCGTCAACGCGTTGCGTCTACCGGGCGGGGCCGGCTGCGACTCGATCGCGGATACCTTCAATTACGACGCCGTGCTGTGGGCCGCGCCTGATCGCGCACTGGCCTGTTCGTGGGACACGGCCCGGGCGGCGACGCTGCAGCAGCCGCTTAAGACGCTGACTTACTACAGCCGGGCAACCGTCCGGCTCGGCGGCGAGCATGAGATCTTCGCCGAATTCACGGGCTCGGACGCCACGGCTCGCAAGGCATTCTCAAACAACCAATACTCGTCGAACAACACCATCTTGCCGATCGCCTATCCGCTAAACGCGCTGACGGCGGCGACTTACAATGACATTTACGACCGATTTGCGGCCGTTCTGCCAGCCATCGGTGCGGTGGGCGACCGGACCGTCGATGCGGTCGGCAATTATGGTAAGCCGATTACCTTCCGCTACCGCTGTCTCGAGTGCGGCGAGCGGTCGCTGGTGACCGACACGAAGACGCTTCGCGGAACGCTCGGCATCAACGGCCCCCTGTTCGGAAGCTGGGATTATCAGGCGGGAGGTTCCTACGCCCGAAGCAAGTCGAACAGCACGCTCGGCTCGGGCTATCATTACACCGGCGTCTACACCAACTCCACGCAAACGGCGGCAGCCGGCAATGGCGCGGTGATTGGCCGGGCCGATCCGCGCGCGCCAACCGGGCCGGGGGCGTCGGCACCGGGTATCGTAGGCCTGTTCAACAGCGGCATCATCAATCCCTTCTCGCTGACCCAGACCCCCGCCGCGCTGGCCGCGCTGGAGGCTGTCTCGGCGAATGGCGTGACGCTGTACGGCGGCCTCTACGAGGTCAGCCAGTTCGATGCTTCCACCTCCGGCGCGGTCTTTGCCTTGCCGGCAGGCATGGTCCGGATCGCCGCTGGCGTCGATTATCGGCGTGAAAGCTACAGCTTCGATGCGGGCGCTCCCGGCTCGCTTGCGGCGCCGTCCATCTTCAACGCGCCGTTCGACAATGCGTTTGCCCTGCCCAAGGCCAAGCGCACGGTGAAGGCGGTCTATGCCGAGACCTTGATCCCGATCCTGAGCTCGCTGGAAGTAACCGCTGCGGCTCGTCTCGACGATTATTCGGGCTTCGGCTCCACCTTCAATCCGAAGTTCACCGGCAAGTTCACGCCGACCGACTGGCTGATGTTCCGGGCATCCTACAACACCGGCTTCCGGGTCCCGACCTTCAACCAGATCTTCAACGGCCAGGTCCAGCTTCCCAATCCGGGTGGTGGACTTACCGATCCGACCACCTGCCCGCCGGGCGGCCAGGTCGGCGTGACGCCGGGATGCACCGCCATCACGCCGGACTCGCTCAACGGCGGCAACCTCGCGCTCGAGCCCGAGACGTCAAAGCAGTATAGTGCCGGCGTGGTCGTGCGTCCGGCGCGCCGGGTGAGCTTCTCGGTCGATTATTGGAACATCGCGGTCGACAACACGATCCTTGGTGCGCTCACCATTCCGCAGCTGTTCGCCAACATCGATTATTTCCCGGAGCGGGTCACCCGCACCAACGGGATCATTACCCTGGTCGACCTGCGCGCCGGCAACTTCGGATCGCGGCGGACTTCCGGGATCGAGTTCACCGGTCGCGCGGGAGCGCGCGGGCTGGGCGGCGACTTCAACTTCACCTTCGACGGCACCTACCTGCTTGAAAAGAAGGAGCGGCTGCTGCCGACTGCCCCGTATCGCGATATTCGCGACAAGTGGGTGCTGGTGGGCGACATCGGCCTGAAGTGGAAGCATAATGCGGCGATCAGCTACAGCCGCGATGGCTTCGGCCTGACCTTCTCGCAGATCTATCGCAGCGGTTACGCCAACCAGGCCCTTCCGGCCAGCGCGGCCCGGCCGGACTTCAATCCGCGCGTGAAGCCGTACATCATCTACAATACCTCGATCTCGCAGCGGATCGACAATCGCTTCACGCTGACTGCTGGCGTGCGCAACCTGTTCAATACCGACCCGCCGTTCGCGATCACCTATGACAGCGATTCGGGCTCGGGCGGTTCGTGGGATCCCCGCGTGGCAGACCCGCGCGGTCGGTCCTTCACGATCAGCGTGGACATGAAGCTGTTCTGATCAGCTGATCGAAAGGGGGGGGAGCTCGGCTTACGGCCGGGCTCCTTTTTGCTGGGGTGACTACCGCAACTTGGCGGCGAGCCATTCCTCGATGGCTTTGAAGGCCGAGCGGCCGGCAGGCGGGTCCTTGCCGTTGTTGGCGGCGACAAAGGCGATGCCGGTCTTGCGCACCGGGTCGAGCCACAAGCCCGAGCGCACGCGATAGGCTTCGCCGGCATGACCAAAAGCGCGGCGGCCGGACCCGAACAGATCGTCGCGGCAAGCGGCATTCGGCGCCGGGATGAGCTGGATGGCGATGCCGTAGGAGCAATAAAGGCCGTCATCCGTCACGCCGTTGCTGCCGTTGTAGGTCCAAGCCGGGCTGGTCATGGTCCGCACACTTGCCGGCGAGAGGAAGGCGCGCCCGCCATGCCGTCCCTCGTTCAACAGCATGCGCCCGATCACCGTTAGTCCCGTGGCGGAGATGCGCAGGCCCCCTTGCGGCGAGAACAAAGCCCCGTTGGTGCCCTGCTCGTAGCGTTCGAGCGTGCAGGACGTGCCGGGTTCGACGAACACCGGGCAGGCCGGACGCTTGCCGCCAAGGTCGTCGAGGATCGCCGATCCGTCCTCGTCGTAGAGCACGACCGCCTTGGGCGCGGCGGCATCGCTGCAGGTCGCCCAGTTGAAGCAGGCGTCGAGCTCGAGCGGCTCCAGGACCTGTGTGCGGGCAACCCGGTCGAAGCGCTCACCGGTGGCCCGCTCGATTACCGTCCCGACCAGGCCGAAGTTGAGGTTGGAGTAGCGAAAGAAGCTGCCGGGCGCGTGATCGGGATCGAAAGAACCGGCGTTTTCGGCCTGGGGGCGGATCGTCTTGCCCAACCGAACCACGTAATTCTCGCCATTGTCGCGCACGCTGCCGGTGTGGCTGAGCAGCATGCGAAGGGTGATCGGGCGATCGGGAAAGGCTGGATTGCGCAGGCTCCACCCAAGCCAGGCCGAGACGTCGCGGTCGAGGTCCAGCCTGCCCTGCTCGGCCAGCCGCAACACCGTCAGCGCGGTGACGATCTTGGAGACCGATGCCACGCGGATCGGATCGTCCGCGGTGATCCGCCGCCCGGCCGCACGGTCGGCAAGGCCCCCCGCGCCGGAGCTGCGAATTGTCGCGGCATCGAAGCTCGCCCAGGCCCAGGCCACTTCGGATGGCGGGGCATAGCCGGCCGGCCGCTCGGCCGTCATGCAGCCGGCGAGCGGCAGCGCGATAAGTGACAGAAGGGCGGGGCGCCTCACGCCACCGGCGCTTCGAGCAGCCGGATGGTGCCAGCGTCCGCATCGATCTCCGCCCGGCAGCCGACGGGCAGGCTGAACTGGTTGTCGATGTGGCCGAACATCGCGCCGGTGTAGACCGGCACGCCAAGCGGGGTGAGATGCTGAGCGAGCACCTCGTCGAGGGTGAACAGGCTGGTGGAGCCGTCGGACGGCTTGCAGTTGGTGCATTGGCCAAACACCACGCCGGCAACCCGGCGCAGTATGCCCGCTTGGCCGATCTGCGTCAGCATGCGGTCAATGCGATAGGGCGCTTCGTCGGTGTCTTCGAGAAACAGGATGGCGCCGCTGAAGTCGGGCAGCCAGGGTGTTCCGACCAGGCTGGCGAGGACGGTAAGATTGCCGCCCAGCAGCTTGCCGCTGGCCTTGCCCGGACGCAGCGTCTGGGTGCGACCCTGGCGCTGGACCAGGCGGTCCTGCTCGGCGATCGGATTGCGGTAGAGCGGGAGCTTGCCGTCGAACGCAAGGTCGCGAAAGGCGGCGTAGCTATATTTGCTCCAGCTGCTGCCGGCCGTGGGGCCGTGAATGGTCGGAAAGCTGGCACGGGCCTGGATCGCGAGGTGCAGCGCGGTGATATCGCTGAACCCGACCAGCAGCTTGGGGTTGGCGCGAATGGTCGCCCAGTCGAGGAACGGAAGCAGCCGCTGCGATCCCCACCCGCCGCGCATCGCCATGACGGCGCGGATGCTGCGGTCAGCGAACGCGGCGTTCAGGTCGGCGGCGCGGTCCTTGTCGGTCCCCGCGAGATAGCCGAAGCGGTCCTTCCAATGCGGCTGCGGCACCGCGACCAGCCCCATGGCGGTGATGGCCTCAGTCACCAGCTGGAAGTCGAGCTGGTCGGCGTAGAAGCCGGCGGGGGCGACCAGCGCCACCTTGTCCCCGGCGCGCAGGCGCGGCGGCTTGCGGGAGGCAGGCACCGCGGCCGTCAGCGGCGGGGCAAGGGCGAGCGTCGCTCCGGCCGCGCCAAGGGCGGCCAATGCTTCACGGCGTTGCATGGTGATCATGGCGGGCGACGATAAGCAGGCAGGCCAAGAGTGCAATGGAGCGCCGGGCTGCTACGATAGCCGGACCATGCCGCTGCCCTCCCGCCGCCTGTGACCGCCGACGTCCTCGTGCTGGGGGCGGGTGTGGTCGGGGTGGCGACCGCCGAGGCGCTGATGCGACGCGGCCTTTCGGTGATGCTGGTCGATCGGGCGTCCGGCCCTGGTGAGGGCGCGAGCTTCGCCAATGGCGGGCAGCTCAGTTATTCCTACACTGACGCCTTGGCCTCGCCGAGCCTGCTGAAGCGCCTGCCCGGCATCCTCGCGGCGACCGACCCTGCCTTTCGTGTCGCGCGGCGGTTCGATCCCGATTACCTCCGCTGGTGCCTGGCCTTTTTTGCGCAGGGGCGGGCGGGGCGCTTTGCCGCCAACAGCCTTGCGGGCCTTACCCTCGCCCTGCGCTCCCGCGCACTGATGGAGGAGCTGCTCGCACGCACGCCGATCGACTTTGCACACGCGGTGCCCGGCAAACTGCTGCTGCACGAGGATGCCGGGGCGTTTCGTGCCGCAAGCGCGATCGCTGCGGCCAAGCGCGAGAGCGGGATCGAGGTGCGAGCGCTTAACCCCGGCGAGGCGGTGGAGGTCGAGCCGGCGCTAGCAGCGATCGCCTCGCGGCTAGCCGGAGCCATCTTCTCGCCAGGCGATGCGGTGGGCGATCCGCATCTCTTCTGCGCTCGGCTGGTCGAGCAGTTGGAAAGCCAAGGACTGCAGACGCGCTTCGGCGCTACCGTCGATCGGATCGAACCCGGTAATCAGCCAGTGCTACGCCTGTCGAGCGGGGGGCGATTAAGAGGGCAGCAGCTGGTGATCGCGGCCGGACCGCAAGCGGCCGCGCTGCTCCGGCCACTCGGCTGGCAGGTGCCGATCATGCCGGTCCGCGGCCATTCCCTGACGCTTCCGCCTGGGCCGAGCGCGCCGCGAGTCAGCATCACCGATGTTGGAAGAAAGCTGGTCTTCTGCCGGCTTGGCGACCGAATGCGGATCGCCGGGCTCGCCGATGTCGGCTTCAACAGCAATGCGGCCGATCCCGTGCGGGTGGCAGCGCTACGGGCAGCAGCGCACGAAAGCCTGCCCGACGCCGCCGACTATGCGGTTACTGGCCCCCTCTGGGCGGGCCTCCGCCCGGTCACACCCGACAGTCTGCCGATCGTCGCGCGGCGGGGTGCGATCACCGTCAATGTCGGGCACGGCGGCCTCGGCTGGACCTATGCGCTCGCAACGGCCGAACAGGCAGCGATGCTTGTCGTGCAGGAAAGGTGATCGACTGGAGAGCTCAACAATGGTGCCCAGGAGAGGACTCGAACCTCCACGCCCTTGCGAGCGCCAGCACCTGAAGCTGGTGCGTCTACCAATTCCGCCACCTGGGCACAGGAGCTGTTCGCGAGAAAACTCGCCGGTAGGAGGGCGCCTCTAGGGGGAGGGGGAAGGGGCTGTCAACACGCTTTCGCGCTGCCTTGTCGCACGGGGCGCGCAAGGCTAGGGCAGCGCCCATGACGGCGAACGACTGGCAGCAGCGGATCATTACGGTTTTCGGCGGCGGCGGCTTTATCGGCCGCTATGTCTGCGAGGCCTTGTTCAAGACCGGGGTCCGGGTCCGGGTGGCCCAGCGCACTCCGCGCGATGCCTTCTTCCTGCAGCCGCTGGCCGCGGTTGGGCAGCTCGACCTTGTCCGCACCGATTTCACGCGTCCTGACAGCCTCGAAGCGGCGGTTGAGGGGTCGTGGGGCGTGATCAACCTTGTCGGCGCGTTCGGCGGCAAGCTCGGCGCGCTGCACGGCGACGCGCCGGGCCGCATTGCCGAACTGGCCGCCGAGAAGGGCGCCGCGAGCCTTGTCCACATCTCGGCCATCGGTGTCACCAAGGACAGCGCTTCCTTCTACGCCCGGACCAAGGCCGAGGGCGAAGAGAAGGTCCGCGCGGCTTACCCGCAGGCCACCATCATCCGGCCGAGCGTGGTGTTCGGGCAGGAAGACGAGTTCACCAATCGCTTTGCCGGCATGAGCCGCCTGCCGCTGGTGCCCGTGCTCGGCGGCAAGACGCGCTTCCAGCCGATCTATGTCCGCGACCTCGGCGCCGCGATCGCCAAGGCGGCGCAGAACCCGGGCGACTATGCCGGCCAGACCTTTGAGCTTGGCGGGCCCGACGTCCTCACCATGCACGAACTGAACCGCGTGATCGCCGAGGCGGCGGGCCGCAGCCCCGAGCTGATCGACCTGCCGGACTTCGTCGGCGACATGATGAGCCGCTTCGGCTTCCTTCCCGGCGCGCCGATCACGCGCGATCAGTGGATCATGCTGCAAAAGGACAATGTCGCCAGCAGCCCCGGGCTCGAGGCGTTCGGGATCACGCCAACGCCGCTGGCTGCCGTCGCGCCCGACTGGCTCGACCGCTTCAACGAAGGCGGCCGCTTCGCCAGCCGCCGCGCCCAGGCGAGCGTCGGCTAAGCCTTCATGCCGATCGTCTGGCTGGTCATCATCCTCGGCGTCGTCGAGGGCCTCACCGAATATCTGCCCGTCAGCTCGACCGGGCACCTGATCCTCGCCACCGAACTGCTCGGCTTCAATGCCAGCGATTGGGAGGCGTTCAACGTTGCGATCCAGCCAGGCGCGATCTTCGCCATCGTGGTGCTCTACTGGCGAACCTTCTGGGACGTGTTCACCGGTTTGTTCCGGAAGGAGGCAGGCGCCTGGCGCTTTGTCCGCAACCTCGTCGTCGCCTGCGTGCCGGCGGTAGTTCTTGCGCTGCTAATCGGTGACCAGATCGAAAAGCTGCTCGGCAACGCCGTGGTCGTATGCTGGGCGCTTATCATCGGCGGTGTCGCCATCCTGATCCTCGAGAAGGTCGTCCGACCCAAAGAGTGCAACGGCGTCCAGAACCTGTCGCTGAAGCAGTCGGCGCTGGTCGGCGCGGTGCAGTGCGTGGCGATGATCCCGGGCGTCAGCCGCTCGGGCGCGACCATTCTCGGCGCCATGGCCCTGGGCGTCGATCGCAAGACCGCCGCCGAGTTCAGCTTCTTCCTCGCCATGCCGACCCTCTCAGGGGCGACGGCTTATTACCTGCTCAAGCACCACGACCGGATCGAGCCCGCGATGTACGGCAACATCCTGATCGGCAGCCTGGTCAGCTTCGTGGTGGCGATCGTGGTGGTGAAGCTCTTCGTCGGGTTTGTCACCCGCTACGGTTTCGCGCCGTTCGGCTGGTACCGCATTGTCGCTGGCGCAGCGGCGCTGGCTTGGCTCACCATTCGCTGAACCGCCGTTCAGGCAGGCTTAGGCTTGCTCTGCTATAGCCTCGGCAGATTCGCTTCACAGCCGAGGACATTGTCATGCGTAAAATCCTCTCGCTCGCCATCCTTGCCGCAGTGGCAAGTCCAGCCGCCGCGCAGGTTGCGCCGCGTCCGCCCGAGCCGCCGCGCTATTCTGACCCTGCCTATGCGCAGCTTCCGCCCGAGATCGTCGATGGTGCCGGGATCGACCAGATCGGCAACATGGTCGGCGCCGTGACCAAGGCGCTGCTCGACCTTCCGGTGGGTGAGCTAGAAGCCGCGGTCGAGAACCGCCCGGTGACCCGCCAGGACCGCCAGCGCACTGTGCGCTCTGTGACCGGCACCGACGAGCGCGAGGTCGCCTCCAGCATTGAGCAGAGCAAGGGCGCGGTGGTTGCCGGCGGCCGGGCGATGGCGCGCACCCTACCAGTAATCCGCGAGGCGCTGAACAAGGCTGGCGAGGAGATCGAGCGGGCTGCCGCCAACGTGCCGCAGCCGGGTTATCCGCGCCGCTGAGCCGCCACCTTCGGTCAAAAGAAAAGGGCCGCTCCGGGTGTCCGGGGCGGCCCTTTCTGTTGGCGCTTCTGCTGCCCTTAGGCGGCGAGCTGATCGTCCTCGTCGTCGATCATCACCGGACCGCTGTCCTGGCCCTTGGCCGAGACGTCGCGGTCGACGAATTCGATGATCGCCATCGGCGCGGCGTCCGACTGGCGGATGCCAGCCTTGACCACGCGGCAGTAACCGCCGCTGCGTGCCGAATAACGCTCGGCCAGCACGTCGAACAGCTTCACCAGCATCGCATCGTCGAGGAGACGGGCGTGCGCCAGACGGCGGTTCGAAAGACCGCCCTTCTTGGCGAGGGTCACCAGCTTCTCGGTGTAGGGACGCAGTTCCTTCGCCTTGGCGAGGGTGGTGGTGATCTGCTCATGCTTGATGAGCGCAGCCGCCATGTTGCGGAACATGGCCGCGCGGTGGGCCGAGGTCCGCTGCAGCTTACGATGGCCAACGCGATGTCGCATATCTTCTTCCTTTGTCGTTCGTCAGGACCCCGTGTGAGGTAGGTCCAGCCAGGCGGTGAATGAGGGCACCGCCCTTACCCTGCTGTGCCCCGGCCGAGGCCGGGGCAGGGCCTTAGCCGAGCATTTCCTGCTCGAGCTTCTTGGCCATCTCTTCGATGTTCTCAGGCGGCCAGCCCGGGATGTCCATGCCGAGGCGCAGACCCATCGAGGCCAAGACTTCCTTGATCTCGTTGAGGCTCTTGCGGCCGAAGTTCGGCGTGCGGAGCATCTCGGCCTCGGTCTTCTGGACGAGGTCACCGATGTAGATGATGTTGTCGTTCTTGAGGCAGTTGGCCGAACGGACCGACAGTTCGAGCTCGTCCACCTTCTTGAGGAGGTAGCGATTGAGCTGGTTGGTGTCGGTGGTTTCCGGCACAGCGCCGCCGCCGGCCATCGGAGCGGCGGACGGAGCCGCCTGGCCGATCATCGGCGAGGCCGAGCGGTAGCTCTGGTCGTCGAAGCCGACGAACAGCGCAAGCTGGTCCTGGAGAATGCGCGCGGCATAGCCGACGGCTTCTTCCGGGGTCACGGTGCCGTCGGTCTCGACCGTCAGCGTCAGCTTGTCATAGTCCAGTTCCTGGCCGACGCGGGTGTTTTCCACCTTGTAGGCGACCTGGCGAACCGGGCTGTAGAGCGAGTCGATCGGGATCAGGCCGATCGGCGCGTCGAGCGGGCGGTTGTTGGCCGCTGCGACATAGCCCTTACCGACGTCCGCGGTCAGTTCCATGTTGAGCGTAGCACCCTGGTCGAGGTGGCAGATCACGAGATCGGGGTTGGTGATCTCGATGTCGCCGGTGGTCTGGATCTGGCCGGCGGTGACCGGGCCGGGACCAGTGGCGGTGAGGTGAAGGCGCTTGGGGCCCTCGCCCTCGAACTTCAGCGCGACCTGCTTGGTGTTGAGAACGATGTCGGTGACGTCCTCGCGAACCCCGGCGAGGCTCGAGAATTCGTGCAGCACGCCTTCGATCTTGATCGAGGTGATCGCGGCGCCCTGGAGGCTGGAGAGCAGCACGCGGCGCAGCGAGTTGCCGAGCGTCATGCCGAAGCCACGCTCCAGCGGCTCGGCCACGAACACGGCCTTGCGGCGGGCGTCGCCGGCGACCTTGCGCTCCAGCGCGTTCGGCTTCTTCAGTTCCTGCCAGTTCTTTGCGTTGACGGCCATTTGTCTTCCTTGGCAGCGGGGGCCGCGTCCGGCCCCCTGGAGATACGGGGTAGGTACGAGAAGGTCGGCGCGCCGGTTAGACGCGGCGACGCTTGCTCGGACGGACGCCGTTGTGCGGGATCGGGGTCACGTCGCGGATCGAGGTGATCTGGAAGCCGACGGCCTGGAGGGCGCGAAGCGCGCTCTCACGACCCGACCCCGGACCCTTGACCTCGACCTCGAGCGTACGGACGCCGTGGTCGGCAGCCTTGCGGCCGGCATCCTCGGCCGCGACCTGCGCGGCGTAGGGGGTCGACTTGCGGCTGCCCTTGAAGCCCATCATGCCGGCGCTCGACCAGGCAATCGCATTGCCCTGCGCGTCGGTGATGGTGATCATGGTGTTGTTGAAGCTCGCATTCACGTGGGCAACGCCCGCCGAGATGTTCTTGCGCTCGCGGCGCCGAAGGCGCTGGGGTTCGCGTGCCATAATAGTGTGTTCCTACATCCAAGCCCGAAGGCTGATTTGCATTTCGCGGAAAGAAACCGCCGTCCGGCGGAGTAACTGCAGCGCGACCATCCACAGGATGGCCGCTGTGTCAGTTACTTCTTCTTGCCAGCGATCGGCTTGGCCTTGCCCTTGCGGGTGCGCGCATTGGTGTGCGTGCGCTGGCCGCGGACCGGAAGGCCCTTGCGGTGGCGCAGGCCGCGATAGCATGCGAGGTCCATCAGCCGCTTGATGTTCATCGCGGTCTCGCGGCGGAGGTCGCCCTCGACCGTGTGATCGGCGTCGATTGTCTCGCGGATCGACAGAACTTCCTGGTCCGTCAGGTCCTGAACCCGGCGCTCGGAAGCGATGTTCAGCTTGGCGGCGATTTCCTTGGCCTTGGTGCGACCAATGCCGTGGATGTAGGTCAGCGCGATTTCGACGCGCTTGTTGGTGGGGATGTTGACCCCGGCGATACGTGCCATGAAGGTGCGTTCTTCCTCTGGTTAGCTCCACAGGCCGGCGGTGATGCCAACCCATCTCGTCGCTTGCACCCCGCATTCCAATCCAGACTAACGCCAAAACGGCGGACGCAACGAGAGCGCCGCCGGGACCGGAGGAACGGGATGGGCGCCAGATATGCTCGGGTGGCCGCAGAGTCAACGGCTCACTAGCGGTTCGGCACAGTCTCGCCTACAGCCGCGACCAAGATGCAGCGCCTCCTCCTGGCCGACGGCATCCCGGACCGCTTCCGGGGCAGTGTCGTGGCCCTTGGCAATTTCGATGGCTTTCACCTCGGCCACCAAGCGGTGGTCGGGCGGGCGGTGGCACGGGCGGCGCATGAGCAGCGGCCGGCGGTGGTCGCGACCTTCGACCCCCATCCCGTCCGCTTCTTCAAGCCCGACGCCGCACCGTTCCGGCTGACCACCCTCGACCAGCGCGAGGAGCTGTTCGCGGGAGCGGGGGCGGACGCCATGCTGGTGTTCGACTTCGGGGCGCCGCTGGCGGCCACCAGCGCAGAGGATTTCGTCGCCCTGCTCGCCGAGAAAGTCGGCGCGACCGCGGTAGTCACGGGAGAGGACTTTACCTTCGGCGCGCGGCGCGGCGGCAATGCCGTGGTGCTGCGAGAGCTGGGCGCGGCTCGCGGCTTGTCAGCGGAAGGGGTTGCGCCCGTGATGCTGGGGGAGGAGCCGGTCAGTTCAAGCCGGATCCGCGAGGCGCTTGGCATGGGCCACTGCGCGACCGCGACCCGTCTCCTCACTCGGCCGTTCGCTATTCGTGGAACCGTCCAGCATGGCGACAAGCGTGGGCGGGAGCTTGGCTATCCCACCGCCAACCTCACGCTCGGCAGCTATCAACGACCGGCCTACGGCATCTATGCGGTGCGGGTGCGGCTGCCGGACGGAAGCGAGGTTGCCGGAGTCGCCAATGTCGGCGTGCGCCCGACCTTCGAACCGCCGGTGGAGCTGCTCGAAGCCTATCTGTTCGACTGGTCGGGCGATCTCTACGGCCAGGAGATCGAGGTCGCGCTGCACCATTTCCTCCGCCCCGAGCGCCGTTTCGACAGCATGGACGCGCTTAGCCTGCAGATGCGCAGCGACGAGGCCGAGGCACGGCGGTTGCTGCTCTAGTCGTGCCCCGCTAGAGCCGCCGCCAAATGTCGGACGAACAAACCCCCGCTAAGCGCGATGCCTCTGAGAAGAGGGATTGGCGCGACACCGTGTTCCTGCCCAAGACCGCCTTCCCGATGAAGGCCGGCCTGCCGCAGAAGGAGCCGGCAATCCTGGCCCGGTGGAAGGAAGCCGATCTCTACGGCCAGCTCCGCGCCGCCCGAGAGGGCCGCGAGAAGTTCATTCTTCACGACGGCCCGCCCTACGCCAACGGGGACATCCACATCGGCCATGTCCTCAACAAGACGCTGAAGGATCTCGTCGTCCGCACCCAGACTTTGCTGGGCAAGGACGCGCCTTATGTGCCCGGTTGGGACTGCCACGGCCTCCCGATCGAGTGGAAGGTCGAGGAACAGTATCGCAAGAAGAAACGCAACAAGGACGAGGTCCCGCCGGCCGAGTTCCGCGCCGAATGCCGCGCCTACGCCCAGCATTGGGTCGACGTACAACGCGAGCAGTTCCAGCGGCTCGGCATCTTGGGACAATGGGACAAGCCCTATCTGACGATGGCCTTTAGCGCCGAGGCGACCATCGTCGGCGAACTGTGCAAGGTCGCCGAAAGCGGCCAGCTGTATCGCGGCGCCAAGCCGGTGATGTGGAGCCCGGTCGAAAAGACCGCGCTGGCTGAAGCCGAGATCGAATATGAGGACGTCACCTCGACCCAGATCGATGTCGCGTTTGAGATCGTCGAGAGTCCCCTGCAGAGCCTCGTGGGTGCCCATGCGGTGGTGTGGACGACTACGCCTTGGACGATCCCGGTTAACCAGGCGATCGCGTTCGGCGAGGACATCGCATACTTGCTGGTGCATGTCTCGCAGCAGGATGGGACCAAGCAGCGGTACCTGATTGCCGAGGATCTGGTGCCCGCTTTTCTCACTCGCACGCACTTAATGGAGCGAGCATCTTCCGGCGAAATCGAGCGCTTCGACGTAAGCGCGCCAGACTTCAAAGGCTCCGACCTCGCCGGCACCATCGCCCGCCACCCCATGCACCACCTTGGCGGCTTTTTCGCCAAGCCGCGCCCGCTGATCGCCGCGCCCCACGTCACCACGGACGCCGGCACCGGCCTCGTCCACATGGCGCCCGACCATGGCGAAGAGGATTTCGAGGCGTGCAAGGCGGTCGGCATCGACCCCGTCTTCGCGGTCGAGGGCGACGGCAAGTATCGCGAGGACTGGCTGTGGCTGGGCGGGCAGGGCTCGGTCATCAATCCCAGGTTCAACGGTCCCGAAGGCCCGATCTGCTCCGACCTCCGCGAGGCCGGGGCGCTGCTGAGCGCGGGTGACTTCAGCCATTCCTATCCGCACTCGTGGCGCTCCAAGGCCCGCGTCATCTACCGCTGCACCCCGCAATGGTTCGTGGCGATGGACCGGCCGATCGGTGCCTCGACTTCGCTCGGCACGAACGGAGAAGAAAATCCGCTAGTCCCGAGCGAAGTCGAGGGACGGACGCTCCGCTCCATTGCCCTGTCCGAAATCGAGCGCGTCCGCTTCGTCCCCGACAAGGGCCGCAACCGCATCGGCTCGATGGTCGAAGGCCGCCCCGACTGGGTGCTCAGCCGTCAGCGCGCGTGGGGCGTGCCGATCACCCTGTTCGTCGATCGCAAGACCGGCAAATATCTGGTCGACCCGGAGGTAAACGCCCGCATCGTCGCCGCCGTCCGTGAGAAGGGCGTCGACGCCTGGACCGAGGAAGGCGCCGTCCAGCACTTCCTGGGTGAGGGCCGCAATCCCGACGATTACGAACAGGTCACCGACATCCTCGATGTCTGGTTCGACAGCGGCTGCACCCATGTCTTCACGCTGGAAAGCGGCCACTGGCCCGAGCAGCGCTGGCCCGCCGATCTTTACCTCGAAGGCTCCGACCAGCACCGCGGCTGGTTCCAGTCCTCGCTTCTGGAAAGCTGTGCGACCCGTGGCCGGGCGCCCTACGACACGGTTCTGACCCACGGCTTCACCATGGACTCCAAGGGCATGAAGATGTCCAAGAGCCTGGGGAACACGGTCAATCCGCTCGACCTGATGAAAGAAACCGGGGCCGACATCCTGCGCCTGTGGGTCGCGTCGGTCGATTTCACCGAAGACCACCGCATCGGCAAGGAAATCCTCGCCGGCGTCTCCGACAGCTATCGCAAGATCCGCAACACCTTCCGCTACCTGCTGGGTGCGCTCGAGGGGTATGAGGAAGCGGAGCGGGTCACCGACCTGGCCGAGATGCCGGAGCTCGAGCGCTACATGCTGGCGCTGCTGAGCAAGCTCGATGAGGAGCTGAAGGCGGCGGTCGCGGTCTATGACTTTAATGGCTACGCCCGCGCGCTGACCGACTTCTGCAACAACGATTTGTCGGCCTTCTATTTCGATATCCGCAAGGATTGTCTCTATTGCGACGCGGCCGACGATCCCAAGCGCCGCGCCTATCGCAGCCTGCTCGACACCCTGTTTCACGCGCTGGTCCGCTGGTTCGCGCCGATCCTGGTCTTCACCACCGAGGAAGTGTGGGCGACCCGCTATCCGGACGCGCCGTCGGTCCACCTCAGCGAGTGGCCGGAACTGCCGGATGCCGCCGACGCCCGCTTGCTCGAGATCTGGACGTCCTACCGCGCGCTGCGTGAGCAGGTGACCGCCGAGATCGAACCGATGCGCCGTGAAAAGGTGATTGGGTCCAGCCTTGAAGCCAAGGTGGCGATCGGGCTGCCCGACACCGCCGACCGTCCGATGCTAGCCGCCGACGAACTGGCCGAGCTGTTCATCGTCTCCGAAGTGCTGCTCGACACCGGCACGGTGGTCGAAGGCCCGGCAGTGGTCGCGCACCGCACCGACTATCAGAAGTGCGGCCGCTGCTGGCGCCACCTGCCCGAGGTCGAGGAGGACGGTGACCTCTGCAATCGCTGTGGCGAGGTGGTGGCGTGAGAGGTCGTGCCGGGTTCGCGCTGGCGGGCGGGATGTTCGTCCTGGACCAGTTCACCAAATGGCTGACCGCCGGTCCGATCGGGCTCACCGTGGAAGGCCAGACCATCGACGTCCTGCCCTTCTTCGACCTGACCCGGGTCCACAACCGCGGCATTTCACGCGGCCTGCTGACCGCCGGCAACGACACCAGCCGCTGGCTGCTGGTTGCCATGACGGCGGTGATCGCCGGTGTGGTCGCCTGGTGGCTGACCCGCGAGGAGCAACGCGGCGACCAGCTGGCGCTCGGCCTGGTGCTGGGCGGCGCCCTCGGCAATATCGTCGACCGCGCCCGGCTTGGCTACGTATTCGACTTCCTCGACCTGCACATCGGCGAGTTCCGCCCGTTCCTGGTCTTCAATGTTGCCGACGCATGCATTAGCATCGGCGTCGTGATCCTGATATTGCGCGCCTTTCTGGTCCGCGAGCCAAAGCCTTCGAAAGAGCCTGACAATGCGTAAGCAGCTTTCCCTTCTTTCTCTCCTCGGTGCCGGGCTGGCCCTGTCCGGCTGCGCGGCGCTCGGCATCGGCGGTGGTGCCGGGTCGAACCTCGATGAGTTCCGGGTGGCCCGCAACGCGCCGCTAGTGATCCCGCCCGATTACAGCCTGACGCCGCCGCGTGCCGGCACTGCCAGCCTCAGCGCTGAAGGGGCGCAGGGTCAGGCCATCCAGGCCTTGTTCGGCGGCCCCGCGCCGCGTCCGGCGAGCGAGACCGGTCTCCTTGAAAAGGCTGGCGCAGACCGCGCGGCGCTTGGCGCCCGCTCCGTCGCCGGAAGTCCGGACACTGCCGTGGTCGACAAGGGCGCGCTGACCCAGAACATCCTCTCGGCGCCGGCGGGCGACGGTCAGGACGCATCGGTTCAGACGCCGTAATCAGAACAAGAGGGACGGGGGGTAGAATGGCCGACGATACGATTTCCGCCCGGCTGGTCGAGGTCGAAGCCTTGCTCGAAAGATCGCGCAAGCGATTCGAGGAGGGGACCAAGTTCGCTGACGAAGCGCATGCCCTAGTGGCCGAGCTTCAGCAGCAGCTGATCGGCGCTCCGGTCAGTCTTGGCGCGCGTGACGATGCCGACGATGTCGCTTCCAAGCTGCTCGCCAGCCTGAAAGCGCAAGGATCGGAGCTTCCGCCAACCCTGTGCGGCGGGCGGATGAGCGTGGACCAGGTGCAGCGCTTGATCCGCATCGACGGCCACCCAATCGCGATTACCGAAATGGAATATCGCGTCCTCGAACTGCTCGCCTTCGCGCGCAACAATGTCGTCACGCGCACCATGCTGCTGAAGCACCTCTATCGCCGCGCCGACGATCAGCCGCAGCCCAAGATCATCGACGTGTTCATCTCCAAGCTCCGCAAGAAGCTTCGGATGGCGAGCAATGGGGCCGAGTTCATCGAGACCATCCCCCAGCGCGGCTGGATCCTTCGCGACCTCGACGCGCCGGCTGGCTGAGCTGACGGGCCCCGCTGCGAGGCGGCGGGTCGGGCCCGTTTACGTCTTCTCAACCACGCGGCTTTACTTCGAGTCGCATGATCCATTTTCAGCCCGAACAGCCCGCGACCGGAGCCCCGTATGGCGAGGCCGTCGATCGCCTGCGTAGCGTCCGCAAGGCGCTCGCGCTGGTCGAGATGTTCGAGGGCCGTCCGCGCCGCAATCTGGACGACATCACCTTTGAAGCGCTGCTTCCGCTAAGCCCGCCCGCGGTGCAGGCTTGTGCGGACAGCCGCTCGGTTGCGGCAGCAGGTGCGGCTGCGGCAGGGATCGAAGCGCTGATCGGTGCCGAGGGCAGCGGCGAGAAGACCCATCCGGCAGCGCTGGCGGTGCTTGGCGACACGCTGCGCCGTGACCTTGCCGGGATCGAAGCCCTGTTCGCGGGCCGCGCCTGACCTTTTAGCCGCGTTCCTTGGGGGTCAGTGGGTCCGCGCCCCACTCGCTCCAGCTTCCATCGTAAAGCCGGGTGTCGCGATTGCCGAGCAGGCGCGCGGCGAAGATCAGGCTGTTGGCGGTGACGCCCGATCCGCAGCTGGCGACGAAGGGCCGTTCCGGATCGACACCAGCCGCGGTGAAAGCGGCCTTGAGCTCTCCGACCGGGCGGAAGCGTCCATCAGGGCTGTAGAGATCGCTCATCGGCAGGTTGCGCGAGCCGGGGATATGGCCGGGTTCGATCCCAGGCCGCGGTTCGGGCGTGTCGCCCTTGAAGCGCTCGGCCGAGCGGGCGTCGGCGATCGGCATGCCGACTCCGCGCAGCAGCTCGGACTTGGTTGCCACTGTCTGCGGGCGTTCGACCTTTGCGTCGAAGCGGGCGGGGCGGGCAGGCGGCGGGTCGGCGGTGACCGGCTGACCTTCGGCGATCCAGCATTGCAGCCCGCCATCGAGGATCGCGACCTGGCTTGCGCCAAAGTGGCGCAGCATGAACCAGGCCCGGGCCGAAGTGTGGATGGCGCTGTCGTCATAGACGATGATGCGGTCGTCCGACGCCACGCCGAGTTCCTCCATCGCCTGTCCGAACGCCTCGGCGCTCGGCAGCATGTGGGGCGAGCCGGCAGCGGGATCGGACAAGCTCTTGAGGTCGAAGAAACGCGCGCCGGGGATGTGGCGCTTCTCATATTCGGCGCGGCCATCGCGCTTGGGATCGAGGTGCCAGCTCGCGTCCAGCACCACCACGTCGGCCGAACCCATGTTGGCGGCCAGCCACGAGACCGAGACCAGATCGTCCATCATCCTCTCCCGCGATAGCTCGCCACGCCTTGATCGGGCACCCACAGGCCTTCAGGCGGAGGACCCGACTGCCAGAACACATCGATCGGTATGCCGCCGCGCGGATACCAGTAGCCGCCGATACGCAACCACGTCGGTTTCATCTCGTCGAACAGGCGCTGGCCGATTCCGACGGTCACGTCCTCATGGAACCCGCAATGATTGCGGAACGAGCCGAGGAACAGCTTGAGGCTCTTGGATTCGACGATGGTGTCGCCCGGCGCATAGTCGAGGACGAGGTGCGCGAAATCGGGCTGGCCGGTTACGGGACAAAGCGAGGTGAACTCGGGCGCGGCGAAACGGACGAGGTAGAGGCTGCCGACCCGAGGGTTCGGCACATAATCGAGCGCGGCTTCTTCAGGAGAGGCAGGAAGGCCGCTGTTCTGGCCGAGATACTTGGGGGTCATCGGTAGGTCGCTTCTTGCGCGATGCCCGGCTCGCCGGCCACCGGCGGGAGGGCGGCGGCGCTGCGGCGGGTGGAGTGGTAGAGGTACAGCACGGCGGCGGTGAAAAGCGCAATGCTGAGGAGGACGCTGGGCTCGAAACCGTCCGGGAACAGGCTCAACGGCGTGTCATCGTCAGTCGCCGCTACCGCGCCTGCGAAGGCGACCCCGAACAGGCTTTCGCCGACGATCAGGCCGGTCGCCATCAGGACACCGAGCCGCTCCTTGACCTCGTAATTGCCGGAGCGCTCAGCCCAGCGATTGTAGAGGTAGCCGAGCAGCGCGCCGATCGGGATCAGCAGGGTCAGCGCCATCGGCAGGTAGATGCCCATGCCGACCGCGAGCGGGGGCAGGCTCTTCTTGCCGGTGCGGCGGAGGAGTTCGTCGATCACGACGACTACCGCGCCGATGGCAGCGCCGATGCCGATCAGGTCCCAGCGCAGGTTCCCGCCCAGCACGCCCTGCGCGATGGCGGAGATCAGCGCGGCCTGCGGGGCGGCAAGCGCATTCTCGCTCGCGCCCGGCGCGCCCTGGAACCCGAAGGCGCCGTTCAGCAAGTCGAGGATCGGCGGGATCACCAATGCCCCGAACAGCACGCCCAGCACCAGCGCCACCTGTTGCCGCCAAGGCGTCGCGCCGACCAATTGGCCGGTCTTGAGGTCCTGGAGGTTGTCGTTGGAGATGGTGGCAATGCCGAACACCACCGCGGTGACGAACAGTGCGAAGGCGACCAACGTCCGGGTCGTGTCGGGCGTCAGCTCGCCCCCGAACAGCGCGGCGAGGATCAGGCTGATGCCGAGCACGGCAAGGATGCCGACGCCCGAGATCGGGCTGTTCGACGCGCCGATCAGGCCCGCCATGTAGCCGCACACGCTGGCGATGATGATGCCCGCGACGAGGATGTAGGCGAGGCTGAAGCCGATCAGGGCGCCGACGTGCTCATGCAGATCGGTGCCGCTGACGAAGAAAGCGAGCAGCCCCGCGATCGGCAGCATCAGCAGCAGGATCGCGCCGCCGATCAGCTTGATCGGCAAGTCGCGCTCGGTCAGCGGCAAGCTTTCCTGTCCGCCGCCTGCGCGCTGGCGGCTGGCGGCCAGCGCGCCCGCGATGCCGCGGCTGATCGCCGGCAGAATCTTGAGCAGGGTCCAGATGGCGGCGACGCCGATGGTGCCGGCGCCGATGAAGCGGACTTCGGAGCGGAAGATGTTGCCGACATGGTCGCCAAGCTCCACGCCGGCGGCGGCCGGGGTGAGGGCGGTCAACCAGGGGACCAGAACGCCCCAGCTGATCACCAGCCCGACAACCATCGCGATCCCGACGCCGAGGCCGACAAGGTGCCCGACCCCGATCAGTGCGAGGCTGAGGCTGCCCGAAAGCGTGGTGCCGCCGGCGCCCACCGGCACCGTGCGCGCGGCTTCGGCGACCACCAGCTTGAGCTGGGTCGCAAGCGCATAGCCGGCGCTGACCAGCGAGGAGAGGATGATGGCGGCGAGACCCTTCTTGTTCTCCTCCGCTCCGCCGACGCCTGCGCCGACCTTCAGCACTTCGGCAGCGGCGACGCCTTCGGGATAGGGGAGGTCGCTGCCCGTTACCAAGGCGCGGCGGAGCGGCACCGAATACATCACGCCGAGGATTCCGCCGATCGCGATCACTGCGACCGACAGCCAGTAGGGGAAGCCCGTCCACCAACCGATCATCACTAGGCCCGGAAGCACGAAGATGATCGCGCTCAGCGTGCCTGCCGCCGACGCGATCGTCTGGACGATGTTGTTTTCCTGGATGGTGGTGTCGCGAAACGCCTTCAGCACCGCCATCGAGATCACCGCGGCGGGAATACTGGTCGCAAAGGTCAGGCCGATCTTGAGCCCGAGATAGACGTTGGCGGCGGTGAACAGCAGGGTAAGGACGGCGCCGAGCACCACCCCGCGGAGCGTCAGTTCCCGCATCGGGCTTACTCCCACCCCCGCCCCAGAAAGCGCGTCGCGAAGGCACAGTGAAGCGCCACCCCGCGGCTCAGCCAGCTCTCTTCCAGCGTCATCTGCGGGTGATGGAGCGAGGGGCGGCTTTCGGGATCTTCGTGACCCTCCGGCGCCACGCCGATGAAGGCCATGCAGCCGGGCACCTTCTGGAGCACGTAGGCGAAGTCTTCGCCGCCCATTACCGGGCTCGACATTTCTTCGTAGGTGCCCTCGCCGAACAGGTCGGTGGCCAGCGTTTCGATCATGGCGACGGCGCGCGGGTCGTTGCGGGTGGCGGGATAGCCCTGGTCGATGCGCACCTCGGCGGTGCAATCGTGGGTGGCGGCGACACCCTTCACGATTTGCTCGAAGGCGGCGCGGCCGGCCTCGCGGCGGGTGTCGGACAGGGTGCGCAGCGTGCCCTTCAGCTCCACCACTTCAGGGATGATGTTGTAGGCGGTTCCGGCGTGGATCTGGGTGATCGAGATGACCGCCGAATCGAAGAACGGCACACGCCGAGCGATCCAATGCTGGAGCGCGCCGACCGCTTCGCAAGCGACGGGGATCGGATCGACCGCCTGATAGGGCATCGCGGCATGGCCGCCGCGGCCGCGAATGGTGGCGTTGAGCGCGTCGGTCGAGGCAAGCAGCGCGCCTTCGCGGCTGGTGACCTGGCCGCCCTTCAGCGTCGGCCAGATGTGGAGCGCAAAGGCGCCATCGGGCGCCGGATCGTCGAGCAGCCCGTCCTCGATCATGAAGCGGGCGCCGTGATGGCCTTCCTCGCCCGGCTGGAACATGAAGACCACCGTGCCTTCAAGGCTCGCCTGCTGGGCGCTGAGGATGCGCGCGGCCGCCGAGAGCATGGCCGAATGGGTGTCGTGTCCGCAGGCGTGCATCTTGCCGTCGGTCTGCGAGGCGAACTCCAGCCCGGTTTCCTCGTGGATCGGAAGCGCGTCCATGTCGCCGCGCAGCAGCACGGTGCGGCCGGGACGGGCGCCACGCAGAATGGCGACGAAGCCGCTGGTGCTCGTCGAGTCGCGGATTTCCAGCGGCAAGCCCTCGAGCGACGCCTTCAGCTTGGCGCTGGTTCGGGTGCAGTGCAGCCCGAGCTCCGGATCGGCATGGATCGCGCGGCGAAGCGCGATCATGGCATCAAATTCGGCCTCGGCCGCGGCGTGGAAGTCGGTGTTGACGAGGGTCATGGGTCGGGGATGCGACGGTTTGGGATGAGAGGCAAGCTTGCCCTTCGCGGGCGCGCTGCCTAGCACTTGCTGACCCCAACCCGACCCAAGGGACTTCCATGCGCAAGAGCTTGATCCTGATGACCCTCCCGATCGCCGCCTGCTCGACCACTCCGCCGCTTGAACCCGTTTCCGCCCCGCCGCCGATGGAGGCCGCAGCGCCCGCAGCCGCGCCTGCTGCGCCCGCCGCGCTCACCTATCCCGCGACGCAGCGCGGCAACGTCAGTGAAACGCAGTTCGGGACCGCTGTTGCCGACCCGTACCGCTGGCTCGAGAACGACGTTCGCAAGGATCCGGCGGTCGCCGCCTGGGTCGCCGAACAGAACAAGGTCACTGACGCCTTCCTCGACACATTGCCCGGCCGCGACATCCTCAAGAAGCGCATGACCGAGCTCTACAACTACGAGCGTGTCGGCGTGCCGGTGAAGAAGGGCAGCCGCTATTTCTATGCCCGCAACACGGGCCTCCAGAACCAGTCGCCGCTCTATGTGCGCGACAGCGTCAACGGGCCTGAGCGGCTGCTAATCGATCCCAACACCTTCAGCACCGACGGCGCCACCGCGCTCGCCGAATGGGTGCCGAGCGAGGACGGCCGCTATCTGCTCTATGCAATCCAGGACGGCGGCTCTGACTGGCGCACCCTGAAGGTGCTCGACGTCAACACCGGCAAGGTGGTCGGCGACGAAATCAAGTGGGTGAAGTTCTCGGGCCTGTCGTGGTCCAAGGACAATCGCGGCTTCTTCTATTCGCGCTTCCCCGAAAGCGGCGAAGGCCAGGACTTCCAGTCGCTGAACAAGAACCAGGCGGTCTACTACCACCGCCTCGGCACCGCGCAGAGCGCCGACCGGCTGATGTTCGACCGGCCGGACAAGCCCGAACTCAGCAACACTGCGACCGTCAGCGACGATGGTTCGACCCTGGTCGTGACCTCGTCCAGCGGCACCGACGAGCGTTATGAGGTGACGCTGGTCGATTGGCAGAAGGCCAAGCCCACCCGCCGCGTGCTGATCCCGGGCTTCACCCACGATTACAGCTACATCGGCAATCGCGGTTCGACCTATTATTTCCAGACCAACGATGGCGCGCCGCGCCTCAAGGTGGTGGCGATCGACGTCAACGCGGCGCGGCCGAACAAGCGCACCATCGTGCCCGAGCAGGCCGAAACGCTGAGCGCGTCGAGCCTGGTCGGTGGCAAGCTCATCACCTCCTACCTGAAGGACGCGTCGACCGAAGTGCGCGTGCACAGCCTGACGGGTGCGCGCGAGCGGGTGATCGAGCTTCCGGGTCTCGGCACAGCGGGTGGTTTCTCGGGCGATCTCGACGATCCCGAGACCTTCTTCGCCTTCACCAGCTTCAACCGCCCGTCGACCATCTACCGCTACGACGTCCGCTCGAACGCCAGCACCGCCTGGTTCGAGCCGAAGCTGCTGTTCAACCCCGACGACTTCACCGTCGAACAGCGCTTCTTCGCGTCCAAGGATGGCACCCGCGTGCCGATGTTCATCGTTCGCAAGCGCGGGGTGACCGGCCCGGCGCCGACGCTGCTTTATGCGTATGGCGGGTTCAACGTCTCGCTGACACCGAGCTTCTCGGCGACGCGCCTCGCCTGGCTGGAGCAGGGCGGCGCTTATGTTCTGGCGAACATCCGCGGCGGCGGTGAATATGGCAAGGCGTGGCACGATGCCGGCCGTCTCGCCAACAAGCAGAATGTGTTCGACGACTTCATCGGCGCTGGCGAAGCGCTGATCGCGCAGGGCGTGACGCCGAAGGGCGGCCTCGCCATCCAGGGTGGATCGAACGGCGGCCTGCTGATTGGTGCGGTGGTCAATCAGCGTCCCGACCTGTTCGCGGCGGCCAATCCGGCGGTTGGCGTCATGGACATGCTGCGCTTCGACCGCTTCACCGCCGGGCGGTACTGGGTCGACGATTATGGCTACCCCAACAAGGAAGCCGATTTCCGCACCCTGCTGGCCTATTCGCCCTACCACAACATCAAGGCCAACGTCGCTTACCCGGCGATCCTGGTCACTACCGCCGACACGGATGACCGCGTCGTGCCCGGCCACAGCTTCAAATATGTGGCGGCGTTGCAGAACGCCCATCCGACCGGCGCGCCGCAGCTGATCCGGATCGAAACCCGCGCCGGTCACGGCTCGGGCAAGCCGACCGACAAGATCATCGAGGAAGCCAGCGACGTGACGGCCTTCATGGCCCGCTTCACCGGCCTCGAGATCAAGTAAGAATAACCGACAGCCTCCCCGGCCGATCGGTCGGGGAGGCTGGGACTGCCATCACCACATAGGCTCGCGAGAGAGGGCAGCCGGCGAGAGAAGGGGAGACACCCTCGCCGGCTGATCTCGTCAGCCGATCACCACCCGGTCACCGACCTTGGTCATCGCGAACAGCTTGGACGCGAACGCCGCGGGCAGGCGGACACAGCCGTGGCTGGCCGGGCGACCCGGGATGGCACCCGCGTGCAGCGCAATGCCATATTGATCGAGGCGCTGCATGAAGGGCATCGGTGCATTGTCGTACTTGCGGCTGTGGTGCATCCGCTTCTTTTCGAGGATCGGGAAGATACCCGGGGGCGTGTCCTTGCCCGGCTTGCCGCTCGAAATGGTCGAGACGCCGATCAGCTCGCCAGCGCGATACACATAGGCATGCTGGTCCTGGAGGCTGACGACGACTTCGATGTTGCCGTCGGTCGGGGCCTCGGACGCCCACCAGAAACCACCCGGCTTCAGCGCGCGCTCGGCAATCACCGGCTCGGCATGGTCGCGGGCAGCAGCGACGGCGGCCGATGCGGCCATCAGGGCCGCCGGGCTTTCGTCAGGTCCGAACGAGTTGGAAGAAGCGGCGGCGCAAGGGGTCGCCACCGCGACGGCAATGGCTGCCGCCAAGGTTGCTAGGCGCTTCATTTTTCGTGACTCCGTTTGACCGTAAAAACACGTATCGACGGGGCCGAGTTCCGCTCGTTTCGGTACGCGAAACGAACTTTTTTGCTTTGTCAACTATCACGTGCAGTAAAGCAAACTTTTCTGAATGGCTGAAAACTCCCCTTTTGGCGCCGCTCCGGTAAGAAAAGTGAACTGGGGCAAACAGGGCATTCAGAGATGATGCAGCGCGAATCGTTCAAAAGCGTTGCAACAGGCGAAGAAACGTCTGCGGAAGAATAGGAGGCAGTGGCCATGAAGGCTGTTTCAAAGATCCTGACGGGTGCGGCCGCGGTTGCGGCGATCTCGATCGGTGCGGCGGCCCCGGCCGCGGCGCAATATTATCCCGGCGGGGGCTATGGCGGCGGCGGGCTTGGTGACGTGATCACCGGCGCGGTGCTGAACTCCATTCTGCGCGGCCAGAACCCCTACGGCTACAACCAGTATTACGGTGTCGGCAACTACGACCAGGAGCGCGTCGCGGTGCAGCAGTGCGCTGCGGCGACCGAGCAGCGTCTCAACGGTCGCTACGCTGGTGGTTATAACAACCCGTATGGCGGCTATAACCCGGGTTATGCCTATAACCAGGGAACGGTCTATCGCGTCGCCCAGATCGATCGCGTTAACCGGACCAAGAACGGCAACATGCGGGTCTATGGCCTAGCGACCAACGCTGCTTACCAGGGTAATTATGGTCAGCCTTATTACGGCGGCTACAATCAGCCGTACGGTGGGTACAACCAGCCGTACAACAACGGCTACAATCAGGTTCGCGGCAATTTTCGTTTCGACTGTAAGTTCGATCGCAATGGCCGTATTTCCGACCTCAAGGTCAACCGCGTCTAACCGCTAAAGCGGTCCGCCGCGGTGGACAGGAAGGCGCCGGAGCCATAGGGCTTCGGCGCCTTTTCTCATGTCCGCCAAACGGAGCGCAGCCGCCTCATGCAACCGGCCGAAACCCTGCTGATCGTCGACTTCGGCAGCCAGGTGACCCAGCTCATCGCCCGCCGCATCCGCGAAGCAGGAGTCTATTGCGAGATCGCGCCCTTCAACGCCGCCGAAGAAGCCTTTGAGCAGCTGAACCCCAAGGGCGTTATCTTCTCCGGCGGTCCCTCGTCGGTGACCTGGGACGACAGTCCGCGCGCCCCGCAGGCTTTGTTCGACAGCGGCCTGCCGTTGCTCGGCATCTGCTACGGCCAGCAGACGCTGCACCAGCAGCTTGGCGGCAAGGTCGTCACCTCCGACCAAAAGGAATTCGGCCGAGCCTTTATAGAGGTGGTGGCCCCCTCCGCCCTGTTCGACGGGCTGTGGCAGGTCGGCGAGCGGCATCAGGTGTGGATGAGCCACGGCGATCGGGTCGAGAGCCTCGCGCCCGGTTTCTCGGTCGTCGCCGCCTCCGAAGGGGCGCCCTTTGCCATCGCCACCGACGAAGAGCGCCGCCGCTACAGCCTGATGTTCCACCCGGAAGTGGTCCACACCCCGGACGGCGGCAAGCTGCTGGCGAACTTCGCTCGGCACATCTGCGGCTGCTCGGGCGAGTGGTCGATGGCGGCCTACCGCGATCAGAAGATCGCCGACATCCGCGCGCAGGTCGGTTCGGGCCGGGTCATCTGCGGCCTGTCTGGCGGGGTGGACAGCGCGGTTGCCGCCGTTCTCATCCACGAGGCGATCGGCGAGCAGCTGACCTGCGTGTTCGTGGATCACGGCCTGATGCGCAGCGCCGAGGCCGATCAGGTCGTCTCCCTGTTCCGCGGCCACTACAACATCCCGCTGGTCCACGTCCGCGCCGAGGAGCTGTTCCTGTCGGGCCTCGTCGGGGTCAGCGATCCCGAGGCCAAGCGCAAGTTCATCGGCAAGACCTTCATCGAAGTGTTCGAGGCCGAAGCGACCAAGATCGGCGGCGCCGATTTCCTGGCGCAAGGCACGCTCTATCCCGACGTGATCGAAAGCGTCAGCTTCACCGGGGGCCCGTCGGTGACGATCAAGAGCCATCACAATGTCGGTGGACTGCCCGAGCGCATGAACATGAAGCTGGTCGAGCCGCTTCGCGAATTGTTCAAGGACGAGGTGCGTGAGCTTGGCGTCGAGCTTGGCCTGCCGCCGGCCTTTGTCGGTCGCCACCCGTTTCCGGGGCCTGGCCTCGCCATCCGCATCCCGGGCGAGGTCAGCAAGGAGAAGTGCGACATCCTGCGCAAGGCGGACCTCATCTACCTCGAGGAGATCCGCAATGCCGGGCTGTACGATGCCATCTGGCAGGCTTTTGCGGTGCTGCTTCCGGTCCGTACCGTCGGCGTGATGGGCGACGCGCGCACCTACGACTATGTCTGCGCGCTGCGGGCGGTGACCAGCGTCGATGGCATGACCGCCGATGTTTATCCGTTCAGCTCGGAATTCCTGAGCCGTGTGGCGACCCGCATCGTCAATGAGGTGCAGGGGATCAACCGGGTGGTCTACGACTATACGTCGAAACCGCCTGGCACGATCGAATGGGAATGAGCGAACCTGCGGGGAGCGGGGGAGAACACCCGCAGGCTCGCTCCTCGGCTGCCTAGGCCAGTCGGGCCAGCCTGGCAGTTGCCGAACGCCGGCGGCGCATGCTCGCGCCGATGGCTCCGAACCCGATCAGCATCAGCGCCCAGGTCCCGGCCTCGGGCACCGCCGCGGCGGGCGCGAGCGACAGCCCGATTAGGCTGCCCGCGCCGATGGTCCCGATGCGCGTTGCCGCGCCAGTGGTCAGGTTGACGCTGAAGAAGCCGTCGTTGAGGTTGAAGAAACCGGCGTTGGTGACGCCCGAAATGTCGAACCCAACAAGGTCCGAATTGGTAAAGGTCACGCCAAGCGGCCCGAACAGGCCACCAGCGGTGTTGGTGTTGACGTAGGTGCCGGCGTTGGCATCGGTCGACCGCACCAGTGCATCGGTGAAGGCATCGAGGCCGTAGAGCGCCGTGCTGGTCGTGCCGGCGAAGCTGTTGGTGTAGGCCGACCCGACCAGGTCGATGTTGCTGCTGCCATTCAAGGTGATGGCACCGTCCACGATTACGCCCGGTGGCGTTGTGTTGGGATTGACCCGCAGATTCTGGTTAGTGTCCGTCGTGATGCGCAGGCGATCGACCGTCGGATTGAAATCGAATCCGGTCGAGCTGCCCCCGACCGCGGTGGAAAGGGCGCCGAGGTCGGCTGCCTGGTACGTATTGCCGTTGAGCGTCAGGCGATAAAGATTGCCGTTGCTACCCAGCGCATAGAGCTGGCCGTCAGCCGGACGAAAGTCGATGCCCTTGAGGCTGACATTCCCGGTGATGCCGGTGATCGGGCTGCTCGACAGGATGGTCCCGGGGCTGCTCGAATCGAACGTGACGATGCGGGTGGAAGTCAGGCCGTACACCGTCTCTGCGGACGCTGAAGTGGCGGTGAAGAACGACGCGGCGATGAGCAAGGGCGCGGCTAGACGGGTTCTCATTGATGATCCTTCCTGAGGGGGGCAGGGGCGGGGGCGGAACTCCTACAGGGCTGACCAAGACGGTTAACCTCACGTTATTACGACTCAATCCCGCATTCGGACGCATCCCCCGGTGATTTCATCGCCAAGCTGACTAGACCTAGCGCCAAGCCGAGCGGCGTTCACAGTGAAGCCCATGGACTCCATCGGCGGCGATCTTGACACCATGGCACCGCGTCCGTTCGCGGACGATCAGATAGCGGCAATCCGCGCCATCGCTTCTGTCTGCCGCTACCGTGCCGGTGACATCATCCTTGAAGCGGCCGCTTCGCAGGATCGCTTCGTGCTGGTCGAGGGAGGTGAGATCGAGGTCGCGGATCCGGTGACCGGCAAGCGGGTGCATGATGCGACCCTTCGCCCGGGCCAGTTCATGGGCGAGCTGGCGTTTCTCCAAGGGCGGGCCGATGACCCTGTCGATGCGGGGTTCGGTGGACACCAGCACCATCGAGGTTCCGCGCTCGGCCATGCTCCGGCTGATGAGCGATGTCCCCGAGATCGGCGACCACATCCTCACCGTCTTTGCTGCGCGCCGGAGGCGCATCTTCGAATCGGGTGACAGCAGCATCATCGTCACCGGTGCCGAGCATGACGCCGCGGTGGCTCGGGTGGCGAGCTTCCTCAACCGCAATCGCCTGCCCTTCCGCGACGTCGCCGAAGGCACGCCCGGGGTCACCATCAACGCCGTGGCCATCGCCGATCCCACGCCGCGCAAGGTCGCGCGGCATTTCGGCCTCGACCTCAAGGCGCGGCCGGCTGAGGCCCTTGACCTCATCATCGTCGGGGCCGGACCCGCCGGGGTCGCTGCCGCCGTTTATGCCGGGTCGGAAGGGCTGCGCGCCCTGGTGGTCGAGGACAATGCCATTGGCGGGCAGGCTGGGACCAGCAGCCGGATCGAGAATTACATGGGGTTTCCGACGGGCATCTCGGGCGCCGACCTCGTGTTCCGCGGGCAGGTGCAGGCGATGAAGTTCGGCACCTGCTTCGCCATGCCCCGGCGTGTCGAGGGGCTGACCCGGCGCGACGACGGCTTTTGCGTCACGCTCGATGATGGCGAAGAATTATGCACCCGTGCGGTGCTGGTTGCGACCGGGGTCCAGTACCGCCGCCTGCCCATCGACCGGCTGGCGAGCTTCGAGGGGGCAGGCGTCAATTATGCCGCAACCGAGATGGAAGCCCGCTTCTGCCACAACACCGAAGCGATCGTGGTCGGTGGCGGCAACAGCGCCGGGCAGGCCGCCATGTATCTCTCCCGCGTCGCGCGAAAGGTGCACGTGCTGGTGCGCGGGTCAGGCCTTGCGGAGACGATGAGCGCTTATCTCCGCGGGCGGCTGGAGGCCGACCCGCGGATCGAGATCCATACCGGCAGCCAGTTGTGCGGGCTGGACGGCGGGGACCATCTCGAGCGGGTCACGGTGCGCGGGCGCGACGGCGAGTGGTCCGTCGGCTGCCGCGCGTTGTTCATCATGATCGGCGCCGCACCCAACACGGAGTGGTTATCGGGTCTTGTCGAACTCGACCGCGCCGGTTTCGTCCGCACGGGGCGCGAAGTCGGGGGCGCAAGCAGCTATGCCACCTCGTGCCCCGGCATCTTTGCTGTGGGCGACGTGCGCTCGGGCTCGGTCAAGCGCGTGGCTTCAAGCGTCGGCGAAGGCTCGGTGGTGGTCAGCGCGATCTGGAGCCACGTCAACGCTGCGCCACCGGCCGACACGGGGATCGGCGGCTAAAAGGCTTTAAATCGCGATTTACCGGACACTTGACGTCATGGAGCCATTTGCGATGGCTGCCGACCATGAATCGCACCACCGCTCTTCGTTTCGCGCCGCTCGCGCTTGTTGCCGCCCTGCTGGCCGGTTGCGCCACCACGCCGACCAAGGTCGCCGAGGCGCCGCGGCCCGTGCCGACAGTGCAGCTCCCTTATGAGTGGACCAACGGCCATGCGCCCAAGGCGACGCAGCAGGCGAAAGCGCAGTTCGGCAACCTGGCGCTGAAGCCAGGCCAGTATCTGTGGGCCGCGACCATTCCCGACGCACCGGCCAAGGTGGTGATCGACCGGATGCAGCAGCTTATGTTTGTCTACAAGGGCGACGCGCTGGTCGGGGTCAGCACCATCTCCTCGGGCAAGAAAGGCAAGGAAACCCCGCTTGGCTATTGGAAGGTGTTCCGCAAGCAGGTGAAGGGCTTCAGCCGCAAGTATGACAATGCGCCGATGCCCTACATGCAGATGTACGACGAAATGGGCATCGCCTTTCATGGTGGTGCGCTGCCGGGTTATCCGGCCAGTCATGGCTGCGTCCGGCTTCCGCTTGAATTCGCCAAGAAGCTCTACCCACTGACCGAGATGGGCACCGAGGTGGTGATCGAGGGCTAACCCTCCCAAGCGCTTTCTGCGCATTTGCTATTGCGAGGCGTTCGCAAGTTCCGTAGCAGGGTTTGGTGACCTCGCGCGGCAAGTTTCTCGTTTGGCTCGTCCTGGCCCTGCCGCTGGCCGCAGCGCTGGTGCGCTATGCGCTTGATCCCGACGCTTGGCCGGGCGACCTCCTCCATCCGACCGGCGAGTGGTCCGCGCGCTTCATCATCCTGGCACTGATGGTGACGCCGTGGCGGCAGCTGTGGCCGCAGGCAAGTGCCGTTCGCTTCCTTGCCCGTCACCGCCGCGCGCTTGGCGTTGCCGCCTTCCTCTACGCGCTGGCGCACACCGCCGCTTATGTGGCTGACATGGGCAATGTCGCCGACATGCTGGCCGAGCTTGGCGCGCCGGCGATCTGGACCGGCTGGGCGGCGCTGCTGATCCTCGTGCCCCTCGGTCTTACGAGCAACGATGCGGCCATGCGCGCGCTGCGGTCCGGCTGGAAGCGACTGCAGCGCTTGGCTTACCCCGCCGCGATCCTGACCCTTGTCCACTGGGCGCTGGTCCACGACGGCCTTGCCGCCGCCCTGCTTCATTTCGCGCCGCTCGTCCTGCTTCAGGCCGTTCGGGTGGCGCGCTTGTTTCCAACCCCCACCAGGAGTGCAATCTGATGCGTATTCTTCTTCTCGCCGCCGCCGCCGCTTTGTCGGTTGGCCTCGCAACGCCTGCTGCCGCCACCGGCAAGATGAAGTGCGATGCTCCGCAGAAGAGCTGGAAGAGCATGGCCAGCCTTGAGAGCAAGCTGAAGAAGGACGGCTGGGAAGTGCGCAAGTCCAAGGTCGATGGCGGCTGCTACGAAGTCTATGGCACCGATCCGCAGGGCCGCCGCGTCGAGGCCTATTTCCACCCGGTGAGCTTCAAGATGCTGCTGAGCAGCCGCCGTGGCGAAGTGCTCTACAAGGCGAACTAAGGGGTGAGCAGGGGGCGCAGCGTCATTGCGATCTGCGCCTCCACCCCGATCAGGTCATAGCGCGCGGGAAGGCGGGTCAGGAACAGCTCCCACAAGCCGCCCGGATGTTCGTCGCTGCGGCCGACGATTGCCTGGTGAACGACGGGGCCGCTGTATCCGTCGCTTGCCAGCAGCCGCCCGATGGCGGCCGTGAGCGCCTGATCCTCGTCGCTGCGTGACAGGCGGACGTTCGAGCCATCGAGCCTGAGGCCGAGCGGACAATCGAACATCCGCTCCGCCGCGGGGGTCAGCGCGACCAGGCCGCCGCTACGGTCCAGAAGCAGGGTCATCTCGCCACTTGTTGCCAGCCCGGCCAGCATGGCTTCGCCGCGCTGCTGACCGAGCGCATATTGGACCAGCACGGCGCGGTGCGCCTGGCGGGCGATCCGGGTGAAGACCGCAATGATGTCGGGCGTGCACGGACCATCGCGCGAAGAACGAAGCAGGGCGAGGCCGACCAGCCCGCCCGAATCCAGCATCAGCGGCGACTGGCAACCGTACGGCAGGTCGAGGTCGCTGACGGCATCGTCGTAGAAGGTGGTTGGGTTGCTGCTTCGGTAAGCGGCATAATGGCGCTCGTCCTGCACGGAGCGGGGGCCGCCCATGGTGCAATTGATCCGCCAATTCTCCGGCCCGTAAAGTTGCGGGTCGACGAGATAGCCGTGGGGATCATGGCGATCCTCGCTGAGGAGATTGAAGGTCAGGCCGGGGCCCATCCCGCCGCCACACAGCTGCCCCAAGGCGCTCCCGGTCGCTTCGGCGAGCAGCCGAATGGCATCGTTCCAGCCGGCCTCGGCGAAGGGGGCATTGAGAAATGCCACTTCCGCTCTACGCACTGCCCGATCCACGAACATGTCGGTTTCCCTTGCCAAACTAGAGTCGGCAAGGGAGATTTCTGCCGTTTTCACGGCTTTGTCCAGTGGCCGCCGCTGAGAACGCCATCACCAGCGGCGGCTGCACGAGACGGACCTCAGCGGCCGGTGAACTTTTCGCCCTTGTCGGCCTTATCGAGCAGCAACTGCGAGAAGGAGAAGTCCTCGCCCATGTGCGGGGCGGCGGCCTTCAGGCCATCGACGATCTTCTGCAGCCCCTCACTGTCGGCCCAGTGCATCGGCCCGCCGCGATAGACCGGCCAGCCATAGCCATAGACCCACACCACATCGATATCGGACGCGCGCTGGGCCATGCCTTCCTCGAGGATCTTCGCACCCTCGTTGACCATGGTGTAGAGCGTGCGCTGGACAATCTCTTCGTCGCTGATCTCGCGCGGGGTGACGCCCGCCTTGGCGCGGAACTCCTCGATGATCTCCTGCACCTTGGGGCTGGGCGAGGGGCGGCGCTTCTCGTCATAGTCGTAGAAGCCGGCGCCCTTTTTCTGGCCCCAGCGGTCGGCGGAGCAGAGCGCATCGCGGATGTTCTCGATCCGGGTGACGTCGCGGTGCCAGCCGATGTCGACACCGGCGAGGTCGGCCATCTGGAACGGCCCCATCGGCATCCCGAAGTCGACATGGACCTTGTCGATCTGCGCCGGGGTCGCGCCTTCGAGCAGCAACTTGGTCGCTTCCGTCTGGCGCGGGATCAGCATGCGGTTGCCGATGAAGCCGTAGCAAACGCCCGCGACCACCGCGACCTTCTTGATCTTCTTGGCGAGCGCCATGGCGGTAACCAGCACGTCGTCGGCGGTCTTGGCGCCGCGGACGACTTCGAGCAGCTTCATGACGTTGGCGGGTGAGAAGAAGTGAAGGCCGACCACGTCCTGCGGGCGGCTGGTTGCGGCGGCAATCTCGTCGACGTTGAGGTAGCTGGTGTTCGAAGCAAGGATCGCGCCTGGCTTGGCGATCTTGTCCAAGCGGCCGAAGATGTCCTTCTTGATCTCCATCTGCTCGAACACTGCCTCGATAATGAGGTCGCAGTCGGCCAGCGCGTCGAAGTCGAGCGTGGGGTTCAGGAGCCCCATCATCTGCCCGACCTGTTCGGCAGTGAAGCGGCCCTTCTTGGCGCTCGCTTCATAGTTGCGGAGCATGACGCCGGTGCCGCGGTCGAGCGCTTCCTGGTTGGTCTCGACGATCGTCACGGGAATGCCGGCCGACAGGAAGTTCATCGAGATGCCGCCGCCCATGGTGCCGGCGCCGATCACGCCGACCTTCCTGATCGGGCGTGGCTGGACGTTCTCATCGACGCCCTCGATCTTGGCCGCCTTGCGCTCGGCGAAGAAGAAATATTGCTGCGCCTTGGCTTGGCCGCCGCTCATCAGCTCCATGAAGAGCTGGCGTTCGACGGCGACGCCTTCGGCATAGGGATGCTGGGTCGCGGCGCGCACCGCCTCAAGGTTCTTGCGCGGCGCGTCGAAGCCCTTGAACACCCGCGGATTGGCGGCGATGAAATCATCGAACACCGACGGCGAGGCTTCTTCGATCTTGTTCTGGCGTTCGGACGACTTGGGGAAGGGCCGCACCTCCGCAACCTCGGTCGCGTAGGCGACGGCGTGCTGGAGGAGGTCGCCTTCGATCATGCGGTCGACCAGCCCGATCTCGAACGCTTCCTGAGCGCCGATCGGATTGCCACTTGTGGTCATCTGCAGCGCCTTTTCGACGCCCGCGACACGCGGAAGACGCTGGGTGCCGCCCGCGCCTGGTAGCAGGCCGAGCTTCACTTCGGGCACGCCGAGTTTCGCCGAGGCGACCGCAGCGCGGTAATGGCAGGCGAGCGCCACTTCGAGGCCGCCGCCGAGCGCGGTGCCGTGGATCGCAGCGACCACCGGCTTGGAGCAATTCTCGATGATGTCGACCACCTGCGGCAGCATCGGCTGGGCAAACGCCTTGGGCGTGCCGAACTCGCTGATGTCGGCGCCCGCGAAGAAGGTCGCGCCTTCGCCGATGATCACCACCGCCTTGATCTCGTCCGAGGCATCGGCCTCCTCGATCCCTTTGACCAGGCCCTCGCGGACGGCATGGCCGAGCGCGTTGACCGGAGGGTTGGCCGACGAGATGACGAGAACGTGGCCGTGCTTCTGGGTGCTGATGGGCGAGGTCATGGAGGGTCCTTCGCTGACAAGAATGTAAGTGCAATCCCTAGTCGTGGGACCGGGAAAGAAAAGGGGCCTAGATCGCTGTGCGTCCGTAATCCTGGCGATTGAACGGGTGGGAGCTCGACAGGCCGCCGTCGACGACCAGTGCATGGCCGTTGACGTAGCTGCTCTCGTCCGAGGCGAGGAACAGCGCCGCCTTCGCGATCTCATCGGGCTGGCCGCCGCGGCGCAGCGGATTGAGGTGGCCGAGCTTGTCGGCCTGTCCTTTGGCCCGGGCGCGTTCGTAGACGAATTCGGTCATGCCGGTTTCGATCAGCCCCGGGCAGATGGCGTTCACGCGCACGTTTGAGCCCGCAAGCTGCTGCGCCGCGGTCCGGACCAGGCTGATCACGCCGGCCTTGCTGGCGCTATAAGCCGGTCCACCCGCGCCCGAGCGCAAGCCCGCGACACTCGCGGTGCAGATGATCGACCCGCCGCCCTGTTCCTTGATGACCGGCGCGGCATGCTTGATCGCGAGGAACGGGCCGATCAGATTGACCCGCAGGACCTGATCCCAGTCGGCGATCGACTGCTCGAAGATGGAAGCGAGCCCGCCCGAGATGCCGGCGTTGGCGAAGAAGCCGTGAAGGGCGCCATGCTGCTCCTTGGCCATGTCGACCAGCTGCGCGACGTCTTCTTCGCGTCCGGCGTCGGCGACATGCTGGGCACCGCGAAGATCGGCAGCGATCACCGTTGCCCCATGCGTCACGAAGAGGTCGGCGCTGGCCTTGCCGATGCCGGAGCCCGCGCCCGTGACGATGATGACCTTGCCTTCGAGGCGCGGATGGTGGCGGTGTTCGTCCTCGACGCTCATCTCAGAAGCCTGCGCCAATGGTGCTTCCGCCGTCGACCACCAGGGTCTGCCCGGTGACGAAGCTGCCTGCTTCGCTCGCCAGGAACAGCGCGGCCCCGGCAATCTCGCGCGGTTCGCCGATGCGGCGCATCGCCGACACCTTGGTCACTGTCTTGAGGATCTCGGGATTCTCCCACAGCGCCTTGGCGAAGTCGGTGCGGACAAGGCCCGGGGCGATGGCGTTGACCCGGACGTTCGACGGCCCGAACTCGGCCGCGAGGTTGCGGACCAGCTGGAGGTCGGCGGCCTTGGAGATGTTGTAAGGCCCGATCACCGTCGAACTGGTGATCCCGCCGACGCTCGACACGATGATGATCGCGCCCGACTTGCGTTCCACCATGCCGGGCGCAACGAAGCTCGTCAGCCAGTGATTGGACAGCACATTGTTGTCCATGATCTTGCGGAACTGCTCGTCGGTGATCCCAGCCATCGGCCCGAAATACGGGTTGGACGCCGCATTGCAGACCAGCACGTCGACCTGCCCGAACTCGGCCTCGGTCCGCTGCACGAGCTCGCGCAAGGCCTCCTTGTCGGAGATAGAGGCCGCGATCGCAATCGCTCGGCCTTGACCCCGCGCGTTGATCGCGTTTGCGACCTCCTCGCAGGCATCCTGCTTGCGGCTCGAGATGACGACACCGGCCCCGTGCGCCGCCATTTCCTCGGCGATGGCACGGCCGATGCCGCGCGAGCTGCCGGTGACGATCGCGGTCTTGCCGGACAGATCAAACAAACTGGTCATGAACGCTCCGTCGTGAACTTACGGGACTTGCGGGTCGATCGGCGGGTGCTTGCCATATTCGATCAGCGCGATGGCGCGGTTGTGGACCTCGTCAGGGCCGTCGGCGAGGCGCAGTGTGCGGATGCCGGCCCAGCTGTGCGCAAGGCTGGTGTCCTGGCTGACCCCGGCACCGCCGAACGCCTGAATGGCGTCGTCGATGACCTTCAGCGCCATGCGCGGCGCCTTGACCTTGATCATCGCGATCTCGGCCTTGGCGGCCTTGTTGCCCGCCTTGTCCATGAGGTCGGCGGCCTTGAGACAGAGGAGGCGGGTGCAGTCGATCTCGATCCGGGCTTCGGCGACACGCTGCTCCCACACGCTATGCTCGCTGATCCGCTTGCCGAACGCGGTGCGCGACTGGATGCGGGTGACCATCAGTTCGAGCGCTTCTTCGGCCGCGCCGATGGTGCGCATGCAATGGTGGATCCGGCCCGGCCCGAGGCGCCCTTGCGCGATCTCGAACCCGCGGCCTTCGCCGAGCAGCAGGTTCTCGGCCGGCACGCGCACGTCTTTGAGCTCGATCTCCATGTGCCCGTGCGGCGCATCGTCGTAGCCGTAGACGGTAAGCGCCCGCTCGACCGTGATCCCGGGGGCGTCCATCGGCACCAGAATCATCGACTGCTGGGCGTGGCGGCGGGCTTCGGGGTCGGTCTTGCCCATCAGGATCGCGACCTTGCAGCGGGGATCGCCGGCGCCGCTGGACCACCATTTACGGCCGTTGATGACGTATTCGTCACCTTCGCGGCGGATCTCGCACTGGATGTTGGTCGCGTCCGAGCTCGCCACCGCCGGCTCGGTCATCAGAAAGGCCGAACGGATTTCGCCGCGCATCAGGGGGGCAAGCCACTGGTCCTTCTGCGCCCGGGTGCCGTAGCGATGCAGCACTTCCATGTTGCCGGTGTCGGGCGCCGAGCAGTTGAACACCTCGCTCGCGAAGCCGACGCGGCCCATCTCCTCCGCGCACAGCGCATATTCGAGGTTGGTGAGCTGCTCGCCCTCGAACGGGAAGCTTTCGTCCACATGCTTCAAGGCGCCGCCCGGCGGCATGAACAGGTTCCACAAGCCGTCCGCCTTGGCGCGGGCCTTCAGCGGTTCGAGCCCTTCGAGATGGTGCCAGCGGTCGCCCTTGGCGAGCTCGGCAGCAAGACCCGGCACGGCGGGCCGGACATGCTGTTCGATGAAGGCGCGAACGCGATCCCGGAAGTGAGCCTGTCTTTCGGTCAGGTCGAAGTCCACGGACACGCTCCTCTATTTTCTTCAAGTCGCAATGCGCTAGGACGGGACACAAGAGGAGACAAGCCGCGATGACTGATCTCGAAAGCTTCCGGGCCGGGACCCGCGCCTGGCTGGAGGCGAATTGCCCGGCCGAGATGCGGACGCCGATGCGCAGCGAGGACGACGCCTGCTGGGGCGGGCGCAACTTCCAGTTCCAGAGCGAGGCGCAGGAGCGCTGGATGCGGATCATGGGTGAGAAGGGCTGGACCGTGCCCGACTGGCCCGCAGCTTATGGTGGTGGCGGGCTGTCGCCGGCCGAGACCAAGATTCTCAAGGAAGAGATGGCGGCGATCGGCGCGCGCAATCCGCTGTCGAGCTTCGGCATATCCATGCTCGGGCCGGCGTTGCTGAAGTACGGCACCGAGGAGCAGAAGAAGCGCTTCCTGCCCGAGATCGCGCGCGGCGAAATCCGCTGGTGCCAAGGCTATTCGGAGCCGGGTGCGGGATCGGACCTCGCGGGCCTGCAGACCAAGTGCGAGGACATGGGCGATCATTGGTTGGTCAACGGCCAGAAGGTGTGGACCAGCTACGCAGACAAGGCCGACTGGATCTTCTGCCTCGTCCGCACCTCGACCGAGAGCAAGCACGGTGGGATCAGCTTCCTGCTTTTCGACATGGAGAGCGAAGGCGTCTCGACCAAGCCGATCCTGCTGATCAGCGGCTATTCGCCCTTCTGCGAGACCTTCTTCGACAATGTGAAGGTGCCCAAGAACCAGATCGTCGGTGAAGTGAACCGCGGCTGGGACGTCGCCAAATATCTCCTCGGCCATGAGCGCGAAATGATCAGCGGTATGGGGCTGGGTTCGGGGTCGAGCCGGACGCTGGCACAGAGCCTCGGTGAGATCGATGATCCAGTGCTGGCGGCGGACGTCGCGCTGTTCGACGTCGACGCCATCGCCTTTGCCGCGATGAGCGAGCATTTCATCGACCAGCTGAAAGCCGGCGAAGCGCATCCCGCCATGCCTAGCATGATGAAATATGCCGGGACCGAGCTGAACAAGAAGCGGCACGAGCTGATCATGGCCGCGGGCGGGTCGGACGCGCTCGAATGGGACAGCGAGCGCAGCCGCGGCGGCAAGGCGGCGCGCGAGTGGCTTCGGACCAAGGCCAATTCGATCGAAGGCGGCACCAGCGAAGTGCAGCTCGGCATTGTCGCCAAGCACATCCTCCGCCTGCCCGGCGCCTGAGCGTCGCCCGCGAACAGAACGAAAGTCTACCGACATGATTCTCACCGACGACCAGCGCCAGCTCGCCGACATGACCCGCACCTTCATGGGTGAGGAAGGCACGATCAAGAAGCAGCTCCGCCACTGGCGCGACACCGGCTGCAGGGACGGGTTCGGGCACGGCCTGTGGAAGCAGATGGCCGAGCTTGGCCTGACGGGCCTCGCCATTCCGGAAGAAGAGGGCGGCCTCGGCCTTGGCGCGACCGAAGCGGCGCTGGTGATGGAGGAAGTGGGGCGCAACCTGACGCCCTCGCCGTTCCTGACGACGGGAATCGTCGCGGTCGAAGCGCTGAAAGGCAGCGAGCAGGGCAAGCGCTGGTTTCCGGGTATCCTCTCGGGTGACACGGTCGCCGCCTTCGCCGTCGACGAAGGCCCGCACCACCGTCCGCGCCAGATTGCGTTGGAAGCCAAGCGCTCGGGCAATGGCTTTACCCTCTCGGGATCGAAGCAGTTCGTTGTCCACGGCGGTTCCGCCGACCTGCTGATCGTTGCCGCTCGTACCGGCGGTTCGGCCGGCGAAAGCGAGGGGCTGACCCTGTTCGCAGTGGAGCGCGACGCCGCCGGCATGGAGATCGAAAACGTCGCGCTGACCGACGCCAGCAAGGCGGCGCGCATCCGCTTCGACAATGTGGCGGTCGATGCCGACGCGGTGATCGGCGAGGTCGACGGCGGCTGGGAGCCGCTGCGCCGCGCCATGCGCGCCGGCCGCACGGGCGCCGCGGCCGAGATGGTGGGGCTCGCCAGCGGCGCTTCCGACATGACGGTTGATTACCTCAAGCAGCGCAAGCAGTTCGGCAAGCTGATCGGCGAATTTCAGGTCCTCCAGCACCGCGCCGCCCATCTTTATGGCGAGATCGAGATTGCCCGCGCTGCCACGCTCAAGGCGGCCGAATTGCTCGACCGCGGTGACGAGAGCAGCGGGATCATGACCCATGTCGCCAAGGCCAAGGCCGGGCGCGTGTCGGCTCTAGCGGTGCAGGAAGCGGTGCAAATGCATGGCGGCATCGGCATGACTGACGAGCATGACATCGGCCTCTACATGAAGCGCGAAAAGGTGCTCGACGCCCTATTCGGGGATGCCAATTATCACGCCCGGATGGTGCAGGTGATGAGCCGGAGTTGATCGCCCACACGGAATGACTTGCGAACGCTTCGCATTACCATTAGCAAGATGCGCATGATCGTCTGTTGCTGCAACGCGATTCGCGAAACCGAGGTGCGGGAAGCCGCCCGCACCGGCGCGTGCAGCGTCGGGCAGGCCTATGCCCGCAAGGGCTGCAAGGTGAAGTGCGGCAGCTGCCTGCCGTTCGCCCGCGCGATCATCGCCGAAGAAGTCGCGGCGATTTCCGCTCATCCGCCCAAGGTCGCCGCCTGAAGTTGCGAACGACTCGTGCGAGTCGTTAGCGCTTCGTCCCGTCACCGCTGTTTGATAAAGGCCGCGCCATGAAGGGCGATCCCAAGGTCATCGAGCTGCTCAACGAAGCGCTCAAGGCGGAACTCACCGCCATCAACCAATATTGGCTGCATTATCGCATGCTCGACAATTGGGGGGTGCATAAGCTCGCCGATTACGAGAAGCATGAGAGCATCGACGAGATGAAGCATGCCGACCGCTTCGCGGAACGCATCCTGTTCCTCGAAGGGCTGCCCAACTTCCAGATGCTCGGCCGCTTGCGGATCGGCGAGACGGTGGAGGAAATCCTCAAGGCCGATCTCGAAGCCGAGTACGAAGCCGCCAAGATGTATCGCGACGCCGCCGATTATTGCGACAGCATCCGCGACTATGTCAGCCGCGACTTGTTCGTCGAGGTGCTGCGCGACGAGGAAGGCCATATCGACTTCCTCGAAACCCAGTTCGAGATGATCGCTCGGATGGGTCTGCAGAACTACATCCAGCTCCACAGCAAGGCCGCCGAGGCGCATTGATCGGGCCGCCCCGGGCTTGACCCGGAGCCCGCCTTCCGTCCTTCTGGCCGCAAGGGCAGGGGGACTGACATGACGAGCGGCACTGGCGAGCGTATCGCCACTCTCGACATCGTGCGCGGTGTGGCGGTGATGGGCATCCTGGCGATGAACATCGTCGCGTTTGCCGACGTGCCTGCCGCTTACTTCAATCCCCTGGCGCAAACGGTACGTGTCAGCACCGCCGACCTCCTTACCTATGCCGTCAACTTCCTCCTGTTCGACGGCAAGATGCGCGGGCTGTTCTCCATTCTGTTCGGCGCCTCGTTGTTGCTGCTGGCAGAGAAGATGCCGCTTGCTCTCGTCCGCCGCCGCTTGTTCTGGCTGCTGATCTTCGGCGGGGTGCATTTCTTCCTGATCTGGTGGGGCGACATCCTGATCGGCTACGCCCTCGTCGGGTTCGTGGCCCTGGCCTTTCGCAACGCGTCTCCCCGCGCACTAGTCATCGCGGCGGTGGTCCTTATCGCGATCCAGGTCGCGCTCTACGCGGGCATGGTCAGTTACGCGCTGAGCCTGCAGGAGCCCGTACTCGCCGGAACCGCGACGCCCGATCAGCTCACGTCCTGGGACCAACTGACCCGCGACACCATCATGCCATCCACCGCGTATCGCGGCGACGCCATTGCGCTTTATCAAGGCTCGTGGCCCGCGCTGGTCCATCACCAGCTTACCGAGAAGCCGTTCTTCCCGCTTGCCGGGGTGTTCGCCATGGGGTGGGAAACGCTCGGCTACATGCTGCTCGGCATGGCCGCGCTGAAGACCGGTCTTCTGACGGGGGCGTGGAACAACCGGCGCTACCGCCGGTGGGCGCTGGTCTGTCTTGCGATTTCATTGCCCAGTTATCTCGTCGCGCTGCGCTTCCTGTTCCGGTCTGAATGGGCAGGGCCAGCGGTGTTCCTGTGGGCATTCGCCGTGCCCGCCATTGTGCGCCCGATCCTGGTGACGGGCTACGCCTGCCTGATCATTCTCGCGACCCGGCGCGGCGGCGCGCTGGTAGATCGCATTGCCGCCGCGGGGAAAGCGGCGTTCAGCAACTATCTCGGCACGTCGATCGTGATGACCGGCCTGTTCTACGGCTGGGGGCTAAGCCAATTCGCCACGCTTGGCCGGGCAGAGCTGGTGCTGATCGTGATCGCCGCCTGGGCGCTGATGCTGCTGTGGAGCAAGCCATGGCTGGAGCGCTTCCGTTACGGGCCGCTTGAATGGGCGTGGCGGAGCCTCACCAACTGGCGGCTCCAGCCCCTCAGCCGTTAGATCCGGCCAAACCCCTGGTTCGCGGCCTTGCGCCCGAACCCGCCGCCAGTGCCGCCGCGGCTGATGCGCGGATTGGTGGCCTGGTCGAACAGCTCGATCGTCTGGTCGAACAAGCGGCGCAGCTTCACCACGTCGGCGACCAGCTCGTCGGGGAAGCGGCGCGTCTCGATGCACAGGCGCGCGGTTGATTCGATCAGTTCGGCAACCTTGGCCAGCGGCTCGGCGCCGAATTGCCGCGCTTCGCCCTTGATGGTGTGCGCCGGCATCACCAGCGCGACCGTATTCTCCTCGCGCATCGCCTGCTCGATCGCGGCAACCGACTTCACCCCGTCCTCACGAAAATAGGAAAGGATGCGGATGAACCCCGGCCCGAGCTCGCTGCGCGATTTCTCGAAGTGCGCCCAGTCGACCACGTCGGCGCCTTCGGGCACCCTGTTTCCCTCGTTCTGCATAGGGAGCGATCCTAGGGCGAGAGGGTAAAGGCGAGGTTATTTTTGGTCGAACGGGTTCTTCGGTGCGCGCAGCGTCATGCGCAGCGGAATGGCACCCAGATCGAAGGCCTTGCGCATCGAATTGAGCAGGTAGCGGCGATAGCTTTCGGGTAGCTGATCAACCCTGGTCCCGAACACCACGAAGGTCGGCGGACGAGTCTTGATCTGGGTGATGTAGCGCAGCTTGATCCGCTTGCCGCCGGGCGCGGGCGGCGGGTTCTGTTCGACCGCGGCTTCGAACCAGCGGTTGAGCTCGCCGGTCGAAACACGGCGGTTCCAGCCTTCGCGCAGCACAAAGGCGGCGCCGATCAGCTGGTCGATGCCCTTGCCCGTCACCGCCGAGACGGTCAGCACCGGCACGTTCTTGAGCTGGCTCAGGCCCTCTTCAAGCGCGGCTTTGATCCCGTTGAACAGCGAGGAAGCGTGTTCCGCCACGTCCCACTTGTTGACAGCCACAACCAGCGCGCGGCCTTCCTCGATCACCGCGCTGGCGATCTTGAGGTCCTGCACCTCCAGCCCGCGGGTGGCGTCGAGCAGCAGCACAACGACCTCGGCCATGTCGATTGCGCGGCGGGTGTCTTGGGCTGACAGCCACTCCAGCTTGTCATCGACCTTGGCCCGTTTGCGCAGGCCCGCGGTGTCGACCAGTTTGACCTTGCGGGTCTCGCCGGTGGGAGCGGTCCATTCCCAGTCGGTGCTGATGCTGTCGCGCGTAATTCCGGCTTCCGGGCCGGTGATCATCCGGT
Organism: Sphingomonas sp. LHG3443-2; assembly: GCF_049896405.1. Classification (NCBI taxonomy): domain Bacteria; kingdom Pseudomonadati; phylum Pseudomonadota; class Alphaproteobacteria; order Sphingomonadales; family Sphingomonadaceae; genus Sphingomonas; species Sphingomonas sp. LHG3443-2. The sequence continues at coordinate 1,166,176 of NZ_JAFCUG010000001.1, forward strand.
CCTCGCCCAGCATCTTGTTGACCAAGGTCGACTTGCCCGCATTCGGGCGCCCGACGATCGCCAGGTGCAGCGGCCGCATCGGGTCTTCGTGATCGAATTCGGGCTCTTCCTCGACCTCGCGCTCGACGTGGGGGCGAAGCGATTCGAACAGGTCGACGAGCCCCTCGCCATGCTCGGCGGAGAGCGCGATGGGTTCGCCGAAGCCGAGCGAGAAGGCTTCCAATTGGCCGTTTTCGCCCTGCCGGCCCTCGGCCTTGTTGGCCGCGACGATCACCGGCGTGTCTTCCTGGCGGAGCCAGCGGGCGATTTCCTCGTCAAGAGGGGTCACGCCTTCGCGCGCGTCGATCAAGAACAGCGCGGCATCGGCCTCGCGCACCGCGGCTTCGGTCTGCCGGCGCATGCGGCCGGGAAGGCTGGCGGGATCTTCATCCTCGAAGCCCGCCGTATCCATCACCTGGAACTCGAGGCCAAGCAGCTGGCCGTCGCCGACGCGCCGATCGCGGGTCACGCCCGGGCGGTCGTCGACCAGCGCGATGCGCTTGCCGACGAGGCGATTGAACAGGGTCGATTTGCCGACGTTGGGACGTCCGACGATGGCAACGATGGGTTGGGGCATGGCGTGCGCCTAGCCCAAGACCCGCAAAATGGCGAGCCTAGCGATAGGCGTGGAGCCGGCCCCGATCGTCAAGGATATACAGCGTGTTGTTCGCCACTACCGGTTCCTGGCTGACCGAAGCACCAACTCCGGTCTGGCTCTGGAAGGCGCCGGTTGCGGGATCGATGTTGATCAGCACGCCATTCTTGCCCGCGATGATCAGGCGTCCGCCCGCCAGCACCGGGCCGACATAGCTGATCGGGCCGCGCTTGGCCTTCATGTTCTCGAACGCCGGCAGCTGATTGATCCAGCGGATCTTCCCGGTGTTGCGGGCGATTGCCATCACCTTGGCATCGTCAGTCACAGCGAACAGCCAGTCGCCCGCGATCCATGGCGTGCTGATTCCGGCGAGATTGAGCTCCCAGATACGCTGCCCGCTGATGAGATCGAGCGCGACCATCCGGCCCCCCTGGCCGAGCGCGAACACCTGGCCATTATCGATCACCGGCGACGCGTCGATATCGCTCAAGGTCGCGACGCTGGTCGAGATGGAGGTGCGCGACAACGCGTCCTGCCAGACCAGGCGGCCGTTCTCGAAGCGATAGGCGTTGAGCTCACCGCTCGAGAAGCCGGCAACCACCGTGCCGCGCTCGAACGCGGGGGCTGCAGTGCCGAACACGCCGGCGATCTCGACCGCGGCCGTCGCCGACCAGTTGGTCGCGCCATCCGCCGTCTTGAGGCTGTAGATCTGGTTGTCCTGGCTCATCACGTAGAGCGTGTCGCCAGCAACCGTCGGTGCACCGCGCAAAGGCCCGCCCGGGCGCACTTGCCAGACCGGCGAACCGGTAGCGGCATTCAGCGCCGCGACGAAACCAAGGCCATTGGTCGCGAATACCCGGTCGCCTTCAACGGCGACGCCACCGCCGAACAGCGAGGCATTGTTGCCGCGCTCGGTTCCGAACTGCGCCGACCAGCGCTGCCCTCCGGTGGAGGCGTCGAACGCGCGCACGGTGGCGGTGGTGTCGATGGTGTAGACGGTGCCGTTGGCGACCACCGGCGGTGCCGCAAGGCGTTCGGCAAGCGTGCTGCCCTGGCCGATGGACACGTTCCATGCTTCGGTGAGCGTGGTGCCGAGCGCCGGATGGCCGGCCGACTTGGACGGGGTGCCCCCCGCCTGGTTCCAGCTGCTGTTCACGGCCGGGGCGGGGATGGAGAAGGGCAGGGCCGCAGTGGCGGGGTCGACCTGCACGTCGGGATCGGTCGACAGCACCGACACGCGATTGCCCACGACCGGCGTCTTGGGACGCGATTTGCCGACAATGCCGCAGCCGGCGAGCAGGCTGGCGGCAAGAGCCACGGAAACGACTTTGCGGATCATACGGCTTTGTCTGTCCTCAACGGGCCGCAGGAGCGGCCGGGATGGCAAGGCCCGAGGCGAGCTGCTCGGCACGGGCACGGATGGAAGCGGGAACCTGGGTGTCGGCGGCGACCCCGTTCAGGAGAGAGGCGGCCTCGCGCGTGCGGTTGGCCTTGATCATCGCCAAGGCCGTGAGTTCACCCGCCGAACCGTACCAGGCGCTCTCCTTCGTAGCGAGCGGAGCCAACCGCTCGATCACCTGCTGCGGTTGCAGCGTGTCGAACTCAAGCTGGGTGAGGCGGATGGTCGCGGTGTCGCGCACCGTCTGCGGCACGCTCTTGTCCTCGATGATCTGGCGATACTGAGCCGTCGCGGTCGCGCGGTCGCTCTTTTGCAAAGCAAGCGCGGCGCGGGTCAGCCGGGCGGCGCCGGTCATGCTGCCATTGCCCTCGGCTGCCAGCGTATCGAGCCGCTGCGCGATGTCGTTGCCGGTCCTGCCCTGGCCGACGTCGGTCAGGATGGCCGAGAACTGCTCGCTGTTGGCAGCGGCCTGCTCGGCCTGCTGGTTCTTCCAGAACAGCCACACGGCAACCGCGACGAGGAGCAGCACGGCGGCGGCAATGAACCACTTGCCGTAGCGCTTGAACACCGCCTCCGCCTGATCTCGACGAAGGTTCTCGTCGACCTCGCGGATAAAGGTTTCGCTGGTTTCTCCGGGCGCAAGTGCCAAGTCGGTCCTCGTATCTCGTGCAGTGATCCGCTCATCGGCCGGGCCGGATGAACGGAAGCTTAGAAGCGAAGCGCTCCTAGCCAGTTTTGCGCTGCGCTTCTAGCTCTTGGGCCGATAGGTCTGGTCGGCGGTGGGGAAGCTTCGATCGCGCACCTCCCCGGCATAGGTGGCGACGGCCTCTCCGATCCGGGTCGCCAGATCGTCGTAGCGCTTCACGAACCGCGGCGTGCGCTCGAACAGGCCGAGCATGTCCTCGGTCACCAGCACCTGCCCATCGCATTGGGCCGACGCACCGATACCGATGGTCGGGATCGCGACCTTGCGGGTGATGTCGGTGGCGAGATCTTCCATGACGCCTTCGAGCACCACGGCAAAGGCGCCGGCCTCGGCCACAGCCTGTGCATCGCGCAGGATCTTGGCGGCTTCCGCTTCGCTCCGCCCGCGGGCGCCATAGCCGCCGAGCGCATTCACCGCCTGCGGGGTGAGGCCAACGTGGGCGATCACCGGAATGCCGCGCTCGGCAAGGAAGCGGATGGTCGGCGCCATCGCCTCCCCGCCCTCGAGCTTCACCGCCGCGCAGCCGGTTTCCTTCATCACCCGCGCGGCGCTGGCGAAGGCCTGTTCCGGGCTCGCCTCATAGCTCCCAAACGGCATGTCGACCGCGACAAGCGCGTGCCAGCTCCCGCGCACCACCGCGGCGCCGTGGGCGCACATCATCTCCAGCGTCACGGGCACGGTCGAGGGCAGGCCGTAAATCACCTGCCCCAGGCTGTCCCCGACCAGCAGCAGGTCGCAATGCGGATCGAGCAGTTGCGCCGTCCGCATGGTGTACGCGGTCAGCATCACGATCGGCTGCTCGGTCGTCCCGTCCACCTTTCGCCCCTTGAGGCCGGGCACGGTCATCCGCTTGCCGGGAACGGGCGAGGGCGTTGCCCGGCTGGTTGCCGTGTCGAGGGTAAAGGTGCTCAACGAAGAATCCCTCGCTTGCTCGCGTTCAACGCGAACAGGAAAACGCAGAAGGTGATGGCGGTGATGATCGCGGGCAGCCACAAGCTTCCGGCCGGCGTCGCGCCCTTCAGTTCGGGGTCGATGAAGTAGGCGGAATTCTGCACCAGCTCGGCCAGAATTGAGAAGCCGATGAGCGGGACGGCGAGGCGGCGGCGCAGCAGCAGCATGATGGTTCCGGCAAGACCGACCCAGACCGACAGCGCAAAGGCTGCCCACATCCAGTCGGGAATGGCTTCGGTCATGGCCCGGAGATCAGGCTCCAGCGTCGCCGGATCGAGCGTCACTTCATAGAGATACATGAAGCAGCCGATCGCCATCCACAGCGTCGAAAGAACCGCTCCGATCCAGTAGCCGCGAGATGCTGTGCGCGTTGCGCCGAGCGTAATGTCCGTCATGCTTCACACTTCCCTGTGAAAAACGTCGTCACCATAACTCAGCCCGACGGCGGTGTGAACAAACGGCGCTCAGCCGACCGTTTAGCGCGCGGGAAGCAGCCACAGCATCGCCCCCGCGACCACCGCCACCGCTGCGCTGGCAAGGAAGGTGGCCGGCGATCCTTCGGCGTCCCACAGCAGCCCGGCGCCAAGGCTGGCGAGCAGGAGGCCGATGCCCGTCGCGACATTGAACAGGCCAAAGGCAGTGGCGCGAAGGTGCGGCGGGGCGACGTCGGCAAGGAGCTTGGCGAACAGGCCTTGGGTCAGCGCCATATGCGCACCCCCAAGGCGACGCCGACGATCACGCCGGCCAGGCCGCTCGCCGTCGCCAGTACCGCATTGCCGATTACCAGCAGCGCGATTCCGGCGGTCAGGATCAGCCTTGGATCGCGCCGGTCGCCGAGCGCTCCGGCCGGATACGAAAGCAGCACGTAGAAGAGGTTGAAGACCACCAGCACCAGCGGCGCGGTGGCGAGGCTAAGGCCGGCGTCGCGCCTTTCAGCACCAGGAAGCTCTCGGAAAAACGCGCCAGCGTGAAAAGGAACGCGACCAGGATCACTCGCCGGCAGCCGCTGTCGACCTCGCGAAAGCTTTGCAGCAGCGGCGGCGGCTTGGCCGTACCGGCGTGCCGCTCGGGCTCGCGCAGGAAAAGGAGAATGATCGCGACCGAGACCAAGGCCGGGATGACGGCGATCCAGAAGATGCTGCGAATGTCACCCGCCAGCCAGATCATCAGTCCGGCGGCCGCTAGCGGCGCCAGCAGGGCGCCGACGGTGTGGAGCTTTGGCGTAGGCCATAAGCGGCACCGCGCTGCTCAGGCGGGGTCTCGTCGGCGATCAGTGCATCGCGCGGTGCGCCGCGCAGGCCCTTGGCGGTGCGGTCCACCAGGCGTGCGCCGAGCACCGCCAGCGGGCTGCCGGCGAGCGCCATCAGCGGCTTGGTCAACGCCGCCAGGCCATAACCGGTGAGGATCCACGGCTTACGCTTCTGCTGCTTGTCGCTTAGCCGCCCGCTAAGGAGCTTGGCAAAGCTCGCGGTCGCTTCCGCCACCCCGTCGATTGCGCCAAGCACCGCCACGCTCGCGCCCAGCGTCACTGTCACGAACAGCGGCAGCAGCGGTGGATGATCTCGCTCGATAGGTTCATAAACAGGCTGACGAAGCCGAGTACCCAGAGCGAACGCGGGAGGCGGCGGCGCGTTCTTCGGACGGTGCTCACCGTTAGGACTTAGCGGCGCGCTTTCGGCGTGTTTCCCAGCCCTTCTTCGCGGCCTCGCTGCGGCTGCGGGAGCGGCCGGAACCACTCTCTTTGCCGCCGCCGTCCTGTTTGTTAACAGTTGCCCAGGCCCGGCGCTCGGCCTCCTTCGCGCTCATGCCGCGCTTCTCATAGCCTTCCTCGATATGCTCGGCCTTGCGGCGCTGCTTGTCGGTGTAAGCGCCCTTGTCTCCTTGCGGCATCATCTTCCTCCTGCTGCCATTGCTGCAACGCACCTAATCGGCTAAGGGCGCCGCTACTTTTCCAAGGACATCGCAATGAACCTCCGCAACGTGGCGATCATCGCCCACGTCGATCACGGCAAGACGACCCTCGTCGACCAGCTCTTCCGCCAGTCCGGCACCTTCCGCGACAATCAGCGCGTCGAAGAACGGGCGATGGATTCGAACGACCTCGAAAAAGAGCGCGGGATCACGATTCTTGCGAAGTGCACATCGGTCGAATGGGCCGACAAAGAGGGTAACCAGACGCGCATCAACATCGTCGACACCCCCGGCCACGCCGACTTCGGCGCCGAGGTGGAGCGCATCCTGTCGATGGTCGACGGCGTGATCCTGCTGGTCGACGCCGCCGAAGGTCCGATGCCGCAGACCAAGTTCGTCACCGGCAAGGCGCTTGGCCTTGGCCTCAAGCCGATCGTCGTCGTCAACAAGATCGACCGCCCCGACGCCCGCGCCGCCGAAGTGCTGGACGAATGCTTTGAGCTGTTCCTCAGCCTCGATGCCAATGACGAGCAGCTCGATTTCCCGGTGCTCTACGCCTCGGGCCGCAACGGCTATGCCGGGCGCGAGGATACCGTTCGTGACGGTGATCTCACCCCGTTGTTCGAGACCATCGTCTCCCACATTCCCGAGCCGGGCCTGCCGATCCACGGCGAGTTCAAGATGCTCGCGACGCTGCTCGACCGCGATCCGTTTCTCGGCCGCATCCTGACCGGCCGCGTCGAATCGGGCACGCTGCACATCAACCAGCCGATCCGCGCCTTGGACGTCCACGGCGCCAAGGTCGAAGAAGGCCGCGCGACCAAGATCTTCGCGTTCCACGGCCTCGAGCGCGTGCCGGTCGAACAGGCGCAGGCGGGCGACATCATCGCCATCGCCGGCCTGATGAACGCGACCGTGTCGAACACCATCGCGACGCCGTCGGTCACCACCCCGATCAAGGCTCGTCCGATCGACCCGCCGACGCTCGCCATGAGCTTCGCGGTGAACGACAGCCCGTACGCCGGCCGCGACGGCGACAAGGTGCAGAGCCGTGTCATCCGCGAGCGGCTGGAGCGCGAGGCGGAGACCAACGTGGCGATCCGCGTCACGGTCGCCCACGACAACGACAGCTACGAAGTCGCCGGGCGCGGCGAACTCCAGCTCGGCGTGGTGATCGAAACCCTCCGCCGCGAAGGCTTCGAACTGTCGATCAGCCGCCCGCGCGTGCTGTTCCAGGACGGCCCGAACGGCCGCGAAGAGCCGTACGAGACCGTCGTCATCGACGTCGACGATGAATATAGCGGCACGGTCGTCGAGAAGATGAGCCAGCGCAAGGCCGAGATGACCGACATGCGTCCGTCCGGTGCCGGCAAGACCCGCCTGACCTTCAGCGCCCCGTCGCGCGGCCTGATCGGCTATCACGGCGAATTCCTGTCGGACACCCGCGGCACCGGCATCATGAACCGGCTGTTCGAGAAATACGGGCCGCACAAGGGCCAGATCACCGGCCGCCAGAACGGCGTGCTAATCTCGATGGAGAAGGGCAAGGCACAGGCCTACGCCCTCAACATGCTCGAAGAGCGCGGGGTCCTGTTCATCTCGCCCGGCGATGACCTCTACGAAGGCATGATCATCGGCGAGAACGCCAAGCCGCAGGATCTCGAGGTCAATCCGCTGAAGGCCAAGCAGCTCACGAACTTCCGCGCCAGCGGCAAGGACGAAGGCATTCGCCTTACCCCGCCGCGCCGGATGACGCTGGAACAGGCAATCGCCTACATCCAGGACGACGAATTGGTGGAGGTGACCCCCAAGGTCATCCGCCTGCGCAAGCGGCATCTCGATCCGCACGAGCGCAAGCGCCAGAGCCGCAAGGCCGAAGCCGCCTAAGACATTCAGGAGGGCTCCGACAGCAAGTCGGGGCCCTTTTTCTGTCACTGAGTCGGCAAGTAGGCTGAATGGCCGTTTTTCAACTCACCGCTGCGATCTGTCCGCTCGTCCGATCGATTGTCCCGGATCGGGAACCGTTCCCGCAACTCGTCCCGCCGCCTGCTCGCTTCAGCCATTAACGGCTGTGCGCGCATCATTTTCTTCATATCTCACCGTCAACAAGACGAGAGCGACGGTGCCACCCACGTTTCGGGGAGCACCAGGGCAAGTCGGACGAGGGCGAAGCCGCTGCACCCGAGGGGTGCGGATGTGTAGCGTGGCCGGACCCTCGACCGCAGAATAGTGAGAATGATTTGATCAAGCGTTTGGCGTTGGGCCGCGTGCCCGCGATTGTCTTCCTGTTGGCCGCATCCGGCCTTGCGGCTCCTGCCGCAGCTCAGGTCAGCACACTCGCAGCAACTCCGGTTGCACCAACCACCGCCACCGCTTCCACGCCGGTCGCCGCCGTGACTGCGCTTCCTGCCAACACTTCGCCTTCCAGCGCGCCGACCCCGATCCTTCAGGTCACGCCGACCCCCGCCGCCACTGTTCTTCAGCCGGTTGGTCCGGGCCGCGCAGCTATTCTTTCCACCGCGCCACGTCCGGTAACCGGCGTGACGCCGCCGACGGGCACCACCGGTGTCCGCCCCGCAGTTACCCACGCCGGCTTGTGGCCGATGGTATGGGCCAAGACGCAGACCGCAGCGCCTGCCCTGACCGAACAGGAAGAGTGCATCGCCATTGCGGTCTATCACGAAGCCCGCGGCGAGCCGCTCGATGGGCAGCTTGCGGTTGCCGAGGTGATCATGAACCGCGCTGCTTCGGGCCGCTATCCCGGCAGCTGGTGCGACGTGGTCAAGCAGCCATGGCAGTTCAGCTTCGTCAATCCGCGCACCGGCCACGTGCCGGCGGTGAACCGTGAGAGCGCCAGCTGGGCCTATGCGCAGGCGATCACCCGTATTGCGGTCGGCAACTTCGCCGATGCGCTGCCCGGCGATGTCCTCTGGTACCATGCCGATTATGTCGCGCCGAGCTGGGGCCGCCGGCTCGCCAAGGTGGAAAAGATCGGCGCCCACATCTTCTACCGCGCCAGCTAAGCAGGCGGTTACTGCACAATTCGTGCGGTCAAGTGTGACGTCATGACGTCTCGGCTCCGTAACTACTCGGTTCACCGATAACCCGCTCAACCCGGGATTCGCATTGCCGACTCGCCCTGCAACCCTCGTGGCTGGGCGGCCTTGCCGCCCGGGAGGGCGTGCAAGGTGTTGAAGATATTGATAGTCGAGGACGAACGGCCGCTGGCCGAAACCCTCCGATACCTGGTCGAGGACAATCCTCGTTATCGGGTGGTGGGGATCGCCTCCGACCTGCCCTCGGCATTGGAACTGCTGGAACATGGCCAGCCCGACCTCGCGCTGGTTGATCTCCACCTTGCCCACGGCTCAACCGGCTTCTCGGTCGCGGTGCGCCTCAATGATGCCGGCGTACCCTGCCTGTTCGTGACAGGAAGGCCACCGGGCTTTGCCATGCCCGACCTTGCGCTTGGCCTGTTGCTCAAGCCGTTCACCGGCAATGACGTGCATCGCGCCTTGGCACTTGCCGAAGACGTGATGCGAGGCCGCGAGACGCTTCGCCCGCGCTTGCCACGTAACCTCCAGCTGTTCGATCCCGAAGAAGAGCCTGCCGATGAAGGTCCGCCCGCTCCGCTTCCGCCCCGCCAGGGTTTCAAGGCGAGACTCGAACGATGGATCGGCGGAAGTCCGCATTGAACTTGTCAGTCAACCGTTCGTTAAACGGGCAAGCAACTGATTAGACGAGTATTTCGCTGTGCCCCATCGACTGTTCCTCGGCGCTGCCCTTTGGGCGGTGGCGCTGGGCGGAGCCGTGCCGGCACCCGCCGCGACCGCCGCCACTACTAGCGACCGGATGCCGGCGGCAAGTGCCGTAGCGCGTTTCTACGAAGCTCGCCAGCAGCCCCTGTGGCTGCAATCGCCCGACGCTGTGCGGACGCTGCTCGAGGCGCTGCGAACGGCCGACGTCGATGGGTTTGGGCAAGGGCCGGAGCTTGCCAGCCGGATCGAGCGCGTGCTGGGCGAAGCGGACGTCGGCATGCCGGGCGCCGCGCGTGAGGCCGAGCGGCTGATGAGCAATGCCTTCGTGCTGCATGCGCAAGCGCTCAAATGGCCGGGCAGCAACTCCATGATCTATGCCGACCCGTCGCTCGCCCCGCGTGTGCCGAGCCCGGCCGAGGTGCTGGAGCGCGCTGCCGCCGCGCCCGATCTCGCCGATTACGTCCGCCGAACCGTGGACGTGAACCCAATCCACGCCGCCCTGCGCGACGCGGCGATCCGCGACATGCGCCTGCTCGGCACCCCGCCACGTGCGTTGAAAGCGAGCCTCGAGCGCTCGCGCCTGCTGCCGTCGGACGGCCGCTTCGTCCTGGTCGACATCGCCAGCCAGCAGTTGATGATGATCGAGGACGGCCGCGTCGTAGATCAGATGAAGGTGGTGGTCGGAAAGCCGGGCATGAAGACGCCGCTCCTTGCCGGCACGCTGCGCCAGGCGACCTTTAATCCGTACTGGAACGTGCCTGTGGACCTTGCCGCCAGTAACATCGCGCAGAACGTGCTCAAGAATGGTCTCGGCTGGTTCAAGGCCCGCGACTATGAGGTGCTGACCGGCTGGACCGCCGATGCCACGGTGGTCGACCCCGCGAGCATCGATTGGCAGGCGGTCGCCGATGGCCGGATCGAGGCGCGCGTGCGCCAGCGCCCGGGTCGCGGCAATTCGATGGGGGCGATGAAGTTCGAGTTTCCCAACGATCGCGGCATCTATCTCCACGACACGCCCGACCGCCAGCTGTTCGCCGAAGCCGAGCGGACCTTCAGCTCCGGCTGCGTCCGGCTGGAGGATGCGTCACGTCTCGGACGCTGGCTCCTTGGCCGCGAGCCGGTGGCGGAGAGCAGCCAGCCCGAGCTCAACGTCGCACTGCCGACGCCGGTACCCGTGTTCCTGACCTATTTGACGGTACGGCCCGGCAACGACGGAACGCTGGCCTACGCGCCCGACGTCTACGGCCTCGACGCGGCTCCCGAGAGCCAACTCGCCGCCGCTCAGTAGGGTGCGATCATCGGCGTTTGTCCCACCGGCAACAGCGTCGCGAGTCGAACAGCAACCCGCGCTGCCCGCCCGACGGTGCGAATGCTTTCAGGATTCGGCGATCGAAGAGCCGAGCGGCCGGGAAGGGCGCCATGCCATCACCCCGGTGGGCATGAACGAGCGTCTGAAGGCGGGCGCGCTCGCAATTGAGTCATCCGCAACGCCACCTAACGTCGGCTAACTTGGCACCTTCCGCCTCGTCGGCTAGCGATTTCGTCGCTGGCTACCTTCTGGAGAGCGGCCGCCTGCTCGTCGCTGAGGCCGAGCTCATCGGCAGCCCGCTCGTCCTTGCCCAGGGTCGTCGGATCAATGCCGGTGACCGCGCCGAAGACCACCAGTGCTTCCAGATAATAGCCGGGGACGCTGCCATGGTAATGGTCGTAAGCCCACAAACCGAGCTTTCCGAATTCGATCCCGTCATAAGGGTTGGGATCGGCGACGCCGGTTTCGAACGCCCGGTTCCAGGCAGTACCAACCGGCAGCACCTGCTGGACGGCGGTGACTTGCTTGCAAACGGCTTCGCTGGCTGATTGCAGATCGCCCGCCATGACCGCGATGTTCGCTCCCGACCAGCGCGAGCCAGGCTTGTAGGTAAGATCGGCCCGGCTCCAGGTCGCCATCAGGTTGATCTGCACTTTCGGGTTGCGGCGCTGCAGGAGCTCGGCGAGGCGGGCGGTGTCTCGCGCGGTGGCCGTAGGATCGCCGGGCCGTTCCCGATTGAGGGTGCTGAATTCCTGCAGCACGACCACATCCCACGGCTTGTCGAACAAGCTGCGGCGCTCATCGTAATGGAAGCCGAGCGATTTGCCGCCCTGCGTCTCGAGGCTGACGGCGTAATTCAGGCCGGCCTGCTCGGTGAATGCCTTGAACAGCGCTGGCACACCGCCGTAGCCCGCGCGGTTGAGATCGCTCACGGACGAGGCGCGCCAGTTGCGCACCGCCGAATGGGCGCCCTGGGTAAAGCTGTTGCCGATGAACAGGATCGTTCGCGGTGCCGCTTCCGGCTTCGGTGCCTGGGCGGCGGCGGGCGACCCGAGCAGCGATGTCACCAGCAGGGCAGCCGCGAACTTCATCTTCAGAACTCCGTCGTCAACGAGGTGTAGAGGTAGCGGCCGTACGGGTTGTAGAGCGCCCCCAGATATCCCTCGGAAGTAAGCGGCGGCTTTTCGTCGGTGATGTTGCGTGCGCCGATCCGCCAGCGCACGTCGGCACCTTCCTCGGGGAGCAGCAGCTTGGTCTCGACATAGAGGTTCGCAGTGAGCTGTGATTTCACGCGGTAAGGGGTACCGTTCGCGTCGACAAAGCCGGTTTCGTCGACCGCGCCGGTGTAGCGAACGAAACTGCCGATCCGGAAGCGGCCCATCGACCAGGTCAGTGAGCCGGTGGCGCGCCACTTCGATCGTCCATTCGCTTCGATCAGGTCCTGCGTCTCGGGAAGCGGGGTCGCAGCATTGATCTGACCTTGGGCCCGCGCGGCCACAAGGGCGTCGACCGCGTCGCCCGGCGGACGCGAGAATTCAATCAGGCGCGTTGCGTTGAACGACAGGTCGAAGCGCCCGGCGCGGGTCCGTGGCGTGGTCCAGTAAACGCCGAGATCAACCCCGCGAACGGTTTGCGGAAGAAGATTGATGAACTGATCGCGCACGGCGGTGATCTGGCCGACCGGGGTGAGCCCGGTGCCGGCGAAGGCGGCGATGTCGTCGGCATTGGGGGCGGCGCGAACCACGTTGGGATTGGATGATCCCTGCAGCCGCAGCAGATAGTCGAGGGCGATCGCGGTGTCGTTGCCGAGGATGCCGACGATACCCTTCTGCCGGATCGACCAGTAATCGGCGGTCAGGGTGACCTTGCCGATGTCGCGGGGCAGGAACTTGGCTTCCAGCACCGTGCCGAGATTGTAGTTGGTGCTCTTCTCAGGCTGAAGATCGGGGTTGCCCGACACCCGCCGCGAATAGCCAACGTTGTTGCCGCATCCGCCAAAGGACGTGATGCGACCGGCGCGCAGGTCGGCTTCGCAACGGATGAAGTCCTGGGTGGTCGACAGGCGGGCATATTCGACGGCGTTCACCTGCTCGAGGTTGGGCGCCCGGAAACCCTTGGAATAGGATCCGCGCAGGCGGATGCCGTCGATCACATCCCACGCTGCCGCAACCTTGGGCCGTGCGACGCTGCCGAAGTCGCTGTAATGTTCGAACCGCCCAGCCAGCTGGAGATCAAGGCGTCGGACCAGCGGAATACCCATTTCCTCGGAGACGACCGGAACCGCAAGTTCGGCATAGCCCGCCGACACGGTGCGCTTGCCATAGGTGTCGGGATTGTCGCTGACCGCCGCGGCGTCGCTGATGGTAATCTGGCCGGTGACGAGATCCACGAACGGTGACGAGCCATCGACCGCCGCGTCGCGGTCGTCGCGCTGAGTCTCGCGGCGCACTTCGACGCCGAGGGCAAGTCCGACGTCGCCGCCTGGCAGGGCAAACAGGCGCGAGCGCGACGCTCGCAAGTCGGCCATCGTGAGGGTGGTCCGGGACCGCCGCTTCAGTTGAAAGCCGATGGCATCGATCGCGGCCTGGCTGCTCGGCGTGCAGTCACCGAAACTGGGGGTCGCGGTGCAGCCGCCGTTGAAGGGATTGTAGGCGTCAGGCGTGCTGAGCGCGAGGCTACGCTGGAGGGCCGAACTGCGTACCGCGAAGGAGCTGTCCTCGGCCTTGGCATCGGAATAGGTGAAGGCGCTGTCCCAGCGGAAGCCGAATGTTTCGCCCTTGATCCCGATCAACGCGCGGCGCTGTTCGCCGGTGACGTCGACGCGCTGGGGGCCGGTGTCGACGAAGCGATAGTTGGTGAGCGTGACCGGGAGCCCCTCGGCCGGAACGCCGGTGAGGCCAGGGATGCGATTGGGGTTTGGCTGCCCGTTAATCAGGGTCGGCCCGAACGGATTGTAATAGTTGCTCGCCGGAATGGTGATGCTGTTGAGGTTGATCACCGGCGGCTGAATGCGGGTCGTGTCTGAATGGTAATAGCCAAGCTCGGTGAAAAGGGTGAGCCCGTCGGTGAGGTCATAATGGCCGGCGGCGAAGGCGTTGATGCGTTTCACCGCAGGATAGACGGTTGTTCCCACCGCCGTGTCGTAGCGCACGTCGCGGAAGGATCCGCCGGTCGCAAGCGCCGTATTGACCAGGCAAAGCTCGGGGGTGAGCGCATAGGTGCAGCCACCGAACTGGACCGGGCGGACGGTGAACGACCCGGCGGCCGACGTCAGGTTGGTGGTCCCGCGGCGCGGGCGGCCTTGCGTCACCGGCACCTGAAGCGCCGGAAAGACACCGCGAGTCGCCCTGGTGTCGGGTCCGGTCAGCCCGCCGAAATCGGGATCGTCGGCAAACAACGGTCGCAGATCAGCCGACGCCGTGAACTCCTGGTCGGACGCACGCAGCGCTTCGCGTTCGGTATATTCAACCGAGGCGGTGATGTTGCCGCGCGCGAAATTTCGGCCGAACACGCCGCCCACCTGGAGCTCGCGCAGGTGCGTGCCTTCGGCGCCGCCATATTGGGCTTCAAGACGGAGGCCGTCGTAATTGGTCTTGAGCACCGTATTCACGACGCCCGCCACCGCATCGGACCCATAAAGCGCGGCCGCACCTTCGAGCAGCACTTCGAGGCGGCTCAGCCCGAGGGTTGGAATGGCGTTGCTGTTGAAGCTCAACACGGGAACGGTGCCGGTATCGGACAGCCCCTGGCTTGCCGGGTGAGTAACAACCCGGCGGCCGTTCAGCAGAACCAAGGTGTTGCCGACACCCAGCGAGCGCAAATTGACCGAACCGACGTCGCCGCGCGCGGCATTGCTGGTCTGGGCATTGTTGCCGGGGTTGAACGTGACGTCGCCCATTTGGGGGATGGCACGGATCAATTCGTCGCCGCTGACCGCGCCGATGGCGTCGAGCTTGTCTTCGTTGACGACCACCACGGGCAAGGCATCGGTGACACGAGCACCTACGATGCGGCTGCCGACGACCACGATATCCTGCGCCGGGGCCTCGCCTTGCGCGGGCGGCGATGCTTCATCCACCTGGCCTGTCGGTCCGACCACCGACGGCTCGTCTGGGCCAGCGCTTGGCGCAGACTGAGAAGACGGCGCAGGTGCTGCCGTTTGCGCCGTGAGCGGGCTGGTGGCGGCGCCGAACACGGTGGCCAGCAGCAGGGTCTTGTATGACATGGGTTCTCCTCCCCGTTTAATCTTGCGGCGCAGCGCCAAGGGCCTGCAGCTCGCCTTCGATGTCTTGCTTGGCGTCCGATGTGCCGGGTAGCGGGCGACCGGGCGCGCCGCTCAGCGCCGCGGCGAGCTGGTCGCGGTCGAGCGCGTTGTCCCAGCGGGCAACGACGATCGTTGCCACTGCATTGCCGATGAAGTTGGTGAGGCTCCGGCACTCGCTCATGAAGCGATCGATGCCGAGGATCAGCGCCATGCCGGCAACCGGCACCGAAGGAACGATCGACAGGGTCGCAGCAAGGGTGATGAAGCCCGCGCCGGTGACACCTGCCGCGCCCTTGGAGCTGATCATCGCGACCAGCAGCAGCGCAATTTGGTCACCAAGTGACAGGTCGACGTTGCAGGCCTGCGCGATGAACAGCGCTGCCAGCGTCATGTAAATGTTGGTGCCGTCGAGATTGAACGAATAGCCCGTCGGCACGACCAGCCCGACCACGCTGCGTGAGCAGCCGGCGCGCTCCATCTTGTCGATCAGCGTGGGCAGCGCGGCTTCCGACGAGCTCGTCCCCAGCACGAGCAGAAGTTCGGCTTTCAGATAGCGCAGCAGCGCAAACAGCGAGAAGCCGGTGAAGCGCGCCACCAGGCCCAGGACGACTGCCACGAACAGAAACGACGTCAGATAAAAGGTCGCCAGAAGCAGCCCGAGATTGGCCAGCGTGCCGATCCCGTAGGCGCCGATGGTGAAGGCGATCGCCCCGAACGCCCCGATGGGCGCCGCTCGCATCAAGATGCCGACGAGGCGGAAGACGACGAGGCTGAGGCGCTCGAGCATGTCGTGGACCGGGCGCGCGGGCTCACCCACCAGGGCCAGCGCAATGCCGAACAGGATGGCGACCAACAGTGTCTGCAGGATCGACCCTTCGGTCAGCGCCGAGACCATCGTCGTCGGGATGATCCCGAGCAGGAAGGCGGTGATGCTGCTTTCCTGAGCCTTTTCGGTGTAGGTGGCGACGGCGCCCTGATCGAGGCTGGCCGGATCGATGTTCATGCCCGCGCCCGGCTGGACGACATTGGCGACGATCAGGCCGATGATGAGCGCCAGGGTCGAAAAGAACAGGAAATAGGCGAACGCCTTGCCCGCAACCCGCCCGACCGCCGCCATCTCCTTCATGCCGGCGATACCGGTGACAAGAGTGAGGAAGATGACCGGCGCGATGATCATCTTCACCAGCTTGATGAACCCGTCGCCGAGCGGCTTCATCGCTTCACCGGTGCCCGGCCAGAAGTGGCCGACGACCACGCCCAACGCGATCGCCGCGATCACCTGGACGTAGAGATGCCGGTAGAATGGCCGGTGCTCCGGCACAGCCGGCGACGGCTCCGCGATTGTGACGATGATGTGCCTCCTCGGGGCGAGCGCTGAATACTTGCCAGCGACCGCCGCCCGTGCATCCTAGCCAGCGTGAAGAGCGGCACCATCCGAGCGAGAAAAGTAGGCTAAATGTCTGGGATTGTTCGCTTCTTCGCTTCCTCCCTTGTAGCAGACGCCCCGAATGTGTGCAGGAAACCGCGCATGCCCGGCGGTCGATGTGCAGAAAACCACACAAAATGGTGAAACGCTCGCGGCGATTCGTGGCGTTCTTCCTTGCAGCGCTCGCGCTGGTGCTTGCGCTGGCGTTCGTGGCGGCGGACCGCTGGAGCCGGATCACGGCCCGCGACAACGCTGAACTCGCCGCGCAAAGCGTGGCCCGCGCGAACCAGGGTCTGCTCGTCAGCGAGCTTCAGAAATTTCGCTTGCTTCCGCTGGTGCTGGCCGAATTTCCTGATGTCGCGGAGGTTCTGGCTGATGCCAATCCGGAGGCGACCGCGCACCTCAACGCGCAGCTCGAGCTGCTAGCCGGAAGAACCGACGCGGCGGTGATCTATCTGATCGGCCGCGACGGGGTGACGCGGGCCGCGAGCAACTGGCGGCTTCGGACCAGCTTTGTCGGCCAGAATTACGGATTTCGCCCCTATTTCCGCGGAGCGATGCGGGACGGAGCATCCGAGCTGTTCGCGCTCGGCACGGTCAGCGGCCGCCCAGGCCTCTATCTGGCGCGGCGGATCGACCAGAATGGCCGCGCGCTCGGCACCATCGTGGTCAAGGTTGAGTTCGACCGGCTGGAGAAGGCATGGGGCGTCGATGGCGGGATCGGGCTGGTGACCGATCCGCATGGCGTGGTCCTCGTCACAAGCCGACCAGCCTGGCGCTTCAAGACCACCGAGCCTCTCTCCCGGCGCGCGCTGGAGGATGCCGTTCGTACCTTGCAGTTCGGACCCTCGCCGCCTGCGCGGGCTCCGCTCAGCCTGTCGGGCTCCGAAGCCAGCGTCGGTGCCGGCCGCCGGCAGGAGCCCTATGTCGCGGGAACGCTTCCGGCGCCGATCGATGACGGGCGACTGACTGCCCTGGTACCGCTTCAGCCGTTCCTCGAGGACGCGCGCCGCGTGGCATTGTTGTGGGGACTGGCAATCCTGCTGGTGGCGGGGGCAATCGTCGCTGTCCTGCTGCGGCAGTGGGATCGCCAGCGCATGCTGCTCCAGTCCCGCGCCGCGCTGTCGCTCGAGGTCGAGCGCCAGACCGCCGAATTGCGCGATACCAATGCCCGGCTGCTGGTTGAATCGCAGGAGCGGGAAGAAGCCACCAACAAATATGTCGCGGCCCGCGAGGATCTCGCCCGCGCCAATCGCCTCGGGACCCTTGGCCAGATCACCGCCGGCGTGGCGCACGAGATCAACCAGCCCGTCGCGGCGATCAGGACGTTTGCCGAAAACTCCACCAAGCTGATCACGCGCAGCCGGCCGGAGGATGCACAGCTCAATCTCGGGCGGATCATCGCGCTGACCGAGCGCATCGCGTCCATCACCTCCGAGCTTCGCAGCTTCACCCGGCGCAAGACGCCGGTGCCGGTGCAGGCCACGCTGGGGTCGATCGTCGATGGCGCGCTGCTGCTGCTGGGCGCCAAGGCGTCGTCGCAGATCGAGATTGCCGTCTCCAGGGCTGATCGCGAGCATGTTCTGGTCGGTGACCGGGTGCGGCTCGAGCAAGTGCTCATCAACCTTCTCCGCAACGCGCTTGACGCCGTCGGCAAGCGGCCGGGCGCCATCCAGCTCACGGCGAGCGCGCAAGGCGACCGCATGACCATTCGCATCGTGGACCGCGGTCCCGGCATCGACCCCGCCATTCGCGAGCGGCTGTTCACCCCGTTCGAGACGGCAAAGAGCGGGGGCCTCGGCCTCGGCCTTGCCATCGCGCGGGATATCGCAAGGGAGTTCGACGGTGACCTGTGGCTCGATCCGATGGAGGGGCCGGGAGCGGCTTTCATCGTGTCCTTGAGGATTGCCCGATGATCGCTTCCGCAACCGTGTTGTTCGCCGAAGACGACCACGCGCTCCGGCTTGCCACCACCCAAGCGCTCGAGCTTGCCGGCTTCACGGTCCGGGCCTTCGAGCGGGCTGACGCGCTTCTCGCCAGCATTACTGGGGCGTTCGACGGGGTGATCGTGTCGGACATCAGGATGCCGGGCATGGACGGGTTGGAGTTGCTCGCTGCCGTCAAAAGCATCGACCGCGACATTCCGCTGCTTCTGGTCACCGGGCATGGCGACGTGCCGTTGGCGGTGAAAGCGTTAAAGGATGGCGCATTCGATTTCCTCAGCAAGCCGTTCGCGATCGATCACCTGACCGCGTCGGTGGCGCGGGCGCTGGAGCATCGCACCCTGCAGATCGAGAACCGCCGGCTGCGTGCCGCAGCGGATCTCCACGATGCCACCGATCCCCTGATCGGGACCAGCATAGCGATGGCACGGCTCCGTGCGTCGATCAGGCAGTTGGCAGCGGCCGATGTCGACGTGCTGATCGAAGGCGAAACAGGTGTCGGCAAGGAGGTCGTCGCGGCCCAGATCCACCGTTTCAGCAGGCGCGCCGGACGGCCTTTCGTTGCGGTCAATTGCGCCGCCTGGCTCGACAGCAGCTTTGAGGTCGAATTGTTCGGCCATGCCAGCGAGGCAGTCGCCCACCACCGCGCGGCCCGGCGCGGGATGATCGCCGCGTCGAGCGGCGGGACGCTGCTGCTCGACGAGATCGACAGTCTGCCATTGCCGATGCAGGCACGGCTGCTTCGGGTGATCGAGGAACGCGAAGTGCAGCCGCTCGGTGCCGAGCGGCCCGAGGCAGTCAATCTCCGCGTGATCGCGACAAGCAAGATCGATCTGGAGCGGGCGGCGCAGGAGGGCACGTTCCGCTTGGATCTGTTTCACCGCCTGGCCACCACTCGCCTCCGCGTTCCCGCATTGAGGGAGCGCGGCGATGACGTTCGCTTGCTCTTCGACGTCTTTGTCGAGGAAGCCAAAGAGCAGTTCGGTGTGCCGAACTTCGTGGCCCCCGCGGAGCAGGTCGCCCGGCTGCAGGTGGACGATTGGCCAGGCAATATCCGCGAACTGCGTAATCGCGCATTCGCTCTCGTCCTGGAGAATGGGCAGAAGGTCGGCGAGGGCCATGAGCCTGCAAGTGATTTCAGATCTCGCCTGGCTGAATATGAGGTCGCTCTAATCGAGGACGCGCTGCGCCAATGCGACGGAAGAGTGGGCGACGCGATCAAGCGCTTGGGTCTTCCCAGGAAGACGTTTTACGACAAGGCTAGCAGGCTCGGTATCGACATCGGTAAATTCCGCCCGTCCGCTACTGGCAAAGGAATCCGGTAAGCCTCTGGCACCCGCGTTACAGGCTCAGCGTCAGGAGCCGGGGCAATCCTCGCTGCCGTGACCCCCACGTACCCGTTCGTCGAAGGATTGTTGCGGCGTTTGCGAGGAGACTGAACGGTGTCGTCATCGTCATCATAGGGAAAACCGCCTTGAACGCTTTCGCGAGCCGCCTGCTGGGCGCTTTCCTCTTCTCCACGGCGATCGTCGCTCCGGCTGCCACCGCTCAGTCGGCGAAGATGGCCACGCCGACGATCCCCTTCACCGAGCGCAAGCTCGCGAACGGGCTGCGCGTGATTGCCATTCGCGACACCAGCACGCCCGATGTTACCGTGTCGATGTGGTATGAAGTGGGCTCGAAGCACGATCCCGAGGGTCGTTCCGGCTTTGCGCACCTGTTCGAGCACATCCTCAGCCGCAAGACGGTGAACATGCCGTACAACACCATCAACAAGATGGTGGATGACATCGGCGGCACGCGGAATGCCAGCACGTGGTACGACCGAACCAATTATTACGAGACGGTACCTGCCCAGTATCTCGAGCGGATGCTGTGGACCCATGCCGAGCGCATGGCCCGGCCGGTCATCGACAAGGAAGTGTTCGAAACCGAGCGCAACGTGGTCAAGGAGGAGCTCCGCCAGCGCGTGCTCGCGCCGCCGTACGGCCGGCTTTATTCCTTTGCGCTTGGCGAGAACGTCTACAACCTTCTGCCGCACCGGCGGCCGACTATCGGCAGCATCTCCGACCTCGACAGCGCCACGCTGGAGGATGCGCGCGCTTTTCACGAGGCATTCTACGGACCTGACACCGCGACCCTGATCGTGTCGGGCAACTTCCAACCGGCGCAGCTCGATGCGCTCGTGAACAAGTATTTCGCTGCGGTTCCCAAGCGCGCGCGTCCGGCCAGCCTTGCGATCAAGGGCAAGGACCAGCCGCTGACAGGGCGGCGGGTCAATGCAACCGGTCCCAACGTGCCGTTGCCGGTGGTCGGGTCGGCGTGGCAGACGCCCGGCGCCGCCAGTGCCGACATGGCGGCCTTGGAAGTGCTCGACGGCATCCTGACCCGGGGCGACAGCAACCGCCTCCAGACCGCGCTGGTGAAGCCGGGCCTGTCGACCCAACCGATCAGCCAACTCAACGACACGGAAGAGCAGGGCTATTATGCGCTGATGGCCATTGTCGCGAGCGGACGCGAGCCAGAGGTGGTCGCGACCGAACTTGACCGCGCGCTGGATGCGCTTCGAGCGACGGGACCCACGGCGGCGGAACTGACCGAAGCCAAGAACGAGCTGCTCTCGGCCGGTCTCCAGGAGCGCGAGGTCGCCAGCAGCCGCGCGTTCACGCTTGGCGAAGGCCTCGTCCGCACCGGCGATCCGCGAGCTGCCGACAAGCGCCTGGCGGCCATTACCCGGGTCACCGCGTCCGACGTCCAGCGCGTCGCCCGGACCATCCTCAACCCGGCCAAGCGGGTCGAGCTTCGCTATGCCAAGGGTGACGGCGACGCCAAGGGCTGGGCCAATCCGACGCCGCTGCCGCGCTTCTCCAGCCCACCGCCGGCCGCGCAGGCACCGCTCGCACTCCTGCCCGAAGGGCAGCGCCAGGCGCCGCCGGCCCCGGGCACGCCCGCGACCTACGCGATGCCCGCGCTGACCGAGGCAACGCTCGCCAATGGCATGAAGCTGGTGACTGCCCGAACCGGAACGGTGCCGCTTGCCACCCTGACCGTCGCCATTCGCGCCGGCTCCGCAGTTGAAGCACGCGACAAGGCGGGCCTGGCGGCAATGGTCGCCGACATCGCCAGCAAGGGCACGACCACCCGTTCCGCCGACCAGATCGCGGCCGGGCTCGAGAGCCTCGGGGCCGAACTGTCCTCGTCAGCGTCGCTCGACGGGACCGTCCTCTCGGTGACTGCGCCCGTGGCGACCCTGCCGCAGGCGGCGGAGATCCTTGGCGACATCCTCGCCAACGCAACTTTCCCCGAAGAGGATTTCGCCCGGGAACGGAAGCGGGCTCTCGATGGCCTGCAGGTCGCGCTGAAGGATCCCAATCAGCTGGGCGGACGCGTTCTGCCGCCGGTGGTGTTCGGCAACGCGCCTTACGGGATCGTTCCGGGCGGCACGCCGGCAAGCTTGGCCGCGCTCCGCCGCGAGGACCTGGCTTCGTTCCGCCAGACCTGGTGGCGCCCCGACCTCGCCACTGCCTTTGTGTCGGGCGGGATCGACCCGGTGCAGGCTCGGCAGTTGACCGAACGAGCATTGGGCGGCTGGCGCGCGACGGGCGCGGCTCCGGCGCTGCCGACCGATGTCGCCGGAAGCGAGCAGGCAGCCCGCACCCTGGTCATCGATCTGCCGGGGGCAGGGCAGGCGACGGTGATCGCCGCCGTTCGCGGCATCTCGCGCGGCGATGCGGCTTATTATGACGCGCTGCTCGCCAACAGCATTCTGGGCGGCTCGTCGACCGGGCGGCTGTTCCAGGAAATCCGCGTCAAGCGTGCGCTGAGCTACGGCGCCAACAGCGCACTCGCCGCAGGCCTTGGCGGCGGCACGTTGTCGGCCAGCGCCTCGACCAAGAACGAGAGTGCCGCGGACGTGGCGCAGGTGTTCCTCAATGAATTCGCCCGGATCGGGACCGAGCCACTTGGCGCCACGGACGTCGAAAACCGGAAGACCTTCATGGTCGGAAGCTTCCAGCGCTCGCTCCAGAGCAGTGTCGGCTTCAATGCAACGCTCGCCGGAGCGGCCTTGCGAGGAGTCTCACCGACAGAACAGCTCGCCTATGCGGATCGGGTGCGTTCAGTCAGCGGAACCGCGGCCACGTCGGCCATCGGACGGCTATTGCAGCCCAGCCGGGTGAGCCTGATCATCGTCGGAGACTCGGCGAAGTTCATCGACAAGCTGAGGGCCTTGCGCCCCAACGTGCAGGTGGTCGCGGCCGACAAGCTCGATCTCGCCACAGTTGCGCTCGCAACGGCCAAGTAGCTCGGAGGTGCGCCGGTGGCTTCAGCGACATCACAATTGATCGCCCGCCTCACCGGAAATCCTTTCTGCGAGATCATGGGCGTCACCGGCCGCAGCTTGTCGCTGCGTCGCGTAGGGACGGCGGCGGTGCCAGCAGGAGTTCGCACCTGTCGACCTTCGGCATCCCCAGATTTGAGTATCGAAATCCCTGCAGGAGTGGGCGTAGGCACAAGCCAGGCAAGGGGCGGCCAGTCTCGCCCCGCGCAGCGCTTTCCAGCAACCGCTTACTCGTGGTGGTGAATACTATGGGTGTTCAGGCTATGTCATTGGCTGAGTGGAACCCGGGACTGGGTCTCGCGAGCGGGAGCTGCAACAAGGCATTCCGAGGCGGGTACCACTATGATGTGGTCGCCACGGGGCGACCGACCATGCCGGTGCCGCTCACCAAAGCCACGCTTGATGCGGCGGCGGGCGACATCGACGAAGCGGCCTTGGCGGAGAATGGTCGGCAGTACATCAGGATGAGGCTTGAGCGTCTCGCCAGCCAGATCGGCCCGACCAAGGAAGGCGCCAGGCGACTTAAACCGCACGTGCGGCTGCTATGCGAGCAGATCGACCAATGGTATCGTGTACGCGATCGCCTTACCGCCAACAGCCTCACCCGGCATGCCTTGTCGCTCCTGCTATCACTGCCTGGATAGGGGCGGGGGCATCGGTGTGATTGGCCCGGAGATCGGATGATCAGTCCCGCACTTGAACGGGCGATCCTGGTGATTGAAGCGCTTGAAGGGGTTGATGAGCCCACCGACCTTCTGGCGGCCACCTCGAACATCCTGTCGGCCTACGGCTATTCCGCCTTTGTTTTGTCGCGGCTGCCGAAAGTTGGCGGCAATCGGCAGCCCGAAATACTTCTGAACGGTTGGCCTGACGGCTGGATGGCGCGCTACCATGAAGCCGAGCATTTCAAGATCGACCCGGTCGCGAACCATTGCTTGCGCTCAGAGACGTCGCTCTACTGGACCGAAATCGCCGAGATACGGAAGAAAGAAGCGGGTGCGGTCACCATGGTGGGTGAAGCATCCGAGTTCGGACTTCTCCATGGTCTGTGCGTACCGATACATACTGCCCTTGGCTCCGGAGGATTGTCCATTGCCGGTGACAAGGTTGGGGTGGAACCTGGCCTGAAAGCAATAACATCCTTGCTCACGTTCCGAGTGTGGCAATCGCTTGAAAGTGGCCTGACCTCAGAGCGGGCTGCATCACTCAGCGAGCGGGAGAAAGATGTTCTTTGCTGGACCGCGGTTGGAAAGACCGCCTCTGAAATTGGGACCATCCTGTCGATAAGCGAACACACCGTTGCTCAACATCTGAAGAACGTCCGTTCGAAACTTCGCACTCAGAACAGCGCTCATTCAGTCGTGCGAGCGCTTCAATTGAAACAGATAAGTCTCTGATGATAGGGCGGTAATCAGGGGTTTCGGCTGCCCTGCGCAGTGGCGAACCAATTAAGCGCTGTGGTAGCACTGCAACACGCTGAAATATTACGCAGCGTAATACGGGAGCTCACCTTTACGGAAGCTTTGAGCAGGCGCAGACGAGTGACGTGCGGGGGCAACACGAAGAAGATTTTTGCTGCACCCCCTATTGTTGGAGGTACTGCAACCGTGACGCCACGCTTTATCAAAACGCACCTTCTGACCAGCGCCGCTGCCCTTGCACTTTCCGCAATCGGTACGGCTGCTTCGGCTCAGGCCGCGCCAGCCGCGCAGGACAGCCAGCAGCCCAGCGGGCCAGCTGTGGACGAAGCGGACCCTGCCAATCCCGCTGAGGCGTCGGAAATCGTCATCACCGGTTCGCTGCTGCGCCGGGAGAACGCCCAGACCGCCCTGCCGGTGACCGTGATCACCAGTGACTCCTTGGAGCGAGCCGGCATCACCAACACGGCTGACGCTGTTCGCCAAGCTGCTGCCGACGGCGCGGGGTCGATCGGTGTGGGCTTCACCAGCGGCTTCTCGGCCGGCGGCTCGGCCGTGTCGCTGCGTAACCTTGGCGTCTCATCGACCCTTCTGTTGGTGAATGGCATGGCGCTCGGCCAACTATCCCGTCAGCGACGACGGCCACAACAGCTACGCCGACCTCACCAGCATTCCGCAGGTCAACGTCGAGCGGATCGAAGTCCTGAAGGACGGCGCCTCGGCTCCCGCCGATCACCTCGCTCTCGAATTCGAGCGAGTTCACGGTGGATGGCTCGGTGTCGCACGCGCTGTTTGAACTGCCGGGCGGCCCGCTGCAGCTCGCCGTTGGCGGCCAGTACCGCAAGGAAAAGCTGACCAACCGTAGTGCCAATCCGAACCTCGACGTACCGGGTCTGTCGACGGCGCAGGCTTATGGTAATCGCGACGTCTGGGCCGGCTTCTTCGAAGTCAACGCGCCAGTTCTCGACTCGCTCGAGCTGACCGCTTCGGGCCGCTACGACGATTACTCGGAAGGTTTCAGCAAGTTCTCACCGAAGGCCAGCTTCAAGTTCCAGCCGATCAGGCAGGTCGCACTGCGCGGCTCCTATTCGGAAGGCTTCCGGGCTCCCACCTTCGCCGAAGCAAATCCGCTGAGCTCCTTCTCGGGCTTCGTCGGCTTCACTCTGCCGGCAGCATTCGCCGCCGCGCACGCCGCCAATCCGTCTTACTTCGCCAACTACTCGATCGGTCGTGGTTACGTCGGCAACCCTGACATCGAACCCGAGACCTCCAAGAGCTACACGCTTGGCGCGGTGTTCGAGCCTTCCCGCTGGTTCCAGCTCACCGCCGACTGGTTCCACGTCAAGAAGTCGAACCTGATCGTCACCGGTCCGCTTTCGGGCGCGGCGATCAACGCCTATTATTCGGTGGCAGGTCAGACCTTCGCCTCGGCGGCGGCGGCCTCTGCAGCGGGCTGCGCGGCGCTTGCGGCTGTTGCGCCGGGTTACTCGTGCAACGTTATCGACGGTGCCGATCCGTTCGCGCTGAACGCTCTTCCGCGCCTCCTAGTGCTGAACGCGCCCTACGTGAACGCCAACTATGACGTCGTCGAAGGTCTGCAGTTCACTGCGTCGGCCAACGTACCGGTCACCAATGACCTGCGTTGGCGGAGCCGCCTGGATGTCCAGGAAACGCTGAAGTACAACCGTTATCTCAGCGACGGCAGCGTGCAGCGCTTCACCGGCACGGTCGGCCCGGCCGACCTGTCGTCGGGTGGCGGAACGCCCAAGTGGCGCGGCAACTGGCAGAACACCCTTGAATTCGGTCGCTTGTCACTGACTGCAACGACCTACTTCGTCGGCAAGATGAAGGGGGTCGCGACGGACCAAGGCAATCTGGACACGTCATGCGCCGCGACCCTCTACAAGGACGCTGCCGGCGGAAACAGCTTCTGCAAGATCAGGCGTTTCATCTACGCAGACCTCAACGCGACGCTGGAAGTGAACGACCGCTTCGAGTTCTACGGCATCATCGGGAACGTGACCAACGCCAGGGCGCCGCTCTATGCGAACGTCCTCTACACCACGCAGCCGAACTACCTTGCCTCGTGGCATATTCCGGGCCTGATCGGCCGGACCTTCCGAGCTGGTGTGAACTTCCGCTTCTAACAGCGGACCCCGTGACAGCGAGCGGCGTCGATAGCGCCGTTCGCTGTCACTCACGCTTATCGGTTGGAAGGGCGTCGTACCTCCGCCGCCCTTGCCTAACGACCCTCGCTAAGCTGACAGTGGCCTTACCGTCCTGGGTTCAGTCGGTGATGGCTATACTAGCCCGTCTCAGGTCAAGCTGTCGGCAAAGATGGCCAGAAAATAGCCCGTTCCAACGGCAAGCAGCACGGGCGCAGCTTTGACCCAGAAGCTCAGGAATTTTCCTGGCTCAGTGCGGCTGCTTTTAGCGCGCACGATCTCGCTAGAGCCGCTGAACGAGCAGACCCCACCGCCACCAATGAGCGCCAGAGCAACAAGGATCGAAGTGGGCTTCACGTCGCTGGGATCGAGATCCTTTGCAACAATGAGCACGCCACCAAGCACCAGGATCGACAGTGAAGTGAGGTGCT
Organism: Sphingomonas sp. LHG3443-2; assembly: GCF_049896405.1. NCBI lineage: Bacteria > Pseudomonadati > Pseudomonadota > Alphaproteobacteria > Sphingomonadales > Sphingomonadaceae > Sphingomonas > Sphingomonas sp. LHG3443-2. The sequence continues at coordinate 1,192,830 of NZ_JAFCUG010000001.1, forward strand.
TCAGGTAGTCGTAGGTCAGATATGCTGCATCATCCCGATCGGGATCGGCAGTGCGGCGGGGCTGATCCTGTTCCTCCAAAGGGGCTCCACGCTGTTCTGAGACGGCCCCTGCTGACAAAGGCCCCGCCCATTCATCTCATATGCGCCGGACTAGCACCCGGCTCTCTCAGCGTCGCGACGCGAACCTCTTCGTAAACTCCGATCCTCCGCGGACCGACACGGTTTTGGAGATGATCGGCGCATCTGCGTCACCGCGAAGGTGCGACGTTCGCCAAAAGGTCTTGCCGCCGCGCGAGACGGTATGTCCTCGAACGAAGTGCAGGCGGGCGGTCGCTCTTGCCCCATGATGATTGTCTTGCGTTGCTCCATCAGACTGGCGCCGCTCGCCCAGGCGCATGCTGACTTCCACGTGTTCGAGGAGGGGGCGGCGGCGACGCCTCGCCCGTGAAGCATTTAGCTGCGCCAACTGAGAGGGCGTCTGATCGACGACGTCATCGCTGTTCAGAAGTGCAGCGAAGGCCAGGATGAAGGGTAGTGCATACCAGCTTTGTTCCGCCTGGTGCCGAACAAGATCTTGGTAGGCGTATCGCTTGTCCAGCTTGGCTCTTCCTCGCCAGCGTTCTTCAAGCTGCATCAGCGCGTGTGACAGGATGTTGTTGAGGAAGCCCAGATCACCGTGGCTCATCCGGTAGCTGCCCGATGGATAGGGGCTTACATAACGATGATCGAGGTCGAACACGATCTTGCCCGGTAACCGATCAACGCCGCCGTTGAAGGTAGTCCCATACAGAATGATGTGACCTGATCGTCCGCCCTCATTGGTCTGCACGAGGCAGCCGATCTTCTGTGCCCAATCGCCGCCGAAATCACCATCGTCTCCCATTTCGGCAAACCACTCGACCCAGAACTGCTCGGCGGGAAGCCGAAGAAAATCGTCCTTTGCGGTGAGCAATTCGGGAGAGGAGCGGATCAGGTCGCCACATTGAGCCGACGCTTCCTTGGTCATCACATATCTCAGCGCACAGCCGGCGAGCGCCAGCGAGTCGTGATGCGATATGCCGGCGTCCGGCTGCGTGGTGGCGGAGCGAACCTCTGCGATGCGGTCCATCAGTCTCACTGGAAGCCTCATTTAATACGCAGCGTACTAAACGTGCTTCCGATGTCTTTCAAGTTGCAAGTGCAGTGGTCATTTCTCCTCCGGCACCGAATTGATCGAGTCCGCGGATCGGCTAAGTTGATCGTCGCGTCGCTCCTAGTGCAGGAGCTTGCAATCGGAGTGTGCAGGTCATTTCCGGGATCACGCAGTGTTGAGTCATCACGAGAGCCACGTCTTGGCGCTCATTCGAAAGTGGCAGCCAACGACTGCTTACTTCGTGCGGAAGGCTCTGCAGCGAAGCTTGGCGAGCTCGCTGTCCGACAGCCCCGGTAGCGTCTACCCGGTCGTAGAGCGGCTCAAACGGGCCGGTCTCGTCAGCGCGGAGGCGTCTGAGAATGACGGCCGGAAGACTGACTATATTTCATGCACAGAGGCGGGTGAAGAGGCCATCAAGGCCTGGCTTCTCGATGAGCGAAGCCAGGACTTACTGCCCGAAGACCCTTGGCGCACACGCATGATCTTTGCCGACCTGCTCACACCCGCTCAACAACAAGGCTGGCTTGCGGCTTTGCGGCAACGGGTCGCAGCTCAGCTTCGCGAGTTCGACGATCAAGCCGCCCTGATCGAAGACAAAAACTATGCAGCCGCACTGGAGAATGCACGCCTCGTCACGGAGGCGCGAATGGTCTGGATCGAACGGTGCTTAGCGAACTCGATCGTATAGCTCGCTAGTTCGACGAGATGGCCGAGATCCTGAGTAGAGGAGGGGTCGCCAGAGCAGCTCCCTGAAAAAGCCGCCACTGTGACACGTATACCACTTTGTAACGATTTAATACGCCAGACACTTCTCTGCCGATCTGCATGCTGCATGCCGAAGTGCTTCAGCGCTTCCGGAATAGCTCGTAGGAGCCTTCAGGAAGGCCGCGCCTGGGCAATCAGCGGCTCGTTTCCGCGTGCAATACACGATGCACGTCCCCATGCAGATCCGGCGACCGTTTGAGCGCTCGCCGGAGGCTACTCTCGTCACAGAAACCGAAGCGTGCCGCGGCCCCGGCAGCGTTCAGTTCGCCGCGCCGCAATGAGGCCGCTGCCTTTTGTAGTCGCTGCTGACGATGGTAGCTTGCTGGTGCAGCCCCAAACGCAGCCTTGAAGCATCGGTGCAAATGGAACTGCGAGATTCCTGCCTTTCGGCTCAATTCGTCGAGCGGAACAATGCGGTCGTCATTGTCCCACAGCCAAGCGCGCGCGATATCCAAGCGCCTCAACAGGTCGCGGGAAGTACTTCCCTTGATCGCGTCGAGATTACTCAGCTGCAGCCGGACATCGCTCAGCACATCGTGGAGATGAGCAGCGGCATTACAGACGATGCGAGCAGCTGCGCCCTCACCGCGATCCGGATCGCGTGCCAATGCGAGAGCGCCAGACTTTAGATGCTCCGCAAGGGCAGTACCCGACGCGCTAAGCACTCCCGCTCGCCCGGCGGGTGGCTCCGCTCGCTCACACTCCTCCTCCGCCGTTCTTAGATCGACGAAGGGCAGAACCGGGTCTTGTTTAAGGTAGAGGCACATCCCGGTCGTCACAGACGTGGGACGAATTACAGCCGACAAGATCACTCCGGCTTCGACGAGTAGAAATTGTCCTGGCAAGACGACGTGCTCGACACCGTCAACGAGATATCGCTCTTCGCCTTCGAGAACATATTTCAGCGAGGGAGTGGCGCAAAACACCCGGCTTTCACCACGGTGCATCTTGGACAGGACAAGCCGCCCGCCCGGATCACCCTGACGGACCTGTTCTGCATGCTGTTGAACCAAGCTAAATGGGATCATGATGGTTCGTCACCTACGCCGAAGGTAATCATGCTGCGATTTCGGGCTCAGGCCAGCGGCTCAGCGCGCATATTCGTCCAAGAACTCTCGCCAGACGACGAACTGTGGAATGGCGGTGGCCGCTCACGAGAGATCACATCGTCAAATCATCTCGCGTGCGAGCCGGGGGGATCGTTGGCCACGTATCTCGCGAGAAAATAGCAAGAATTGCCCTCGCCCTCCCGATCGCAAACCCTACCTCCTCGAATGGTCTGGCAGCGTTCAAGCGGCTTGAGCCGAAGCATTCAGACCTTGGATCAGGGATGACTGTTCAGCGCTCAAAATCGTCTTCCAGCCTCTTCGCCGAGGGGACGCCAGTTCGGGATGATGGATGAGGAAGGGACCGGTGATCTACGCTTCAAGCGGGATAGTTACATGACATTCGCTCAGCCGTTGCGAAGCTCCTCAACGGCACGTGACCTTATTGCCAAGGGCGCTGATGACATTGCGGCTTTGGCTAAGGCCGGCTTGGATGAGGCGGCTATCCTGCAGAGACTTGAAAGGCTTGGGGCCGAGCTCGCCTCGCCGCAGCCAGCGGCTGCATTGGTCATGCGTTCATTCGGCCCGTTGAGTCGGCAAATCGCGCAATGGTATCGCAGTCTCGATCCGCAATCCGCCAATAAGCTTACTCGGCAGGGCATCGCACTCATGCTCCTGAACCCCCACGCGGCGCAGCGCGGTTGAGGGGAGGCGATGCGATGTGTCTGCCACTTTGATCGGGAGTGCACAGCATCGGCTCTGCTCCGACCTCTTATCCGGCGGTCGCTAGACGCCGAGGGTGACAGCCAGATCTGAGCTATTCAGGCGATTTGTAATGCCTCAGACCTGATCCACCGCGACGCGAGGTACTTGGTCCCGCTCAGCACAGGCCGCCCCTCGTGCAAGGATCTGGTGTCGAGTTCGCCAGCAGCGGTCGTGTTCGTGAACAGGAGGCCGTCTCCCGTCGCGCCCTTGAACGTCAATCCGAGGTTCGGAAAGGCGGTCTCGCCACCCTCATAATCGTCGTTCAGATAGACAAGGAAGGTGAGCACACGTTGTTGGCTGAGCGGAACACCCGGTAGCGCATCACTGTGAAGTCGATACTCCTCTCCCGGTGAATAGCGCAAAATCTGCAATGGTTCGCCAGCGCGGACATAAGTGTCGCTCGCGGCAGCAAGCCGCCGATTGAGAGCGTGAATTGCCGGGTTCTCAACGACGAAGGGGAAAGCCGCCGCCTGTGAGGTTCTGATGGGGTTGGCGACTTGCCGTCCGGTCGCTGGATCGACGACGAGGCTCTGCTCCAGCAAGGGCCCAGCCACCTCCTTGCAATAGCTGCATTCCTGCTTGGTGAAGAGCCCAGGGAAATGCCAGACGTTTGGACTGGCGTGTAAGACTTGGCTCTCAAAAGCCTGAGTAGGCTGGCCGGCAGCATCAAGTGACATGGCGTCGATGATGCGAAGCTGAGTTGCCGCATCTTGATCGGCATCTGCCGCCGAGCGGAGCATCGTCATTGCAAGGGGCCAGTCAGCGGGGCCGCCGGTGCCATTCGCTATAAATGCGCGGCTCACACCAGCCGCAACGCGATCGCCAAGCTCTGCAGCGCGCATGAAGTAATTTCGTGACGCCGTAAGGTCTCGAGGGATGACGCGACCGGACAGATACCAGACTGCAAGCTGGCGCGCCGCCTCAGGGTTTCCGGCGCTCTCCAATTGCCGGAGCAAAGCCACAGCAGCGGGTCCCTGGCCTCGACTGGCGAGATCCGCCGCTCGTTCCATAACGTCGGTCATTGTCTACCCTGTGCAACACGAAATCAGCACGATCACCGAAAAAGAGCCGGGGATTTCTCCCCGGCTTCAGTTCTTCGAGTGTTGATCAGAACTTCGCGACGAAGCCCGTGTAGAAGTATCGGCCGCGATTGTCCCAGATCCCCGAACCGCCACCGACGCCAGTTGAGCCATAGGGTGGTAGCTTGTTCAGGACGTTGTCGACGCCAAGGTAGAAGTTCACCTTGTCCGTGACGTCGAGAGCTGCACGAAGGTCATGGTACATGACCGCCGGATACTTCTCGATCTCGGCATAATCCGTGTTCTGCGGTGGATCACCGTTGACCGAATTGTAGTCCTCATAGGTATTGAGGTACATCTTCCCGATCCAGCGCCCCTGGTAACCGACAGTCAGCCTGTTGCGCTTCACGTTCAAGTTGAGGTTCACCTGATCCTGCGGATCCCCGAGTTCATTCAGGAATACATCCTTGAACGATGGATTCGAAGGATCGGTGAAGCTTTCGTTCCTGAGCTGATGGGTCCAGAGAACACTCGCGTTTACCCGGCCGATGCCGGTGTTACGCACGTAGTTCAGCTGGGTATCGATGCCCCGGACGCGTAGCTTCGCGAAGTTTGCCTGCGAGTTGAGAAGCGACCCTTCGATAATCCGGAAGGCCTCTTCACCGTTCGGTCCACCGCTTGCCCCAGCGCGCTGGAACAGAGCGCAGAACGGATTGTCCAGCGTCGGGGAGTCGTAGCAGAGGTTGGCGATATCCTGCGCAGTGCCGATGCTCGTGATGACGTTCTTGACCTTGATGTCGTAATAGTCGGCCGAGATCGACAGGCCCGGAATAAAGCGCGGCTGGATGTATCCGCCGAGCGTCAAGGAATCCGAAGTCTCGACCTCAAGGTCAGGATTGCCGCCGCTCCTGTACTCGAGCGAACCGGCATAAACGTAATCGTAGCCCGCCGGCCGTCCTGCAGCCGCGCAGTTGGCTTCACGGTTCACGCTACCCGCGCCGATCTGCTTCTCCGCGCAAGGATCGCTGAATCCCGGCGCAAAGTTCTGACTTGCCGCACCGAAGCGCTCCGCCAGGTTCGGCGCGCGAACCGAGCGGTTGTACGCACCGCGGAACGTGATGTCGCGAACCGGACTGTAGATGCCTTCGACACCATAGGTCTTGATGGTCTTGTCGATGCCTTTGTACTTCGACAGGCGGCCGGCGCCCTTCACCGTCAGCGCATGGAAGAAGGGCATGTCCTTCAGGATCGGAATGTTGACCTCGGCAAAGGCTTCCTTGACCGAGAAAGCGGGCGACTCTGCTGCCGGGATGGCGTTGTAGAAGGCGTATCCAGCCTGGGTCAGGTCATCCAGATCATATTCGAGGGTCTGACGACGATATTCGGCGCCCACCGAGAAGCCGATCGGGCCACCTGGAAGCTCGAACAATTGGCTGAGATCGCCCGCGACATAGCCGAGGGCCGCCAGCTGAGTGATTTTGCCGGTCGCCAGCGTGTCGATGGTTAAATAGTCCTTGGCGGCCTGGCTGACGTTGCCGACACCAAAGGGATTGATCGGAACGCAGGCGGCGACATCAGCGGCGAGGATGGCCGGGTTTCCGCCAACATCCTCGCCAGCGTAGCGAGGGTCGAGTTGCGAGCGGCAGACGATCTGTCCGGTAGCAGGATTGATCGCTGAATCGCTGGCAAGAAGGAACCGCTGCGTGTTCACGTTGCCCGTGATGAGGTTCCGCTCCTTGTGCTGCCCGTAGTTCAGCGACAGCTCGTAGCTCCAGTCGGTGTTGAAGTCGCCGCGAAGACCGCCCACGATGCGGTAGGTTTCACGCCTGAAGTCCTCGTCACGAATACCGAGCTCAAGGTAGTCGCGGCGATTGCCGAAGCGGAACGACCCATCGTTGACCTGTGCGATGAGCGCTGCCCGGTTCGCCTGCGCGAGGGCGGCCGTCGATCCAGTAGTGGCGAACGTCGCACCGGTGTTGGGGTTGATGTTGGCTGCGAGCGACGCAAGGGCAGCGTCGCGGATCGCATTCCGCGCCTGGCTCGTGAGGAACGGATTGTCGAGGCGGATGCCTTCGCGATTGACGTTGAACGCGGTAAGGTTCGTCGCGCTCAACGCGCCCGTGGGCGCTGCGAACGATCGATCTTCGAAGCCGCTCACCAACGTGGAGTCGAGAAGAGTCTGACCACGAGTGAAGAACGGACCACTCTGCGATCCGATCGCGTCGACGCGAACATACTTGGCTTCGACGAACGGCACGAGCGCATCAGCGACTTCAAAATGGCCAAGCACGTTGAAGGAGTAGCGCTTCACGTCCGGTGACAGGGCGAGCAGCTGTCCCTCACGGTTATTGTATCCAGCACCGCCGATGAAGCTGCCGGTAGGTGCAAGCCCAACCCGGACGCCCTGGATGGGGGTCAAGCTGCCATCCGGCTGGAAAGCGAGAGAACAGGAGAAAGCTGCGCCCGTGGTGTCGCGTCCGCACGGCGCGCTCGCACCGTTGCGGAACAGGATACCGCCACCCAGTGACGCGTCCGGACGACGCACGTTCCGGAGGAAGATGCGGTCGGGAATGCCATCGGAGCCATTCACCGAACCAGCCGGGTCCGTGTCGACGATGACGAAGTTGTCCGCTTGCCGGAAGGGACGACCGCTCGCGTAGAAGTCCGAGGTGTGGGAGAACTCGGCAGTTGCCGCGATGTTGCCGCGACCACCTGCGAAATTCTTGCCACCGGTCACCGCGACAAACTGGTTGGCAGCATCACCATATTTGGAGATGCCGGACTGAGCGCGAAGCTGCAGGCCGTCGAAGTCCCGGCGGAGGATGAAGTTGACGACGCCGGCAACAGCGTCCGAGCCATAGACCGCCGACGCGCCACCGGTCACCACGTCGATGCGCTCGATGAGGTCGGCCGGGATGGTGTTGATATCGACGGCGGTGCCATCACCCAGCACGTCCGCGGCAACGTGCCGGCGGCCGTTCACCAGCACCAACGTGCGTGAGCTGCCGAGCCCGCGAAGGTCGAGCAGGTTCAGGCCGCGAGTACCAAGAAAGCGCGTGGAGTTCTGAGTGGAGTAGGTGCTCCGCAGCTGCGGAAGATCGTTCAGAACGTCGCCGACCTGGACACCGCCAGTTTGGAAGACTTCTTCACCACGCACGGTCGTGACGGGAACTGCCGATTCAAGGTTCGGAGTACGGATACGCGATCCGGTAACAACGACTTCTTCGGTCGGCAGGACCTCTGCGTCGCCGCTCGGGTTTGCGCTGGTGGCGGGAGGCGCCGTTTCCTGCACATCTTGCTGCTGCTGCTCTTGCGCCGTCTGTTGCGCCTGGGCGGCCGAAGCGCAGCCGATCAGGATGGTCGCGGCCGAAAGCCCGCGCAGGGCCGTCGTGCCGAGATAATGAAACTTACCCATTCAGAACCTCTCATATCGAATCGCGAGATGATCGCGGGGCAGGGATGTAACCCCGGCGCAGCAAAAACAGCGTGCCACGAAAGGCACATAGCGTGAAAACTTTAGTATGGGCAATACTAAACGCGTCTAAGTGTCGCAGATGTGTCACAATGGTATAACGCCATGAGCGCGCCTTCTTAAACAAAGGGATTGCCAGGCAATCCGCTACATCTTTCGGGCGTCAGCTGTTAAGTACCCAGAATACCATCAGGTCGGGTTGGTAGGTTCTGGTAAGGACGGCTGATCCAGAGGGCTTGCCCTTAGCGGACGCAAGAGCAGCGGACGTCGACAGATTGTCTCAGGGAGGGTGAGGGCGCTCGGCGCGAGCGGTCACCAAACTGATCAAAGCAGCAGACCGGTCGCCGTGATGACCAGCCCTCGAGTTCTCTGAATTCTAAGCGCCTAGCCGGGACGGTCCTCGACCGGTGCGATGTTGTCGTTGCTATCTCGGTCTATGTAGAGGCCAAGGGGATCAATGCCGGCGTGGGTAGGCTTACGATCCGTCACGAAACGGAAGATCTGCCTTCCGCTGCGGACTGCCTGCGAATCCATGCGCAGCACATTCTTCTTGCCGATCAAAGGTCCGCTTGGGTCTGCCGTGAAGAGCCCGACCGAGATACGAGCGTGAAGTGGTGCTTCACTCTCTTTGCCTTTACCGTCGGCATGAAGCTTTCTAGCAGCCACGGGCACGACAACGTCCCACTTGCCGTCGGGCCGCTTCGCCACGATCGGCTTCTCCACCCTAAGATCGAAAAGGGTGATGCGCTCGAACAGGTCAGTGATGAGCGATCGTTCATCGGCCGTAGCAGCCTCTTCACGGAGCATGCGGATCAGATCGACCGAGCGCGGATTGGGCCCATCGGTGAAGCGATAGCGCGCAATGAACCGCCGCAGCGCCCGATTGACCGCCTCTTCACCCATCCGTTCCGACAGCAGGTAGAAGGCAAGGGCCCCCTTGCCGTAGTTCACATAGTCCTGGTCCAGGCTGGCGCTGACCAGCGGCTGCTCGTCTAACAATTGGGTTCTGCGACCGCTGAGATAACGATCCCGCTGCAGCTTGAAGAAAAGCCGAAGCTGATCTTCCCCATGCAGGCGCTTCAGCACCATCAGCGCCGAATATTGGGTGATGGCCTCACCGATAAGGCCGGCACCTTGCATCCTTGCTGCAGTGACCTGGTGGCCCCACCATTGGTGAGCCATTTCGTGGGCAACGAGCATGCTTACCATGTCGAGTTGCGCGGGAGCGCGAAGATCGAGGCCGAATATGCCTTCGGACACGGCGACCATGTTGGGAAAGGACTGTCCGCCCCCGCCCAGTGCCCGTTCCACGACCTGCGCCTGATCGAACTGATAAGGTCCGAAGGCCTCGCGATAGTAGGCCATGGAGGCTTGCATGGCCTTCATCATGCGCCTGACGTTCCAGCCATGCGCAGGGTGATAGTAGATGGCGTGTTTGATGCCCGCGCTTGTTTCGGTCCTGAGGGCGTAGCGACCCGACTTGACCAGGAAGAAATTGCGGATCGGCACATCGGACAGGAAGCGAGCCACCCTTCGGCCGTTCTGCACCTGGTCGGCCACACGCCGGCCCGGCGCGATCGGAGTCTGATCCGGGCTGGTCGACACTCGTATGTCGGCCGTCGTCCAGCTGACATCTCCATTCGGCTGCGCCCCGGCGGCCGCAGGATCGTCGAGCCGCGGCAAGGGCGCGCGCTCGGGTAGCCCATATTGCCGGCGGGTGGCGGGATCCTCGATCAATCCGTGGTCCGTCATCCCGATCCGCGGTGTCAGCTGGAGACTATTGAGGTCGCTCCCGTTCGGCGCCAGCTTGTCTTCGATGTTCGAAGCGCGAAAACCGACCTGCGCTCGACGTGTCTCGAAGCCGAGCCAACGGGTCTCGCCCGGCTTCATAGGCACCGCCAGCCGATAAATGCGGTAATCGAACCGTTCGTCGTTCCGCTCCAGCCGCGCCCCTGGCAGGTCGACCGACAGCAATTCCAGATCGAGGTCCAGCAGCCTCAGGTGCAGCTGGTCGATCGGCGCGTTTGTCTCGTTGACCAGGCGGTAGCGCCCACGCACCTCCGCATGCGCTCCATCCGGGAACAAAGCGACGTCGAGTTGCACGTGTCGGACCACCGGCTGGGGCAGGGTGGCAAAACGAAAGTAGCGCTTTTCCAGCTCGACGAAGTGGCGCTCCATCTCGGCGCCGGTCCTGAACTGGTTCAGTATCAGCGTGTTGTACGCAATCCACGTTCCCGTACCGGCGATCAATGCAAGGGCCGCCAGTCCCGACAGCCCTGTGCCCAGGGTCAGCCGTTGTGGCAGTCGGCGTAGCCGGTTGCGGACCTGCTGCTCGGCACCGCGCGGCCAGAGCAATTGCACGGCCAACAACAGCAGCACGGCAACGGACGCCCAGAACAGCCGGAACCACCAAGCTGCCTCACCCGCATAGCCCGTGCCCGCCATGGCCGAGATGGTCACCTGCGGGAGGTTGCCGTAGATGGCGAGCGGGTATTCAAGCCCGGCTGCAGGTCCGAAGGTCAGCAGCAGGATGTAGAGGAGCATCACTCCCCAACCGGCATATTTGGTGGGGCTCAGCGCCTGAACGAACACGGCCAGAACCGCGACCAGCATGGCGTCCGCCAAACTCGGCAAGAGGAGCCAGTCGAGATAGGCAAGCGGCTCGATCGCGACGGCGCCACTCATCAGTTGAACCAGCATCCCGGCCGCCACGCCGACCAGCAGGGTAAGCAACAGCACCAGCGCAAGGCCGAGCACCTTGGGTGGCATCAGCGCCCAGGCTGCAATCGGTGCCGCATCGATGATCTCGTGCACCCGCCGCTCACGTTCGCGCCACACCAGCTCGCCGCCGAAATAGGCCGACATGATCAGCAGGATCGTATCGAAGAAAGCTTCAATGGTCGGCACGGCGACTTGCGTGACCGGGTAAAGCGGCACGTCGAGGAAGCCGGTCGCAGTCGACAAGGCGGTCAGGGTCAAGCCGAAGGCGAACAGAAGCAGGATAAGGAAGGCAGGGCTACCTAGCACGAAGCGCGCCTCCATACCCATCCGGGCAAGGAACTGGCGCACGGCGGCTTCCGGTCCGGACCGAGGGGCCGCAAGTGGCTTGAATGGCAAGGCAGGTGAATAGGTCGCGGTCTCGGCCTGCTCAGAGCCCTCCCGCGTGCGCCGAAGCTTCTGCCGACGCGACATGCCCCGGTCCGCGAAGCTGAACATGCGATAGGTCAGCGCCAGGAGGGCGAGCGATAATCCGACCCACAGCAGCCGCCCGAATACCATGAGGGAGGATACGGGGACCGCGCCGCCGTTGAGCTCGGCCGCAGTGTAATAGCGCGAGCTTGCCATGTAGGAGGCCATTCCAAACGGATCGAGCAGCACTTGGAAGTTCTGGAGGTCCGTTTCCCCTTCCATCAGCCGCTGGGCGACCAGGTAAAGGATGAACAAGGCGATCACCCCAACGAAGGTCTCGGCTGTGGACCGTGTCGCCGTGGCCAGCGCGAACAGGATGGCCGAGATGATCAGCGCATTGGTAACTCCGAACAGCGCAAAGCCATAAAGATAGCCCGACAGCCGGTTGGGCCCGAGCATCTCATGCGTGCTGATCGGGAAAACGGTCCCAAGCCAAGCGCCGAGCGGCACCGCTGCCATGACCAGCGCACCAACGGCAAACGCGCCCGCAAAGCGGCCGATCAGATAATCGAATTTCGTTATTCGCGTGGACCGGATCAGCGGCCCGAAGCCGGTCAGATCGTCGCGCACGATCACGTTGGAAACGAATGCCGCGCCGATGAACAGGAACAATAACGAGACAAGCAGGTGCGACAGGATCAGATAATGCGGGCTGTTGTAGAGGACATTGCCACCCTCGGTGCTCACCAGCTTGGCGACCGACGTGTCTGAAAAGGCGAACACAAGGAACAGCAACGCCGTCACGACGAACAATGGGCTCGTCACCTGATAGCGGAACTCAAAGGCGGCGATCCCGCGGAACATGGGCTTGGCTCCTCAGGCTGCGCGGCGCGCTGAGGCGAGGGTGGCAAAATATACATCCTCGAGGTCGCCCTCGGCCGCTTTGAAGCCCTTACCCGGGTCGCAGTCGGACAGGACGTGCACCACCGTTTGCCCACCCATGAGCCGGGTCGAGATGACGTCGAAACTGGCCCTGAAGTCAGCCAACTCGGCCCGATCGATCGGCCTGGTCCACACGCGGCTGCGGGTCGACTTGATCAGCTCATGCGGCGCCCCTTCCAGTTGGACCCGGCCGCCGGCCAGCACGGCCATGCGCGGACAAAGGTCTGCAACATCCTCGACGATATGGGTCGACAGGATCACCACCACCGTTTCACCGATTTCGGCAAGCAGGTTGAGGAAACGATTGCGCTCCTCCGGGTCGAGACCGGCGGTCGGTTCGTCGACGATGATCAATTTGGGATTGCCGATCAGCGCTTGGGCGATCCCAAAGCGCTGCCGCATGCCGCCGGAAAAGCCGGCCAATGCTTTCTTGCGGACGCTCCAAAGGTTGACTTGGTTTAGCAGGCTTTCGACCGTGTCCCTGCGATCGGACGCCGATACGATGCCCTTCAAGGCAGCCATATGGTCGAGCATCGCCTCGGCCGAAATGCGGGGGTAGACGCCGAAATCCTGCGGCAAATAGCCAAGCGTTTGCCGCAGCCTGTCTGGCTGCGCGATCACATCGATGTCGCCGAAGCGGATGCTTCCGGCCGTTGGCGTTTGCAGCGTCGCGATTGTCCGCATCAGCGTCGACTTGCCGGCGCCATTGGGGCCGAGCAGACCATACATGCCGCGTGGAATGCTTAGCGACACCTCGTCCAGCGCGCGGGTGCCATTGGCATAGACATGGCTCACGCCAACTAGTTCGAGCATCTTCGTAGACCCTGCTGTCACATCCGACCGCTTCCGGAGTAAGTGGCTTTCCTGTCCAGCAGCTGTCGCGAACCGCTTTTCTCTGCCAGCTTCGCGCAAGCTTGGCGGTCTAGGAATGACCTTGAATGGAAGGCACCCGTGTTCTGCTGGTGGAAGACGACCCTGCGCTGGCGCGGGAGATCGTTCGCGTGCTTGAGCGGGACGGCTGGTGCCTCGACCATGTTTCTTGCCTGGCCGAAGCGTTCGAGGCCGTGATCCAGTATCCTTACCGCGCCATCCTGCTCGACCGCCGGCTCCCGGACGGTGACGGTATCGCTCTTGTGCCCGCCGCTCGCGCTCGCCCGTCGGCGCCCTCCATCATCTTTCTTACCGCGCGAGACGAGATTGCCGACCGCATCGAAGGGCTGGACGCTGGTGCCGACGATTACCTCGTCAAACCTTTTGCACTTCAGGAACTGCTCGCAAGACTTCGCGCAGCCTGTCGCCGCCTACCGGCGGGCAGGAAGCCAGAGCCGATCGTTGCAGGTCGTCTGTCCTTCGATCCCGTCAGCCGTGAAGCGCAGGTAAGCGGCCGGTCGCTGAGCCTTCGCCGGCGCGAGTTGGCGCTGCTTGAATTGCTGATCAGTCGGGTCGGACGAGTGGTCCAAAAAACGCACCTCGATACGGAGCTCTACGGGATTGGCGCGGAGGTTTCTGGCAATGCGCTCGAAACGCAGGTGTCGCGTCTCCGCCGAGCTCTCGACGAAGCGGACTCAGGCCTCGAGCTTCGAACAATCCGCGGCGTTGGCTACATGCTCCGGGCATGCTGAAGCGCACGCCATCGTTGGCGTTCCGCGCCAGTGTCGTCTTCATGGCGGTTTATGGCGCCATCTTCCTCGCGGTCATCACGATCAGTGCCATCACGAGTCATCTGGATCGCGGCGGCGGCAATCACCGGGGCGCTGTGCTGGCACTCGACTATGCAACGGCCGATTTGCGCAGGACGGATACCGGGTGGCGCCTCGCCAGCAGCGGCAATTACCGCGACCTTGCCTCCCGCAACCCCAGGTCATGGCTGGTCGTAATCGACGGCAATCGTGTCTTCACCACGGGTGCGGTCGACTCGGATGTGCTGCAGGCGGCGAAGCGTTACCAAGGCTCGATAGATCGAGTCCTCTTCAGGCTTCCGGGCGATGATCCCCGGATCGGGGTCGGCGCTTCGGCGCAGAAGGAGTTCGGCCGGGACATGGTGCTTGTCGCGGCAGGGGGGATCGATCCTGCCACCCTGTCCCGGGTGGAATCCATGCACATCCTGTTGGACCCGAGCGTTCTTCTGGTGCTGCTGGTGATCGCTGTGATCAGCCTGGTGGCGATGCTCGTCGCCGCGCCCTTTCTTGCCCGCGCTGTGCAGCCAATTACTCGTGAAGCTACCTTCATCGGGCCTGACGATCCGGGCGGGCGTCTCGACGAAGGCAAGTCACCGAAGGAATTGCTACCGCTGGTGCGTAGTTTCAACTCCGCGCTCGCCCGGCTTGAGTTGGAACTCGGCCGCCGAAAGCGCTTCATCGCGGATGCCGCGCATGAGCTGAGAACGCCTCTAGCTGTTGTTTCGCTGCGGGTCGAAACGCTCGACGACGAGCGCGGCAAAGAGGATTTACGACGCGGGATGTCGCGGCTGACCCACATCGTCTCGCAAATGCTCGACCTGGAGCGGCTCACCCTCACCAGCGAGACACGATCACGCGTCGATCTTGTCACCATCAGCCGTGACCTTGTCGCCGATCTCGCCCCATCTGCAATCCTGGCAGGCTATGACCTGTCCCTTGCCGCGCCCGAGAAACCCGTGTTCGTGACCGGCGATGCACACGCCATTTCTCGCGCACTGACCAATCTCATCTCCAATTCTATCCTCCATGCAGGCGGTGCCGGAGAGATTACGATCACGGTCCGCGGGAACGGAAGCATCGACGTGACTGACGAGGGGCCAGGAGTGCTCGCCGAGGTGCAGCCCCGGCTCTTCGAGCCTTTCTCGCGCGGTAATCCCAGCGTGGAAGGATGCGGTCTGGGGCTCCACCTGACGCGCGAGATCATGCGCGCTCACCAGGGTGATGTCCGCCTCATCCCGACCAAGCGCGGCGCGACGTTCCGCCTTAGTTTCGTAGAGGGCTGATGTGAGGTTGCGACCTTCCACTTCAGGCAAGTTTCTACCGTGGAGCCCAGTTGGTTTGAGACTCGGCGTCGTGACCGCGACATCTCTCGCCAGTTCTAACACCACCATTCTGATTCTGGTGGTTAGCCAAAACCCAAACGGGGGGAGTCTACTCGTTGACCCCTCGACGGGCAGGCTTTCGAAGCGTGATCAGCCACATGTCTGGGACAGCTCCTATTCGCAGGGGCAGGATGCTGGTCCCAAGCCCCGCGCTGACCACGAGCGCCTTCCCATTTTCCTTTACGACACCGCACCCATAGCGTGCGCCATATTGCGATGCGTATGATTTCGCGCCGACCAGAGGCAGTCTGATCTGGCCACAATGAGTATGACCGGCAACCATCAATGGGACGCGTGACGGGAGATTCGGAAACGGATCCGGGCTGTGTGACATGAGGATAGGCACACCGCGTAGCTTGCCCATCGCGTCTAAGGTTTTTCCGAGGTCCTCGTGGCCGGTGAGGCTGTCATCAACACCGCCTATGGACAGGGGCCCCGCAGACACAGCGCTGTTATCGAGGATATGAACGCCTGCATCCTTGAGCGCGCGACGAGCGGCAGCGGCGTTGCGCCAATGATCGTGGTTGCCGAGAACGGCGAAAGGCCGAGCCTGGCTTCAAGACCAGCGAGCGGCGCAATAGCCTCGTTGAGCGAATAGATGCGCGTTGCCGGCAGCTTGTCGCTCACCAAGTCGCCGGTGATGAAGATGACGTCAGGCTTGAGAGCATTAGCTTGAGCGACGATCCGACGCAGCCGTGATGGCGGCATGTCCGGGGCTGCGACATGGATGTCGGTCATCAACAGAACGCGGAGCTTGGTAGGGATGGCATCCACCGGAAGCAGTGGGAGTTCCACCTCGCGTACAACGGGGTCGGAGATCGCCGTCCAATAGGCCCAGCCGACTGCCGTCAGTCCTGCACCGACCGCCAGCAGTATGATCCGCAAAATCTTCACTGATCGTGTTCTGCATGAGGATTGAGTCAGCTGCAAATGACCGCCAAAGAGGTCTGCCAACATCTTTCACTGGCCGACGGAGCAGATGTCCGCCTTCCGGACATTGCGGGCATCAAACTTGCTCTGCGATGCCGGTTTCGCAGGCTTCCATTGTCTTCAGCTCGGACGGTTGCCCATCACCTCGCCAAGGCGGACAGGGCGTTCCGGTGTCCAATCAGAGTTGAATGTGATTGCGTTATGCCTGAACAGCATGACGACCGTCGATCCGAGGAGGAAGCGGCCCATCTCCTCGCCTTGCTTCAGCACTATATTCTGATCGGCATAGTTCCACTCAGACACCTTCCCGGTGCGCTTAGGATTGACGACGCCTTGCCACACCGTTGCGATGCTGCCGACAATGGTGGCGCCGACCAAGACCATCACAAAAGGACCGTGCTCCGTCGAGTCAAAGACGCAGACGACGCGCTCATTGCGAGCGAACAAGTTCGGCAGGCCCCGCGCCGTCACGGGATTCACGGAGAAGAGCGTTCCCGGCACATAGATCATCCTGGTGAGGCGCCCCTCGCAAGGCATGTGCAAGCGGTGGTAATCCTTCGGCGCCAAATAGAGGTTCGCGAAGCTGCCGTGGCGGAAGTTGGCAGCGAGGGCCGCGTCGCCGCCAACTAAGTCGGTCGTCGTGAAGCGGTGGCCCTTGGCCTGCATGATGTGGTGGTCGTCGATGGCGCCGAACTGGCTGATGGCACCGTCCACGGGGCAGATGAAATCAGCTGTCGCGATAGGGCGCGCGCCAGCCTTGAGCGGTCGCGTGAAGAAGTCGTTGAAGCTTCGGTAGTGGCCGAGGTCCTCATGTTCAGCCTCGCTCATATCAACGTCGTATTTCCGCACGAACCAGCGGATCAGCCGCGTAGTGGCCGCGCCGCCATTGGTGCCCGCCACAAGCCCTGCGAAGGAGGTAAGGCCCTGCTTGGGCAGCAGATGTTGAAGCAGGATCTTCAGGCGGTCGGACAACGATATTCTTCCACACAGATTGAAGCCAAGGAGCTCGTCACGAAGCGCACGGACCCGATCGTACGTTCCGGTAAGCTTGCGTCCACAAGGAACCGGGACTTGTTACGATCCAGTAGGTCGTGAAACCAGACGGGCCCGACCTGAACCAGGATCGAAACTCACCTTGCCGCTCGCCTGGATGAGAGCGATCCGGGTGCAAGTGTACCCCTTAGACCGATTCCGGTGTTGTACGTGCAGACCACTTGGAGCCATCAGCCTTGCCACGTAAGACGAACTACGACTTCGAGCGTCGCGAGCGCGAACGAAACAAGGAAGCAGAGACGGCCAGGAAGGCGAAAGCCAAGGCTGACAAGAAAGCTTCCGACCACGCGAATCCCGACATGCCTGAAACCGGTGACGCTTAGCGGGATGGCGGGGGAATCACCCAGTCAGATAGACGCTCCGACCCTTTTGGAGCTCGGGTTGAAGCCGTTCTTCAGCGACCAATTACCGGCAGAGGAGCAGCGGGGGGCCCAGCCAGTCCGAGTGATGTCCGTGCATCGCGGAATGGTGACCGTAGCAGGCGACGGTCTTCAGGATTCGATCTCTTCCAGCGTGCCGAACCCGAGTGGTCCCGAGGACAGGCCCACGGTCGGCGACTGGCTACTGGTCGACGCTAATGATCATAGCATAATTCGCATTCTCGACCGAGCAAGCCTGTTCAAACGCACGGCTCCGGGAGACGATCGCCGGGTCCAGCCGATCGCAGCCAACGTCGACACGCTGTTCGTAGTCACTTCCTGCAACCAGGACTTCAACGTCGCGCGGATCGAGCGCTATCTGGTCCTCGCCGGCGAGACCGGCGTTCGGCCCGTTATTGTGCTGACCAAGGCAGATCTGTCCCCTGAGCAGGCCCAATTCGTTGACGCCGCGCTCGCTGCAGGCCGGGGTTGAGGTGCGCTTGGTTGATGCGCGCTCACGAAGCAGTGTTGCCAGCCTCGCTGAGCACTGCGGGATCGGAGAAACAGTTGCGTTGGTGGGATCTTCCGGCGTCGGGGAAATCGACTCTCGTCAACACGCTTACGGCCTCGAACGCTGCAGCGACGCAGCCGGTTCGCGAAGAGGACGGTAAAGGTCTGCACACGACTATTGTCAGGCAGATGCATCGCTTGGGGTATGGCCCGACCGGGGGCGGCTGGCTGATAGATACGCCTGGTATGCGCGAGCTGCAGATGTCCGAGGTGAGCGCCGGAGTTGCAGAAGTGTTCGACGACATCGTCGCGATCACGCTGCAATGCCGCTTCACCAACTGCACGCACACCGATGAGCCACAATGCGCGATCCGTATCGCTACTGTCGCAGAGGCGCTCGACCCGGCGCGCCTTGCGAGGTGGCGCAAGTTGACCGACGAGGATGCCGCGAACAGCGGGATTGCAGCGCGAAGGCGCGCCCGTTCAGGGAAGACCCGATAGAAAGAAATGAGCCGCGGCCGGTGAGTCAAACCTAGCGATTGCTAGCGGAAGGAAGGGTCTACCGGCAGCCGCTGAGTTGCCTTCGCCATGATTGCGGCAAACAAATCGGATCGCAGGTGAGCATCCAGCCAAGCCTGCAGTCGTGGCAGCTGCTCGCGGCCGAACCACAACGGGTCCACAGCAGCAAATTGCCGAACAAAAGGCATGATCGCCGCATCTGCGAGGCCGCGGTGCGAGCCGGCAAGCTGAGCGGAGCGGGAGAGCCTGGCTTCCAGCGTCCTCAGGAATGCCAATGCCCGCTCACGATGAACGACCGGGTCGGCGCCGTGCTTCGCCGGATATTTGTAACGGTCGAGATCGTGCTTGAAGGGTCCGTCGTTCGCCGCAATCAACTCCGGATCATCACGCTCCAGCCATCCTTCCGGATCGCTGCGCGCAAGTGCCCAGCGCATGATGTCGAGGCTCTCGTCGAGCACGCGGCCATCGGACAGAACCATGACGGGCACGGTGCCTTTCGGCGAGGCTGCCAACAGTGCGGCGGGTTTTGCGCGAAGCGCCACTTCGCGCGCGTCGTACCATGTGCCGCTGATGGCCAGCGCCATTCGTGCCCGGATCGCGTACGGGCAGCGGCGGAAGGTGTAGAGGATAGGATCAGGCAGGGCAGTTCTTCGGCCGCTTCGGCTGCGCTGCGCCGACGTGCGGCTGTCCCCGCGCGGCGGCGAGCGTCTCCTGCCGATGGCGTTCACGGTAGGACGCCCGGTCTTCCTCCGTGCGTTCGGCATGGCAGGCAGCGCAGCTCGCACCGGCCTCGAACAGTGGCGAGGTTCGGCCTTCCGGACTGACCGGGCGGCGGCAGGCACGGCACAGTTCATGACTGCCTGGCGCAAGGCCGTGGCCGACCGCGACCCGCTCGTCGAATACGAAGCACTCTCCGCGCCAAAGGCTTTCGGCCTCCGGCACGGTTTCGAGATATTTGAGAATGCCGCCCTTTAGGTGATGCACCTCCTCGACGCCTTCGCTTTTCAGGAAAGCGGTCGATTTCTCGCAGCGAATGCCACCGGTGCAGAACATGGCGACCTTGGGCTGTTTCCCTCGTCCGAGCAGTTCGTCACGCGAGGCTCGAAACCAGGCCGGGAAGTCGCGAAAGCTGGCAGTCCGGGGATCGATCGCACCGGCAAAGGTCCCGACCGACACCTCGTAGTCGTTCCGCGTGTCGATCACGATCGTATCGGGGTCGGAGATCAGCGCATTCCAGTCCGCTGGCTCGACATAGGTCCCGGCACCGGTCGAAGGATCGACCGCTTCCTGACCCATTGTCACGATCTCGCGCTTCACGCGCACTTTCATTCGGTGAAACGGCATGGCGGCTGAAGTGGACAGCTTCACGTCAAGGTCGAGGCAGCCAGGCAAGGCCCGGATGTGCTCGAGCACTGCGCAGATCGCCTCCTTTGATCCGGCAATGGTGCCGTTGATGCCCTCGGGTGCAAGTAGCAGAGTGCCGTGAACGCCCGTCTGCTGGCACAGCTCGTCCAAAGGCTGCTTCAAGCTCTCGCAATCGGCGAAACGCGTGAACCTGTACAAGGCCGCTACGACGGTGGGCGTGGGTGATTCAGAACGCAGGGAGGGCATCGACGCGGTCATAACGCTGCGTCGGCGGCAGGTCACCACATGAGCATGCTAGCGGTGCTGTTCGTGCCAGTCCGCTCCCACAATCGCTGAGAGTAGTGCCGCTCAGCGGCGGCCTGCCCTTTGGAACAGCCAAGTCCTAGCCTGTCGTAAAGCATGTCAGACAACTCGGCGTTCAAAGGCGTCGAGTGAATCAAGGCTCCTCAGCAGCATGGGTGGAGCCCTCAATGCCTTTTCATGATGTCGCCAAGGAAGCCGCTCACTGCCGACTTGTGGCGAAAGAATTGCAAGGAAGGCCGGAGGTGCCGGTCCTGCTTAAGCTCGCATGTGAGTTTGACCGGCTCAATGAGCGCCGTAAATTACACGGCAGAGATCATGCGGGTGACAAGCCGCTTTCCTGAGAAGAGTGCTGCTCAAGATGTCGGCTGCTCATCCACAGCGAATTACTCGAGAGGATCAGCCGACCCGTTTCGATCCGCTCACAATGGCTTCTCACCGTGGTCGAGCAAGCCTTGCAAGGCCTTGTCGAGGCGGGTGCTGCAGCAGGCGAAAGCATCGGCGACGCTCTCAAGCTCGCTGAGGAGCCATTGATCGCCATGTCGATAAAGAGCTTGTTCCCCGCCTATGCTGATGCCGGGCTTGGCGTGGACAAGGTTGTTTCTGGTGCCGACGAGCGCGTGGAAGTCGGCGGCTGCAGCCCTCAGGTCCTGCTCCTCATCCGAGCTTCCAAGACCCTTCACAAGATGCAGCAAGGTATCGGCTACCTGGCCAGCTGTACGGTCTTCGAGTTCAATCATGCTCCCTGGCTCAATTCGTTCACAGCACCAGATCGCATGCCACTCCAGCCGTGCGAAGCAGTAGACAGCCAGGCCTATGGCGGACGCGTAGTCAGGGCGAACTGACACTAGCAAACGTTCATCGGTCATGCTGCTGAGACTACAATGGGAACGACCCGGGTCAGAACCTCATGCCCCATGCTGCCTGATGTTCTCTCGAACGCGTTCGTCCAGGGCGTCGGACTCATTCTGGCGTGCTGCTATCTTCTCTTCGGTATTTTCCGCCAGCCGCTTTTCCCGCGCAGTTTCAGTCTCGACATATTTCTTCTTGCTCATGAGGTCTCCATCGCCACCTGCTGGCGGTTCGTTGTATGTGGTTCTCAGAGGGTGAGCCAGCCCAGTTAGGGATTGCATGGCTGCAGCTGTGTCCGACAATTCGAGCTCACCAGGAAGCACGTCCAAGGCGCACACGGGCTCGGCAGGTGAACGAGGGGCCGCTTCTCTGGCCTACTTCCTGGCGGAAAGAAGTGGATGCCCGACGTGGATTCGAACCACGATTGACGGAGTCAGAGTCCGTAGTCTTACCATTAGACGATCGGGCATCAGGCGCGCCTCGGCGCGACGACAGGGGGCAGCTAAGGTGCCCGTCCCACGCTGTCAACGCCTTTGCGGCAACTTGCGCTAGGGCTTCAATCTGGCTTAAGCCTGCTCTCAAGTCAGCCGGTCCGATATCCCGGGCGGGTGCAGGTTAGTGGAATTGAAGCGATGGCATCCGTGTCTGCCAGCGCGCCGATGCCGGGTCGTCCGGCCGGGCACCGGACGAATAGTCGCTCCCCCGCAGCGAACCCTCCGCCACAGCAGCCTTATGCGGCGATCGACCTTGGCACCAACAACTGCCGCTTGCTGATTGCGCGCCCGACCAGCGGCGGCTTTACCGTGGTGGACGCCTTTTCGCGCATCGTCCGGCTGGGCGAAGGCCTCGCCACCAGCGGCCGCTTGACTCAGGAGGCGATGGACCGCGCAGTCGAGGCGCTGAGCGTTTGCGCCGACAAGCTGCGCCGCCGCCGCGTTGGCCTTGCTCGCTCGGTCGCGACCGAAGCCTGCCGCCGCGCCGCCAACGGCCGTGACTTCATCGAGCGGGTGCGAGAAGAAACCGGTATCGCGCTAGAGATCATCCCGCCACAGGAAGAAGCCCGGCTGGCGGTCCTCGGCTGTCACAAGTTGCTGGAGCCGGGCGACGGCCCCGCGATCATCTTCGACATTGGCGGAGGATCGACCGAACTGGTGCTGGTGGAGCCGGGCGGAGCTGATGCCAATCCCCGGATCAAGGCGTGGTGGAGTGCGCCGTGGGGCGTCGTATCGCTCACGGAAAGCGAGGGAAGGGTGGCGATCGAAGGGCCAGACCGTGTGGTCGCCTACGCCCGAATGAAGGCGCGGGCGGCCCGCGCCTTCGACAATTTCGCGCAGCTTCTGCCCGATCGCACGCCCAACATCCGTCTGCTCGGCACCAGCGGGACGGTGACCACCTTGGCGAGCGTCCACCTTGCCCTTCCAAGCTATGATCGCCGCGCGGTGGATGGCTTGCACGTGCCGATCGAGGCCATGCGTGATATCTCGACCCGGATCGCGGAGATGGACTTCGACGGCCGCTCGGCGCTGCCTTGCATCGGCTCGGAGCGGGCCGACCTGGTGGTCGCCGGCTGCGCCATCCTTGAAGCGATCCTCGACATCTGGCCGGCCGCCCACCTCGGCATCGCCGACCGCGGCATCCGAGAAGGTATCCTGCGCAGCCTCATGGCCCGCGACGGGCACGTCCTGTAAGCGCCGCCCCATGACAACCCGCGTCAAGACCGCCAAGGGGCGCAAGGTCGGCTCCACCAAGTGGCTGCAGCGGCAGCTCAACGATCCGTACGTCAAGAAAGCCAAGGCCGAAGGCTATCGCAGCCGGGCGGCCTACAAGCTCCTCGAGCTGGACGAGAAGTTCCGTTTCCTGCGTGGCTCGAAGTCGGTGGTCGACCTTGGCATTGCGCCTGGTGGATGGAGCCAGGTGGTGCGCAAGAAGTGCCCGCAGGCCGCGGTGGTGGGCATCGACTTCCTCGAAGTCACGCCGCTCGACGGGGTTACCATCCTCCACATGGACTTCACCGACCAAGGTGCCGACGCGCGGCTGAAGGAAGCGCTGGGCGGCGAGGCGGATCTCGTGCTGTCGGATATGGCCGCCAACACCGTCGGCCACCCGCAGACCGATCACCTGCGCACCATGGGGCTGGTCGAGCTTGGCCTTGAGTTCGCCAAGGACGTGCTGAAGCCTGGCGGTGCGTATGTTGCCAAGGTGCTGGCCGGCGGGACCGACCACCAGCTGCTCGCCGAACTGAAGAAGCATTTCACGACCGTGAAGCATGCCAAGCCGCCTGCCAGCCGCAAGGATTCCAGCGAATGGTATGTGGTGGCGCAGGGCTTCAAGGGCCGACGGGAAGAGGCACCGGCGAAAGACTAGGCTCGGCCGGCTCGGTATCGCGGATGTGGCGCATGAGCCGCTCGTAGAGAAAGTCGGTCACCAATCGCACGCTCGGCACATGCCGCACCCGCTCGTGCGTCAGGAGCCACAGCTTGCGTTCATGATGGCGCGTCGGCCGCAGGCATTGCAGCAGGTCAGGGTCGGCCCGCGCGACGATGACCGGCAGCACGCCGACGCCGAGCCCGGACTTGATCCCCGACAGCAAGCCGTTGCTTCCGTCGTAATGCATCGTCACGCGGCTCAAGAGACCCATCTCTTCCAGCCAGCCGGAGTAGACCCGCCACAGCCCGCCGCCGCCGCCGCCGATGATGTCATGCTCTAGGAGGTCGCGGCGGTTCTTCGGCAGCCCTTTGCGCGCCGCATAGTCGCGGCTGCAGTAGAGCGCCCAATCGTCGTTCTGGATGACCCGGCCCACCAGCCCTTCCGCCTGGTGCGAAGCGGTTGAGCGGAGCGCGATATCGGCTTCGCCGGCGCCAAGGTCGCGTAGCTCGCGGGTACAGTCGAGCTCGATCCGTATGTCTGAATGAAGGGTGTGGAATTCGCGCAGCCAGGGCGTCAGCAGGGTGACCGCAAACACCTCCTCGGTGGTGATCCGCACCGTCCCGCCCTGGGCCCGCGATTGCGCCCGTGCCTGCGCCTCGATCGCCAGCGCCGAGCGTTCCAGCGTCTCGGCAAGCGGCAACACTGCTTCGCCAGCCTGCGTCAGGCGGTAGCCATGCGCCCGGCGCTCGAACAATTTGACGCCAAGCGCTTCCTCCAGCGCAGACACCCGCCGCGCCGCAGTGGATTGGCTGATCCGCAGTGACTTGCCGGCGGCAAGCGTGCTGCCCTGCCGGGCCACGGCCAGAAACACCCGCCAATCGCTCCATTCGGGTTCGAGCATCATGCTGCTGCTTTTATCGCATTTGACCCGGCTGCCGTTATGCAAGAATGACGAACCGGTCGGCGACAACAATGCTCACGCTGCCGCGGCCAGGCGCCTACATGAAAGCTCAGACGCCGGCGTCATCCTTGCAACCCGTCAGACAGACAGGTGGATGACATGAAGATGATTGTGACCTTCCTGAGCGCGGCGTTGGTCGCCGCTCCCTCCATTGCCGCACCCGTTCCCGTGCAGGACCGCATCGCTGACCTGTGCAGCGTGTCGAGCACCGATCTCGAGGGACAGCGCCTCGCCAAGGCTTGCCGCGCCGACGTGCGAGCGCGCTTCGAAGCGGAGCGCCTTGCGGATGCGAAAGCCAATCGGCCGCTCCGCACGGCTGCGGACGACACTCGCAGGGCGCGCTGAGGCTCGAGACTGACAGGTTGACCGGCGTCATGCTCCGCGCTCATCACGGAGCATGACCCCGCCGACGCTAGAAACCGAACGCCTCATCCTCGGCGAGATCCGCGAGGAGGATCTCGATGGATGGGCCGAACTGATGGGCGATCCCGACAGCGCCCGCTATATCGGCGGCACGCTCAATCGGGCCCAGTCGTGGCGGGCGATGGCGAGCTTCGCGGGCTGCTGGTCACTCAAGGGCTTCGGCATGTTTTCGGTGGTCGAGAAGGCAAGCGGGCGCTGGATCGGCCGGCTCGGGCCGTGGCAGCCGGAAGGCTGGCCCGGAACCGAAGTTGGCTGGAGCATCCTCAAGTCCGCCTGGGGGCAGGGCTATGCCGCGGAGGGCGCCACGGCGGCGATCGACTGGGCGTTTGCCAATCTTGGCTGGCATGAAGTCATCCACGTCATCCACGTCGAGAATGTGCGCTCGATCGCGTTGGCCGAGCGGCTCGGTTCCACCGACCTTGGCCCACGCGTGCTGCCGGCGCCGCTCGACAAGTATAACGTCCACGCCTGGGGCCAGCCGCGCGAGCAGTGGCTGGCGAGGCGCGCCGCCGGCAGCCGGTGAAGCGCACCCGCCTTCGCATCTGCAAGGCCAAGCGCGCCTATCCCGGCGAAGCCGAAGCCCGCGCCGCTGCCGCTGACACCGGCCTCGACCTGCGCCCCTACCGCTGTGACCGCTGCGGAGCCCACCACCTCACCAGCCGCCGCAAGGGCAAGCGCATTCCGCGGCCAGCTGCACCCTAGGAGCCCTGCCCCGAAACGGGACCGCTTCACTCCGCTCTCACCCATCTTGGCGAGGAAGCATGTATACAGGGGTGAGACTGGCCGCTTATGACTTCATGAGGGAGGAGCCCATGGCCCAAGCTTCACTGGTTAACCGCCTGCGTTACGTTCTGGATCGCCAGATCAAGACGAGGGGTTACTTCCGGGAAATCTGGTATCTCGCTACAATTTCCAGATGTTCCCGCGCCAATTGTGCTTCCTCGCCAATGCTCTGGACGGCGTCAGGGACGTTCCGGGCGGCATCGTCGAAATCGGCTGCGCGCATGGGCTGACCACGACCTTTCTCTATGAATATATGACGCAGTCGGGGTTCAAGAAGGACTATCTTTGCATCGATATGTTCGATGGCTTTACCGAGGGCGACCTTAGCCACGAGTTCGATGAGCGCGGCAACAGCAACAAATGGATCTCTGGCCTCTTCAAGGACAATGACGCGCAGTGGTTCAAGGAATCCTTGGCCAAGCGCTCGATCAACGATGTCAGGATCATCAAGGGCGACATCTCGGCGCTGCCGACCGATGCCCTGCCCGAGAAGATCGCCTTCTGCCTGCTCGATGTTGATCTCTACAAGCCAGTCCAGTCAGGCCTGCAGAAGGTCTGGGAGCGCCTGTCGCCGGGTGGAATCATCGTCGTCGATGATTGCTGGGTGTCCTACGACCGACCGCAACTCGAGAAGATCGCCGAAGCCTATGACGGCGCACTTGCCGCTTACCGCGAATTCGTGAAGGCGCACGGTCTGCCGGAGGAAGTCGTCGAGATGAAGCTCGGGGTCATTCGCAAGCCCTTGTGACCCTCGGTACTGCGCCTTGATCGTAAATCAGCGCGCTCAATCGCCGCCAGCGGCCGCCATCAGGTCCATGAGATTGCGCGCCGCGTCACGGTCGGCGGGGTCGGGGAAGGCGACGTCGAGATCCGGTGCGCTGCCCAGCGTGTAGAGCAGCGACCAGAGGGCGAAGCGCTGTTCGCGATCGGTGGCGAGCCCGAGGTCCACGGTCAGCCGCTCGATCCCGGCCTCGAGCCCGGACGGCGTCACCGCGGCGAGGTCGGTGGTTCCGAACGCCCGGTGCAGGATGTCGTCGATCGTCACTAGTCTTTTGCGGCCCGCGCGTCGGCGATCGCTTTCTTCAGCGCATCATAGCCGACGGCGCCGTTCAGCACCTTGTCGCCGACGATGAACAGCGGCGTTCCCGTGGCGCCGAGCTGCTGGGCGAGTTGGAAGTTCTTGCGCAACTCGCCGTCGATCTCGGGCGAGGATGGGACTGCCGCCGGGACGCCCGCTGCGGCCGCTGCCTTGGCAAGCGTCGGCTGGCTCGGCCGACCGGCCGCGTACAGCGCATCGTGGAACGCCATGAAGCGGCCCGACTGGCTCGCGCCCAGTGCCATGCGCGCCGCAACTTCGCTCTCGGGTCCGAGAATCGGGAATTCGCGATAGACCACCTTGAGCTTGGGATCTTCCTTCACCAGCCGGGCGATGACCGGCAGCGACGCCTTGCAGTAGCCGCAGGCGTAATCGTAGAATTCGACCAAGGTCACGTCGCTATCCTTGGCGCCCTGCCAGGATGAACCGAACGGAGTCTCGAGCGCGGCGCGATTGGCCGCCAGCACCGGCGCAAACTGGTTCTCGCGCAAGGCATCGGCGGTTTCGACCAGGATGGTCGGGTTCTCCAGCATTGCCTTGCGCACGATCTGCCCGGCCCAGCCACCCTGCACCGCCGCAACCGCCAGCGCGACGGTAGCGATGGCACCCCCGGCCGCACCCGCCAACAAGGTGACGAGCCCGCTTCTGCCCTTTGCTTCACTCACTTGGATGAACGTCCCCGACCCTTGCGGTCCTTTTCGACCTCGGTGCGGCTTACCATGGCGATGTCCTGGGCACGAAGGAAATCGGGAGTGCCCTGCGGGATGCCCTTCAGCGCCCGCTCGGCGCTGGCAAGTGCGAGCTTGGGCTCGCCTTCCAGGCTATAGCGCTCGGCGGTCGCCAATGCAGCGCGGGGCATGTCGCCCTTGCGGTCGTAGATGACGCCGAGCTGATACCAGGCGAACGGCTGCTCGTTGTCGCGGCCGATCGACGCGCGCAGCACCTTCTCGGCCTCGGGCAGATTGTCGTTCTTCTCGGTCGCCAGCAGGGCGTGGCCGAGCATCGCCTGGATCATCGGCTGGTCGGGCGCCTTCGCGACCGACAGGCGAAGCGGTTCGAGCGCCTCGGTCGGCTTGCCGCTTTCGAGCAGGATCTGGCCCTTGAGCTCAAGATAGAAGGGGTCCTGCGGCGCGGTGGCCAGTAGCGCGTCGGCTTCCTTGAGCGCGGCATCGCGGTCGCCCATCCGGTGATAGGCATAGGCGCGGGCATAATGCGCCGGAACGCTTTGGTCGCTCTTGGGATAGGTGCGAAGCACCCCTTCCTTGTCGCTGATGTAGCCGATCAGCTTGGCCCGGACCCGCTGGAAACGCGCTTCCAGGGCGGCATCGGTCTGCCGGCTCCAGGCTGGGTCTTTCTTGTAGAGGTCGGTCAGCGTCGCGACGCGTTCGCTGCTCAGCGGGTGGGTGCGGTTGTAGCTGTCGGTCGCATAGACGGCGAGGCGATATTCCTGGTTCTGCAATTTTTTGAAGAACTGGATCGAGCCTTGGCCCGACACGCCCGCCTTGCTGAGATAGGAGACGCCGGCAAGATCGGCGCTGGTTTCCTGCGCGCGGGTAAAGGCGAGGAACTGACCCATCGCCACTTGCTGGCCAAGCGCCATCGCGCCCATGCCCGCTTCGCCGGCGCCCGCCGCCATGGCCAGGCCGCCGAGCACCAGGCTGAGGATGCTGATCCCGGTTGCCTGCTTGGCCCCTTCGCCCGAGCGGATCACGTGCCCGCCGACGACGTGGCCAAGCTCGTGGGCGATCACGCCCTGTACCTGATTGGCATTGTCGGCCTGGGTGAGGAGGCCGGTGTGGATGTAGACCACCTGTCCGCCGGCGACGAAGGCGTTGATCTCGGGATCGTTGATCAGCACGATCTTGACGTTTTTGGGATCAAGCTTCGCCGCTTCGATCAGCGGCTTGGACATGTCCGCGAAGAGCTTCTCGGTTTCGCTATCGCGAAGGATGGATTGAGCCGCTGCGGGCTGGACCGCCGCCAGCCCAAGGGCGAGGAAAAGCATCAGCCGGGGGCCGAGCGGGTTCACGCGTCGCATGGGTTGGTCCACTCCGGCACGGCGGCTGAACGGGGGGTGACTGTTGCCCGCAGACTGGCGTAAAGGCATGTCCCTTCCTGACACAAACTTCGAGCGATTGCCAAAGCCTTGAGCCTGTTTGCCACCTTCACCGATCACCTGAACCGCATCCTCGACGAACTGGCCGCTGCCGGCTCGATCCCGGCCGACCTGCCGCGCGGAAACATCACGGTGGAGCCACCGCGAGACGCCTCTCATGGCGACCTGTCGACCAATGCGGCGATGGTGCTGGCAAAGCCCGCGGCGACCAACCCGCGCGCACTTGCCGGGCTGCTGGTGCCGGCGTTGCAAGCGGTTCCAGGCGTTGCCGAGGTGCAGATCGCGGGCCCTGGCTTCATCAATCTCAAGCTGTCGGACGATGTCTGGCGCGAGGAGCTTCGCCGCATCGCTGCGGACGGCGCGAACTATGGCCTGAGCGACATCGGCAGGGGCCGCCGGGTCAATGTCGAATATGTCTCGGCCAACCCGACCGGGCCGATGCACATGGGCCATTGCCGCGGCGCCGTGGTGGGCGACGCCCTGTCGCGCCTGCTCGCCGCCGCCGGCTTTGCGGTGACCAAGGAATATTACGTCAACGACGCCGGCCGCCAGGTCGACACGCTCGCCCGCTCTGCCCACCTCCGCTATCGCGAGGCGCTGGGCGAAGAGATCGGCGACATTCCCGAGGGCCTTTACCCCGGCGAATATCTGAAGCCGGTCGGGACCTTGCTCGCCGCGGAATATGGCGACCGGATGGTGGCGGCGCCTGAAACCGAATGGCTGCCTGCCTTCCGTGAGAAAACGGTGGCGGCCATGCTCGATCTCATCCGCCACGACCTGTCGCTGCTGGGCGTCCGCCACGATCTCTTCTCCTCGGAGGCCGAGGTGGTGGCGTCGGGCGCCGCCGACCGCGCGATGGACTCGCTTCGCGCCAAGGACCTCGTCTACGAAGGCGTGCTGGAAGCCCCCAAGGGCAAGGCGCCCGAGGATTGGGAGCCGGTTGAGCTCACCCTGTTCCGCTCGACCAGGTTCGGCGACGACCAGGACCGGCCGATGAAGAAGTCGGACGGCAGCTGGACCTATTTCGGCGTCGATACCGCTTACCACCTCCAGAAGCTCGAGCGCTCGGACGAGCTCATCAACATCTGGGGCGCCGACCATTCGGGCACCGTCAAGCGCACCCAGGCCGCCGTCGCCGCGCTAGCCGGGCGTGACGTGCTCGACGTCAAGCTGGTGCAGATGGTGCAGCTGCTGCGCGCCGGCGAACCGGTGAAGATGAGCAAGCGGGCCGGCAATTTCGTCACCCTCGCCGATGTGGTGCGCGAAGTCGGCAAGGACGTGGTCCGCTTCATCATGCTGACCAAGCGGCCGGACACGATGCTCGACTTCGACTTCGCCAAGGTGGTCGAGGCGTCCAAGGATAACCCGGTCTTCTACGTCCAATATGCGCACGCCCGTGTCTCGAGCCTCAAGCGCAAGGCGGCGGAAGCAGGGCTGGACGTTGGCCACGCCGACCTGTCGCTGCTCGACGCTGAAGAACTCGCCATGGTTCGCCACGCCAGCCACTACCCACGCGTGGTCGAGGCGGCGGCGCTGGCGCATGAGCCGCATCGCATCGCCTTCTATCTTTATGACCTTGCCGCTGCTTTCCACGCGCTGTGGAACCGCGGCAACGACGATCCCTCGCGCCGCTTCCTTATCGAGGGCGAGCCCCAGCTCAGCGCGGCTCGGCTGGCGCTGGCGTCGGCCGTGGCACAGGTGATCGGCAACGGGCTGGCCTTGATGGGCGTTGAGGCAGCCGAGGAGATGCGCTGACCCATGGCGGCCCCGACCGAGCGCCTTCCCTGGCTGCATGACGACCCGCCCGCCAAGGCGGATGCGGTCGCGCAGCCGGGTAAGGGCGGGTCGATGTGGCCGTGGTATCTTCTGCTGCTCCTGCTGGTGGCGGCGGTTGGTGCCGGTGCGTGGTGGCTCAGCACCGGCAGGGAAGCCGCGCCGCCGCAGCTCCCAGCCGAACAATCGCTGCCCATCCCCGTTACCGAGACACAACCCGCCGAGCAGGCGCTGACGCCGGAGCCGCTCGGCAATGAGACGGCGCCCGTCACGACGGCGACCCAGCCTGCGCCCACAACGACTGCACGCCCGCGACCGAACACCGTTCAGCGTAGTTCCACTGCCTCCGCTCCCGCCGACTATGTCGATGAAGAGGCCACCACGGCCCGCTCCATCTTTCCGGCTGACGATGCAGCCCCGGCGCCGCCTCCCACCGGCCCAAATCCCGTCGTCGCCTATAATCCGCGCCCTTACGGGGGCCGCGTCGTCCAGCTCGGGGCCTTTCCGACCCGCAAGCAGGCTGAGGACGAGTGGAAGCGGATCACCCGGCGCTATCCCTATCTCACTACCAAGCCCAAGATGGTGAATACGGTGGACGTCCGCGGCCTTGGTGGCGGGCGGCCGACGCGAATGTACCGACTTCAGCTCGGCACCTCTTCGCAAGCTCAGTCAGTTGTCATATGCCAGCGGCTGGAACGGGCCGGTCTTTCTTGCGTGGTGGTATACTGATGGCGACGAGGGGTGGGATGTCGGGCGAGCCGCTGCCGTGGCTGGAGCCGGTCGAGGACGAAGACGAGCCGCCAGCGCTGTCCGCGCGCAAGATGGGCGCCGCGATCCTGGTCGTGCTGCTCGCCGCAGCGCTGGTCGCGGGCACGCTTTACTGGCTTGGCAGCCGCAATGCCTCCGAAGGCACCGGCGCGCCCGAGCTGATCAAGGCCGAGCCCGGCCCCGTCAAGATCAAGCCGGAGAACCCCGGCGGGATCGACGTCGCGGGCGATAGCGAAACCGCTTTTGCCACCGGCGCGGGCGAGGACGTCGACGGCCAATTGGACTTGAACGCAGTGCCGGAGGAGGCGATCGCCCGTCCCCAGCCCAAGCCTGAGGCCGCACCGGCAGCCGAGGAAACGCCGGCGGCCAAGCCAGCCGCTCCGCCGGCGCCCGCCGCCGCCAACCAGGTCCAGCTCGGTTTCTACGGGTCGGCCGGCGAAGCCGAAGCGGCGTGGAAGACGCTGTCGGGCCGCTTTCCGGTGATCGCCGGGGCGGGCAAGATCGTGGTCCCCTACCAATCGGGCCAGCGTCTCCGCGCCGGTTTCGGCAGCCCGGCCGAGGCGCGCGCCGCCTGCCAGCTGCTCAAGGCTGCGGGCGATGCCTGCTTCGTGGTACGCTGAGCCCATGCAGGCAGCGATCTATGGGCTTTCGGGCCTCACCCTTACCGCGGATGAGCGGGCGTTCTTTCTCGAGACCGATCCTGCGGGCTACATCCTGTTCGCCCGCAATTGCGGCGATCCCGAGCAGCTGAAAGCACTCACTGCCTCGCTCCGCGATCTTCACGGACGCGAGGATCTGCCGATCCTGATCGACCAGGAAGGCGGGCGCGTGATGCGGATGAAGCCGCCGGTCTGGCCCCCGCTCCCCTCCGGCGGTGCGTTCGAAAAGCTCTACCAGGCGGCGCCATCCTCGGCGATCGAAGCGGCGCGGATGAACGCCCGTGCGATCGGGCTGCTGCTCGCCGCTCACGGTATCAACGTCAATTGCGCGCCCAATCTCGACGTGCGCCAGCCGAATGCTGATCAGGTGGTCGGCGACCGCGCCTATGGCACCGAGCCGATGCAGGTCGCCGCCATCGGCCGCGCGGTGCTGGACGGCCTGTCCTCGGCCGGCGTGGTCGGTGTCGTGAAGCACATGCCGGGCCACGGCCGCGCCACGGTCGACAGTCACAAGGAGCTTCCCCGCGTCAGCGCCTCTGCCGAGGAGCTGGACAGCGATCTCGAGCCGTTCGAAGCGCTGCGCGAAGCGCCGATGGGCATGGTCGCGCACATCCTGTTCGAAGCGTGGGACCGCGATCGTCCGTCCAGCCAGTCGCCCTTCATTATCGACGAAATTATCCGCAAGCGGATCGGCTTTGCCGGCCTGCTGATGACCGACGACATCGGCATGGAAGCGCTGGCGGGTTCAGCGGGAGAGCGTTCTGCCGCCGCTATCGCCGCTGGCTGCGACCTGACGCTTCATTGCAGCGGCAAGTTCGACGAGATGCTCGACGTCGCGGCGCATGTCGGCGCGATGACCACCGAGGCCGAGGGGCGCCTTGCTCGGGCCATGGCCGGCGCGATGCTCGGTGCATCCGACGGGCCGGACTTTGCGGGCGCAGTGGCGGTCCGCGACGAGCTTCTGGCGCTCGCCTGACCGCAACGGCCCGCGTGTCGCTCCTCCCCGACCATCAGGAGGACGTGCTCCAGCTCTCCCTCGAAGGGTTCGAAGGGCCGCTCGATCTGCTGCTGAACCTTGCCCGGACGCAGAAGGTCGATCTCCACCAGATCTCGATCCTGACCCTGGTCGAGCAATATCTCGATTACCTCGAGAATGCCCGTGCCCTGCGGCTGGAGATCGCCGCCGATTACCTCGTGATGGCGGCATGGCTCGCCTATCTCAAATCCTGTCTGCTGCTGCCCAAGGATCCAACCCAGGATCCCAGCCCCGAGGAGCTGGCAGCCTTGCTCCAGCTCCGCCTCCAGCGGCTCGACGCCATGCGCGAGGCGGGCGCCCGACTGATGGGCCGCGACCGGCTCGGCCGTGACGTCTTTTCGCGCGGCGAGCCCGAGGGCCTGCGCCAGATCCGCAAGTCGCGCTGGGAAGTCTCGCTATTCGAACTTGCTGCCGCTTACGGCCAAGTCCGCGCCCGCTCCGCACCTGTGATGCACGTCGTCACGCGCCGCGCAGTGGTGACGCTGGAAGAAGCGATCGAGCGCGTTTCGGCGCTGGTCGGCAGCGCGATCGACTGGACCCAGCTCGAGCTGTTCCTTGAGCCGACCCACGATCCCGAGCGCGCCCGTTCCGCGCTCGCCTCATCCTTCGTCGCCGCGCTTGAGTTGGCGCGGCAGGGGAGGGTGGAGTTGCGGCAGGCGGAGCCTTTCGCCCCGCTCGAACTTCGCCAGGCACGAGGATGAGCGACGGCGGCTACACACGCGCAGTTGAGGCCGTTCTGTTCGCTGCCGCAGAGCCGCTGCGCGAACACGACATCATCGCTCATGCAGGGGAGGGCGATCTCGCCGCTGCGCTTGCCACCTTGCAGGAGCAATATTCAGAGCGCGGCGTCCACCTGGTTACTCGCGGCGGGCGCTGGCATTTCGAAACGGCGCCGGACCTTGCCCCTCTCCTCCGCCGGACCCGCGAGGAGCCGCGCCGGCTCGGCCGCGCTGCGACCGAGACGCTCAGCATCATCGCCTATCACGAGCCTGTGAGCCGCGCCGAGATCGAGGCCATCCGCGGGGTGCAAACCTCCAAGGGCACGCTTGATGTGTTGATGGAAGCCGGCTGGGTTCGCCCCGCCGGCCGCCGTGAGGGGCCGGGGCGGCCCTTGCTGTACGCCACAACCGCCGACTTCCTGACCCATTTCGGCTTGGCCAGCCGCCGCGATTTGCCGGGGATCGACGATCTGCGTGCCGCGGGGCTGCTCGATCCCATGCCCGGCCTGCAGCTAGTAAGTGACGGTGAAGACGACTAGATAAAGCAGCAAGGTAATGGAGTAACGGTTCTCATGGGTGGTTTCAGTCTCATTCACTGGCTCATTCTCGGGGTCGTCATCCTGCTCCTGTTCGGTGGCAATCGCTTTTCCTCGATGATGGGCGACGTCGCCAAAGGCCTGAAGAGCTTCAAGCACGGAATGGCCGACGACGAGGAAGACGAGCGCCGCCGCAAGGCGGAAGAAGCGCGCCGGCTCGGCTCGGTCGACCGTCCGATCGATGTCACGCCGCACCCGCGAGCTGCCGATCCAG
Source organism: Sphingomonas sp. LHG3443-2 (assembly GCF_049896405.1). NCBI lineage: Bacteria > Pseudomonadati > Pseudomonadota > Alphaproteobacteria > Sphingomonadales > Sphingomonadaceae > Sphingomonas > Sphingomonas sp. LHG3443-2. Next base: position 1,227,560 of record NZ_JAFCUG010000001.1, read on the forward strand.
TCGCGCCGCCGCCGCCGCCTTCCGACACCAGCCCGCGCTGATCTCGTCGCCGCATGTTCGGCGTCGATTCGACGGAGCTCATCATCGTCGCCCTGGCGGCGTTGATCTTCATCGGCCCAAAGGAACTGCCGACCGCGATGCGGACGGTTGGCCGCTGGGTTGGCCGCGCCCGCGCCCACGCGCGCCATTTCACTTCCGGCATCGAGAACATGATGCGCGAAGCGGAACTCGAGGAAATGGAGAAGCGCTGGCGCGAAGAGAATGAGCGGATCATGCGCGACCATCCGGTCGCCGTCCCCTACGCCGGCGCGTCCGAGACGCTTGGCGCCCCGGTGAGCGAGACGCCGCCTCCGCCTCCGGAGGAGAGCCGCCAGCCGCCTGAACCTTCTTTCGATGATGAGCCGGGCCTGCCGCTGCCCGATCCCGAGCACAGCAAGCGCGAGTTGCCGTGAAGGAGCTCGACGACACCAAGGCGCCGTTGTTCGAACATCTGGTCGAACTGAGAAAGCGCCTGCTGATCTGCATCGCGGTGATCGTGGTGGCGTTCTTCGCCTGCTACTACTTTGCCAGGCCGATCTTCGCGTTTCTCGTCCAGCCGCTCAAGGATGCAGGGCAGGATCGGGTCATCTATACCGATGTGTTCGAAGCTTTCTGGGTGCAGGTGAAGGTCGCGCTGTTCGCGGCCCTGATGATCTGCTTCCCGGTGATCGCTACCCAGATGTGGCGGTTCGTGGCCCCCGGCCTTTATGCCCGGGAGAAGCGGGCGGTTCTGCCCTTCTTGCTCATGACCCCGATCTTCTTCGGCGGCGGAGCGGCCTTTGCCTATTATCTCGCCATGCCATGGGCGTTGCACTTCCTCCTCGGCTTCGAAGGGGACATCGGCGGTGTCAGCCAGGAAGCGCTGCCGGGCGTTGGCAACTACCTGTCGTTCGTAACCCGCTTCCTGTTCGGCTTCGGCGTCGCGTTCCTGCTGCCGATCCTGCTGATGCTGCTGGAGCGGGCGGGGCTGGTCACGGCAGCGCAGCTCGCGGCCAAGCGGCGCTATGCGATCGTCGGTGCCTTTGCGATTGCCGCGGTACTGACGCCGCCCGACGCGATCAGCCAGCTGATGCTCGCCGTGCCTTTGTGGATGCTTTACGAAAGTTCGATCATCGCCATTCGCCTGACCCATTGGCGGTCCGCGCGTCAGCAGGCACCCGCGACCGGCGAGTAAGCTGTTCAGTCCGACAGCAAGCGAAAGAGCATCGCGTGCGGGCGCGATGTCGCAAACCAATTCGTTCAACGAGGTTCGATCGGCCCCAAACGCAAGGCGGGCCCGAAATCGTCACCGGGGGGGGGGAGGGTTGACGACTTCGGGCCCGTGTAAGCGGATAGCGAGAGCGGGGGGGCAAAAGGTCACTATCCGAAGTATAAAACGGTGGTGCAGGCTGGGGGTTCCAACAGCTGAGAAGAATTTTTTCGCCGGTGCGGATCGATCGGAACCGGCAAACCCCACGTCGTCTGCCTAGTAGCTTTCGCGCGCGGGGAAGACCGGCAGTTCGACGCTGTAATGCCCTTCGGTCTTCTCCAGCGCCGAACGGAGCTGCTTGGCCAGACCGGAGATGATCCGCTCAAACTGCTGGTGCTCGGCTTGGCTCGCGATTTCGGGCGACAGGGCGCCGGTTGCCAGGGTGAAGCGGGCGGTGAGCTCGCTCGAGCGGCGCAGCGTCAAGGTAACGGCCGCGTCGGGGCGGGTCAGCATGGCGTGTTCGACGATTTCGGTGGTCAGAAACGCGGTTGCCACGGCCACGTCCTGCGTGGTGTTGAGACTTTCGAGATCAAGGTTGATGTCCAGACGGCGGGCGCTTTCCGGCGCGCTGCCGCGGAGGTTGGAGGCGAGTTCGCTGATCAGCGGACGAAGCGCGATGCCGCGGTTCTCCTCCAGCTCGGCGAAATGGTTGCGGTGGACCACCGCCAACGCATCGACCCGCCGCCCGATCGCGGAATAAGCGTTCTGCGCATCCTCCGACTTGGCGCTTCGGCGGTGGATGTTGAGCAGGGAAGCGACCACCTGGAGGTTGTTCTTGACCCGATGATGTACCTCCCGGACCAGCTTGCGCTGTCCTTCCAGCGCTTCACCCATGTCCCGTTCGCTCTGTTCGATCCGCTCCACGGCGCGGGTAAACGAAGCACCGAGCTCGAGGATCTCGACCGAGGAGCCGAGGCGTTTGGGCAGTTGCAGCGGACCTTGACCCGGCTCGTGAGCGGCAATGGTCTGACTAATGCGGCGCAATGGGGTCAGCAGGAAGGTGCGGACCACCAGCCAGCTCAGCAGCGCGGCAACGATCCACATCAGCAGCGGGAGGAGGAGGAGGAGGCGGTCGGCGGAGGGGATGTGATCAATTGGTACGTCAACTGCGACCTGGACCTGGCCGCCGGCAATCGCCTGCTCGAACCGCTCCACAACGGTGTCGCCAATAGGCCCGCCGCTTCGCTCTCCCTCGTCGCTGACCTGCAGCGAGCCGCCGCCGGCCATGAGGTCGAGCCCGGCAGTCCCGGCGCGGGCGGCGCTTAAGGCCGCGCGGAACTGCTCGCGGTCGAGCGACCCCGTCGCGGATCCACCGAAAACCCCGACCTTGTAGAACAATCGCCCACGCTCAGGCACCAGCCACATCCGGACCTGCCCGGGCGCGACCAGCAGGGTCGGGCGACCGCCGTCGTCAGGCTCGCCCCGGGTGCAGAGCTGCGTGCCGAGCGGGTCTGACAGCAGGAAGGAGGTCGGCACGCCCGGCGCCGCGCTGAGCGCACGGCTGACCCGCTCGCACGGATCACCGCCTCCATCGAGCGCGCCGTTCGCAGCGATCCTGAGGGCCAGGACGTTGCGCGCGATCAGGCTGTCGATGGCACGGACTGCGAGCCGACCCTGGTCGTTGGCACGGGAGGAGAGGGCGCTGTTGGCCTGCTCGATGCCGTTGCTCGCCGCCGCGACGAGGACGAGCCCGAGCGGCAGGATCGCAGCGCTGAGCAACAGCATCAGCTTTCCGGCGGTGGGAAGCTGCCGAAACCAATTTTGCAGGGAGGACATCAGGACGCGGACGGGGCGAGTTGAGCCTCGCTCAGCTCAACTTTCCCAGAAGGTCGAGAAAGTCGTCGGGAACGTCTTCACGAAGGGTTTCGTCATAGGCGCTTCGCAGGGCCTTGCCGACGTCCTGAGCTGCTTGCCCAGGCCGTGTAGAACCCTTTGCGCCCTTGCTCTTGTCGTCTCGTGGACGAGAATCGTTGTTGTTCGCACTCAACCCTTCGGTCCCCTCCCGGCGCAGCGTAGCCTCTCGCAAATCCCTGTCCTTGTGAACGGGCGAAACACTAGCCCCCTAGAAACAGGGCCGCCAACCCGTCAACTTCAGTTGGGGCAGCCCGCACACGAAACCAAACGACCGCTGCTTTGTTCCGACCGCTCAACAGATAAAAGCTGAGGGCCTTCGGCAGCGGCACCGCGCTGCCCCGAGGCTTGCAGTTTCGCTTAGCGGCTTCCAATAGGGGCCTCGATAGAGATTTATAGGAGCACCGAGATACCCATGTCGCTAGGCCAGGAACTCGCGCCTCATCTGCCATTCCTGCGGCGCTATGCGCGGGCCCTCACCGGCAGCCAGACTCATGGCGATGCGTTTGTTCGGGCGACTCTTGAAGCCATTGTCGCGGCGCCCGACAGCTTCCCGCGTGAGGTCGAGCCGCGGCTTGGCCTGTACAAGACCTTTCACGCCATCTGGTCGACCGCGAACATCGAGGAAGGCCACGGCGGCGACAACGGGCTCGGCAATCCCGAAGCGATCGCCCAGGCCCGCCTCAGCCGCATCACGCCGCTGTCCCGCCAGGCGCTGCTGCTGACCGCACTCGAAGGCTTCTCGGCGGCCGACGCCGGCTATCTGATCGGCGCGGAGCCGAACGAGATCGACAATCTCGTTCAGGAAGCCCTTGGTGAGATCGAGCGCCAGACTCTGGCCGACGTCCTCATCATCGAAGACGAGCCGATCATCGCGATGGACATCGAGACCATCGTTCGTGACCTTGGGCATAATGTCACCGGCGTCGCCGTGACCCGCGACGAAGCGGTGGCGCAGGCCCGCGCCCATCCGCCGGGCCTGGTGCTGGCCGACATCCAGCTCGCCGACGATTCGAGCGGGATCGATGCCGTGCGCGACATCCTGGCCGAATTCTCGGTGCCGGTGATCTTCATCACCGCCTTCCCCGAGCGTCTGCTGACCGGCACCCGGCCGGAGCCGACCTTCCTCATCACCAAGCCGTTCCAGCGCGCGACGGTGAAGGCTGCGATCGCTCAGGCGCTGTTCTTCGACGCGGCGACCGTTCCGGCCGGCTGAGGCGTCAAGCGAGGGAACCCGGGTTCCCATCGTTGCGTTGGCGCTTCAAATCTGTTCGGAGTGCCGACACCTCATGGATCAAAATCACCCGGAACACCTGACCGGAACCGAAGCGCGCGCGGGTACGACTCCGGGCGTTGCACGCGTAGCCTTGTTCGGCGGGCTTGCCCTTGTCATTCTGGCATTCGCAATCATCTATTTCGTTGCGGCCTGAGTGGACTGCGCCGTGGTTCCAAGCGCGGACAGCGCAAGCAGCACTAGTGACAATGGGCGGGGATACGTGAGCGACGATCTGGACAGTCAACCGGCCGAGGCGGCACGGGCCGAGCCCGTTCCGCTGTCCGATCCGGAATTCAAGACCCAGCTGGCGCAGGTCATTCCGCACCTTCGCGCCTTCGGCCGCTCCTTGTCGGGCAGCCGCGATCTTGCCGACGACCTAGTGCAGGAAACGCTGCTCAAGGCGTGGGCTGCGCGAAAGCGCTTCCAGGCCGGCACCAACATGCGCGCATGGACCTTCATCATCCTGCGCAATCTGTTCCTCAGCCAGATGCGCCGCGCGCGCTTCAAGGGCGAGTGGGACGAGATCACCGCCTCCAAGCTCCTTGCCGCACCGGCCAGCCAGGATCGCCATGTCGAGCTTGGTGACATGCAGCGTGCCTTGATGCACTTGCCGCAGCCGCAGCGTGAAGCGCTGATCCTGGTTGGAGCAGGTGGGTTTGCTTACGAAGAAGCGGCCGAAATCTGCGGCTGCGCCGTCGGCACCATCAAGAGCCGCGTCGCGCGAGGCCGGGTCGCGCTGGAGCAGCTGCTGTCAGGCGGCAAGCTTCCCAGCCGGCGGCAGCACAAGACCGATCCCAACCACAGCGCCCTGTCGCAGATCATGGGCGAAGTCGACGAACTCGCCGGTCCGCGCGGCTGAACAAAGAAACGCCGCCCCGGCAAAGACTGGGGCGGCGTTCTTTTTTAAACTGATCTTCTCTCACCGGCCTTCGCCGGTCAGGGCATCACCCGAGACGCGCCAGCAGTTCGTCGAACTGGCGGTCTTCACCACCTGCGGGGACGGCCGCAAAGGCACGCCGCAGGGCAGCGGTGACACCGGCATGAGCAGGCGGTAGCTCGACCCTAATGACACGTCGATCCATCTGGGCCTTCGATTCTATCGCCGCCGCCTTCAAGTTAGGTGCGGAATTCATTTGGTCGTTCAACGCAGCTAAGCCACTTTCGTTTCTCACTAAGTCGGCTGCAGAACGGTCCGAATGGTAAGTGACCTTTCTGCATCGGGGCGGCGGGACGCCATCGAGCGGGCAAAGCGGTGGTCGCCGTTCTTGCGCGGGCTGATCGAGCGGCATGCCGGCCTGGCCGATACATTCGAGGTGCGTGGCAGCGAAGCGGCCCTGGCATCTGCCGCTTTGTGCGATGACACGGACCTGATTGTTGGGTCCCGTTTGCGGCTTGCTCGGCAGCGGCTGGCCCTAGCGACAGCCCTAGGCGATCTTTCAGGCGAACTCTCGCTTGAAGCTGTCACCGCCGCGCTTTCGAACTTCGCGGACGGCGCAATCCATGCAGCGCTCGCACAAGCCATCTCCGAGCGCACGCCCGAAGAGCCGGTCGTTGGCCTCACCGTGCTCGCACTCGGCAAGCTCGGCAGTCGCGAGCTCAACTATAGTTCGGACGTCGACCTGATCCTGTTGTTCGATCCCGAGACCCTGCCGCGCCGCGCGCGTGACGAGCCTGGCGCCGCTGCAACGCGCCTCGGACGTCGGCTGGTCGAGCTGCTGCAGGAGCGGACCGCCGACGGCTATGTCGCCCGCGTCGACCTTCGCCTCCGCCCCTCGCCTGAAGTCACGCCAATCGTGCTGCCGGTGGGTGCCGCCATCTCCTATTACGAAAGCTCTGCCCTGCCGTGGGAGCGCGCCGCATTCATCCGTGCCCGCGCCGCTGCCGGAGATCGTGCCCTTGGCGAGCGGTTCCTCGACGAGATCCGCCCTTTCGTGTGGCGCCGGGCGCTGGATTTCGGCGCCATCGACGACATTCGCGACATCTCGCTCCGCATCCGCGACCATTATGCGCAGGGGCAGCAATTCGGTCCCGGCTACGACCTGAAACGTGGGCGCGGCGGGATTCGTGAGGCGGAATTCTTCACCCAGGTCCAGCAGCTGGTCCACGGTGGCCGTGAGCCGGTGCTGCGCGCTCCCGCTACGCTCGATGCGCTTGCCGTCCTCTCTGCCGCCGGCCGGCTCGATGCCGCCGAAGCCGCTGCCATCGCCGGTGCCTACCGCGCGCTGCGTACTGCCGAGCACCGGGTGCAGATGATCGACGACCGGCAGGAGCACCGGCTTCCCTCGGGCGAGGCGCTGGAGGCGGTGGCGAGGCTCGGCGCGCATGAAGACGCCGCGGCCTTGCTGGCCGAGCTCTGCCCCCATGTCGAGGCGGTCGGCCGATCGTTCGACAGCCTGGTGACGAGCCGTGACCGACGCCTGTCGAACGATCCCGATCTCCTTCGGAGCGAGCTTGCAGAAATGGGCTGGCCCGAGCCGGCCGAAGCGGCACGGCGGATTGCCGAATGGCGAACCGGCAAATCGCGGTCGCTGCGCTCGCCTGCGGCCCGGACCGCTTTCGAGGCGATGCTTCCGACCCTGTTGCCGCGCATTGCCGCCGCGTCGGACCCTCTGCGTGCGCTGAACCGGCTGAGCGATGTCATCGACCGCTTGTCGAGCGGCCTCAACTTTTTCCGTCTGCTGGAAGCGCGGCCACAGCTCGCCGACCTGCTCGCGCTGATCCTCGCCCAGGCCCCGGCGCTCGCCGACCAGCTGGCCCAGCGCCCTACGTTGCTGGATGGCCTCATCGACGAAAGCAGCCTGGTCGAGATTCCCGATGTCGAGACGCTTACGGCGCGGGGCACAGCAGCAGTCGCCAACGATCCACTCGACGCCGCGCTGGATCGCATCCGCCGCCTGGTAGGCGAGCGGCGCTTCGCACTCGGCGTTCAGCTGATCACCGCCACCCGCGATCCGATCGCGCTCGCGGAGGGCTATAGCGCCCTTGCCGAGGCGACGGTTCGGGTGATCGCCGCCAAGGTCGAGGAAAGCTTCGCCGAAACGCATGGGCGGATCGAGGGTGGGCATCTTGCGGTGGTCGCGCTCGGGCGGTTCGGGGGCAGGGCGCTGACCCATGCCAGCGACCTCGACCTCATCTTCCTGTTCGATGCGCCTGAGGGTGCCCGCTCCGATGGCCCGCGCCCGCTTGGCGCCACCGATTACTACAACCGCCTGGCGAGCCGGATCGTGGCCGGGCTCTCGGTCCAGACTTCAGCTGGCCCGCTGTACGATGTCGACACTCGCCTCCGCCCGCAGGGGGAGCAAGGCATGCTGGCGGTGAGCCTCGAGGCCTTCGCCGCCTATCAGCGGACCGAAGCGTGGACGTGGGAGCATCTCGCACTCTGCCGGGCCCGGCCGCTCGCCGGTGACGCCGTGTTCCAGGACAAGGTCGCCGACCTCATCCGAACCATTCTTGCCGAGCCGCGGGACCACGAAAAGGTCCGCCGGGATGCTGCCGCGATGCGTGACGACATGGCGCGCCACAAGCCGCCCTCGGGACCGTTCGACGTCAAGCTCGGTCCGGGCGGCCTCGTCGATCTCGAGTTCACCGTGCACGTGCTTCAGCTGACCACCGGCGTCGGGCTTGATCCGCGGCTCGAACAGGCCATCGCCGAGCTCACCGCCGCCGGACTGCTGGATGCCAAGGCCGACCCCGACCTGCGCCTCCTCAGCCGCTTTCTCGTGGTCCTGCGCCTGGTGGTCCCCGGCAAGGCCGCCGACGTGCCGGACGCCAGCCGCAGCCTCGTCGCAAGCCTGTGTGGACAGGCGGATTGGAATGCGCTGATGGCAGCGCTCGATGAAGCGCGCGCCCGGATCGGGGCGCGCTGGGAGCAGGTAAAGGAAAGCAAGACATGATCGAGCAGGGCGACAAGGCACCTTCACTCACGATTGCGACGACCGACGGCCAGACGATCGACCTCGCCAGTCCCGGCGGGAAGCTGGTGCTTTACTTCTACCCCAAGGACGACACGTCGGGCTGCACCCGCGAGGCGCAGGATTTTACCGCGCTCGCCGATGAATTCGCCGCCGCCGGCGCGCGGGTCGTTGGTGTCTCGCGCGACAGTGCCAAGAGCCACGACAAGTTCATCGCCAAATACGACCTCAAGGTGCCGCTTGCCGTCGATGAGGGTTCGCTCAGCGAGGCCTTCGGAACGTGGGTCGAGAAGAGCATGTACGGCCGCAAGTATATGGGCATGGAGCGCGCTACCTATCTGATCGGCGCCGATGGCACGGTTCTCCGTGCTTGGCGCAAGGTGAAGGTGCCAAATCACGCAGGCGAAGTGCTGAAGGCCGCGCAGGGGAGCTAAGCGGAGGGCCGATTGTTACGGCTCCATGACAGAAGTGTTCGGCACCGATAACTTCAATCTGTTGCCGCACGTGGCCGCGCTGCTGCTGGCCTATGTGCTGGCGCTGCCGATCGGCTGGAACCGCGAAAAGGAAGAACGCTCGGCCGGCATCCGCACCTTCCCGCTGGTCGCCGTCGCCTCCTGCGGCTTTCTTCAGGCAAGCGAAGGGATCATCGGTGACAACCCCGAAGCGACGGCCCGGGTGGTCGAAGGGCTGATCACCGGCATGGGCTTCATCGGCGGGGGCGCGATCCTCAAGGTCAAGGACAGCGTCAAGGGCACGGCCACTGCCGCCAGCCTGTGGGTGACTGGCGCGATCGGCTTGTCGGTGGGTCTTGGCGCGATCGATGTCGCAGTGATGCTGACCGTGCTCGCCTTTGTGACGCTGTCTCTACTTTCACCTCTGAAGAGCGTCATCGTCCGCGAGCCCGAACCGCCTCGGGACGACAAGTGATACGGACCTTCGGGAGGACTGGCTTTTCCCCTCTGTCGTCTCTATCTCGCGCCCAACGCTAGAGGATTGAAATGGCTGAGTTCACGCTTCCCGCCAACAGTGTCATCAAGGGCAAGGGCCGCCAGTACAAGGCGGAAGCCGGTGCCAACCGGGTCAAATCCTTCAAGATCTACCGCTACGACCCCGACACGGGCGAGAACCCGCGTTACGACACGTACGAGGTCAACCTCGACGAATGTGGGCCAATGGTCCTCGACGCGCTGATCAAGATCAAGAACGAGCTCGACCCCACGCTGACCTTCCGTCGTTCGTGCCGCGAAGGCATTTGCGGCTCCTGTTCGATGAACATGGACGGCCGCAACGGGTTGGCCTGCACCACCGCGATCGAGGACGTGAAGGGTGATCTGCGCATCACCCCGCTGCCGCACTGCGACGTGATCAAGGACCTCGTTCCCGACTTCTCGCACCTCTACGCCCAATACGCCTCGATCGAGCCGTGGCTGAAGAGCGCCAGCCCGGCGCCGAGCGGCAAGGAGCGGCTGCAGAGCCCGCAGGACCGCGAGCATCTGAATGGCCTTTACGAGTGCATCCTGTGCTTCTGCTGCTCGACCTCGTGCCCGAGCTATTGGTGGAACGGCGACCGCTTCCTCGGTCCGGCGATCCTGCTTCAGGCCTATCGCTGGCTGGCTGATAGCCGCGACGAGATGACGGGCGAGCGGCTGGATCAGCTCGAGGATCCGTTCCGCCTGTATCGCTGCCACACGATCATGAACTGCGCCAACGTCTGCCCCAAGGGACTGAACCCGGCTAAGGCGATCGCCGAAACCAAGAAGCTGATCGCCGAGCGCGCGGCGTAAGAGTGCTCGTCGTCCCGGCGACGGCCGGGAGCTTGTCGGCTGAAGCGTTGTCTTGGCTGAGGTCCCGGCCTGCGCCGCGACGACGCCAGGTTGTTGCGCCCATCAGGATCGCTGACTAACCCCCGCCGCATGGACGCACCCGAAGACATCAAGAACCGCCCGTCCGGCGCACGCGAAGATCCCGATCATCCGGGCTGGTACAGCTGGATCGATCTTCCGGCCGACAGCTTTGCCGCGCAGACCGGCAAGATGATCTTCCGCCCCGATGGGCCCGGCCGCGCGGTGGTGCGGATGTTCCCGGAAGAGCGCCATCTCAACCTCGGCGGCTCGCTTCACGGCGGCATGGTGATGAGCTTTATCGACATGGCGCTGTTCGGCGGCGGCCGCTGCGCTGGGATGCGCCGCGCGCATTACGTCACCCTCGACCTCACCACCAAGTTCATGGGCCGCGGAGAAGCGGGCAAGCCGCTCGACGCCCATGTCGAGCTCGTCCGCCAGACCCGCAGCCTCGCCTTCCTCCAGGGCGTGGTGCGGCAGGATGGCGAGGCCTGCTACAGCTTCTCGGGCACGCTGAAGAAGCTTCGCGACGTCACGTGAGCGGAGCCGTCGCCGCCGCTTACGACCGCCTGCTTGCCGCAGGTGAGCTGAAAGCTGATCCTGACCAGGCGCGCGCAGCCGCCGCGCTCGACCGGTTGGGCGAAGAACTGTCGATGCGGCGCGGCTTCTTCGCGCGCTTGCTCGGCCGTCGCCGCGACATCTGCGGCATCTATCTGTGGGGCGGGGTAGGGCGCGGCAAGTCGATGCTGATGGACCTCGCGTTCGACCATATCGAGGTGGCGCCTAAACGCCGGGTCCACTTCCACGCCTTCATGCTGGAAGTGCACGAACGCCTGCGTGCCGAGCGGGCCAAAGGTCATGGCGACCCGATCCCGGCGCTGGCCGAAATCATTGCAAGCGAGAGCCTGCTGCTCTGCTTCGACGAGATGGTGGTGAACAATCCCGCCGACGCGATGATCCTCTCGCGCCTGTTCACCGCGCTGCTCGAAGAAGGCGTGGCGGTGGTGACGACGTCCAACCGCGCGCCGAGCGAGCTTTATAAGGACGGCCTCAATCGCGAGCTGTTCCTGCCCTTCATCGATCTGCTCGAGAAGCGGCTGCAAGTAATTCCGCTCGACGGACCGACGGATTACCGCCTCGACCGCTTGCACGGGGTCGAGACCTGGCACGTCCCCAACGGGCCGGCTGCGACCGAGGCACTCTCGACCGCCTTCTTCAAGCTGACCGACTATCCAGTCGAAGATCGTGCCAATGTGCCCAGCGAAGAACTGGACGTCGGCGGTGGGCGCACTTTGCATGTGCCCAAGAGCCTCAAGGGCGTCGCCGTTTTCTCGTTCAAGCGCTTGTGCGGCGAAGCGCGCGGGGCCGCCGACTATCTCGCCATCGCCCAGCGCTTCCACACCGTGATCCTGGTCGGCATCCCGGTCATGGGTCCTGAAAAGCGCAACGAGGCTGCCCGCTTCGTGACGCTGATCGATGCGCTCTACGAACATAAGGTGAAGCTTCTCGCCGCTGCCGATGCGGAGCCCGGCAGGCTTTATCCCGCAGGCACTGGGGCGTTCGAGTTCCAGCGGACGGTCAGCCGCCTGGAAGAGATGCGCAGCGCCGACTACCTTGCCGAAGGTCACGGCGCTGCGTGACCCGAGCCCAAGGGCAGGGCGTCCGCGTCAAGCATTACGATCTGGACGGGCTCGAGCGGGAGGGCGACATCTGAGTCGCCGAGGGCATGAAGACAGCCTGGTTCAAGGATCCCGAGGGCAATATCCTAAGCCTGATCGAAGGCTGATTTTCCCGACGCTTGCTGCCGGGCCCCCGGCGACCTAGCCTCTTCCGCAATTCGGGGGAGGGTCACTCATGCTGCTCACGTCACTACTGCTTGCCGCCGCCCAGCCAGCCGCCGCGACTTCTCCCAATCGCGCCGCTGAGCGCGCCTTGTTCAAGCAGGTCGTCGAAGCACAGACGGTCGCGGGCAAGCCTGCCGAGTTCCGCAAGCTGACGACCCTTCTTACCGCCGAATTCCGCAAGGCGGGCTTGACGACGATCATCAAGGATCACGACAATACCCAGACCCTGATCGCGCGGTGGAAGGCTCCGAAGCCGTCGGGCAAGAAGCCGATCCTGCTGATGGCCCATATGGATGTAGTCGAAGCCAAGGCGGCCGACTGGAAGAACCCGCCGTTCCAGTTCCGCGAGGAAGACGGCTTCTATCTCGGGCGCGGATCGAGCGACAACAAGGCAGCGCTGACCGGCCTCGTGCTTGCCCTTCAGAAGCTCAAGGCCAGCGGCTGGACACCGGGCCGCGACATTATCGTCCTGTTCACCGGCGACGAAGAAACCGGCATGAAGAGCGTCAAGCGCGCGTCCACCGAGTGGCGCGATCTCATCGATGCCGAATATGCGCTCAACTTCGACGCCGGGGGCGGGGCGCTCTACCGTGACGGCCGGATCGACGCTTATTACATGCAGGTCGCCGAGAAGACCTATGCGGACTTCAAGCTGACCGCGGTGAATGAGGGTGGCCACAGCAGCGCGCCGCAACCCGACAATGCGATCTACGCTCTGGCTGGCGCACTCAAGAACCTCGAGGAATATCGCTTCGAGCCGATGATCAATCCCGCGACCCGCGCCTTTTTCGAGCGCATCGCGGCGGGGGACAAAGGGGGCTTCGGCGAGCTGATCACCAAGTGGCTGGCCGACCCGACCGACCGCCGGACCGCTGACCTCCTTGAGGCCAACGAGCCGGGCTATACCCGCACGCGTTGCGTCGCGACGCAGCTGTCGGGCGGCCATGCGCCCAACGCCCTGCCGCAGCGCGCCGAAGCCAACGTCAACTGCCGGATCTTCCCCGGGGTCAGCTTCGATCAGGTCAAGGCAGACCTGCAGCGGGTCGCCGGCAAGGACGTCACCGTCACGCTGGACACCGAAAGCAGCACGCCGGCGACGGATGTCAGCCCGCTGCGCGACGATCTCGTCACCGCTTACCGCGACGCGGTCCGCACCCGCTTTCCCGCTGCCACCATCATTCCCGTGCAATCCGCCGGCGCCACCGATGGCGCCTATCTGCGGTCGGTCGGGATCCCCGTCTACGGCGTGGGCGGGCTGTGGGGCTATCTGACCGAGCCCAGCAACGCTCACGGCTTGGACGAGCGGGTGGTCGTCGAAGGCTTCCACGACCAGGTTCCGATTATCGCCGACCTCCTGCGCCGCGTCGGAAGCTGACCCATGCAGAAGGGCCGCCCGGATCGCTCCGGACGGCCCTTCTTCTCTTGCAGCGCCGATCAGCGCAGGATGGCGCCGATGATCTGCTCGATGATCTGGCTCTGCGGGTCGACCCCGTAGAGATTGCCCTGATCATAATAATATCGGTTGGACGGATCGAGGTCATACTGCTGCCTCACATCATACGGAATGCGATTGTAGCCATAGCGGTCATAGCCGTAGCTCTGCGCATAACGCTGCCCGATCGCCAGCTTGCGCGCCTGGCCCGGCGGCAGGCAGCCGTTGTTCTTCTTGGCAAGCCCCGGAGGGCAGCCATAGCTTTGCGCATAGCCACCGTGCTTGCCGTGGTGCCCGCCACCGTGACCGGGCTTGGCGGCCGCCGGGGCCGCGGCGAGGGCGAGCGCTGCGCCCGTGAGAATGAGTGCCTGTTTCATGCCTCTGCCTCTAGCCGGGCGGCCATGAACCGGCTCTGACGGTATCGTTCAGGCCCCGGCCCACAACAATGGCGCCTCCCGCGGTTGCCCCAGCGGGGCGCAGGGGCTAGAGGCCCAGACCGTTCCGGCTGTCCGTCCCGGCGGCGGCCTTTCATCGCCCAATTACCCGACGGAGACCCCCCTTTGTCTGCCACGACGTCCCGCAAGAAGATTGCCCTTATCGGCGCCGGCATGATCGGCGGCACCCTTGCCCACCTCGCTGCCAAGAAGGAATTGGGCGACATCGTCCTGTTCGACATCGCGGAAGGCATGCCGCAGGGCAAGGCGCTGGACATCAGCCAGTGCGGACCGGTCGAGGGGTTCGACGCTCGGATCACCGGCACCAATGATTATGCAGACATCGCTGGCGCCGACGTGATCATCGTCACCGCCGGCGTGCCGCGCAAACCCGGCATGAGCCGCGACGACCTGCTCGGCATCAACCTCAAGGTCATGAAGGCGGTCGGCGAGGGCATCAAGAACCATGCTCCCGACGCGTTCGTCATCTGCATCACCAACCCGCTCGATGCGATGGTCTGGGCGCTGCGCGAGTTCTCGGGCCTGCCCGCGAACAAGGTCGTCGGCATGGCCGGCGTGCTGGACTCGGCCCGCTTTGCCACCTTCCTGGCCGACGAGTTCAAGGTCAGCGTGCGTGACGTCAACGCCTTCGTGCTCGGCGGCCACGGCGACACCATGGTCCCGGTGACCAGCTACACCACGGTCAGCGGCATTCCGGTCGACGACCTCGTCAAGATGGGCCGTTCGTCCAAGGAAGCCATCGACGCCATTGTCAAGCGCACCCGCGGCGGCGGCGGCGAGATCGTCGCGCTGCTGAAGACCGGTTCGGCCTATTACGCGCCCGCCACCAGCGCGATCGCCATGGCCGAGGCTTATCTCGGCGACCAGAAGCGGATCCTGCCGTGCGCGGTCGAAGTGAACGGCAAGTACGGCCTCGACGGCCTGTATGTCGGCGTTCCGGTGGTGATCGGTGCCGGCGGTGCCGAGGAAGTGATCGAGATCGAACTCGACGACGAGCAGAAGCAGAACCTCGCGGTCAGCGTCGGCGAAGTGAAGGGCCTGCTCGAAGCCTGCAAGCAGATCGAGCCCAGCCTTGGTTAAAGGCGCCCTTCTTGCCCTCATGCTGCTGAGCTTGCCGGCGGTGGCCGGCGCGCAGACGCCCAACCCGCCCGCAGCAATCGTCGAGGCGGCGGCAGACTGCTGGGAAGCGACGGGCGCGACCTCGGTCGACCTTGCGAAGCTGGCAGCCAAAGGGTGGAAGCCGGCGGAGTTCAAGGACAAGGACGGCAAGGCTCTTCCGACCCCGCTCCGCTTCTTCGGCAAGGCCGATAGCAGCGTCATGGTGATGGTGCTGCCGAGCGGCGACAAGCCGGCCTGCAGCGTGACCAGCCGCGTTGGCAGCGTCGCCGATTACAAGCCGCTGATGGATGGGCTTCAGACCCGCCTCAAAGGGCTCGAGCCCGCCCTTAAGACCGGCCGCGGGGGCACCAAGGGCGCTGCCTTCGTCGGCGGCGGCAAGATCGCCCTGATCGAACCCACAGGTACTGAAACAGAACCGGCGGCGCGGTTCGTCGTCGGCATGTCCGCTTCGGAGAAAAAATGAGCATTCTCGTCAATCGGAACACCAAGGTCATCACGCAGGGCATGACCGGGGAGACCGGCACCTTCCATACCGAACAAGCGCTGGCCTACGGCACGCAGATGGTCGGTGGCGTGACCCCGGGCAAGGGCGGTTCCACCCACATCGGCCTGCCGGTGTTCGACACGGTCGAGGAAGCCGTCGCCAAGACCGGCGCCGACGCCTCCGTGATCTACGTTCCGCCGCCCTTCGCGGCCGATTCGATCCTTGAGGCGATCGACGCCAAGGTCCCGCTGATCGTCTGCATCACCGAAGGTATTCCGGTGCTCGACATGGTCAAGGTGAAGCGCGCGCTCGACGGCTCCTCCTCGCGCCTGATCGGGCCGAACTGCCCCGGCGTCCTGACCCCGGAAGAGTGCAAGATCGGCATCATGCCGGGCAACATCTTCAAGAAGGGCAGCGTCGGCGTGGTCTCGCGCTCGGGCACGCTGACCTATGAAGCGGTGTTCCAGACCTCGAACGAGGGCCTCGGCCAGACCACCGCGGTCGGCATCGGCGGCGATCCGGTCAAGGGCACCGAGTTCATCGACATGCTGGAGATGTTCTTGGCGGACGACGAGACCAAGTCGATCATCATGATCGGCGAGATCGGCGGCAGCGCGGAAGAAGAGGCCGCGCAGTTCCTCGCCGACGAGGCCAAGCGCGGCCGCAGCAAGCCGACTGTTGGCTTCATCGCCGGCCGTACCGCCCCTCCGGGCCGCCGCATGGGCCATGCCGGCGCGATCGTGTCGGGCGGCAAGGGCGATGCGGAATCCAAGATCGCCGCGATGGAGGCCGCTGGAATCCGCGTGTCGCCGAGCCCATCTGAGCTCGGCCGCACGCTCAAGGAATTGCTGAACGGCTGACCCGCCCCGGCAAGGGCGCGGCACTGATGGCCTGAAGCCCCGCCGTTTGAGCGGGGCAACGAGGATGGAATGACCGACCTGTACGAGACCGAGCAAGGACCAAGCTGGCAGCGGCCGAATTGGCCGGTGGCGGCGCTGGACGCCGTCAATCTCGGTCTTGATCCGACCGAGGCGACGCTGGAGCAGGTCGCGGCCAAGGCCAAGGACAAGGCCGCTGCATCCGGCGCCTCGGAAGCAGAGGTCCGCCGCGCCGCCGAGGACTCTATCCGCGCGATGATGCTCATCCGCACCTACCGGGTGCGCGGGCACCTTGCCGCCGACCTCGATCCGCTTGGCCTGGCCAAGCGTGACCTGCCCGCTGACCTGACGCCCGAATATCACGGCTTTACCGGCGCCGATCTCGACCGCCCGATCTTCATCGGCGGCAATCTCGGACTTGAGACCGCAACCGTGCGCGAGATCGTGGCGATCCTGCGTGCCAACTACTGCGGCAAGGTCGGTCTCGAATATATGCACATCAACGATCTGGGGGAGCGCCGCTTCCTCCAGGATCGGATCGAAGGCCGTGACAAGGGCGCCAGCTTCACCGCCGAGGGCAAGCAGGCGATCCTCGAAAAGGTGATCCACGGCGAGCAGTGGGAGAAGTTCCTCGCTCGCAAATATGTCGGGACCAAGCGCTTCGGCCTCGACGGCGGCGAAAGCATGATCCCGGCGCTGGAAGCCGTGATCAAATATGGCGGGCAGGCGGGCGTCGAAGAGATCGTCGTCGGCATGGCCCACCGCGGTCGCCTCAATGTCCTCGTCAACGTCATGGGTAAGCCCTACCGCGCGATCTTCAGCGAGTTCGCGGGTGGCAGCGCCAACCCCGAGGACGTCGGCGGGTCGGGCGATGTCAAATATCACCTCGGCACCTCGTCGGACCGCGAGTTCGACGGCACCAAGGTCCACCTCTCGCTGCAGGCCAATCCCTCGCACCTCGAGGCGGTCAACCCGGTCGTGCTGGGCAAGGCCCGCGCGGTGCAGGTAATCAAGGGCGACGACGAAGGCGACAAGGTGCTCCCCGTCCTGCTTCACGGCGACGCGGCGTTCGCGGGGCAAGGCATCGTGTGGGAGTGCTTGAGCTTCTCTGGCCTGCCCGGTTACGGCATCGGCGGCTGCATTCATTTCGTGATCAATAACCAGGTTGGGTTCACCACTTCGCCGCAGTTCGCGCGAAGCTCGCCCTACCCGAGCGACGTCGCCAAGGGCATTCAGGCGCCGATCCTGCACGTCAACGGCGACGATCCCGAAGCCGTGACCTTCGCCTGCAAGCTCGCGACCGAATTCCGGCAGGAGTTCAACCGCGACATCGTGATCGACATGTGGTGCTACCGCCGCTTCGGTCACAACGAGGGCGACGAGCCGAGCTTCACCCAGCCGCTGATGTATGACGCGATCCGGAAGCATCCGCCGGTCAGCAAGCAATATGGCGAGCGGCTGATCGCCGAGGGCGTGGTCGATCAGGCGTGGATCGACGGCAAGACCAACGCCTTCGTCGCGCATCTCGAGGCCGAGTTCGAAGCGGGTGCCAGCTACCTGCCCAACAAGGCCGACTGGTTCGAGGGCCGCTGGGCAGGGTTGAAGCGGCCGGCCGAAGGCGTCGAAGGCCGCCGCAACACCGGCACCGCGGTTCCCGAGGACGAGGTGCGCCGCGTCGGCGAGGTGCTGACCCGTGTTCCGGGCGACCTTACCATCCACAAGACGCTTGGCCGCATCATCGACGCCAAGAAGGCGATGTTCGCCAGCGGCGCCGGGTTCGACTGGGCCACCGCCGAAGCACTCGCTTTCGGCACCTTGATTGCGGAGGGCCACAATGTCCGCCTGTCTGGCCAGGACAGCGGCCGCGGCACCTTCAGCCAGCGTCACGCGGTGTGGACCGACCAGAAGGACGGCCACAAGTTCGTTCCGCTGACCACCATCGAAGGCGGCCGCTTCGAAGTGCGCGACAGCCCCTTGAGCGAATTCGGCGTGCTCGGCTTCGAATATGGCTACAGCCTCGCCGACCCGCGCACGTTGGTGCTGTGGGAAGCGCAATTCGGCGACTTCGCCAATGGCGCGCAGGTCATCATGGACCAGTTCATCGCCAGCGGCGAAGCCAAGTGGCTGCGCGCGAGCGGCCTCGTCCTGCTGCTGCCGCACGGGTTCGAAGGGCAGGGGCCGGAGCATTCGTCGGCACGCCTCGAGCGCTATCTCCAGCTTTGCGCTGAAGACAATATGCAGGTCGCCAACGTCACCACGCCGGCGAATTACTTCCACCTGCTGCGCCGCCAGCTGCTCCGCGACTTCCGCAAGCCGTTGGTGATCATGACGCCGAAATCGCTGCTCCGGCACAAACAGGCGGTGTCGCAGATCGCCGATTTCTCGGGTGAGAGCCACTTCAAGCGCATCCTGTCGGACCTGAAGGCACCGGCCGAGGGCCGCACGCGCCGCCTCGTTCTCTGTTCGGGCAAGGTTGCCTATGAACTGATGGAAGCGCGTGACGAGGCCGGGCTCGAGGATGTCGAGGTTCTGCGCATCGAGCAGTTGTACCCGTTCCCATCGGAGCCGCTGGTGAAACGCCTGGCCGCGATGCCGAACCTCCAGGAAGTGGTCTGGTGCCAGGAAGAGCCGCGTAACAACGGCAGCTGGTTCTTCGTCGAAAGCTTCATCGAGGACGCGCTTCGGGCCGCGGGCAAGAGCTTCCGTCCGGTGTACGCCGGGCGCGCTGCTTCGGCCTCGCCGGCGACCGGCCTTGCCAAGCGCCACCTGGCTGAACAAACCGCCCTCATTGCCGCCGCGCTCGGCACTGGGGCTGCTGCAAAGGCCGCGACGAACGCGGCTGAGGATACCGTCCGGCAAGCCGGCAAAGCGAACGCTTGAGGGGAAGAATGGGCACGGAAGTCAAAGTCCCGGCACTGGGCGAAAGCATCACCGAAGCGACGCTTGGCGCGTGGCTGAAGAAGCCGGGTGACGCGGTTGCGGTGGATGAGCCGGTGGCGAGCCTCGAGACCGACAAGGTGTCGGTGGATGTTCCTTCGCCGGTCGCGGGCGTGTTCGGTGAAGCGCTGGTCGGCGAAGGGGACACGGTGAACGTCGGCGCGGTGATCGCGACCATCGGCGAGGGCAGCGGCGCTGCTGCTGCTCCGGCGGCGAAGTCTCCCGAAGCTGCTCCTGCTGCCGCCCCAGCCGCCAAGGGAAGCGACATCAGCGACGAGCAGGCTCAGGCGCTGCGCCTGTCGCCCTCGGTCCGCCGCGCAGTGCAGGAAAGCGGTGTCGATCCGGCCGCCCTCACCGGCACCGGCAAGGATGGTCGCCTGACCAAGGAAGACGTCGCCAAGGCGAAGAGCAGCCCGGCCCCGGGCGCTGCTGCTCCCGCTGCCGCCGCTCTGGCTTCGGCGCCGGCCGCGCCGAAGGGCGAGCGGGCCGAGGAACGGGTCAAGATGACCCGCCTGCGCCAGACCATCGCGACCCGCCTCAAGGACGCGCAGAACACCGCCGCGCTGCTGACGACGTTCAACGACGTCGACATGACGGAGGTGATTGCCGCGCGGACCCGCTACAAGGATCTGTTCGAGAAGAAGCACGGCATCCGCCTCGGCTTCATGGGCTTCTTCACCAAGGCCGTGGCGCTCGCAGCGCGTGACGTGCCGGCGGTGAACGCCCGGATCGACGGCGACGAGATCGTCTATCACAATTACCTCGACGTCTCGGTCGCGGTGTCGGCGCCCAAGGGCCTGGTGGTGCCGGTGGTCCGTTCCGCCGACCAGATGAGCTTTGCCGAAATCGAACAGGCGATCGCGGGCTTCGGCAAAAAGGCCAAGGACGGAACGCTGACCGCTGACGACATGAAAGGCGGCACCTTCACCATTTCGAACGGCGGCGTGTTCGGCTCGCTGCTGTCGACCCCGATCATCAATCCGCCGCAGTCGGCGGTGCTCGGCCTTCACCGGATCGAGGAACGCCCGGTGGTCAAGGACGGGCAAATCGTCGCGCGCCCGATGATGTATGTGGCGCTGTCCTACGATCACCGCCTGATCGACGGGCGCGAAGCGGTGACCTTCCTCGTCCGCGTCAAGGAAGCGATCGAGGATCCGACCCGCCTGCTCATCGACCTGTAAAGTTATTCGCTCCCCGACGAGTGGGAGCACCAAAGGAAGACCATGGCTGACTACGACTACGACGTTCTGGTGATTGGCGCCGGCCCCGGCGGCTATGTCGCGGCGATCCGCGCTGCGCAGCTCGGGCTCAAGACCGCTTGCGCTGAAAGCCGCGAAACGCTGGGTGGCACCTGCCTCAACGTCGGCTGCATCCCGTCCAAGGCGCTGCTCCACGCGTCCGAGCTGTTCGAGGAAGCGGCCCACGGCCACATGGCCAAGTGGGGCATCACCGGCCAGTTCAACATCGACATTCCGACCATGCAGAAGGGTCGGGTCGAGGCGGTCGAGGGGCTGACCAAGGGCATCGAGTTCCTGTTCAAGAAGAACAAGGTCACCTGGCTCAAGGGACGCGCGAGCTTCACCGGCGCCGACACCGTCGAGGTCGCCGGTCAGACCGTGCGCGCAAAGAACATCGTGGTCGCCACAGGCTCCTCGGTCACCCCGCTGCCCGGCGTGACGGTCGACCAGGAGCGGATCGTCGACAGCACCGGCGCGCTGGAGCTGGCGGAAGTACCGAGTCACCTCGTCGTGATCGGTGGCGGCGTGATCGGGCTCGAGCTTGGCAGCGTCTGGCGCCGCCTCGGCGCGCAGGTCACTGTGGTCGAATATCTCGACCAGATCCTGCCCGGCATGGACGAGGAGATCCGCAAGGAATCGAACAAGATCTTCAAGAAGCAGGGCTTCGCCTACAAGCTCGGCACCAAGGTCACCGGCGTTCAGCGCAACGGCGACGCGGTCACCGTCACTGTCGAGCCCGCCAAGGGCGGCGCGGCCGAGACGATCGAAGCCAGCCATGTGCTCGTGTCGATCGGCCGCCGTCCCAACACCGACGGCCTGAACGTCGACGCCGCCGGACTGCAGCTCAACACCAAGGGCCAGATCGAGACCGATCACAGCTTCCGCACCTCGGTCCCGGGTGTGTGGGCGATCGGCGACGTGATCCCCGGCCCGATGCTCGCCCACAAGGCCGAGGACGAAGGCATTGCGGTCGCCGAGAACATCGCCGGCCTGACCGGCATCGTGAACCACAACATCATCCCGAGCGTGGTCTACACCACGCCCGAAATCGCCGGCGTCGGCCTGACCGAAGAGCAGGCCAAGGCGGGGGGCGAGGTCAAGGTCGGCAAGTTCCCGATGATGGCCAACAGCCGCGCCAAGACCAACGGCGAACCCGACGGGCTGGTCAAGGTGATCGCCGACGCCAAGACCGACCGCGTGCTGGGCGTGTGGATGATCAACAATCTTGCCGGCACCATGATCGCGCAGGCCGCGCAGGCGATGGAATTCGGCGCCACGTCCGAAGACATCGCCTACACCTGCCACGCCCACCCGACCCACGCCGAAGCCTTCAAGGAAGCGGCGATGGCGGTGACGGGCAAGCCGATCCACATCTAAGGCCGCCCGGCGGCTATACCGCCACGGTTGCGCCTCTTCCGCGGCGGCCTAAGCTGGTGGGCGTGAAACAGCTTTTCCTTCTCGCATCGCTGGCACTTGCCGGCTGCGCTCACTTGCCCGCCGCGACTTCCCCGCAGGACGCCTTCTTCGCGCAGATCGCCAGCCTGTGCGGCAAGGCGTTCGAAGGGCGCATCGTCAGCCCGCCGGTTCCCGCCGACGCCAGCTTCGCGGGCAAGCGGCTCGTGATGCATGTGCGGGACTGCACCGCCGATACCATTCGCATCCCTTTCCATGTGGGCGAGGACCGCTCCCGCACCTGGGTGATCACCCGCACGCCAAGCGGGCTGCGGCTGAAGCACGATCATCGCCATGAGGACGGAAGCGAGGACGCGCAGACGCAATATGGCGGCGATACGGTGAGCGCCGGAACGACCACCCGGCAGGAATTCCCCGCCGACGCCTACTCGCGCGAGCTGTTCATCCGCGGCAACATTCCGCAGTCGACGACCAATGTCTGGGCGATGGAAGTCACGCCCACTCTCTTTGCCTACGAACTTCGCCGACCATCACGCTTTTTCAGGGTCGATTTCGATCTCGGCCGGCCGGTCACGCCTCCGGCTCCGCCCTGGGGATCCCGCTGAAGGGCATGGGGCCCGCGAACTAGCGGCCGTTCTTCACCCGGTGCGGGCAGCCGGGCCAACAGCAGGGGCGACGCTTGCCCTCGTTCAAGCTCTCGATCCCCCATGCGATGCGTTTGTCCCGGGTCTTGTCCTGCTTTGGCGATGTCACCCAGCAGATCCACTCGTTGCGCGCGAGAGGCGTAATATCCTGCCACGCCGCTAGTGCCAGCGGTGCTGCTCGCAACGCGCAAGCCAGGTCGTCGGGCAGCTCATGCACCACGCCGCCTGCAAGAGTCGTCGTCTCGCTCACACCGGCATGGTTGCGCGAAGAGTTGCAATCGGCAAGCGCTGGAAGGCGCGTGGTGATTGTCTTACCTCTGTCAGGGTGAGCGTGAGATTTCGTCCGGACGGCTTTGCCATCGGCCTGTTTGTGGTCGGGGTCCTTCTAATGGCCCTGCCTCTCACCGTCATTCCCGGAATCTTCGCCAGGTGTTGGCGCTTGTTTATTGGTCGATCATGACGCTCCTGCGTGCCCTGGGAGGAAAAGCGCGCGAGTGAGGTTGGAGCGATGCGCACGCGCGTCCTCTCGCACTCCCACACTCGGTGCTGGCTTGCCGCGCAAATCCGATTAAGTCCCACCCATGAAAGTCCGCTCCACTCTTCGCCGTTGGCATGTCTGGCTTGGCTGGCTTGTCGGTGTGCCCATCCTGTTCTGGGCCGTGTCGGGGCTCATCATGGTGTGGAAGCCGATCGACGAAGTGCGCGGGAGCGACCTGCTCGATCCTCCCGCACCGGTCGTGCTGACCGCGCCCGCCATCCTGCCGTCAGTGGTCGCCGGTCTGCCGCTGGCCAAGGTCAGCCTCGAGCAGCGTGCCGCCGGGCCGCGGTGGGTGATCGAGGTCAAGGACGGTCCGATCCGGCTCGCCGATCCGGCCACCGGGCAGTTGCTCCCGCCGCCAGGCGCCGCCGACGCCGCAGGCGAGGTAAGGGCGCGATGGCGCGGCGCTGCGCCGATCGAGGCGGTCCGCCGGACCGATGCGGCCAATCCGCCGATCGAGCTTCGCCGTCCGATCGCCACATGGCAGGTCGATCTGGCGGATGGCACCCATGTCTTCGTTGCCGCCGACAGCGGCGCGATCGTTGCCACGCGCACCCGCTGGTGGCGTTTCTACGACTGGATGTGGGGCCTTCACATCATGGATCTCAGCGGCCGCGAGGACACGCACCATCCGACGCTGATCGCCTTTGCTGCCTTCACCCTGCTCACCGTTCTCCTGGCGCTCGTCCTGCTGCCGCTTTCAATCAAGCGCCGCCGGTCCTAGATCGGGCGCATGGGATATGAGACCGAGCTGAAGCTCTTCATCGACGGCGCCTGGCGCCAGGGCGAGGGCGATTTGTCGCCCGTGATCAATCCGGCGAGCGGCGACACCATCGCCGAATTGCGTCTCGCCAGCACTGCCAATCTTGACGAGGCGCTTGCGGCGGCCGGGCGGGCGTGGCCCGAATGGCGCGCCACCGATGTCGAGAAGCGCGGCGCGATCCTGCACAAGGCTGCAAGCCTGCTGCGCGATCGTGCCGAGCAGATCGGCCGCCTGCTGACCCAGGAACAAGGCAAGCCGCTGGCCGAAGCGATTGGCGAAGTCATGGGCGCCGCCGGCATGTTCGATTATTTCGCTGAAGAGGCCAAGCGCGCCGGAGGACGGGTGCTGGTCCGCCCGACCGGGCAACGCTCGATCGTCATTCCGCAGCCAGTTGGTCCGACCGCCACCTTCACGCCGTGGAACTTCCCGATCTACCTCCTCGCCAAGAAGGTCGCGGCGGCGCTGGCGGCTGGCTGCACGGTCATCTCCAAACCGCCCGAGGAAACGCCGGGCTGCACCGGCGCCTTGGCAAAGGCGCTCGACGACGCGGGCATTCCGAAAGGCGTGTTCCAGCTGGTCCACGGCGTTCCCGATGCGGTGTCGCGCCAGCTGATCGGCAGCCCGGTGATCCGCAAGATCAGCTTCACCGGCTCGACCGCGGTCGGCAAGCATCTGATGAAGCTCGCCGCCGACGGCATGAAGCGCATCACCATGGAGCTTGGCGGCCACGCGCCGGTGCTGGTGTTCGACGATTGCGACCTCGACAAGACGCTCGACATGCTGGTCCCGCAGAAGTTCAGAAACGCGGGCCAAGTCTGCGTCTCGCCGACCCGCTTCTTCGTCCAGGAAGGCATCTACGACGCCTTTGCAAAGGGGTTTGCCGAGCGCACTGCCTGCGTGAAGATCGGCAACGGCCTCGACGCGGAGACGAAGATGGGTCCGCTTGCCAACCAGCGGCGCTTGCCCGCGATTGCTGGGCTGGTCGACGATGCCAAGGCCAAGGGCGCAAGGGTGCTTGCCGGCGGGGAGCCGGGCGAGGGTGGCTTCTTCTTCCAGCCTACCGTGCTTGCCGACGTTCCCGACGAAGCCGAAGCCATGAACGTCGAACCGTTCGGCCCGGTCGCGCTGATGCGCAGCTTCGCGACCGAGGATGAAGCGCTGCATCAGGCCAACCGCCTGCCTTACGGTCTCGCCTCGTTCGTGTTCACCGAAAACGGCCGCCGCGCAAACCGCGTCGGCGACGCGCTGGAGAGCGGAATGGTGGGCATCAACAACTTCGCCCTGTCGGTCGCCGATGCACCCTTCGGTGGAATCAAGGAGAGCGGCTTCGGCAGCGAGGGCGGCGAGGAAGGCTTGGCGAGCTATCAGGTGACCAAGGCCATCCACCAGGCTTGACCCGGCGGGTGGGCGGCGCCACATGCCCCCCGCCCACGTGCTCGGGCGAACGCACTCCCCAAGAGGAAGCGAATGCCCGAGCTTGCCATTTTGTTTGAACATCCCGCCTGGTTCGAGCCGCTGTTTGCGGCGTTGAAACGGGGCGGCGTCGACTATGTCGCCGTTCCGGTCAGCGATCATCGCTTTGATCCGACTGGCTCGCAGCCGCCGGCACCGGTCATCTTCAACCGTGTCGCCATGTCGAGCTTCCTGCGCGAGCCGGAGCATCCGCTGTTCTACACGATGGCGCTGCTCGACCATTGGCGCGGGCAGGGAGCAACGGTGCTGAACGGCCCCGAGGTGATGGCGATCGACAGCAGCAAGGCGCGGCAATTGTCGCTGCTGCATCGCCTCGGCCTGGCGGCTCCGCGCACGCGGGTCGTGCACCGCGCGGCCGACCTTGCCGCCGCGGCCGAGGGGATCGGCTTTCCCTTGCTGGTCAAGGCCAATATCGGCGGCTCGGGCGCAGGGATCATGCGCTTCGACAGCGCCGCCGAACTCGCCGCCGTGGTAGCCGCCGGGGACCAGCCGCACTCGGTCGATCAGGTGCTGCTGGTGCAGGAAGCCGTGCCCGCCCGGGGCGGCGTGATCTGGCGGCTGGAAACGCTTGGCGGCAAGTTCCTCTACGCCATCGAGGTCGACGGGGCAGGGCAGTTCGATCTCTGTCCGGCGGACGCCTGCGATGACGATCGCGGCACCCCGATCGCCATGCGCGCCTTCGATCCTCCCGCCGAGATCATCGCCGGCGCCGAGCGTGTGGCGCAGGCGATGGGCATGGACGTCGGCGGGGTCGAGGTGATGGTCGACGACCGCGACGCCACGGCCAAATTCTACGACATCAACGCGCTGTCCAACTTCGTCGCCAGGCCGGTGCAAGTGCTGGGCTACGACCCGCATGATCGGCTGGTGGAATGGCTGAGACAGCGCATTGCGGAGGCACGCGTATGAGGTTCGGTTACTGGATGCCGGTGTTCGGCGGTTGGCTTCGCAACGATCCGGACGAGGGCCCGTCCGCAAGCTGGGAAGCGGTCCGGGATCTCACCTTGCGCTCGGAGGAGGCGGGATGGGACTTGTCCCTCATCGCCGAGCTGTTCCTCAACGACATCAAAGGCGTGGAGCAGCCTGCACTCGACGCCTGGAGCACAGCCGCCGCCTTGGCCGCGGTGACCTCCAGCATCGAGCTGATGGTCGCGGTGCGCCCCAACTTCCATCACCCGGCGCTGCTCGCCAAGCAGGCAGCCAACATCGACCGCATCAGCAATGGCCGGCTGGCGCTGAACGTCGTGTCGAGTTGGTGGAAGGAAGAGGCCGAGCAATATGGGCTTGCCTTTGACCAGCATGACGACCGCTACGCCCGCACCGCCGAATGGCTGACCGTGGTCGACGGCCTGTGGCGCGAGCAGCGCTTCAGCCATGCTGGCGAGCGCTACCAGCTGAAGAACGCCATTGTATCGCCCAAGCCGGTGCGCCGCCCGGTCGTCTATGCCGGCGGCGAGAGTGATGCCGCCAAGACGCTGATCGCCCGCCAATGCGATGCTTATGTCATGCACGGCGATCCCTTGGACGCGATCGCGCCCAAGATCGCGGACATGAAGGCGCGCCGAGAGGAAGCCGGCGGGCCGCCGATGCCGTTCGGGATGGCCGCCTATGTCATCGTTCGCGACAGCGAGGCGGAGGCTCAGCGCGAATTGGAGCGGATCACCGCCATGCCGGCGACGCCTCCGCCGGGCTTTGCCAATTTCGACCAGTGGCTGTCGGGCACCGAGCTTGAGCGGACACTAAAGCTGCAGGAATATAGCGTTTCCAACCGCGGTCTGCGTCCGAATCTCGTCGGGACGCCCGAGCAGATCGCCGATCGCATCCGCGCCTATGAGACCATCGGGCTCGATTTGCTGCTGCTTCAGATGAGCCCGCAGGCTGAGGAAATGGATCGCTTTGCCGCAACGGTGATGGCGCCGATGAGGGCTGGGAAGCTCTAGACCTGACCCGAAGCGGTACAGCCTTTGGGCTTAACCATCTTCCTCAAGGAGCAGGGACTTTGCAGGGGCGTTGGTGGGGAGCATAAACACTTCTGTAACCATTCAGACCCTTGCAGGCCCCGCTTGAGCGCTCCGTTCCGTTTTCCGAAATTCTTTGTCACCTCGCCGGCGCCTTGCCCGTATCTCCCGGGCAAGATCGAACGGAAGGTGTTCACCGAATTGTCGGGCCACCACGCCGGTGAGTTGAACGAGGCGCTCGGCCGTATCGGCTTCCGCCGCTCGCAGTCGGTCGCCTATCGGCCGAGCTGCATCGACTGCCAGGCCTGCGTCTCGGTCCGCGTCGC
Organism: Sphingomonas sp. LHG3443-2; assembly: GCF_049896405.1. NCBI lineage: Bacteria > Pseudomonadati > Pseudomonadota > Alphaproteobacteria > Sphingomonadales > Sphingomonadaceae > Sphingomonas > Sphingomonas sp. LHG3443-2. The sequence goes on from NZ_JAFCUG010000001.1 coordinate 1,255,229, forward strand.
GGCAAGCGAGTTCGCGCCGACCGCGACGCAGCGCAAGCTGATGAAGCGCCACGCCGATCTCGAGGTCACGGCGTGCAAGCCGTGGACCACCGAGGAACAGTTCGACCTCCTGCGCCGCTATCTGGCGGTGCGTCATCCCGGCGGCGGGATGGCCGAGATGGACGACAACGACTTTGCCGACATGGTCGAGCAGACCCCGGTCCGCACCTATGTCGTCGAATATCGTGAGCCATCCGTCGATGGTCGGCCGGGCAAGCTGGTCGGTGCCTGCCTCAGCGATCAGCAGAGCGACGGGCTCAGCATGATCTACAGCTTTTTCGATCCGAGCCTTGCCGATCGCAAGGGTCTCGGCACCTTTATCATCCTTGATCATATCCAGCGCGCTGCCCGTGCCGGGCTGCCCTACGTCTACCTCGGCTATTGGGTCGAGGGGTCGGAGCGGATGGCCTACAAAGCCAAGTTCCGCCCGATGGAACGGCTTGGCCGCGATGGCTGGAAACGATTCGAGCCGGGCGAAAGCGCCCCGGCGGCTGGCATGCAGGGAACGGGTTTGCGGAAGGTCTGAGCCTGTGTGGCGCGGGCGCCACTGGTCAGATGCACCCAAATCACGCAAACTGCTTTAGGAATCTGGGGGAATAACAATGCGTAAGTTTGTAGCGATCATGGCAGCGACCTGCCTGTTCGGGCTAGCGAGTCCAGCGGGCGCGGCGACTTACTATAACTTGTCGATAAGTGGCTTCCTTACCGGGTCGAGCAATACTTTGATGTGCAACAGCGGCAGTGCACCTGGCTGCCTGACGGCTTACCCATCAGGATTTGCGACATCGGCTTACGCAGCGGAATTCACGAGAAGCTTGGGCCCGCTGGAATTGCAGGAAGGTGAGAACAACTTCGGGTACGGTAACCCGCGATCAATCGGCTACTTTTCCGGGACGATCATCAATCAAGGCGGATTCCTCACCGGAAAGAACCTTTCGTTCTACTACGAGGATTCGAATCTTCGCTTCAACGTGATCGGCAGTTCATACATCTCGGCGCAGGCCAGCCAGTTCAACGTGGTGGGCGGTATCCCCGAGCCCGGCACGTGGGCGCTGATGCTGATCGGCTTCGGCGCGGTCGGGACCGCGCTGCGCCGGGCACCCAGGCGGACGTTGCAGCCCGCCTGAGCCACGTTCGTCAGGCGACCGCCGCTTCCGGCACGTCGACCTCGGCCTCGGCCGAATCCCGCAGCACGTAGCCGCGGCCCCACACCGTCTCGATGTAATTGTCGCCGCCGCAGGCCAGGCTGAGCTTCTTGCGCAGCTTGCAGATGAAGACGTCGATGATCTTGAGTTCGGGCTCGTCCATCCCGCCATAGAGATGGTTGAGGAACATCTCCTTGGTCAGCGTCGTGCCCTTGCGGAGCGAAAGCAGCTCCAGCATCGCATATTCCTTGCCGGTCAGGTGCACGCGGGCACCGACGACCTCGACCGTCTTGGCGTCGAGGTTGACGGCCAGCTTGCCGGTGCGGATGACGCTCTGGCTGTGGCCCTTGGAACGGCGGACGATGGCGTGGATGCGGGCCACCAGCTCGTCGCGGTGGAACGGCTTGGTGACGTAATCGTCGGCACCGAAGCCCAAAGCCCGCACCTTGCTGTCCATCTCACCGATGCCCGACAGGATCAGGACCGGGGTCGCGACCTTGGCGGTGCGGAGCTTCTTCAGCACGTCATAGCCGTGCATGTCGGGAAGGTTCAGGTCCAGGAGGATGATGTCGTAATCATACAGCTTGCCGAGATCGAGGCCTTCTTCGCCAAGATCGGTGGTGTAGACGTTGAACCCTTCGGTCCCGAGCATCAGCTCAATGGACTTGGCCGTGGTCGGCTCATCCTCGATCAGCAGAACGCGCATAATCTCTTGTCCCCCGTTCGAGAGCCCAGCCAAGCGTTACGCCGGCTTAACGGCCCTGAAGCGTGTGTTAACCATTCGGGGTGTCGCCTGAAAAGGTTAACATGACCTAAACGGCTTCATTCAAGCGGAGACGTTGCGCGCTTGCATCAGTTATCCACAAGCCGGATCACGTCCGAAGTTCTCGAAGTTCACATAGGGCGCGAGGTTTGCAGTGCTTCTCACCCCTTCCATTTGCGGCCGTGCAGGACCGCTGCGACGGAGCAGCGGAGCCGACCGGATCCTACTTTGCAAGAGGGGTGCGGCAGGACCGTTTCCGGACTAGGGAAGGCCGATGCTGCTCAGTTCCTTTATCCTGTTCATCGACGGCGAAGCCTTCGTGATGGACAAGCCCGCCGGCCTTCCGGTCGATACGCCCAAGCGCGGGGGCGACAGTATCGAGCGCCGGCTCGACGAGTTGCGGTTCGGGTTCAAGCGGCTGCCGACCCCGATGCACCGGCTCGACCAGGACACGTCGGGCTGCCTCCTGTTCGCGCGCCATCCGGCTGCGCGGGCGAAGATCCAGCAGGCGTTCGAAAGCGGGCAGGTCGAGAAAACCTATCTCGCCCTTCTTGCCGGCACGGTCGAAGGCGACGAAGGCGAGATCGACCTGCCGCTGGCCAAGAAGAGCTCAGCCGAGGCGGGGTGGCGGATGGTCGGCGATCGGGCCGGGCAGCGGGCGGTGACCCGCTGGCGCAAGATGGGTGAGAAGGACGGCCGTACCCTGGTCGAGTTTCGCCCGCTGACCGGGCGCACCCACCAGATCCGTGTCCATGCTCGTGAGGGGCTGGGCGCGGGAATCGTCGGTGACCGGGTCTATGGCGTGCCCGGCGGATCGATGATGCTGCACGCGCAGCGACTGGTGGTGCCGCGCGGAAACAAGCCTTCGATCGACGTCACTGCACCGCTTCCCGACCATTGGGGCGAGGAGTACCGGAATGGCACAGGAACCGCGGGAAACTCGGCTTGATGAGAATTTGTTTAATAGCTAGTTAACGCTCCAGCCGGTTCAGTCCTATGTCGGGGTTCGAGAAGCCGGACGACTTTTTACAAGCAGGGGGCAGAGCGATGCGGAGCGTACAACTGGCACTTTTGGGGGCAGCCCTGGTCGCAGCAACGCCGGCCGCCGCCGCCGAGAACTTCCTGGGTTCGACCCTGAACGCGCAGTACTATTTCCCGAACACGGGAAGCCCCTTCAGCGATTCCGAGAACTTCGTTGTGACCGACCCGGGCGTCGAACTCACGACGTTCCCGAACGGCGACCCGCGCACCAACATCGATTTCACCGCGAACTCGATCCTGGTTTCGTACCTGTCGACGGGAACCTGGTCGTCGACCGCCTTCAACGGCTTCATCATTCGCGACCTGTCCAACAACCTGGCGGCGATCACCTCGGTCAGCATCGACCCGTCGAGCAACTTTGCCGGCTTCGGTGCCAATCGCCTGACGTTCGATGCCAACTCCATCGCGGTCAACTGGCAGGGTCTGTCGTTCAGCCCGTCGACCACCTTGCGCCTGAACGTCGGCTTCGGCAGCGCCGTGCCCGAGCCGTCGACCTGGGCCATGATGCTGCTGGGCTTCGGCGCGATCGGGTTTGCGGCACGCCGTCGGCGCCAGCGCCCTCAGCTGGCCCGCGCTGCAGCGTAACACTTGGTTCGGGGAGCGGTTCGCCCATGAGGCGCGGCCGCTCCCCGACTGACGTTTCGACACTCAAGCCTGTTCGCCACCGCCGAACAGCCGTTGCACGCTTTTGCCGCACCACGCTGCGGCGCCGTGCTATTGCGCACCGATGAAGCCTGACGATGTCCGACTGCCCGACGATGCGCTGAGCGAGACGTTTCTCGCCAGCACGGGCCCCGGCGGGCAGAACGTCAACAAGGTCGCGACCGCCTGCCAGCTGCGCTGCAACGTCTTCGCGCTTGGCCTGCCGCTTCATGCCTATGAGAAGCTCAAGGTCCTGGCGGGGTCCAAGCTAACCCAAAGCGGCGAGCTCATCATCACCGCACGAACCCACCGCAGCCAGGAAGCCAACCGCGAGGAAGCCCGCCGCCGCCTGCGCGAACTGATCGCCGAGGCGCATCAGCGCGACGCGGCGAGGCGCCCGACCAAGCCGAGCCGCTCGGCCAAGGCCAAGCGCGTCGAGACAAAGAAGGGCCGCGGCGCGGTGAAGGCGATGCGGGGGCGGGTGAGCCTCGACTGAGCCGGCGCCTTCAGGCCGACGCGCATCATTGACAAGGGCGCTGCCCACGGGAAAGTTTCCCATGCTCTTCCGGAGACGGTGCGTGACTTGGTTGAAATCGGTTGTCTTTCCGCTTGCAACGTTGGTGATGGTTCCTGCTTTGCCAGCTGCCGCCCACAGCGAAGCAGCGGCGATCACGCAGCCTGAGGTCGATTTCTCGCAAACGCTTGAGGCTTATTACCAAGCGCTAGAGGACAAGGATTGGGCGAAGGCGAACAAGCTGAGCGCGCAGCTGAGCTCCGGCGGTCGGGACAATCCGGTTCTCGGCTCCTTCGGCAAGTGGTTGCGCTCCGCCGTGGAGGCAGGTCAGGGCCGCACCGCCGCTGCGGAAGCGCTGCTCAACGCCCAGGCAGGCACGGATCCCGCGCCACCAGAACTCCAGCAGCCCGCCCTTCCTGCCTTTCTTATCATCGGCCGAGAGGATCTGGCTGCGCGGCTGCTCGACCGCCTTGCCTCACGAAGCCCTGACATGGTCCGGGAACTGCCGCCGGAATGGGTGATGCCGATCATTCGCTGGCGCGACGGACCACAGCGCGAGCGCGAGGACCGGATCATCACGCTGAGTGAACTCGGCTATCTTGGTGAGAGGGGGGACTGGTTCGCGAAAGAGGCGGTCGGAATTCTGCTTGCGCGGGGCGCCGAGGCCAGGGCGGTGGGCCTGCTTCGCTACATTGACGATCCGTCCACGGTCGAGGACATGCTGGTGCAACGGCGTTATGAGCGCCTTTGGCCCGCATTGGCAGCGCAGGCGGGACCCGCGCTTTCCAAAAGCCGGGACTCATCCGTACGAGCGGCAGAGGCGGCCAGGGCCGAAGACCCCGACAATTCGGAGCGCCTGAGCGACCTTGTATCAGCCTATCGGGATGCCAGGCGCCTCGATGCTGCACTGGTGTTGAAAGGCGTGCTGCCCGCCGATGCCGCCTCGATGACAAAGGTAGATGAGAACACCGGGTGGGCAATCAACGATCTTGCTCTTGCATTGTACGATGCGGGACGCGGGGACGAGGGAGACGCTCTCTTCCATGCGCTCAATTCCGCGGTTCCTGCCAACTCCTGGCGTGTTAGCATGTTCATCAACCGGGTCGAAAAGCTGGTTCAGAACGGCAAGTTCGCAGCCGCCTTGCCTCTGATCGCAGTGGCCGAGAAAGAGCCGAGAAATGCCTTTGCCGACCAGTTGCTTCGCCGGCTGCGCTATTGCGCGACGATGAAGGTCGGGCAGACAGAGGCTGCGGCACGCTTGCGGCCGGCCATGCTCGAGCACACCAAGGATGCACCGGGCGCGACGATCGAAGGCTTGCTCTGCGCCGGTGAGACTGACGAGGCCGAGAAGATCGCGCTGTCCCAGATCGACGATGAATCGTTTCAGTCGGACTTCGTCCGCAATCTGCAAAAGGAACCGCTGACGGCAAGCGATGCTTCCGTTTGGGGAGGCTGGAGTGCGCTGAGAAGCCGTCCGGCTATCGCGGCGGCCTTTCACCGCCTGGGCCGCGACTTGCCGGCCGAGTATCTGCCGCCGCCGTTCAAGTAAGCTGACGGCGGGCCGTTCAAGGGCAAGATCGGCGACCATGTGACCGACATTTCCATTCTCTTTCTTGCCGCCTTCGCGGGCCTGGTCGGCGGGGCCATGAATGCGTTGGCGGGTGGGGGCACCTTTGCCACGCTGCCGGCGCTGATCGCGCTGGGGCTGCCGGCGAACATCGCCAATGCGACCAGCAACGTGGCGCTGCTGCCGGGCGCGGCCACCAGTGCGTGGGCGTTTCGCAAGGAATTGGGGCCGGTGGCGGGGATCTCGGTGCTGCTGCTGGCGGGGCTGACCTTTGCGTTCGGGCTGGTCGGGAGCGTGCTGCTTGTCGTCACGCCGTCGGAGACCTTCGACGTCATCATTCCGTGGCTGCTGCTGTTCGCCTTCGCGGTGATGGCGCTGGGCAAGAGCGCCGCCGACTGGCTGCACCGGCGGGTGACGATCGGTCGGCCGACCCTGCTCGCTTCGCAGGCGCTGCTCGGCGTTTATGGCGGCTATTTCGGCGGCGGGGTGGGGCTGATCACTACTGCGCTTTACGGGCTCCTTGCGAATATCCGGCCACGCGAGCTGTTCGCGATCCGAACGACGATGCTGGCTGTCGCAAACTTGGCGGCGGCGATCGTGTTCATCGGCTTTGCGATGGTGTGGTGGTGGGCGTGCCTGCCGATGCTGGCCGGGGCGGTGGTCGGCGGGTGGCTGGGCGCGGTGCTCGGCAAGCGGCTGTCGGCCCGCGCGGTGCGGTGGTGGACGTTGCTGGTGACGGGCACGACGACATTGGTCTTTTTCGTGCGGGCCTACGGCTGACGGGAGGGGTTGCGTTTGCCGTGAACAGAACCTGCTCTGATCCTAACCTGGATCAGGAGTCGGCCATGCGCTTGAGTGGACTGGCTACCCTTTTGGCGATGGCGGCGCCAGCCGCGGCGCAGCAAGGCAATCTGGTGTCCGCGGAGCCGGTCGCTCAGACGCTGGCGGGGATGCAGGCTTGGAAGATCCGTTATCTGAGCCGTGACGACCGCGGCGTGCAGCAGACGCTGACCGGAATGGTGATCGCGCCCCGCGAAGCGGTGCCGCGGACGGCGCGCAAGGTCATTGCCTGGACTCACGGCACGTGGGGCACGGCCGACCAGTGCACGCCGTCGCGAAGCCCGCGCTTTTTCGCGGCCACCCCGGCGTTGGACGCGGTGCGGCAGGGCTATGTCGTGGTGGCGCCCGATTATCCGGGGCTCGGCGAGCCCGGGCCGCATCCGTATCTGGTCGGGCCGGTGACAGGGCGCTCGGTGATCGATGCGGTCAAGGCGGCGCGGGCGATCCCCGGCGCGTCGGCCGGCGGCGACTATGCGGTGTGGGGTGAAAGCCAGGGCGGGCATGCCGCGCTGTGGACGGGGCAGATGCAGGCGGCCGATGGCGCCGGGCTGCGGCTGGTCGGGGTTGCCGCCGGCGCTCCGCCGACCGACCTTGCCGCCAACCTGCGCGGGGCCAGCAACGCCACGTACCGCGCCTTCCTGACCGCCATGACGGTGGACAGCTGGAGCCAATATCATGGCGTGCCGCTTCGGATCGGACGGGCACGGACACCGGGAATCATCCAGCGGATCGCGCGCAATTGCATCACGGTCGACAAGGGGCCGAAGCTCGGCACCATGCTTGGCATTCTGGCGCTGCGGCAGGACCTGGCCAAGGTCGATCTCGGATCGACGCCGCCGTGGTCATCCTATGCGGCGGCCAACAGCACCAGCCCAGTCAGCCGGGTGCCGGTACTGTTCGCGCAGACGCAGGGCGATCCGCTGGTCGCGCCGGCGGTGACACGGGCGTTCGCGCGGCGGATGTGCAGCAACCGGGTGCGGGTCAAGTGGATCGACCTGCCCGGCAAGGATCACGCGACCACCGCCAAGCAGAGCGCGACCGACACGATCGCTTGGATCGGCCAGCGTTTTGCCGGAGTTCAGGCGCCCAATGATTGTGGCCGGTTCTGACTTGAGGAGACTTCCGATGCGTTTGCACCTTCCGACCGCCGTGCTGCGTGCCCTGTCGGCTGGCGCCGCCACCGCGTCCACCCCCGCTGCGTGGTCGCAGCTCGACCGGCAGGTCAATCGCGCATGTCTGACGGCCTCCGGGCTGCGGCAGGCCAAGATCATCCCCGACAAGGCGAGCTTCCCCGACCGGGTGCCGGTCGAGCTACGGATCGTCGAAGGCTATAACCGCGGCAACGTCGTCGACGTTAAGCTGTGCGCCTACGACCGGCGGACCAGGCGGGTTACGACGACCGAAGGTGTCGGCCGGCTCGGCGTCTACCGCCGCTAGTCCTGCTCGCCCTCCGACCGGAAGGGCACGATCGGGCGGCCGACATCGCCCTGGCCGACGGTGCGGCCGGCCATTTCCAGCATTCGTTCGAGCGGCACGCGCGCACGATCCATCAGCTCGGGCTCGAGCTCGATCCGGGGTTCGAGATCGCGCAGCGCAATGTAGAGCTTCTCGAGCGTATTGAGCGCCATGTACGGGCACATGTTGCAGTTGCAGTTGCCGTCGCCGCCGGGGACCCCGATGAAGGTCTTTCCCGGCGCCGCCTTCTCCATCTGATGGATGATGTGCGGCTCGGTCGCGACGAGGATCACTTCGGCGGGCGAGGCGATGGCGAAGTCGAGGATCGAGCGGGTGCTGCCGACATGGTCGCTGTGGTCGATGATGTGCGGTGGGCATTCGGGATGCGCGGCGACCGGGGCGCCCGGATATTGCGCCTTGAGCTTCAAGAGCTCGGTCTCCGAAAACGCCTGGTGGACGATGCAAATGCCCGGCCACAGCAGCATCTCGCGCCCGGTCTTGCGCGCGAGATAACCGCCGAGATGGCGGTCGGGGCCGAAGATGATCTTCTGCTCCCTGGGGATCTGAGCGAGGATGGCATCGGCGCTGGACGAAGTGACGATGATGTCGCTCTGCGCTTTCACCGCTGCCGAGCAGTTGATGTAGGTCAGCGCGATATGGTCCGGGTGGGCGGCGCGGAAGGCGGCGAACTGATCGGGCGGGCAGCTGTCCTCGAGGCTGCAACCGGCGTCCATGTCGGGCAGGATCACGGTCTTTTGCGGCGACAGGATCTTGGCGGTTTCGGCCATGAAGCGAACCCCGCAGAAAGCGATCACGTCGGCGTCGGTGGCCGCCGCCTTGCGCGACAGGTCGAGGCTGTCACCGACGAAGTCCGCAAGGTCCTGCAATTCGGGACGCTGATAATAATGCGCCAGGATGACGGCGTTGCGCTCTTCCTTGAGGCGCATGATCTCGGCGAGAAGGTCGGTGCCGACCGGCGGACGAAGCGGTGCTGTCATGGGCTTCAGATAGGCTCAGCGTTGGCGATCCGCCAGCACCTGCTCGATCGAACGGCTGACATCCCAGCGTTCGCCGTCCTGCACCCCGGCGGCGGGAGTGACGACGCGGACGGTGATCGGACCAAGGCCGGCGGCGTCGAGCGGTGCGCGGGCGAGGTCGGCGACGACCTTTTCGGCATTCTTCTGCGCGGCGGCGAGGTTGGCGGGCTCGGCCGCGACTTCGCCTGCCTTGGCGGTAGCGAGCTGCGACGCGCGGCGGGCAAGATTGGCCGAGGCGCCACGAGTGACGAACAGACCGCTGGTGCCGGCAACCGAGCGGTTGGCCTCGTCGACATTGGGCGGTTCGGGCGTGACGGTCGGCACGCGAATGGTCAGGCTGCGGCGTGCCGGATCCCAGCGATAATCGTCCGCACCGACGCCTGACAGGTCGAGCGTGTAGCCGACGCTGTAGGGGATAGTGGCTTTCTGCGACGAGCGGAGAAAGGGCACGGCGCCTGGGTCAACGGTGGTGACGTCGAGAGTGCCCTTAACCTCACCGACCTTGAGCGCCGCCTTGTTGGAGAAAGTGGCGGAGAGGACGCGGACGATGCCCTGCGCCTGCGCCAGCTCTTCCTCGACGCGGCGCTCCTCCGCGCGCTTGGCACTCCACCAGATCGCCCCGCCGATCGCCACCAGGGCGAGCAGCAGCAGCGGCCAATATCGTCTCAAACCTTCCATAGACCCTGAACGCAGCGGACTGCCCCGCGCTCCTCCAGCGTGATGAGGTGGGCAAGCGCGGTGGCTTCGGCGGCTGGCCGCAGGCGCGGATCAAGCGCGGGATAGGCGCGCAGGGTGAGGTCGGTGAGTGCGGCGGGGCTCTCCTGCACGAGGCGGAGAAGCTGGCGCTCGCGCTGGAGGCGGTGGCCGAGGATGCCGCGCATCAGGCGCTTCGGGTCTTCGACCGGCTCGCCGTGCGCGGGGTGGAACAGGGTTTCGGACCGCGCCTGAAGCTTCTGGAGGCTGGCCATATAGTCGCCCATGTGGCCATCGGGCGGAATGACGACGGTGGTCGACCAGCCCATCACATGATCGCCGCTGAACAGGCGGTGGCCCACCGCGAAGCAGAGGTGGTTGGAGGTGTGGCCCGGTGTGTGCACCGCTTCGATGATGGCGCCGCCGGCTTCCACCGTTTCGCCATCAGACAAGATGCGGTCGGGGGCGTAGCTGGTGTCGAAGCCCGCTTCCTGGTCGCCCGGCACCACGAGCGGCGCGCAGCCCCAGACGGGGGCGCCGAGGCGCTGAGCCAAGGGCGCGGCGGCGGGGCTGTGGTCGCGGTGGGTATGGGTGACGAGGATGGCGTCGACCGGCCGGCCGCCAACCGCTTCGATTAGCGCTTCGAAATGCGGTTCATCGACCGGGCCAGGGTCGAGGATGGCGAGGCGATCGGTGCCGATCAGGTGCACCCACGTGCCTTCGCCGGTGAAGGGCGAAGGGTTGGGCGCGAGCAGGCGGGCAAGGCCGGGCCCGAGCGGCTCAAGGGTGCCGGGGGTGTGGGTCACTCCCCCGGCGATGACAGAGCCGTGCCCTGCGGGCAACTCACTCGTTCGCGGGGAGCTTGGAGATGGCCTCGTTGATGGCGGTGACGACGCGCGTGCGCGCTTCGGGCGAGAGGTTGGTGTCGCCCTCGATCCGCTTGGCCGCGTCGCGCAATTGCTGGACCCGCGACACGTTGCTGCTGCCACCCTTGGTGCAGATCATCACGCGGGTTTTCTTGCCGTCCTTGTCGGTGGCTTCGCTGTCGACCTTGGCCCCGTCGTCGCAGGAGAGCATGGCGATGCGGGTGCCGGGTGCGCCGGGTTCGCGCAGGATGCGGACCTCGCGGCGTTCCTCGCCCTTGCCCGGCGCCACGTCGACGATGCGGATCCGGCGCTCCGGCGTGCCGGCGGCCGCGGTTTCCTTGCCGTCGCGGATGACGATAATCTCGCGGCGCTCCTGCTTGTCCTTGTCACCCGGTTTCGCGTCGCCTGACTGGCGGACGACGATCTCGCGGATAACCGTCTCACCGGATTTGGCAGCCGGCGGAGCGGGCGGTGCGGAATGCGCGGCGGCGAGCATCAGAAGCGTAAGCATGGGCGAGTCCCCCGTGGTGGTTGCGTTGCCCCAACGATCATCATGCCGCGGTTAAACGGAAGATGAACGGATGCTCAGGCGCCGACGAGCGAGCCTGTCACGGCGGCGGCGGTCATTGGCCGCGACGCAGCATGGGCAAGGGCATGCGGGATCACGGTTCCTAGCAGGATCTCCATGCTGTGCGGCCAGCTATATTCGCCCGAGACGTAGGCGCGGCCTCGTTCGCCCATCGCCTTGTGATCGCCGGCAAGCACGGTCTGGATGTTGGCAGCCATGGCGTTCACGTCGGCGACAGGGCCGAGCAGCCCCATGCCCGGCAGCACGCGTTCGGGCATCGCGCCGCCGTCGACGCCGACCACGGGCAGACCCGACGCCTGCGCCTCGATCACCGATACGCCAAAGGTCTCGTTGGGCATGGCCGAGACGTAGAGATCGGCGCTGGCGAGGTAGCGGGCGAGGGTGGCGCGGTCGGTGACGAAGCCGGGCGTGATGATGCGGGGATCGCGCAGCGCCTCGAATTCTTCCTTTTGCGGGCCCTGGCCGAGAAGGACGATCCGGGCGCCAAGGCTTTCCGGCAGCTTGCGGAAGGCCTCGACAATGATGTCGGGGCGCTTCTCGATGTCCATCCGGCCGACGTAGATCAGCAGCGGCTGGTCGCCTTCGAGCCCGAGCTGGCGGCGAAGCTCGGGATCGCGGCGGTTGGGGCCGAAGTCGGCAAGGTCGACGCCCAGCGGCAGGATCTGAACGTCCTCGACCCCGAGCGAGCGGAGCAGGCGGCCACCGCCCGCTTCGGACAAGGCGTAGACGCAATCGAACTGGCGGTAGAGCTTGCCGCAATAATTGTAACAGAACTTGCCGAGGCCACGACCGACGGCGTTGCCCAGCGCCTTGGACAGCGGGCGCTCGACATAGACGTTCGGAAAATCGGTCATGTAGCCGGCGACCAGCGCGGTGCCGGGATGATCGCGGCGGTGGGCGATGGCGGCCCACGGCAGGTTGTACGCGTCCTGGCATTCGATCACGTCGGGCATGAAGCGGGCCAGCGCCTTGCGGACCGCACCATTGCGCAGCAGCAGGCGGTAGTTGGGGCTGAACGGCACGCTTGGGCTCTTCAACCAGACTGTGATCGCGCGGCCGCCGTCGCTTTCCTCCACCGCATCGGCGTGGCCGGGAAGGATCATCAGGTGGCGATGGGGCGTGTTGGCGAGAATGTGCGCGCGCTTGGCGCGGAGATAGGTGCCGACCCCGCCGCCAACCGCCGACCAGCTTTGCGTCAGGTCGCACAGCAGCAGCGAGCGTTCGGCGCCCGTGGTATCGAATGCGGCGTTCACGAAGCGAGCCAATGCACTGGACGGCGCAAAGTGCCAGAGGAGCTTTGGGCTGTCGGAAAGCTTGACACTGTGGAGGCGGCGAAAAGATCAGGCAGATTGTAAAATGGCCGAAAATCGCCACTCGAGTTCAATTGGCATGGGCACTGCATCAGTGATGCTGTCCACTTTGGTTCCACGCCAAACAGAGGGGCGGCTGAGCGGTTTCTGGTCCCGCTTCGCCGCCCCTTCTTGTTTTCGCGAGGAAGGCTGGGGCTCAAGCGTCCGCCGCGACGAGGGTCTTGAGTTCGCCGCTTTCGAACATTTCCATCATGATGTCCGACCCGCCGACGAACTCACCTTTGACGTAAAGCTGGGGGATGGTCGGCCAGTCGCTATAGTCCTTGATGCCCTGGCGGATCTCCTGATCCTGGAGGACGTCGACGGTCTCGTACTGGGTGCCGAGATGGTCGAGGATGGCGATCGCACGGCTGGAAAAGCCGCATTGCGGGAACAGCGCAGTGCCCTTCATGAAGAGGACGACGTCGTTGCTCTTGACCAGGGCATCGATGCGCTCGTGGGCGTTGCTCATTTCTCTTACTCCTGGGGAACGGCGGTGGTGAGCTGGAGGGCGTGCAGTTCGCCGCCCATCCTTTCTCCCAGCGCGCGGTAGACGAGTTGGTGCTGGCGGACCCGCGGCAGGCCGGCAAAGGCGGCGCTGGTCACGGTGGCGGCATAATGATCGCCGTCGCCGCGCAGGTCGCGGATCTGCACCTGCGCGTCGGGAAGGGCGGCGCGGATCAGCGCTTCGATGTCGTCGGCGGCCATCGGCATGGTGCTTAGCCCTGCGCTTCCATCAGCTGACGGCGAGCTTCGACGGTCTTGGTGGCGAGCTGTTCGCGAATGGCGGCGTCGTCGGTCTCGACGCCGGCGGCGGTGAGGTCGCCAAGGAGCTTGCGGATGACGTCCTCGTCGCCCGCTTCCTCGAAATCGGCGCGGACGACGTCCTTGGCATAGGCTTCGGCTTCGACCGCCGAGAGCTTCATCAGGCCGGCGGCCCAGTGGCCGAGCAGCTTGTTGCGCCGGGCAATGACCCGAAACTTCATCTCCTCGTCATGCGCGAACTTGGTCTCAAAGGCCCGCTCGCGATCGTCGAAGGTGGTCATGTCCGCTCCCACTGAAGGTATCAGCCGGGAGATAGGCGGGGGGAAGGCGGGAGGCAATGCGCCGTTGCCGCCTTCCCCCCAAGGGGGATCAGGGCATCACGACCGTGTCGATGGTGTGGATGACGCCGTTCGAGGCGTTGACGTTGGCAGTGACGACGTGGGCGGCGCCGCCCTTGGCGTCCGTCAGCATGATGCGGTCGCCCATCAGCGAGGCCTTGAGCGTGCCGCCCTGGACGGTGGTAAGGGTGGCGGTGCCGCCGCCGTCCTTGATCAGCTTGGTCAGCTGCGCGGCGTTCACCCGGCCCGGCACCACGTGATAGGTGAGGACGGAGGTCAGCGTCGCCTTGTTCTCAGGCTTGACCAAGGTCTCGACCGTGCCGGCCGGAAGCTTGGCAAAGGCGGCGTTGGTGGGCGCAAAGACGGTGAACGGACCCTTGCCCGACAGCGTGGTGGCAAGGTCCGCCGCCTTGACCGCGGTGACCAGGGTGGAGAAATCGCTGTTACCGACGGCAACTTCAACCACGGTGCGGCCGGGAGCGTTCTGGACGGTGGCCGCGGCAGGAGTGGCAGCGAGGGCGATGCCGGCAAGCGCGGCGAAGAAAGCAGGTGTACGCATCGAGTGTTAGCTCCGGTGCTGTGGTTCGGCGGAATAGCCGAACGATGCCCCGGAGGTGGTGCGCTGACCTTCGCTTTTCAGCTGGTCTTTGGGCTTACCGCCTTTGGGCCAGCCGCCTGCTCAGTCGATCTCCACCACGACCTTGCCGATGACCTGGCGCGCGGCGAGCGAGGCAATGGCGTCGCCGCCACGTTCGAGCGGGTAGGTCGCGCTGACACGCGGGCTGATCTTGCCCGCGTCCCACAGGGCGAACAATTCCTCGACATGGGCCTGGTTGGCGGCCGGGTCGCGCGCGGCGAAGGCGCCCCAGAAGACGCCGCAGACGTTGCAGCTCTTGAGGAGGGTAAGGTTGAGCGGCAGGCGCGGGATGCCGGCGGGGAAGCCGACCACGAGGTAGCGGCCTCCCCAGGCGATGGCGCGGAGCGCCGGCTCGCAATAGTCGCCGCCGACGGGATCATAGATGACGTCCGCGCCCTTGGGCCCGACCGCCGCCTTGAACTGCTCGGCGAGCGCCTTGCTGCCGTCCTTGTCGAACGGCCCGCGCGGATAGACGATCGCCTCGTCGGCGCCGGCGTCGCGGGCGGCCTGGGCTTTCTCCTCGCTCGAGACCGCAGCGATGACGCGGGCGTCGCGGGCCTTGCCGAGTTCGACCGCCGCCAGGCCGACGCCGCCGGCCGCGCCGAGCACCAGCAGGGTCTCGCCGGCCCTGAGCTGGCCGCGATCCCACAGGGCGTGGATCGAGGTGGCGTAGGTGAGGAGCAGCGCCGCGCCGTCGGTGAAGCTGCGGCTTTCGGGCAGGCGGAACGCGGAGGCGGCGGGGATGACGATCTGTTCGACAAGGCCGCCGAAGCCAGGGACCGCGAGGAGGCGGTCGCCGACCGACCAGCCGGTGACGCCGTCGCCAAGCCCGATGACTTCGCCCGCGATCTCTCCGCCCGGCGCGAAGGGGCGGGGCGGGCGCATCTGATACTTGTCCTCGATGATGAGGACGTCGGGGAAGTTGATCGCGGCGGCGCGCACGCGAACGAGCAGCTCGCCGGGACCTGGGGTGGGATTGGGAAGCTCCGAGAGCTGAAGCGTGTCGGGGCCGCCGGGCTGGTGCGAGAGGAGCGCTTTCATGAGGCTTGTCCTAGCTTGGGCTGAGGCCGCGCACTAGCGCGTGCGGCGGCGGTAATCCTCGGCGATGTCCGCGCCGGTCATGCCGTCGAACGTGATGCGGGCGAGCTTGTCCTTGTCGGCGGCCATCCGGCGGCTGCCGACCGAGGCGAGCGCCTGGTCGAAGGCGAGGCGGTCGGCCGGGTTCAACTCCTCGCGCGCTGCGGCCGTGGTGGCGGCGAAGCGCTCGGGGCTGGAGCCATCGATGGTGACCGGCGCGTCAGGCGCGCAACCGGCGAGAAGAAGAAAGGGCAGCAGCCGGCGAACGGCCTCAGCCCTCGTAACGTGCCGTGGTCTTTTCGCGCACTTCCTCCGCCGTGACGCCGGGTGCGGTCTCGATCAGCTTGAACGGGCTTTGGTGATCGGGGCGCTGGAACACGGCGAGATCGGTGATGATCATGTCGACGACGTTGCGACCGGTCAGCGGCAGGGTGCAAGACGGAATGAACTTGGGGTCGCCGTTCTTGGAGGTGTGCTCCATCACCACGATGATCTTCTTGACGCCGGCCACGAGATCCATCGCGCCGCCCATGCCCTTGATCATCTTGCCCGGGATCATCCAGTTGGCGATGTCGCCGTCCTGGCTGACCTCCATCGCGCCGAGCACGGTCAGGTCGATGTGCCCGCCGCGGATCATCGCGAAGCTGTCGGCCGAGCTGAAATAGACCGACGAGGGAAGCTCCGAGATGGTCTGCTTGCCGGCGTTGATAAGGTCGGCGTCGACCTCGTCGTCATAGGGGAACGGGCCGATGCCGAGCATTCCGTTTTCGGACTGGAGCGTTACGTTGACGCCGTCCGGGATGTGGTTGGCAACCAGCGTCGGGATGCCGATGCCGAGGTTCACGTAAAAGCCGTCGCGCAGCTCTTTGGCGGCACGGGCGGCCATGTCGTCACGGGTCCAGGGCATTAGCGGGCTTCCATATCGCGGGGGAGAGGCAGAGCGGAGTGCTCGGCCTGCCAGAGGATGGAGTGGACCAGCCAACGGCCATCGGGCTGACGCGCGAGCTGGAAGCTGTTGATGCCACGCACGTTGACGCTGCCGTCGGTGCTGGTGCCGGCATAGGACGACCAGACCTGCGCGACATTGCCGTAGATCTCGATGCGGCGGGTCAGTTCTTTCTCGGTGAAGCCGACCTTTTCGAGGAAGGGCCCGCTCTTCTCGATATAGTTGTCGAGCGACCCGCCCTGCAGGCCGCGCTGGCCGACCGCGTAAAGCCGGGCGTCCGGCGTGAAGAGGGTTTTCATTCGGGCAAAGTCGCGCTTCTGGCCGGCCGGGCCGCTGATGACGGCGTAGACATCAGCGATGGCGGCGACGATCTTCGCTTCCTCGCCGCGGGCCGGAATGCTGGTCAGCGGCGGAGGCGTGCGGACCGCGGGCTGCGATGCGGCGAGCGCAAGGGCGACGAGCAGGCTCATGCGGCCTCCCGCTGCCGAACCGTGCGGAACTCGATCTTCTTGTCGTACGGGCTCCCAAGGATCAGGCGCTTTACGTAGATGCCGGGGAGGTGGATGGTGTCGGGGTCGAGCGATCCGACCGGCACGATCTCCTCCACCTCGGCGACGCAGATCTTGCCGCTGGTGGCGGCGGGTGCGTTGAAGTTGCGGGCGGTCTTGCGGAAGATGAGGTTGCCGCTTTCGTCCGCCTTCCAGCCCTTGATGATGGCGAGGTCGGCGCGAATGCCGCGCTCGAGAATGTAGTCCTCGCCGTCGAAGCTCTTCACTTCCTTGCCCTCGGCGACCTTCGTGCCGACACCGGTCTTGGTGTAGAAGCCCGGGATCCCAGCGCCGCCGGCCCGCATCCGTTCGGCCAGCGTGCCTTGGGGGCAGAATTCGACCTCCAGTTCACCGGAGAGATACTGGCGCTCGAACTCCTTGTTCTCGCCGACATAGGAGCTGATCATCTTCTTGATCTGGCGCGTGCGCAGCAGCTTGCCGAGGCCTTCGTTGTCGATCCCGGCGTTGTTGGAGGCGACGGTGAGGTCCTTGACCCCGCTCGCGACAATGGCATCGATGAGCCGCTCGGGGATACCGCACAGGCCGAAGCCGCCGGCAGCGATGGTCATGCCGTCGTGAAGCAGCCCGTCGAGGGCCGCAGCGGCATCGGGATAGATCTTGTTGGCCATGACCCATCCATAATCAGGACGGACGCCGGGCGGCAAGTTGAAAGAGTTTTCAACTTGCCGCCCGGGCGGGTGCTGGGCTCAGGCGAATTGTTCGAGCTTCAGCCCTTCGTGACCGATGGCGCGGAGGAAGGAGGGGCGTTCGGCCACTCGCCCGACCAGCGCCGACCAGCGCGGGTAGAGGCTCATGTCGAACTTGGCCGCACGCGCCCAGCGGTAGAAGACCGCAGCATAGCTGTCCGCCGCCGTATAATCCTCGCCGCACAGCCAACCCGCGCCGCACAGGTCATCAAGCTCGACGAAGTGGCTGGAAAGCGCGGCGTGGGCGCCTTCCTTGATGCCGGGGTGCAGGCTCTCGTCCGGGGTGAAGCGGGCGGGGCGGAACAGCGCCGCAAAGGCAGTGGCGTGGACGGTGCCGCTCAGCCAGGCGACCATCTGCATCGTCTTGGCGGTTTGATACGCCTCGCCACGCGGGATCGCGCCGGGCGCGCCGAAGCGGTCGGCGATGTAGCCGAGGATGGCGAGGTTTTCGGTGATGGTGCCTTCGTCGGTAACGAGGGCGGGCACGCGGCCGTGCGGATTGATCGCGAGATAGTCGGCGCTGCGCTGCTGGTTGCTGGCGAAGTCGACCCGCTCGGCTTCATGCTCAGCCCCGGCTTCATGCAGGGCGATGTGGGAGACGAGGCTGCAGGCGCCGGGCGAATAATAGAGTTTGAGCATGGTTTCTCCGTTGGTCCGGCGGAAACCGGAGCCTCGGACGACAACGCGTGTCGCCGCCCGAGGCCCCATCAAATGCAGCTTAGCGCAGCTTGGCGAGCACGCCCTGGAGCTGCATCGCGTTGGACATGTCGCCTTCGACCTTGAGCTTGCCGGTCATGAAGGCGGTCATCGGATCGAGCTGACCGCCGGACATCGCCTGCCAGTCGTTCCAATTGACCTTGATGGTGGTGTCGGCGGGCGACTCTGCGTCTTCGGTGACCTGATTGGCCTGGCCGTCGAGCAGGATGGCACCTTCTTCGCCGAAGTGAAGGCGGACCTTCTTGCCCGGAACGAACGCGCCCGCGTCCTGCATCTTGGTGACG
Source organism: Sphingomonas sp. LHG3443-2 (assembly GCF_049896405.1). Lineage (NCBI taxonomy): Bacteria > Pseudomonadati > Pseudomonadota > Alphaproteobacteria > Sphingomonadales > Sphingomonadaceae > Sphingomonas > Sphingomonas sp. LHG3443-2. The sequence continues at coordinate 1,273,788 of NZ_JAFCUG010000001.1, forward strand.
AGTTCCTGCTTGGTCATCGCGGTAATCCTCCTGACAAAAATGTAGGTAACGGGTAGCGAGCAGCCTGCGGTGGGGCAAGCCCGCTTGCTTTCAATCCATGTGCTTGAGGCCGATGCGGAGGTAATCCCAGCCGGTAACTCCGGTCAGGATCGCCGCCGCCCACAGGCTGACGAGGCCCGTCGCATGGACCCACCACACGTCCGGCGTCGCGCCGGCGAGGATCAGCGCGCCCAAGGCGACCAGCTGGAAGGTGGTCTTCCACTTGGCGAGCTTGCTGACCGGCATGGAGACGTGCAGCGGCGCCAGGAATTCGCGCAGGCCCGAGACGATGATCTCGCGCAGCAGGATCACGCCGGCCGGGATGAGGTGAACGCCGTGGATGATCGGCATCGCGTCGGGCTGGCGGGTCGACACCAGCATCAGGATTACCGCTGCGACCATGATCTTGTCGGCGATGGGATCGAGGAACTGGCCGAGCCGGCTGATCCGCCCCTGCGCGCGGGCAAGATAGCCGTCGAAATAATCGGTGATACCGACGATGCAGTAGAGCACAAAGGTGATGAGGTAGTCGAACGGCCGCGGGCTCCACAGCAAAGCCACCAGGATCGGCACCGCGAAGATGCGCGACAAGGTAAGAAGGTTTGGCAGCGACAGCATCCGGGCCCGTCTTAGGACAGGACAAGCCGAACGCGAAAGGGCCTTGTTGGCGGCGCGGCCAACCGCCGCTAAGCCGTTGATCAACCAAAGGCTGCGCGAGGCGCCCCAAGCTTGATCCAGAATGTTTCGCACCTGCTGAAGACCCGGCGCTTCGTGCCGCTATTCGTCACCCAGTTCCTCGGTGCCTTCAACGACAACCTCTTCCGCACCGCCATGGTGATGCTGGTCATTTACGGCATCTACCGTTCGGCGGAACAGGAAGCGGCCTTCTCCGCGCTGGCGGGCGGGCTGTTCATCCTGCCTTTCTTCCTCTTGTCAGCCTTGTCGGGGCAGTTGGCCGACGCGATAGACAAGACTCGGATCATCCGTGCGGTGAAGACCGCCGAGATCGGGATCATGCTGTTCGGCGCGACGGGATTGCTGCTGCTGAACGTGCCGCTGATGCTGGTTGCGCTGACCGCGATGGGTATCCACTCGACCTTCTTCGGCCCGATCAAATACGCCATCCTGCCGCAGCATCTGGAAGGCGACGAGGTGCTGGGCGGCACCGGACTGGTCGAGGCGGGCACCTATATCGCGATCCTCGGCGGGACGATCCTCGGCGGCCTTCTGGTCGTGCAGGACCCTGACGGGCGTTATCATGCCGAATATGCGGCGGCGGCGGTGCTGCTGGTGGCATTGGCCGGGCGGATCGCGGGGCAGTTCGTGCCGCCGGCGCCCCCCTCGACCGAGGCCAGCGGAACCGTCAACGATCCTGATCTGCCGCAGGCGAAGCTCGACTGGCACATCCTGCGCGCGTCGATCGGGCTGGTGAAGGCGACCATGCACGTGCCGCGGCTGTTCGTGGCGATCCTGGCGATCAGCTTCTTCTGGGCCATGGGCGCGGTGCTGGCGGCGCAATTCCCACCGCTGGTCAAGAACGTGTTCGGCGGCGATCAGAGCGTGGCGACGCTGTTCCTGGCCATCTTCTCGGTGGGAGTGGCGACGGGCTCGCTGATCATCAATCGGCTGCTCAAGGGCGAGGTCTCGGCGCGCTTCGCGCCGATGTCGGCGCTGTTGATGGGGGTGTGCGTACTGGCGCTCTATCTGCTGAGCCGGAGCTGGACGCCGTTTGCGGAGCTGGTTGGCATCCGTGCGTTTCTGGCCGAGCCGGCAGGCTGGCCGGTGGTAGCGACCCTGTTCGGGGTGGCGACCTTTGGCGGCATGTTCGTGGTGCCGCTGTACGCCTATCTTACCACCAGCGTGCCCAAGTCGGAGACGGCGCGCACGGTGGCGGCCAACAATATCGTCAATTCGGGCGCGATGGTCGGGGCAACGGTGTTGCTGTTCGCGGCGGTCCGGCTGGGCGTTTCGGTGCAGGAAACCCTGCTACTCGTCGCCGCTGGCACACTGGTCTCCGCCTGGCTCGGCCGCAAGCTGCACCAGGCGTGCCGGGAGGCCGGCTGCCCCTAGCGGCGGCGGCGGCAGCTCAGGCGATGAACAGGCTGATGGCGAGAAAGCCCGCGGCGTAAGCGGTGGCGAACAATCGCGCATCCGGGCCGAGCCCGGCGGGCAGCTGGCGCGATAGTTGCAGCAGCCAGCGTCGGCCGACGCCGAAGTGCAGGGGATGCGGACCGCCGAGGCGGACGGAATAAGGCAGGGCGACAGCCCGGACGCGATGCATGGCAAGACCTTAACGTGGTTTTTACCATGCTCAAACGGCGGGCGTGCGGAAGCGGTTTCCGGCGTTTCTATTTGGGACAAACGGGGTGCGGGGAGGGGGTCAGCCGACCTGCTGTTGCAGCGGGGTCTCGCCAGCAGCCGCAGCGCGGCGGTGCAGCAGTTCGGTAACGGCGTCGGCGTCCATCGGCTTGCCGACGAACCAGCCCTGCCCGGTGCGGGCGCCTAGTGCGGCTGCCTTGGTATAGGTCGCCTCGTCCTCCAGCCCTTCGGCGGTAACCGGGATCGACAGCGCCTGGGCGAGGGTGGTCACCGCCTTGACGATGGCAGCACTTTCCCGGTCGACGTGCACCGTCGCCATGAAGCTGCGGTCGATCTTGATCATGTCGAGCGGCAGCATGCGCAGATGCGACAGGCTGGAGAAGCCGGTGCCGAAATCGTCCAGCGCCAGGCGCACGCCCTGGTTCTTGAGGCTGACCACGAGGTTGCGGGCAAGATCGACATCGGCGAACAGCGAGCTTTCGGTGATCTCGACGATCAGCCGCTCGGCCGGAAAGCCATGTTCGGTGATCAGGCGCACCAGCCGCTGGGCCAGCCACAAGTCGTTCAATTGCACCGGCGAGATGTTGATCGACAGGCTGAAGTCGCCTGCCCATTCGCGGGCGGCTTCCATCGCCTGCGCGGCGACCAGCTCGCTCAAGGGGCCGATGACGCCCATTTCTTCGGCAACCGGAATGAACAGCTCGGGGCTGAGGATGCCGCGGTTGGGATGCTGCCAGCGGGCGAGCACTTCGAAGCCGGTCAGGGCACCGGTGGCGAGATCCACCTGCGGTTCGAAATAAGGAATGAACTGGCGGTGCTCGATGCCGACGCGGATCGCCTGCTCGAGCTCGCTGCGCTCGATCAGCGCGCGCTCCATGCTGTTGTCGAACCAGGTCGGACGCGCCGCGCGCGAGCTGCGCGCATGGTCGAGCGCGATGTCGGCACGGCGCAGGATGTCGGCGGCGCGGCAGGCGGTGCCGGGCGCGGCCCTCGCGATGCCTGAAATGGCGCCGACCTGCACATAGGAACCGGCGATATCGTAGGTGCGGCTGACGTCGCGCAGCAGGGCTTCGGCAAGCCGCTCGGCGGACGCGAGATCGGTCTTGTGGCTGGCAAGTGCGATCGCGAATTCGTCGCCCGAAAGGCGCGCGGTGACGGCACCGGGTGGGACGTGAGCGCACAGCGCCTGCCCGATGCGCTTCAGGAGGGCATCTCCCATGTCGAAGCCGAAGCGGTCATTGATCCGCTTGAACCGCTGCATCTGGAGCGAGATGATGACAAGGCAATGGTCGCTGTCCACTGCCGCCGCGCACAAGGCATCGACGCCCTCGGCGAAGCCCTTGCGGTTGGCGAGGCCGGTGATGCTGTCGGTCGCGGCCTGCACCGCGGCATTGCGCTCGCCTTCGGCGCGCAGCGCGGCTTCCTGCTGAAGATCGGCGTAGCGGCGATACCCGAACAGGATCAGCGCGACGTTCAGAACCAGGGCGGCAGCGGCGACCTGCACGCTGGGGTCGAGCCCGCTGGCCCGGTCGCTGGCAACAAGCTGCAGAAGGCTGCTGCCGTTCCAGATGAACGCCGCCATGGCGCACAGGAGCAGCATGATAACCGGCCACTCGGTCTTTGCCGGTCCCCATGTTCGCCGACTGGTTGGTTGGACGTGTACAGAACCAAGCATTTCCGCGGTTTGCACCGGGACACGTTAATTCTTCACTCCATATCGGTGCGAACCTTGCAACCGATCCTTTCCAACGCTGGTGCGGACGGCGGGACTTGAACCCGCACTTCGTTTCCGAAAGCCGATTTTAAGTCGGCAGCGTCTACCATTCCGCCACGTCCGCATGGAGGCTGAGGCGGCTTGCCCCGCGAGGGCCCCGGCGGTCAAGCCGACACACTCCCGAGAAAATAACGCCTCCGTCATGGACCCGGCCCGCAATTGCGGCGTTCGTTCAGCCGCAAGCAAGTAGAGACAGCCATGATTCGCAAGGTAATGACCCTGGCCCTGATCGCCGGTTCGATGAGCATCGCTGCGTGCAACACGGTTCGTGGTGCCGCTGCCGACGTGAACTCGGTCGCGAACGAGGTCGACAAGAATACCTGATCGGGGCATGGGTCGTTTCGCTAGTTCAACGGAGTAGACCCATGCGCAAGTTCGTGACCCTGGCCCTGATGAGCGGTGTTCTGGCCCTTTCGGCCTGCAACACCGTCCGCGGCGTCTCGCGGGATCTGAACTCGGCTGCCAATTGCACCGAGAACACGATCAACGGGGCGCGCTGCTAAGCAGCCCAGGCAAGCCCGACACAAGAAACCCCGCCGGTGCTGAACCGGCGGGGTTTCTTGTGTGTGTTCCGGATCGGCGCGGGCCTTTCCGGCAGTTCATCCCCTCCCGCCGAAGCGAGAGGGGAGGTGAACCTCAGTCCTGCAGATAGTCACCCGCGTCGGCGTCGGTGCCGGTGCCGCTGGTGACGACCTCGCCCAGCGGATCAGACGGCGAGGCCGAGGCATCGCGGTTCGACTGGGCGTTCTCGGCCGCGCGCAGTTCAGCGGCACTGTCGGGCGCGACCAGCGCGTCGGCGAGCTTGCGCTGCGCCGCACGAAGCGAGGCATCGCGGCTCGACGCGGCAACCCGCATCCGGTTCATGCCCGCCCCGGTGCCGGCGGGGATGAGGCGACCCACGATGACGTTTTCCTTGAGACCGTTCAGCGTATCGACCTTGCCCTGGACCGAGGCTTCGGTGAGCACCCGGGTGGTCTCCTGGAAGGACGCCGCCGAGATGAACGAGCGGGTCTGGAGCGACGCCTTGGTGATCCCCAGCAGGATCGGCTTGCCCGAGGCCGGACGCTCACCCTTGCCGAGCTTGCTGTTGATCTCGTCCATCTCCTCGCGATCGACCTGCTCACCCTTGAGAAGGGTGGTGTCGCCGTCGTCGGTGATCTCGACCTTCTGCAGCATCTGGCGAACGATCACCTCGATGTGCTTGTCGTTGATCTTCACGCCCTGCAGTCGATAGACCTCTTGGATCTCGGTGACGAGATATTCGGCCAAGGCGACAACGCCGAGCGCTTCGAGGATGTCGTGCGGGTCGGGCGAGCCGCCGACGAGGTTGTCGCCCCGCTTGACGTAATCGCCTTCCTGCACGTCGATGACGCGGCTCTTGGGGACCAGTTCCTCGTGCGGATCGCTGCCGTCGTCGGGGACGATCGCGATCTTGCGCTTGGCCTTGTAGTCCTTGAGGAACTGCACACGGCCAGAGACGCGGGCGATGATCGCCTTGTCCTTGGGCGTGCGGGCCTCGAACAGTTCGGCCACGCGCGGCAGACCACCGGTGATGTCGCGGGTCTTGGCGGCTTCCCGCGGCATGCGGGCGAGCACTTCGCCGGCTTCCACGGTGGCCCCGTCCTCGACCGCGACGATGGCGCCGGCCGCCAGGCGATAGACGCCTGCTTCCTGCGCATTGTCGCCCATCAGGGTCAGGCGCGGACGAAGATCTTCCTTCTTCGACTTCGCCATGTCCTCGGTGACGACGCGCTGGCTGATGCCGGTCGCTTCGTCGGTCTGCTCGGTCATGGTGCGGTTCTCGATCAGGTCCTGGAACCGGATCGTGCCCGCCTTTTCGGTGATCACCGGGCTGAAGCTCGGATCCCACTCGGCGATACGATCGCCCTTCGACACAATGTGACCGCCCTCGCACAGCAGGTGAGCGCCGTACGGGATGCGGTGCGTCGAAAGCTCACGACCATCCATGTCGAGGATCGCGATTTCGCCCGAGCGCGACAGCGAGATGTGCCGGCCGCGCGGGTCGGTGATCGTCGGCATGTCACGAAGCTCGATGGTGCCGTCGACCGGCGCTTCGAGGTTCGATTGCTCGTTGAGCTGCGCCGCACCGCCGATGTGGAAGGTCCGCATCGTCAGCTGGGTGCCCGGCTCACCGATCGACTGGGCCGCAATGACGCCGACCGCTTCACCGATGTTCACCGGCGTACCGCGGGCGAGGTCACGCCCGTAGCACTTGCCGCAGACACCCTGGCGGCTGGCGCAAACCAGCGGCGAGCGGATCTTGAGGCCCTGGAGGTTGGCGGCTTCGAGCTTGGCGACCATCGCCTCGTCGAGCAGAATGCCTTCCTCGATGATGGTCTCGCCCGTCTTGGGATCGACCACGTCCTCGGCGGTAGTGCGGCCGAGCACGCGGTCGCCAAGCGACGCGATGACCGAACCGCCCTGGACGATGGCGCGCATTTCGAGCGCCTGGTCCGTGCCGCAATCCTCCTCGATGATCACGGCGTCCTGCGACACGTCGACCAGACGGCGGGTCAGGTAACCCGAGTTCGCCGTCTTGAGCGCGGTGTCGGCCAGGCCCTTGCGGGCGCCGTGGGTCGAGTTGAAGTATTCAAGGACGGTCAGGCCTTCCTTGAAGTTCGAGATGATCGGGGTTTCGATGATCTCGCCCGACGGCTTGGCCATCAGGCCGCGCATGCCGGCGAGCTGCTTGATCTGCGCCTGGCTACCACGGGCACCGGAGTGGGCCATCATGTAGATGGAGTTCACCGGACGCTCGCGGCCGTCGTCACCCTTCGGCGTGGCGGAGATTTCCTTCATCATCTCCTGCGCAACGCGGTCACCGCAACGCGACCAGGCGTCGATCACCTTGTTGTACTTTTCCTGCTGGGTGATCAGGCCGTCCTGATACTGCTGCTCATAGTCCTTCACCAGCGCGCGGGTTTCCTCGACCAGAGGATCCTTAGCCTGAGGAATGACCATGTCGTCCTTGCCGAAGCTGATGCCGGCCTTGAACGCGTGGCGGAAGCCGAGGCCCATGATCGCGTCGGCGAAGAGGACCGTGTCCTTCTGGCCGGTGTGACGATAGACCTCGTCGATCACGTCGCCGATGTCCTTCTTGGTGAGAAGGCGGTTGACGGTCTCGAACGGCACCTTGTGGCTCTTCGGGAGCGTTTCGCCGAGCAGCATGCGGCCCGGGGTCGTCTCGAAGCGCTTCATGTACTGCTTGCCGTTTTCGTCGGTCTGCGGAACGCGGCTGACGATCTTGGTGTGCAGGGTCACGACGCCGGCGGCGAGGGCCTGGTGGACCTCGGTCATGTCGGCGAGCAGCGACCCTTGGCCCGGCTCTCCGTCCTTCTCGATCGAAAGGTAATAGAGACCCAGCACCATGTCCTGCGACGGCACGATGATCGGCTTGCCGTTCGCGGGCGAGAGGATGTTGTTGGTGCTCATCATGAGCACGCGGGCCTCAAGCTGCGCTTCCAGGCTGAGCGGCACGTGGACCGCCATCTGGTCACCGTCGAAGTCGGCGTTGAAGGCGGCGCAGACCAGCGGGTGAAGCTGGATCGCCTTGCCCTCGATCAGGACCGGCTCAAACGCCTGGATGCCGAGGCGGTGAAGCGTCGGGGCGCGGTTGAGCAGCACCGGATGCTCGCGGATCACCTCGTCCAGGATGTCCCAGACTTCCTTGCGCTCCTTTTCGACCCACTTCTTGGCCTGCTTCAGGGTCATGGAGAGACCCTTGGCATCGAGGCGCGAGTAGATGAACGGCTTGAACAGCTCGAGCGCCATCTTCTTCGGCAGGCCGCACTGGTGGAGCTTGAGCTCCGGACCGGTGACGATGACCGAACGGCCCGAATAGTCGACGCGCTTGCCGAGCAGGTTCTGGCGGAACCGGCCCTGCTTGCCCTTGAGCATGTCGCTCAAGGACTTCAGCGGACGCTTGTTGGCACCGGTGATGGTGCGGCCGCGGCGGCCGTTGTCGAACAGGGCGTCGACGGCTTCCTGAAGCATGCGCTTTTCGTTGCGGACGATGATGTCCGGCGCGCGCAGCTCGATCAGCCGCTTGAGGCGGTTGTTGCGGTTGATGACGCGGCGATAGAGATCGTTAAGATCCGAGGTCGCGAAGCGGCCGCCGTCGAGCGGCACCAGCGGGCGCAATTCGGGCGGGATGACCGGAACGACGTCCAGGATCATCCACTCCGGACGGTTGCCCGATTCAAGGAAGCTTTCGACGACCTTGAGGCGCTTGATGATCTTCTTGGGCTTCAGTTCCGACTTGGTGACGGCGAGCTCTTCGAGGAGCTGCTTCTTCTCGCCTTCAAGGTCGAGATCCATCAGCATGATCTTGACGGCTTCGGCGCCGATGCCGGCCGAGAAGGCGTCTTCGCCATGCTCGTCCTGCGCGGAGAGGAGCTCGTCCTCGGTCAGCAGCTGATACTTCTCGAGCGGGGTCAGGCCCGGCTCGATCACGACATAGCTTTCGAAATAGAGGATCCGCTCAAGCTGCTTCAGCTGCATGTCGAGCAGCAGGCCGATGCGGCTCGGCAGCGACTTCAGGAACCAGATGTGGGCAACCGGCGCGGCCAGCTCGATGTGGCCCATGCGCTCGCGGCGGACCTTGGAGACGGTCACTTCCACGCCGCACTTTTCGCACACGATGCCCTTGTACTTCATGCGCTTGTACTTGCCGCACAGGCATTCGTAATCCTTGATCGGACCGAAGATGCGCGCGCAGAACAGGCCGTCACGCTCGGGCTTGAACGTGCGGTAGTTGATCGTCTCGGGCTTCTTGATCTCGCCGAACGACCACGAACGGATCTTGTCCGGGGACGCGATGCCGATCTTGATCTGGTCGAAGGTCTCCGGCTTGGCCACCGGGTTCGCGAAGTTGGTCAGCTCGTTCATATCTTACTCCTGAGCCCTCACGGGCTTCGAGGTCATATTCTTGTGGCGAAGGAGGAGGGCGCCAGCCCTCACTCCGCCGCGAGCGCCGGCGGCTCGTCGCCGTTGTCGATGCTGTCGAGTTCGACGTTGAGGCCGAGCGAACGCATTTCCTTGACCAGCACGTTGAAGCTTTCCGGAATGCCGCTTTCGAAGCTGTCGTCGCCCTTGACGATCGATTCGTAGACCTTGGTCCGGCCGATGACGTCGTCCGACTTCACCGTCAGCATTTCCTGCAGCGTGTAGGCGGCGCCGTAGGCCTGGAGCGCCCAGACCTCCATCTCACCGAAGCGCTGACCGCCGAACTGCGCCTTACCGCCCAGCGGCTGCTGGGTGACGAGGCTGTACGGCCCGATCGAACGGGCGTGGATCTTGTCGTCCACGAGGTGGTGCAGCTTCAGCATGTAGATGATGCCCATCGTGACCTTGCGGTCGAACGGCTCACCGGTGCGGCCATCGTACAGGGTCGACTGGCCCGAGGTGTGAAGACCAGCCTCGGTCAATGCCGCCGACACGTCCGGCTCGCGCGCGCCGTCGAACACCGGCGTACCCATCGGCAGACCGCCGACCAGGTTGCGGGCGAGGTCGAGCACGCTCTCGTCCGAACGGGCGTCGATGTCGCCGGCATACTGCTCGCCGTAAAGGCTCTTCAGCTTCTCGCGGATCGCGGCGGCATCCTTGCCGGCGAAATCCGAACCGCGGTTGTGCATGTCTTCGAGCATCTCTCCGATCTGCTTGCCAAGACCGCGGGCGGCCCAGCCAAGGTGGGTTTCGAAGATCTGTCCGACGTTCATGCGCGACGGCACGCCGAGCGGATTAAGCACGATGTCGGCATGCGTCCCGTCCTCGAGGAACGGCATGTCCTCGATCGGCAGGATGCGGCTGATGACGCCCTTGTTGCCGTGACGGCCGGCCATCTTGTCGCCGGGCTGAAGCTTGCGCTTCACGGCAACGAAGACCTTGACCATCTTGAGCACGCCCGGAGCCAGCTCGTCGCCCGCTTCGACCTTGCCGATGCGATCCTCGAGCTTGCGGCGGATGGCCGCTTCGGCCTCGTCATACTGGCCCTTCAGCGCCTCGATGTCGGCCTGGCGGGCATCGTCCTTGACGGCGATCTTCCACCAGTCGTGCTTGTCGGTGCCTTCCAGCATCTCGACATCGAGCGTGGCGCCCTTCTTGATCGTCTTGGGCGCGGCGGTCGCGACCTGGCCGACGAGCATTTCCTGCAGACGCGCGAAGGTCGCGCGGTTGAGGATCCGGCGCTCGGATTCAGCGTCGCCCTTGAGGCGATCCTTGTCCTCGGCCTGGATGGCGCGGGTACGGTCGTCGATGTCGATGCCGTGACGATTGAAGACGCGCACGTCGACGATGGTCCCGGCCACGCCCGGCGGCAGGCGCAGCGAAGTATCGCGGACGTCCGACGCCTTTTCACCGAAGATGGCGCGAAGGAGCTTTTCTTCCGGCGTCATCGGGCTTTCGCCCTTGGGCGTGATCTTGCCGCACAGGATGTCGCCCGGCTCGACCTCGGCCCCGATGTAGACGATGCCCGCCTCGTCAAGGTTGCGAAGCGCTTCCTCGCCGACATTGGGGATGTCGCGGGTGATGTCCTCCGGCCCGAGCTTGGTGTCGCGGGCCATGACCTCGAACTCCTCGATGTGAATCGAGGTGAAGATGTCGTCCTTCACGATCCGTTCGGAGATCAGGATCGAGTCTTCGTAGTTGTAGCCATTCCAGGGCATGAACGCGACGAGCACGTTGCGGCCGAGCGCCAGCTCACCGAACTGGGTCGACGGACCGTCGGCGATGATCTCGCCGGCCTCGACCACGTCGCCGACCTTCACCAGCGGGCGCTGGTTGATGCAGGTCGACTGGTTGGAACGCTGGAACTTCATCAGGCTGTAGATATCGACGCCGCTTTCACCCGGTCGAAGCTCGCTGGTGACGCGGATGACGATGCGGGTCGCATCGACCTGGTCGACGATACCAGCCCGGCGCGCGCCGATGGCGGCGCCGGAATCACGGGCAACGGTTTCTTCCATGCCGGTGCCGACCAGCGGGGCGTCCGCCTGCAGCAGGGGCACAGCCTGACGCTGCATGTTCGAGCCCATGAGCGCGCGGTTGGCGTCATCGTTCTCGAGGAACGGGATCAGCGAGGCGGCGACCGAGACGAGCTGCTTGGGGCTGACGTCCATCAGGGTGATCTGGTCGCGCGGGGCGATCAGGAAATCACCGTTGCGGCGCGACGAGATGATCTCTTCGGCGAAGGTGCCGTCGTCGTTGATCTCGGCATTGGCCTGCGCGATCGTGTGCTTGGCCTCTTCCATCGCCGACAGATAGACGACCTCGTCGGTGACCTTGTGATCGCGAACGACGCGGTACGGGGTCTCGATGAAGCCATACTTGTTGACGCGGCTGAAGCTCGCGAGGCTGTTGATCAGACCGATGTTCGGGCCTTCCGGCGTTTCGATCGGGCAGATGCGGCCATAGTGGGTCGGGTGCACGTCGCGAACTTCGAAGCCCGCGCGCTCACGCGTCAGACCGCCCGGCCCGAGGGCCGACACGCGCCGCTTGTGGGTCACTTCCGACAGCGGGTTGGTCTGGTCCATGAACTGCGACAGCTGCGAGCTACCAAAGAACTCACGCACCGCGGCGACCGCCGGCTTGGCGTTGATGAGGTCGTTCGGCATCACGGTCGACACGTCGACCGAGCTCATGCGCTCCTTGACCGCGCGCTCCATGCGGAGGAGGCCGACGCGATACTGGTTCTCAAGCAGCTCACCGACGGAGCGGACGCGGCGGTTGGCAAGGTTATCGATGTCGTCGATGTCGCCCTTGCCGTCCTTAAGGTTCACCAGCTCCTTGACAACCGCCAGGATGTCTTCGCGGCGGAGCGTGGTGACCGTGTCCTCGGCATCGAGGCCAAGGCGCATGTTGAGCTTGACGCGGCCAACGGCCGACAGGTCATAGCGCTCCGGATCGAAGAACAGGCCGTAGAACAGCGCGTCCGCCGTCTCGCGCGTCGGCGGCTCGCCGGGGCGCATGACGCGGTAGATGTCGCTCAGCGCATGGTCGCCGTCTTCCGACTTGTCCGCCTTGAGCGTGTTGCGGATCCAGGGGCCGGTGTTGACGTAGTCGATGTCGAGCAGCTCGAGCCGGTCGACGCCGGCCTTGTCCAGCGCCTCGAGGTTCTCGGGCGTGATCTCGTCCCCGGCTTCGACATAGATCTGGCCGGTCGACTCGTTGATGAGGTCGTAGGCCGAGAAGCGGCCGAAGATGGTTTCGGTCGGGATGATCAGGTTGGCGAGGCCTTCCTTGCCGGCCTGGTTGGCACGGCGCGGGGTGATCTTCTCGCCCGCCTTGAAAGCAACTTCGCCGGTGTCCGCGTTGACGATGTCGAACATCGGCTTCTGACCGCGCCAGTTCTCCGGCACGTAGGGGATCTGCCAGCCGTTCGGCCCGCGCAGATAGGTCACGCGGCCGTAGAATTCGTTGAGGATCTCTTCCGAGGTCAGCCCAAGCGCGTGCAGTAGCGCGGTGACCGGCAGCTTGCGCTTGCGGTCGATGCGGACGTTCACGATGTCCTTGGCGTCGAATTCGAAGTCGAGCCACGAGCCGCGATACGGGATGACGCGGGCGGCGAAGAGATACTTGCCCGACGCGTGGGTCTTGCCACGGTCATGGTCGAACAGGACGCCCGGCGAACGGTGCATCTGGCTGACGATGACGCGCTCGGTGCCGTTGACGATGAAGGTGCCGTTCCCCGTCATGAGCGGCATGTCGCCCATGTAGACGTCCTGCTCCTTGATATCGATCACCGACTTGGCCTCGGTGTCGGGATCGATCTCGAAGGAGGTGAGGCGCAGGGTGACGCGCATCGGCGCGGCATAGGTCAGCCCGCGCTGGCGGCACTCGTCGGTGTCGAACTTGGGATCTTCGAGCACGTAATGGTCGAAGTCGAGGTGCGCGGTGCCCGCGAAATCCTGGATCGGGAACACCGACCGCAGGGTCTTTTCGAGGCCCGAGACATAGCCGGTCGCCGGATCGGACCGCAGGAACTGCTCATAGCTTTCGCGCTGAACCTCGATGAGGTTCGGCATCTCGCTGATCTCGTGGATGTTGCCGAAGATCTTGCGGATCCGGCGCTGCTTGGTGAAGCGCCCCGAAGAGGTGTTGTGCGGAATGTCGATCGACTTGGTGGCCATGCGAAGTCCCTGCGCTTGACACGGAAGGCAGGCGCGACCCGCGCTTCCGCTGATCCCCGGCGGACAGCCGGGGTAAGAAAAGTGGAGCGCTGCTCCCGCTGGTCTCTCCACTTCGTTTGGCCCGCGCGCTGTTCGGACCCTGTCCCGGAGAGGGCAGGAAAGGCCCCAGGCGCATGGGTGTCCCATGCGGCGGAGCCGGTATGTTTGTCGGATGAGGTCTGCATATAGCTTTCCGCGCGCCGGCTGCAAGAGGGGAAAGCAACCAAAAGCGAGGCCGAGGCATTGGGGCGAGACGCTTGCCTGCCATGTATTCGAGGGGTCTTCCATGCGCCTGCTGCTCGTTTCGCCTGCTTTCGTGTTCCTTGCCGCCTGCGGATCGGGGGCGAACGACCCCAACAAGAACATCATGAATGCGACCTCGCAGATGGACCCGGCGGCCGCCGCGGCGGTCGAGAATGCCACCGCGCAGGGCGTCGATTCGCAGAATGCGCTGGCCATCGGCGGGGAGGCGGCGACGTTCGCGAACGAACCATCGGCTGCCGACCGGGGCCAGGCGGCGCCGCCGTCCGTGCAGGCCCTGCCCAACACCGTTCAGAACCCCAACCGCAAGGATGGCACTGTTCCTCCGGACAAGGCCACCACCACCACAACGGGCCAGCCGGGGAACGACCAGACGCGTTAACCATCTTGTGACGCTCTCTCGTTAGCACCGTTCCAAAGACTGGGACGGGAGTGGGGCGAGGTGACGAGTGCGGCGGTAAAGGGCTGGTGGCAACGAACCCGCTCGGCGACAACGGCTGAGAACGGGCCCGCCGATCACTTCGCGCCGGACGGGCTCGATGCCCATGCCGCCACGTTGCAGGCGGCGCTTCCTCTGGCGCTCGCCGCGCTGATCGCGTTTGCAGGGCAGCTCTTCCTCGATGGAGACACCGGCTGGCACCTTGGCGCCGGCAAGTGGATCATTGCTAACGGCGTCGTTCCGACCACTGATCCCTTCAGCCACACCATGCCGGGCAAGGCGTGGACCGCCCACGAATGGCTGGCCGAAGTGCTGATGGTCGGGGCCGATTGGCTTGCCGGCTGGGGCGGGCTTGCTGCGCTGTTCGCCTTGTCGGCGGCGACCACCTTCTGGCTGCTGGCCCGAGAGGCCTTCCGCTTCCTGCCGGCCCGCTGGGCCGTCGCCGCAGTCGGCGTCGCCGCCGGCGTGCTGTTCCCCTTCGTCCTCGCGCGTCCGCATATGCTAGCCTGGACCCTGCTTGCAGCCTGGACCGTGATCATGCTCCGGGCGCGCGAGCAGCGCAGCGCCCCGCCGCTGGCCGCCGCGCTGCTGATGGTGGTGTGGGCGAACCTCCATGCCAGCTACATCTTCGGGTTCGGCCTGGCCGGCCTGTTCGCGCTGGAATCATTGATCGAGAACCCGCGCGATCGCCGCCTGCTTGGCCGTTGGGTCGTGTTCGGGCTCGCCGCAATGGCGGCCGCAGCCTTCGTCACCCCGTTCGGGCCGAGCGACTTCCTTTATCCCTTCCAGGTCAGCGGCATGAAAGCGCTGGCAGTAATCGGCGAATGGCGCCGCTCGACCCTCCCTACCGACGCCTTGTTCTATACCTGCCTTGCCGGGCTTCTGGTGCTGATCGCGAAACGCTGGCGCACCATGCCGCCGCTCAGGCTGCTGCTGCTGGTTGGTCTGTCGGTGATGGCCATCATGCATGCGCGCCACCAGATGCTGTTCGCGATCGTCGGGCTGCTGGTGGTGCTGCCGATGCTCAATCCGGCTGCGGCGGAGCGGCCGTCGCCACAGCGTGTGGCGTGGTTCTGGCCGGCCGTCGCGTTGCTGATCGCCGTGCGGCTGGCGATCCCTTATGAGTTCAAGGAGCATAGCAGCTACCCCCTGACCCTCCTCGCCAAGGTGCCGGATGAGATCCGCCGCCAGCCGGTCTACAACGAATATAGCCAGGGCGGCCCGCTCGTGATGCTCGGCATCCGGCCGTATATCGATGGCCGAGCCGACATGTACGGCGACGACTTCACCTTCCGCTCGCGCGACATCAATCGCGGCGACATGGTGAAATTCCGCGAGGACGTCGCGCGCTACGGCATCCGCTGGGCAGTGCTGGAACATGACGACGGTCTGCTCCCCAAGCTGAAGCGGGAGCCCGGCTGGCGGGTCTTTGCCGCGGACAAGCATGCAACGGTGCTGGTCCGCACCAACTAAATGCTTGCTTATTGAAAAACGATAAGGCAACTTACCGAAATTCGGTAAGGAGCCTGCACATGCTGTCGACCACGCGCTGGGTGCTCAACGCGCTGCTGATCCTGAACATAGTGGTGGGCGCGATCCTGCTTCTCGTTCTTGCGGGCAGCTTTGTCGCCGAGGCCAAGTTCATCGCCACGCAGCAGCGGGTCTTTCCGGATGCGGACCAGGTCGCGTTGCTGGCGTCCTCGCGCTGGGTGCTGGCGATTGTCGCGCCAGTGATGCTGTTCGCGCATATCCTGCTGCGGAATCTTCTCGTTATTCTTGAAACGGTGCGGAGCGGCGATCCATTCGCGGCAGCTAACGCCGATCGCTTGCAGATTGTCGCCTGGTGCCTGCTCGCCATTCAGCTGTGCGACATCGCTTTCGGCTTTGCCGATGCGGCGATGAACCGCGCGGCGGGGGAGCAGATCTCTGCCTGGTCGCCGGCGCTGACCGGCTGGATCGCCGTGCTGCTGGTGTTCGTGCTTGCCCGGGTGTTCCGCGAAGGCGCCCGGCTGCGCGACGAAGCCGAGCTGACGATCTGATGCCGATCCGCATCGACCTCGACGCGCTGCTGGCGGGCAAGCGCATGACCCAGGCCGAGCTCGCCCAGCGCGTCGGCATCACCGCGCCCAACCTCAATGTATTGAAGACCGGCAAGGCCAAGGCGATCCGCTTCTCGACCCTGTCGGCGATCTGCCGCGAACTCGGCTGCCAGCCGGGCGACATCCTGCGCTGGGAAGCCGGCGCCGACGACGAAGGGGAAGACTGATGGCAAGCGTTGCATTGAATTCGTCCGGCAAGCTGACGAGCGCCGCCGTCGGCACCTGGTCGTGCCTGTGGACCAGCGCGGTGCTCAGCCTCAAGGCGTTCCGCGCCGCACCATTTCTTCTTGCCTTGGTAATCGTGCCCGAGTTCGCGCAGCATGTTGCCGAGATCAGTCTAGGCATGTTCGACAGCAGGGAGGCGGCGATGGCCGTGGCGAATCATCCGCTGCGATGGGCCTTCGGCTTTGCCAAGATCGCCGGTCTGGTGGCCGCCATGCTGCTGACCGCGCGGTTCTGGGCAACAGGATCGGTGCGGGCCGCGCTGCGGATGCCCTTGCCCGATCTTGGCCGCCTCCTCATCGCGCTGGCGCTATTGTTCGGCTCGGGCGCCGCGCTGGAGTGGTTGGGATCGGCGAGCGGTGTTCCCCTGATCAAGGGGGTCGTGACCGCCATCACCTGGCTTAGCCAGGCCATGCTGATGGTGATGGTCGCGGGCGCCTTGCTGGGTGACCGGGAGGGCTGGCGCTCGAACCTCGTTGCGCGGATCCCCACGGCATTGCTGATGCTGCTGGTGGCGGCTGCGCTGTTCGTGCCCCTGCAGCTTCTGCACGGAGCCAACCACAGCTGGGCGTTCGGGCAGCCGGCAGCCGTGGTGTGGGGACTGATGCTGTTCGACAGCCTGGTTGTCGGCCTTCTCGCCAGTGCGGTCGGTGCGGCGCTGTTCGTCACCTACCGGGCCGGGCCGACGCGGGACGGCTGGACCCGAGATCCACGCTGGTGACACGAAAAGGGGCGACCTCTCGCGAGGCCGCCCCTTCCTGCTTGCGGGTGCTTGGGGCGCCCGCAAAAGCTTGCAAGAAGCTTACTTGAGCTCGACGGTGCCGCCGGCTTCCTCGATCTGCTTCTTGATCTTTTCGGCTTCGTCCTTGTTGACGCCTTCCTTGAGGGCCTTCGGAGCGCCTTCGACGAGCGCCTTGGCTTCGCCGAGGCCGAGACCGGTGATGGCGCGGACTTCCTTGATGACGTTGATCTTCTTGCCACCGTCGCCGGTGAGGATCACGTCGAATTCGGTCTTCTCTTCAGCGGCCGGAGCAGCGGCGCCGGCAGCAGCCGGAGCGGCGACGGCAGCGGCGGCCGAAACGCCCCACTTCTCTTCAAGCGCCTTGGCGAGCTCGGCAGCTTCGAGAACGGTGAGCGCCGACAGCTGGTCGACGATGTTGTTGATGTCAGCCATTTTCAAACTCCTGTGCGGGGCTCAGCGGCCCCAGATTGTCGTGCGTAAAAAAGAACGAAGAACTTAAGCCGCATCCTGCGCCGCGTAAGCACCGAACACCCGCGCCAGCATCGCGCCCGGCTCGGCCACGGTCCGAGCGATCTTGCTCGCCGGCGCCATGATGGTGCCGATGAGGGTCGCGCGGAGCTGATCGAGGCTCGGAAGCTCGGCCAGTGCCGTGACCCCTGCGAGGTCGAGGACGGTGTCACCCATCGCTCCGCCCAGAACCTCGAACTTGTCGGTGGTCTTGGCGAAGTCGATCGCGACCTTGGCGGCCGCAACGGGGTCGATGGACGTGGCGAGGGCCGTCGGGCCCTTGAGCAGCTCGCCGAGCGGCTGATAGCGGGTGCCATCAAGCGCGATCAGGGCGAGGCGGTTCTTCGCAACCTTGAACTGGGCTCCGGCGTCGCGCATCCGCAGGCGAAGATCGGTGGACTGGGCCACCGTTAGGCCGAGATTGCGGGTGACAACCACCACGCTCGTCTCGCCAAACACCTGCTTCAGTTCGGCAACCAGATCCGCTTTTTCGTTGCGATCCATGCCAACTCCAAACAAATGGTCGCTGGACACCCGAAGGTACCGGCGACCGGCTTCATGACCCGCACGGCCGAAGGGCCAAGCGGGAGCTCATGTCCGTGGGGCTGGGAGGCGCGTGCGAATGAACGCACGACAACGCGGGGGGATGGACCCACGCGAGAAACTCTCTTCCCCGTCTCGGCTGGAGATTAAGCTCCCTGAGGGGAGCACCAACTGTCTCGGACGGTGTTTCCGGCAAGCCGGGAACGAGGGCGCCAATAGCAGATTGTGCCGCCCGATCAACCCGTCAGCGGGAGCGCGATCCGGGGTGCGGGCGTTGAGGGGCCATGGAACAGGACAAGGAAGAAGGCCAGGATCCCGCCGCGCAGCAGGCTGCCGAGGAATGGCGTCGCCGCTTCGGCCGCGAGGGTCACGAGGGCAGTTATGCCCAGCACGGGTCCGAAGCCGACGACAATCCGGCCCCGGACGAGGAGCCTAGCCGAACATCTCCATGAGATTGACCAGCATCGCATCGCCGTGGGTGGTGAGGATGCTCTCGGGATGGAACTGCAATCCGGCCTGAAGGGCCGCGGCATCGCTGAAGGCCATTGCCATGCCATCGACCTCCGCATGAATGGCGAAGCGCGGCGGCAGGTTGCGGGTACACAGGCTGTGATAGCGGGCGACGCGAGCGGGGCTGGCAAGGCCGGCGAACGGACCCCTACCGTCGTGAGGGAGGAGCATCGACTTGCCGTGAACCGGGTCGGGCGCACGGGTGACGGTGCCGCCTGCTTGCGCGACAATGGCCTGATGGCCAAGACAGATGCCGACCAGCGGCACGCGCCCCTTCGCCAAGGCGATGAGTTCGAGGCAGCAGCCTGAGCTTTGTGGCGTGCCGGGGCCGGGTGAGATCATCAGGATGGCACCGAGCGCCTGCGCCTCGGCGAGCGCATCGCCGGCGGCGATGCTGTTGCGGCGGACATGCACCGCGGCGCCGATCCGCTCGAGGCTTTCGACCAGATTGAAGGTGAAGCTGTCGAGATTGTCGATGAGGAGGACGGGCTTCATGCGCTGAGCACTCCGAGCAGGGCCGAAGCCTTGGCGCGGGTCTCCTCGGCTTCCGCTTCCGGCACGCTGTCATGGACCACGCCGGCGCCGGCGCGAACCTCCGCAACGCCATCCCGCACCAGGGCGGAGCGGATCACAACTGCCGTATCCATCCGCCCGTCGCCGCCAATCCAGCCGATCGCTCCGCCATAAGGCCCGCGGCGCCTGGCTTCGGCGGCACGAAGGAGTTGCATGGCGCGGATCTTGGGGGCGCCGACCAGGGTACCGACATTGAGGCACGCGGCGATTGCGTCGAACGCGTCGTAGCCGGGGCGCAGCGTTCCGGTGACCGAGGAGACGAGGTGCATGACTCGGGCGAAGCGCTCCACCGTAAGGAGCTTCGCCACGCGCCGGGTGCCCGGCAGCGAGACACGGGCAACGTCGTTTCGAGCAAGATCGACCAGCATCATGTGCTCGGCGAGCTCCTTGCCGTCGAGCCGCATCTCGGCCTCCATCCGATCGTCGGCGTCGGGGCTGAGGCCGCGAGGGCGAGTGCCGGCGATGGGTTTGACCTCAACCGTTCGCCCACTTGCCCCGCCGGGCGAGAGGCGGACGCTGGTTTCGGGGCTGGCGCCGAGGAGGGTCCAGTCGCGGTCGGCGAGGAAGAAGCGGTAGCTGGCCGGCTCGGCCTCGCGCAGGCGGGCATAGGCGGCAAGCGGGTCGGGGCAGGGGCCGGTGAAGGTGCGGCTGGGCACGATCTGATAGACCTCGCCGGCGGCGATTTCCTGTTTGAGGCGGGTGACAAGGGCGGCAAAGTCGGCATCGGAGAGGTCTGGTTCGAAGCCTGCTGGACGGTCTGTGGCCAGCGGAGGATCTAGCGGCGGTTCCACCGGAGCCGACAAGGCCGACAGCCCTTCTTCCAGCCGCAGCGCGGCGTCGTTTACGTTCCGATCGTCGGAGCCGAAGGCGGTGCAGAGCAGGCGCGCTGCGCCGCCCGGCGCGATGGTCAGTAGCGTGTCGGGGACGAAGAAGACGAATTCGGGAAAGTCGGCGAGCGGGCCGTTTGGCATCGTCTCGCCCCAGGCGGCGAGATCGAAGCCGGCGACGCCCAGCACCAAGGCACCGAACGGCTCCCCGCGCGGAGCGGCCGCTGCGTCGAGCAGGGCCCGCAGCGCGTGCAACGGCTGGGGTCCGAGCAGGCGTTCGGCCGCATCCTCGCTCTTTGGCCTGGCAAAGGTCAGCAGCAGGCGATCTGCCCGCCGCTCGCTGGCGGCTGGCGAGTCGACCGCGGCGAGTAGTGTCTCGCCATTGGCGTTCAAAGCCTCCAGCACGACCGTCCCATCCCGCGCCTCCGCCCGCACACAGGCGCGGCCCATGACGAGGCGTTGACCGTCCGGCGCCTCGAACAGGCCGGTGGCGGGCCGGCCACCACCAAGCGCTCGATAGGCGGCGAGGGGATCGAGACCGGCGGGCAGGCGGCGGGCGAGCACCCGCGCTTCGCGCTTCACAGCTGGCGACCGACCGCTGACGCCACCGCCCCGATCGCGCCCATCAGCCGGGCAAACTGATCGGGGTAGAGCGATTGGGCGCCGTCGCTCCACGCCTTGGCAGGATCGCGGTGGACCTCGATCATCAGCCCATCCGCCCCCGCTGCGACGGCGGCAAGGCTCATCGCGGGGACCAGATCGCGGATACCGGTGCCGTGACTGGGGTCGACCACTACCGGCAGGTGGGTCTTGCCCTTGACGTAGGGGACGGCGTTCAAGTCCAGCGTGTTGCGGGTCGCGGGCTCGAACGTGCGAATGCCGCGCTCGCACAGGATCACGTCGGGGTTGCCGGCCGCCAGCAGATATTCGGCGGCGAGCAGCCATTCCTGGATGGTGGCGCTGAGGCCGCGCTTCAGCAGCACCGGCCTCCCGGAAGCCCCAACCGCGCGGAGCAGCGCGTAATTCTGCATGTTGCGGGCGCCGATTTGAAGGCAGTCCGCGGCTTCCGCGACGTGCGGCACGTCGGCCGTATCCATCACCTCCGTAACGATCGGCATTCCAAGGTCGTCGCCCACTTCGCGCAGGATCTTGAGGCCGTCGGTGCCGTGACCCGCAAACCCATAAGGACTGGTGCGCGGCTTGTAGGCGCCGGCGCGCAGAAGCGTGGCTCCGGCCGCCTTCACCGCGGAGGCGGTCTCGTGCAGCTGCTCGGCGCTTTCCACTGCGCAGGGACCCGCGATCACGGCCAGCCGGTCGCCGCCGATCGTCACGCCGCCGATATCGACCAGCGTGTCATGCGCCTGGAGTTCGCGGCTGACGAGCTTGTAGGGCGCAAGGATGGGCTTGATGCTTTCCACGGCCGGGTCGCCGTCGAGCGCCAGTTCAGCCAGCACCCGTTCGTCCCCCAGGGCGCCAAGCACGACCCGCTCGGCACCCGGCATGTGGAGCGGCTTCAGCCCCGCATCGGCGATCTTCTTGAGGAGGCGCTCGGCGGAGTCGGCGGGCGCTTCGGGCTTCAGAACGATGATCATGTGGAGGTTCCTGACGGTGGGAGAGGGAACCGGCAGGCAAGAAAAAACCCGCCGGTGAAGGCGGGCTGCGGGGCGCTTCAATCGGGCGAAAAGCCCTTAGCGCTCCACCGGCACGCCGCCGTGAACGCTAAACCACCAGTTGGCGGCAAAGACATCGAGGGCGGCGGGACGAAGCATCTCAGTCAGAAAAGCGGAAACATCTGGGTAGGTCAAGCCGGGAAGATGATCGGGACGGCGCCCCCTTGCCGTCCCGATCATCCCCCGTCAGCGCGCGGCAACGACGATCACGCTTGCGCGCGGAGCGGCGCGACCGGCGGCGGCAAGCGCGATGGCTTCGTTACGCAGCATAGCGAGCTGGCGGTCGGTGGAAAGCCGAGCAACCTGGCGGCACTGCATCTCGGCAGTCTTGACGAGGCTGAGGTCCTGCCCCGCGCACACCGCCGTGATGGCGCGGCCAATGCGAGCATCCAGCTTCTTCATGTCCGCCGCGTTGTTGAAGTCGACGCCGGCAGTGTTGACGCGTCGCTCTTCGACGATGCGATCGCCCGGTGCTGTGAGCTCGATATCGCCAAGGAAATTGGTCTGGGCGGCGGCGACGCCGGGCGTCAGCGCGAGCGCGAGAACCGCAGCGGATAAGGTGAAGGACAAAGCGGCAATACCGCTACTCTGCAATCGACTGGTCATGGTTCAACCCCTTGAACTCACCCGGCAGAATGATTCCGCTGGGCCGAGTTTGGGGTACGTCCTTGCCAGCGCTGATGCGCGTCAGCTTCTATGCCAAGGCTGCGGTGGTCGATCAGACGGCATACGGCCAGATCAACACGACTGAACGGCAAACGGCGGAAAAGGTCCTTTCATGACCCTCTCCGCCGCCAGATTATCCTGCAATCAGAAGCTGCTGGATCCACCGCCGCCGGTCGTCATTTCGCCGTGCCGCTGACCCTGGCCAAAGCCGCTCTGGCCGAACTGGCCAGAACTCGGGTCGTTGTGGGTGCCGCCGACCTGCTGGCCGGAGGTCAGCGCCGAGCCGCCCTGGCGGTCCTGTTCGCTGCCGCTCTCGAACTGGTCGGAACCGCCTTCGGTCTGGCCACTGGCGAAGCGGAAGGCGCTGCCATCCTCGCGTGCTTCGTCGAAGCTGTGTGTCTGGGTCGAGGCGACGTCGCCGGCCATGGTGCCGCCGCTGCCACCCGCACTCATGCCCTGCTGGCCGAAGGCACTGGTTGCCGGGTTCTGCTGCGAACCGCCCTGAACTTCCTGCATCAAGCAATCGTGCAGCAGTCGCTTTGCCTGCTCGGCCAACTGCTTCTGCGCCTGCATGGCTTGCTCAAAGAACTGGCGATGCTCCTGCTTGCCCTGCGCGTCCCCGGCATAGATCTGGCAATTCTCGACGCCCTGCAGTGCGTGATACAGCACGGCCGTCAGATCGTAGGTGACGTCGCGGGTGCCCGTGCTGGTGCCCTGCTCGCGGCTCGTCTGGGTGTTTTCCATGGCTGCTTCCTCCATCCACTGGGCCGGACACAGCCGGCCTTGCGGCGGGAGAACGAACGAGGGCGTTGCTTGTCCCTCCGTTCGCCGCAGCGATCACAGTGCCTGGCCTGCCGCGACGCCGGATGCCCAGGCCCATTGAAAGTTGTAGCCGCCTAGCCAGCCTGTGACGTCCACTGCTTCCCCGATGGCAAACAGGCCCGGCACCTTGCGCGCCTCCATCGTCTGCTGGGAAAGCTCCGCCGTGCTGATCCCGCCGACAGTGACTTCGGCCTTGGCGAAGCCCTCGGTGCCGTTTGGGGTGAACGCCCAGTCGGCAAGGCGGCGCTCGGCGGCTTCGAGTGCCTTGTCGGGCGCATTGCCGAGTTCGGCGGCAAGGCCGATGCGCTCGGCAAGGGCGTCCGCGAGGCGAGCAGGCAATTGCTCGCCGAGAATCGCCGGGAGCTTGGCCCGGGGGCGCTGGCGTTTGGCGTCGCGCAGCCAGCCGGGGCGAGCTTGCGTCAGAAAGTCGATCGCGACCGCCTGACCGTGCCGCCAGTAGCTCGACACCTGGAGGATGGCCGGGCCGCTCATGCCCTTGTGGGTGAAGAGGGCCGCTTCACGGAAGGCGGCGCCCCCCGCGCGCGCTTCGACCGGGGTGGCGACGCCGGAGAGGGAGCGGAACAGGGTTTCGTCGGCGCCGAGCGTCAGCGGCACGAGCGCGGGGCGGGGCTCGACCAGCTTGAGGCCGAAGCGCTTGGCAAGTTCGTAGGCGAAGCCGGTGGCGCCGAGCTTCGGAATGGACGGGCCACCGGTGGCGATTACCAGCGCGGGTGCTTCGGCCACGCCTTCGCCGGCAGTGACGCGAAAGCGGGTGCCGTCATGGTCGATGTCGCGGATGGGCGCATCGCAGCGGATGGTCGCGCCCGCGCATTCGCCCAGCAGCATGGCGACGATCTGCCGCGCCGACCCGTCGCAGAACAGCTGGCCCAGCGTTTTTTCGTGCCAGGCGATGCGGTGCTTGGCGACCAGCTCGAGAAAGTCGTGGGGCGTGTAGCGGGCAAGCGCCGAGCGGGCGAAGTGTGGATTGGCGCTGAGGTAGCGGTCCGGAGCGGCTCCGATGTTGGTGAAGTTGCAGCGGCCGCCGCCCGAGATGAGGATCTTGCGGCCGGGCTCGGGTGCATGGTCGAGCACCAGCACCTTGCGTCCACGCTGGGCTGCGGTAGCGGCGCACATCAGCCCGGCGCCGCCGGCACCGAGGATGATCGCGTCGAAGGAGGCCGGGGCGGGCATGGTTCCGCCGTAGCCCGGCCACGCGCATCTGCCGAGGGGCGTTATTTGCCTTCGAGCGGCAGCGTGTCGACTTCCTCTTCAAGCGCCGCGCCGCTTGCCGCGCCCTCGGCATCGGCGATGTCGCGGGCGAGGAATTCCATGTCGATCCCGCTTTGCGCGTCGCCGGCGAGTTCGTTGGGCGAGGCGAGGGGATGATCGTTGCTGAACTCGGTTTCCTCGGCGTCGAGCTCCGCCTCCGCGGCCGAGTCGGTGGGCTGGTCAAGAGGGTCGCGGGGGTTGTCGATCATGTTGAAAAGCTCCTTTGCAGAGCCCAACGAGAAAGGGCCGCGACGTTTCCGCCGCGGCCCTCGCTAGGTCAAACAAAGGTGGTGAGGCTTACGCCACGCCCTCTTCGAGCTGGACCTTGATGCCCGGGCCCATCGAGGAGCTGATCGCCGCCTTCTTCAGGTACTTGCCCTTGGCGCCAGCCGGCTTGGCCTTGGTGATGGCGTCGACGAACGCGTCATAATTGGCGCGCAAATCTTCGGCGGCGAAGCTCGCCTTGCCGATGCCGGCGTGGATGATGCCGGCCTTTTCGACGCGGAATTCGATCTGGCCGGCCTTGGCGTCGGTGACAGCCTTGGTGACGTCCATGGTGACGGTGCCGAGCTTCGGGTTCGGCATCAAGCCCTTGGGACCCAGCACCTTACCAAGGCGGCCGACGACGCCCATCATGTCCGGCGTCGCGATGACGCGGTCATAGTCGAGCTTGCCGGCCTGCATTTCTTCCATCAGGTCCTCGGCACCGACGCGGTCGGCACCGGCGGCGGTAGCTTCGTCGGCCTTGGCGCCCTTGGCGAACACGGCGACGCGGACGGTCTTGCCGGTGCCCTTGGGCAGGTTGACGACGCCGCGGACCATCTGGTCGGCGTGACGCGGATCGACGCCGAGGTTCAGCGCAACTTCGATCGACTCGTCGAACTTGGCGGTGGCGAGGGTCTTGGCGAGCGCAATGGCTTCATCGACGCCATAGAGCTTGTCGCGGTTGACCTGGTCGGCCTGGCTCTTCTGCTTCTTGGTCAGCTTGGCCATGTTCTTAGCCCTCCACCACTTCGAGGCCCATCGCGCGGGCGCTGCCTTCGATGATCTTGGTCGCGGCCTCGATGTCGTTGGCGTTCAGATCCTTCATCTTCGCTTCGGCGATCTCGCTCAGCTGGCTGCGCTTGATCTTGCCCGCGGAGACCTTGCCCGGCTCCTTCGAACCCGACTTCAGGCCAGCGGCCTTCTTGATCAGGAACGACGCCGGCGGGGTCTTGGTGGCGAAGGAGAAGCTGCGATCCGCATAGACGGTGATCACCGTCGGGATCGGCATGCCCTTTTCCATTTCCTGCGTCGACGCATTGAACGCCTTGCAGAATTCCATGATGTTGACGCCGCGCTGACCCAGGGCAGGGCCGATCGGCGGGGACGGATTGGCGGCGCCGGCCGGCACCTGCAGCTTGATATAGCCGGTAATTTTCTTGGCCATGTCACTCTCTTCTGCTTCGGCCGAGCCGAAGCGGTTTAGTTTAGCGGTACAAGCGCCCCGAACTTGCGTCCGAAGCTCCCGCGGTGGCTCCAGTGATGCTGGAAGGCGGCGCCCCTAGCAGAGGTGGCGGCAATTAGGAAGAGGGCGCGGCCTCATTGCCCGGCGGCGGCGGAACCCGCGGGCCGGGATCCACGTGCGGCGGATCAATCTCGGCCGGCGGCTGCGTCGGCGAGCGCTCGATCTGCTCGCCTCCCCTGCGTTCGCCGGGAGTGGTGGCGGGCGGCGCGGCCGGTTCGTTGGCGGGCTGCTTCACGGCACAGGCGCTGAGGGTGGTGGCCGCCGTGGCCACCATCAAGGTCGTCATGTTCACGCCCATTTTCCCTTTTGACACATCCAAAACAAATAATGGTGAAGAACCCATTAAGCATATTGACGAGTAGTTACACTCTTCATACGCATACCCCCGGCTAAATCAAAGCCATTGATTCTCTTCACTTTTCGTCGGCTTGAAGTTGGCGGGACGAGCCTTGTGCTCGGCCGCATGATGGCTGTCGACCTGATCCTCGGGGGTGCTAGTTGGTGACTGAAGTAATTGCACATGACGCCGGAAATCTCGGCTGCGCCTGCCCTGCCTGCTCGATGCCGGTGGAAGTAAGCTCCGACTACGTCACACCGCTTGAGGCTTCGATCGATGGCTCGGGTGGCACAACCCATCCGAATGGCAAGCCTATCTTCACTGCCACGCAGGTCGCGGCCTATCTGAACCGCTCCGGCGGTGGCTGGGTCGATGGCACCAACGATAGCGGCCTGGAGGGAATCCAGAACAACATCGGTGACGACAACAAGACGATCACCTACGGGTTCATGGAAACGCAAACCGACGTTTACAGCAATGGCTATGTGTTTCGGAATGCGGCGGGCGGCCTCTCCGGCTACTCCGAATACTTCAACTTTGCGACCTTCTCGGCCGAGCAGCGCGCTGCTGCGCGAGAAGCCATGCAGTCGTGGGACGATGTCGCCGCGGTGTCCTTCCGCGAAGTCAACGCCAACGATGCCGACATCAATTTCGCCAATCTGGCCAGCGCACCGACGACGCAGGCCTATGCCTATCTGCCGAACAAGTCGATCGACGGCCTGAACGGCGGTCAGTCGCGCGAGCTGGGCGGCGATATCTGGATTTCGAAGAGCCAGGCCAGCAACTTCCAGCTCGACGAAGGTGGCTACGGTCTCCAGACCCTGCTGCACGAAGCCGGCCACGCGCTCGGCCTCAGCCATCCGGGTGCCTATAACGCGGCGCCGGGTCTCAGCATCACCTACGGCGCCAACGCGGAATATGCGCAGGACACCCGCGCCTACACCGTGATGTCCTACTTCAACGCCGGCTCGCTGGGCGGCGCGCGCCACTTTGACTTCAACATCTCGCAGACCGTTTATTCGGGCGTTCCGCTGATCCACGACATTCTCGCCATTCAGCGCATGTACGGCGCCGACATGACGACCCGGACCGGCGACACCGTCTACGGCTTCAACAGCAACACCGGCCGTGACAGCTTCGACTTCTCCAAGACTCCGGCGCCGATCATGGCGATCTGGGACGCTGGCGGAAACGATACGATTGACGCTTCGGGCTATGCGACCCAGCAGCTGATCGATCTTACCCCGGGCTCGCTGAGCAGCATCGGCGGCGTGACCTACGACACGGCGCCGTCCTACGAGCAGGTGCTCGCCAATCGCACCGCGGCCGGCATCTCCAACACGGGCTACACCAAGGAGATCTACGACACGAACATGGCCGCGCTGAAGGCGAATCCGGCGGTTGGTCGCCTGACCGACAACGTCGGCATCGCTTATGGCGTGATCATCGAGAATGCGATCGGTGGCTCGGGCGCTGACACCATTGTCGGCAACAGCGCCGACAACATCCTGCGCGGCAATGCCGGCAACGACCTGATCGGTGCGGGCGCCGGCAACGACCTGCTCGACGGCGGGCTCGGCAATGACGAGATGCTCGGCGGCCTCGGCAACGACACCTTCGTCGTCGACGCGGCGGGCGACGTCGTGACCGAACTGGCGAACGAAGGCACCGACACGGTCCTGAGCTCGGTCAACTACGCGCTGACCGACAATGTCGAGAACCTCACCCTGACCGGCTCGGCCAAGACCGGAACGGGCAACGCGCTCAACAACGTGATCACCGGCAACGCGCAAGCCAACGTTCTGTCGGGCGGTGCTGGCGACGACCGGCTGGTCGGCGGCGATGGCCGTGACTTCATGACCGGTGGAAGCGGCAAGGACGTGTTCGTTGCCGAGCTCAACAGCACCCAGTCGTCGGGCAAGAGCGGCAGCTTCTCGACCGACACGATCCTCGATTTCACCAGCGGAACCGACAAGATCGATCTTAGCGGGTTCAACTTCGGGAGCATCGAGCTGACCGGTCTCGGTGCCAACCGCGATGTCGGCGACATCAGCATTCGCGTGTTCGACAGCGTCAAGGGCGCGGAAACCGCGCTTGGCTATGACATCGACGGGATCGATGGCACCAGCACCTACGGTGGTCAGGTGACGATCGTGTACATCAATGTCGACGGCAAGGGCGGACCCGACGTCGCCCTGTCGCTGCTCGGCACCGGCACCGTCACCGCGAACGACTTCATCGTCAGCAACCCGGCTCAGGCGCCGATGTCGGTGCTCGGCGGATCTGGCTACATGGTGCCGGAACACACGTTCGCCTGATCCTTATCTCAGGTGACAAGCAAGAGCCGGGGAGTCCTGCCTTCCCGGCTCTTCTTGTGTCCGCTGGACCCGCGACCGTTCACAGGTCGTTGGGGGCGGATGATGAAGATGGTCGATCACGGACGCGGCAAACCGCTCCTTCTGGTGCACGGGCTTGGCAGCAGCGGCCATGCGTGGGAGCCGATCCTCCATCCCCTGGCTCAGGCACGCCGGGTCATGGTCATCGACCTTCCAGGGCATGGCGCGAGCCCGGCCGAAGCGGACAGCGGCACCTTTGCCGGTCTGGTGCGATCGGTCGCGGCATGGATGGAAGCGACGCGCATGACCGGCGTCGACATGGTTGGCAGTTCGCTTGGCGCAAGAATCGTGCTGGAGCTTGCAAGGCGGGGGCTTGCCGGCAACGTCGTGGCGCTTGATCCCGGCGGGTTCTGGGAAGGGTGGGAACGGCATTTCACCGTAACGACCCTGACGGCGTCGCGGGCGCTGGTGAAGGCGTTGAAGCCCGCGCTTCCGACACTGGCGAGCAATGCGGCGAGCCGTTCAGCGTTGCTGGCGCAATTGTCGGCGCGTCCGTGGGCGCTGGACGGCGGCTTCGTTGCCGAAGAGCTGCGCACGTTGGCTGAGACACCGACCGTGCCCTCGCTGATCCAGGACCTTGGCTATGGTCCCGGGCAGGAGGGAACCGCCACGACTGGCGGCCGGGTAGCAATCGGATGGGGGCGCCATGACCGCCTGTGCCTGCCGATCCAAGCCGATCGCGCCGCCAAGCGCTTTCCGAGCGCACGCCTGCACTGGTTCGAGCACAGCGGTCACTTTCCGCTATGGGATGAGCCCGCCGAAACGGTGAGGCTGATCGCGGACACCTGCGGCTGACGCCGCCAAGCGCCCCCAAGCCTTACTTGACCAGCTCGACCTGCTCGAACTCGAGCTCGACTGGGGTGGCGCGGCCGAAGATGGAGACGCCGACCTTCACGCGGCCACGGTCGAAATCGAGTTCCTCGACCACGCCGTTGAAGCTCGCGAACGGACCGTCCAGCACCTTGACGCTGTCGCCGATCTCATAGTCGACATTGATCTTGGCCTTGGGCGCGGCGGCGGCGGCTTCTTCCTTGGTGTTGAGGATGCGCGCGGCCTCGGCCTCGCTGATCGCCTGCGGCTTGCCGTTGGGCCCCAGGAAACCGGTCACCTTGGGCGTGTTCTTGACGAGGTGGTAGACGTCGTCGTTCATGCCGAGCTTGGCGAGCACGTAACCAGGGAAGAACTTGCGGTCGCTGGTGACCTTCTTGCCGCGGCGGATCTCGGTCACCTTTTCGGTCGGCACTTCGACCGACTCGACGAGCTGCTCAAGGTTCAGGCGCTTGGCTTCCGACAGAATCGACTCGCGCACCTTGTTCTCGAAGCCCGAGTAAGCGTGGATGATGTACCAGCGGGACATGGGATACCCTTAAGCGAGCAGGCCGAGGAGGAACTGGACGATCGCGGCGAAACCGCTGTCCACGGCGAAGAAGAAGAGCGCGAGCAAGGCGGTGAGCAGGAACACCATGACGGCCGTGACCCAGGTTTCCTTGCCGGTTGGCCAGACGACCTTGCCCGCTTCGACGTGGACCTGGCGGATGAATTCGCCGGGAGTTGTCTTTGCCATGGCCGGGCGCTTGCCTCTTCAAGTGATAGAAAAACGAGGTCCGCGGATGGCTCCGCCGGACCTCGGTCGATGGCGCATGTAGCGCGGCTCGCGGCGGGGTTCAAGGTTGGCGGGCCTAACGCTAGCCAGCGCCCAAATGCGTGTTATCGATGTCTGGGCCTCCCAGATGCCAATCTTGGAGCTTCGCAACACTATAGCCAGAGCGATGGGACAAGCTGCCTCGTGAAGCGACGCGCGTGATGCGCAAGAAGATGTTTGCCGCTGAGATATGATTTTGAACTGTACCCAGACTGCCCTCGGAAGATTGGCTGCTTCTTGAAGCGAGGTACAATCATTTCACCAACAGTATAATTTCTCAATAACTGAAAGACGATAGTAAAGAGATCCTCCTCGATAATATAATTCTTTCCAAGTCGGCCTTGAAAATGCCGTTCGTAGAAGGGGTAGTTGAAAGCGAATAGCCGCGCCTCCATCCAGTGTCCAAAGGTAGATGGAGGAATGAAAGGGAGTTTACGAAGATCGCAGTATAAGCTAGGTAAATCGTTGAAATTCGGCGCCGAGCTAATAATCGCGGCTAGATTCTCTACGATCAGTCGACCTGTAATCTTCCAGAGTCTCGTTGAAGGGGTAAGCCCTGTAGCCCGCGATAATCCCTCATCGTACATTCTAAACTCAGCGTAACCCTTTCCACGCGAAGGATCGTAATTGGTATCGGTCGATATAAAGGCGACTTTGTCCGCGCCACCAACATCGATTATGAGAGATCGGAGAGTAGTAAAATCGTATCCCGAATTTTCCAGTATTAATATCCGATCGACTTGCGGAACTTCGTGGATATAGAAAAGCAATGCTTTAAGATACTGACTTAAGCGAAGGCCCGGCTCGTTGAGCGTGCTCCCCGGCATGTTTGTCGCAGGACGCACCGTCCACGAGAGTATCAGCGCATCCTTGACGAGGGTCGGTTCAGGGTCTGACATTCAGATAGACGCCGCTGGGCTGTCGCCATCCATGAGGAAAAAGCGCGCTGGTGATAAAAATACCGGGCAGCGCCTAGGCCTGGCAGGGGCAGAGGGACTCGAACCCACGACCCTCGGTTTTGGAGACCGATGCTCTACCAACTGAGCTATACCCCTAAGGCCGAGTGCCGGTTAGCCGGGGCGTCCGCTTCTGGCAAGGCGCTCGTCTCGTGCGGTGGCGAGGAAGCGGCGCCGAGTGGCGGCAGAATGCCCCACAACCGCAGCGGAAAGGCGAGGAGCTCGCCGACCGAGCGTGGCGAGGCGGCTTCGTGGATGCCGACGACCGGCCATTGACCCTTCTCGGGCATGACCTGGGTTCCGAAGATCCGATCCCAGAAGGAGAAGAGGATCGAGAAATTGCGGTCGAAATGCCGTTCTTCCATGCTGTGGTGGATACGGTGGAAAGCCGGATCGACGAAGAGGTGGCGCAAGGGGCCGAAGCTGAGCTTCACCGGCGAATGGATGAAGAGCTGGAGGAAGAAGACCACGGTCGAGACCAGCGCGGGCACGGCGATGCTGCCGACGTCGATCAGCGACAGCGGCACGGTGATGATCGCGAACATCGGCAGGAACTGCGCCGGATGGCTGTAGCTGTTGGCAGCGCTGAGATGCTCCACCGAATGGTGGACCGCGTGGACCGGCCAGAAGAAGCGATGCTCGAAGCGATGCTCCCAATACATCAGCAAGTCGGTCAGCAGCAGGAGTAACGCCGTGGTTCCGGCGACACCAAGGCCGAGCGGCGCGAGATGGATCACGGGGCCAAGCCCGACCTTTGCCCACAACGTCTTGAGCGGGATCGCGACAAGGATGGCGAAGACGGGATTGAGCAGGCCGAACAACACGCCTGGCCAGCGTTCTGCCCAGCGGAAGGTGCCGCGCGAATTGATGCGCTCGACCAGCGTGCAGAGCAACAGCAGGAACCCGGTCGCGAAGATCGCGCCGCTGATCTGATGAACCAAAGTGCCGCCCACGTGTCCCGTCCCGATGCTCCGGGCGAGCGTGGACCGACTGTGGTTAGCAAGTCGTTATCAGGCGGCGAGATCCAGCGGCACGATCTCGCCAGACAGGTAGAGATTGCGAGCCTTGGTACGGCTGAGCTTGCCCGAACTGGTGCGCGGCAGGCTGCGCGGCGGGATCAATTCGACCACCGGGCTCATCCCGATGATGGCGCGGACACGCTCCTTGATGTCGTCGCGCAGTCGGCTGCGTTCCGCCAGGTCCGACACGCGGCAGTGAACCAGCACCGCCGGCTGCTCCTCGCCCGACGGTCCAGTGATTGCAAACGCGGCAATATCGCCCGACTTGAAGCCGGGGAGCTGCTCCACGGCCCACTCGATATCCTGCGGCCAGTGGTTGCGGCCGTTGATGATGATCATGTCCTTGGCGCGGCCGACGATGAAGATGTAGCCGCCGGACAGATAGCCCATGTCGCCGGTGTCGAGCCAGCCGCCGACCATGCAGGCGTCGGTCGCTTCCTGGTCGCGATAGTAGCCCACCATGACGCTCGAACCGCGCACCCAGACCTTGCCGATTTCGCGGTCGGGAAGCAACGCGCCGTCACTGTCGCGGACTTCGATCTCCATGCCTTCAACGGCGCGGCCGCAGTTCACGATGGCGCGGTAGCGCTTGGGCCGGTCTTCACCGTCTTCAGCAGCGGCGCCCGAAAGCTGGCTTTCTTCGACCAGTTCGAGGCGGATGCCTTCGCCCGGAGGCATGACGCTGACCGCCAGGGTCGCTTCGGCAAGGCCGTAGGACGGGCAGAAGGCGCTAGCCTGGAAACCCGCGTCGGAGAAGGCATCAACGAACGCCTGCATGACGTCGGGACGGATCATGTCCGCGCCATTGCCCGCAATCCGCCAGCGCGACAGGTCGAAGCGCTCACCGGCCTTGATCTGCGAGCTCATGCGGCGGGCGCAAATGTCGTAGCCGAAGGTCGGCGAATAGGAGAGGGTGGTGCCGGGGTTGCGGCTGATGAGGTCGAGCCAGGCGAGCGGACGGCGGGCGAAATCCTCCGTCTTCATATAATCGACGCTGATCTGGTTGGCGACCGGCGACAGCAGGCAGCCGACGAGGCCCATGTCATGGTACCAGGGCAGCCAGCTGATGCAGCGATCGGTCTCCTCAACCTTGAGGCCGAGGCTGTGCGCGCGAAGGTTGTCGAGCAGCGCGTGGTGGGTCACCGCGACGCCATGCGGGAAGCGGGTCGAGCCGCTGCTGTATTGCAGATAGGCGATGTCGTCCGGCTGGCTTTCGGGCAGCACGGCGTCGGCGTCGAAGCTGGCGGCGTCGAGTTCTTCCCAGCTCATCGCCTTGACCTCGCGGCGGGCGGCGGCTTCCTGGCAGAAGTCGGCGAGTTCGACCGGATAGAGGAACAGCGCGGGGTCCGAGCTGCCGAGCATGACGGAGAGCTGTTCGACGTACGCCTCGCGGCCGCCGAAGCTGGTCGGCAGCGGCAGCGGCACAGGCCACAAGCCGGCATAGACCGCGCCGAAGAACCCAGCGGCGAACTCAGGGCCAGTCTCGGCGACCACGGCGACGCGCTCACCCTTGGCAAGGCCGAGCGCGAGGAAGCGGCGAGCATGGTCGAGCGCCGCCAGCCGAAGCGCAGAATAAGGGTATGAAAGGGTCAGCGTGCCGCGCGGATCGTGGAAGTTCAGACCGCGTTCGCCGGTCGCCGCATAGTCCAGGGCTTCACCGAGCGTACGAAAGTCCGCGAGACGGCGCGGAAGCGCGTCGCGGGTCGGGGTCGCGCCCGGCGGGGCCAGCGGATTGGTCTGGGTGATGGCGTCCGGCACGCTGGTCCTGTCCTGGCTTGATCCGTGTGGTCGGCTCATGCGGATCAGCTGCGCCGCACGTGCCTTTATGCAGCGTGGTTGTTCGCGTTCGACTGTGGCACAAAGAAGGCCGTATGGGGCAGCGGCAAGATACAGTGTGAGCGGGGACGAGCGCGGCGACCGGTACAATCGGCAGAGAGAAAGGCGTGCGCGGCCGCTCGATCAGGCCGGGCTGCAGGAGCTTGCCTTCGGCTATGTCGCGCGCTTCGCCACCAGCCGGGGCAAGCTGTCTTCCTATCTTGGCCGCAAGCTGCGCGAGCGCGAATGGACCGGTAAGGAGGAGCCAAACATCGCGGCGGTTGTCGACAAGGTCGTGGATCTCGGCTTCATTGATGATGCGGCGTTCGCGGGCATGAAGGCGGCCAGCCTTACCCGGCGCGGTTATGGCAAGGGACGGGTGCGCATGGTGCTTGCCGCCAGCGGGATCGGCGCCGAGGACGGCAGCGAGGCACTGGCCCACGCCGACGAGCAGCAGGTGGCGGCAGCTCTTCGCTTTGCCCAACGGCGGCGGATCGGGCCTTATTCAAACACCCCAAGCGATCCTGCGGCGCGGCAAAAGGCGCTTGCCGCCATGCTGCGGGCGGGCCATCCGATGGACCTCGCCCGGCGGATCGTCGCCGCGGCTCCCGGACAAGTGGAGGGATTTGGCGACGATGCCTAGGGCGGGTTTGTTCTGGCTCTGTAACCTTCCGGTTCGGGATGAACAATGCTATAGGTGGCTTCGTGCAACGTGAGTATGCGTCGGCGTCGAAAGACGAAGCTCGGCTGGACGCCGCTCCGGCGCCGTCCGTGCGCGCTGTAGACTCGCCGGCAGAAGGCTCGCTCGACAGTGCGTCGGGGCTTCGCGTTCAAGGGCGCATCAAGTGGTTCGATGCCACCCGCGGCTTCGGATTCCTCGTCAGCGATGCGATCAGCGGCGACGTGCTGGTGCATTTTTCCGTTCTTCGCGAACATAACCGCCGGTCCCTTCCCGAAGGAGCGGTTGTGACTTGCGACGTGGTGCGGCAGGATCGCGGCCTGCAGGCGATCCGCGTGGTGGAGATCGATCTGGCGCAGGCGGTGGTGGTGCGAAGCTCCAGCGACTCGTCGGAAGAACGCTCCAACCGGACCGCCTTGCTGGACGGCGCTGGGCCGTTCGAGCCGGTGGAGGTCAAGTGGTTCAATCGCGTCAAAGGATATGGCTTCGTCAATCGGGTGGACAGCCCGGACCAGGACATCTTCCTTCACATGGAAACGGTGCGCCGGGCGGCGCTGAACGAATTGCAGCCGGGCGACCTCTTGTCGGCGCGGATCGCCGAGGGGCGCAAGGGGCTGACCGCCGTCGACCTCCGCGCGGATTGAGCCGGCTGGCGCTGCTCGCGGCGCTTCCGCTCGCGCTGAGCGCCGCCGCCTGCCAGCCGACCGGCGGGGAAAGCCCCAAGCTCGAACGCTCCGCCGCCGGGCTCGAACAGGTGCCGCTGACGATCCGCACTGCGGCCGGCAAGGTGCATAACTTCACCGTCGAAGTGGCGGCCTCTCCGCAAGAGCAGGAAACCGGGCTCATGAACCGGCCGAGCCTTGCGCCCGATCGCGGCATGATCTTCCCGCACGAGCCGCCGCGGATGGCGAGCTTCTGGATGAAGAACACGCTGATCCCTCTCGATATCATCTTCGTCCGGCCTGACGGCACCATCGTCAACATCGCCGAGAATACGGTTCCGCTGAGCCTCGAGCCGGTGCCGTCGCTCGAACCGGTGGGCGCGGTGCTGGAACTGGCCGGCGGTCGCACCGCCGAACTGGGGATCAAGGCGGGCGACAAGGTGGAGTGGGCGCACACCTCCGCCCCGGCATCGGCGCAGTAGGCTTGCTCCGGACAGCCCGGACCCGCTAGGGGCAGGCGCCATGGGATTCTTGGCCAGCATCTTCACCTGGTGGAACGGCGCCACTCTCGGCACGTCGCTGTTCACGCGTCGTCACGGCCGCGAGGTTGGGCGCGATGAGTCGGGCAACGTCTATTTCGAGCATCGCAAGGATCCCGCCCGCCGGTGGGTGATGTATAACGGCTCGAACGATGCCAGCCGGACTCCGCCGCAATGGCAGAGCTGGCTGCGCGGGCAGATCGGCGATGTACCGGACAAGGCGCTTCCGCCCGCGCGGGCGTTCCAGAAGCCGGGAGTGCCCAATCTGTCGGGAACGGGCGAGACCTATCGCCCGGCAGGATCGCTGTCGCGCGGCGGCAAGCGGGCGGCGGCGACCGGCGATTATCAGGCCTGGACCCCGGACTGAGGTGCTGAAGCAGCTCGCGGCACTGGTGGCAATCGGCCTTTGCGTTGCCGGCTGCGACCGCTTGCCCGGGCGCGGCGAAAAACAGGCCGAAAAGGCGGCGGCCCCGGTCAAGGCCGAGCCGCTGGCCCCTGGCACCACGCCGATGAACGAGCGGGTGGCGGTGCTCGGCATCCTGAACAAGCGCAACGGTATCTCGCGTGATATCCGCATGAAGCCGGGTCAGGCGTTGCGGGTCGATGACCTGATCATCCGCTTGCGCGCGTGCGAGACGACCCCCCCGTGGGAGTTCGACCAGCTGACCGGCGCGTTCGTGCAAGTCGACGTTCGGCAGCCCTCAGGCACCTTCAACCGGGTCTTTTCGGGCTGGCTCTACAAGGAAAGTCCGTCGCTGAACGTGGTCGAGAACCGCGTCTACGACGTCTGGCCCAAGAGCTGCACGATGAGCTTCCCGGCGGCCTCGGACGAGGCCGAAACGCTGTCTGACGACAGCAGCCCGTCCAACGAGGTCCAGTCGGGCCGCGGCGGGTCAAGGGCGGAGCGCAATGCGTCGCCGAGCAACCCGACGTAGCGTTTGCGGGGCACTTCCACCGCGCCGAGCGAGGCGAGGTGGTCCGTCAGGAACTGGCAGTCGCACAGGGTGAAGTGGCCGACCTTGAGCCGCGCCATGAGGAAGGCGAGCGCGACCTTTGATGCGTCGGTCGCGCGGCTGAACATGCTTTCGGCGAAGAACGCCCGGCCAAGCACCACGCCATAGACCCCGCCGACCAGTTCGCTGTCCAGCCACACTTCGACCGAATGGGCCTGGGCGCGGGCGTGGAGGGCGAGCATGGCCGCTTCGATCGGGCCGTTGATCCAGGTCTGCGGGCGGTCGGCGCAACCGAGCAGGACGGCGGCGAAATCGCGGTCGGCGGTGACGGTGAAGCGGCCCGAGCGGAGCCGCTTGGCGAGACTGCGCGAGCAGTGGAAGCGGTCCGGCGGGAGGATCGCCCGCGCGCGCGGCTCGACCCAGAACAGATCGTCGCTGGCGCGGTCGTCGGCCATCGGGAAGATGCCGGCGGCATAGCCGCGCAGCACGAGATCAGGGTCGAGCGGAAGGCTCATCGTATCGGATGTAACGCGCCGGAGTGACTGGCGTTACCGGGACGCGCTCAAGCCTCCCGTTGTTCGTCCAGCCAGCGCTCCAGCCATTTGATCGTATACTCGCCGGACGCGAACTCCGGTTCCTTGAGAATGCGCTGGTGCAGCGGCACGTTGGTCTTGGGCCCTTCGATCACGAATTCCTCAAGCGCGCGGCGGAGGCGGCACATGGCGGCCTCGCGGTCCTCGCCCCACACGATCAGCTTGCCGATCATGCTGTCGTAATACGGAGGCACCTTGTAGCCGGAATAAAGCCCGCTATCGACGCGGGTCTGGAAGCCGCCGGGGGCGACGAAGTTCTTCACCAGGCCGGGCGAGGGGGCGAACGTCACCGGGTCCTCGGCGTTGATCCGGCACTCGATGGAGTGGCCCTTCAGCACGACCTGGTCCTGCGTTACCGACAGGCCGCGGCCTTCGGCGATGCGAAGCTGCTCGGCGACGAGATCGAGCCCGCTGATCATTTCGGTCACCGGATGCTCGACCTGAAGCCGGGTGTTCATCTCGATGAAGTAGAATTCGCCGTTCTCGTATAGGAACTCGATCGTGCCGGCGCCGCGATAGCCCATGTCGGCCATTGCCTTGCGAACGCGCTCACCCATCTCGGCGCGCTGAGCGGCGGACACGACTGGTGAGGGCGCTTCTTCGATGACCTTCTGGTGGCGGCGCTGCACCGAACAATCGCGCTCGCCAAGATGGATCGCGCCGCCCTCGCCGTCACCGAAGATCTGATATTCGATGTGCTTCGGGTCGCCGAGATACTTTTCCATGTAGACGGTTGGATCGCCGAACGCGGCATTCGCTTCCGACGAGGCCTGCGCCATCAGGGTCTCGAGCTGCTCGGGCTCGGGCACCACCTTCATGCCGCGCCCGCCGCCGCCCGACGCGGCCTTGATCAGCACCGGATAGCCGATCTCATCGGCGATCGCCTTGGCCTCGTCGAGGTCGCTGATCGGACCGGGCGAGCCGGGAACCAGCGGCAGGCCGAGCTTGGCTGCGGTGCGCTTGGCTTCGACCTTGTCGCCCATCACCCGGATATGCTCGGGCTTGGGACCGACCCAGATGATGTTGTGAAGCTCGACGATCTCCGCGAACTGCGCGTTCTCCGAAAGGAAGCCGTAACCGGGGTGGATCGCGTCGGCGTGGACGATCTCGGCCGCCGAGATGATGTTCGGGATGTTGAGGTAGGAATCGCGCGCCGCGGGCGGGCCGATGCAGACCGCTTCGTCGGCGAGGCGCACGTGCATCGCATCGGCATCGGCGGTGGAGTGCACCGCCACCGTCCTGATCCCCTGTTCCTTGGCCGCACGCAGGATTCGAAGCGCGATCTCGCCGCGATTGGCGATCAGCAGCTTGTTGATGGCGCGCATGATTATTCGATGACCACCAGCGGCTGGTCGAATTCGACCGGCTGCGCATTGGCGACCATCAGCTGCGTGATCTTGCCCCCGCGCGGGGCCTGGATCGGGTTCATCACCTTCATCGCTTCCACGATCAGCAGGGTGTCGCCCTGCTTCACCGTGTCGCCGACGCTGACGAAGTTGGCGGCGCCCGGTTCGGCGGCGAGATAGCAGGTGCCGACCATCGGCGAGCGGACGATATCACCGGCGGGCTCGGGCGCGGCGGAGGGCGCGGCGTCAGCTCCAGCAGCGGCAGCGGGCGCAGCGGCCATCGCCTGCGGCGCGGCAACGACATGCTGCACGGGCGCGGCGGCCACCGTCATTTCGCGGCGGACGCGGATCTTGCGATCGCCGTCCTCGACCTCGATCTCGGACAATTCGTTGGCGCTCAGCAATTCGGCGAGTTCGCGAACCAGACCGGCATCGATGCGCATCTGCTTTTGCTCGTCAGACATTGAAAAATTCCTGTAATCTGTCGCCGCGCGCTCTGTCAGAGCCGGACCGCGGCGTCCAGTGCCAGCGTGTAGGAGGCAGGCCCGAAGCCACTGATCGAGCCAATGCAAACGCCTGCAATAAGGCTTTGGTGGCGAAAGCTCTCGCGCGCCTGAGGGTTGCTGAGGTGGACCTCGATCACCGGCGTCGGGATCGCGCTCACCGCATCGCGCAGGGCGACCGACGTGTGGGTGAGGCCGCCGGCATTGAGGACCACGGCGTGAGCGCCTTCGTCCGCCGCTTCGTGCAACCAGTCGACGAGATGGCCTTCGTGATTGCTCTGGCGGACGTCGACCTCGACTTCGAGGGATGCGGCTTGCTCGTGAAGCCGGGCGGCGATGTCGTCGAGCGTATCGGAGCCATAGACTTCGGGCTCCCGAGTGCCGAGGCGATTGAGGTTGGGGCCGTTCAGGACAAGGATCTTGCGCATTGCGGCAGTCTCATCCGCCACCTAGATGGGCGAAGTCAAATGAGCGAAACCGAAACCCACAG
Source organism: Sphingomonas sp. LHG3443-2 (assembly GCF_049896405.1). NCBI lineage: Bacteria > Pseudomonadati > Pseudomonadota > Alphaproteobacteria > Sphingomonadales > Sphingomonadaceae > Sphingomonas > Sphingomonas sp. LHG3443-2. Next base: position 1,313,692 of record NZ_JAFCUG010000001.1, read on the forward strand.
CATCAAGGTCAACGGCGAGCATCGCCGGGTGGCCGCCGGAACCACTGTCGCAGCGCTGGTCGGCGAACTCGGGCTGGATCCCGCGCGGGTCGCGGTCGAACGCAATCTCGAGATCGTGCCGCGTTCGACGTTGGCCGAGGTGCTGGTCGAGGATGGCGACGATTACGAGATCGTCCACTTCGTCGGCGGCGGCTGATCAGATCCGGGTGCAGGGCAAGGGGATGGTTGCGCCGCGGTGGCGGGCGAGCCGCTCCACCGTGTCGAAGGTCGCGTTGATGCGGGTGCGCGCTTCGCCCACCGCCCATTCGGTGCCTGCTGAAGCCGGCTCACCCGGCTGACGCTTCGCCGCCGCGTCGAGTGCTGCGGCATAGTCGCTCCACGCTTTCACATGCGCTTGATAAGCGACCCAGAAGTCGCTCGGCGCGGCGCCTTGGCGGATGTCCCGCATTGCAGCGGCAATTTCCTGCGGCGAGAGCGTGTTGACGTCGAGATTGTCGGCCTTGAGGATGCGCTCGATCGCCGGAACGGCGGCTGAGCGGGTGACCACCACGTCGGGCTCGGCGGCCAATAGGAAGAGCAACGTTGCAAGCATCGGCCAAGCGCTCATATCAGCGCGCATGGCCACTCTTCCAGTCACTTCCTCCGCCGTCCCTGCCGATGCCGACACGTGGACCGTCGCCGGGCGCACCTTCTCCTCGCGGCTGATCGTCGGGACGGGCAAGTACAAGAGCCTCGAGCAGAATGCGGCGGCGGTGGCGGCGAGCGGTGCGGAGATCGTCACGGTGGCGGTGCGGCGGGTGAACCTGACCGATCCCAACGCGCCGAAGCTGACCGACTATATCGATCCCAAGGTCACGACCTACCTGCCCAACACCGCCGGTTGCTTCACAGCCGAGGAGGCAATCCGTACGCTGCGCCTGGCGCGCGAGGCGGGGGGCTGGAAGCTGGTCAAGCTGGAGGTGCTGGCCGAGGCCAAGACGCTCTATCCCGACATGATCGAGACCGTCCGCGCAACCGAGCTTCTGACCAAGGAAGGGTTCGAGGTGATGGTCTATTGCACCGACGATCCGATCATGGCCCGGCGCTGCGAGGAAGCCGGCGCGGTGGCGATCATGCCGCTGGGTGCGCCGATCGGATCGGGGCTCGGCGTCCAGAACCCGGTCACCATCCGCCTGATCGTCGAGGGTGCCAAGGTCCCGGTACTGGTCGATGCCGGCGTCGGTACGGCGAGCGACGCGGCGGCGGCGATGGAGCTTGGCTGCGACGGGGTGCTGATGAACACCGCCATCGCCGAGGCCAAGGACCCGATTCTGATGGCCCGCGCGATGAAGGCGGCGGTGGAAAGTGGGCGGCTGGCCTATCGCGCCGGACGCATGGGCAAGCGGATGTATGCCGATCCGAGCAGCCCGCTTGCCGGGCTTATCTGAGCGCTACCGTGGGTCACGGCGATCGCTCAAGGAAAGGAAGATCTCTCCGGGACCGGTAAGCTCGCTAGGACCTCTGCCAGCTTCTGATTGCGCGCCGCGAGCTTCTCATGATCGCAGCCGAGGTCCGCAATGATCGCACGGTCGGTGGAAGCACTAATCCAACGAACCGTGATCATTCCGGCGTCGGTTATTCGTGGCACGTTCCGGGGGCATGGCGCTTCCAGAACTGCCCTGACCTTTTCCAACGGCAAGGCTCGTTCCTCGAAGCCAGCCAACGAGGTCCTCAACTTGTCAAAGCCGAGCGTTCCGATCTTGAACGTGCCGGACCTTAACTGCCCGTCAGTTGCCAGTGAGATGTAGCGGCCGTTGCCTGCGTTATCGACCGCCACCTCAAGACCGGTACCACCAAGCTCGATCCTCTGAAGCTGGCTCGAACGCGAAGGTGGGGAGCATCCCGCCAATTCCGCGATAAGCACGCCGAGCAGCAATGTCCTCATGCTTGGATCCTTCAACTACCCGAACGGCTGGTCGATGCTGGGCGGCGGGGTGGTGAACCATTCGGGCCCGCTCGGCGTCATGTGGAAGCAGTCTTCCAGGCGCACGCCGAAGCGGCCGGGGAGGTAGATCCCGGGTTCGTTGGAGAAGCACATGCCGGGCGCCAGACGGGTGGTTTCGCCGCGGACGAGGTTGACGGGTTCGTGGCCTTCCATGCCAATCCCGTGGCCGGTGCGGTGGGAGAGGCCGGGGAGCTTGTAGTCGGGGCCGTAGCCCCAGCTCGTGTAGGCCTTGCGCACGGCGTCATCGACGCTTCCGGCAGTCGCGCCGACCCTGGCGGCGGCGAGCGCGATCTGCTGGCCGCGGTGAACCTGGTCCCACACCTTGCGCTGATCGGCGCTCGGCTTGCCATCGAAGATGAAGGTGCGGCTGATGTCTGATTGATAGCCGTGAACGCTGCAGCCGCCGTCGATCAGCACGAGGTCGCCGGGGGCGAGGCGGTGCGGTTTGCGCGAGCCGTGCGGAAGCGCCGCGGCCTCGTTGATGAGGACGAGATTGCCGTCGGCATCACCCCCGAGCGCCTTGCTGGCCGCGACGATGGCGGCGCTGATGTCGCTGCCGCTCATGCCCGGTTTTAGATTGGCGTGGGCGGTGCGGAAGGCGGCGATCGTGATGTCGCTGGCGGCCTGCATCAGCGCGAGTTCGGCGGGCGACTTGATCATCCGCTGCGCGCGGACGACGGCGTTGGCGTTGACGATTCTTGTGCCAGGCAGCTGGGCGGCGAGGCGGTCGCCAAGGAAGAAGCGGTTGGTGTCCTCGAAGGCGATGGGCTGCCCGGTGACCCGCCGCTCGCGCAGGAAGTCGGCGACGAGTTTCAGCGGCTCGTCGTCTTCCTGCCAGGTGCGGATCTCGGCCGGAACCTCGAGCTGCTCGGCGATGCTGGGTTGTTCAAAGAAGGGGGTGACGATGATCGGCGCGCCTTCGGCCGGGATGACGACGCCGGTCAGCCGCTCGCTCCGCCACCATTGGACGCCGGTGTAATAATCGAGGCTGGGGCCGGATTCGACCAGCATCGCGCCGAGGTTGTTGGCGCGCAGCAGCTGCTGAGCTCGGGCGAGTCGGGCGCTGCGTTCGGCCGCGGTGATGGGCGGGGGCAGGGGGCGCGGGGTGACCTGTTCGGCGACGGCAGCGGCGAGGCGGCTGGTGGGCAAGGCGAGGCCGGCGCCGAGCGCGGTGGCGCCGGTCAGGAACGAGCGGCGGTCAAAGGCGAGGCTGGTCACGAGCGTGTCTCCGGGTCGCTTAGCGGCGAGGGGCGATGAGGTGGAAGCGGGTCTGGCGCCCGTCGAGATAGTGCACCGTCTTGCCGTCGAAAAAGGCATTTTCTTCCTGGCGGAAGTCGATTTCCTGGCCGTTCCATTCGGGCACGGCGGCGCGGGCGGCGAGTTCGATCGACCAGGCGGTGTCGGGACGCAGCGGATGCTCGCCGCGCGGATCGGGGGCCTGATTGTCCCAGAAGCCGATGCTGCTTCCCGCGCCGTGGCCGTGGAAGCCGATCGGGTGGGAGTAGATGGAGGGCTTGAGGCCTTGTGCGATCGCCTTGGCGCGGGCGAGGCCGAGGATGGCGTTTCCGGTGAGGCCGGTGCGGAAGCTCGAGGTCACCGCATCCTGCACGCGATTTGCGGCAGCGAGGCCGTCGCGTAGTCCCTTGGGGGCGTCGGTCTCGCCGGGCTTCAGGACGTAGCCCAATTGCTGCACGTCGCTGTTGAGGCCGAGGTAGGTGATGCCGAAGTCAGTCCACAGCATGTCGCCTTCGCGGATGATCTCGTCTTCCTGCAACGCGCCGCTTTGGCCAGCGCGGAAGATCGACAGCGAGGGGTGGAACCAGACCTTGAGGCCGAGGCTGCTGACTTTCTCGCGCATCCACCAGCGGACGTCGTTGGCGGTAGTCTTGCCGGGCGTGATGACCCGGGCGCTGAGCGCTTCGGCAACGATCGCGTGGGTGATTTGCAGGAGTTGCGGGTAGACCTGCATTTCGGCTGGAGTGCGGGTTTCGAGCCAGCCGATGGCCAGCGCGTCCGTGCGGACGAGGCGGCCGCGGTAAGCGGGGTTCAATGCGGCGGTCATGCCCTGATATTGGCTGAGGGTGAGGCCGTCGGCGAACTGGCTGAGCGCGCTGGTGTTGATCGCGATGCGCTTGGGGTCCTTGTTGGCGATCAGCATGGCGAGCGCAAAGAACTGGTCAGGATATTGGTCGGGGTTCCAGGCCGGCTGGAACAGGCCGCCGAGGCCGTAGCGGCTGACGGTTAGACGCTCGACCGGCTTGCCGCCGCCGGGGTCGAAAAAGACGAGGATGGTGCGGCGGCGAGCGTGGAAGCTTGTCCCGTCGAGCATGGTGGCGAGCACCGGGTCCTCGACATATTCGCGGGCGATCAGCACCCACATGTCGATCTTCTGCTCGCGCATCAGCGCGGGGACGACGGTGTCGAGCCGCTCTGCAAGGAGCTTGTCATGGAGCGCGGCGCGCTCGCGCAACGGGAGGACGGTCGGCTGCGCTGCCACGGGCAAGGCGCAAAGGCCAAGCAGCAGAAGTGCTGCGATCTGCACGATCCCCTTCATTCGTCGCCCCCGGTCTGGTTCAGCGTCGCGCCTTGTCTCGCAGCGCGGTGATGGTGGTCTGGTTGGTGATCACCTCGACGTCGGTCTTGAGGTGGAGGAGGCGGATGCCCTTGCGGCCGAGTGCGTCGTCGAGGGCCGGGGCGAAGTCCTCGGTCCGCTCGACGGTCGCTGCCCACGCACCATAAGCCCGCCCCAGCGCGGCGAAGTCAGGGTTGGCGAGGGTGGTTGCCGACAGCCGCTCGGGATAATCGCGTTCCTGGTGCATGCGGATGGTGCCGTAGCTGCCGTTGTCGACGATGATGACAAGAAGGTCGGCGCCATATTGGGCGGCGGTGGCGAGTTCCTGCCCGTTCATAAGGAAGTCGCCGTCGCCCGCCACGCACAGCACTTGGCGGTCGCGGAAGCGCAAGGCTGCGGCGACCGCGGCGGGGAGGCCGTAACCCATGGTCCCGCTGGTGGGCGCCAGCTGGCACGGGGTCGCGGCATAGCGCCAGTAGCGGTGGACCCAGCCCGAGAAATTGCCGGCGCCGTTGCAAACGATGGTGTCGGGAGCGAGCTTGTCGCGCAGCAGGGCAAGGCAGGGGCCGAGGTCGAGCGTCACGCCATCGCGTGGGTGCGGCTTGCTCCACGCGAGGTAGTCGGCATGCGCTTCCTTGCCTGCGCCGAAGGGCAGCAGATCGTCATCCTCCCAAGCGTCGAGATCCTGGCTGAACTCGCCCATGTCGGAACAGATCGGCAGGTCGGCGTGGTAGACGCGGCCAAGCTCGTTGGGGTCCGGGTGGACGTGGACGATCGTCTGATCGGGGTGATCCGGGGTGATCAGCGTGTAACCGTCGGTGGTGGCTTCGCCGAGGCGGGCGCCGACGACCAGAAGCAGGTCGGCGTCCTTGACCCGCTGGACAAGCTTGGGATTGGGGCCATAGCCGAGGTTGCCGGCATAGACCGGGCAATCGTTGGCGATCGCGTCCTGACGGCGGAAGGCGGCGGCGACGGGAATACCGACGCGGGCAGCCCAGGCGCTGAAGTGATGCGCGGCGCACGGGCTCCAGTCGGCGCCGCCGACGATGGCGACGGGGGCGGCGGCGTCTTTCAGCAGCTCGTGCAGGGTGGCGATGGCGCTGGGATCGGGATGCTCGACGACCGGAGGCATCGCCGGGCGGTCGGCGGCTTCGACCTCGTCGCGCAGCATGTCTTCGGGAAGGGCGAGGACGACCGGGCCGGGGCGACCGGCGGTGGCGACGCGCCAGGCGCGGGCGACATATTCGGGGATACGGCGTGCGTCGTCGATGCGGGCGGCCCATTTGGCAATCGGGCCGAAAAAGGCGGGAAAGTCGATCTCCTGAAAGCCCTCGCGATCCTTGTCGCGGCGGTCGAGGTCGCCGACGAACAGGATCATCGGGGTCGAATCCTGAAAGGCGACGTGGACACCGGGTGTCGCGTTGGTGGCGCCGGGACCGCGCGTCACAAAGGCGATGCCGGGGCGGCCGGTCAGCTTGCCGTCGGCTTCGGCCATATAGGCGACCCCGCCTTCCTGGCGGCAGACGACGACATCGATCTCGGGTGTGTCGTGGAGGGCGTCGAGCACGGCGAGGAAGCTTTCGCCCGGCACGGTGAACAGGCGGTCGCAGCCCTGGATTCGGAGCTGGTCGACAAGGAGGCGTCCGCCGGTGCGGAGAGTGGTCGCAGTCATGCCTCGACCTTACGGGCGGCGGCGGCCTTCGACCAGCCGGATCGCTTCGGCCAAAGCCTCGTCCGGGTTCATGGCGCTGGTATCGAGCAGCATGGCATCTTCGGCCATCAGCAATGGCGCGGCATCGCGGCCCGCGTCGCGCTCATCGCGGGCGCGAAGGTCGATCAGGATGTCCTCGAGGTGCACCGGCAAGCCGGCGGCGGTGAGCTCGGCGTGGCGGCGGCGGGCGCGCTCGTCGATGGCGGCGGTGACGAACAGCTTGGCGGCGGCGTTCGGCGCGATCACCGTGCCGATGTCGCGCCCGTCGAGCACCGCGCCGCCGGGCGTTGCGGCAAACTCGCGCTGGCGGTCGAGGAGGGCGGTGCGAACCGCCGGATAGGCGCTGACCCGGCTTGCGATGCCGCCGACCATTTCGCTCTTGAGCTCGGGATCGTCCATCAGCCCGGCAATGTCCTCGCACGCCCGAAGCGCCGCAAATTCACTGTCGGGATCGCCGCCCCAGCGTAGCAGCGACAAGGCGACCGCGCGGTAGAGCTTGCCGGTGTCGAGGAACGGCAGCGCGAAGTGCCGGGCAAGACCGCGGGCGATGGTGCCCTTGCCGCTGGCGGCCGGGCCGTCCACGGCGATGACGAGGGAAGGGCTGGGCATGGGCGCGGGCTTTGACAGCCACCCCCCGCTATGGCAAGGCGCGCGCCGATCAGCCGGGGCAGGGATGCCGCCGGTCGTTTCTTCTATTGGAGACTGCAGCATGGTGAAGCCCGAGTGGGGCGCCAAGCGCACCTGCCCCAAGTGCGCGACCCGTTTCTATGATCTCGGCAAGGACGATCCCGTCACTTGCATCGAGTGCGGCAATACCTTCGTTCCCGAGCCCGTGCTGAAGTCCAAGCAGCCGATGCCGTTCGAGCAGGTCTCGGTCGCCGCGCCGTCGGCCACCCCTGATGCCGATCTTGGTGCCGAGGATCTGGCGCTGCCGGACGAGGACGAAGAGCCCAGCGCCGACGACGAGGTCGATCTGTCGACCGGCGACGACGATCTGGGTGTCGAGACGCAGAACGAAGACGAAGAGAATAACTGAGGCCGGCGGTTCGCCACTCGGAGTTTCAGGAAAGGGCGGGGCTTCGGCTCCGCCCTTTTTCGTTGTGCAAAAGGCACCGCGCCCGCCGACGACGGAGAAAGAAAAAGGCCGCCCTGGGCAGGCGGCCTTTTAGAATGTTGGTGGAGCCGTGGGGGATCGAACCCCAGACCTTCGCAATGCCATCGCGACGCTCTCCCAGCTGAGCTACGGCCCCGTGTGAGCGCGCCTTTAAGGGGCTTCTTGGCGGCTGCCAACCCCTTTGTTGCGCGTATCGCGGCCTACGCCCTCAAAAACAGAAAAGGGCACCGATCGCCCGATGCCCTTTCCACTCAAGCGCTTGAAACCAAGCGCGGCGATCAGCTCGTCTTGTTGAGGTTGTCGCCGACGTTGGTGAAGGTCTTGTTGAGGTTGCCGCCGATGGCAGTCAGCGCGGTAATCGCGGCCACCGCGATCAGCGCGGCGATCAGGCCATATTCGATCGCCGTCGCGCCATCTTCATTGGCAAGCATCTTGGTGAAGTTTGTCATCGTGGTTCTCCCCTTAACCGAACTCAGAACGCCCAGTGCTCTCCTCCCCGGAAAGCAACGCCTGGTAGGTCCAAGATGGTGGGAAATGGTTGATAAACCGTATCATCGGGAACTTGCCCGAGCCCGCATATGCGGAGAGCCCCGCCGCCGCCTCTTTCTGGAAGAGGTGGCGACGGGGCCCTGTTCAACCGGTCTCAACCGGACGAGGCTTAGCTCGTCTTGTTGAGGTTGCCAGCGACGTTGGTGAAGGTCTTGTTGAGGTTGCCACCGATGCTGGTCAGCGCGGTGATCGCGGCAACGGCGATGAGAGCGGCGATCAGGCCGTACTCAATCGCGGTGGCGCCGTCTTCGTTGTTCAGCATCTTGATGAAATTGGTCATGTCCGGTCTCCTAGTTCCACTTGTCCCCCGGGGGCGGCCCCGGCACCGGCGAGCGCTCTGATCGCTCCTCGGTCGAAGCCGGTTTAGGAGGCAAGGAGTTAAGGAGTGGTTGAACCAACAGGTAAATCTTCGTTCACTATCTTGCTGCGTTTTCAGCGCTTTTCCGAGAGGATGGTGTCGGCGGCGGTGGACAGGCGTTCGAACCAGGATTCGATATTGTCCATTATAGGCGTGTCGGGCTCATTCGGTCCGGGAGCGCGCCGAGGGATGCGATAGCCGGCCGGAAGCGCCGACGCGCTGCGCCCGTCGATGCTGAGCGCCGGCGCCATGAAGCTGCGCCATATCTGCGCCGGCAGGGTCCCGCCCGAGACCTTCTTGCCGAGCGATTTGTTGTCGTCACGCCCGACCCACACGCCCACCACCAGGTCGCCGGCGAAGCCGACAAACAGGGCGTCGCGATTATCCTGGCTGGTGCCGGTCTTGCCGAAAGTCGGGGTGGCGAGCGCGGCCTTGCGCCCGGTGCCTTCGTTGGCTGCGGCCCACAGGAGGTCGAGCATCGGCCGCCAGTCGCGGTTTTCGTCGAGGCGGCCGCCACCGTTGCCGAACAGGGTGGCGGTAAAGTTGCGGGTCTGGGCTGTCGCGGGGCTGGGGGGCAGGCCGGTCGCCTTGATCGGATACCGGCCGCTCGCCACCGCGGCATAGGCCGAGGTGAGCTCAAGCAGGCTGACCCCCGCCGTGCCGAGCGCGACGCTGGGCGAATCGGGGAGCGGGGTGGAAATGCCAAGCTCGCGCGCAGTACGCAGGACCTTGGCGCGGCCGACTTCTTCCGACAGGCGGACGGTGGCGGCATTGCTAGAACGGGCGAACGCCTGCTGCATCGTCACCGGGCCACGGAACACGCCGTCGTTGTTGGCCGGGCTCCAGCCGTCGATGGTAATAGCCTTGTCCTGCACGATCGAATCGGGGCGATAGCCCGAGCGCAGCGCGGCGAGGTAGACGAACAGCTTGAACGCGGAGCCGGGCTGGCGGCGGGCCTGGGTGGCGCGGTTGAAGGTTGATTCCTTGTAGGAGCGGCCGCCGACCATCGCGACGACGCGGCCGTCCGGACGCATGGCGATCAGCGCGGCCTGAACGCCTGGACCGAGCGCAGCATTGCCGACTGCGCGCGAGGCGAGGCGCTGGAGGTCGGCGTCGAGGGTGCTGACGACCTTGACCTCGCCAAAGTCGGTCTCGAACGCATCCGCGGCTTGCGGCGCCATCCAGTCGGCGAAGTAGGTGCCGGTCGGGACCTTCTGGGTGCGGCGGATGGGACGGGCAGGGGCGGTAAGCGCGGCGCCGGCCTGAGCCGGAGTGATCGCGCCGGTGTCACGCATGGCGGCCAGCACCAGTGCAGCGCGCTTGCGGGCACCGGCGAGGTTGCGGGTGGGCGCCAGCCTGCTCGGCGCCTGGACGAGACCGGCGAGCATCGCCGATTGCTCCAGGGTCAGCTGTTCGGGCTGCTTGCCGAAATAATGGCGGGACGCTGCGCGGAGGCCGTAAACACCGTCGCCGAAATAGACCGATGACAGGTAGCGCGAGAGGATCTCGTCCTTGGTCAACCAGCCTTCGAGCCAGAAAGCGATGATCACTTCCTGCGCCTTGCGCTTGAGCGCGCGGTCGGAGGAGAGGAAGCTCGTCTTCGCAAGCTGCTGGGTCAGCGTCGAGCCGCCCTGGCGGACGCCGCCCGCCTGGAAGTTGGCGACCATCGCGCGGCCGATGGCACGCGGGTCGATGCCCCAGTGACGATAGAAGCGGCGGTCTTCGATCGCGACAAACGCGCCGGGGGTGAAAGGCTTGAGCTTGGCGATTTCGACCGGCGCTTCCTTGATCGCGCCGCGGCGGGCGATCGGTTGGCCTTCGCTCGACACGATCAGCATGGCGGGATTGGGCAGCGGTTCGAGCGCACGGCCGAGCGGAGCGGTGACGATCAACCACAGCAGGGTGACGAGGAGCAGGGCGCCGAGCCCCATCAGTCCCCAGCGCAGCCACGGTCGGCGCGGCGATGTTCCTGTCTGTGCTTCGGGCGGGAGCGGCGGAGGTGGGGGTTCGACGCCGCCGCTACGGAAGAAGGACGCCCGCTCCGACCGGTCGAGCCAGGTCGTGGATGGGGCCTCCACCGAGGAGACGACGGGACGCTCGACGGCGGTAGGCTGGCTCTTGCTACGCTGCCACCAGCGCCTTTTCTTCACCGTCGGCGCGCCACCGAACAGCGGCGCGGCGAACGGATCGGGAAGATCCTCGACGTTGCGACCGTCTCGCTGCCAGGGTGAGTCGCGATCCGCCATTCACTCAAACTCTCGTGGTGACCTAATGCCCTAATACAGCTCGGCTGCCATGACTAGGGCTTCGCTGTCGACCGATGCCCTTGGTCTCGGCGGCCGCGCTCGGCTAGAGGAAAGGCGTGTTCGCTCGCCATCCCTTGCGCCCGCTGACCCGAGCCGCCGCGGCCCTGATGCTGCTGGCGGCTGTCGCCGGGCTGAACGGATGCCGCAAGCCCGAGAGCGGCGAAGTGCGGGCGGTGGTCATTGCCGACCGCCTGCCCAAGCTTGTTGATCCCTTGAAGGGCGACCTCAGCCCGGCCGAGCTGCTGCTCGCGGGCAATGTCGCGCAAGGGCTGGTGCGATTCGATGCCTCCGGCGACATCGCGCCCGGACTTGCCGAGCGCTGGGCCGTCAGCGACGATGGCCTGAGTTATGTCTTCCGCCTGCGCAGTGCGAGCTGGAGCGACGGGCGCAAGGTGCGGGCGCGCGATGTCGTGACCCTGATGGAACGCCAGCTCGCCCGGCGGCGGCGCGACGTGTTGTTCGACACGCTGGGCGCCGTGCGCGAAGTGGTGGCGATGACCGACCGGGTCATCGCGGTGGAGCTGAGCGCACCCCGTCCGCATCTGCTGCAATTGCTTGCCCAGCCGCAATTCGCGCTGGTCCGAGGAAAGGGCGGCACCGGGCCGTTCAATGCCGCCACCGAGGGCGACCATCTGCTCCTCACCCGGACCCTGCCAGGCTTCGACGGTGACGAGGCACAGGAAGAGCGGGTCCGCCTAGGCGCCGCCGCAGCGCCCCAGGCCATCCAGATGTTCGTCAGGGGCGACACCGAACTGGTGCTCGGCGGAACCGTGTCGGACTTTCCGTTGACGGTCGGCGTCAGTCTGCCGCGTGGTAGCCTGCGGGTCGATCCAGTGGTCGGGTTGTTCGGGCTGGTACCGGCGCGGAGCGAGGGGCTGGCCGCCGACCCGGCTGTGCGGGCCTTGCTCGACGAGGCGATCGATCGCACTGCAATGGTGGCTGCGCTTGGCGTCCCCGGCTTGCAGCCGCGGCTGAGCCTGCTTCAGCCCGGCGTCGACGGGTTCAACCAATATGCACAGCCCGCCTGGGCCGCGCTCAGTATCGAGCAGCGCCGGCCCGCCATGGTGGAGCGCGCGCGGGCGTTGTTCCAGATCCCTGCGGCGCCGGAAGGCAGCGAGGAACCGCCGGCCGAGGTGCCGCGACCGACGATCAAGATTGCGGTTCCAGGCGGACCGGGCGGGGCGATCATCCTTCAGCGGCTTGCCGCCGATTGGTCACCGCTCGGGCTCGAGGTCACCGACGCCGCCGATGGCCCGGCGGACTTCCGCTTCATCGACGAGGTCGCGCCTTCCACTTCGCCGGCCTGGTTCCTGCGGCGGTTTCGCTGCGATTATGTGCCTGTCTGCTCGGAGGAAGCCGATCAGCTGCTGGACGCCGCACGACTGACCGGTTTCCCGCCGCAGCGCAGCCGCTTCTTCGCCGATGCCGAGCGGATCATGCGCGACGCAGTCCTGTTCATGCCCGTCGCAGCGCCGGTGCGCTGGTCGCTCGCCGGCCGCGATGTCGACGGCTTTGCCGAAAACCACTTTGCCCGTCACACGCTGACGGACTTGCGCAGCCGAAACGGCGCACGAAATTAGGCGCATGACCGTTCGCCCCACGCCCTATGTCCGCAACCTGCCGCTCGGCACCGATCCGGCGCATTGCCGTCAGCGGATCGAGGCGCTCGAGCATCTGCTGGAGCGTGCCTTCCCCATCCCGGGCACCAACAAGCGGGTCGGCCTCGACGTGCTGCTCGACTTCGTGCCGGGGATCGGGCCGACGGTGGGCGCGGGACTGGGCGCGTACCTGGCGTGGGAAGGCCGCAATCTTGGCATGAGCAAATGGCAGATCCTGCGCATGGGCAAGAATATCGGGATCGACTGGCTGCTTGGCCTGATCCCGTTCGTGGGCGCGATCCCCGATTATTTCTTCCGTTCGAACACCCGCAACCTCCGGATCATCAAGAAGCATCTCGACAAGCATCACCCGGCGACCCGGACGATCGACGTGCCGCCGCTGCGGTGAAGCGGCGGATCGATACGGCGCTTGGCCTCGGCGTGTTCGCGCTGGTCCTCGCCGCGTTGTTCGCAGTCTTGGCATGGCGTGAGGTGAAGTGGCCGCGAGGCGAGCCGCTGACCCCTTACGAAGTCGTCGCGCTGACCACGCCGGTCAATGCCCGGGCGAGCGCGACACCGGTGGGTGGGAGAATCAACGAGCAGGGACGGCTGACCATCCTTGAGGTGCCGGCGACCATGGGAGTGGCGGAGCCGCGGGCCGGCACGGCGCCGGTTACCGACGAGCTTCCGCGCGCGTCGCGGCCGGTGCCCAACGCGGTGCTGGCCGGGATCAGGGGATTGTTCACGCTCGGCCCCGAGCCATTGGGCGAAGGCGACCGGCTGATGACCTTTGACGTGCCGGAGCCGATGCGGGGTCGGTTGCTGCTGGTGGACGGCTGCTTCCGCTTCGGATCGGCCGATGGTCCGGCGGCGGTGTTCCCGTTCGGCTCGATGCTCGGGCTGGTTGAAGGGCGGCTGGTGGTCGGACCAGCGGGCCTCGCCGCGGCCCAAAGCGCACGAGTCGGCGAGGTCATCGCCTGGCCGGGCCGGATCATGCGGCCGATCAGCGAGGAGGGGAAAGCCAAGGTGCAGCGTGTCTGCCGCTCGGCCGAGGTGCTGGCAGTCGTGCCGGCGAGCGCCAGGGTCGCTGAGACGCGTGACGAGAGCAATCTTGCCGAACGCTGGGCCGCGCAACGGGACATTGCTTTCTCGGCCGCGCTTGGACCCGTTTGCCAATGCGTGGAGCGAGTTCGGCGTGGAGGTGGATACCAGCCCGGCACCCCATGCGAACTGCTGATCCCGCCAACGCCGCCCTTGCCGCCGCCAGCGCCGCCACCACCTCCCCAATCACGCTGAGCGCCGCTAGGAGCCTCCCCCATGTACGACTTCAAGATCGATGCGGCCGACAAGCCGACCCTTTACGCCGACCTCCTTGCCGCACTGGACGGACTGACCGCCGGCGAGCCCGACGGGATCGCCAACATGGCCAATGCCGCGGCGCTGCTGTGGGAGACGCTGCCGGGGATTAATTGGGCGGGATTTTACCGCAATGTCGGGGGCGAACTGGTGCTCGGCCCGTTTCAGGGCCGCCCGGCGTGCATCCGTATTCCCTTCGGCCGCGGGGTGTGCGGGGCGGCGGCGGAAACGCTGGAGGTACAGCGGGTCGAGGACATCCATGCCTTCCCTGGCCACATCGCCTGCGATGCGGCGAGCCAGAGCGAGCTGGTGGTCCCGATCGTGCGCGGGGGCGAGCTCATCGCAGTGCTTGACCTCGACGCACCGGAAAAAGCCCGCTTCGATGCTGAGGACGAAGCGGGCTGTGTGGCGATCTGCAAGCTTTTGGCTGAACGGCTTTAACCAAGAATCTTGTCTATCCCAGTAAGCGCGATTTGATAGACTTCCCCTGCTCGGTAAGAAAACTGCCGAAAACGGGGGGAAAAATCTGTGATCTTATTTGCGTCTTTTATGGCGCTCCAGTCGCTGGAGCCCGTAAGCACCGTAACTCTTCAGGCAACTGAGACCGGCGTTGCTACCGTGCCATTAGCTGGATCTGGTCCGGTCTTGTGGCGTGAGGTTCGAGCCGAGATGCCGGTGGCGGCACTGCGAGCGGCCTATCCCCAGACGGGCAGCGTCAGCTACCGCGAAGACCGGACCGTTCTAACTGACGTGCCGATCATCGAAGGCTGTGAGGCCAAGGTGAATATCATGCATCCGCAGGGCGTCGTTAAAGAGATTGTGATGCGCGGCGAAGGAGCCATCGCCGGCCGTTGCTCGCTCAAGATCATCACCGCTCTTTCAGGTAAGTACGGTGAGGCTGCCGAGAAGGATAAAGTCGGCGGCTCGCTATTTGGGCGCGAGGGCAAGAATTACGTCTGGATCAAGAATGGTGTGACGCTTCAGTTCAAGCGTTACACCAATGGCGTTCTTGGCGGCGGCGGGCTGCTCGCGGCAAGCTGGGAGCTTCGCTATTCGGCGAACGCAGCAAACATCGACCTTTAGGTAGTCAAAGCGCTGGGCTGATCCGTCAGCTCAGCGCTTCCAGCCGCTCGTCAGAGAGACTGCCCGGGATCAGCATCACCGGGCAGGAGAGCTTGCCCGAGTCGCTGCCGGTGAACGCTGCGACCAGAGGTCCGGGATCGCCTGCGGGCGCGGTGCCGAGAACCAGCGCGGCGATGTCCTGGCGGGTGGCGAGGAGGTCGCGGACGATGCCCACCGGATCGCCGGCGCGGATCAGGATTGCGCCGGGGCGCAGGCCCTCGGTGCCGGGGAGATCGCCCAGCGCGGCCGCCACTTCGGCTTCGATGCGGAGCTGCTGCTCTTCCTCGATCGCGGCCTGGACGCCGCCCCATTGCACGAAATCCTGAGAGGCGGTGATCGCCAGCACCTCGAGTCCGCCGCCAGTCTTGGCCGCACGGCGCGCAGCGAAACGGAGCGCCGCGCGGGCTTCCCCGCTGTCGTCCATCACCACCAGATAGGTGCGTGTCGCCCCGTCCATGTGCTTGTCAGTGCCCCGCCGCTGCTTGACGGGCAAGAGGGCATCGTCTTTCAGGGGCGCTGAACCCGTCACTCCCGTTGCCTCAAAGGTCCACCATGGCGATCGAACTCAAGATGCCCGCTTTGTCCCCGACGATGGAGGAAGGAACATTGGCCAAATGGCTGGTCAAGGAAGGCGACACGGTATCGAGCGGCGACATCCTGGCCGAGATCGAGACCGACAAGGCGACCATGGAATTCGAGACGGTCGACGAGGGCGTGGTGTCGAAGATCCTGGTGCCGGAGGGCACGGACGGGGTGACGGTCGGGACGCCCATCGCGCTGATCGGCGGCGAGGGGGAAGAGGCTGCTCCGGCGCCCGCCAAGCCGGCAGAACCCGCGCCTGCGCCAAAGGCCGAAGCCGCCGCGCCGGCTCCCACCGCACCTGCGCCGGTCGAAACTCCAGCAGCCCCCGCCCAGCCGGCCGCTCCGCCGAAGGCTGACGGCGACCGCGTCAAGGCGAGCCCGCTCGCGCGGAAGCTGGCGCAGGCGCAGGGTATCGACCTCTCCACACTGCAGGGTTCAGGGCCCGGTGGGCGGATCGTCCGTGCCGACCTCGGCAAGGCTGCCGGCGGTGCCGCTGCCACCCAGCAGCAGCCCCAGGCCGCCGCGCCTGCTCCAGTTGCTGCGCCGGCCGCCGCGGCTCCGGCGCAGCCGTTCAGCACCGACATCCCGCATGAAACCGTCAAGCTCAGCAACATGCGCAAGACCATCGCCCGCCGCCTCAGCGAAGCGAAGCGCGAGATCCCGCATATTTATCTTACAGTTGACGTCCGCCTCGACGCGCTGCTGAAGCTGCGGAGCGAGCTCAACGCCGGCCTCGCGGGCCGCAAGATCAAGCTCAGCGTCAACGACCTGCTGATCAAGGCGTTGGCGGTCGCGCTGGAAGCCGTGCCCGAGTGCAACGTCAGCTTCACGCCCGATCAGCTCATCATGTACAAGCGCAGCGACATTTCGGTCGCGGTGAGCATTCCGGGCGGGCTCATCACCCCGATCGTCACCGATGCGGCGGCCAAGTCCGTCAGCAAGATCAGCCAGGAGATCACCGAACTCGCCGGCCGAGCCAAGGAAGGCAAGCTGCAGCCGCATGAATATCAGGGCGGCACCGCGAGCCTGAGCAACATGGGCATGTTCGGGATCAAGCAGTTCGACGCCGTCATCAACCCGCCCCAGGCGATGATCCTGGCGGTCGGCGCCGGCGAGAAGCGGCCGTGGGTCGACGGGGACGAGCTGACCGTCGCCACCGTGATGAGCATCACCGGCAGCTTCGACCACCGCGCCATCGATGGCGCCGACGGCGCGCGGCTGATGAAAACGCTCAAGGAACTGATCGAAAGCCCGCTGGGGCTGATCGCCTGATTCAGTGACAAACGAAGTGCGCGCCCCTGAACCGAGCGTCCTTTCGCAGATCGTGAAGGCCTATCTGCTTGGAACCTTGATCGCCGGGGTCGCTCTTCATGTTACGATCTCAATCGTGGCTCCTGGGGACGCTGGAACCCTGCGTGCGCTTTCCGACGGGATCATTCTGTTACTCGTTGTGCTGATGGTCGGGCTGGTCGGCTTGGTGGCCTTTCCCATTCTCGCCTTGGCCAGTTGGCCGCTGCGTGAAATGGTGCTCAAGCAACCGCTTGCCGCAATCCTGATCTCCTGCGTCACGGGCGCGTTCTTTGGCGCGCTGATCACAGCGGCGGGGCTGAGGGTCGGTCCTGGTGACTTCTACTCAGGCCCGCTCGTCGGGGCCACCTTTGCGCTGGTCTGGTATCATGTAGTCCGGCAAGCTCATCTCGGGCAGATGCGGAACAATGTCTGATCGGACTCCCCTGATCCGCACCACCGCGATGCCGGCCGACACCAACCCCTATGGGGGCGTGTTCGGCGGGTGGTTGATGGGTCAGATGGGGCTGGCCTGCGGGAGCTTCGCGTCGCGGCAGTGCGCGGGCAAGGCGATCCTGGTGGGGGCCGAGAAGCTCAGGTTTCCCGGCATGATGGCGGTGGGCGACGAGCTCAGCGTTTATGTCGAGCTGGTGAAGCAGGGGCGCACCTCGCTGCTGCTGCGGGCCGAGGGCGTCGCGCGGGAGCGGGACGGGAACGCCGAGACGATGGTGGCGGAGGGCGAGTTCACCTTTGTCGCTCTGGACGAACACAACAGGCCGCGGCCGATCGCGGCGAAGGAAGAGACCAATGGCTGACACCTACGACCTCATCGTGCTGGGCTCCGGGCCCGGCGGCTATGTCGCGGCGATCCGGGCGAGCCAGCTTGGCCTGAAGACGGCGATCGTCGAGCGCGAGAGCCTGGGCGGCATCTGCCTCAACTGGGGCTGCATCCCGACCAAGGCGCTGCTGCGGTCGGGCGAGGTGTATCACAACATGAAGCATGCCGAGAGCTACGGCCTCGGCGCGACCGGCGTCAGCTTCGATCTTGCCAAGGTGGTCGCGCGCAGCCGCGCGGTGGCGAAGCAGCTCAATCAGGGCGTCACGCACCTGATGAAGAAGAACAAGATCGCGGTGCACATGGGTACGGGCACGATCACCGGCAAAGGCAAGCTCAGCGTCGAGAAGGACGGCAAGACGACCGAACTCGAGGCCAGGCACATCATTGTCGCTACGGGGGCGCGAGCGCGGGAGCTGCCGTTTGCGCAGAGCGACGGCAAGCGGGTCTGGACCTACCGGCACGCCATGACCCCGGCCGAGATGCCCACCGAGCTGCTGGTGATCGGATCGGGCGCGATCGGGATCGAG
Source organism: Sphingomonas sp. LHG3443-2 (assembly GCF_049896405.1). Lineage (NCBI taxonomy): Bacteria > Pseudomonadati > Pseudomonadota > Alphaproteobacteria > Sphingomonadales > Sphingomonadaceae > Sphingomonas > Sphingomonas sp. LHG3443-2. Next base: position 1,331,596 of record NZ_JAFCUG010000001.1, read on the forward strand.
TTTGCGAGCTTCTATAACGACCTCGGCGCCAAGGTGACGGTGGTGGAGATGCTGAACCGCATCGTGCCGGCCGAGGACGAGGAAGTCTCCGCGGCGCTGCAGAAGAGTCTCGAGAAGCAGGGCATGACGATCCTGACCGAAGCGGGAGTGCAGAGCCTGAAGGCCGATGCGCAGGGCGTCGCGGTCGAGATCAAGGGCAAGGACGGCAAGGTCGAGGCCAAGCGCTTCAGCCACGTCATCGTCGCGGTGGGGATCGTCCACAATACGGAGAATATCGGGCTCGAAGCGCTCGGCGTGAAGGTTGAGCGCGGGCGGATCGAGATCGATCCTTATGGCCGCACCAACGTGCCCGGCATCTGGGCGATCGGCGATGTCACCGGCGCGCCGTGGCTTGCGCACAAGGCCAGCCATGAAGGCGTAATCGCGGCCGAAAGCATCGCTAAGGAATTGGGCAAGGACGCGCACCCGCATACCTTCGACACCAAGAACATCCCGGGCTGCACCTACTGCCACCCGCAGGTCGCCAGCGTCGGCCTGACCGAGGCCAAGGCCAAGGAAGCGGGCTATGAGGTGAAGGTCGGCAAGTTCCCCTTCATCGGCAACGGCAAGGCGATTGCGCTCGGCGAAACCGAGGGGTTCATCAAGACGGTGGTCGATGCCAAGACCGGCGAACTGCTCGGCGCACACATGATCGGCGCCGAGGTGACTGAGCTGATCCAGGGCTATACGATTGGCAAGACCGCTGAGCTGCTCGACCAGGATTTCGCGCGCACGGTGTTCCCGCACCCGACCTTGAGCGAGATGATGCACGAAAGCATCCTCGCCGCGGACGGGCGCGTTCTGCACATGTGATCAGGCGGCGAGCGCGGGCTCGCGCATGACCGCTTCCGCCAGCAGCTGGTAGGAGCGGCGGCGGGCCTGGTGATCGTGGATCTGGGCGGTAACGATCAGCTCGTCAGCGCCCGTGCGGTCGAGGAAGTCGAGCGTCTGGCGGCGCATGGTCTCCGGGCCGCCGATCGCAGAGCAGGACAGGAACTGGTCGAGCATCGCGCGGGCCGAGAGCGGCAGCGTATCCATGAAGCCCGCTTGCGGCGGCGGGAGCTTGCCCGGAGCGCCGGTACGCAGCGCCACAAACGCTTGCTGGATCGAGGTGGCGAGCAGTTGCGCTTCCTCATCGCTGTCGGCGGCAATGACGTTGAAGCCGAGCATGACGTAGGGCTCGCTGAGCTGCGCGGAGGGGCGGAAGGTCTCGCGATAGACCTTGATTGCGTCCATCATCTGCCCCGGCGCGAAGTGCGAGGCGAAGGCGTAGGGCAGGCCGAGCATCGCCGCCAGCTGCGCGCCGAACGTGCTGGAGCCGAGGATCCACAGCGGGATGTCCATGCCTTCGCCCGGCACCGCGCGGACCCGCTGCTCGCCGCCGCGGAGGTAGGATTGCAGCTCCAGCACGTCCTGCGGGAACTGGTTGGCGTCGGACTGCAGGTTGCGGCGGAGCGCATATGCGGCGGCCTGGTCGGTACCGGGCGCGCGGCCGAGGCCGAGATCGACCCGGCCCGGATAGAGCGCTTCCAGGGTCCCGAACTGCTCGGCGATGGTCAGCGGTGCGTGGTTCGGCAGCATGATGCCACCCGCGCCGATCCGGATGGTGGAGGTGTTGGCTCCGACAAAGGCCAGCGCGACGGCGGTGGCGGCACTGGCGATGCCCGGCATGGAGTGATGCTCGGCCATCCAGTAGCGCTTGTAGCCAAGTGTCTCGGCAAGAGCTGCAAGGTCGGCGGAGTTGCGGAGCGCGTCGTCCGCTTCCGACCCTTGCGGGATCGGGGCGAGGTCCAGGACTGACAAGATAGGCATGGCAAGCAAGATGGGGTGGCGCCGGCCGCGCGCAATGCGTCCCTGTTGCGCTGCCGCCGGCAAAGCGGCCAAGGTAGCCGCCGAACGAGGGGGATTATCCATGAAGCGCCTGCTGCTTACTGCCACTGCCGCGGCCTTGCTCCAGGCTGCTCCAGCCTCCGCAGAGAAAGTGGTCGTCACCGCCGACCGCATGCTTGACGTCAGGACCGGCAAGATAGTCGACTATCCCGCCGTCTTCATCGGCGACGTCGGGCGGATCACCGCGGTCGCCGATGCGCGCACGGTGCGGTGGGGCTCGGAGGTGCGCCACATCGCCTTGCCGGGCAGGACGTTGGTGCCGGGGCTGATCGACATGCACGTGCATCTCGAAGGCAGCAGCAAGGTGAAAGGCTACCGCGCGCTCGAATATACCGACAGCTTCGACATCGTGATGGGCGTGCCCAATGCGAAGCGCCTTTTGGAAGCGGGCTTCACCTCGGTCCGCTCGGCAGGATCCGGCAGCTACACTGACGTTGCCATCCGGCAGGCGGTCGATCTTGGCGAGATGGAGGGGCCGCGGATTACCGCCGCCACCAATCCGATCGGCGCGACGGGCGGGCATTGTGACAGCAATACCAACCGCCCCTCGCTCGCCCGCACCAACAAGGGCGTGGCGGACGGTCCTGACGAAGTCCGCAAGAAGGTGCGCGAATTGCGCAAGCTGGGCGCTCAGCTGATCAAGGTCTGCGCCACCGGCGGCGTCTTTTCGCGCAACACCGAACCTGGCGCACAGCAGATGACCTTCGAGGAACTCAAGATGGCCGCCGACGAAGCGCACATGCTGGGCATGAAGGTCGCTGCCCATGCGCACGGCACCGACGGCATCAAGGCCGCGATCCGGGCCGGGATCGACACCATCGAGCATGCAAGCTTCCTCGACGACGAGGCGATCCGCATGGCGAAGGAGCGCGGCACCTGGCTGTCGATGGACATCTACAACACCGACTGGACCTTGAGCGAAGGCGCCAAGGCTGGCGTGCTTGAAGAGAATCTCGCCAAGGAGCGGGTGGTCGGCGGCCGCCAGCGCGAAAGCTTCCGACGCTCGGTCCAGCTTGGGGCCCGACACGTGTTCGGGACCGACGTCGGGGTCTATCCGGCGGGCCTTGGCGCGCGGCAGTTCGCGGTGATGGTGCGCTTTGGCATGACGCCGTTGCAGGCGATCCAGGCCGCAACCGTCAACGCGGCGCAGGCGCTTGGCCGCCCGGGCGACGTCGGTGCGATCGAGGTCGGACGCTTCGGCGACATGGTGGCGGTCAGCGGCGACCCGCTCGCCGACATCACGGTGCTCGAGCAGCCTGCCGCGGTGATCAAGGGCGGACGTCTCGTCACCTCAGAGGCACCGTCCAAAGGTTGAACGGAACGCCCTGCCGCCTGCCGGGTTGGCACCTCGATTTCACAGCCAAGGTGCCTGATCCATGAACAAGCTTCTCATCACCGTCGCTGCCGTTGGTGCGCTGTCCCTGTCCGCCTGCAAGCAGGAAGGCACCAGCATCAGCAACAACCAGACGCAGGGCATGACCGACGAGGCGATGGTCGACAATACGGCGACCATGGACAGCAACATGGGCATGGCGGCCAGTTCGTCGGCCGACCAGACCTATGTCCAGGATGCCGCCGCAAGCGACATGTTCGAGATCGAAAGCAGCCGACTCGCGCTCGACAAGGCGACGGTCCCGGCGCTCAAGACCTACGCGCAGATGATGATCGACGAGCACACCAAGTCCACCAACGAACTCAAGCCCGCGGCACAGACGGCGGGCATCCCGGTGCCCGCCGCACTGCCTGCCGACAAGCAGGCCAAGATCGACGCGCTGCGCGGTCTCAGCGGCGCCGAATTCGACCGCCAGTATCTCGCCGACCAGCGTTCGGGCCATCAGGAAACGCTGGCCAAGGTGAATAGCTATCTCGCCGAAGCGTCCGCCGGGCCGCTCAAGGATCATGCCGCCAAGGTGACGGGCGTGGTCCAGAAGCATCTGAACTCGCTGGAGAAGATCAAGTGAGCAAGAAGGGTTACTGCGCCGACATCGAAGAAGCGACCATCGCCAACAACGACTTTCGCCGCGTGCTCTATACCGGCGAGCATCTTCAGCTGGTGCTGATGAGCCTCGCTCCCGGTGAGGAAATCGGTGAAGAGACGCACGAAGACCGCGACCAGTTCTTCCGCTTCGAGGAAGGCGAGGGCGTGGTCGTGATCGACGGGGTCGAGAACGAGGTCGAAGACGATTTCGCGGTGATCGTGCCGGCGGGCGCTTGCCATAATGTGAAGAACACCGGCGAGGAGCCGCTCCAATTCTACACGCTATACGGGCCGCCCGAGCATAAGGACAAGGTCGTCCACAAGACCAAGGAGCAGGCCGAAGCCGACCACGACAATGACGAGTGGGACGGCAAGACGACCGAGTGAGGCGGCACCTTTGACGCCATCTTAACCATAACTGCGCATCATGCCGCCTTTGGTTGGCATAGGGCGCCTAGATGCTGTTTGTCCCGGCCCCTAGAAGGCCGAACCTCGTCGGAGTGAAGCCGTTAGGAATAGCCGCACTTACCGTGGCTATCCTGACGGCACTTTTCTTTCTCGCGTCCTGGCACAGCTTGGGCCGGGGGGGACACGAGCGCATTGCCGAGGCTTTCCGAACCCAAACTCTCGGCATGGAGATTGCGGGCGACCGCATTCCGCTCCAGCAAAGGTTCAACGATTGCCTGATCACCATCATGGCACTCGAGCAGCGCCAACCTCGGCAGGAGCTGTTCATCAGCCCGGTCAATCCGGCTGAGCCTACGCAGGATGTATGCCGTGATCTCGAGAACGGCACGGGACCGAACGCCTCCGCATATTACCACAACTACCTGCACGGCCAGACGATCTTGCTGCGCTATCTTCTGCCACACCTCGAGCTCGCCAGCATCAAGGCGATCTACAAAGGCCTGCTGGCGATGCTCCTGCTGGCAAGTGCAGGGCTTTGCTTCTTGCGCGTGATGGACGGCTCGCGGAGGGAAGAGAGCCTTGTTTTCCTGGTCGCAACGCTCGCTTTCAGTCGCTTTTTCGGCCTCGAATGGTTCGGGGACTCGCTTGGCAACGGCCCTTCCGATCTGATCGTCATCGGCTTTCTAGCCCTTCTGTCGGCAAGGGCGGGTGCGATGAGCACCGGAGAATGGATCATCAGTGCCGCCGTATTCGGCGCGCTGACGATGATCTTTGAACTGTTGACCGGCGGCTTGCCGCTGGGTGGCGCAATGGTTCTCGGGCTCGGCTGGTTTGCGCTGAAGAGAGGCGAGCGCTCACCGCAGTTGGTGATCCTGGGTTTGGTCGCCTACGGGCTTGGCGCCGCCATTCCGATGCTCACGAAAGTCGTTCTCGTGGCGACGGTGTTCGGCTCTGACGCCCTGTTTCAAGTGGCTCTTGAAGGGCTGAACCGGATTGGGAGCGAGGTTCCCCCTGGCTTGCCTGAGCTCACCGTGATCTCGCAGCTGGTGCTTCACCTCGGCTCCCTTGCTCCCGGCATGTGGATGACGGCGGCCGGCACCCTATGCCTCGCTCTCGCGCTGGGGGCGGTCGCGTTGGCACGTCACCGTAGCCCGGAGCATCTTCTTCTGTTTGCCTCTGTGGCCTTGATCTTCCTCTGGTTTGCGCTGTTTCGACAGCACACGGCTCTCCACGCATCGTTCATGGTGCGCATTCTCGTCTGGCCGATCGCGGCCGGATTGGCACTGATTGCACTTACCGCGCTGGGAGCTAACAGGGTGCAGCCAACTCGATAGTTCTTGCGGCCGGCAGGGCGGTTCGAGAGGGAGCGGAAAGTGGGGGAGTTCGATGCGATCAGCACGCTTGGCAGCATTGAGTGGAATCGTTCTGGCGAGCAGCGGGGCGATTGCCGCGCCGATCACGATCCACGCCGGTCGGCTGATTGCGGTGCCGGGGCAGGCCGTGCGCGGGCCTTCGACCATTGTCGTCGATAACGGGCGCATCGTCAGCGTGACGGCTGGCTTTCAGTCCGCGGCCGGTCAGCTGATCGACCTTCGTGACAAGACCGTGCTGCCGGGGCTGATCGACGCCCACGTTCACCTCACCAGCGACCGTGCGGGCAACGAGGGGCTGGTCGCCGAGGTGACCGAAAGCACGTCGATGCGAGCGTTCGAGACCGAGCTCAACGGGATGAAGACGCTGCGGGCAGGGTTCACCACCGTGCGCAATCTCGGCGACGGTCCGGAGGGCTCTACGCTGGCCTATCGCGACGCGATCGCCCGGGGCTGGGTCAAGGGGCCGCGGATCATCTCGGCCGCGCAGAGCCTTTCCACCACCGGCGGCCACATGGATGGGCGCAACGGGATGAGCGACGAGATGGACGCGCACATGTCCACCCATCACCTGTGCGATGGTCCCGCCGATTGCCGGCGCGCCGTGCGATCGCAGGTCAGCCGCGGCGCCGACGTCATCAAGATCGCCACCACCGGCGGCGTCAACAGCGGAACCGGCCTCCTGACCCGGATGGAGCAGGACGAGGCGGAAGCGCTGATCAGGACCGCCCATGCTTATGGCAAAAAGGTCGCCGTCCACTCGCACGGGCGCGACGGGACCAAGCTGGCGCTTCGCAACGGCGCCGATTCGATCGAGCATGGCACCGACATGGACGACGAGACGGTGCGGCTCTTCAAGACGGCGAACGCGTGCTATGTGCCGACGCTGTCGACCGTAAACGGCTATCTTGAGCGGCTGGCCAAGGATCCCAATGCCTATCCGCCCGCGGTGAAGAAGCAGATCGACTGGCGGATCGGGATCACCGGCAAGAGCCTGGAGAAAGCTTATCCTGCCGGCGTGAAGATCTGCTTCGGCACCGACGCGGGCGTGTCCAAGCATGGCCGCAATGCCGACGAATTCGAGCTGATGGTGAAGCACGGCATGCCTGCTGCGCAGGCGATCAAGGCGGCGACGGTCAACAATGCCGAATTGCTCGGCATCGCCGACGAGACCGGCACCATCGAGCCCGGCAAAAGCGCGGATATCATCGCGGTCGCGGGCGACCCTCTGGCGGACGTGCGCGTGCTCAAGTCGGTGGCGTTCGTGATGGCCCGCGGTGAGGTGGTGCCGAAGCCGGGCAGCTGAGCGGCGCCTATTCCGCGTTCATCTTCAGCAGCGCCAGTTCGTCGCGCAGTCGCTGGATTTCCAGTTCGTAGATGCGGGAGCAATCCAGCCGTTTGGGCTTGCGGCCGAGCGGGACGGTGATGCGGGCATAGCCGAGTGCGTGCCGATCGCGCTCGTTGATGCTGACCACGAGATTGCTGTTGTTCGGGACGCCGGACGCCGTGGTACCGGTCACGCCGACATCCAGATAGCCTTCGTTGCCGTTGATGCTCTGCCGGCATCGCGTGCCGCTCTGGGTCTCGATCGTGTCCTCGCCGCCCGGACCCTGCGGTGCCGGCGGGAGGTAGACGCCGGACTGGGCGGAAGCAGCCGTGGCAGCGAGCAGCAGCTCAAGCGACACGACGAGCAACCAGCTTCGCACATACGCGGGCATGGATCAGTTCCTTGGCTTGAGGGTCGTCGCGCTCGGCGCAGACTCGGAAGGACAGGGTCTCGCCCTGCTTCAGCCCGGTGGCGACCACCAGCAGGCGTCGTTGGCTTCCGCCGCCCAGACGCGGGGTGGCGATAGGCAGCAGCACGCGGGGCTGAGCGATCTCGTCATCCCAGCCGACCGCCGCCAGCCGAAAGCGCTGCGCATCCGCATAGGGATTGGAGAGCGTCAGGTAGAATCCCTTGCGCTCGCTGGCGGTGACGCCCTCGTGCCGCAAGGGGCCGAGCCCGACTGCGTCGGCCGCTCCGGCCTGAACGGCAAGGACGAGCGCTAGAGCGGGCAAGCCGCGGGTCATTGCTGGCAAGTGACCTGGGTCTGGATGCGGTAGCTTCCGGCCGCGAAGCCGTCGCTGTCCACTGCCCGGGCGTTGATCGTGAGGGTGTCGCCGAGGAGGTTGGTGCTGGTGTAGCTGGTCGACCCGCTGGTGTAAGGCTGGTTGGCGCCGCCGGTCGACGTGTAGCGCACGCTGACGGTCGGCGAACCCGCATAGGCGCCCGGCTTCTGCGAGAGGCTAGGCGCCCCGACCGTGATGGTCGGCCGACCGCCGGTCGAGATCACGGTGATGCCGGCAGCCGCGCCGCCCGTCTCCTCCGAGCCGATCTTGGTGCCACCATCGCTGCTGGTCCCCAGCGCTCCGCCGGTGCCAAGGGAAAGAACGCACGAGGCGAGCACATTCGTGTCGAAGGTCACCGGGACGGCAGCCGCCGGGCTGGCCAGGCACAAGGCCGAGCTCAGCAGGGCAAGGGCGGAAAGGCGGACGAGCGGCAGCATGGGAAAGCTCCACAAAAAGGTCGAGCGAGCTGCCCGATCCGGAGCGTCATGGTAAACAGGGGCGGTAACCAGGATCGTAAGCGTGCCGCCGCTTCGGACCTATCTTGCCGGGACGGCTTGCGAGCGCGGCAGCGGTTGACCTCTCGAAGTGCCAAGGCTAAGGGGCCGCACGTTCGCATGGGTCCTAGAGATTCCGCGGGCAGAGCAGAACATTGCGTTTGTTTTTGCGCGATTTGGCCGGCGGCCTTCGGGTCAGCCGGTTTTCTCGCTTGAAACAGCCAAAGTAACCGCCGGGTCTTCCGGCAGCAACTTGGGCCACGCGGGTGAACCCGCAGGCCTGACAAAGGTGAAGGGCTTCATGCCAACGATCAACCAGCTGATCCGCAAGGGTCGCGAGCCGCAGAAGGCCAAGAGCAAGGTCCCTGCGATGGAGCAGAACCCGCAGAAGCGCGGCGTTTGCACTCGTGTTTACACCACGACTCCGAAGAAGCCGAACTCGGCTCTGCGCAAGGTGGCCAAGGTTCGCCTGACCAACCAGCGCGAAGTCATCAGCTACATTCCGGGCGAAGGCCACAACCTCCAGGAGCACAGCGTTGTGCTGATCCGTGGCGGCCGTGTGCGCGACCTTCCGGGTGTTCGCTATCACGTGCTTCGCGGCGTGCTCGACACCCAGGGTGTCAAGGACCGCCGTCAGTCGCGCTCCAAGTACGGCGCCAAGCGCCCGAAGTAAGCTGGTGTGTTGGCCGCGCCGCGTGACAATCGCAGGCGCGCCGCTCGAAGAAGGAATTCCAAATGTCCCGTCGTCGTCGCCCAGAAAAGCGCGAGATCCTGCCGGACCCGAAGTTCGGTGACATCACCCTGTCGAAGTTCATGAACAACATCATGCTCGACGGTAAGAAGTCGGTCGCCGAGAGCATCGTTTACGGTGCCCTCGACGTGGTCGAGACCCGCCTGAAGCGTGAGCCGATCGGTGTCTTCCACGATGCGCTGAACAACGTGAAGCCCGGCATCGAAGTCCGCAGCCGCCGCGTCGGCGGTGCGACCTATCAGGTTCCGGTCGAAGTCCGCGACGTCCGTGCCCAGGCGCTGGCGATCCGCTGGCTGATCTCGGCCGCGCGCGCCCGTTCGGAGAAGACCATGGCTGCCCGCCTGTCGGGTGAGCTGATGGACGCCGCTCAGAACCGCGGCAACGCGGTGAAGAAGCGCGAAGACACCCACCGCATGGCCGAAGCGAACCGCGCTTTCAGCCACTATCGCTGGTAAAAACTGGCGCTGGTAAAACAAGCACCTATATCGTGGGGAGCGGGCCAACGGGCCGGCTCCCCACATCGCTAAGGAACCCAAGATCATGGCCCGCAGCCATCCGCTCGAGCGTTACCGCAATATCGGCATCATGGCGCACATCGACGCCGGCAAGACCACGACGACCGAGCGCATCCTTTATTACACCGGCAAGTCCTACAAGATCGGCGAAGTGCACGAAGGCACCGCCACCATGGACTGGATGGAGCAGGAGCAGGAGCGCGGGATCACGATCACGTCGGCTGCCACCACCTGCAAGTGGAAGGCCGAGGACGGTGAGGGCCCCGAGCATCTGATCAACATCATCGACACCCCGGGCCACGTCGACTTCACCATCGAAGTCGAGCGTTCGCTGCGCGTGCTCGACGGCGCGGTCGCCTGCTTCGACGGCGTTGCCGGCGTCGAACCGCAGTCGGAAACCGTGTGGCGTCAGGCCGACAAGTACGGCGTTCCGCGGATGTGCTTCGTCAACAAGCTCGACCGCACCGGTGCCGATTTCTATTATTGCGTCGACACCATCGTCGAGCGCCTGGGCGCCCGCCCGGCCGTGCTGTACCTGCCGATCGGCATGGAAGGCGGCTTCAAGGGCCTGGTCGACCTGGTCAACAACCGCGCCATCATCTGGCTCGAGGAATCGCTGGGCGCGAAGTTCGAATATCAGGACATTCCCGATGACCTGAAGGAAAAGGCCGCCAAGTATCGCAGCGACCTGATCGAACTCGCCGTCGAGCAGGACGATGCGGCGATGGAAGCGTATCTCGAAGGCACCGAGCCCGACACCGCGACGCTCAAGAAGCTGATCCGCAAGGGCACGCTGGCGATGGACTTCGTTCCGATCGTCTGCGGCTCGGCGTTCAAGAACAAGGGCGTCCAGCCCCTGCTCGACGCCGTGATCGACTATCTGCCGAGCCCGCTCGACATTCCGCCGGTCGAAGGCGTCAAGCCGGGCACCGAGGAAGCCGACAGCCGCGAGGCGTCGGACGACGAGCCCTTCTCGGCGCTGGCGTTCAAGATCATGAACGATCCGTTCGTCGGCTCGCTCACCTTCACCCGCATCTATTCGGGCACGCTGACCAAGGGCAGCTACCTGAACTCGGTGAAGGACAAGAAAGAAAAGATCGGCCGTATGCTCCTCATGCACGCGAACTCGCGTGAGGACATCGAAGAAGCACGCGCGGGCGACATCGTCGCGATCGCGGGCCTCAAGGAAACCACCACCGGCGATACGCTGTGCGATCCGGCCAAGCCGATCGTGCTCGAGCGCATGGAGTTCCCGGAGCCCGTCATCGAAGTCGCGGTGGAGCCGAAGACCAAGGCCGACCAGGAGAAGATGGGCGTCGCGCTCAACCGCCTGGCTGCCGAGGATCCCTCGTTCCGCGTCACCTCGGACCACGAGAGCGGCCAGACCATCATCAAGGGGATGGGCGAACTCCACCTCGAGATCCTGGTTGATCGCATGAAGCGCGAGTTCAAGGTCGAAGCCAATGTCGGCGCTCCGCAGGTCGCGTATCGCGAATATCTGAAGAAGCCGGTCGACATCGACTACACCCACAAGAAGCAGTCGGGCGGCACCGGCCAGTTCGGCCGCGTCAAGGTCAAGCTGACCCCGGGTGAGCGCGGCGCCGGCATCGTCTTCAAGGACGAGATCAAGGGCGGTAATATTCCCAAGGAATATATCCCGGCGATCGAAAAGGGCTTCCGTGAGACGGCGGCCACGGGCTCGCTGGTCGGCTTCCCGATCATCGACTTCGACATCGTGCTGTATGACGGTGCCTACCACGACGTCGACTCGTCGGCGCTGGCGTTCGAAATCACCGCCCGCGGTGCCATGCGTGAAGCCGCCCAGAAGGCCGGCATCACCCTGCTTGAGCCGGTGATGAAGGTCGAGGTGGTCACCCCCGAGGATTATCTCGGCGACGTGATCGGCGACATCAACAGCCGCCGTGGTCAGATCCAGGGCACCGACAGCCGGGGCAATGCCCAGGTGGTTGAAGCCATGGTCCCGTTGGCCAATATGTTCGGCTACGTGAACCAGCTGCGTTCCTTTACCCAGGGGCGCGCTCAGTACTCGATGCAGTTCTCGCATTATGACGAAGTTCCGCAGAACGTGGCGGACGAGGTCAAGGCGAAGCTGGCGTAACTCAAATTTTGACGCTAAGGGCGCGCTCGCAATCGGGCGAGCGGGCCCAGAGCATTATTTTCCAAGAAGAGGCGTAAAATGGCGAAGGCGAAATTCGAGCGGAACAAGCCGCACGTGAACATCGGCACCATCGGTCACGTCGACCATGGCAAGACGTCGCTGACGGCGGCGATCACCAAGGTTTTGGCCGAGGAAGGCCTGAGCCAGAAGGTTGATTTCGCGAACATCGACAAGGCTCCGGAAGAGCGCGAGCGCGGCATCACCATCTCGACCGCGCACGTCGAGTATGAGACCCAGAACCGCCACTACGCGCACGTCGATTGCCCGGGCCACGCCGATTATGTGAAGAACATGATCACCGGCGCGGCGCAGATGGACGGCGCGATCCTGGTGGTGTCGGCGGCTGACGGCCCGATGCCGCAGACCAAGGAGCACATCCTGCTCGCGGCGCAAGTCGGCGTTCCGACCATGGTCGTCTTCCTCAACAAGGTCGACCAGGTTGACGATCCCGAGCTGCTCGAGCTCGTCGAGCTCGAAATCCGTGAAGAGCTTTCGAAGCGCGGCTTCGACGGCGACAACATTCCGATCGTCGCGGGTTCGGCGCTCGCCGTCCTCGAGGACAGCAACGAAGAGATCGGCAAGCAGGCCATCCTGAAGCTGATGGCTGCCGTTGACGAGTGGATCCCGCAGCCGGAGCGTCCGCTCGACAAGGCGTTCCTGATGCCGATCGAAGACGTGTTCTCGATCTCGGGCCGCGGCACCGTTGTGACCGGCCGTGTCGAAACCGGCATCGTCAAGGTTGGTGAAGAAGTCGAGATCGTCGGCATCAAGGACACCAAGAAGACCGTCGTCACCGGCGTCGAAATGTTCCGCAAGCTGCTCGACCAGGGCCAGGCCGGCGACAACATCGGTGCACTGATCCGCGGCGTCGCTCGCGACGACGTGGAGCGTGGTCAGGTCCTCTGCAAGCCGGGCTCGATCACCCCGCACACCGACTTCTCGGCCGAAGTGTACGTGCTGTCGAAGGACGAAGGTGGCCGTCACACGCCGTTCTTCGCCAACTATCGTCCGCAGTTCTACTTCCGCACCACCGACGTGACCGGCGAAGTGACCCTTCCCGAGGGCACCGAGATGGTCATGCCGGGCGACAACGTGACCCTGGGCGTCAAGCTCATCGCGCCGATCGCGATGGACCAGGGCCTGCGCTTCGCCATTCGTGAAGGCGGTCGTACCGTCGGCGCCGGCGTCGTTGGCACCATCACCAAGTAAGCTCTTCGGCGCTTCCGGGCGCTGAGGATCGAACGGCAAGGGCCCGGCACTCAGCTGAGTGTCGGGCCTTCCGCTGTCCGGGAACGCGTCCGAGCGAATGGGCGTTCTGCTGCCGTAATGAAGTCTGCTTTTCTCGCCTTTCTTGGCGCCGCCCTGGTCAGCTGCGGCGATATTCCGAGGGATACGAAAGGCTCGCTCCAGCACATTCGCGATGCCAAGAGCTTCCGCGTCGGCCTGATTGCCGGCTCGCGTGATGAAGAGGGCCGGGGCCGCCGGCTGATCGAAGCGATCGCGGCGGAGGCCGGCGCCACGCCCGAGCTCAGCGCGGGAGCGGCCGAGCATCTCCTCACCGAGCTTGAGGAAGGCGAACTCGACCTCGTGGTCGGCACCATGGCCAAGAAAAGCCCATGGGCGATGAAGGTCCATGCTTCGAAGCCGCTTTCACCCGCAGCCGAGAAGGAGCCGGTGCAGCTCGTGGCGCTCGCTCGAAACGGCGAGAATGCCTGGATCAGCCTGCTTCACCGGCAGGTTGAGCAAGTGAGGGGCAAGCCATGAGCGGGATCCCGGGTCAGATTGCACAGGACTTCGCCCACGCGCGCCGGCTCGAACGATGGACCTTGTTCTGGATTGGTTCGGTCGTGGTGGTGATGTTCTTCGCCACTGGCTCCAGCCAGGCGATGCGAACCGCCTGGTTCGAAGACATCCTCAGCCTCGTCCCCGCCATCGTCTTTCTGATCGCCGCTCGGCTGGAAACACGCGGGCCGACCAAGGCCTTTCCGTTCGGCTTTCACCGCGTCCAGAGCCTTGCCTTCCTGATCTCCGCCACGGCGTTGTCGGCGGTCGGCGTGTTCCTGCTGTTCGAGAGCGCCATGACGCTCATCAAGCAGGAGCACGTCACCATCCCGCCGGTGACCCTGTTCGGACAGACGATCTGGATGGGCTGGCTGATGATCGCGGCGCTGGTCTACTCGATCATCCCGCCAGTTATTCTCGGCCGCTTGAAGGAGCCGGTCGCCCGCACCCTTCAGGACAAGGTGCTGCACACCGATGCGCTGATGCAGAAGGCGGACTGGATGACGGGCTTCGCCGGCATCGGCGGCATCCTCGGGGTCGGACTCGGCTTCTGGTGGGCGGATGCACTGGCGAGCGGCCTCATCTCCGCCAGCATCATCAAGGACGGCTTCAATGCGCTGCGTTCCTCCACCGCCGAGTTGATCGACGGCGCCCCGCGCAAGCTCGACACCGACGAGATCGCCGAAGAGGTCGAAGCGCTCCAAGACGCGCTCGAACAACGCTATCCTGGCGCCAAGGTCCGCACCCGCGAAACCGGCCGCTACATCCACGTCCAGGTCAGCGGCGTAGAGCCGGAAGGCGAAGTGGATCTTGCGTCGCTGTGGCCCGGCAAACCGGAGCGCAGCTGGCGCCTGGCGCAGCTTAGCTTCGTGCCGAAGCAGTCGCGGGAAGAGTTATAGCCTTTCTGTCTGCCGCTGCTCTAGGATCAGCCTTGGCAAGCAAGAAGGGGCGGGCAGCCAGTATGATCATCGCTTTGTTGTTGCTAAGTGCCGCTGCGGGCCAGCCTGCCGCGATCCCGGCGACCCCTCCAAAGACGAAACGATGCCCGGATGGTTCGGTCTTGCTGGCGACCCAAGAATGCATAGAATATCCCAATCATCGCTACCTGCTGACCCACGAACCCTGGCGCCGTGAATTCACCGAACGCTGGTGGTGCGGCCGGTCGGAGCGCCCGATCGAGGCGCGCATCGCGGCCGCACGTGCGCCTTCTGAAGGCGGCCGGGATACCCAAGCGCCGGGCTCGCGACTGACGTTCCTTTCTATTCAGGGAAAGAAGCCGTCTGCCCGGCTGCTCCGGGAGGTGAAGTCGAAGGTTGCGGGCATTGGGATAGTGGTAGACGTCAGCTCACGCTGCCTTGATACCCCCAAAGACGGCACCATCGGTGTTCTGATCCTGACCGAGGGACGCAGACCTTACGGCAGGCTCGAAATCGAACTGCGTCCCTGATCGATGGTGAGGGCCTCGCTCGAGGGGGCGAGAACACTGCCGGTTGTGCCACGCAGGGCTTGATCTCCCTCCGCGTCCTCTGTAGAGGCGCCCTTCCGACGGAGATTCGTCCCCGTCACCAAGTTTCAGCGTTGGGGTCTCGCCGACCCGGGTAACCGGGGATAGTCGGGTGCGGCCTCATGTTTTCTTGGGCGGGTAACCGTCCAGCGGCTCTTTGCAATCGGTAGTGGAACTCATGGAAACTCAGAATATCCGGATTCGCCTGAAAGCCTTCGATCACCGCGTGCTCGATCAGGCCACCGGCGACATCGCTGACACCGCTCGCCGTACCGGCGCGCTGATCCGTGGTCCCATTCCGCTCCCGACCCGCATCGAGAAGTTCACCGTCAACCGTTCGCCGCACGTCGACAAGAAGTCGCGCGAACAGTTCGAGGTGCGCACCTACAAGCGTCTGCTCGACATCGTGCAGCCGACCCCGCAGACCGTTGATGCACTAATGAAGCTCGACCTCGCGGCAGGTGTAGACGTGGAGATCAAACTGGCCTAAGGGCTGCGGCGCGGCGGTTGAATCGCTTCTGAAGCGATCCTGCTGCGCCGAAATCTACGGGATACCGCGGGAGGCCTCTTTCGAGGTTGCCCGGTCTGCGTCCCCCGCTTCCTGCTTCGGCAGGAATAGCCCAGGCGGGGCGACGCACTATTTCACGGGCTGCATGCTCCCCCGGGTAACCGGCGGAGCCTCTGTGAGGAGTGCTTGATCATGCGCACTGGCGTGATCGCCAAGAAGGTTGGAATGACCCGTCTGTTTCAGGCGGACGGACGTCACGTTCCCGTGACGGTTCTCCAGCTCGATGGCGTCCAGGTTGTCAGCCGCCGCGAGGGCGAGAAGGACGGCTACACTGCCGTTCAGCTCGGTGCCGGCGCTGCCAAGGCAAAGAATGTCAACAAGCCGCAGCGCGGCGCCTTCGGCAAGGCCGAGGTTGAGCTCAAGGCCAAGCTGGTCGAATTCCGGGTCGCCGAGGACGCGCTCCTCGACGTCGGTTCGGAAATCTCGGCCGATCACTTCGTCGAAGGCCAGATGGTCGACATCTCCGGTGTCACCCAGGGCAAGGGCTTTGCCGGCGCCATGAAGCGTTGGGGCTTCGGTGGTCTTCGCGCCACTCACGGCGTGTCCGTGTCGCACCGTTCGCATGGCTCGACCGGTAACCGCCAGGATCCGGGCCGCGTCTTCAAGAACAAGAAGATGGCCGGCCACATGGGCGCCCGCAACCGCACCCAGCAGAACCTCGAGATCGTCCGCACGGACGTCGAGCGCGGCCTGCTGTTCGTGAAGGGCTCGGTGCCCGGTCACAAGGGCAGCTGGCTGACCGTCAAGGATTCGGTCAAGCTCGCCCGCAACGAGAATGCGCCGTATCCGGCCGGTCTTCGCACCGCCGCCGCGGCTCCCCAGAACAACGACGCTCAGGTGACGGACACTACACCGGCCACCGACGAGAGCACGGAAGGCTAAGCGATGAAGGTCGAAGTCAAGACCCTCGACGCTGCCGGATCCGGTGAGGTCGAGCTCAATGACGCCGTGTTCGGTGTCGAGCCCCGCGCCGACATCCTGCATCGCGTCGTCACCTGGCAGCTGGTAAACCGCCGCGCCCCTGCCCGCGCAGCCCGCGAGCGGTCGGACGTGGCCCGCACTGGCAAGAAGTTCGGTCGCCAGAAGGGCGGCGGTACGGCTCGCCACGGCGATCGCCGCGCCCCGATCTTCATCGGCGGTGGTAAGGCCCATGGTCCGCGTGCCCGCGTGTTCAGCGCTTCGCTGAACAAGAAGGTTCGCGCGCTTGGCCTCAAGATGGCGCTGAGCAGCAAGGCTCAGGGCGGTCAGCTGATCATCGTCGACAACCTCGACGTGGCTGAAGGCAGGACCAAGACGCTGGTCGAGAAGCTCGGCAAGCTGGGCTTCGGCAAGACCGCGCTGGTGATCGACGGCGACGCGCTGAACGTCAGCTTCGCGCACGCTTCGTCGAACCTCCCGGGCATGAACCTGCTCCCGGCGGTCGGTGCCAATGTTTACGACATCATGCGCCACGAGACCCTGGTCCTGACCCGGGCCGCGGTTGAGAAGCTGGAGGCCCGTTTCAATGGCTAAGGCAGAAACCAAGGCCGTGGACCTGCGTCACTATGACGTCATCCGCGGGCCGCACATCACCGAAAAGTCGACCCAGCTCTCCGAGTTCAATGCGGTTGTCTTCAAGGTGGCTGGCGATGCCAGCAAGCCGGAGATCAAGGCGGCCGTCGAGGCCCTGTTCGACCGCAAGGTCCTGAACGTGAACACCATGGTCACCAAGGGCAAGTCGAAGCGCTGGAAGGGCAAGCCCTATCAGCGGTCGGACGAGAAGAAGGCGATCGTCACCCTGGCTCCCGGCCAGGACCCGATCGACGTCACGAGCGGGATCTAAGGACCGATGGCACTCAAAGCATATAAGCCGACGAGCCCGGCCCGCCGCGGCCTGATTCTCGTCGACAAGAGCGCGCTCTGGAAGGGCAGGCCCGTCAAGGCGCTGACCGAAGGCAAGACCAAGACCGGCGGCCGCAACAACAAGGGTCACGTGACCAGCCGCGGCATCGCGGGCGGCCACAAGCAGAAGTACCGGATCATCGACTTCAAGCGTCGGACCTGGGACGTTGCGGCCACTGTTGAGCGGCTCGAGTACGACCCCAACCGGTCGGCGTTCATCGCGCTTGTCACTTACGAGGGCGGCGAGCAGGCCTACATCCTCGCGCCGCAGCGTCTCGCTCCGGGCGACAAGGTCGTCGCCGGCAAGAAGGTCGACGTGAAGCCGGGCAATGCGATGGAGATCGGCCAGATGCCGGTCGGCACCATTGTCCACAACGTCGAGATGAAGCCCGGCAAGGGCGGTCAGATCGCTCGTGCAGCCGGCACCTACGTTCAGGTCGTCGGCCGCGACAAGGGCATGGTGATCGTTCGCCTGAACTCGGGCGAGCAGCGCTATATCCGCTCGGACTGCATGGCCACCGTCGGTGCCGTGTCGAACCCCGACAACGGCAACACCACGCTCGCCAAGGCCGGCCGTACCCGCTGGCTCGGCAAGCGCCCGCTGACCCGCGGCGTCGCCAAGAACCCGGTCGACCACCCCCACGGCGGTGGTGAAGGCCGGACCTCGGGCGGCCGTCACCCGGTCACCCCGTGGGGCAAGCCGACCAAGGGTGCCCGCACCCGTCACAACAAGGCAACGGACAAGTTCATCATCCGTAGCCGTCACGCCAAGAAGAAGGGCTAAGAGATGGCTCGCTCCGTCTGGAAGGGTCCGTTCGTGGAGCTGTCGCTCCTCAAGAAGGCCGAAACCGCCCAGGACGCCGGTGCCCGCGCGCCGATCAAGACCTGGTCGCGCCGTTCCACCATCCTGCCGCAGTTCGTCGGCCTGACCTTCAATGTCTACAACGGCCGCAAGTTCGTGCCGGTGTCGGTCAATGAGGACATGGTCGGCATGAAGCTCGGCGAGTTCGCGCCGACCCGTTATTTCCCGGGTCACGCCGCCGACAAGAAGGGCAAGCGGTAATGGGCAAGGTTGCAGCACCCCGCAAGGTGGGCGACAAGGAAGCGCTCGCCGTTGGCAACACCATCCGTGGCTCGGCGCGCAAGCTGAACCTGGTGGCTCAGCTGATCCGTGGCCGCAAGGTCGAGGAAGCGCTGAACATCCTGAAGTTCAGCCCCAAGGGCATGAGCGAGGACGTGTACAAGGTTCTCGCGTCGGCCGTCGCCAACGCCGAGAACAACCACAACCTCGACGTCGACGCGCTGATCGTCACCGAGGCGAGCGTCGGCAAGTCGATCTCGATGAAGCGTTTCGCCACCCGCGCCCGCGGTCGGTCGAGCCGGATCGTCAAGCCGTTCAGCCGCATCCGCGTCGTCGTGTCCGAGCAGGAAGAAGCCTAATGGGTCAGAAGAGCAATCCGATCGGCCTCCGGCTGCAGATCAACCGTACCTGGGACAGCCGCTGGTTCGCGGAAGGCCAGGATTACGGCCGCCTGCTGCTCGAGGATCTCAAGATCCGCCAGTACATCATGAAGACGCTGCCGCAGGCCGCGATCTCCAAGGTTGTCATCGAGCGTCCGGCCAAGCTGTGCCGCGTGTCCATCTATGCTGCGCGCCCCGGCGTGATCATCGGCAAGAAGGGCACCGACATCGAGAAGCTGAAGAAGACCCTGTCCAAGATGACGGGTTCGGAAGTCAGCCTCAACATCGTCGAAATCCGCAAGCCGGAAGTCGATGCGCGTCTCGTGGCGCAGGGCATCGCCGACCAGCTGGAGCGCCGCATCGCGTTCCGCCGCGCCATGAAGCGCGCCGTTCAGTCGGCCCTTCGCCTCGGCGCGGAAGGCATTCGTATCGAGTGCGGTGGCCGTCTTGGCGGTGCCGAAATCGCTCGTTCGGAGCGCTATCGTGAAGGCCGCGTGCCGCTTCACACGCTGCGCGGCAACGTCGATTATGCCGAAGCCCAGGCCCACACCGCTTATGGCGTGTGCGGGGTCAAGGTGTGGGTGTTCAAGGGCGAGATCCTGGGTCACGACCCGCTCGCTCAGGACCGGCTGATGATGGAAGCGCAGACCTCCGGCGTCCGCCCCGCGCGCGACGACGATCGTCGCCGGTAAGGATCACAGATCATGTTGCAACCAAAGCGCACCAAGTTCCGCAAGGCCTTCAAGGGCCGCATCCATGGCGTTGCCAAGGGCGGAACCGAGCTGAACTTCGGCGCCTTCGGCCTCAAGGCCATGGAGCCGGAGCGGATCACCGCCCGCCAGATCGAAGCGGCCCGCCGCGCGATCACCCGTCACATCAAGCGCCAGGGGCGTTTGTGGATCCGGATCTTCCCGGACCTGCCGGTGTCGAGCAAGCCTGCCGAAGTCCGCATGGGTAAGGGCAAGGGCTCGCCCGAATTCTGGGTCGCCCGGGTCAAGCCCGGCCGCATCCTGTTCGAGCTTGACGGCGTTCCGGGCCCGCTCGCCAAGACCGCTTTCGAGCGTGCGGCGGAGAAGCTCCCCATCAAGGTCAAGGTGGTCGCCCGCCTTGGCGAAACCCTGATCGAGGCCGATTGATCATGGCGAAGCGTGAAGACCTGTCGGTGAAGTCCGACGATCAACTGTCGACTCAGCTCGGTGAGCTGAAGCGCGAGCAGTTCAACCTGCGCTTCCAGGCTGCGACCAATCAGCTTGAGAAGCCGAGCCGCGTGCGTGAGGTCCGCCGGACCATCGCCCGCATCAAGACCCTGCAAGGCCAGCGCTCCAAGAGCGCGCCGGCGCAGGGCTGAGGAGAGTAAGAGATGCCAAAGCGCGTCCTCACCGGCACCGTGGTGTCCGACAAGGGTGACAAGACCGTGGTGGTTCGTGTCGAGCGGCGGGTGAAGCACCCGCTGTACGGCAAGATCATCAAGCTGTCGAAGAAGTATCATGCTCACGACGAGGCGAATGCCTACAGCGTGGGTCAGCAGGTTCGCATTGAAGAATGCGCGCCGTTGTCGAAGCTCAAGACCTGGACCGTTGCCGGGCTGGTTGGCGAGGCGAAGGCCTCCGACCTGGCCGAAGCGGCCAACGTCTGAGCGACTGCAGAAAAGGATAGGATAGACCCATGATCCAGATGCAGTCCAACCTCGACGTGGCTGACAACAGCGGCGCCAAGCGCGTCATGTGCATCAAGGTGCTCGGTGGCTCCAAGCGCCGCACCGCGGGCGTCGGCGACATCATCGTCGTTTCCGTCAAGGAAGCCGCTCCGAAGGGTCGCGTGAAGAAGGGTGACGTGCACCGCGCCGTGATCGTTCGCACCGCCAAGGACATCCGCCGTCCCGACGGTTCGGTGATCCGCTTCGACAGCAACGCCGCCGTGCTGGTCAACAAGAACGAGGAGCCGATCGGCACCCGTATCTTTGGCCCGGTCGTGCGTGAGCTCCGTGCCAAGAAGCACATGAAGATCATCAGCCTCGCGCCGGAGGTGCTGTAATGGCCACCGCGAAGATCAAGAAGGGCGACAAGGTCGTCGTCCTCGCCGGCAAGGACAAGGGCAAGACCGGTGAGGTCGTCCGTTCCATGCCGAAGGAAAACAAGGTGGTCGTGAGCGGCGTCAATGTCGCTACCCGCCACATCAAGCCGACCCAGGCTGCCCCGCAGGGTGGCAAGGTCACCAAGGAAGCTCCGCTTCACGTGTCCAACGTGGCGCTCGCTGATCCGAAGTCCGGCGCGGCTACCCGCGTCCGCTTCGAGGAACGCGACGGCAAGAAGGTGCGGGTCGCGGTCAAGTCCGGGGAACTGATCTAATGGCCGACGCCAATTACACGCCGCGTCTGCGGAAGGATTATGACGATCGCATCGTCAAGGCGATGACCGAGAAGTTCGGTTACAAGAACCGGATGGAAGTCCCGCGCCTCGACAAGATCGTCATCAACATGGGTGTCGGTGAAGCCACCCAGGACAAGAAAAAGGTCGAAGCGGCCGCTGCCGAAATGCAGCTGATCGCCGGGCAGAAGCCGGTGATCACCAAGGCCAAGACCTCCATCGCGCAGTTCAAGCTGCGTGAAGGCATGCCGATCGGCTGCAAGGTCACCCTGCGCCGCGAACGCATGTTCGAGTTCCTCGACCGTCTCGTGACGATCGCTCTTCCCCGGGTCCGCGATTTCCGCGGCCTCAACCCGAAGAGCTTCGACGGGCGCGGCAACTATGCGATGGGTCTCAAGGAACAGATCGTGTTCCCCGAGATCGAATATGACCGGATCGAAAAGGTCCGCGGCATGGACATCATCGTCACCACCACGGCGAAGACCGACGAGGAAGCGCGCGAGCTGCTCCGCCTCTTCAACTTCCCGTTCCCCGCAGACGCTGACCAGCAAAAGGCTGCCGCGTAAGCGGTTAGGAGAACTTAAGTCATGGCGAAACTGAGTTCCATCAACAAGAACGAGCGTCGTAAGAAGCTCGTCGAAAAGCAGGCGGCCAAGTACGCCAAGCTTAAGGCAATCGCGAATGACGAGAGCCTCGACGAGACCGAGCGTCTGATCGCGCGTCTGAAGATGGCGGAGCTGCCCCGTAACGGCAATCCGACCCGTATCCGCAATCGGTGCGAGCTGACGGGCCGGTCCCGCGCTTATTACCGCAAGTTCCGTCTTTCGCGCGTCATGCTGCGTGAGATGGGAAACAAGGGCCTGATTCCCGGCCTCACCAAGTCGAGCTGGTAAGGACACCGCAAGATGGCGATGACCGATCCCCTGGGTGATATGCTCACCCGCATCCGCAACGGCCAGCAGGCGAAGAAGGACAGCGTCCTGACGCCGGCTTCCAAGCTGCGCGCTCACGTCCTCGACGTGCTTCAGCGTGAAGGCTACATCCGCGGCTACTCGGAAGAGGAGCTGGCGGGCCAGAAGGGCCTGCGGATCGAACTCAAGTATTTCGAAGGCCAGCCTGCGATCCAGCACCTGGCGCGTGTCTCGAAGCCCGGTCGCCGGGTCTACTCGGGCGCCGCCAAGCTGCCGCGGGTCCGCAACGGCCTTGGCATGACCATCGTCTCGACGCCTCGCGGTGTGCTTTCCGATGCGGAAGCGCGTGAGCAGAACGTCGGTGGCGAAGTCCTGGCGGAGGTGTTCTAAGATGTCCCGTATCGGCAAAAAGCCGGTCCCGGTTCCGGCCGGGGTGACGGCGAACCTCGAAGGCCAGACGCTCAGCGTCAAGGGCCCCAAGGGCACCCTTTCGATGACCATGCTCGACGAGCTGGTCCGCACGTCGGTCGAGGATGGCCAGATCAGCGTGCAGCCGGTCAATGACAGCCAGCGTTCGCGCGCGGCGTGGGGCATGCAGCGCACCAACGTGCTCAACCTCGTCACCGGCGTGACCGAGGGCTTCACCAAGGTGCTCGAGATCACCGGCGTCGGCTACCGCGCGGCGGCCCAGGGCAAGAACCTGCGCCTGCAGCTCGGCTACAGCCACGACGTCAACTACGCGATCCCCGAGGGCATCGACGTCAAGACTCCCGACCCCAACACGGTCGAGATCAGCGGCATCGACAAGCAGAAGGTCGGTCAGGTCGCGGCCGAGATCCGTCGCTGGCGCAAGCCCGAGCCCTACAAGGGCAAGGGCATCAAGTATCGCGGCGAGTTCATCTTCCGCAAGGAAGGGAAGAAGAAGTAATGGCCAAGCTTTCCCTCTTCGACCGTCGCCGGCGCCGCGTGCGCACGGCGCTGCGTGCCCGCGCTGGCGGCAAGCCGCGCTTGTCGGTGCACCGTTCGGGTCGCCACATCTACGCCCAGGTGATCGACGATGCCGAGGGTCGTACCCTCGTCTCGGCGTCGACCCTCGACAAGGATCTGCGCGGCAAGACCGGTGCCACTGCCGAGGGCGCCAAGCAGGTCGGCAAGACGCTGGCGGAGCGGGCCAAGGCGGCCGGCGTCACCAACGTCGTGTTCGATCGCGGTGGCTTCCTGTTCCATGGCCGGGTCAAGGCCCTCGCCGATGCCGCCCGTGAAGGCGGGCTGGAGTTCTAAGAATGGCTGACGAAATCGAAACCCAGACCCAGGCCGGTAACCCGGACGCGGCTCCGGCGGCCCAGGCTGCCGATGCCGGCGCTCCGGCGCAGGAAGGCCGTGGTCCCCGCGGTGGTAACCGTGGCGGGCGTGGTGGTGGCCGTGACGGCGGCCGCGGTGGCAACCGTGGCGGCGGACGTCGTGACGATCGCCGTGGCGGCCGTGGCGGCGACGACGATGGCGGCGAGGAGCTGATCGAGAAGCTCGTCCACATCAACCGCGTCTCCAAGACCGTGAAGGGTGGTAAGCGCTTTGGCTTCGCCGCGCTGGTCGTGGTTGGCGACGGCAAGGGTCGTGCGGGCTTCGGCCACGGCAAGGCCCGCGAAGTGCCGGAAGCCATCAGCAAGGCGACCGCGGCGGCCAAGAAGGCCATGATCCGCGTTCCGCTGCGCGACGGCCGCACCCTGCACCATGATGGCAACGGCCATTTCGGTGCGGGCAAGGTGACCGTTCGTTCGGCGCCGAGCGGCACCGGTATCATCGCGGGTGGCCCGATGCGCGCCATCTTCGAGAGCCTGGGCGTGGCCGACGTGGTGACCAAGTCGGTCGGCACCTCGAACCCGTACAACATGATCCGCGCCACCTTCGAAGCGCTCAAGGATCAGACCAGCCCCCGTTCGGTGGCGCAGCGTCGCGGCAAGAAGGTCGCTGACCTGCTCGGCCGCGGTGGCGTGAGCCAGGCGGAGGCTGAGGCCACCGCTGACAGCATCACGGAGTAACAGACGTGGCGACCATCAAGATCACCCAGACCGGTTCGCCGATCCGCCGCGACAAGACCCAGCGCGCGACGCTGGTCGGTCTCGGCCTCAACAAGATGCACCGCACCGTGGAAGTGGAGGAGACCCCCGAGGTCCTCGGCCAGATCCGCAAGGTCCAGCATCTGCTGAGCGTCGAAAAGTAATTGGCTTGGAGCCTCTGCTGGTGCAGGGGCTCCATTCCGTTTTGAAACCACAGTGACCGGGCTCTCGCGACAGCGGGGGTCCGGATGCGCGCAAAAAGCGAAAGCGAGTGCAGAACATGACGATCAAGCTTAACGACCTCCGCGACAACCCTGGTGCCCGCAAGGGCCGCGTCCGTGTCGGCCGTGGTATCGGTTCCGGCGTCGGCAAGACCGGCGGTCGCGGTCAGAAGGGTCAGAAGAGCCGCTCGGGCGTCTCGATCAAGGGCTTCGAAGGCGGCCAGATGCCGCTCCACATGCGGCTGCCGAAGCGCGGCTTCAACAACATCTTCGCCAAGGATCACGCTGAAGTGAACCTCGGCGCCATCCAGAAGCTGATCGATGCCGGCACGCTCGACGCGGGCAGCACGGTTGATCACGACGCGCTCAAGGCCGCTGGCGTCGGCCGCGGCGGCAAGGACGGCGTGCGCATCCTCGGCAAGGGCGAGTTCTCGGCCAAGCTGAACTTCCGCGTGGCTGGCGTCAGCAAGGGCGCCCGCGAAGCGATCGAACAGGCCGGCGGCAGGGTCGAGCTGATCGAGCGCAAGGACAAGGCTGAGCTGGCCAAGGCCAAGAAGGGCACCGCCCGCGAGGCGCGCCTCGCCGACAAGGCTGCCAAGTCGGCCAAGTAAGCTGTCTTTCGGCGAGGGCCGAGGTCCGCATCAGGACTCTTGCCTTCGCCGGGTGACCAGCGGCGCTTACATCAGGCGCGTCACCGCCTATATGGGCCCCTTTCGGGGGTAGGGACGAACAAGCACATGGCAAGCCAAGCCGAACAACTGGCTTCAAACATCAGCCTCGCCAATTTCGGCAAGGCGACCGAGCTCAAGAAGCGCATCTGGTTCACGATCGGTGCGCTGATCCTGTTCCGGCTTCTGAGCCACGTGCCGATGCCTGGCATCGACCCGCGCGCCATGGCCGAGCTGTTCAACACCCAGCGCGGCGGTGTTCTCGATTTCTTCAACACCTTCTCGGGCGGCAGCCTGGAGCGCATGAGCATCATCGCGCTCGGCGTCATGCCCTACATCACCGCCTCGATCGTGGTGCAGCTCGGCGCAACCATGTACGCGCCGCTGATGGCCCTCAAGAAAGAGGGCGAGACCGGGCGCAAGAAGCTCAACCAGTACACCCGCTTCCTGACGGTCGCGCTGACCATGGTGCAGGGCTATTTCATCGCGGTCGGCCTTGAGGGCCTCGGCGCCAACCAGAGCATTGCCGCGGTAGTCGATCCCGGCATCCTGTTCCGCGTGGCGGCCACCATCAGCCTCGTCGGCGGCACCCTGTTCCTGATGTGGATCGGTGAGCAGATCACCAGCCGCGGCATCGGCAACGGCATCAGCCTGATCATCATGGCCGGCATCGTCGCGACCCTGCCGCGCACGCTGGCGCAGCTGTTCGAAGGCGGCCGCAGCAACACCATCGACCCGTTGCTGATCATCCTGGTGATCGCGCTGGTCGTCGGCCTGATCCTGTTCATCTGCTTCATGGAGCGCGCCCAGCGCCGTGTCCTGATCCAGTATCCCAAGCGTGCGACGGCCCGCGGGATGATGGCGCAGGAGCGGTCGCACCTGCCGATCAAGATCAACACCGCGGGCGTGATCCCACCGATCTTCGCGTCGTCGCTGCTGCTGATGCCGCTGACCGTCATCCAGATGGCTGGCGCCACGCCGGGTGCCGAGGGTCAGTCGGAATGGCTGGTCACGCTCAGCACCTATCTGCAGCACGGCAGCCCGGTGTTCATGACCCTCTACGGGCTCGGCATCATCTTCTTCTGTTTCTTCTACACCTCGGTGCAGTTCAACTCGGAAGAAACCGCCGACAACCTCAAGAAGCATGGCGGCTTCATTCCGGGCGTTCGTCCGGGCAAGGCGACCGAAAGCTATTTCGATCACCTGCTGACCCGCCTGACGGTGATCGGCGCGGCCTATCTGACCCTGATCTGCCTTGTACCGGAGATCATGTTCACCCAGGCCGGCATTCCCTTTTATCTCGGCGGCACCAGCCTGCTCATCGTCGTCAACGTGACGATGGACACGGTCAGCCAGATCCAGGGTCATCTCATCGCCCACCAATATGGTGACCTCATCAAGAAGGCGAAGCTGAAGGGCGGGCGGCCAGCGCGCCGCTGATGCTTGACGGGGTCCGCACGGGCCCCGACAAGCAGGCTTGAGCTACCAGGGAGCGTTTCGGTCTTGGATATCATCCTGTTGGGACCGCCGGGTGCGGGCAAGGGCACCCAGTCGCAGCGGCTGGTGGAGACCCGCGGCATGGTCCAGCTGTCGACCGGCGACATGCTTCGCGCGGCCGTCAAGAACGGTACTCCCGTCGGGCTCAAGGCCAAGGCCGTGATGGAAGCGGGCGAGCTCGTCAGCGACGCCATCGTGTCCGCGCTGATCGGCGAGCATCTCGACCAGAGCCGCGACAAGGGCGCGATCTTCGACGGCTTTCCGCGCACCCAGCATCAGGCCGAGGCGCTCGATCTCCTGCTCGACGACCGTTCTCGCAAGCTCGCGCATGTGATCGAACTCGAAGTCGACGAGGAAGCGCTGGTCGAGCGGATCACCGGTCGCTTCACCTGCGGCTCGTGCGGCGCGCCGTACCATGAGCGGTTCAAGCCGACGCAGGTGCAGGATCAGTGCGACGTTTGCGGCGGGCATGAGTTCAAGCGCCGTCCCGACGACAATGAGCAGACCGTGCGCACCCGCATGGCCGAATATCGCGCGAAGACGGCGCCGATCCTGCCCTATTACGAAGCGCGCGGGCTGGTCGCCCGGGTCGATGGCATGGCCAGCATGGACGAGGTCACCCGCCAGATCGACATGGTGCTGGACGGCGCTGCCTAGGCGCGTTCCAGCGTGACGAAGGCGTAGGCGGGGCTGTCGCCCTCTGCGCCATGCTCTTCCCGGAACGTCTCGCGCCAGAAGCCGCTGTCGCGCGGATCGGGCACTGCGGTGTCGCCCTCGATGTCGGCCAGCACCTCGGTCAGCTCGACCCGTTCGGCAAAAGCCAGCCCCAGCGCGAAGATCTCCGCCCCGCCGATAATGCTGACATCGTCAGGCGCGGCGAGGGCAAAGGCTTCGGGAAGCGAGTGCGCGACCTCGGTGCCTTCGGCCCTCCAGGCGCGGTCGCGTGTGATGACGATATGTCGGCGCTTCGGAAGCAACCCCGGCAGGCTGTCGAAGGTCTTGCGGCCCATCACCATGGCGGTGCCCAGCGTCAGCCGCTTGAACCGCTTGAGGTCGTCGGGAAGGTGCCAGGGGAGGGTGCCGTTCCGCCCGATGATCCCGTTCCGCGCACGGGCGACTACCAGCTGAATCATGCCGCAATCTCTCCCCGCTCGCGCCGCTCGGCGCAAGCGACTATGTGCGGCGCATGTCTCTTCCGGCCTTTCTCGATGCGATGCGGACGCGGGTCGAGCCGCGGGTAATCGTCTCCGATCCCGAGGCGATCGCGCCGTGGCTGACCGACTGGCGCGGGCGTTGGACGGGGATGAGTGCGCTGCTGCTGCAGCCATCCTCTACCGCTGAGGTGACGGCGATCGTCCAGGCAGCGGAAGCCCATGGCGTGGGTCTAGTGCCCCAAGGCGGTAACAGCTCGATGGTCGGCGGCGCGACTCCGCCCAGCGACGGGTCGGCCGTGCTGCTGTCGCTACGGCGCATGAACCGCATCCGCAGCATCGGGCCCGATCATGCGGTCGCCGAGGCCGGCGTGATCCTCGACACCTTGCAGCAGGCGGCAGTGGGGCAGGGCGCCCGCTTCCCCCTCGATCTTGGGGCGCGGGGGTCGGCCACGGTCGGCGGGCTTGCGGCGACCAATGCCGGGGGGACGCAGGTGCTGCGCTTCGGGACCATGCGGGCGCAGGTGCTGGGAATGGAAGCGGTGCTGTCGGGCGGCCTTGTCCACGACAGCCTCAGCGGGCTGAAGAAGGACAATCGCGGGGTCAGCCTCGACCATCTGCTGATCGGCGCGGAAGGCACACTCGGGATCATCACCGCGCTTCGGCTGCGATTGGTGCCGGGTGCCGTGCAGCGCGCCGCGGCGTGGATCGGGCTTGCCGGGCCGCACGAGGCGCTGGCGTTGCTCCGCCGGCTCGAAGCCGCGACCGACACCATCGAGGGCTTCGAGCTCATCCCGGACCCCAGCCTGGCCCGGGTTCTCCGCCACATCCCGCAAACCCGTGCGCCCTTGGCAAGCAGCGCGCCCTGGCACGTGCTGGTCGAAGCCGTCACCGGCGCTGCGGAAGAGCCGCCGCAGCAACTCCTCGAGCGGCTGCTCGGCGAAGCGAGCGACCTCCTCACCGACGCGGTGATCGCGCAAAGCGATGCGCAGACCGAAGCGCTGTGGCGGCTGCGTCATTCGATCTCGGAGGCCGAACGTGCCGCGGGGCCGGCGGCGCAGCACGACATCTCGCTGCCGATCGACCGCGTGCCCGGCTTTCTCCTCGAAGAGGCCCGGCTGGTCGAGCAGCGTTTTCCCGGCACGGAGGCGAGCGGCTACGGCCATCTTGGCGACGGCAACGTCCACTTCCACGTTCGCGCTCCTGCCGGCGCCGGGGAAGGATGGGCCGACAGCACCGAAGGCAAGGCGGTCAGCGCTTATGTCCATGATCTGGTGACCGAGGCGGGCGGCTCAATCTCCGCCGAGCACGGCATCGGCCAGATGAAGCGCGGCGAACTTGCGCGGCTCGCATCTCCCGCGCGGATGCAGGCACTGCGGGCGATCAAGGCGGCGATGGACCCGCGCGGCATCTTCAATCCCGGCAAGCTGGTCTAGTGGGCAGGAACAGGCGCGTCGGCGGCCCGTTGCGGGGCCATGGCGGATCAGACAAAGACGACGGACCTCGAAATCGGTGAAGTGGTGGCGGCATTGCTGTCGGCGCAAGCGCCGCGGCTGCTGTTCCTGGCCAAAGACGAGGTCCGTGCCGCCGCCATCGCCCGCGCTGCCGAGCAAGGAGCGGGCAACCACAAGGTGCTTTATCTGCCCGCTTCGGACGTCCTCCCGGGCGACGATGCGCCGACGTCGCCCAGCGTCGCGGGGCAACGCACCAGCGCCCTTCGGCATCTTGCAGATGCGCTGAAAGAGGATCGGCCGGTCCTGCTGGTCAGCAGCGGGGAAGCCGCCGGACGCCTGATTGCCGCGCCGGATGCTTACTTCGCCAAGCCCCCCGTGCTGAGCACCGGCGACGCGCTCGACCTTGAGCAATTCGCCGAGCAGGCCCACAAGCTCGGCTACCATGACGACGACCGGGTCGACGAACCCGGTGAAGTCGCCGTCCGCGGCAACGTTGCCGACCTGTTCCCCGGCGACCGCCAGCAGCCGGTGCGGATCGAGGTCGCCGACGGCGCCATTACCGCCATCCGCGGCTTCGATCCGCTGACCCAGTTGACCTGCGAGGATCTCGACAGCCTGGAGATCGGCACCGTGGCCGAACCGCGGGTGAGCGACGGCGTCACCATCGCCGACCACCTGCCTGGCGCCGTGCTCGCCCTCGACCCCGGGGCCGACAAGCGCCGCAAGCTGTTTCTCGCGCTTGCCGCCGATTGCGGCAAGCGGCGCCCGGCGCGGGCTACCGCCGACATTTGCGACGATGCCCGGTGGGAGAAAGCGATTGCCAAGCTCGATCGCCTCGACCTCGCCGAGGGACGCGGCGACCTGCCGCCGCGCTTCGTCGAACAGCGCGCGCCGGAGCGGGCGTTCACCCGCTTCGCCAAGGCCGCGCTCGCCGATGGCAAGGTCCTCGCCTTGCTCGGCAGCCCACGTGACCTGCGCTTCCTCGGCCCCCGTGTCGCGCGGGCGCTCAAGGTGGAGGTCGCTTCGGCCGAAAGCTGGCATGAGGTGATGGCGGCGACGCCCGGCTCGGTCGTGTGTCTCGCCATGGCCGTCCCGCGCGGCTTTGCTCGCGGGCCCGTGATCGCCATTGCCGCCGGCGACCTGATCGGCTCGCGCGCGGCGCACGACACGAGTGTCACCACTGCCGCCAGCGAACTGTTTGCGGCGCCCGAGATCAGGCCGGGCGACATCGTCGTGCACGAGGACCATGGCCTGGCATCCGTGTCCGGCCTGACCGAGCTTCCCGAAGGCGGCGGCGACGCGATCGTGCTGCGGTTCGCTGGTGACGCGCGGCGACTGGTTCCGGTTGCGGATGCCGGCAAGCTGTGGCGCTACGGCTCGGACGAGGAGAGCGTCACCCTCGACAAGCTTGATGGCTCGTCCTGGGAGAAGCGGCGCGGCGAGGTGCTGGCGGCGGTGGCCGAGACCGCGCGCGGGCTGGTCGCGCTCGCGGCCGAACGGGAACAGGCGACGGCCACCGCACTCGAACCCGATGCCGCCCGCTTCGAGCAGCTGGTTGCAAGCTTTCCCTTCACCGAAACCGCCGATCAGCTGAAGGCGGTGGGCGCGATCCGCGACGACCTTGCCTCGGGCAAGCCGATGGACCGGCTGGTGGTCGGCGACGTCGGCTTTGGCAAGACCGAGGTTGCCTTGCGCGCCGCGGCAATGGCGGTGTTCGCAGGCAAGCAGGTGGTGCTTGCGGCACCGACCACCGTGCTGGCGCGTCAGCATCTCGAGACCTTTCGCGGCCGCTTCGAGGAGCTGGGCGTCGAGGTCGCGATGCTCTCGCGGCTGGTCACCGCGGCCGAGAAGAAGCGTGTGCTGGCCGGGCTGGCGGACGGCAGCATCGGCATCGTGGTCGGCACCGGAGCGGTCGCCGGCAAGGGCGTCGCCTACAAGGACCTCGGCCTTGTCATCATCGACGAGGAACAGCGTTTCGGTGCCAAGGACAAGGACAAGTTGCGCGGCCTCGGCGCGCCGCATGCCCTCAGCCTCACCGCCACGCCCATTCCGCGCACGC
This sequence comes from Sphingomonas sp. LHG3443-2, assembly GCF_049896405.1. Lineage (NCBI taxonomy): Bacteria > Pseudomonadati > Pseudomonadota > Alphaproteobacteria > Sphingomonadales > Sphingomonadaceae > Sphingomonas > Sphingomonas sp. LHG3443-2. Next base: position 1,362,909 of record NZ_JAFCUG010000001.1, read on the forward strand.
TGCAATCGGCGCTGGTCGGCCTGCAGCCCGTCAGCATTCTCGCCACCCCGCCGGCGCGGCGCCAGCCGATCCGGACCGAGGTCGGCGGCCTGGACGAGGCCAAGCTCCGCACGGCGCTGATGCGGGAGCGGACGCGCGGCGGGCAGAGCTTCGTCGTGGTGCCGCGGATCGAGGACATGGAGCCGCTGGGGGAAACACTGGCGAGGCTAGTCCCCGAACTCACGCTGGTGCGCGCGCACGGCAAGATGCCCGCGGCAGAGATCGACGAAGCGATGGTCGCCTTTGCCGCGGGTGACGGCGACGTGCTGCTGGCGACCAACATCATCGAAGCGGGCCTGGACGTGCCGCGGGCCAACACGATGGTAGTCATGCGAGCCGAGAATTTCGGTCTCGCGCAGCTGCACCAGCTGCGCGGCCGAGTTGGGCGCGGCGCGCGGCGCGGGCACATCTTGCTGATGACCGGCAAGGCGGAAATCCCCAAGCGCACGCTTGACCGGCTGAATACGCTGGCAGCGTTCGACCGGCTCGGCGCCGGCTTTGCGATCAGCGCCCGTGACCTCGACCTGCGCGGGGCGGGCGACTTGCTTGGCGAAGAGCAGTCGGGTCATCTCAAGCTGATCGGGATCGACCTCTACCAGGACCTTCTCGGCAAGGCGCTGCGGCATGCGCGGGGGGAGGAGGTGGACACGCCAGAGCCCGAGCTTCGGCTAGGCCTTTCCGGGCGCCTGCCGGCCGAGTGGATCCCGGAGGAGGAGGTGCGCTTGTCGCTCTACCTGCGACTGGCGCGGGTTGAGGATAGCGCTGGGCTCAACGCACTCCGGGCCGAGCTGGCGGATCGGTTCGGCGAACTTCCAGCGGAGGCCGAGGCGCTGCTTGGCGCGGCGCAGGTGCGGATGCTGGCGCAGGATGCGGGCGTGCGGCGGATCGACGCCGGGCCGGCCGCCATCGCCATCACGCCAGTCAACGCCGCCGACAAGCCGCCGGCCGGGCTGGAGGACAAGGAAGGGCGCTGGCTGCTGCGGCCGGAAAGCGAGCAGCCTGCCGAGCGGCTGGCCGAGCTCGAAGGCGTGCTGGCGGACCTTGCCGACGCTTAGTCGGCGACCATCGGCGCATCACTCGATCCCTGATCGCGCTGGCCCCACTCGCGGTTGATGAACAGCGCGCCGAGCGTGCAGATCACCCCCGACAGGAGGTAGAGGCCAACCGCCCACAGGCCGAACTCGGCGGTCAGCCACAAGGCGACCAGCGGGGCGAAACCGGCGCCGATGAACCAGGCCGAGTTGGAGACGATGGCAGCGCCCGTGTAGCGATATTGCTGGCGGAAGCTGCCGTTCACCGCGCCTGCTGCCTGGCCGAAGCTGAGGCCCAGCAACACAAAGCCGAGCAACAGGTACAGCCCTTCGCCGAACTGGCCGAAGCCGAGCAGGATCGGTGCGAAGCAGAAGGTGCCGATCAGCGCCGCGGACACGCCCAGCACCGCGCGGCGCCCGACCTTGTCGGCAAGCACGCCCGAGATGAGGATCGCCACCACGCAGATCAGCGCGCCCAATGCTTCGATCAGCAGGAAGCGGACCGGGCTCTCGGTGGTGAACAGCTGATTGTACGACAGCGGAAACACCGCAACGAGGTGGAACAAGGCAAAGCTCGCCAAAGGTGCAAAGGCACCGAGCAGGATCACCCGCCATTCCGCGAACAGGGTGGCGAACGGCGGCGAGGGTTGGAGCTCGCGATTGTCGAACAAACGCTTGAACTCGGGCGTGGCGACGATCCGCAGCCGCGCGAACAGGGCGACGATGTTGAGCGCGAGCGCGACAAAGAAGGGATAGCGCCAGCCCCAGCGAAGGAAGTCTTCCGGCTGCAGCAGGAACAGGAAGTAGGCGAACAGCACGCAGGCGAGCGCCAGCCCGAGCGGCGCGCCAAGCTGCGGGATCATCGAATACCAGCCGCGCTTTTCCTTGGACGCGCTCAAGGCCAGGAGTGAGGGGAGCCCATCCCACGCTCCGCCCAGCGCTACGCCCTGCAGCAGCCGGAATAGGCCGAGTAGCCAGGCGCTAGTTGCGCCGACTTGCGCGTGGCTGGGCAGCAGCGCGATCGCCATGGTCGACCCGCCGAGCAGGAAGAGCGCAATGGTGAGCTTCACCCCGCGGCCGTGGTTCTGGTCGATGTAGGTGAAGAGGAAGGTGCCGAGCGGCCGGCCAAAGAAGGCGAGGCTGAACAAGGCGAAGCTCGCGAGCGTGCCCTGCAGCGGTTCGAGATAGGGAAAGACGAAGGCCGGAAACACCAGCACCGAGGCGATGGCGTAGACAAAGAAGTCGAAGAATTCGGTGGTGCGCCCGATGATCACGCCGACGGCGATTTCGCCCGGGCGGACCTCGTGATGGGCCGAGTGCACCACGCGCGCGTCGCGCTCCAGCGCCTCGGAGTTGCCAATGTCGGCGGACGTGCTCATCTCGGGCGTCTTCTCTCGCTTGCGTGTCGCGGGCACGGGGCGCGCGAAATCTCACTACGGATACCGCTTTGCCCCAGCCGGCGACAGGACGGGATTGGACATTTTGTCCAATGTCGCCGGCCTCGTCACCCGCCTACTTCGCTGACCTATGAAGTCGACGTCCCTCCACTCGGCAGCGCGCATGCTGACCGTGGCGCTTGCCGCACTGGTGCTGGCAGGGTGTAGCCACGCCGTGTTCAACCCGGCCGGCGACATCGCGCGCCAGCAGCGCGACCTCATCATCGTCTCCACCGGGCTGATGCTGTTGATCATCGTGCCGGTGATGGTGCTGATCGTCGTGTTCGCCTGGCGCTATCGCAAGGGGAAGGGCGGCACCTACGATCCCAACTTCGACCATTCGACCACGCTCGAACTCGCCATCTGGTCGGCGCCGCTATTGATCATCATCGCACTCGGCGCGCTGACTTGGTCGAGCACTCACCTGCTCGACCCGTTCCGTCCCCTCGATCGCAAGGCGACCGCGCTGGAAGCCCGCGCCGAGAATAGCCAGTCGCTGCGGGTGCAGGTGGTCAGCCTCGATTGGAAGTGGCTGTTCATCTACCCCGATCTCGGCATTGCGACGGTCAACGACCTCGTGCTGCCGGTGAATCGCGAAGTGCGGTTCGACCTCACTTCGTCGAACATGATGAACACCTTCTACGCGCCGACCATGGCCGGCATGATCTACACCATGCCGGGGATGCAGAGCACGCTGCACGCGGTGCTCGACCGGCCGGTCGACAGCACCGGTTACTCGGGCAATTACAGCGGTGCCGGCTTCTCCAACATGCGCTTTCGCATCCGCGGTGTGCCTGAACAGCAGTTCGCCGGCTGGGTTGCCCAGGCGAAGGCAGGCGGGCGCGTACTCGACACCGCGACTTACCTCCAGCTCGTGAAGCCGAGCGAAAAGGTCCCGCCGATGCTGTTCGCTGTCGGTGACAAGGACCTCTACCGCCGCATCCTCGAACGCTGTGTCGAGCCCGGCAAGCCGTGCATGGGTGACACCATGCGCAAGGATATGGGCCACGGCGGCGGCGGGCACGAAGGCATGACCCCGCGCGGCGGCTCCGCCCCTCCGCATGGCGACAAGCGCGAGGGCGCGCTCTTCAAGTCCAACGAGGAGAAGGGCACCGGCTCGCACATCACCAAGCCCACCGACACGCGAAAGGCACCCGGCGCCATCAATCCCGGCGACGCTGCCAACCGCAACATGAGCTGATCTGAAAGAACGCCACGTGATCGACGCAAAGACCATCTTCGGCCGGCTGGGTTGGGAAAGCTTTCCTATCCACGAGCCCATCCTGCTCGTCACCTTCGCGGTGGTGGCGCTGGGCGGGCTCGCGGTGCTTGGCGGCATCACGAAGTTCAAGCTGTGGGGCTATCTGTGGCGCGAGTGGTTCACCACCGTCGACCACAAGAAGATCGGCATCATGTACTTCATCCTTGGCATCGTCATGCTGCTGCGTGGCTTCGCCGATGCGATCATGATGCGGCTGCAGCAGGCGATGGCGTTCGGCGGAAGCGAGGGTTACCTCAACGCCCACCACTACGATCAGGTCTTCACCGCCCACGGGACGATCATGATCTTCTTCGTGGCGATCCCCCTGGTATCTGGCGTCATCAACTTCGTCATGCCGCTGCAGATCGGCGCGCGCGACGTGGCATTCCCCTACCTCAATTCGCTGAGCTTCTGGCTGACCGCGGCGGGCGCGGGGCTGGTGATGGTGTCGCTGTTCGTGGGCGAGTTCTCGACCGCGGGCTGGCTCAACTACGTGCCCGTCGCCAACCTCGAAAACTCGCCGGGGGTAGGCCCTGACTATTATCTTTGGGCGCTACAGATAGCGGGCATCGGCACGACGCTATCCGCGCTCAACATGGTGACCACCGTCATCAAGATGCGGGCGCCCGGCATGACCATGATGAAGATGCCGGTGTTCACCTGGACCGCTTTCTGCAGCCAGGTGCTCGCGATCGCCATCTTCCCGGTCCTGACCGGCGCCTTCGCGCTGCTGATGCTGGACCGGTATATCGGGACCAATTTCTTCACCAACGATCTTGGTGGCAACCCGATGATGTACTGGAACCTCGTCTGGCTGTGGGGCCATCCCGAGGTTTACGTCCTGATCCTGCCGGTATTCGGCATCTATTCCGAGATCACCTCGACCTTCACCGGCAAGCGCCTCTTCGGCTATTCGTCGATGGTCTACGCGACGGTGGTCATCACGATCCTGAGCTACCTCGTCTGGCTGCACCACTTCTTCACCATGGGGTCGGGTGCGTCGGTCAACAGCTTCTTCGGCATCGCGACGATGGTGATCGCTATTCCAACGGGGGCCAAGATCTTCAACTGGCTGTTCACCATGTACCGGGGCGAGATCCGCTTCGAATTGCCGATGATGTGGGTGGTCGCCTTCATGCTGACCTTCGTGGTCGGCGGTATGACGGGCGTGCTGCTGGCGGTGCCGCCGGCCGACTTCGTGCTTCACAACAGCCTGTTCCTGGTCGCCCATTTCCACAACGTGATCATCGGCGGCGTTGTCTTCGGTCTGTTCGCGGGCATCGAATATTGGTTCCCCAAGGCGTTCGGGTTCAAGCTCGACAAGTTCTGGGGCAAGGTCCACTTCTGGGGCTGGGTGATCGGCTACTGGGTGGCCTGGACGCCGATCTACATCGTCGGCCTGATGGGCACGACGCGCCGGGTCCGCATGTTCGACGACCCGACGCTGCAGCCTTACTTCATCATCGCCGCGATCGGCGCCGTGATCATCCTGATCGGGATCCTGGGCCTCGTGATCGGGCTGGTGGTCAGCTACCGCAAGCGTGAGCAGCTCAAGGTCGGCAACGATCCGTGGGAAGGCCGCACGCTCGAATGGTCGACCACCTCGCCGCCGCCGAACTACAACTTCGCCTTCACGCCCGTCGTCCACGATCTCGACGCCTGGTACGACATGAAGTGCCGCGGCTATGACCATCCGAAGGACGGCTACCGGCCGGTCCACATGCCGCGCAACACCGGCACCGCGATCATCCAGGCCGGTCTCGCCGCCGCACTCGGCTTCGGGATGATCTGGTACATCTGGTGGCTGGCGATCCTCTCCTTCGTCGCGCTGGTCGCGGTGACCATCTGGCACAGCTTCGACTACAACCGGGATTACGACATCCCGGCCGAAGAAGTCGCCCGGGTCGAGCGTGAGAAGATCGGTTTCCTCGACATCAACTATGCGCCCGAGCCGGCGCTGCTGCCGACGACCAAGCCCGGCGCAGCGGTCCCGGCAGGAGCCTGAGAACCATGGCCACCACCGCACCCCACGCCGGTTTCGACCGCGACACCTTCCACCTGGTGGAGCAGGATTCCCACGACCACGGCTCGGCCCACGCAAGCCCGATCCTGCTCGGCTTCTGGATCTACCTGATGAGCGACGCGCTGCTGTTTGCCGCGCTGTTCGCAACCTATGGCGTGCTGTCGACCAGCTTCGCCGGCGGCCCCGCGCCGCGCGACATCTTCGAGCTGGAACTGGTTGCGCTCAACACGGCCATCCTGCTCGTTTCCTCCATTACCTATGGCTTTGCCATGCTGGCGATGGACAAGGGGCGGCAGACGGCGGTGCAAGGCTGGCTGGCCCTGACCGCTTTGCTCGGCATGAGCTTCGTCTCGATTGAGCTGTACGAGTTCGGCGTGCTGATCGGCGAGGGCGCGACGCCCCAACGGTCGGGCTTCCTCAGCGCCTTCTTCACGCTTGTCGGCACGCACGGGCTGCACGTTACGGTGGGTATCGTCTGGATCGGCATCATGCTGGTGCAGGTCGGCCGCCATGGCCTGAACGCCATCAACCGACGCCGACTGACCTGCCTTAGCATGTTCTGGCACTTCCTCGACGTCATCTGGATCGGCGTCTTCTCCTTTGTCTATCTGATGGGAATGGTGCGATGAGCGCTGCAACCGACCGTGATGAGGCCCACGGCAGCGAGCATGGGCACGGCTCCAAGAAGAGCTATCTCGTCGGCTTCGCGCTGTCCGGCATCCTGACCTTCATCCCTTTCTGGCTGGTGATGGCGAAGCCGGTGGGTAATCCCGGGTTGGTCGCGATCCTGATCATCCTGTTCGCGGTGGCGCAGATCCTGGTCCACACCGTTTGCTTCCTCCACGTCAACACCAGCGGGGAGGGCGGCTGGACGCTGCTCGCTTATGTCTTCACGGCCGTGCTGCTGGTGATCACCATCGCGGGCTCGATGTGGATCATGTACCACCTCAACACCAACATGATGCCTGGCATGATGACGGGCGAGGTCAGCACCACCCCGTGACGGCAAGCCGGGGCAAGCGGCGGTTCCTGCTTGCCCTGTGCGGGGCGTTGGCGCTGTTGTTCGCAGGCCTGGGCGTCTGGCAGGTCGAGCGCTTGCGCTGGAAAACCGATCTCATCGCCCGGGTCGATGCGCGCGTGGCGGCAGAGCCGGTGCCGCTCGGTCCACGCGATGAAGGATCGAGGTTCATCGGCAGGGATGCTGAATATCTGAAGGTACGAGCGACTGGACGCTTCGATCACAGCCGCGAGACGCTGGTCGATGCGCTGACCGAACGCGGCAAGGGCTACTGGGTGCTGACGCCGCTCCGGACAGCCGACCGCACCCTGCTCGTCAATCGCGGCTTCGTACCGACCGACCGCGCTCGGGCAGCGACCCGCCAAGCCGGTCAGGTCGCGGGAGAGGTGGCGGTCACCGGCCTGATCCGCTTGACCGAACCCGGCGGCCGCTTTCTCCGCGCCAATCAGCCCGCGACCGATCTCTGGTACTCGCGCGATGTCGCCGCCATTGCCCGTGCCCGCGGTCTCGCGCAGGTCGAGCCCTTCTTCATCGACGCGGATGCGACCCCGAACCCCGGTGGCTTACCGGTTGGAGGCCTGACGGTGGTTAGCTTCCGCAATGCCCACCTCGTCTACGCACTCACCTGGTTTGCGCTGTCGGCGCTCAGCCTGTTCGGGCTGGTGCTGACCTGGAAAAGCTCGCACAAAAGGGGGTGATGGACGTGCCCCTGCTCGCCCTGACGCGGAGCCCGGTGCGGCTGCCTGGTCGAAGCCCCCGCGACGCGGTGGTCGAGAACATGCGGCTGCTGGTCCAGCTCCGCTGGATTGCGGTGGCAGGGCAGGTGCTGGCGATCCTGGTCGCTTACTATCTGCTCGGCGTCGATCTGCCGTTCGAAGCCATGCTCAGCATCGCCGGGCTGCTGGCGCTCGGCAACCTGCTCTTCACGATGACCCTGCGCGAAGCCTGGGTGGTGCCTGGCGAATTGCTGCTGGCGCTGCTGCTCGACATGGCCGCGCTGACCGCCCAGCTTTATCTCAGCGGAGGGACCCGCAACCCGTTCATATCGCTTTACCTGCTCCAGATCGTGCTCGGCGCCATCCTGCTTCCGGCAAGTCGCGCGTGGCTGCTGGTGCTCGCCTCGATCGCCGCCTTTTTCTTTCTCGCAGTCTATCACCTGCCGCTGAACTATCCGCCGCAACTGGCCGACGAAATCGACCTTTCGCTGATCGGGCAAGAGATTGCCTTCGTCATGGTGGCGGTGCTGCTGGTGATGTTCATGACCCGCATCAGCCGCAACCTGCGCGCCCGCGACGATTATGTCGCGGAGCTCCGCCAGCGCGCGGCCGAAGAGGATTCGATCGTTCGCATGGGCCTGTTCGCCAGCGGCGCAGCGCATGAGCTTGGCACGCCCTTGTCCTCGCTGTCCGTCTTGGTGGGCGACTGGGAGCGCGATCCCGAGCTCACCCGCGACGAACGCTTCCGCGAGGAGCTGACCGACGCCAGCCGTGCGGTCGAACGGTGCCGCGAGATCGTCAGCGACATCCTCGACACCTCCGGTCTTCCGCGCGGCGAAGCAATGGCCAGTCTCGCGGCCGAAAGCGTGCTCGCCGATCTCGTCACCGACTGGCAGGCGCTGCACGAGCATGTGCCGCTCGACGCGCACTTCGAGACTGTCCGGGGCGCGCGCATCCCCGGCGAGCCAGCCCTGCGTCAGGCGCTGTGGAGTCTGCTCGAAAACGCGGGCGAGGTGTCGCCCGGGGGCATCGCCATGCACGCGCGGGTCGAAAGCGAGCAATTGCTGGTCGAGATCATCGATCAAGGCCCCGGCTTCCCGCCCCAACAGCTTGCCGTGCTCGGTCAAGCGTCGCGTTCGGTGAAGGGCGCTGGCCATGGCCTCGGCCTGTTCCTCGCCGCCAGCGTCGCCCGGCGCCTCGGCGGATCGCTCAGCGCCGGCAACCGGCCAGAAGGCGGCGCCTGGGTGCGGCTTGCGCTCCCGCTGGTCGGATCGGAGCGCCAAGCATGAGCGCCACGCCCGGCCGGCTGGTTATCGTCGAGGACGACGAGGATTTCGCCCGCACGCTGGCTCGCTCGTTCGAGCGGCGCGGCTATGAGGTGCGCACTGCGGTTGATCCGGCGGAACTCGACGCCTTGCTTGCCGGCGAACGGTTCGACTTCGCTGTCGTCGATCTCAAGCTCGGCACCCATTCGGGCCTGCCCTGCGTCGCTGCCATTGCCGAAGCCGATCCCGCGACCCGCATCGTCGTCCTGACCGGCTTCGCCAGCATCGCCACGGCGGTAGAAGCGATCAAGCTCGGCGCCGCGCACTATCTTCCGAAACCCAGCAATACCGACGATATCGAAGCTGCGTTCGGCCGCGCGGCAGGCGATGCCGAAGTGCCAGTCGACGGCCGCGCCACATCGCTGCGCACGCTGGAATGGGAGAAGATCAACGAAACGCTGATCGCCACCGGCTTCAACATCTCCGAGACCGCACGCCGCCTCGGCATGCACCGGCGCACGCTCGCCCGGAAGCTGGAGAAGCGGCCGGTTCGCTGAAGCCCGCTTGTTGTTCGCCGCGCGGGCCCTAGGGGAAAGCGATGCTGCCGCCGGCCCCGCCCGCCGAGATCATTGTCACCGCGCGCGCGCTGCCCGAGCCGGCGGCCGAGGGGCTGCTCGGCGTAAGCCGGATTGATGCCAAGCGGCTTGAGGAGGCGGGCGCGACTGGTGTCGAGCAGCTGCTGCGCGAGTCGGCCGGCGTGATTCTGTTTCGCCGCTCGGACGCGCGCAGCGGGCAGCCAACCAGCCAGGGCGTGACCTTGCGCGCACTCGGCGGCAATGCGGCGAGCCGGGCGCTGCTGGTGCTCGACGGGGTGCCGCAGTCGGACCCCTTCGGCGGGTGGATCAATTGGCCGGCCTATGATCCCGCGACCCTGGCGAGCGTCCGGATCGTCCGCGGTGGCGGCGGCGTGGCGGACGGGCCGGGGGCGCTTGGCGGGACGATCTTCATGACCAGCGCCATGACGCGCGGCGTTGGTGGCAGCGTGGAGGTGGGAAGCCCAGACGCGCTATTCGCAAGCGTGCAGGCTGGACTGGCGCTTGGACCTGGCACGTTGTTGCTGTCGGGCTACGGCGGTCGCGGCGATGGCTTCGTGCCGGTGGAGGCTGAGGTGCGTGGCCCGGCCGATCAAGCCTCGCCCTATGCTTATGGTGGCGGACGCCTGCGGTGGGCAGGTGACCTCGCTCCGAACCTGGCGCTGGAGGTGGCGGCAGGCGCATTCGACGACCGGCGCGAGCGCGGGCTGGCGTTCACCGACAACCGCACCGAGGGGCTCGACGGGTCGCTGCGGCTGGTCGGCAGCGGAACGTGGCGCTGGTCGGCGCTGGTCTATGCGCAGAGTCGCGAGTTCGACAGCAGCTTTGCGTCGACCAACGATGCGCGCACCGTCGCGACCCGCACCGCGCTGCAGTATGATGTGCCCGGCCGCGCGATCGGCTGGAGCGCGGAAGTGCGGCCGCCGGTCGGCACCGGACTTGAGCTTCGGCTCGGCCTCGATGGGCGGGGGATGCGGGGGGAAACGAACGAGTTCGGCAGCTATTCGGGCGGGCAGCCCGGGCGCGATCGCACCGCGGGAGGGCGATCCGGGCATGCGGGCCTGTTCGCCGAGCTGACGCGCACCGGCGAGCGGCTGACGCTGAGCGGCACGGCCCGGCTCGATCGCTGGACTATCAGCGATGGCATCCTGCGTGAGCGATCGGTGGCGACGGGAGCGCTGCTTACCGACGAGCGATACGCCAAGCGGTCGGGCTGGCGACCGACCGGCCGACTTGGCGCGGGGCTGACGTTGTCGCCGGCGTTGACGCTCCGCTCCGCAGCCTATCTCGGCTGGCGGCTGCCGACGCTGAATGAGTTGTTCCGGCCGTTTCGCGTCGGCGCGGATGCGGTGGCCGCCAATCCGTTGCTGAAGCCCGAGCGCCTGGCAGGAGCGGAGGTGGGGGCCGATTGGCGGCAGGGCGCGGCAAGCCTGTCGCTTACCGCCTTCGCCAATCGCCTGACCGATCCGATTGCCAACGTCACGCTGGCAAGCGGCCCCGGCACGTTCCCCGGCGTCGGCTTCGTCGGGGCGGCCGGAAGCTATCGCCAGCGCCGCAATCTCGATTCCATCGAGGTCGCCGGGCTTGAAGCGGCTGCCGCGTGGAGCCGCGGTGCCTGGACGGTCGCGGCAAGCCTTGCCCTCGCCGATGCGCGCGTACGTGCAAGCGGTCTGGCGGCGTCGATCGACGGGCGGCGCCCGGCTCAGACCTCGGCGCTCTCCGGGGGTGCGAGCGTGCGGTGGGAGCGGGACCGAAAGTCGCTCGCCTTGCAATTGCGCCATTCGGGACGGGCGTATGAGGATGACCTCAACACGCTCCGGCTTCCAGCCGCAACCACGGTCGATCTCGGGGCGGCCATCCCGTTGGCGGCGCGATTGGCACTCACCGCCCGCGCCGAGAACCTGTTCGACGCGCGAGTGATCGCCGGACGAACGAGCGACGGCATCACGGAACGCGCAACCCCGCGCAGCCTGTGGATCGGCCTTCGCCTCACCCGCTGACACCGTGGCCATTGGGCGACACTTTGTTCCTAATCGTGCGGGATCGAGCCGGAGGTGACACAATCCTCCGCGTCGCGCATTGGCGGGGCAGGGCAGCCGGGAAAGCTTTCTTTTGCAACGTAGCGTTTTGACTTCTTGCCGATCCACCTTGCTGGCCGGATGCGCCACCTTGTTTCTCTTCGCCTCGCCAGCGGCTGCGCAGCTCGCGCGGCCTCAACCGACACGTCCGCTCTGCCAGCCCGAACCGCCCACCGTTGCTCCGGCACCGCCCGCTGGCGCCAATCTCCCGCAGGTTGATCCGATCATCTGCCAGGACGAGCTGGCGAAGGAGATCCCGCCGCTCGGACCGGATGATCCGGCACTCAACACCCCGCTCGAGAGCGTCGCCGACTTCGAAGCGCGGCTGCGGGCGCAGGAAGCCGCCGGCATCGGCGTCGCGCCGACCGCCGATCCCGAACTTGCCCAGCCGCTCCCGCCGTTGAGCCAGTTCGACGTGCGCGAGGTGGAGCTGGCCCAGCCCGAGCCTGCCGAGGCTGTGCCGGAGCTACGCTACGCCATCAGGGTCGAGGGTCTCGCCGAAGTCGACGCGCTGACCGACGTCAGTATGCAGGGCGAGTTCAACAGCCTGTCGGCGCTGGAAGAGGGCGACGGCAAGGCTGCAAACGAGGCGATGCTCTCGGCGCGGCTGAGCGAGGACAGCAAGCTCATCCAGCGCATTTTGCAGGCCGAGGGCTGGTATGATGGCGCGGTGCAGACCCGCATAGACCGCTCGCCGGCCGAGGATGGCCAGCCGGTCACCGCCGTGCTGCAGGTGTCGCCGGGTACGCGCTACACGCTTGGCACCATTGCCTTGCAGGCGGACCCGCCGACCCCGCCCGACCTCATCACCAGCAACCTTGCGCTAAAGGTCGGTGAGCCGATCGTCGCCCAGCGCATCCAGGGCGCCGAAGCGAACCTCGCCATCGTCTTGCCGCAACAGGGTTATCCCTTCGCCACAATTGGCCAGCGCGACGTGCTGCTCGACCCCGACACGCACCTTGGCGATTACACGCTGCCGATTACGCTGGGGCCGCGGGCGCGGTTTGGCGGGTTCCGGACGACCGGTGACCTCGCGTTCGGCGCCAGCCACGTGAAGACCTTGTCGCGGTTCAAGGCGGGCGAGCTCTACGACAGCCGCGACGTCGACGATCTGCGTCAGGCGCTTGTCGCGACCGGGCTGTTCACCACCGTCGCGGTGGAGCCGGAGCGGAGCGGGCAGCTCAATCCCGACGGCACTGAGACAGTGACCATGCTGGTGACGCAGGACGCGGGGCCGCCACGCACGCTGGCGGCGAGTGCTGGCTATGGCACCGGCCAGGGCTTCCGGGTCGAGGGCAGCTGGACCCACCGCAACCTGTTCCCGCCCGAAGGCGCGCTGGTCGTCAGCGCGGTCGCCGGCACGCAGGAGCTTGGCGCCAGCGCCATCTTCCGCCGCTCCAACGCCGGCAAGCGCGACCGCACCTTCCAGGTGGGAATCGAGGCGCTGCGCTCGGACTATGACGCCTTCGAGGCGCTGACGGGCCGGATCTTCGGGCGGTTGAGCTACGACAGCACGCCGATTTGGCGGAAGACCTTCACCTGGGGCATCGGCGCCGAGATCCTCGGCACGATCGAGAAAGACTATAATTTCGCGCTCGGCCGGCGTGACGATCGCAAATTCCTGATCGGAGCGCTGACCGGGCAGTTCGGCTTTGACAAGACCGACAGCCTGCTCGATCCGACCAAGGGGTTCCGGGCGCAGATTCTGGTCCAGCCCGAAGGCGCGCTGAGCGATGGCTTCCGGCCGTACCTGCGCAGCCAATTGGACGGCAGCGCCTACTATCCGGTCGGTGACAGCATCGTCGTCGCCGGACGTGCGCGAGCGGGCACGACGCTCGGGATCAGCCGCTTCCAACTGGCGCCGTCGCGGCGGACGTACGCCGGCGGCGGCGGGTCGGTGCGCGGCTTCGGTTATCAGCAGCTCGGCCCCAAGGACCCGGACGGTCGGCCGCTGGGTGGGCTGAGCCTGGTCGAGGCGGCGGGCGAAGTGCGCTACCGCTTCGGCGACTTCGGCGTGGTCGGCTTTGTCGACATGGGCCAGGTCTATGAAGACCGCGTGCCGAGCTTCAAGGACCTGCGCACCGGAGTTGGGATCGGTGCGCGTTACTACACCAGCTTCGGGCCGCTTCGGGTCGATGTCGCCACGCCGCTTGGCCGCCGCCAGGGTGAGAGCCGGTTCAACGTCTATATCTCGATCGGTCAGGCCTTCTGATGAGTGAGGGCGCCGCCACGGTCGATGGCCTGCCGGAAGGCGAGCGCGAGACGATCATCGTCCGCCGCCACCGTAATTGGCCGCTGACCATCGCCAAGGTGCTGCTCGGCCTGGTGGTCGCGCTGGCGCTGCTGGTGCTGGCGCTGTTCGCCTTCATCAACACCGATCCCGGCCGCCGCTTCGCCGCCGACCGGATCGAAGCGCTCGAATTCGCCAACGGGATGAAGATCGGCGTGGGCAGGATCGACGGGTCGCTCACGGGCGCCCTGACGGTTCACGGCTTTACCGTGTCCGATCCCAAGGGCGTGTTCCTGTCGGCACCCCTGGTGCGGCTCGACTGGCGGCCGCTCGATTATTTCAACAACCATGTCGACATCCGCAGCCTCACCGCGCCGACCGCCACGCTGGCTCGGCTGCCGCAGTTCAAGGCAACCCCGCCGAGCGACGGGCCATTGCTGCCCGATCTCGATATCGACATCGGCCGGCTGAAGGTCGACCGGTTGATCATCGGGCCTTCGGTGACCGGCGAGCAGCGCGTTGGCTCGATCGACGGGCGCGCCCGCATCGCCGACCGCCGCGCGCAGGTCGCCCTGCAGGCGGCGGTGATCGGCGGCGAGGGCCGGGCCGGCGGCGACCGGCTGGCGCTCAACCTCGACGCGGTGCCCGACGACAACAAGCTGACACTCGACGCCTTCGTCAGCGCGCCTGCGGGCGGGGTGCTGGCGACCATGGCGGGGCTGACCGCGCCGGTTCGGGCGCGGGTGCAGGGCAGCGGCGACTGGAAGAAGTGGGACGGGCGGCTGCTCGCCGACCTGGACAACCAGCCGTTCGCCCGCCTGATGCTGAGCGCCCGCGACGGCACGTTCGGAGTGCGCGGGCCGACCCGCGTGGCGCGGCTGGTCGAGGGGCCGACCGCGGCGCTGCTGGGCCCGATAACCAACGTCGCGGTGCAGTCGACCTGGGCCAATCGTCGCGCGGACTTGAACGGCCGCTTCTCGAGCGATGCTTTTACGCTGGTCGCGAACGGCGTCGCCGACCTCGGGCGCGACCGGTTCGAGGAGATGAAGCTCAACTTCGGGCTGCTGAAGCCGCAGGTGCTCGCGCCCAACCTAGCCGGGCGTGACTTGCGCGCGGCGCTGACCCTCAACGGGGCACTGCGCCGGCCGACAGTCGATTATCGCATCAATGCAGCGACATTGGCTTTCAACGACATGGGGCTGCAGGGCCTCGACGCGCAAGGGCAGGCGCGGTTCGACAAGGATCAGATGATCGTGCCGATCGCCGCTACCGCGCGGGCGATTACCGGGCTCGACGTCGCGGCGGGGGGCACCATCACCAACGTCCGGCTCGACGGCGATCTGGCGGTCGACTGGCCGCGGATCGTGTCTGACAACCTGCGCATCCGGTCGGACCGGATCGACGCCAAGGCGATCGTTCTCGCCGATGTCGCCAAGGGGCTCTACACCGGCGCACTCGAAGGCCGGGTCAACGACTATCGCATCGACAGCGTCGGTATCTTCAACATCGACACCAACGCCGATGTGAAGACGGTGGCGGGCGGGGGCTTTGCGCTGGTCGGGCGGGTGCGGGCGCAATCGACGCGGTTATTCAACGAGGGCGTGCGCAGCTTCCTAGGCGGCAATGTCGTCGCCTCCAGCGATGTCGCTTACGGGACCGACGGCATCATCCGTTTCTCGCGCTTGCGGCTGAATGCGCCGCTGCTGCGCGTGACCGACGGGCGCGGAAGCTATTCGCCCGACGGCCGGATCGACCTCAGGGCGCAAGGCGTCTTGCGGCAATATGGGCCGGTCGGCGTGCAGGTCGCGGGTACCGTCAGCAATCCGCGCGCGATCGTCACGGCGGCAAACCCCGGTTTCGGGATCGGTATCGCAGGGCTGACCGCCGACATCCGCAGCGTCGGCAACGCTTATGCGATCCTGGCGCGCGGGCGGAGCGACTATGGCGACTTTACCGCCGACGTGCTGGTCCAGACCGCGGCGGGGCCGCTGACGATCGACATCCGCCGTGCGACGCTGGCCGGGATCAATGTGCAGGGCCGGGTCAGGCAAACGCCGGCCGGTCCGTTCGCGGGGCAACTCAATGCCAAGGGGCAGGGGATCGGCGGGATCGTCCGGCTGGCGGCGGCGGGGCGCTATCAGGCCGCGACCATCAACCTGCGCGCCCGCAACGCCGTGCTTCCGGAGCCGGCGGGAATCGCCGTCGGTGCTGCCATCGTCGATGCGCGGGTGGTCCTCTACGAACGGCCGGAGATCGTGGCCGATGCGCAGTTGGCCGATGCGCAGCTCGGCTCGACCAACATCGCCGCGCTCCGCACCATCATCAATTATCGGGGCGGGCAGGGCTTCGCCCGCGGTGTCGCGGAAGGCACGTCGGGCGTGCCCTTCCGCATGGCCTTCAACAGCGAACTGACCCCGCGGCTGTGGCGTGCCTCGCTCAAGGGCCGGGTCAACGGCATCGATGTGCGCACCGAGAGCCCGGCGCGGATCGTCCCGCGGAGCGGCACCTACGAGCTGCTGCCGACCCGCCTGGCGTTCGATCGCGGCAGCATGCGTCTGGCCGGCAGCTATGGCCGTGGACTGGCGCTGCAGAGCCGCATTGATGCGGTCGACATGAGCCTGATCAACATTTTCGCGCCGGGCCTCGGCGTTGGCGGCACCGCGACGGGCAGCATCGACTTCGTTCAGGCCGGCAACGCCTTCCCGCGCCTCGACGCGAGCCTTGCGATTCGCAACTTCACCCGCACCACGGCCGCGTCCGTCAGCCGCCCGCTTGACGTCAATCTGGTGGCCAGGCTGGCGCCCGGAACCGGCACGCTGAACGCTGTGATGCGGACCCGGGGGACGGTGGTCGGGCGGGTGCAGGCGGCGATCCAGCCGCTCGGGTCGGGCAGCTGGACCAGCCGTATCGCCGGCGCGCCACTCACCGGCGGAATCCGCTACATCGGCCCCGCCGACGCCTTGTTCTCCTTCGCCGGACTCGCCGACCAGAGCCTGTCCGGCTCGCTGGGGGTCGCCGCCGACTTCGGCGGACGGGTCGAGCAGCCGAGCCTCGCCGGCGTGGTCCGTGGGCGGGGCCTGACTTACGCCAACGCGACCTACGGCACCCGCATCACCGACATGGCGCTGCAAGGCCGCTTCACCGGCGAACGCTTGCAGATCGACCAGCTGACCGGCCGCGCCGGAAGCGGGACGGTGACCGGCAACGGTTATGTCAGCCTCGCCGCCGCAAGCGGCTACCCGGCCAACTTCGACCTGTCGCTCGACAATGCCCGGCTGGCCGACAGCGACGCGCTGCGGGTCACCGCCACCGGCAACGTCCGGCTGATCAAGGCCGCCAACCAGTCGCCGATGCTGAGCGGCACGGTGCGGCTGCCCGCGACGCGCTATCAGATCGTGCGCCAGGGCTCGGCCCAGGTGCCCGAACTCACTGGTGTCCGCTTCAAGCCGCCGAGGGGCCGCCCGCGGGTGACCGGCGATGCCGCGCCGCAATCGGCCGCTGCGAGCTTTGGCAACGTCCGCCTTGACCTCAACATCGTCGCGCCGGGGCAGCTGTTCGTGTCGGGCATGGGCCTTGAGAGCGAATGGCGCGCCGACATGCGGGTGACCGGCACCAGCCAAGCGCCGCGGATCACCGGCGACATCAATCTCGTCCGCGGGACGTTGGGCTTCGCCGGGCGCTCGTTCGAGCTGCAGGAAGGCACCGTCCGCTTCAACGGCGGCAGTGCGTCGGACGCGACGGTGACCATGAGCGCGACCGAGACCATTGAGGATGTCGACGTGACGGTGAATGTCGCGGGCTCGGCGCTCGACCCGCGGATCACCTTCTCCAGCTCGCCGGGCCTGCCGCAGGACGAGATCGTGTCGCGCATCCTGTTCGGCAATTCGGTCGGGCAGCTGTCGGCGATCCAGGCGGTTCAGCTGGCGGCCTCGCTCAACACCCTGCGTGGCTCGGGCGGTGGCGGCCTCAATCCGCTCGGCAAGCTGCGGCAGGTGGCCGGCATCGACCGTCTCCGCATTCTCGGACCCGACGATACGCAAGGCCGCGGCACCGCGTTGGCGGCGGGCAAGTATATCGGCGACGACATCTATCTGGAGGTCGTGACCGACGCCCGCGGCTTCACTGCGACCCAGCTGGAAGTGACGTTGAGCCGCAGCCTGTCGATCCTGAGCCAGGCGGGCGGATCGAACAGCACCAACGTCAACGTGCGCTACCGGAAGACCTACTGATGCGAGGCGGGGCGCTGCTGCTGGCAGTGGTGGCCCTGTCGTCCTGCGGCGATCGCCGCAGCTTCGACGAGCGCTACAAGGACACCAGCAGCGAACTCGAGCAGCGCGCCCGCGCGATCGACCAGAACATCGCCAACGCACTGCCTGCGGAAGAGGCGACCGCGGGAAACGCGTCCACTTAGGAGGTAGTGGCGCGCCCGGCAGGATTCGAACCTGCGACCACGAGCTTAGAAGGCACGTGCTCTATCCAGCTGAGCTACGGGCGCGTTGGTGTGTCGCTAGGGCGGCGCGGGCTCCGGCTCAAGTATTCATCTTTCATTCACGGCCCGACGCGTGTATTAACGCCGCAAGACAGGGGTGTTTATGCGCGTTTTTCTCAGCTTCTGCGTCGCGGCATTGGCCTTAACGGCCACTCCTGCACAGGCGGCCAAGATCGTCATCCTGACCGATCCCATGACGCTTGAGCGGCGGGTCGTGGTGATCGAACAGGCCGGGCCCGATCGCATCTATCTGTGCGCCACGCCGCCAGCGACCTCGGGCTGCCGCGACGTGACACCGCAGGCGCGCTAAGCCGCCGCGAGCGCGCCGACCAGGCTTTCGAACAGCCTGCGCCCATCCTCATTGCCATGCGCCGGCTCGGCCGCGCGTTCCGGATGCGGCATCATGCCGAGCACGTTGCCGCAATCATTCACCAGGCCCGCAATGTCGTTGGCCGAGCCATTGACCGTGCAGGCATAGCGGAACACCACCCGACCCTCGCCCTCGATCCGGGCTAACGTCTCGGCATCGGCCTGAAAGTTGCCGTCGTGATGGGCGACCGGGATGCGGATCGATTCGCCCTCGGCATAAGCGTTGGTGAACATGGTACGGTTGCTGGCGACCGTGAGGTCGGCGTCCTTGCAGACGAACGTCAGATTGGCATTGCGCATCAGCGCGCCCGGCAAAAGCCCGGCTTCGGTCAGCACCTGAAAGCCGTTGCAGATGCCGAGCACGGGGCGGCCCTTGCCGGCTTCCTCGACCACCGCCTGCATGATCGGCGAACGGGCAGCCATCGCGCCCGAGCGGAGGTAATCGCCGTAGCTGAAGCCGCCAGGGACGGCGATCAGGTCGAGCCCGGCCGGAAGCGCAGTCTCGCGGTGCCACACCATCTCGGGCCGCTGACCGGTGGCGCGTTCCAGCGCCACGGCAAGATCGCGGTCGCAGTTGGATCCGGGAAAGACGAGAACCGCGCTCTTCATCAGCCGAGCCGCTCGATCTTGAAGTTCTCGATCACCGTGTTGGTGAGGAGCTTGCGGCACATGTCCTCAATCGCCGCATCCTCGGTACCGTCGGCAAGGTCGAGTTCGATCAGCTTGCCCGCGCGCACGTCGTTGACGCCGCTAAAGCCGAGGCCTTCCAGCGCATGGTGGATCGCCTTGCCTTGCGGATCGAGTACGCCCGGCTTCAACGTCACCAGAACCCGCGCCTTCATGGCTTACACTCCCGCCTGCTTGAAATCGGTGCTTTGACACGCGGCCTATGGACAAGGGATAAGAGTCTAGCAAGCATTGCAGCGGAAACTGCAGGGCGCCACGGGGATTGCCGCGGGCCGGGGAGAGCGTGCCAATGTCCTATCTCGCGACTGCGATCTTCCTTGGCCTGTTTCTGGTCGGGCCGACGTATTTCGGCTGGTCCGATCCCAGCGGCAGGGTGAGCCTGGCGTTGCTGTCGACCTTCCTCCTGGGCGCCGTCGCCGGCTACAAGGCGAAGGGCTAGAGCCAGCCCTGCCGCTCGTACCAGCGGGCGGTCTGGGCAAGGCCCTCGGGCGTCGCGATCTCGGCGCGCCAGAGGTTTGCCGGTGGCCGCCGGACGGGATCGACGGTCCAGTCGGGATGGCAGAAATACGCAGCGCGATCCTTGGTAAGCTTGGCCTTCCGGCCGCGCAGCATCCCGTCGATCCTGGCACCAAGCCTGACCAAGCCGGCCGGCATTGAGAGGGAAAGAGCGCGGCGGTCCTGTGCGGTTGCAAGAGCGACGGCGAATTCGCGGTGGGTCCACCCGTTGGGGCGGCCGTCGTCAGGCTCGACGAGGAGCTTCGAGGGAGCGCCCTCGGCCGCCAGCGCCAGCAGAAGCCGCGACAGGTCGTCGGCGTGGATCAGGCTGATCCGTCCTTTGGGGGGAAGCGGGACCAGTCCAAGGCGCGCGGCCTTGAACAGGTCCAGCGTTTCGCGGTCGCCTGGGCCGTATACCGCTGGTGGCCGCACGATCGCCCAGTCGAGGCCGCTGCGCTGTACCAGTTCTTCGCTCCGCGCCTTGGATGCGCCGTAGAGCGACAAACTGGGCTCACGCGCAGCGAGGCTGGAGACGTGGACGAAGCGGTGCACGCCAGACGCGGTGGCGGCGGCGAGGAGGGCGAGGGTGCCGGTGACGTTGCCGGCCTCGAACCCCGCCGCATCAGGCGCGCTGATGACACCCGCGACGTGGATCACCGCGTCGGCACCATCGACCAGTCGCTGCAACGCCTGCCGATTGTCGAGCACGCCCTGTACCCAGGAGACGCCGTGCCGCTCGTTCTGGGAGCGGCGGGTCAAGGCAGTCACCTCATGGCCCTGCTCAACCGCAAGGCGCAGCAGGCGGGCGCCGACGAAGCCGGTACCGCCCGTGATCGCAAGCCTCACAGGGGCGACCAGCTCTTTGCCGGTTCGTCCGTGTCCGGCTGTTCTTCGTCCGCGTCACCGTCGAGGCGCCCGCCGAGGTGCTCGGACAAGGCATCGAGCACCGGCTCGAGCCCGATCTCTGCCGCTGCCGACAGGGCAAGCACGGGAAGACCGCTCGCGTCGGCAAGCTCCGCCGAAAGCGCCTCGACCAGCTCGGCGTCGATGGTGTCGACCTTGTTCAGGGCCAGCACCACCGCTTTGTCCTCCAGCCCGGCGCCGTAATTCTCCAGCTCGTCGCGGACGATGCGGTAGCTGGTGGCGACATCCTCGTCCTGGCAATCGACAAGGTGCAGCAGCACGCGGGTGCGTTCGATATGGCCGAGGAAGCGGTCGCCGATCCCGGCGCCTTCAGCCGCGCCTTCGATCAGGCCGGGAATATCGGCCACCACGAACTCACGGCCCTGATGGCTGACCACGCCGAGCTGCGGACGAAGCGTGGTGAAGGCATAGGCGCCGACCTTGGCGTCGGCATTGGTGACCGCATTGATGAAGGTCGACTTGCCGGCATTCGGCAATCCCACCAGCCCGACGTCGGCCAGCAGCTTCAGTCGAAGCCAGACGTACATCTCCTCGCCCGGCCAGCCCTTCTGGTGCTGCCGCGGGGCGCGGTTGGTGGATGTTTTGTAGGTGGCATTGCCGCGCCCGCCGTCGCCGCCTTTCAGGAACACCAGCCGCTCACCTTCGGTGGTGAGGTCGGCGAGCAGCGTGCGCTCTTCGTCATCGGCAAGGATCTGGGTGCCGACGGGCACCTTGATGACGAGGTCCTCGCCATAAGCACCGAAGCGGTTGGAGCCGGAACCGCCCTTGCCGCGCGGGGCCCGGAAGTGCTGGGTATAGCGGAAATCGATCAGCGTATTGAGGCCGGGCACCGCTTCGAACACGATGTCGCCGCCCTTGCCGCCGTTGCCGCCGTCGGGCCCGCCATATTCGATATATTTTTCGCGCCGGAAGGAGACCGCGCCGGGTCCACCCGCGCCCGATCGGACGAAGATCTTGGCCTGGTCAAGGAAATGCATGGGCGAGCCCTTAGGCGTTTGCGCCCGAAAAGGCCATCAGCAGCGATTGGTCGGGACAGATCATGCTACTTGCCAAACAACCCTCGTCATGAGACGTTACATTATCACGTCGCTAACGAAGAGGTGAGTCATGGTCAGCCACGCATCTGCCGCAGCAGCCTCCGAGCCGATGATGGACCTCAACACCACGCCGCTGATCGACATCATGCTGGTGCTGCTCATCATGTTCATCATTACCATTCCGCCCCAGAGCCATGCCGTGAAGCTCGACCTGCCGATCGGCAAGCGCGACCTGCAGCCCGACCCCTTGCGCAACAAGGTGGTGGTGACGCAAGCCGGCCGCTTACTGTTCAACGGCGCGGCCGTGACCGCTCCCGAGCTCACGACCTTGTTCGAGCGCATGGCGCAGCTGCCGAGCCAGCCCGAGCTGCAGCTTCAACCCGCCCCTGCCGCTCCCTACGGCGCGGTGGACGAGGTGCTGGTGCGGGCCAAGCGGGCGGAGCTGACGCGGCTCGGCTTTGTCGGCAACGAAGCCTACCAGCGCTTCTGAGGCATCTGCGCCGTCAGCCCGTGCGGGCGCTGGCGACGAAGCGGCGGGCGATCTCGCGAACGGCGTTGTCATTACCCGTGCCGTCCTTGGCCGGGTCGCCGAGGTGATTGATGCTCACGTCGATGCGGTCGAGAAGGCCAGGGTGCTGCGCTTCGACGTGGCGGACGACCTGGAACAGGATGTGCTCGGCCGCCATTTCCCGCTGGCGGGCTTGGACGGCGCTTTCGGATGGTTGGGTCATGCGAGACGGAGCGTCCGGTGCACGAGCGCGGTTCCGGACCCTCGCCTTTGGGTCAGGTGCTCAGGCGAGCAGGCGCCACAGGCCCCAAGCGCTGGTCGCGGTCAGCACGGCACCGACCAGCACCAGCAGCTTGTCCGCTTCGACCCGCTTGGCGATAATGGCACCCAGCGGAGCCGCCAGCACGCCGCCGATCAACAGGCCAGTGATGGCGGTGCTGAACGCTTCCCAGCCGAGGGTGAAGAGAAAGGTCGCCGAAATAGTCAGGGTGACCACGAACTCGGCGGTGTTGACGGTGCCGATGGTGAAGCGCGGTTCGGTGCCCTGAACCATGAGGTTGGAGGTCACCACCGGTCCCCAGCCGCCGCCGCCCGCCGCATCGAGGAAGCCGCCGACCAGTCCCAGCGGCTCGACCACCCGGGCCGGGCGGATGACGTGACGGTGGGTCCAGCCGCGCCACAAGAGGATCAGCCCGAGCGCGGCGAGATAGGCGAGGACCACCGGGCGGGCGATGTCGGCATGGATATTGCTCAGCACATAGGCGCCGAGCGCGCCGCCGATCGCGCCGGGAATGACGATCCGCAGGAACAGCCGCCAGTCGACATTGCCGTGGGCGATATGGTTGGCGGCGCTGATCCCGGTGGTGAAGATCTCCGCGGTGTGGACGCCTGCGCTGGCGACCTTGGGCGGAACGCCCATGCCGACCAGCAGAGTCGAGCTGATGACACCATAGGCCATGCCAAGCGCGCCATCGACCAGCTGGGCGGCGAAACCGATCAGGATGAAGGGAAGAAGGACCGACGGATCGGCAAGAAGGTCGGCGAGGATGTGGGTCGGCCTTTCCAGTTGCGGTGCCCCCATGCACCAGCCGACACCGCTCGCCTAGAGCATTGCCCGTTGCACGCCTTTGCAACCGGGCCGGGAGGACATACATTCACGCTGAACAGTCACGGCCGCGAAGGACTCCTGCTTGGCGTTTGCCCTCCTTGATTACCTCGACAGCGTGAAGGAGCGGGATCCCGCTGCACGCAGCCGGTGGGACGTCATCCTCTATCCCGGTGCCTGGGCGCTGCTGTACCACCGCGTCGCGCATTGGTTGTGGGGTGGGCGCCTGTTCTGGCTGGCGCGCTTCGTCAATCATTGGAGCCGGATGGTGACCGGGATCGACATCCACCCGGGCGCGACCATCGGCCGCAATTTCTTCATCGACCATGGCTTCACCGTGATCGGCGAGACCGCGCTGATCGGCGACAATGTCACCATCTATCAGAATGTGACGCTGGGCGGGACCAATCCTTCGACGGGGATCGGCGGCAAGCGCCACCCGACCCTGGAAGACGGGGTAGTGATCGGCTCGGGCGCACAGGTGCTGGGTCCGATTACAATCGGTGAAGGCGGGCGAGTCGGCGCCAATGCGGTGGTGACCAAGGATGTGCTGCCGCGGACCACCGTGGTCGGCATCCCGGCGCGGCCGGTGCCGGTCGACCTGGTTCACTACAGCCCGGGCTTCATCCCTTATGGCACGCCGTGCGGCGAGGATGTCGATCCGCTGCGCGCGCGGCTGTCCACGCTGGAAGAAGAGCTGGCCGAGCTTCGGGCCGAGTTAAAGACGCTTCGGGCGCGGGGAGAAGCCCTGCCGGAGAGCAAGGCTTCGTGAGCAGCGTCACCCCTTTTCCGGTGCGTCCCGACCGGAAAGCCGTCACCGCTTTCGACCGGGTCGAGCTGCAGCGCATCCTCGACCTCTACGGGCGGATGGTCGCGGCCGGGCACTGGCGCGATTATGCGATGCAGTTCGCCCCCGACCTTGCCAGCTTCGCCGCCTTCCGCCGCGCTGCCGAGCGGCCCGAGATCCGCATCGAAAAACGCCCCTCGCTTCGGTTGAAGCAAGGGGCGTGGGCGTTGGTCGGTGAACATGGTGCCATTCTCAAGCGGGGCCAGGAGCTCCAAGGCGTCCTGGCCCCGCTCGAGCGGCGCCTCCTCAGGCTGGTTGAGGATTAAGGCTCGGCAGGTGGCCGCGTAGGCTGCCCGGCAGTCGGCCGACCACCGCGGCGCGGGCCTGGTGCCAGAAGGCCGATAGCAGAAGCAGGGCCGAGCCGATCACCAGCGCCGTCAGTGCGATGTTGAGGCTGACTGCGCCGAACTGCTCGAACAGCTTGTTCATGGCGAACAGCACGTAAGCGAGCGCGGACACCAGCAGCGCGCGGCGATCGATCGCGAGCGCCGCAATGCCAAGCGCGACGTATATCGCAATCACCACCAGCCCTTCGCCGATGCTCGCATTGCCGTCATTCAGGCCGAGCAGGGTGAAGACCGGGTGCACGATCATCGGCGCCGCCAGGAGATGAAGCCAGAAAGCGACGTCCGAGCGGCGCGAGATGCGGGCTGGGTCCGAACTGTCCCAGCGCATGGCGTAGAGGAACACGCCGATCCCGAGCACCAGGACCACGCCGAGGACGATGTTGAGCGTGCTGGGCGTGTCGCCGATGATGGCGCCGATCAGCGCGACCACGATCCCGGCGACGGAAGCGGCGCCGGCAGCAACCGTGATCGGCACCCGGAAGCGCTTCCAGTGAACAAAGGCGGCGACCGCGCCGGCCGATGCAGCAGCGGCACCGATCAGGCCGGCCACCCACGCTTGCTGCCCGGCTTCGAGCTCAGGCGCCGCGAACAAGGTCACGAGGGTCAGGCCGACACTCCCCACGACGCCGCCGACAAAGGTCAGCAGCAGGAGGATCGAGGGCAGCGCCATACGGCGGCGCGCAGTGAAGAAGAGCGCGAGACCCCACGATGTCGCGGCAACCAGCGCCGGGGCAAGCGGCGAGGGCCCGCGTTCATCCACGACGAAGCCAAGGTTCTGGCCGATGCTCTGGCCGATCCATCCGACTGCAAACAGCAGGATGGCCGCGGCGATCGAGACGAAGATGTCGTTGAAGCCGGTGATCAGCCGGAAATGCTCTTCATCGACCGCGGGCGAACTGCGTTGGCGATCGACAAAGGCGCGGAGTGAGGCCGCCGACTCGGGCGTGATCGCGCCCGAAGCGACGGCGTCGTCAAGATCATTCTGGCTGTACATGCAAAGACACCTCCCTGTTGCGCTGCAGGATACAGGGAGGTGTCTTGTTGTGTCAATACACTAAGCTGCTGCGGTGGGCAGCAGCCCCGGTGGCCTCAGCGGCAGACGTACCGCTTGCGGCTGCGCTCGACTTCGCGGCCGAGGAGCGCACCAGCGGCAGCGCCGAGGATGGTGCCGGTGGCGCGGCTGCCGTTGGTGTCGATCGCGCGGCCGACCAGCGCACCGCCGGCAGCGCCGATGATCAGACCGGTGGTGCCATTGTTGCGGCGGCAGCGCAGACGGCCCTGGCCATCGTACCAGGTCTTGCCGTTGTAATAGCGCTGCGCTTCGGCCGGCGCGGCCACGGTCAGGGTGGCGGCAGGAACGGTAAGACCCGCGGCGGCAATCGCCATCATCATGTTCCGCATGATTGTTCTCCTGTTTCTCATTGCGGTTTCGCTTGAACTCGTCTGGACCTTTCAACCTGAACGGCCGGGCAATGGTCGACGTGGTTAAGCGAAGAATAATGGCTTAACGGCGAGACGATCCGTGAGATCCGACGAGGCGAGGCGACCCATGTGCAATCTGTATTCCATGACCGCCACCGTGGACGAGATGAAGCGGCTGTTCGGCCCCTTCGAAGGCGAGCGCGACAACCTGCCTCCGTTTGGCGAAATCTATCCCGGAAAGCCCGCGCCAGTGCTCCGCCGCACGAGTGAAGGTGCGCTGAAACTCGAGATCATGGAGTGGGGTTTCCCCGGGCCAGCCGCGGCCAAGGGGCGGCCGGTGACCAATATCCGCAACCTGGCAAGCCCATTCTGGCGGAGTGCGCTGGGTCGCCCCGACCGGCGCTGCGTGGTGCCGGTCACCCGCTTTTGCGAGTGGGAAGGGGAGAAAGGCTCCAAGCGCAAGGTATGGTTCGGGCTGCACGAAGGCGCCGATCCCTTGTTTGCCTTCGCCGGGCTGTGGCGGCCGGGCGAGGGCGGGGTGCCGTACATGGCCTTTCTCACTTGCGAGCCGAACGCGGTGGTCGGGGCCGTCCATCCCAAGGCGATGCCGGTGATGCTGCGCGCCGCCGATGTTCCGACATGGCTCGACAGCGAAGCGGCAACCGCCTGTGCGCTTGCGGTGCCCTATGCCGACGCCGATATGTGTCGCCTGCCGTAACGAAGAACAGGGATAGCCATGGCCAAGGACAAGAAAGCGAAAAAGGCTCACAAGGGCGACGAGGCGGAAGCGCCCAAGGTGAAAAAGGCCAAGGCGCCCAAGGCCGACAAGGCCAAGAAGCACGACGGCGACCACGCCTCACGCCCGCATCCGCTGGAAGCCCTGTCACGGCTTGCGGATCACCCGCTGGTGTCCGAACTTCTCGCGGCCGGGGCGCTGGCCGCGGTGGCGGCAGTGGCCGAAGCGGGCGCGCGCGATCCGCATGCCGTGAAATCCGCCGATAGCGCCAAGAAGGCCGGCAAAGCGGCCGCAGCGGCGATCGGTGCTCGGCTGCTCAAGGAGTTCAACAGCGGCAAGTCGGCTGCCAAGGACGGCGCCGACAAGAAGTAGCGCTCAGCCCTGCAGCAACGTGAGCCGGGCGGGGCCGGTGTCGCGCTCGGCATCGAGGCGGAGCGTGCCCGGCTCGACGGTGTCGCCTCGCGCGGTCTCAATCGCCAGCCAGCCGCCCTTTGCGAGCCAGCCGGCCTGCTCCACCGCAGCGCGAACCGCGTTGCCGGATCCGGCGGCGTAAGGCGGATCAGCGAAGATGAGGTCGAAAGGCGCAGCGACAGGTGGCAGCTTCAGCGACGAGCCGGCGAGGAGCGTGATCTCGGCGCCGAGGGTTGCGGCATTGGCGGCGATGGCCTTGCGCGCCGCGGCATCGGTCTCGACCAGCGTCGCATTTGCAGCGCCGCGTGACAGAGCTTCCAGCGCCAGCGCCCCGCTGCCGGCGAACAGGTCGGCGACGCTAAGATCATCGAAGCTGCCGATCCGGCTTGCCAGCATCGAGAACAACGTCTCGCGCGTGCGGTCGGCGGTGGGACGGGTGGAAAGCGAGGTCGGCGCCGCGATGACCCGGCTCCGCCACTTGCCGGCGATAATCCTCATGGGCGCCTGTTAGGCGGACGGGGTGGCAGCGGGAAGGGGAAGCTTTCCCCCTCCCGCGCTGGTCGGGCTCAGTACTTCACCCGGGCCGTCTTGATCCCCGACTTGGCGAGGTAATCCTGGACGCTGTTCTTGCCGGCGAGGTGGCCCGCGCCGACCGCGACGAACACGGTGCCCGGCGTCTTCATCCGCTCCTCGATCCACTTGGCCCAGGTCGCATTGCGACCGGTCAGCATCAGCTGGTGCATCGCCGGGCTTTGGGTCTCCATCTCGTTCATCATCGCGGCAAGGCCCTCGGCATCGCCGTTGTTCCAGGCCTTGGTCATCTTGGCAAAGGTCTGTTCCATGTCGCCAAAGGTGGCAGCCGTATGTTCAAGCATCTTGATCTGCTCGGCCTCGGGCAGCTTGTCGAACAGCTGCATCTGGAATTCCATGGTCTCGAGCTGATCGACCGGCTTGCTGCTGCTCTTGGCGGCGGCAGTGATCACCGCTTCGGCGCCCTGCTCTCCGGTCTTGCCGACCTTCTGCATGCCAAGCGCGGCGAGCACCATCGAGGCCGCGAACGGCTTCATCGGCTCAACCATCGCGGTCGTTCCGCCGACGCTGGCCAGCGCTGCCGCAAGGTCCTTCTTGCCCTTTTCGCTGAGCTTGGAGGTGAGCGGCTTGCCGTCGGTCGCCATCCAGTACTTCTGCACCAGCGGCGCCATTTCGGCCGGGTTCTCCGGCTTCACGATTTCGAAGTAGACCTTGCTCGAACGATCAAACGCGGCCTTCACTTCGTCGTTGAACCAGTCGGTCTTGCCGTCCAGCGCGTGAAAGGTGCCGAACAGATAGACGGTGGTGTCGCTGTCCTTGACCACCCACAAGGCGGGATCGGTGTCGGGCAGCTTGGCCGGTGCCGTTTGGGCCATGGCCGGGGCGGCGAGGCCGAGTGCGGTGCCGAGCAGGATGGATCGAACGAAATTCAACATGGTGGTTCTCCCTTGAATGAATGAATGAATGAAGGCGTCAGCGGAACTTGAGCCAGGCCCAGACCGTGAAGTTGATGCAAAAGGCGGCAAGCAGGAGGAGCATGGCGGTGCCGATCCCGATTGGTGCGATAAGACCGCCGCGGGCGAGCAGCCAGGCGAATGGAAGGGCAAGCGCCAGGAAATAGAAGGCGAGGCTGTTGGCCCAAAGATAGGCCTGCTGTTCGTGGTCATCGATCGAGCGGTGATAGGCAACGAGGCCGCCCCCAAGCGCAATCACCAGCGTCGCCGCGGCAATGCCGGCGAGAAGGGGATCGAGCGGAGCGTTGCTGAACAACGCTTCGTGCGGCTTGGCATTGCTGGCCGCGCCCAGCAGGACGCCAATCGGCATTCCTGTAAACACCAGCAACGTGATCATCTTGGTATAGCGCCGCTCGTAGGCGCTGCGGTCGGACCGCCGCCAGTGAGCAGACAGCTTCCAGCCGAGCCAGCCGAAGGCAAGCGCCAGCACCAGCGCCGCAACCATGGCGCCAAGGGCGAGGGGCTTGATCGTGCCGCGCTCGATCACGGCAAACGTGAGGCCGATCGCCACGCCGACGCAGAAGACCAGGCCGATGGTGGTGACAACGAGAAGGGCGATGCGGACCGGCCAGGACAGCCGGTCCGCCCATTTGCTGGCGGCCGGGGCGGAAGGGGAAGCTGCGGCAAGGTCAGTCATGGTCGGCCTCATCGGAAAAGATCTGCTCGATCGGCTGCGCGAACAGCCGGGCAAGTTTGAACGCGAGGGGGAGCGAGGGGTCGTACTTGCCGGTCTCGATGGCGTTTACCGCCTGGCGGGAAACGTCGAGATGCGCGGCCAGCTCGGCCTGGCTCCAGCCACGCTCGGCACGAAGTACGCGGAGGCGGTTGTTCATTCGCCCTCCGCATCGCGGGCTTCCAGCGTTGCGCTGGTCTTGCTCCAGACCAGCACGGTTGTCGGCAGCAATGCGGCTAAGAGAGCGAAGTAATAGCCGATGACATTCCAGTGGCGAATAGTGGTCGGCACCCACCAGCCGTTGTCGGTAGCCGCGCCCAGGTAGAGAAGGGAGAAGACGACCACGATCGTGAAAGCTGGGTAAGCTCGCTCAAGCGCCAAGCGGCGGTGGCTCAGTTCGAATTCGTCCAGCTTCTTGCCTTGGCCGCTCGCTACTTTCTGCAGGCGGGAGACGAGCACCACCAAGGCGACGATCATAGCGCTAAATCGCAATACAGAACCGGTCAGATCACTGCTCAGCCCCACTGCTTCAAACCCCCATTCGAGGGCGCGCCGACCGGGTACGCCACAAGGGCGAACAGCGTCAGCCAGCGTAAGGTGGCGGCTCGTGGGTCGGGTGTGACGTCGAGGTCGAAACGCGTGCGATACATCGGGACGCCTGTCATGCAAAGCTGACTTGTTGTCAGGTCTACTTGACTAAGGCGAGTCGCAATGCGTGTCAAGTGTCCTTGACTTTATGTCAGCATCGCTTGACGTGGAGGTCAGTTGATCCGACCGGTCCTGATCCCGTTGGCCGCGAGCTTCGCCTGCACGCTGTCGGCGCCGACGAGATGGCCGGTGCCGACCGCGACGAAGACCGTGCCAGGCTGCTTCAGCCGCTGCGCGATCCAATGGGCCCAGGCCGTGTTGCGGTCGGTGAACAGGCGGCGATAGGCTTCGGGCGACTGGCGGCGGACTTCACCGACGACGGCTTCGATCGGACCGCTGTCGCCGGCGTTCCAGCGGTCCACCATGGTCCGAAGATAAGGGGCGAGGGCGGGGGCAGGGGCGGGGACCGCGACGTGGCTTGCCGCCGCAGCCGGAGCCGCGGGCCGGGCCGGGGAGGGTAGCGACTGATACATGCGCAACTGCTCGTCAAAGCTTTCAAGACCGATCATCGGCTTGCCCGAGGCATCGGCCGCCCGTGCAAGTACCATGTCGGCGCCATAGCGGACGCTGAGCCCCGCCTGCCGGGCCGACTGGATCGCGACCTTGGCGACGGTCAAGCCAGAGCCTTCGGGGGCGGCAACGGTGGTGGCAGGGCGCTCGGCCGGGATCAGGGTTTCGAGAACCAGGGTCGAACTGGCGTCAAAGGCGCGGCGGACCGCATGGTCGAACCAGTGAGCAACGCCGTCATGAGTGTGGATGGTGCCGAACAGGTAGATGGTCGTGTCCGCGTCGCTTACCACCCACAGGGATGGCCGCGCGCACGAGGCTGCGTCATGAGGCGGATCGGCGGGCGCCTGCGCCGCGGCGGGTCCTGCCGCAGCCAGGGTCAGCCCCGACAGGGCCACGAGCAACTGCCGAACGCCGCGCGTCCAGCCCATCCGATCCATAGACGACCCCCCGGTCTTCCATCTTAGAAGGGGAGTGTCGCTAGCCGGTGAACTCGTGTCAACGTCTTGATAGGCGTGAGAAAATCACTGCACCCGAGTGACTTTCAAGCCACGCTTCTGAAGCATCGCTTGGACCGAGTCTGCGCCCGCCAGATGCCCTGCGCCCACCGCCACCATGACCGTGCCCGGCTGCCCCATCCGGCCTTCGATCCAGCGGGTCCAGTTGGCGTTGCGCTGCTTTAGCAAGAGTTCGGCCATCGCCGGGCTGCCGGCCATTTCGGCGTTGAAGCTGCGGGCGATGGCGGCGACGTCGCCGCGGCCCCACGCGCTCAGCATGCCGCCGAACTGCTTGCCAACCGCTTCCGGGCTTTCGAGCGTGCCGAGCAGCAGCGCCTGCTGCGCGCTTTCGGGCAGACGATCGAAGAACCGCAACTGCTCCTCATTGGTCTCGAGCTGGTCGATCGGCTTGCCGGCGGCCGCGAAACGCGCCTTGAGCTTCATTTCGACGCCTTCTTCCTGCTTCAGGTCCATTGCGCCGAACTGCGGGCCAAGCAGCGCCAGCGCGACGGCCCACGTCTCCATCTTGTCGAGCGCGGCCGGCGCAATGTGGCTGCGCGCAATGGCGGTAGCGAGGGCCGCCCGCTTGTCGCTCGGCACGCGGTCGAGCACCGGCGGCAGGCCCGGCGTGGATGTCGCCAGCCGCATCATGGTCGCCGCAAATGGGGCGGGATTGGCGGTGTCGACGATGGTTTCGACGACCAACCCTTGCGATTCCTCGGCTGCGCGCTCGAACAGCGGGCTTACCCAACGGGTGCCCTGCGGCAGGAGGTGGATGGTGCCGAACAGATAGACGGTGGTGTCCCCGTCCGCGACCTTCCACAAGGCGGGCTTGGGATCGGACAGCAGACGTGCCGGCGCTGCCCCGGCCGTGGCGAGACCCAGCGCCGCAAGTCCCTTGGCAATCCAGTTGAACTTCAGACCCACATTCGTCTCCTGCTACACCCGCGCCGCAACGGTGGGTTGGCCGGGTGGCACCGTTCCGGCGCGTACCCAGAGATGGGAGCCGCTTGCCCCGCTGCCAAGCTCCGGCCTATGGCCCGCGGCCATGACCGCGCCTGCGCCCCTCAGCTTCCAGGACTTGATCCTGACCCTTCACCGCTACTGGTCCGAGAAGGGCTGCCTGATCCTTCAGCCCTATGACCTGGAGATGGGCGCCGGCACCTTTCACCCGGCAACCGTGCTGCGCGCGCTCGGCCCCGAGCCATGGAACTGCGCCTACGTCCAGCCGTGCCGCCGCCCGACAGACGGGCGCTATGGCGAGAACCCCAACCGGCTTGGCGCCTATTATCAGTATCAGGTGATGCTGAAGCCGAGCCCGCCCGACCTCCAGCAGCTGTACCTCGACAGCCTGACCGCGATCGGGATCGATGTCATGGCCCACGACATCCGCTTCGTCGAAGACGATTGGGAAAGCCCAACGCTGGGCGCCTGGGGCCTCGGCTGGGAAGTGTGGTGCGACGGGATGGAGGTGACGCAATTCACCTATTTCCAGCAGGTCGGCGGGTTCGACTGCTCGCCGGTCGCGGGCGAACTCACCTACGGGCTGGAGCGGCTGGCGATGTACATCCAGGGCGTCGACAACGTCTACGACCTGAAGTTCAACAGCCCGTCCCCAAGCGGCTGGCAGGCGACCTATGGCGACGTCTTCCTCGCCAACGAGAAACAGATGAGCGAATGGAATTTCGAGGTTGCGGGGACCGAACGCCTGTTTGATGCCTTCCGGAAGGCGAGCGAAGAATGCCAGAACTGCCTCGACCGCAAGCTCGCGATCCCGGCGTACGAGCAGGCGATCAAGGCCAGCCACATCTTCAACACGCTGCAAGCGCGCGGGGTGATCTCGGTCGCCGAGCGGCAGGCGTATATCGGCCGCGTCCGCGATCTGGCGAAAGCGGCGTGCGGCGCCTGGCTTGAGAGCCAAGGGGAGAAAGCGGCATGAGCGCCGGTTCCACCCGCGAGCATGCGCCGCTCGACCCGGCGCCGGTCACGCCGACCCAACGCGACTTCCTGCTCGAGCTCCTGTCGGAGGAAATCCCGTCGCGGATGCAGGGGCGCGCCCGCAACGACCTCGCACGGATGTTCGGCGAGGAGCTGGCCAAGGCCGGGCTCGAAGCGGACGAGATCGACACCTTCGCGACGCCGCGCCGGCTGGGCCTGATCGCACGCGGCCTGCCGCTGGCGACCGCGGCGGTGAGCGAAGAGCTTAAGGGTCCGCGCGCTTCCGCGCCGCCGCAGGCGCTGGAAGGCTTCCTTCGCAAGACCGGGCTCAGCCAGGATCAACTGGTCGAGCGCGACGGCGTCTTCTTCGCCGTGATCGACAAACCGGGCCAGCCCACCGCCGCGGTGCTGGGCGCGGCGATCGAGCGGATCATTCGCGATTTTCCCTGGCCCAAGTCGATGCGCTGGGGCGCGGCCTCCGCGAGCAACGCCTCGCTGCGCTGGGTGCGCCCGCTGCAGGGGATCGTCGCGCTGCTCGGTGACGAAATCGTGCTGGTCGAGGTCGAAGGCCTCGCCAGCGGCGCGACCACCGTCGGCCACCGCTTCCATCACCCGGGACCGATCACGCTCGGCGGCGCGTCCGACTATGCCGAGAAGCTGCGCGCCTGCCATGTCATTGTCGACGCCGACGAACGCGCCGCGATCATTCGCGAACGCGCCCGGGCGCTTGCCGCCGACGCCGGGCTGACCCTGGTCGAGGACGAAGGGCTGGTGGCGGAGAACGCGGGCCTCACCGAATGGCCGGTGCCGCTGCTCGGCCGCTTCGACGCCGATTATCTCGACGTGCCGCCCGAGGTGATCCAGCTCACCGCGCGCACCAACCAGAAGTATTTCGTCCTTCGCGACGACAGCGGCGCGCTGGCCCCGGCCTTCATTTGCACCGCCAACATCGAGGCTAGCGATGGCGGCGCGGCGATCGTCGCGGGCAACCAGCGGGTGCTGGCGGCGCGGCTCAGCGATGCGCGCTTCTTCTGGGAGCAGGACCTCAAGATCCCGCTCGACGAGCAGGCGAAGAAGCTGTCCGGAATCGTCTTCCACGAGAAGCTCGGGACCGTCGCGGAGCGCGTGGGGCGCATCGCCGATCTCGCCGAATGGCTGGCGATCGAAGCGGTGGTGCCCGGCTGCGACCCCGACCACGCCCGCCGCGCGGCCGAACTCAGCAAGGCCGACCTCGTCACCGGCATGGTCGGCGAGTTCCCCGAATTGCAGGGCCTGATCGGCGGCTACCTCGCCGCAGCGCAGGGCGAGCCCAAGGCCGTCGCCGACGCGGTGCGCGATCACTACAAGCCGGTCGGGCAGGGCGACGACGTGCCGACCGCGCCGGTCACGGTGGCGGTGGCGCTCGCCGACAAGCTCGACACGCTGCGGGCCTTCTTCGGCGCCGGCATGCCACCGACCGGCAGCAAGGACCCGTTCGCGTTGCGCCGTGCGGCGCTGGGCGTGATCCAGATCGTCACCGGAAACGGCCTTCGTCTGCCGATTGCCGAAGGCGACCTCCTCGACTTCTTCGCCGACCGTCTCAAGGTGCAGCAGCGGGAGGCGGGCGTCCGCCACGACCTGATCGACGCGGTATTCGCGCTCGGCGGTGAGGACGATCTCGTTCGCGTTCTTGCCCGCGTCGCGGCGTTGCAGGCGTTCGTCGAAGGGGGCGACGGAGCCAATCTCCTCGCTGGCTACAAGCGGGCCGCCAATATCCTCAAGAAGGAAAATTGGGACCTTCCGCGGGTCATGGCCGACCGGGGCGAGCAGGCGATCCCGCAGACCGGCGAGGAAGATCCGCTGGTCGAGGTCGATCAAGCGCCCGAACTTGCCGCCTCGATTGCCGGGCAGGCGTCAGGCTCCGAGCTGCCGGCCGACGCACCCGGCGAAGAGCGGGCGCTGATCATGGTGCTGGATGAGGCGGAACCCCGCGCGCGCCAGGCAGTGGAAGCGGAGGATTTCGCCGCCGCGATGGCCGCGCTGGCGTCCTTGCGCGGGCCGATCGACGCCTTCTTCGACAAGGTCACGGTGAACGACGCCGACCCGGCCGTCCGGCGCCGGCGCCTCAACATCCTCGCCCGCTTCCGCAACGCCGTTCACGGCGTCGCGGATTTCTCGCGGATCGAGGGCTAGGCCGCCTTAGCGGCGATCGCCGTCCAGGGGGCGGCGGTCGTAATTGTCCGGCACGCCATCGCGGTCGAGATCGCGGCGCGGCGCCGACAGATCGTCCGGGTGACGGTCGCGCAGGCGGTCGTCGACATAAGGATCGGTGCGCGCGGCGGGGGCCGACACGGCTGCGGCCCGGGCAGCGGCCTCGCGGCGGTCGGCCTCGTCACGCAATTCCTTTTCGCGGGTCGCCCAGGTCGTCTCGCGCTCCTTGTCGCGGGTCTCCAGCGCCTTTCGCGCGGTGACCTCCTCGTTGTAGCGGGTCTTCCACTTGCGGCGTCCACCGCTGGTCATCCACATGCCGACCAGCAGGCCGAGCACGAAAACAAGACCGAGGATGATCCATTGGTCGGTGGTGAAGTTCGTCATGGGGCTGGTCCCTGTCAGGATGCGGTTGCGTAACGACCATTACGACAAAGGGCGGCCGATGGTTCCCCACCGACCGCCCTTGGCCGCCCACAATAACCTCAGGCTTAGCCGCCGCCGATCATGCTGTCGCTGATCGAACAGGCCGCCGGGCCCAGAATGACCACAAACAGCACCGGCAGAATGAACAGGATGAGCGGCACGGTCATGATCGCCGGAAGGCGTGCAGCCTTTTCTTCGGCGCGCATCATGCGCTCGTTACGGAATTCGGCCGACAATACGCGCAGTGCCGAGGCGAGCGGCGTGCCGTATTTCTCGGTCTGGATCATGGTGGTGACGACGCCGCGGACCGCTTCCAGGTCGACCCGGCTGGCGAGATTGTCGAACGCCTGCCGCCGCTCGTTGAGGAAGCCGAGTTCGATCGACGTCAGGCCGAATTCGTCGCCAAGCTCGGGATAAGCCTTGCCCAGTTCGCGCGCGACCCGGCCGAAGGCGGCGTCAACGGTAAGACCGGCTTCGGCGCAGATGACCAACAGGTCGAGCGCGTCGGGAAGACCCTTGCGGACCGCCGCGCTGCGCTTGTTGATCTTGTTCTTCAGCCACAGGTCCGGGGCCTTGTAGGAGCCGATCAGGGCGCCCGCGACCATCGCATACTTCTTGAACGCGCCCCAGTCGGGAAAAGCGTCGAAGACGTAGACGGAAAGGATCGCGGCGCCGCCCAGGACCACCGGCAGGATCAGCCGGCCGAAGATGATGAAGAAGGCGAGATCCTTGGTGCGGATACCGGCCTGCAGCAGCTTGGTCTGGATTTCCTGAAGCTGGCTGTCCTGCACCATCTTGAAGGTGGACAGAATGCCGCGGACCTTGTCGGCTGCCTGGTTCTTGTTGATCAGGCTCTTGCGTTTGTTGGTCGAGGCAACAATGCCCGCCTTGAGCTGCTCGCGGCGCTCGTTCAGCGCCTTGACGCGGCGGGCCATCGGGTCGCGGACCGTGGTCGCGGCATAGATGGCGATCATTACCGCCATCGTCGCGACGCCCGTCAGCAGGGTCGCAAACCAGATGACGTCGACGCCGAGGAGAGTGGGCCCGGAGGCTGCGGGTTGCATGGTGCTGTTGCCCCTAGATCTCGAAGTTGACCATCTTGGCCATGACGGCGACGCCGATGCCCATCCACACCATCGCGCCCACCCCGGCGACGATCAGGCGCTCGTCCGAGAAGAAGCCGCCCATGTAATTGGGGTTGAGCATGTAGACCATGACGAAGACGATGAAGGGGAGGGCGCCGACGATCATCGCCGAGGCCTTGGCTTCGGAGCTCATGGCCCGGATCTTGAGCTTCATCTGCGCGCGCTTGCGGAGCACGTCGGCAAGGTTGGACAGGGTTTCCGCCAGGTTGCCGCCGGTCTCGCGCTGGATGGCGAGGGTGATGACGAAGAACTGGAATTCCGGCGTGCCCAGGCGATCGGCGGTTTCCTGAAGCGCGGCTTCCATGGTGAGGCCGATCTTCATCTTGTCGCTGACCGCGCGGAACTCGACCCCGACCGGACCCTTGACCTCGGCCGACACGATGCTGAGCGTTTCCGTGATCGGCAAACCCGAGCGCAGACCGCGGACCATCAGCTCGATGGCATCGGGGAAGTTGACGTTGAAGGCCTTGAGCCGTCCGGTGATCATCTTGCCGATGACAAGATGCGGAACCCCGATGCCGATGAATATGGCGAACAGCATGGACAGCAGGAAGGGCGCGCCGCGCGACAGCATGAGGCCGGCGACCACCACCACCAGACCAAGGTTGATCACCGCATAGCGGCCAAGGCTGATCTGGCGGCCGGTCTTTTCCAGTCGCAGCTGCATCACCGCGGGCTTGGGAACCAGGCCGGAGGCGAGGCTCTCGACCTTGGAATCCTTGCGCGACAGCAGCTTGCGGATCTGGGCGTTGGCAACCGCCGGCAAGGCATTCTCGCCATGCCGCTCGCGCACCGCTTCCAGGCGCCGCTTCAGGGCCTTGCCCGAACTCGGGCCCGACAGGGCGACGAAGAGCATGCCAAGCATGGCCACCACGCCAAAGCCAAGAAGCATCAGGGTCAGGGACATGCCGGCATCCTCATCTGTTTATCGCGCGCCGTGTTGACGGCTCTTACGCGGCGGCCTTGGCCGGCTGCTTGGCGAGCATGCCCTTGAGGCTGGTCATCAGCGACTTGGACTGGGCTGCGGCCGCGAGCTTGGCGGCGTCGCCGGCGCCTTCCTCGGTCGCGTGGCTCAGCACCATGTTGCACAGCTGGCTGAAGGGCGCCGCGGCCTTGCCGCTAGCGATTTCCGCCATCGGCTTGCCGAGCTTGGCCGCCTGCGCGGCAAGCTTGGGATCGGACGCCAACTGCACGTCCACCTTGCGCTCGATCGAGTCCTGGAAGTCCTTGAGGGAGATTTCCAGCCCGCCGCCCGAGGGCACCTGATTGGCGACCATGATGACCTTGGTTTGTGGCGCATTGCTCTTGAGCCAGGCGAGCACGCGAATGGTATCGCGGGTCGAGGCAAGCGTCAGGTTGCTGACCACCACCGCAACATGGGCGTCGTGCACCATGTGCGAATATTGGATCAGCATGTTGCGCGGCAGGTCGAGGACCGTGGCCTCGAACGCGTTCTTCATTTCTTCCTGTAGCTGGAAGTAGGCCGTCCCGTCGGTGATCAGCGGCTGGTTGATCGGCGCTTCGGCCGACAGCACGCTCAACCGCTCGTTGGCACGGACCATGGCGCGTTCGATGAACAGGCCGTCGATGCGGCTCGGGTTCTCGATCGCATCGGTGAGACCGCGGCCGGGCTCGAGGTCGAGCGCCAGCGCGCCGGTGCCGAAGTGGATGTCGAGATCCAGCAGCGCAGTGGAACGCTGTGCCTTGGCACCCAGCAGCCAGGCGAGGCTGGTGCTGAGCGTCGAGGCACCGACCCCGCCGCGAACGCCGATCACCGCCGACATGATGTGCGGCTTGTCGGTCTGCGCTTCGCCGCGCGGACCTGACAGGATCATCTGGGCATTGGCGAAGGTGTCACGCAGTTGGTCGACGCTGAACGGCTTCAGCAGATAGTCGTGGATGCCACTGGCGAGGAGGTCGCGGTACAGGCGCACGTCATTGACGCCGCCGGCCGCGATCACAATCGTGCCTGGTTCGCACACTTCGGCCAGCGCGTTGATGTCGTTCAGCGGGTCGGCCGATTCCGACAGGTCCACGAACAGGATGTTCGGGGAAGCCGAGACCGACAGCGACTGAACCGCGTTGCGCAGCCCGCCCTTGTTGACCTTCTCGGGGCTCCAGCCATGCTCCACCGCGACCGGGCGAAGCACCTCTGCGGTGGCATCGTCGCAGACGAAAGCGGTGAACGGATCACGCAAACCTGCGCGGGGATTGGGCGCGTTCATCAATTGCCTCCCTTGGCGGCCTTGGCCCGATAGCTTTCGATGGCCTTGTTGCTGAGCACGGGATCGGCGATGCCGGACGGCTCACGCCCGCTGACGAGATCGCCGGGATTGGCGATCATGGCGGCCAGATTGCCGCTGACAGCGCAGCCGAAGTTGCTCATCATCTCGTTGGAGAAGTTCGGATTGCTTTCCCGCGACCAGTTCGGACAATTGGGAACCGATGCGCGGGTGCGGCTGACCACAACCCGCACGGCGCCCGGCGGGATGACGCCCGCTGTCACCGGGCTGCCGTCGGCAAGCAGCAAGCCATAGCGACCCGCAAGCCGTGCAACGTCCGGCCGGGCTGCGGCGGAATCGATGCCATCAACGCTGACCACGTCGCCGTAGCCGAGCTCCAGGCCGCGGAACCAGGCGTCGAGCCGGGCCGCTTCCTGGGCGCCGAGGCTGCCGCCGGGAGCTGCCGCGTCGAACACATAGTCGGCACGGCTGACGACCGGCTGGTTGACCGGGATGAGCCCGCGTGCGGGGCGGTCCTCGCCGCGATGCACCTGGCATCCAGCAAGTGCCACTGACCCCAGCAGCAGAAGTGAAAGCTTGTTGATCATGCTCACGTCCTTGTTTCTGGGGTCGCTTAGAGCTTGAAGCCGGGCGCCGGAGCGGCAGCCGCTGCACCGGTGGCAAGGGCAGGCGCCGGCAGCTTTGCCACCGCCTGCGGCCCCGACACGCCCTTGAAGGTCTGGCCTTCGAGGATTGCAGTGCCGTCATGCGGAACGCGGTAGCCATCGAGCGGCGTCGGAAGACGGCCGTTGACCGGGCGAACCAGGTACGGAGTGACAATGATCACCAGCTCGGTCTCCGAGCGCCGGAAGCCCGACGAGCGGAACAGCGCGCCCAGGATCGGCAGGTCGCCGAGAACCGGCGCCTTGCTGATGTTGTTGGACGCATTCGACCGCAGCAGGCCGGCGATCATGAAGCTCTGACCGGAGCCGAGTTCCAGCGTGGTTTCGGCGCGCCGGGTGATCAGACCCGGAATGTCGAAGCCGCCGAGGCGAAGGCCGGTGTCGTTGTTGAGCTCGCTGACCTCTGGTTTCACCCGCATCGAGATGCGGCCGTCGGCCAGCACGATCGGGCTGAACATCAGGCCGACGCCGTAGCTCTTGTATTCGATCGAGACCGCACCGCCGACACCCTGGCTGACCGGGATCGGGAATTCGCCGCCGGCAAGGAAGCTTGCCGTCTCACCCGACAGGGCAGTCAGGTTCGGCTCCGCAAGGGTGGTCGCAAGACCGTCTGTCGCAAGCAGGTCGAGCGTGCCGATGAGATCGAGCCCGAACAGTCGTCCCGCAGCGCCCAGCGACAGGCCAGCGCCCTTGGCGGCGATGTTCAGCGGGGAACCCGGAGCCGGGGTCGGGGCGCCACCTTGCGCAACGCCGAACTGAAAGCCGCTCGTCGAGTCGCGGCTGAGCAGGTTGACGCCGATCTGCTTCAGTGCCGAGCGGTTCACTTCGGCGATGCGGACCTTGAGGTTGACCTGCAGCGGCACCGCGGTGCGCAGACGAGTGACCACCTGCGTACCGTCGCCGATGTAAGCCTGGACCAGGCGCTGCGCTTCGGCGGCATCCTCGGGGCTGGCGACCGTTCCGGTCAGCAGCACGAGGTTGTTCATCGGGGTCGCCTGAATCTGCGATTCGGGCATTGCCGCGCGCAGCATCTCGTCGACCGAGCCGACGTTGGTGCCGACCCGGACATTAGCGGCGTACACCACCCGGCCCGACTTGTCGGTCGCGTAAACGGTGGTCTCACCCCGGCCCTTGCCGAAGATGTAGAGCTGGTTCTGCGAGCGAACCTGCACATCGGCGACGGCGTCGTTGGAGATGAACAGATCGCTCATCGGGGCCGACAGGCGCACCATGGTGCCGGTGCCGACCGAGATGTTGAGCGTTTCCGACGGACGCGCGGCCATGGGCTGTGCGGCGGCCGGGGCGGCGGCTAGGCTCAGCGCCGAAGCGCCGAGGGCCAGGGCGGCAAAGGCCGAAGCCACCCGCCCAAAGGACTTGTTACCCTTGCTCATC
The DNA here is from genome assembly GCF_049896405.1 of Sphingomonas sp. LHG3443-2. NCBI lineage: Bacteria > Pseudomonadati > Pseudomonadota > Alphaproteobacteria > Sphingomonadales > Sphingomonadaceae > Sphingomonas > Sphingomonas sp. LHG3443-2. The sequence goes on from NZ_JAFCUG010000001.1 coordinate 1,403,838, forward strand.
TTTAGCGAGCCCCCACTGGAACGAAGCTGACATTGTTGCCGCGGGCGACGCGGACGGTCGGACCGACCGGACCCGCCGGAGCAGCGCCTGGCGCCGGGGCCGGAGCCTGCGGAGCCGGAGCGGCGGCCGCGCCGGGCGACGGAGCGGCGGCAGTGCGGGCAGGGACCGAGCGGCGCTGGAAACGCGACACGTCGCCGCCGGTGGCAAAGGTCGGCGAGCTGTCCATCGGCTGGCTGGCCATCGCCATCAGCATGCGGCGCTCTTCGGCCGGGTTGGCACCTGCGGGCACCTTGACCTCGCCGGCGGCAACCATCCGCTCGAGCTCCGACTGGTTGTCGGCGATGCTGCGCAGCGCGAGGCTGAGCTGACCCAGGTTCTGGGCGACCGCAATCTTTTCGGCGATCTTGGGCGTCACTTCAAAGGTGACGTTGCCGAAGCTGGCGACAGTCGGCTTGCCGTCCTCGCCCACACGATTGGTGACCTGGCCCGTGGCAAGCACGCGCAGGTTGCGGATGATCGTCTCGGAGACCTTGAGCGGCGGACCATCGCCGCCGCCCGTGACCGTCTGGGTCAGGACCATGTCGACGCGGTCACCCGGGAAGACGAAGCCGGCTACGGCCGCGATGTCACTGACCGGCACCGTGACGGCACGCATGCCGGGGGTCAGGGCCGCGGCGAGGAAACCGCGATCCTGCGGACCGACCAGCTGGCCGCGGGTCACCGGCTGGCCGGCGGTGATGGCGCTGCGCACCACCATGCCGATCATCTTGGCCGGATCGGCGTCTGGGCCGCCTTCCGTGTAATAGGCTTGCTGAACCAGTTCGGCGGGCCAGGGCTGGTAGCCAAAGCTTTCGGCATCGACCATGGCGCCCACCGGAAGCGGCTTGCGCGCAACCAGGATCTTGGGGCCCATCGGCACGGCGGCCGCTTCTGCCTGCGGAGCCGAAGCGCCTGCAAACATGTTCTTGGCCATCACGGCAGTAACCGCTGCAACCAGCAACGCTCCCACCAGAAGTGCAATCTTCTTCACATCCATGGCGACACCCCGCCCCTTCCTCGAAACTCGCAGGAAACCCTTTGAATGGGGAACAGATCGGCCAAAATGGTTAAGATATGGTTCGGCGAACTGCAGCTTGGGCGTCTTCCTTGCGCGGCCACTGGACGGCGCAGGGGCCAAGGCCGTAACCGGCACGCAGCATGAGCAAGGTCGAGCTACTGATCGTGGGCGGAGGCATCGCGGGCGCCAGCCTCGCTGCCGCCATCGCGGGCCGCCGGCGCACCCTGCTGATCGAAGCCGAAAGCCAGCCAGGCTACCACAGCACCGGCCGCTCCGCCGCCTTCTGGCACGAAGGCTATGGCGGTCCCTTTGTCGCTCCCTTGAGCCGCGCCAGCCATCCTTTGCTGGAAGCCGGCGGCTACCTGTCCCCGCGCGGTGCCATCCACCTTGCCCGCGACGGCGATGAGATCGAGCTGGTCGAGGGTGTGTCGGTGCGGCCGCTCGACCGCCTGGATCTCGAGAACAGGCTGCCCGGCCTTCGCGCGGAATGGACCCACGGCGCCGACGAGCCGTCGCTCGCCGACATCGACGTCGCGAGCCTGCACGCCGACTTCCTCGCCGCCGCGCGCCGGGCTGGCAGCGAGATCCGCACTGACGCCCGTTTCGCTTCGGCCCGCCGCGGGACCAGCGGATGGACGGTCGCGCTGGACGGTGGCGGGATCATCGAGGCGGACTGCATTGTCGATGCGGCAGGAGCGTGGGGCGATGCGGTGGCGCAAGGCTGCGATATCGCGCCGCTCGGTCTCGCACCCAAGCGCCGCACCATGGTCCAGCTCCGGCTAGGCCGCACCGGGCTGCGTCACCTGCCCTTGGTGGTAGGGGCCGACGGCAGCTTTTACTTCAAGGGCGAGGGCGATCGCTCGATCTGGCTCAGCCCGCATGACGAGATCGACTGCGACCCATGCGACGCGGCGCCCGAAGAGCTCGACATCGCGCTGGCGATCGATCGCTTCCAGTCCGTGGTCAACTGGTCGGTTGAAGCGGTGGAGCGCCGCTGGGCGGGTCTTCGCACCTTTACGCCAGACCGGGTGCCGGCCATCGGCTTTGCGGCCGGCCGAACGGATTTCTTCTGGTGCGTGGGGCAGGGCGGCTTCGGCATCCAGACTGCGCCCGCCGCCGCGCAGATGGGCGCGGCTCTGCTGCTTGGCGAAGGCGAGATGCCGGACGGGGTCGATCCCGCCGTCTACGATCCCACGCGCTTCGCCTAGCCGCGCACGCTTTCCGCCGCGGCGCAGGCAAGCTGGTCGACTCGCTCGTTCTCGGCGTGGCCGGCGTGGCCCTTGACCCATTTCCAGGTGATCTGATGCGGCTCCACCGCCGCGCACAAGGCTTGCCACAGCTCGACATTCTTGACCGGCTTCTTGTCCGCCGTGCGCCAGCCGTTGCGGCGCCAGTTGTGGACCCACTTGGTGATGCCGTCCTTCACATACATGCTGTCGGTCGATAGCGTCACGCGACACGGCCGGGTCAACGCCTCCAGCCCCTTGATCGCGGCCATCAGTTCCATGCGATTGTTCGTGGTCGGATTCTCGGCGCCCGACAGCTCCCTTTCCTTCGCCCCCATGCGCAGCAGCGCGCCCCAGCCGCCGGGACCCGGATTGCCCTTGCAGGCGCCGTCAGTGAACAATTCGACGTGGGGAAGCTCGCTCATCCGCTGCCGATGCGGGGGCGGCGGGGCGAAGACAAGCCCCTAGGCGACGAGTTCGCGCGGAAGCTTGAAGGTGAGGCCTTCGGGCACGTGGTCCTGCTCTTCCATGGTGAGCCGGAAGCGCTCTGACAGCGCCTCGATCACTTCCTCCACCAGCACTTCGGGCGCCGACGCGCCGGCGGTCAGGCCGACGACCTTGGGCGAACCCAGCCACTCCCAGTCGATCTCCACCGCGCGCTGGATCAGCCGCGCCGGCACGCCCTCGCGCTCGGCGACTTCGGCAAGGCGCAGCGAATTGGAGCTGTTGGGCGCGCCGATCACCAGCATCTTGTCGACCCGCTCTACCATCGCCTTGACCGCTGCCTGGCGGTTGGAGGTCGCATAGCAGATGTCCTCACCGCGCGGCGCCTTGATCGCCGGAAAGCGCCGGTGCAGCGCCGCGACGATCGCCGCCGTATCGTCGACCGACAGGGTAGTCTGGGTCAGGAAGGCGAGATTCTCGGGATCGGCGACCTCGATCAGCGGCACGTCGTCCTCGGTCTCGACCAGGGTCATCGACCCCGGCGGAACCTGACCGAACGTGCCGATCACTTCCGGATGCCCGGCATGGCCGATGAAAAGGATATGGCGCCCGGCCTCGATCAGGCGCTGGGCCTGGCGGTGGACCTTGCTGACCAGCGGGCAGGTGGCGTCGAGGTAATCGAGCCCGCGACCCTGCGCTTCGGCGGGCACCGTCTTGGGCACGCCGTGCGCGGAAAACACCACCGGCACGCCGTCCGGCACTTGGCTTACTTCCTTGACGAACACCGCGCCCATCGCCTTCAGCCGGTCGACCACATATTTGTTGTGAACGATCTCGTGCCGGACATAGACCGGCGCCCCGTAACGCTCGAGCGCGAGCTCGACGATGCGGATGGCGCGTTCCACGCCGGCGCAGAAGCCGCGCGGCGCGGCGATGATCAGGTGGAGGGGGCTGGCGCCGTCTTGCATGGCGGCCATGTAAGGCATCGCTTGCTTGGAAAGAAGGGGCTTCCTATGAGCCTTGCCCCATGATCATCTCGCGTCGTGCCGGCTCAGCCGCCCTCATCGCCCTGCTCCTCGCCGGCTGTGCCCGCGATGGCCAGATCGCCGATACCGGCGTCTATGTCACCCGCACGGGCTGCCCGCAGGTCGCCATTCCGGCGGCCACCGGCGACGTGACGCTGTTCGATCCGGCGACCAGCCGCGATGCGCGCGCGATCGACGTGGTGGCGACCATCACAAACCTCCGCTCCACCTGCACCGAGGACGCCGCCAACGTCGTCAGCACCGCGACCTTTGACGTGGTGGCAACCCGCCGCGATGCGGGCCAAGCACGCCAGGTCGTGCTGCCGTTCTTTGCGGTGGCGATGCAGGGCGGGACCAATGTCACCGCCAAGCGGATCGGCTCGGTGGCACTGAACTTCCCGGCCGGCTCGCTGCGTGCCCAGACCAACAGCCAGGCGACGGTGCGGGTGAGCCGCGCGTCCGTCACCCTTCCGCCGGAAATCCAGCGCGAGCTGACCCGCCAGCGCAAGCCGGGCGACGCGGACGCCGCCGTCGACCCGCTCTCGGACCCGACCGTCCGGGCCGCTGTGGCTCGCGCCTCGTACGAGCATCTGGTCGGCTTTCAGCTGACCACCGAGCAGCTCCGCTACAACGCGACCCGCTGATAGGCCGCGTTCGCTCGCCGGCTGATCAAGGCGGCGGCGAGCAGGGGCAGCACCACGCCGCCAACCGTCAGCCACCAAGGCGACGGGATGGCGAGCGCGGTCATCACCACGCCGAACAGCACCAGCGCCGCCGGAAACCACGCAGCGCCACTCCAGCGGGCAATGGTCGCGCCGACCAGCGCGCCGACGGCCGTGCCGATCGTCCAGGCAATTAGCACCCAGGCCATCATTGCAGGCGTCGCCTGTGCGGGGTCGGCCGGTGCGCCGGTCGCTTGATGGCCGATCGCCTCGATCCCCATGATGACGAGCACCGCCGCTGCCACACCGGCGAGCGTGCCGCCGATCCGCCGCACCATCATGACGCCGGCCTCACCTCGGCCGCGGGAAGCGGCTGAAGCACGCGCTCCAGCGCCAGCCGTGCGACCTCGCGGCCCATCGCGTCACCGGCCTCGTTGCTGAAGCGGTAGTGGACCCCGCCGAGCGTACGCGAATAGCTGACCTGGCTTGCCCATTCGTTCCAGTCGGGCAGCACTTGGATTGCGCTGTTGGGCAGCGACATCGATCCGACGCGAACCCCCCATGCGGGCGCCTTCCCGCCGCCGACCGCCGTCATCATCTCGGCCACGCCGCCCGCGAACAGGCAATGACCGCAGGGATATTCGGCATGATTCGGGGTGTTCATCAGCGGCAGCCAGCCGGGATCGGCGGTGGTGGCGGGATTATCATCCTTGTCCGCGTTGCGGATAGCGGTGATCGGCCGCCAGAAGGCGTAGTGTAGCTTGCCGTCCGACATGGCGATCTGCAGATCGTCGACCAGCATCCCATAGAGCGCGAACAAGCGGGCATTGTCGACCAGCCGGCGACCGTCCTGGTCCGCCACGGTCCGCAGCGCCGGCATTTCGGTGCTGGTGATCCGGTACCGCGCCATGAGGGTCTGGACCTTGGTCCGCTCGGTGCTGGTGCGTGACCCCAAGCGCCGCACTTCATCGAGGTCACGGGCATAACGCGCGCTGGTCAGCGCGGGCGGTGGCGCAGGACGCACCTCGTCCGCGCGTTTCAGCACCCAGGGGCGATAAGCGATGCTGTAGGGCGCGGTGGCGGGAAGGGCGGTGGGCACCCATTGGCCCGGCGTCACAGCCGGTCGATACGGGCTTTGCGCGATGGCGCTGTCGATGTCGGGCAACTTCAGCACCGCGGCCGCAGCCGCTTTTCCGAGCGCCACGCCGGCCTGCTTGGCCGGATTGTCGGCGACGCCCGCGAGCGCCAGCTCGTAATTCTCCTCGAGCTCGGTCTTGCGTGCGGCGGGATGCGCTTTCAGCACTTCGGTAGCGGCCGTCATCGCCGCGACCTGCTGGTCCGCGCTGGCCGCGCCCGGAGCGAGACCCACATAGCTGCGATAGCGATGATCGATCGCGTTCACCGCTTCGAACATCGCCAGCGCGACCTTGGTCATGGCATGATCATTCTCGCCGGTCAGCGACTGGGTGAGGCCCATTGTCGGCGGGGGCCCCTGCGGCAGCTGCTTCTGAGCAAAGTCCATCCATTCGCAGATCGTGTCGGCCCGGGCAGGCACGGCCGCGGACAGACCAAGCGTTGTGGCAAGCAGAAGATGTTTCATGTGCATCGACGTTTCCCCCTGAGGATGCTGGCCGCAGCTTAACACGGATCAAGCTCGTCCCCACGTGGATTCTTGCGCCTGGCCCAAAGCCGCGTTGACAGGGGCGGGGGTCTCCCTAGAGCCGGTGGCAGCCAGTCCGGCGGCAACGCCGGGCGACTCGCGCGGGAGAGGCCCTGGCTCGACCAGGGCGCCGAAGGAGCAACCGCCCCCGGAATCTCTCAGGCAAAAGGACCGCGCGTGGTCGAAGGTCGTCTGGAAAGTGCCATGGCCGTCAGGTCCTGGCCGCCGAAGGGGTAACCTCGCGCTTGCGGGGGAAAGCTCTCAGGCACCAAGGGACAGACGGGGGTTCGCTTGGGCTTCGTGGCCGCCTTTACCGGTGGGCCAGGGGGCGCGAACCTTCAGGAGTTCATGTCCGTGGCCGACGTCCTCGATCTTCCCCTCAGCACTCTGCCCCTCGATGCCTGGCACCGTGCCCGCGGCGGCCGGATGGTGCCGTTCGCCGGCTACCATATGCCGGTCCAATACGAAGGCATCATCGCCGAGCATCGCTGGACGCGGACCCACGCCGGGCTGTTCGACGTCAGCCACATGGGCCAATTGCTCGTGCCGCTCGACCAAGCCGAAGCGCTGGAGCGCCTGCTTCCCGCCGACCTCCTCGCGATGAAGGACAGCCGGCCCAAGTACAGCCTGCTGCTGAACAACACCGGCGGCATTCTCGACGACCTGATGATCACCCGCCGCGCGGACGGCTGGTACATCGTCGTCAACGGCGCGACCAAGATCGGCGACATGGCCGTGCTGGAAGCGGCCGGTGTGCCCTTCACTTATCTCGCGACCCAGGCGCTGCTCGCGCTGCAAGGACCGCAAGCCGTGGACGTCATCGCCGCCCACGCGCCGGGCGTCGCCGAGCTGTCCTTCATGCAGGCTGGCAGCTTCGACCTTGCCGGGAGCCAGGCGTGGATCAGCCGCTCGGGCTACACAGGCGAGGACGGGGTCGAAATCTCGCTCCCCGCCGATGCCGCCGAACGACTCGCCGACCTCCTTCTCGCCGATGAGCGGGTGCGTCCGATCGGTCTCGGCGCGCGCGACTCGCTGCGCCTCGAAGCCGGGCTGCCGCTCTACGGCCACGATCTCGACGAGCAGACCACGCCGATCATGGCCGACCTCCTGTTCGCGGTGAACAAGCGCCGCCGCAGCGACGGCGGCTTCGCCGGTGCGGCCCGCATCCTCGCCGAACTCGAACAAGGCGCGGTGCAGAAGCGCGTCGCCTTCACCGTCGAAGGCCGCCAGCCGGTCCGCGAAGGCGGCCGCATCCTCGACGCCGAGGGCAATGAAGTCGGCCGCGTTACCAGCGGCGGCTTCTCGCCCAGCCTCGAGGCGCCGATTGGGATGGGCTTCGTCGCCGCCGCGCTCAGCCAGCCGGGCACCACCCTCACGCTCGAACAACGCGGCAAGCTGTTCACGGCGACCGTCGCCGCCATGCCGCTCGTGCCGCACCGCTATCATCGCAAGGGGACCAACCAGTGAGCATTCATTTCACCAAGGAACATGAGTGGATCCGCGTCGAAGGCGACACCGCCACCGTCGGGATCACCAACCATGCCCAGCATCAGCTCGGCGACATCGTGTTCGCCGAAGCGCCCGAAGCCGGGAAGACGCTCGACAAGGGCGGCGAAGCGGCGGTGGTTGAATCGGTCAAGGCCGCCAGCGACGTCTACGCCCCCGCCTCGGGCGAAGTGCTCGAAGCCAATCCGGCGATCGCCGACGATCCTTCGATCATCAACAGCGATCCCGAAGGCGAAGGCTGGTTCTTCAAGCTCCGCCTTGCCGATCCGGCCGAACTCGACGGCTTGATGGACGAAGCCGCCTACAGGGCCTGGGTCGAAACCCTTTGATTCTGCTTGCGCTTCTTGCGTCGGCGGCGCCGGCCGAGCTGCCGGCACCGGCCAAGCCGCCCGCTTACTCGATTCGCGAGGTGTGGCAGCATCACGCGGCGCTCGACGGGCAGCTGATCCGGGTTCGCGGTGTTGTCACCAACTGCCGTCCCCTCGGCTGCAGCTTGCGCGAGCATGGCGGAAAGGGAGCCCGCGACATTGCGATCGGGACGTCGTTGATTTTCGATCGTCGGGTCCAGTCGCGACTGGGTGAACTAATCACGGTTGACGGCCGCTTTGATCCAACCTGCCTTCACCGCGATGCCGACCGCGAATTCCCGCATGGCCCGGCCAGCGAGGATATCGTCGTCTGCACCGATCGCGCCAGCATGTTGCACAGCCCGAGGCTCGTTTCGAACCGGTGATCGATGCGCCCGCCTCGACCTCAAGCTGGGATGCGGCGGACTATGCCCGCGTGGGCGGCTTCGTGCCTGCGCTGGGCGCCGCCGCACTGGACTTGCTCGCGCCGCAGCCCGGCGAGACGATCCTCGACGTCGGCTGCGGCGATGGGACGCTGACGCTGCGGATCAAGGAAGCGGGCGCCGAGGTGGTCGGTATCGACAACAGCCTGTCGATGATCGGTGCCGCGCGGGCCAAGGGGCTCGACGCCCGGCTGATGGACGCGGCCGACCTCAAATTCGCCGAAGCGTTCGACGCCGCTTTCTCCAACGCCACCCTGCACTGGGTGCTGGCCAAGGAACGCGCCGCCCGCGCCATCTGGTTCGCGCTTAAGCCCGGTGGCCGCTTCGTCGGCGAAATGGGCGGTGACGGCAATCTCGCCGCGCTTCGCCGTCACCTCGACGACGAGCTGGTCGAACGCGGCTTCGGCCCGCCGACCTATGCCGCCAACTGGTATCCGACCCCCGACGAGTTCGCTGCGCTTTACGAAAGCGTCGGCTTCCGCAACGTCGATGCCGAGCTGATCGAGCGACCGACCCCACTCGATCACGGCGTCGAAGGCTGGGTCCTCGCCTTCCGCAAGGGCTGGCTCGACCGCGCCGGGGTGCCGGACGACCAGCGTCCCGCCATCGCCGCCGCCGTCGCCCGCCGCCACGGCTCCGCAATCGCCGATTACATCCGCCTCCGCTTCACCATGGACAAGCCCTGATGCGCTATCTTCCCCTTTCCGACACCGACCGCACCGAGATGCTCGCCACCATCGGCGCGGCAAATATCGACGAGCTGTTCCGCGACGTGCCGGAAGAAGCGCGGCTCGATGGCGCGATCCACGGCCTTCCGCTGCACGCCTCCGAACTGTCGGTGGAGCGTCAGCTGACCGCGCTCGCTCGCAAGAACCTGCCCGCGTCCGACGCGCCCTTCTTCCTCGGCTGCGGCGCCTACAAGCACCACATTCCCGCCAGCGTCGATCACCTGATCCAGCGCGGCGAGTTCCTGACCGCTTACACGCCCTATCAGCCGGAGATCGCGCAGGGCACGCTGCAGGTGCTGTTCGAATTCCAGAGCCAGGTCGCGCGGCTCTACGGCTGCGAAGTCGCCAACGCCTCGATGTACGACGGCTCGACCGCCTGCTGGGAAGCGATCGGCATGGCTCGCCGTATCACCCGCAAGGCCAAGACCCTTATCTCCTCGGGCCTCCACCCGCATTATGTCGGCGTCTGCAGGACGATGGCCAAGTTCACCGGCGACACGCTGGAAACCGCCGCGCCGACGCTGACCGCCGAGACCGACGTCGCCGGGCTGGCCGATCGCATCGACGGCGAAACCAGCGCGGTGGTGGTGCAATATCCCGACATCCTCGGCCGGGTCACCGACCTCCAGCCCATCGCCGACGCCGCCCACGCCAAGGGCGCGCTGCTGATCGCGGTGGTGACCGAGCCGGTGGCCCTCGGCCTGCTCAAGTCTCCGGGCGAAATGGGCGCCGACATCGTGGTTGGCGAAGGCCAGTCGATCGGCGTCGGCCTCAATTTCGGCGGCCCCTACGTCGGCCTGTTCGCCTGCCGCGAAAAGCATATCCGCCAGATGCCCGGCCGCATCGCGGGCGAGACCATCGACGCCGACGGCAAGCGCGGCTTCGTGCTCACCCTCTCCACCCGCGAGCAGCACATCCGCCGCGAAAAGGCGACCAGCAACATCTGCACCAACTCCGGCCTGTGCGCGCTGGCCTTCTCGATCCACATGACCCTGCTCGGCGAAAAGGGGCTTCGGCAGCTGGCCACGCTCAACCGCGCCCGCGCCCGCGCCGCCGCCGACAAGCTCGCCGCCATCCCCGGCGTGCGGCTGGTCAACGACCTGTTCTTTAATGAATTCACCCTCGAGCTTCCGGTGGAGGCCCGGCCCGCCGTCCACCGCATGGTCGAACAAGGGGTGCTTGGCGGGGTGTCGCTCGGCCGGCTTTATCCGGACGAAGCGCAGCTTGGGAAAGGGCTGGTGGTGGCGGTCACCGAAACCGCGACGGACGAGGATATCGACGCGCTGGCCAAGGCGCTGACGGAGGCAGTCAAGTGACCATCAACCAGAGCGGCTGGAAGCCATCGAGCCCGGTGCAGGGCGCCACCGACACCGGCACCGTGACCGGCAACCGCGCGCTGATGCTTGAGGAAGCATTGATCTTCGAGATCGGCGACACCGACACCACCGGCGTCGACATCGACGTGCCCGAGCAGCGCGACAGCGGCCTCGGCACCCTGCTGCGCTCCGCCCCAATCGGCCTGCCCGGCCTGACCGAGCCCGAGACGGTGCGCCATTACACCCGCCTCAGCCGCCAGAACTATGCCATCGACCTTGGCCTGTTCCCGCTCGGCTCGTGCACCATGAAGCACAACCCGCGCCTCAACGAGAAGATCGCCCGGCTGCCGGGCTTCGCCGACATCCACCCGCTCGCGCCCCGCGAAACAGTGGCGGGCGCGCTCGAACTCATCAACACGCTCGCCTTCTGGCTGATCGACCTCACCGGCATGCACGGCGTGGCGATGAGCCCCAAGGCCGGCGCCCACGGCGAACTGTGCGGTCTGCTCTGCATTCGTACCGCGCTCGAAGCCCGCGGTGACGCGCGGCAGGTGGTGCTGGTGCCCGAAAGCGCCCACGGAACCAACCCCGCCACCGCCGCCTTCTGCGGCTATCGGGTCGAGAACATCCCCGCCACCGCCGCCGGCCGGGTCGACCTCGACGCGCTGAAAGCCCGCCTCGGACCCGACGTCGCCGCGGTGATGATCACCAATCCCAACACCTGCGGCCTGTTCGAGCCCGACATGAAGGCGATCAGCGACGCGGTCCACGCCGCTGGCGGGTTCGTCTATTGCGACGGCGCGAACTTCAACGCCATCGTCGGCAAGGTCCGCCCGGGCGACCTTGGCGTCGACGCCATGCACATCAACCTCCACAAGACCTTTTCGACGCCCCACGGCGGCGGCGGTCCGGGCTCGGGTCCGGTGGTGCTGTCGGAGGCGCTCTCGCCGTTCGGTCCGCTGCCCTACACCGCCAAAACGGCGGACGGCGTCGTCCACCTGATCGAGGAAGAGCAGGCCGACGCCTTCTCGGCCGAGCATTTCGGCGGCAAGATGCAGAGCTTCGGCCGGATGACCGCCTTTCACGGCCAGATGGGCATGTTCACGCGGGCCTTGAGCTACATCCTCAGCCACGGCGCCGATGGCCTCAAGCAGGTCGCAGAGGATGCGGTGCTCAACGCCAACTATATCCTGCGTAGCCTGGAAGACGTGCTCGACGCGCCCTTCGCCCACTCGGGCCCGTGCATGCACGAAGCCTTGTTCAGCGATAAGGGCTTTGCCGACGGCGTCTCGACCCTCGATCTCGCCAAGGCGCTGATCGACGAGGGCTTCCACCCAATGACAATGTATTTCCCGCTGGTCGTTCATGGCGCGATGCTGGTCGAGCCCACTGAAACCGAAAGCAAGGCGGCGCTCGATCAGTTCATCATGGCGCTGCGCTCGGTCGCGGAGCGGGCGCGGGCAGGGGACGAAAGCCTCAAGAGCGCGCCCCACTACGCGCCCCGCCGCCGCCTCGACGAGACGCTTGCGGCGCGCAAGCCCGTGGTCGCGTGGAAGGAGCCGGTTCCGGCCGCCGCCGAAGCACCGACCCCGAGCGAGATCGGCGACCGCTGATCGCCTGGGACCCGAACGGCCTGGTGACCAACGTCGCCGGGCCGCTCCTCACCCTCGCGCTGGTGCTCGCCCTGCGGTTGCGGCGGCGCCATCCCGAACGCCCGCTCAGCCGCCGCTTCCTGTGGCTCGCACCGTCGCTCTACCTCGCGGTGATCGCGTTCGCGCTGTCGCGGCACCCGCCGGGTGCCAAGGGCCTGCTGTTGCTCGGAACCGGGCTGCTGGTCGGGGCGGCCGCCGGCTGGTGGCGGGGGCGCTTGTTCATTCTGCGCTTCGATGAAGTCAGCGGGGAAGTGCTTCTGCGCCGCTCCCGCTGGGCCGTGACCATGCTCGTCAGCCTGGTCGCGCTGCGCTTCCTCGCCAACCTGTGGATCGGCCCCGGCGCGCCCGAAAGCGTAACCCTCAACCTTACCGACTTCGCCCTTGGCACGATATTCGGGCTGATCGCCGTCACCCGGCTTGAGATCGCGCTGCGCGCCCGCGCCTTGCTGGCAGCGGCGGGACGGCGCTAGGACCAGCGGATGCTCTGGCAAACGCTCTTCAGCTTCACCAATCTCGTCGCGCTCATCGCTTGGGCGCTGCTACTCTTCGCGCCGCGCCGGCCGCTGACCTATTCAGCGATCCTTTACGCCGGCGTTGGCCTTCTCTGCCTTACCTACGCCGTGCTGCTGGTCTTGCTGATTGGCAAGGTCGTCGATCCGGTGGCCCTCCCGGGCGCGGCGCCGTTCGACATCTCGGACTACAGCATCGGCGGGCTGCGCAAGCTGTTCCTGACCGACGCCGGGGTGGTCGTCGGCTGGACCCATTATCTTGCCTTCGACCTGTTCGTCGGCCTGTGGATCAGCCGCGACGCGGATAACAAGGGCTTCTCGCGATTGGCGCAGGCGCCGATCCTTGTCCTCACCTATCTCGCCGGCCCGCTTGGGCTCGTGATTTGGCTCGCCATTCGCGAACGCCGCGCTCGCGCTGCTGCACGCTCGTGAAGCACAGCAGCCCCGCAGCGCTCCGCAATCGCGACCCGATCCTAGGGGTTCTGCGCGACTGGCTGCCTGCCTCGGGCGAGGTGCTGGAGATCGCCGCCGGCACCGGCGAGCACGCCCTCCACTTCGCCGCAGCGTTTCCCGACCTGGCCTGGCAGCCGAGCGATCCCGCTTCGGATGCGCGCGCCTCGATCGACGCCTACCGCGAGGAGGAAGGTACGCCCAACCTCAAGCCTGCGCTGCATCTCGACGTCACGGCGGAGCACTGGCCGATCGCTCGCGCCGACGCGGTGCTCGCCGTCAACCTCGTCCACATTTCGCCGCCTGAAGCCAGCACGGGCCTGCTCGCTGGCTCCGCGCGGCTGCTGCAGCCCGGCGCACCGCTGATCCTCTACGGACCCTGGCGGGTGGAGGGCGAGCTGCTCGTCTATTCCAACCACGCGTTCGACGAGAAGTTGAAGGAACGCGATCCGCGCTTCGGCCTGCGCGAACTCACCGCCTTTGCCGCCGAGGCCCGTGCCGCTGGGTTCGACCTTGCCGAGCGGCGGGACATGCCTGCCAACAACCTCATGCTTCGCTTCGAGCGTCGCGCCGATTGAGCCACCACCAGGCGAGCAAGGTCACGCTCGCCCCGAAGATCCATCCGGCTAGGACATCGCTCGGCCAATGCACGCCCAGCACCGGCCGGGTCGTCCCCATCGCCAATGACGCTGTGACCGCCGCCACCACTGCCGGCCGCCGCCAGTGCTCAGGCGCCACGAACAGCGCCAGCGCCAGAAAGGTCGCCATGCTGTTGCTGGCATGACCGCTTGGAAAGCTTTGGGAATGGACCACCACCGGATGCGGATCGAGGCTCGGCCGCGCCCGGTCGACCACCAGCTTGAGGATCTCCACTCCGGCTCGCGTGCCCAGCACCGCCGCCAGCAGTGCTGCTGCCCGCGCACGCTTGCGCCGCCACCACAGCCACCCTGCGCCCAGCGCGGTCATGCTCAGCAGGGCAGGGGCGCTGCCGAGGTGAGTATAGAGGATGATGATCCCCTCGGCCTGGGGATTGAGGGCCCGCCACAACGCGCCCTCGCGGATCGCGGCGACGTCGAGCGGGTAGGTCGACCCGCCGATCCATTCGAGGAACAGGAAAACGCCAATGGCCGCAGCCAAGAGCACGAAAGGCAAGAAGCGATGGCGGGCGATCACGCTAAATGAAATTTTTACCCCCGACCGTTAGTTCCGGCAGCATGGACGAAAGCAGTCAGGTTCAGAATCGCCGTCAGCGCCGTTCCAACGTGCTCCTGACCGCCATGATCGAGATGGCGGCCGGGCGAACGCTGGACGTGAAGCTGCGCAACCTGTCCGCCGAAGGAGCCCTGATCGAGAGCGAAGGGCTGCCGCACGAAGGCTCGGAGATCCGCTTCCGCAAGGGGGATCTCAGCGTCGCGGGCAAGATCGTCTGGGTCAGCAATAAGCGCGCCGGAATCCACTTCCACGCGCCGCTGACGCCCGAAGCGCTGCTTCGCCACGTGCCGACGCCGCGCCCGCGGATCATCCCGGCCTTCCGCCGCCCCGGCTTGGTCTCCAAACCGATGACCAGCAGCGAGCGCAGCCTGGAACAGGCTTGGGGCGTCGCCAAGGCACCGAATCCACTAGGCAAGTAAAGAACGGCCGGGCACGCTGCCGCCCGCCTGATAGGTTCAGATCGTCAAAGGGTCAGGCGGCGTTGCGCGTTCCGCTGCGCGCCTTCAGCCAGTCGATCAGCGAGGGCAGGGGCAGCAGTCGGTTGAAGGTGATCCCCGCGCACCCCTCGGAGGTCCAGCGCACCACCCCCGGCTGCGGCGGAAGGCCCGGCAGGCTCACCACCACCTCTGCATTGCGCGCGAAGTTCGCGGCGGTCTCGACCTTGATCCCACCCTGGCTGATATCGCACGCCCGCGCCCGGACGATATTGGCCCCGTCGCGAAGGGTGCAGAAGGACGACGTCTCGATCCGCGGCATGCGCGGGCGCGGCCCGTCCTCGCTCTGGCTGAGCATGGCGATGACATCGATCGGTTTGTCGAACACCAGGCCGACATTGGGGCTCTGCACCCAGGCAACCTTGCCTTTCAGCGGCTGGCCGCACTTCAGCTCCACCGTCAGCTCGCCGCCAAGGCGCAGGCTTTCGCTATAAAGCCGAAGCATCGCTCCGCCGGCCGAGATGTTCTTGATCAGGCACAGCTCGCGCCGTCCGTCGACCACCATGGTGCCGACTCGGAACAGAGTGAGGTGGCGCTCACCCACGCGGCGATCATCGAGCGCCGGCGCGCGATCGCTCAAGGAGTAAAGGGTCGTCTCGACGGGCATCTCATCCACTTTATAGCTCCTGGACGCCGCAAGCCGTCACACGGCCGTCAAATCCCACGCTTTTTCCTAAGGCCGTGGAAGTTACCATCTGGTTGCGCTTTGTTCTGAGACGGAAGCGAGCTGACGAAATCGCGCCGCTTCCCCGCCGGCCGCACAAAGTTTATTCTCCGCCAATCGGCCCTTCTGGAGAATGGCTCATGATCCTTGCGCTGACCGCCGCTGCCGGCCTTGCCGCCACCCCCGTCGTTTCGCCGCCCGCCGCCGACAGCACACCGCTCACCCGGCTCGAAGCGACCAACGCGCCGACCACCGAGGGCACGAGCGACAGCGAGAAGCTGCCGCTCGACCCGCTGCCCGACCTTCGCCTGACGGTGAACATCGCGGTGGGCACGCAAGGACCGTTCCGCTTTCTGGTCGATACCGCCGCCGATCGCAGCGCCGTGTCGCGCCAGATGGCCGCGCGGCTGAACCTCCCCGCCGGCCGCGATGCCATTCTCCACAGCGTCAGCGGCGTGAGCCGGGTCAACACCGCGGCCGTCCGCGGCATGCAGGTCGCGACCCGCACCTTGCCGGACGTCAACGCCCCTCTGCTCGATGCCGCTCACGTCGGCGCCGACGGCATCCTCGGCACCGACGTGCTCCGCTCGGCAATGGTCCGCTTCGACTTTCGCGAGCGCCAATTGTCGATCCTGCCGTCGAGCAAGGCGCGCCGGCAGCCGAAGGACCCCGACGCCATCGTGGTCGAAGCGCGTCGCCGTTCGGGCAGGCTGATCGTCACCGAAGCCGAGCTCGATGGCCAGAGGCTGACGGTGGTGCTCGACACCGGCAGCGAGATGTCGGTCGGCAATGCGGCGCTTCGCCGTGCGCTGGAAAAGCGCCGCCAGCTCAGCGCGGAAACCCCCGTGCTGCTCGGCTCGGTCACTGGCAAGACCATGCCGGCCAGTTTCATGATCACCCGCAAGCTCGATGTCGGCGGCGTTACCCTGCTCGGCCTCGGTATCGCCTTCGCCGATGTCCACACCTTCCGCGCCATCGGCATCGACGAGCGCCCTGCGCTGCTGCTGGGCATGAACGCGCTGCAGGCGTTCGAAAGCCTCACCATCGACATGCGCGCCAAGAAGCTGCGCTTCGTCATGCCCGCGCCCGCAGGGCAGACCAGCCGCTATGCCGCTGCTGAGAGAGGAAAGGGCATCGCTAGTCTGCGGTGATGAGCCACCCGGGCACGAACCCCAAGCCATCGCTTGCCGATGGCGCTCACCAAAGACGCAGCTGGTTCGAAACCAGCAAAAGGCGTGAGCCGTGCTGGGCTCGAACCCCAAGCCATCGCTTGCCGATGGCGCTCAGACAAAAACGCAGCTGGTTCGATCCAGCAAAAGGCGTGAGCCGTGCTGGGCTCGAACCAGCGACCCGCTGATTAAAAGTCAGCTGCTCTACCGACTGAGCTAACGGCCCACGCGAGGGCGCACCTAGGGCTTCGCGCGGCGCTTGCCAAGCCGGGCGGCGAGATGGCGCGCGGTAAGGCGGCCGCGAAGCGGCCAGCGCGGGGCGATGGCGGCCAGCGGCAACAGCATGAACTCGCGGGTTTCGAGCGCGGGGTGAGGGACGGTCAGCCGCCGGTCCGACCAGCGTCCGCCGTCCCACGCGAGAATGTCGAGGTCGAGCACCCGCGCGCCCCAGCGCTTGCCCCCGCGACGGCCGAACGCCCGCTCCAATGCCTTCAGCGCATCCAGCATCGCTGGCGGCTCAAGACCGCTCTCGACGATCACCACCGCATTGGCGAAATCGCGTCCCGCCCCGCCACTCGCCGGGTTGAGCAGCAGCGGCGAAGCGTCGAACAACGAAAATGCGGCGTCGAGGTCGGCGATCGCCGCCTGCACCACGCCAGCCGGGCGGCCGTGGCGGCCGTGCGGGCGGTTGGAGCCGATCGCGACGGCATAAAGGTGCGTTTGCTCGGTCACGTGGCCTCGCCTATCGCCCCCTCATGCTGTTCGCCAGCCCCCCTGTTGTCTCCCCCGTGCCGCAGGCCGAAGCGCCGCGCGACTGCCCGCTGTGCCCGCGTCTCGTCGCCCTGCGCGAAGCCTGCCGCGCCGAACACCCCGATTGGTGGAACGCGCCGGTCCCGGCTTGGGGCGATCCCGGCGCCTGGCTGGCGGTGGTCGGCATGGCGCCGGGCAAGCATGGCGCCAACCGCACCGGCCGCCCCTTCACCGGCGACTTCGCCGGCGACCTGCTCTACGGCACCTTGCTCAAGTTCGGGCTCGCCACTGGCACCTACCGCGCTGATCCGTCCGACGATCTCCGCCTCTACGGTGTGCTGATCGTGAATGCGGTGAAATGCCTGCCCCCGCAGAACAAGCCCGAACCGATCGAGATCGCCACCTGCCGCCCTTACTTCGAAGCTGCGCTGGCCAGCCTCCCCTCTGTCCGAGTGGTCGTCGCTCTGGGCAAGATCGCGCATGACGCGGCGGCGCGGGCGATGGGGATGAAGCTTGCCCAGGCCAAGTTCGGCCATGGCAGCGAAGTCACCGCGCCGGACGGTCGCATCCTCCTCGGCACCTATCATTCCAGCCGCTACAACCAGAACACCCGCCGCCTGACGCCGCCGATGTTCGAGGCCGTGTTCGCCCGCGCGGTCGCGCTTCGCGATGGTTGAGGCCATCAGCACCGAGCGGCTGGTCCTTCGCCGCGCCAGGATCGAGGATGTCGCGGCGATGCACCGCATCATGCGCGATCCCCTCGCCATGCGATACTGGTCGACCTTGCCGCACGAGAGTATCGACACCACTGCCGACTGGGTCCGCAGCATGATCGACCCGCCGCCCGGCAGCGACGATTTCATTGTCACCCTCGACGGGCAGACGATCGGCAAGATCGGTGCCTGGCAGCTTCCCGACTTCGGCTATCTCCTCGATCCTGCGCAATGGGGACGGGGTTATGCGAGCGAGGCCCTTGCCGCCTTCCTTGCCCACCGCCGCCGCGAGGGTTCGGAGTTCCTCACCGCCGACACCGATCCGCGCAACACGGCAAGTATCCGCTTGCTTCAACGCCACGGCTTTGCCGAAACCGGACGGGCCGCGAAGACCTGGCTGATCGGCGGCGAGTGGTTCGACAGCATCTATTGGCGGCGGGACCTTTAGGAACGCCTCCACCCTTTCGCTTCCGCCTTCCGTTCGGACCCGGTTGCTCTATGAAAACGGGGAAAGTCGCTCGGGAAGGTCATCGATGCAGGAAGCCAGTCCGCTCAAGGAAGATAGCCGAGGCGGTTTTCTCCTGTTCCTGGTGCTGGTCACGCTGGCCCTCGGCTACATTGCCTGGCCCTTCGCTTCGGCGCTGCTGTGGGCGGTCGTGGCGGCGATCATGTTCCAGCCGCTCTATCGCTGGATGCTGGTGAGGACTGGCGGCCGCAATCGCGCGGCGATCGCGGCCCTCCTTGTCATCTTTGTCGCGATCATCGTGCCGGCGATCGCGATCGGCGACATCATCGTCCGGCAGGCGCTGCAGATCTACGAGGTGGTCAAGGCCGGGCAGTTCGACGCGGCCAGCTATTTCGAGCAGATCCAGGGCAGGCTGCCGACGCGGCTCAATCAAATCCTTGAAGGATCGGGCTATGGCAATTTCGCTGTCATCCAGGAGCGGGTCACGGCCGTCCTTCGCGACAGCCTGACCGTGATCGCAAGCCAGGCACTGAAGATCGGCGGCAACGCCTTTACGTCGCTGCTGGTGTTCGCGGTCGGGCTCTACGTGACCTACTTCCTGCTGCGCGATGGGGAGCGGATCGGCGCGATGGTGAAGGACACGCTTCCCCTCGACCGTCGGTCGGCCGATCACCTTGCCAGCAACTTCGTCGCCACCATCCGCGCGACCATCAAGGGATCGGTCGTGGTCGGGCTGGTGCAGGGCCTGCTCGGGACCATCACCTTCTGGATCGTCGGCTTTCCGTCCGCAGTGCTGCTCGGCGTGCTGATGGCGATCGTGTCGCTTCTTCCGGCGGTCGGGCCGGCGCTCGTGTGGGTGCCGATCGCAGCTTATCTGCTGCTGACCGGAAGCATCTGGCAGGGGATCGTGGTGATCGTCTCAGGCGCACTGGTGATCGGCATGGCCGACAACCTGCTGCGGCCTTTGCTGGTCGGGCGCGAGACTGGGATACCCGACTGGCTGGTTCTGGTCACCACCCTCGGCGGGATCGCTGCTTTCGGTCTCAGCGGGGTCGTTGTCGGACCGGTCGTTGCCGGCCTCTTCCTCGCTGGCTGGGCGCTTTATCGCGATGAACCGGTCGAGGAACTTGTAAAGTAGGTTTTCTCCCGCTCTACTAACCGCAAGGGTTCAAAGAAGCGATCTGGCTATGCAGGGAGAAGATTTGAAAAACCGCCGCCCTATGTGAACTTTGTGAACTTTGGGCGGCTCAGATGTCCTGCACCAGCCGCCCGTAAAGCTCCGGCCGGCGGTCACGGAAGAAGCCGAAGGCCGCACGATGGCGGCGCGCGGCGAAGAGGTCTAGCTCGGCCACCAGCACGCCCGTTTCGGTCGCGCCGAACTCCGCCATGAGGTCCCCGCGTTCGTCACAGATGAAGCTGTGGCCATAGAAGCGCTGCCCGCATTCGGTGCCGATGCGGTTCGAAGCGACCACCGGCACGACGTTACTGACCGCATGCCCGATCATCGCCCGCCGCCATAGCCGCGAGGTGTCTAGATCCGGATCATGCGGCTCGGTCCCGATCGCAGTCGGGTAGAACAGGATTTCCGCCCCCATCAGCATCATCGCGCGGGCAGTCTCCGGGTACCACTGGTCCCAGCAGATCCCGACGCCGAGCTTCTCGGCATCCGGCCCATCCCACACCTTGAACCCCGTGTTGCCCGGCCGGAAGTAGAACTTCTCCTCGTAGCCCGGGCCGTCGGGAATGTGGCTCTTGCGATAAACGCCCGCGACCTTTCCGTCGGGGTTCACCATCGCCAGGCTGTTGTAATGATGCGGCCCGTCGCGCTCGAAGAAGCTGGTCGGGATCCAGATGCCGAGCTCGTCGGCAAGCTTCTGCATCGCCAGCACGCTCGGATGCTTCTGGGTCGGCATGGCGGTGGCGAACAAGCCCTCGTCCTCGACCCGGCAGAAGTAAGGCCCCTCGAACAGCTCGGGCGGGAGAACCACCTGAGCACCTTTGCCGGCGGCTTCACGGACCAGCTCGGTGACTGCCGCGATATTGCTGTCCGTATCGCCTCCAAGCTCGAGCTGGAGGGCAGCGACTGTGATCTTGGTCATGGATGCCTCAGGCCGGGATCTGCTGGGAGATGCAGTGGAAGCTTCCGCCGCCGGTCAGGATGTGGTCGGCGCGCAGGCCCACTGCAAGGCGTCCGGGGAACAGCGCCTGCACCGCAGCGACGGCTGCCTCGTCGTTCGGGCTGCCATAGAGCGGCACCACGACGGCGGCGTTGCCGATCAGGAAGTTCATGTAGGAGGCCGGGATGATGTCGCCGTCCACCTCAATCCGGCCGGGCGAAGGCAGGCGAACAAGGTCGAGCCCCGCCGCCTCGATCCGCGCTGCGGCATCGGCATAGACATCGGCGTTGGGATCGTCCGCGGCCGGCTCCGGCAGCGCGACGCGGCCGCTGCCGACAAAGCGGGCGAGGTTGTCGACGTGGCCGTCGGTGTGGTCATTCGCCAGGCCCTCGCCGAGCCACAGCACCTTGGTTGCACCAAGGTCGCGGGCCAGGCGACTCTCGACCTCATCGCGGCTGAGGCCGGGGTTGCGGTTGGGGTTCAGGAGGCACTGCTCGGTCGTGACAAACAGTCCCGATCCGTCGCCATCGACCGCCCCGCCTTCGAGGATCCAGTCGGCCTTGGCGTAGGGCAGGCGGGCCGACCCGGCGAGTCGCTCGCCGATGCTGTCGTCGCCTTCGAGGTCGTATTTCCCGCCCCAACCGTTGAAGCCGAACCCCTGCGCCCGGCGCTCAGCGCCCGAGCCAAGCACGATCGGCCCCGTGTCGCGCAGCCAAATGTCGCCGAACGCCTGCTCGATCACGGTCGCGAACGGCGCCAGGCGGCGCGCTTCGGCAGCTGCCTCGGCATTGGCGGCGACGAGAATGATCTCCTCGCCCTGGCCCTCGGCATGCAGGGCGCGAGCGAGGGCGGCCACCTCTTCCTGCGCCGGCGCGAGATCCTCGACCCACAGTTCGGGATCGCTCGGAAAGCCGATCCACATAGCGGCGTGCGGAGCCCATTCGGGCGGCGGGAGCAGGGAGGAAGCCATAGGGCGAGCGCGTAGCAAAGAGGGGGGAAACGCAAAAGGGCGGCCCCGCAGGACCGCCCTTTCCGTATCGCGAAGGTCTGCTTGAGACTTAGCGCGAGTAGAATTCGATCACGAGGTTCGGTTCCATGCGGACCGGGTAAGGCACCTCGTCGAGGGTCGGCACGCGGGTGTAGGTCACCTTGGTGTTGCCGTCCGGGGTGACATATTCGGGAATGTCGCGCTCGGCCAGGCTCTGCGCTTCCATGACCAGCGCCATTTCCTGCGCCTTCGGACCGAGTTCGATCACGTCACCGACGTTGACGCGGCGGCTGGCGACGTTGCACTTCACGCCGTTGACGCGGATGTGGTTGTGACTGACCAGCTGGCGAGCAGCCCAGATCGTCGGCGCGAACTTGGCGCGGTAGACAATCATGTCGAGACGGCGCTCGAGCAGGCCGATGAGGTTCTGCGACGCGTCGCCCTTCATCTTGCTGGCTTCAAAGAAGGTCCGCTTGAACTGCTTCTCGGTGACGTCGCCGTAATAGCCCTTGAGCTTCTGCTTGGCGCGCAGCTGGATGCCGAAGTCCGACATCTTGCCCTTGCGGCGCTGGCCGTGCTGACCGGGACCATATTCGCGCTTGTTGACCGGGCTCTTCGGGCGACCGAAGACGTTCTCGCCCATGCGGCGGTCAAGCTTGTACTTGGCGCTGGTGCGCTTCGACATTGTATTTCCTTCAATTGCGTTTCTGTCGTGTTCCGGAACCGCGCTGCTGGTCTGACAGGTCAGGGCAGGGCCACCGCTTCACCGGAGTGCGGAGCCAATTGCGAAGGCGCGCCCCTAGGCGAAGGGGTTGCGAAGGTCAAGCCGGGAGGCCATGGCCGGAGCATGAGCGAACCCCTCGATCCCGAAGATTGCACCACCATGCCCGAGGTCCGCGCCGGCGTCGACGAGGTCGACCGGGCGATCGTCGACCTCTTGGCTCTTCGCTTCGGCTACATGGAAGCGGCAGCGCGGATCAAGCCGGGCCGCTCGGCGGTGCGCGACGAAGCGCGCAAGGCGCAGGTGCTGGCGAATGTGGACGCGGCTGCGGACGAAGCGGGGCTTGATCGCGGCCTGATCGCAAGTCTCTACGAGCAACTGATCGAGGCTTCGATCGCTCACGAGTTCGAGGAGTTCGACCGGATCCGCGGCTGAGCGATGGCGCGGATGATCCCGCGCACGGCCTTCACCTCGCGGCTCGACCAGCCCGGCTTGGTGAAGATGGTCCGGATGGTATAGCGCGTCGCCTGCATCCGCTCGGGCGGGTTGAAGTAATTCACTTGCGCCAGATAGCCGTCGAGATGCTCGATCAGCCCGTCGAGTTCGGCCTGCGGCGCGCGAGGCTCGACCTCGAAGCGGGTCGGCTGCACCAAGGTCGCGTGCCGTGACCATTCGTAAGCGAGCAGGATCACCGCTTGGGCGAGGTTGAGGCTGCCGAACTCGGGATTGATTGGGACGGTCACGATGTGGCTGGCGAGAACCACGTCATCGGTTTCCAGGCCCGAGCGCTCGGGACCAAAGAGGATGGCGGAGCGACCGGGTTGGCCGTGAATCGCTTGCGCCATCTCCTCGGGGCCGACCACTGGCGTCACGACGTCACGCTTGCGGACAGTTGAGGCGAACACCTGACTGCAGTCGGCGATCGCCTCCGCCACCGTGTCAAAGAGCTGTGCCCGTTCGAGCACGAGGTCGGCGCCACTCGCCGCAGGGCCTGCATCGGGATTCGGCCAGCCGTCGCGCGGCGCGACGATGCGCATTTCGGTGAGGCCAAAATTGAGCATCGCACGTGCCGCCTTGCCGATGTTCTGACCGAGTTGCGGGCGGACAAGGACGATGACCGGTGGCGGCGCGGCGCTGCTCACAGCAATTTGCCCGGCTCGGGCGGTTCGCCCACTTCCTCGGCAATTTCGGCGAAGTCGCTGGCTTCCGAGAAATCGCGATAGATGGAAGCGAAGCGGATGTAGGCGACGTGGTCGAGGGTCTTGAGCCCGGCCATCACCTTTTCGCCGATCTCCTCCGCCCGCACTTCGTCCCCGCGGGTCTCCAACTGGCGCTGGATGCCGGAGACAAGCCGCTCAATCTTCTCGGGACTGATGTCGCGCTTGGCGCTGGCGTGGCCGACCGCGCGGGCGAGCTTTGCCCTGTCAAAGGCTTCGCGGCGGCCATCCTTTTTGATGACCACGAGGTCGCGCAGTTGGATCCGCTCAAAGGTCGTGAAGCGCGCAGCACAGCCGTCGCACTGGCGGCGGCGGCGGATCGCGGCGCCGTCTTCCGACGACCGGCTGTCCTTCACCTGCGAACTGAGATCACCGCAAAAGGGACAGCGCATTTCAGTCCTGGTAGATCGGGAAACGCGCGCAAAGTGCCCGGACGCGCTCGTTCACCTGGGCTTCGACCGCATCATTGCCGTCGACACAGTTGGCCTTGAGGCCATCGAGCACGTCGGCGACCATGTCGGCGATCTCGCGGAACTCTGCTTCGCCGAAGCCGCGGGTGGTGCCGGCGGGCGAGCCGACGCGGATGCCGCTCGTCTTCAAGGGCGGCAGCGGGTCGAACGGGATGCCGTTCTTGTTGCAGGTGATCCCGGCGCGCTCGAGGCTTTCGTCGGCGTCCTTGCCGGTGATGCCGAGCGGGCGGAGGTCGACCAGCGCGAGGTGAGTGTCGGTGCCGCCGGCGACGAGGTCGGCGCCGCGCTCCTTGAGACGGACGGCAAGAGCCTGGGCATTGGCGATCACCGCGCGGGCGTAGGTCTTGAAATCGGGCTGCAGCGCTTCGCCGAAGGCGACCGCCTTGGCGGCGATCACGTGCATCAGCGGGCCACCCTGAAGGCCGGGGAACACCGCCGAATTGATCTTCTTCGCGATCGCTTCGTCGTCGGTCATCACCATGCCGCCGCGCGGACCGCGCAAGGTCTTGTGGGTGGTGGTGGTGACGACGTGCGCGTGGCCGAACGGCGAGGGGTGCGCGCCCGCGGCGACAAGACCGGCGAAATGGGCCATATCGACCATGAGGTAGGCGCCGACCTTGTCCGCGATCGCGCGGAAGCGGGCGAAGTCGAGGGTGCGCGGATAAGCCGAGCCGCCGGCAATGATGAGCTTCGGCTTATGCTCGAGCGCGAGCCGCTCGACCTCTTCGAAGTCGACCAGATGGTCTTCCTCACGCACGCCATACTGGACCGCATTGAACCACTTGCCCGACTGGGCCGGCGGGGCGCCGTGCGTAAGGTGGCCGCCGGCGGCGAGGCTCATGCCAAGGATGGTGTCGCCGGGCTGGAGCAGGGCAAGGAACACCGCGCCATTGGCCTGCGCGCCTGAGTGCGGCTGGACGTTGGCGAAGCCGCAGCCGAACAGTTGCTTGGCGCGATCGATGGCGAGCTGTTCGACCGCGTCGGATGGATGGCAACCCTGATAGTAGCGGCGGCCGGGATAGCCTTCGGCATATTTGTTGGTGAAGACCGAGCCCTGCGCCTCCAGAACGGCGCGGCTGACGATGTTCTCGGACGCGATCAGCTCGATCTGGGTCTGCTCACGTTGGAGCTCATCTCCGACAGCCGCGGCGACCGCGGGATCGGCCTCAGCAAGGGCGCGGGTGAAGAAGCCCTGCGGCTGGACTTCGTTCAGATTGGCGGCGGTGGCCATGGTCAGTCTCCGTTGGTCGCGGAAAGAAGGTCGACGCGGCCCTGGTGGCGCCCGCCGGCGAAATCGGTGTCGAGGAAGGCGGAAACGCAGGCTTTGGCAAGGTCGATGCCCGTCAGTCGAGCGCCGAGCGCAAGAACGTTGGCATCGTTATGCTCGCGGGCGAGAGCGGCCGACAGCGGTTCGTTGACAAGGGCGCAGCGGCAAGCTGGGTTGCGGTTGACCGCGATCGAAATTCCGACGCCCGAGCCGCAAATCGCAATACCGCGTGTCGCCTTGCCGGCTGCGACTGTCGCCGCCAGGAGGCTGCCGAACCGCGGATAGTCGACGCTCTCGGGCCCGTTGGTGCCAAGGTCGACGACCTGATGGCCAGCCTCGGCGAGCCAGTCGCGAAGCTGGTCCTTGAGCGCGAATCCGGCATGGTCGGCGGCGAGCGCGATGATCATGGGGCCATCTAGCGGAGGGTCTCGCGAAATGCCACCGTGCGGCGCCATGAAGACAAGAGTTCCGCGGCCCGCTCTGTTGCTCGGTTTTGCCGGCCTGATCCCGCCGGCCGGGCTGACGGCCGTGGCCCTGCTCGACCTCGGCCTGTTTGCGCCATCGACGCCAGGCTTCGTCCTGACCTACGCGGCGGTTATCCTGAGTTTCCTCGGCGGCACCTGGTGGGGCTTCGTCAGCCGCTCCGAGCGCCCGGGCTGGGGGCTGCTCGGAATCTCGGTCCTGCCGGCGCTGGCAGGCTGGGCTGCGATCTTCTCGTTCCAGCCGCCGGCAGCGCTGTTCGCGCTGGCGTTTGCCTTGCTCGCGGCACTTGCCGTCGACGCCTATCTCACCCAGCGGCGCCTGGCCCCACGCTGGTGGATGCGCCTGCGCTTGCCCCTTAGCCTCGGCCTCGCGCTCTGCTGTGGCCTGAGCGGATGGGCCCTGATACGCTGAGTGCAAGCAGGGCTGGACAAGGTGTTTTCGGGTGGTGTTGGCAAAAGGTAGGGGCGAGGTAGCTATCATTCTGACGGCAACGGTTTCGCCCAGCAACGCAATGCCGGGCTCGGCCAACAACGATGCCGAGACGCGGCGCAACGAATATCTGAACGCCTTGTCCCATTATCTTTCGCAGCCTGACGAGGTGATCCAGTCGGTTGTTATCCTCGAAAATAGTGGCGCCTCGGCGGCGCCGTTTCAGGCTCTTTATGAGGCGAGTGGATCGGGCAAGTCGTTCGCTTTCATCAACACCACTGCAGATTATGATCACACGCAGGGCAAAGGCTTCGGCGAGTTCCTGATGATCGATGCGGGGATGAAGCAGCTTTTCGATAAGGGCCTGATCTCGTCTGACACGACATTCTGGAAGGTGACAGGCCGCCACCATGTCATCAACATCGCAGACATGATCCGCACGGCGCCCAAGACTTACGATCTCTATTGCGACCTCCGCAACGTTCCCCTGATCGGGGAGCGGCTCGGAGGCAATAGATGGATGGACCTTCGCGTCTTGTCGTTCAGCCTTGCGGGCTATCAGCGCTTTTTCGAGGGGCGCTACGGCGACGGGTTTACCCTGGAAAAGCCGTTCTTCGAACGAGCCTATGCGGCATGGCGGCAAAGCCCTGAGGGAATTGTCCCGCGCTTCAGGATCCAGCCAATTCTCAGAGGAACGAACGGCCGAACCGGGGAAAGCTACTCCAGCCCGTCTTATTTGCGGAAGGAGCGATTGCGGACAACGGCGCGAAAGATTGCCCCCGCGCTGTGGCTATGATCGTCAGGCCGCCTGCCGCATCTCCAGCCGGTCCCAGATCTCTGCCAGCGCGCCGGTGAGTTCGTCCTGCATTTCTGCGGTGTGTGTCGGACCCGGCGTGAAGCGCAGGCGCTCCGTTCCGCGGGGAACGGTCGGGTAATTGATCGGCTGTACGTAGAAGCCGTATTCGGCAAGCAGGATGTCGCTGATCCGCTTAGCCTTCATGGGGCAGCCGACCAGCAGCGGGACGATGTGCGTCACGCTATCCATCACCGGCAAACCCGCATCCGCGAACTTGCGCTTCAGCAGGGTTGCGGCGGCCTGCTGGCCTTCGCGCTCCTCGGCCGAGGCCTTGAGGTGCCGCACGCTGGCAAGCGCCCCCGCGACCAGCACCGGCGAGAGCGACGTCGTGAAGATGAATCCCGGCGCATAGCTACGGATGCAATCGACGATGTTCTGGTCGGCCGCGATGTAGCCACCCATGACGCCGAACGCCTTGCCCAGGGTGCCTTCGATGATGGTAACCCGATCAGCGACCGCGTCACGCTCGGAGATGCCGCCGCCGCGTGCGCCATACATTCCGACTGCGTGCACCTCGTCGAGGTAGGTCAGTGCGCCGAACCGGTCGGCAAGGTCGCAAATGGCGGCAATGGGGGCAACGTCGCCATCCATCGAGTAGACGCTCTCGAAGGCGATCAGCTTCGGCCGATCGGCGTCCTCGGCCCCGAGCAGCTCCTCCAAATGGGCGAGGTCGTTGTGACGGAAGATCTTCTTCTCGCAGCCTGAATTCTTGATCCCCGCGATCATGCTCGCGTGGTTCAGCTCATCCGAGAAGATCACGCAGTTGGGGAGCAGCTTGCCAAGTGTCGACAGCGCCGCCTCGTTCGAGACATAGCCGCTGGTGAACAGCAAGGCGCCTTCCTTACCGTGAAGGTCGGCGAGTTCGGCCTCGAGATCCACGTGATAATGCGTGTTGCCGCCGATGTTGCGGGTCCCGCCGGAGCCTGCGCCCACATCGTGCAGGGCTTCTTCCATCGCCGCGATGACCGCCGGATGCTGACCCATGCCGAGATAATCGTTCGAGCACCACACGGTGATCGGCTTTGGCCCATTGTGCCCGGCGAAGCAGCGCGCGTTGGGAAACGCGCCCTTGTTGCGCAGAATATCGATGAAGACCCGGTACCGGCCTTCGTCATGCAGCCGGTCGATCGCGGCCTGAAAGATGGAATGGTAGTCCAACTTGTTCCTCGTTCTCGCGCGGGCCCTTACAAAAACTTACGGAGCAAGGCCAATGCGAATGACTCGCAACTTAGACGTGGCGAATGTCTGTCAGTCTGATGTGGGCGAGGGCGGTCGCCAATTGGACATTCGGTCCCACCCCCGTGAACACCGCAATGCCGGGGGGCGGCTGAACCGGCCATGATTGCGCGGCGGTGAGCTGGGCGATACGTCGGGCAATGCCGGAGCCGCCATCGATTTGCGCGACGCCGGGCAGCGCCAGGGCGAGCTCTTCAGCAAGAAGCGGAAAGTGAGTGCACGCGAGCACCACCACATCCATGCCCTGACCCCTCAACGGCGCGACCGCTGCGGCGACGGCGGCCGGGTCGATCGCTTCGCCCGCCAGCTTGGCTTCGGCGAGCTGCACCAGTTCCGCAGAGCCGTGGCGTAGCACGGTGCAGTCGGCGGCGAAGCGGGCGGCGAGGTCATCGACATAAGGCTGGCGAACGGTCGCTTCGGTGCCAAGCACGCCGATGACGCGGCTACGGCTCTGCTCGGCCGCGGGCTTGATCGCCGGCACGGTGCCGACCACCGGAATGTCGAGCGCTGCGCGGACGAATGGCAAGGCGATGGTCGAGGCCGTGTTGCAGGCGATCACCGCGAGGCGCGGGCGAAAGCGCTCGGTCAAGCGGCCAAGAAGGGCCGGGACACGCGCGGCGATCTCGGCTTCGGAGCGAGTGCCATAGGGAAAGGCCGCGCTGTCGGCGACGTAGACGATCGGTGCCGTCGGCAGCAGCGCGCGGGTGGGGCCAAGGACGCTGAGACCGCCGACCCCGGAATCGAAGAAGAGGATGGGCGCTTCGGGGCTCACGCTCCTGCCATAAGCTCTCGTTGCGTGCGGGCACAATGCTGACTAGCGTTCGGCCCCATGTCTTCCGGACTGCTTCTCGCACTCGCGCTCGGCTACCTGCTGGGCTCCATCCCCTTCGGGCTGATCCTCACTCGCCTGTTCGGTAAAGGCGACATTCGTGCCATCGGCAGCGGCAATATCGGTGCCACCAACGTGCTTCGCACCGGTTCCAAGGGGTTGGCGGCGGCGACGCTGATCCTTGATACACTGAAGGGCACGGCAGCCGTCTTACTAGCCGAGCAGCTATGGCCAGGCGGTGGGCGGATTGCCGCAGGAGCGGCGCTGGTAGGGCATCTTTATCCCGTGTGGCTGCGCTTCAAGGGCGGCAAGGGCGTGGCGACGCTGCTCGGCATCCTGCTCGGCCTCGCCTGGCCGATCGCGGCCATCTACGCCGCGGTTTGGATCGGGCTGTTACTCGTGCTTCGGATCAGCTCGGTCGCGGGCATGAGCGCGGCGATCAGTGCGCCCGTCGCAGCGGCGCTGCTTGGACGGCCGGATCTGACCACCTTGCTAACGGCGTTTGCGGTGCTGGTCGTTTGGCAGCATCGTGCCAATCTTGCTCGACTTCGCGCAGGAACCGAGCCGCGGGTTGGACGGTCCAAGGCTTGAACCCGCCTGATCTCATCGCTCGCATCCGGCTGATCCGCAGCCAGAGCATCGGCCCCATCACCTATCGCCAATTGGTCGCTCGGTTCGGCAGCGCAGAAGAGGCGTTGAAAGCGGTGCCGGACCTGGCGGCACGTGGTGGCGGGCGCAGGCCGGCCCTCTGCACCGAAGAACAGGCCGCGCGCGAGCTGGCTGAGGTCGAAGCGCTCGGCGGCCGCTATCTTAGCCTTGGCCAAGGTCTTTATCCGCCGTTGCTGGCGGAAAGCGACAATGCGCCGCCACTCCTCACCGCCATCGGCGATCTGTCGTTGCTTGAGAAGAAGAGCGTCGCGATGGTCGGCGCCCGCAACGCCAGTGCTGCGGCTTGCCGCTTCGCCCGTGGCCTCGCGCACGACCTTGGCCGCGAGGACGTCGTGGTTGTCTCGGGGCTAGCGCGCGGCATCGACGCTGCAGCGCATGAGGGGGCGCTGGAGAGCGGCACGATCGGGGTGATCGCCGGCGGGCTCGACATCTTCTATCCGCCCGAGAACGAGCGCCTGCAGCGCGAGATGGCGGCGCGCGGGCTGGTGCTGGCCGAGATGCCGCCCGGCACCGAGCCGCGGGCGCGGCACTTCCCCTACCGCAACCGGATCATCGCTGGCCTGTGTCCGGCAACGCTGGTGGTCGAAGCCGCGCCGCGATCCGGCTCGCTCATCACCGCGCGGCTCGCGGCCGAGATGGGACGCGAGGTGCTGGCGGTGCCGGGCAGCCCGCTCGATCCGCGGGCGCAAGGCTGCAATGGTCTCATCCGCGACGGCGCCACTCTGGTGCAGAATGCGGCCGAGGTGATGGAAGCGCTTCGCCCGGGGCTCGGCGGCGTACGGTCCGGTCGCGACCTCTTCAGCCCTGCCCCGACGCGCGAAGTCAGCGAGCCGGATTCGGCCGAGAGGGCGCGAGTGGAGGAACTGCTCGGGCCGTCGCCGGCGCCGATCGATGAGATCGTGCGCTTGTCGGGCCTGGAGCCCGGCGCGGTGCAGCTGGTCCTGCTGGAACTCGACCTTGCCGGCCGGCTCGACCGCCACGCTGGCGGCAAGGTGAGCCTCCGGCTCGACTAACCCGCTTGACGGGCCGCCGCCATGCTCTCCACCCTCGTGCGTATACGTGAGGGAGTTTGGGTCCAGTGAAGCTCGTTGTTGTTGAATCCCCGGCCAAGGCCAAGACCATCGAGAAGTATCTCGGCCCGGGCCACAAGGTGCTGGCGAGCTATGGCCACGTCCGCGACCTGCCGCCCAAGGACGGCTCGGTGAACCCGGACGAAGATTTCGCGATGGACTGGGAGGTCTATGGCGACAAGGCCAAGCAGGTGAAGGCGATCGCCGACGCCGCCAAGGCATCCGACGCACTGATCCTCGCGACCGACCCCGACCGCGAGGGCGAGGCGATCAGCTGGCATGTCCGCGAGCTGCTGGCGAAGAAGAAGGCGCTGCCCAAGGACGTGCGGCGGGTGACCTTTAATGCCATCACCAAGTCGGCAGTGCTGGACGCGATGGCCGCTCCGCGTGAGCTCGATCACGATCTTATCGACGCCTATCGGGCTCGTCGCGCCCTCGATTACCTGGTGGGCTTCACGCTCTCGCCGATCCTTTGGCGCAAGCTTCCGGGCGCCAAGAGTGCCGGCCGAGTGCAGTCGGTGGCGCTGCGCCTGATCGTCGACCGCGAGGCCGAGATCGAACGCTTCACCGCGCAGGAATATTGGACCGTGTCTGCGCGTTTCGCGGCGACGGGTCAGGAATTCACCGCTCGGCTGGTGGAGCTCGACAGCAAGAAGATCGACAAGCTGAGCCTCGGCGACAAGGGCTCGGCGACCGAGGCGAAGAAGGCAGTCGAGGCAGGTCACTTCGCGGTGGCGAGCGTCGAGACAAAGCCCTTCACCCGCAATCCGCCGCCGCCCTTCACCACCTCGACCCTGCAGCAGGAAGCGGCGCGCAAGCTCAGCTTCTCGGCCAGCCATACGATGCGGGTGGCGCAACAGCTCTACGAAGACGGCCTCATCACTTACATGCGGACTGACGGCGTGCAGATGGCCGGCGAGGCGATCAGTGCCGCGCGGAAGGCCGTTGCCGACCGCTTCGGATCGCAGCACCTCCCCGACAAGCCGCGGCAGTACAGCAGCAAGGCCAAGAACGCGCAGGAAGCCCACGAGGCGATCCGGCCAACCGACTTCGGCCGTGAGAAGGCAGCAAGCGGCGATCACCAGCGGCTCTACGAGCTGGTGCTGAACCGCGCGCTGGCGAGCCAAATGGCGGCGGCGCGGCTGGAGCGCACTACCGTTGAATTAGCGAGCGACCGGGCGCGGCTGCGCGCGACGGGGCAGGTCACGCTCTTCCCCGGCTTCCTCGCGCTCTACGAGGAAGGCCGGGACGAAAAGGCGGAGGACGAGGACGGCGCCAAGATGCCGCACCTTGCCAAGGGCGACCGGCCCGACAAGCTCGGCGTCGATGCGGTGCAGAGCTTCACCCAGCCGCCGCCGCGTTATTCCGAAGCGAGCCTGGTCAAGCGGCTCGAGGAGCTCGGCATCGGCCGGCCCTCGACCTATGCCGCGACGCTGCAGACGCTGAAGGACCGGGAATATGTGCGGGTCGAGAAGAACCGCTTTATTCCTGAGGAAAGCGGGCGGCTGGTGACGGCGTTCCTGGAGCGCTTCTTCGAGAAATATGTCAGCTACGATTACACCGCCGAGCTCGAGGAAGAGCTGGACGACGTGTCGGGCGGGCGAATGGCGTGGCTCAAGTTGCTCGAGGAATTCTGGCGCGACTTCAAGCCCAAGGCGGGCGAAGTCATGGAGCAGAAGCCGTCGGAAGTGACGGCGGCGCTGGACGAGTTCCTGTCGCCGTGGCTGTTCCCGGACAAGGGCGACGGCAGCGACCCGCGACTGTGCCCGGCGTGTGGCAAAGGGCGGCTGGCGCTGCGCGGGGGCAAGTTCGGGGCGTTCGTTGCCTGCTCCAATTACCCCGAGTGCAAGTTCACCCGGAAGTTCGGGCAGGGCGGCGACGCCGCAACCGCGAGCAGCGAGCCGGCGGATCTGGGCGAGGGCATCATGCTCAAGACCGGGCGGTTCGGGCCGTATGTCGAGCAGGGCGACAAGCGCGCGTCGATCCCGAAGGACGTGCAGATCGACCTCGAATGGGCGCAGAAGCTGCTGAGCCTGCCACGCGAGATCGGGGCGCATCCGGAGACGGGCGAGATGATCACGGCGTCGATCGGGCGTTATGGGCCGTACCTGCAGCACCAGGGCAAATATGCCCGGCTGCAGGGCACCTCTGAGGTGTTCGAGACGGGCATGAATGCGGCGGTGGCGAAGCTGGCGGATGCGGCGAATGGGGGGGGGCGAGGCCGGGGTGCTGCGAGGGAGCCGCTGGCGGTGCTGGGGGCGCATCCGGAGAGCGCCAAGGAGCTGAAGGTGATGGAAGGACGGTTCGGGCCTTACGTCACCGACGGGACCACCCATGCCACCTTGCCGAAGTCGGCTGACCCCAAGGCGGTGACGCTGGACGAGGCGGTGGCCCTGATTGACGCCAAGGCGGCCAAGGGACCGGCCAAGGGCAAGAAGAAGGCCCCGGCCAAGAAGAAGGCAGCGCCTAAGAAGGCGGCTGCGAAGAAGTAGCGCCGCAGGCCCGGCAGCCCGGATCCGCGGCGATGCGGATCGGGCGCTGGGTGAGGCCAAGGCCGTCGATGAGGTGGACGGTGCCGGCCTTCACCTCGCCCGCCTGCGCGAGGAAGCGCAGGGCGAGGAGGGCGGCGAGGTTTCCGGCGAGGCCGGTCAGCGCGCCGGTGACGCCAAGTTCGGCGCAATTGTCGCAATCGTCCGCGTCGAAGGCGTCGCCGACGAAGCAGCGGTAGCAGGGGCGGCCGGTGAAGAGGCCGACCTGGCCCTGCCACTGCGCAGCGGCGGCGCTGAGAAGCGGCAGGCCGGCGGCAACGCAGGCATCGCTCACGGAAAGCCGAGTGGCGAAGTTGTCGGTGCCGTCGATCACGAGGTCATGGCCGCTGAGCAGCGCGGCGGCGTTGGCGGGCGTGATCGCCTGCTCCACCCCGGCGACCTCCACGAAAGGATTGAGACGGCGGACGAACTGGGCGGCCAGCGCGGCCTTTGGCTCGCCCGCGTCGCGAGAGCGGTAGATCGGCTGGCGGTGGAGGTTGGAGAGGTCCGCCGTATCGGGGTCGATGATGGTCAGGCGGCCGACCCCGGCCCCGGCCAGCGCCGGGATGACCGCCGCGCCAATGCCGCCGGCGCCGACCACGGCGACCTTTGCGGCTTTCAGGCGCTGCTGGCCCGTCCCGCCGAGGTGCGGGAGCACGATCTGGCGGGCGTAGCGGGTGAGTTCTTCGTCGCTGAGGGTCACGTGAAGGTGCTCAGCGCCCCGTGCTGCCGAAGCCGCCTTCGCCGCGAAGGGTCTCGTCCAGCTCGTCCACCTCGTCCCACTCGGCTTGCGTCACCGCGGCGGGGACGAGCTGGGCGATGCGTTCGCCGCGGCGAACCGGGAACGGCTCCGTACCGTGGTTGATCATGATGACCTTGAGTTCGCCGCGATAGTCGGCGTCGATGGTGCCGGGTGTGTTGGGGAGGGTGATGCCGTGCTTCAGCGCGAGGCCCGAGCGGGGGCGGACCTGGACCTCGTAGCCCTCGGGGATGGCAATGCGCAGGCCGGTGGCGACGGCGTGGCGTTGGCCGGGCTGAAGGTCGAGATCCTCGGCCGCGACCACATCCATGCCGGCGGCGTGGGCGGTGGCGTAGGCGGGCAAGGGCAGCCCTTCCCCGTGGGGGAGGCGGGTGATCTGGATGCGGATCATAGGAGGTCCTGGGCGATGCGGGCGAGGAGGGTGCGGGCGAGGCCTTCCTTGGTGCCAGCGCCCAGATCCTCGGTGCCGTCGGCGGTGAGGAGGTATAGGTGGTTCGACGCGCCGCCCATGACGTCGCCGGAAACGTCGTTGGCAACGATCCAGTCGGCGTTCTTGGCGGTGCGCTTGGACGCGGCATTGGCGAGCAGGTCGTCGGTCTCGGCCGCGAAGCCGATCAGCAGGCGCGGGCGGTCGGGATGCCGCCCAAGCGTCGCTAGAATGTCCGGATTGGGCGCGAAGCGGAGCTGCGGCGGGCCGGCGGATTTCTTGAGCTTGATCGGGCTGGCTTCGACCTTCCAGTCGGCGACGGCGGCGACGAGGATGGCGGCGTCGGCGGGGAGCGCGCTCTCCACGGCAGCGAGCATCTGGTCGGCGGTCTCAACATCGATGCGGGCGACGCCGGCCGGAGTGGGCAGCGCGACCGGGCCGGCGACGAGGGTCACGCGGGCGCCAAGTGCGGCGGCGGCGGCGGCGATGGCAAAGCCTTGCTTGCCCGAGGAGCGGTTGGCGATGACGCGGACGGGATCGATCGGTTCGTGGGTCGGACCGGCGGTGACGAGGATGTGCTTGCCGGTGAGGCTGGCAGCGGGCGCGGTGACGTCGACGTCCGCGCTGGCAACTTGCGCCGGTGTCGCTGGGGCCTCGGTGAGGAGGCCGAGCGCGGCGAGGATCTGGGGTGGCTCGGGCAGGCGGCCGGGGCCATATTCGCCGCAGGCCATGGCGCCTTCGGTGGGATCGATCACCGTTACGCCGCGCGAACGCAGGGTCGCGACATTGGCCTGCGTCGCCTGGTGCAGCCACATGCGGACGTTCATCGCGGGGGCGGCATAGACCGGCTTGTCGGTTGCCAGCAGCAAGGTGGTGGCGAGGTCGTCGGCGATGCCGCCGGCCATCTTGGCAAGGAGGTCGGCGGTGGCCGGGCAGACGAGCACCAGGTCGGCGGCGCGGCTGAGCTGGATATGGCCCATCTCCGTCTCGTCCTTGAGGTCCCACAGCGAGGTGTAGACCGGGCTTTCGGCCAGGGCGGCGAGCGTCATGGGGGTGACGAAGTGGGTGCCGCCCGCGGTGAGGACCGGGGTGACCTCGTGTCCGTGGCGCCGGGCGAGGCGGATCAGTTCGGCGGCCTTGAACGCTGCGATGCCGCCGCCGACGATGAGCAGGATGCGGGCCATCAGCGGTCTGCAAGTTCTCGAAGTTCACATAGGGCGCGGGTTTGGACGCGCCCAAAGTTCTCGAAGTTCACATAGGGACGGGTCGCCGCTCCGCCGTGGTTATCGCCCAGGCCCGTGGAGAACGTCGAGGAAGAGGATGCAAGGTCCCGCATGGTCCCGCGGGGATGCCACGGGAACTCCTACATTGCTAGGCCAGGAAACCGGGAGCGCCGTTACCCTGCCAGGCGTGCAGGGTGACGTTACCGGTTTACTTGTGGCCGCCGTGGCCGGCGTTCTGCTTGTCGCCGGTACGGCTGGCGGTATCGGGGTTGGCGCCGGACTTCTTGTTGCCGCCGACGCTGTCCTCGTTGCTGCTGGTCTTGTGGAAGTCGCCCTTCTTCTTGTGGTCGGTCACTTGCGGCTCCCTCGATTGTCGCTTGGCGCCTTGGGGGTGGGGTCGAATTCGCGATCCTTGAGAGCTGTCTCAGCCGGTCCCTTGCTTCCTTCGTGATCGCGCAAGGTGGGATCGTGATTGTTGTTCTTGCCGTCGCCGGCGCTGCTGTTGGTCTTCATGGCGGTCAACTCCTCCGCCGGCATCAACGCATGAGCAGGCGGGCAGGCACACGGATTATCCTGCTGGAAAGGCAAGCCGTGGCTTCCCAGATGCGGGTCCGAAACGACAGGGAGAGTGTCGATGAGCGATTACCAGCCGCCGAAGGTATGGACCCCCAAGCCCGCCGAAGGGCGCTTTGCCGCGATCAACCGGCCGGTCGCAGGCGCAACCCACGACGAGGAGCTGCCGGTCGGCGAGCACCCGCTACAGCTTTACAGTCTCGGCACGCCTAACGGGCAGAAGGTCACCATCCTGCTCGAGGAGCTGCTGGCAGCGGGACATTCGGGCGCGGAATATGACGCCTGGTTCATCGACATCATGGAGGGCAATCAGTTCTCCAGCGGGTTCGTCGACATCAATCCCAACAGCAAGATCCCGGCGCTCGTGGACCGCAGCGGGGGCGAGCCGGTGCGGGTGTTCGAGAGCGGCGCGATCCTTCTTCACCTGGCGGAGAAGTTCGGCGCGTTCCTGGGCACCAGCCGGGCCGAGACGCTGAGCTGGCTGTTCTGGCAAATGGGATCGGCTCCGATCCTGGGTGGTGGGTTTGGGCATTTCTTTGCCTACGCGCCGAGCAAGATCGAATATGCGATCGACCGCTACACGATGGAGGCGAAGCGGCAGCTGTCGGTGCTCGACCAGAAGCTGGCGACCAGCGAATATGTTGCAGGCGATGAGTATAGCATTGCCGATATCGCGATCTGGCCGTGGTATGGCGGTGTGGCGCTTGGTCGCACCTATGAAGGCGCGGGCGAGTTCCTGGATGCGGGCAGCTACAAGAACCTGATGCGCTGGGCCGAGCAGGTCGATGCGCGGCCGGCGGTGAAGCGCGGGCGCGGGGTCAATGCGGCGCGCGGCGAGGTGATCTTGCGCGAGCGGCATTCGGCAGCGGATTTCGACGCGCTGGGGCTGTAAAAGCCGCTCTTGGCAAGGGCGAAACGGACGCTAGGCTCTTCTCCATCCTGAGGAGAGTCCCGTTCCATGAAGTCTTCCGTGTTCGCCCTTGCCGCGCTTCTGTCGACCACCGCTTTTGCGCAAGGCGCGCCGATCGTGCAGCCGGGAGCGCCGGGGCAGGCGAGCCGGACCATCGATGCGACCACCGCCAGCCGGATCGCGGATACCAGCTATTCGTCGTATGACGTCCGCTTTCTGCAGGACATGATCCCGCACCACGCGCAGGCGACGCAGATGACGGCGCTGGTCGCGGGGCGGACCAATCGACCCGAGATCCTGCAGATGGCGAAGCGGATCGACGCTACGCAGTCGGACGAAATGGCGTGGATGAAGAAGTGGCTGTCCGATCGCGGGCAGGCCACCGCCAATCCCCATGCCGCGCACATGATGATGGACGCGTCGCACATGACCCACATGGGCATGGCGACCCCGGCCCAGCTGGCCGAGATGCGGGCGGCCAAGGGCGTGGCGTTCGAGCGGATGTTCCTGACCCGCATGATCAGCCATCACGCCGGCGCGGTTCGGATGGCGAACGAGCTGACAGGGCGTAGCGGCACAGCGGCCGACCCAGGCCTCAACGCCTTCGTGGTCGATCTGGTCAAGGAGCAGCAGGAAGAGATCAAGCGCATGACCGCGCTCCTGGGCACGGTTGCCGAGGACCCGCGCACCGCGCTTGCCGCCGGCACCAACAAGGCGGGGCAGGCGATCCGTGGGCTGACCTTGGTTGCCAGCCTGCCCAAGCCGACCGGCTTCTTTGACCCCAAGAACCCCTATGATCTGCCGGTGAAGGCGCTGCTGAAGCCGGGGCAGAAGGAGCCGGAAGGCGCCGGGCGCTCGCCGCTCTTGAGCTTCGCGCAGACCGACATGGCGTTCCAGGGCGATGTGCTGGCGACCGGTAACTACCATGGCTTCAACCTGTATCGCGTCAGCCCAACGGGGGCGGCGCCGCAGCTGGTGAGCTCGGTCATTTGCCCGGGCGGACAGGGCGATCTGTCGATCGTCGGCAACCTCCTCATCATGTCGGTGGAGCAGGGCCGCGGGCGGCTCGATTGCGGGCGGCAGGGGATCCAGGAAGCGGTCAGCGCCGAGCGTTTCCGCGGCATCCGCATCTTCGACATCTCCAACCTCCAGGCCCCCCGCCAGGTAGGCGCCGTGCAGACCTGCCGCGGGAGCCACACGCACAGCGTCGTTTCCGGGCCGGGCCGTGACGGCAAGATCATCGTTTATGTTTCGGGCACCGCGGGCGTCCGCTCGGCGCAGGAGATTCCGAGCTGCATCGCCGATCCGGGCTCAATGCAGTCGGCCTTGTTCTCGATCGACGTGATCGAAATCCCGGTCGCCAATCCGGCGGCGGCGCGGATTATCGACCGGCCGCGTGTATTCGGCGATCCCGCCACCGGCAGCATCTCTGGGCTCTGGGCGGGCGGCGATCACGGCGACGGGACGCAGGACACCGCGCAGACCGATCAGTGCCACGACATCACCGTCTTCCCGAGCGCCAAGATCGCGGCCGGCGCCTGTTCGGGCAACGGCATCCTGCTCGACATCAGCAATCCGGCCAAGCCCAAGCGGATCGATCAGGTGGTCGACCCGACCTTCGCTTATTGGCACTCGGCGACCTTCAACAACGACGGCACCAAGGTGCTGTTCACCGACGAATGGGGCGGCGGCGGACGGCCGCGTTGCCTGGTCAGCGATCCGCGTAACTGGGGCGCCAACGCGATCTACGACATCGAGGGGCAGAAGCTGCGCTTCCGCAATCACTACAAGCTGCCCGCCGCGCAAACGAGCCAGGAGAATTGCGTCGCGCATAACGGGTCGATCATCCCGGTCCCGGGGCGCGATCTGTTTGTGCAGGCCTGGTATCAGGGCGGAATTTCGATCAGCGACTTCACCGACAGCACGAGGCCGACCGAGATCGGCTATTTCGATCGCGGACCGGTCTACAAGGACGAGCTGGTGATGGGCGGCTTCTGGTCGGCTTATTACTACAAGGGCCGGATCTACGGGACCGAGATCGCCCGCGGGCTGGACGTATTGGCGCTGCAGCCATCGGCCCAGCTCAGCCAGAACGAGATCGCGGCGGCGGCGTTGGCGGTCTATTCCGACAACCGCTTCAACCCGCAGCAGCAGGCGCCGGTAAGCTGGCCGGCGGTGCCGGTCGTCGCGGCGGCTTATGTCGATCAGCTAGAGCGGGCCGGAAGCCTGCCGCCGCCGCAGATCCAGGCGCTGCGGGCGGCGATCGCGCGGCCCAATGCTGCGCAGCTGCGCGGGCTGGCGAGCGGCCTGCGCGCACCGGCCGATCCAATCGCGGCGAAGCGTGTCGCGGCGCTGAAGGACGTGCTGACCCGCATGGGCAGCGGGTCGCGGGTGGCATCGAAGTAAGAACTGGCGTCGTCCCGGTTTCGGCCGGGACGACGATCAGATGCCGAAGAAGTAAAGCGCGGCCGCAGCCGCGGCTGCACCGCCGAGCGCGAAGAGAAGATCGCGCCAGCCGGGGCTAGGGAGCTGCTTCACATCGACCTGCACTTCCGGAAGCTCGGGCGGGGCGCCGCCGGGGGCGGGGAAGTAGTGGTCGATGCGGTCGATGAGGTCGGGAAGCTTTTCAAGGCTCCGCTTCCACTCGACAAGCCGATCCGCCAGCGCGGCTTCGGGGCCGAGTTCGGAGCGGATCCACTCGCGCAGAAACGGCTCGGCCGATTCCCACATGTTGATGTCGGGATCGAGGAAGGTCGCGACGCCTTCCTCCATCACCATCGTCTTTTGCAGCAATAGCAAATGCGGCTGGGTCGGCATGTCGAAGTCGCGCGTGATCGAGAACAGGCCTTCGAGCATCCGCCCGACGCTGATGTCCTTGACCGGCAGCCCGCGGATCGGCTCGCCCACCGCCCGGAGCGCAGTCGCGAATTCCTCGGCATTGTGGTGCGGCGGCACATATTGCGCTTCGAAATGGATGTCGGCGACGCGGCCGTAATTGCCGGTAATCAGGCCGTAGAGGATTTCGGCGAGCCAACGGCGGGCGCGGCGGTCGATGCGGCCCATGATGCCGAAGTCGATGGCGGCTAGGCGACCGTCGGGAAGGGCGAAGAGATTGCCCTGGTGAAGGTCGGCGTGGAAGAAGCCGTCGATCACCGCTTGACGGAGGAACGCCT
Source organism: Sphingomonas sp. LHG3443-2 (assembly GCF_049896405.1). Classification (NCBI taxonomy): domain Bacteria; kingdom Pseudomonadati; phylum Pseudomonadota; class Alphaproteobacteria; order Sphingomonadales; family Sphingomonadaceae; genus Sphingomonas; species Sphingomonas sp. LHG3443-2. The sequence continues at coordinate 1,444,277 of NZ_JAFCUG010000001.1, forward strand.
TGACCAGGATGTTGGCAAGGGCGCGGGGGTCGTGTCCGGCTTCGATCAGCTGGTCGCGCTTCGAGAGCTTGATGCCGTCGAGCCATTCCAGCGTCAGGACGCGGCGGGCGGTGCGGCGCCAGTCGATCTCGGGAACGTAGAAACCGTCCTCGGCGACCATATTCTCCTTGAGCTCGGAGGCCGAAGCGGCTTCGCGCTGGAGGTCGAGCTCGCGCCGGGTCCACTGGCGGAAATGGGCGATGACGGTTTTGGGACGGAGGCGGCGAACCTCGTCGCCCGCATGCGCTTCGAGGTGGGCGGCGGCCCACTCGTAGGTTTCGAGCGCTTCCGCGAAGGTTTCCTCAATGCCGGGGCGGAGGACCTTGACCGCGACGACGCGACCCTCGGTGGTGACCGCCCGGTGGACCTGCGCGATCGACGCGGCGCCGACCGGCGTTTCGTCGAACTCGCTGAACAGGCTTTCCAGCGGAGCTTCGAGCGCCTGCTCGATCGCCTTGCGAATCAGCGGAAAGGGGGCGGGCGGCAGCGAGTCCTGGAGCGCGAAGAGATTATGCGCCGCGTCCTCGCCGACGAGATCGGGCCGGGTGGCGAGCGCCTGGCCGAACTTGATCGCGGCGGGCCCGAGCTGCTGAAGCGCGGCGGCATAATCGGGCTTGGCCGGCTGGCGCAGGCCGAAGCGGGCGAGGCGCACGATGCGGCGGGCGAACGGCGGGGTGAGGGGATCGCGCTCGACACCCTGCAACGCCCCGTAGCGCGCCAGGGTGCGGCCCCAGCGCAGGATACGAAGGAGATGCGTCAGCGAAGACGTCAAGCCTTCCACCCCGACCAGATGCAGACGAGACCCCCCATCAGGGTTTCGGTGCGGGTGCGGGTGAAGCCTGCTTCCCCGATCATCCGCTCGAAATCAGAGGGCTTGGGAAAGCGGCGGATGCTTTCGACGAGGTAGCGGTAGCTTGCCTCGTCGTTGGTGACCGCCTTGCCGATCTTGGGGATCGCCTTGTCGGCCCACAGGTCGTAGGCCTCGCCGAAGCCCGGCCAGTCGCTGGTCGAGAATTCGAGCACGAACAGGCGGCCGCCGAACTTGAGCACGCGGTGGGCTTCGCGCAACGCCTTGGGGATGTCGGTGACGTTCCGGATACCGAAGGCGATGGTGTAGGCGTCGAAGGCGCGGTCGGCAAAGCTCAGGGTTTCGGCATTCTGGACCGACCAGGTGAGGCCCTCGATGCCCTTGGCTGCCGCGCGTTCTTCGCCGACGCCCAGCATGTCGGCGTTGATGTCGCTGACGGTGACCGCCGCGCCGCGCTTCGCCATGCGGAAGGCGATGTCACCGGTTCCGCCCGCCATGTCGAGGATATGCTCGTGCGCCTGCGGCTTTACGCGGTTGACGAAGCGGTCCTTCCAGAGGCGGTGCATGCCCGCGCTCATCAGGTCGTTCATCACGTCGTAGCGGCGGGCGACCGAGGAGAAGACCTCGCCGACCTTGCGGGTCTTTTCCTCGGGGGTGACGCGCTGGTCGCCGAATTGCACGAAATCGCTCATGGGGGCGCTCTAGCGGTGTGGCGCGCGGGGCGCCATATGGCCGAACGACATGCCCGAGCTTCCCGAAGTCGAAACCACCGTGCGCGGGCTGGAGCGCGTGCTTCAGGGCCGCCGCCTCACCCGTGTCGAAGCGCGGCGGGCGGATCTGCGGCGGGCGTTTCCGGAGGACCTTGGGCAGCGTTTGACCGGCGCAACGGTGACGGGTCTTGGGCGGCGAGCGAAGTACGGGCTGATCCATACCGACCGCGACGACACGATGGTGTTCCACCTCGGCATGAGCGGGCGGTGGCGGATCGATCCGAGCGAGGAGGAGCCGCACGATCATCTCGCGCTTGAGACCGACGATCGCCACCGGCTGGTGCTGAACGATCCCCGGCGGTTCGGCAGCGTCGATCTGGTGCGCACGGCGGAGCTGGCGGAGTGGGGGCCGTTCAAGGCGCTTGGACCCGAGCCGTTCGATCTTACAGCAGAGGAACTGAAGCGGCGGCTGGCGGGGCGAAACGCGGCGATCAAGCTGATGCTGCTCGACCAGAACATCGTCGCTGGGCTTGGCAATATCTACGTCTGCGAGGCGCTGTTCCGGGCCGGGATCAACCCGAGGCGGGCGGCCGGCAAGGTCAGCCTGGAGCGATTGCGGCGGCTGGTGCCGGCGATCCATGCGGTGCTGGACGAAGCCATCGCGGCGGGCGGATCGACCTTGCGCGATTACGCTGCTCCCGATGGCGAACTCGGCTATTTCAGCAAGAGCTTCTCGGTCTACGACCGGGAAGGAGACGCCTGCCCGTGCGGGGGCACGGTGAAGCGATTTGCGCAGGGCGGGCGTTCGACCTGGTACTGCCCGGCCTGTCAGCGCTAACGAGTTGACCACAGGAAGCCGTTCGGTTAGGGGAGCGCCCAATCGGTGCGTGCCGCCTGAGGCCGCGCCGCTTTTCTTTTTGTCAGCATCTTAGGGATTTGAGCCAACCATGGCGAACACGCCGCAAGCCAAGAAGCGCATCCGCCGCAACACCCGCCGCGCCGAAGTGAACGGTGCGCGCGTCAGCCGTATCCGGACCTTCATCAAGGCCGTCGAATCGGCGCTGCTGGCGGGCGACAAGGGTGCGGCATCGGAAGCCCTCAAGCTGGCTCAGCCGGAACTGCAGCGCGGAGTCGCGCGTGGCGTGCTTCACAAGAACACCGCGTCGCGCAAGTTCTCGCGCCTGACCAAGCGGGTTTCGTCGCTGGCCTAAAACGCTTCATCCTGTACCAGGACGGGAAGGCCGCCGGATGCGAATCCGGCGGCCTTTTTCGTTACGGCAGCTAAACCGTTGCATTCCCGCGATTCGCGCCAGCCTCACCAAAGACGGGTGGTCAAAAACGGCTGAAAACGGCGGTTAATTGGGCCCTCTCTCACAGAGGCGTGTCAAGCGGCTTTATTTCACTTCGATGAAAAATTGCCGTTGTCAGACCCCCTCCGATTGCTCCAGAAAACCCCTCCGGCAGTGATTCCACTGGGGGGGTCCAAGCTAGGCAAGGAACGGGCGTGTCGACACTGGTCGGCGCGAGCGCTCTCCCTTTGCCTGTGAAGGAGCGCAGCCGGCGCGGACATAAGGAGGCAGGCGGGCAGTGAGCGGTTTCGGAGATATGGAGCAGGGACGGGGCGGCACAGCGGATCTGGCAGGTGCCAGTGACAGCTCGCCGCTCAGCGCCGCCTGGGCCGTGATCCGGACCGGTCTTCGCCGCGATTGCGGTGCGCGGACCTTCGACGGCTGGTTGAAGCCGGCTGAGCTTGGCGCCTTTGATCCCGATTCGGGCAGCCTCGAGCTTGTCATGCCGAGCCAGTTCATGGCCGACTGGGTGCGCAGCCATTTCGGTGAGCGGCTGCAGCTCGCCTGGCGCACGACTCTTCCGGTGGTGCGCGAAGTGCGGGTCGTCGCTTGCGAGGGCGGTCCCAAGCCCGCGCCGCTGCTGATCCTCGACGAGGCACCGATCCCGGCCGAGCGCAAGGCGGCCGCCGCGGTGCACCCGCGCCCGGCCTTTGATCCGCGCTACAGCTTCAACAGCTTCATCGTCGGCAAGGCCAACGAGGTCGCCGCCACCGCCGCCAAGACGCTGGCGGAAGCGCCGACGGTTACTTTCAATCCCTTGTTTCTTCACGGCGGCACCGGGCGCGGCAAAACGCACCTCCTGCACGCGCTCGGCCAGCGCTTCCTCGAGCTCAATCCCGATGCGCTCGTGGTGATGATGAGCGCCGAGAAGTTCATGGTCGAGTTCGTCCGCGCGATCCGCGAGAACGACACCATCGGCTTCAAGCAACGGCTGCGTAGCGCCGATCTGCTGCTGATCGACGACGTCCAGTTCATCGCCGGCAAGGAATCGACGCAGGAAGAATTCTTCCACACGATGAACGAGATCATCAACGCCGGTAAGCGGCTGGTGATCACCTCGGACCGCGCGCCGCAGGACCTCGACGGAATCGCGCCGCGCATCCTGTCGCGCCTGTCCTGGGGCCTGGTCGCGGACATCAATGCCGCCGACCTCGAGCTTCGCTACAATATCCTGCTCGCTAAGCTGGCGCTGCTGCCCGGCATCAGCATGGCCGACAATGTGGTCGATTTCCTCGCCCGCCGCCTGACCAACTCGATCCGTGAGCTCGAAGGCGCGCTCAACCGGATCGGCGCTTATGCGCTGATGACCGGCCGTGCGATCGACCTTCAGTTCGTCGAGGAAGTGCTGGCGAACGTGCTGCGCGCCAACCAGCGCCGGATCAGCATCGACGAGATCCAGACCCGCGTCGCCGACCATTATTGCATCCGCAAGGCGGAGATGGTGTCCGCCCGCCGTGCGCGCGAAGTGGCCCGGCCGCGGCAGGTGGCGATGTACCTCAGCAAGCAGCTGACGCCCAAGTCGCTGCCCGACATTGGCCGCCGCTTCGGTGGGCGCGATCACACCACGGTGATCCATGCCGTGAAGCAGATCGAGAAGCTGCGCGCCTCCGATCCCGATATCGACGCGGCGATCCGGCTGCTGACTCGCCAGCTCGAAGGCTGACGCTTACCCCTTGATCCGGTTCAGCCGCTCGCGCCGTTCGATGGCGCGGGTGTAGGTCTTGAGCACCGCGCCGTTGATGACGTCCCAGTCCTGCGTCTTGGCGAAGGCAAGGCCGGCTGCGCCGTGGCGGGCACGAAGCTCGGGATCGGTGGCATAGGCGGCGATGGCGGCGGCGAGGGCGGGAATGTCGCCCGGCTCGGCCAGCGAGCCTGTCTCGCCATCGCGGACGAGGTTGGTGGCCCCGGTGGCGGCCGCGGCGACCACGGGCAAAGCACAGGCCATTGCCTCCAGCGTCACGTTGCCGAAGGTTTCGGTGATCGAGGGATTGAGGAACACGTCGGCACTAGCGAGCGCGCGGGCGAGGTCGTCTTTCTCCTGATGACCGACGAAGATGCCGTTCGGAAGCGCTTTCTCGAACCACGGCCGGGCGGGGCCCTCACCGATCACCAGCACTTTGTGGGGCACGCCTGCGGCGGTGAGCTCGTCATGAACGGCCGCGAATACGTCGAGGCCTTTTTCCATCACGATCCGGCCGAGGAAGGCGACTACCATCTCCGCGTCGCCGATGCCGAGGCTGCGGCGCCAGTCGAGGCTTCGGCGCTCAGGATTGAACTGGGTGCGATCGACCCCGCGCGACCAGATGGCGATGTTGCGGTTCATCCGCTGCGCGCGGAGCACGGCAGCGGTGGATTCGGCGGGAACCAGCAGGGCGTCGCAGCGCAGGTACAGGCGGCGGAGCGCGGCGCGGACCGTCGGTTCGAGCAGCTCGAGGTGGTAGTAAGCGAGGTAGGTTTCGAAGCGGGTGTGGACCGAGGCGACCGCCGGGATCTTGCGCGCGCGGGCCCAGCTGACGGCGCGGTGCGAGCTGATGTCGGGGCTGGCGATGTGGACGATGTTGGGCGCGAAGGCTTCGAGGTCCTTGCGGACGGCGCGGGTGAGGCCGAGCGGGATGCGATATTCGGGGCGGCCTGGCGCCGCGATCGAGGGCAGGGAAACCAGATCGCCGGTGGGCGGAAAAGCGGGTTCCGCGATGGTCGGCGAATAGACGCGCACCTTGCAGCCCTGTCGCAGGAGAAAGCCGACCAGCCGGTTCAGCGCTTGGTTGGCGCCATCGCGCACGTAATTGTAATTGCCCGACACAAGGGCGATGCGAAGGTCCTCGGGAGCCATGGAGGGGCCTTTAGCGGCGTGGCCGCGGGTTCGTCCAATCGCGGCTGCTGCGCTTGAGCAGGATGGCGAACAGGCCGAGGATGGCGAGATGGAAAGGACGGGGCATGGGCGCGCCCTTAGCATGATCGATGGGCGGAAACACGGTTTGCCGCCCGTCGCGAGGGCCGATGCACGGCTGCTGGTGCTGGGGAGCCTGCCGGGCGAAGCGTCGCTAGCAGCGGCTCGCTATTATGCGCATCCGCGCAATCAATTCTGGCGATTGATGGAGAGCGTGACAGGCGTCGCGATGGAAGCCTTGCCTTACCAGGAGCGGCTCGAGCGGCTGTCTGAGCGGGGGGTGGCAATGTGGGATGTCGTGCATGCCGCGCGGCGCCAAGGCAGCCTCGACGGGCAGATGCGGGAGGTGGAGATGCGCGATCTCGCCGGCTTCGTCGCGGTGCTTCCGCAGCTACGTGCGGTGGGCTTCAACGGCGGGACGGCGGCGCGCCTCGGGCGGCGAGCGTTGGCGGGGACGAGGCTGGTGCTGGTCGACCTGCCGTCGTCCAGCCCCGCTTACACCCTGCCGTTCGCCGAGAAGGCGAGGCGGTGGACCGCGCTTGCTGCCTTTCTTGATTGACCTTGCCCCGAGCGCTGCCTCAAAGCGGCGGCATGGCTGACGAAGTCGAAGAAGAAGCGACGGGCGCGGAAGAGCGCGGGCAATTGTCGATGGTGGACGAGGCGCTGGTCGCCGGGACTATCGCCAATACCAATGGGCTGCTGGTGATCCTCGCCAAGCTGGTCGCGCGCGGCGTGTTCGATGAAAGCGACCTCAAGGCCTTTAGCGACAGTTATTCCAAGCCGCTCGATCATGAAGGGATGCGCGAGAACGAACTGGTCAGCCAGATGCAGGACCAGATGGAAAGCACGCTGGCCGAGTTGATGCGGTTCATTGCCGAGCGGGGCTAAGGACCGGGTGACCGTCGGGCCGTAAGTGCCTATATCCACGTCATGAGCTGGTTTGCCGGTTTTGCCCTGTTCGCCGCGACCGTCCTTGCGATGGAGGGGTTCGCGTATGTGCTGCACCGCTTCGTCATGCATTCGAAATGGGGCTGGGCGTGGCACGAGAGCCATCACCGTGAGCGCAAAGGCTGGTTCGAGCGCAATGACCTTTATGCCGTCGTGTTCGCGCTGCCGTCGATCCTGCTGATCTGGGGCGGGCTGAACGGCGGATGGGGCGACTGGGCGACCTGGATCGGCGCTGGCGTGGCGTTTTACGGGGTGATCTATTTCGGCTTTCACGACGTGATCGTGCACGGCCGTCTGCCGCACCGGATCGTGCCGCGTTCTACCTATTTCAAGCGGATCGTGCAGGCGCACAAGCTGCATCACGCGGTGGAGAGCCGCGACGGGGCGGTGAGCTACGGCTTTCTTTATGCGCCGCCGGTTGATGCGCTGAAACAGGCGCTGAAGCGCAGCGCCGAGGCGCGGGTCAGGGCCGCGAAGGGCGGGTCCAGAGCCCGGAACGAGGAACGGGCCTGACCGGCCACAGGGCTTCCCGAAAGGCTTCCGCCACCAGCGCGGCCTTTTCGGCCTTGGAGGTGCTGATGCGATTGTCCCAGGCGTGCGGGCCAAGGGCGGCGGCGCGGGTCGCGATCTCGCCGTAGATGCCGCTTGCGGAGAGTACCGCCCAGCGGCTGCGGAAGGGCAGGCGGGCGGCGCCGATGCGGGCGGAACGGCGGTAGTCATCGGCCATGTCGCTGAGGCGGTGGGCAAGGCGGGCAAGGGCACGGCGATGCTTGGGATCGGCGAGATCGGCGCCGGCCAGGCCCTCGGCTTCGAGCCATTCGGTCGGCAGGTAGACCCGGCCAACGCGGGCGTCCTCGACGATGTCGCGCGCAATGTTGGCGAGCTGGAAGGCAATGCCGAGATCGGCGGCGCGATGGAGTGTGTCCTCGTCGGACGCGGGCACGCCCATGACATGTGCCATCATGACGCCAACCGCGCCCGCGACCTGATAGCAGTAGGAGAGGAGATCCTCGGTGGTGGTCGGGCGCCACCCGGCAGCGTCGCGTTCGAAGCCGGCGAGGTGGTCGGCGGCGATGGCCGGGGGAATGGCGCAATCGGCGGCGACGACCCGCAGCGCATCGAACGGGACGAGGCCGGTGTCCTCCCCGGCGAAGGCGGCGGCGGTTCTGTCCTTGAGAAAGGCGATGCGGGCGGCCGGGTCGGCAACGCGCTCGGCATCGTGGCCGAGGGTCTGGCCGTCGGTGATGTCGTCGCAGGCGCGGCACCAGCTGTAGAGCAGCCAGCTGCGTTCGCGGGTGGGGAGGTCGAACAGCTGGCTGGCGAAGCGGAAGCTCTTTGAGCCAGCCGAAATGCTTTCCAGCGCGCCCTGGACCAGCCGTGCCCGTTCTTCTTGCCCGATCACGCCAGCATCAGCCCCGCAGTTGCCTCCGCGCTGCCGACCACGCCGGGAATGCCCGCGCCGGGGTGGGTGCCAGCGCCGATGAAGTAGAGGTTGCGCAGCTTGTCGTCGCGGTTGTGGGTGCGGAACCAAGCCGATTGCCACAGCACCGGTTCGAGGCTGAAGGCGGAGCCCAAATGCGCGGCTAGGTCAGTCGAGAAGTCGGCCGGCGTGTAGTGGAAGATGGTGCGGATGCGGCTGCGGATGTCGGGGATCAGGCGCTCTGCAAGCGTGTCGAGCACGACTTCCTGATACTTCGGGCCTTCTACCGCCCAGTCGACGTCGGCGCGGGCGGCGTTGGGGACGGGGGCCAGCGCGTAGAAGGTCGAGCAGCCGGGCGGTGCCATCGAAGGGTCGGTGATCGTCGGGTGGTGAAGGTAAAGCGCCGGATCGGTCGCAAGTTTGCCGGTCTTGTAGATGTCGTTGACGAGCCCTCCGTAGCGCGGCCCGAACAGGATCGTGTGGTGGGCGATGTCGAAGGTGCCTTCGAGCCCGAAGTGGAGCACGAACAGCCCGGGCGAGAAACGCTTGCGCTTGAGAGCACGGACCTGTTGCGGGCCGCGGCTGGAGCCTTCGATCAGGCCGTAACTGTGGACCACGTCGCCGTTGGAAGCGACCGCGTCAGCGGTGGCACTCCAGCCTGACGCCGTGCGGACGCCGGTAACGCGGTCATTCTCGGCGGTGATGGCGGTGACAGGATCGCCGAGGCGAATGGTGCCGCCGATCCGCTCGAAGTGGCGGACCATACCGGCGATCAGCTTGTTGGTGCCGCCTCGCGCGAACCATACGCCGCCGTCGCGCTCCAGCTTGTGGATCAGCGCGTAGATCGACGAGCAGGTCATCGGATTGCCGCCGACCAGCAGGGTGTGGAAGCTCAAAGCCTGGCGAAGGTGCTCGTCCTCGACGAAGCTCGAGACCATCGAATAGACCGAGCGCCAAGCCTGATATTTGGCGAGCGCGGGAGCAGCCTTCAGCATGTCGCCGATGCTTTCGAACGCCTTGGTGCCGAGCTTCACGTAGCCTTCGTTGAAGACCCCCGCACTGTAGGCAAGGAAGCGCTGGTAGCCGGCCCAGTCATTGGGGTTGAGCGCGTCCATCGCGGCTTTCAGTTCGGCGTCGTCGTTGGTGTAGTCGAACACCGTGCCGTCGGGCCACGACAAGCGGTAGAAGGGCTTTACGGGCACGAGGTCGACGTCCTCGCCCATATCGTGGCCGGACAGCTTCCACAGGCGCTGTAGGCAATCGGGATCGGTGATGACGGTAGGGCCGGCGTCGAACACGTGGCCGTCCTTCTCCCACACATAGGCCCGGCCGCCGGGGCGATCGCGCGCTTCGATGATCGTGGTCCGGACGCCTGCCGATTGGAGCCGGATCGCCAGCGCAAGGCCGCCGAAGCCGGCGCCGATGACGATTGCGGTCTTGTAGGGAGAAGTGGTCACAGGCGGTCCTTCAACACGCGAAGCGCCCGGAACAGGGGCACGGGAGGCTTGCCGGACAGGATGCGCACCTTGTCCATCCCGCTGCTCGTCCCCGCATAAAAGCGCGCGATCAAGGGGCCGGAAAGGCGGTAGAAACGCTCCAGCACCCGGTAGCGTTGATGTGGGTCGGCAGCGCGGAACAGCAAGGCGGTGAGAAGGCGGTAGAACCTGCCTCTTTTCCAGTGCTTGGCCGCACGGGCGCGGGTAGCAGCGGCGAGCCTGGCATCCAGCGGAGCTTCCTCGGCAAGCCAGATCGCGAAGCGGACGGCGTCCGGAAGAGAATAGCTGGTCAGCGGATGGAAGAAGCCGCCGCGTGCGCCGGCGCGGGCGACGGGGTCATGCCTCGGCCAAAGGCGGTCGAAATCACCGCCGGTGACGACGGGAAGCGCGCCCTGCTCCTCGCGGGTGCGCGCCGCGACCTGCCAGCCTTGGCTCGCCGCATAGTCCCCGATGCGATCTCGCAAGCGCTCGTGGTCGATCTCGGGCGCGTCGGCATAATAGGTGTCTTCGACGAACAGCTCGGTCGGGGAGAAGGGGAGGCAGTAGACGAAGCGGTAGCCATCAACTTGCTCCACGGTCGCGTCCATGACGATGGGGTGGGCGATGCCGTGGCCCTGCGGGATGGTGAGGAGCTGGCCGACGAACTTCTGCCAGCCAAGGTCGAGCCCTTCGGCCTTGCCGCCGCGTGCGTCGAGCACGGACGCTGCGTCGATCCGCTCGCCGCCTTCCAGCTCGACATGGGTAGGGCCAAGGTTGGTGACGACTGCCCGGCGGATTTCTGCAGGCAGGAGGGCGCCGCGCACTGCTTCGTCCAGCGCTTCGCTCTCGATTGTCTGATAGGTTTGCGACAGATGGCGGCTGTGAGCGGGGAAACGGACGTCGTAGCCCGGCCAGCGGTGACGGATCAGCGGGTCGGTCAGCCACCGGTGCGCCGGCGCAACATCGCTGTCGAAAAACGACCAAAGGTGATTGCCGCCGATGGTGGCGTCGGGCTCGATCAGCAGCAGCTTAAGTCCGGGGCGGCGGCGGCGCAGCGCAAGGGCGCAAAGACCCCCGGCAAGCCCACCCCCAACGATCACCAGGTCATACGATGCCATGAAGTTTGCGATCTAGCGTGTCGTGGCGGCGCTGGCGACCCCGCCTCAAGCCCGTTAATCAAAGGCAAAGGGCCGGAGTGGCAGGGCAAGCTATGACAACCAAGCGGACGGGAATGGCAGCGGTTTCGCTGCTGGTGGCAGTGGCGACGATCGGGGCGGGGGTTCCGACGATGCCGGAGGCGGGGGCAGACCTGCAGGTGCAATTGTCGGGCGTTCGCTCGGCCAAGGGTGTGGTTCACCTTTGCCTGTCGCCGAATCCTGGCCGCTTCCTCGACTGCAAGGCCGACCCCAATGCGATTGCGCGCACGCTGGCGGCAGGAAGGGCGGGCCGGATCGACCTCGGGCCAATCAGGGCCGGCACTTATGCGCTGCTGGTCGTCCATGACGAGAACCGCAACGGCAAGCTCGACATGATGATGGGCATTCCGCGCGAGGGATTCGGCTTCTCGAACAATCCGTCGATGAAACCGCGGGCGCCCAAGTGGGAAGAGATCCGCTTCACCATGCCGGCGAACCCGACCGTTCAGCAGATCCGCGTCCGTTACGTCCTGTAAGGACGGGGGAGGGCGGGAGACGGTCACCTGACCGCCTCCCGCCCTTGTCCGATCAGCGCTCCCCGAGCGAATCGCCGGTCGTCTTGAGGATCGGCTTGGTCAGATACTTGAACACGGTGGTCTGACCGGTGATGATCTCGGCGACCGAGGTCATGCCTGGCTGAAGCACGATCTTCTCGCCCTCGTGGCGCGGACGCAGCTTGGCCGGATCGGCGCTCAGCAACACCCGGTAATAGGTCTGCACCCCTTCCTTGGTTTCCTCGGACAGGGTGTCGGCGCTGATGTGGGTGACGATGCCGTCAGCCGAGCCGTAGATGCTGCTGTCGTAGGCGTCGAACTTGACGTTGGCCGTCTGACCCTGGCGGATAAACGCGATGTCCGTCGGCGACACGCGAGCTTCCACCACCAGCTTGTCGCCGGTCGGGACCAATTGCAGCACTTCGTCGCCGGCGCGCAGAACGCCGCCCACCGTGTTGTACTTGATGGCCACGATCACGCCGTCGGTTGGGGAGCGCAGCTCAGAGCCGCGCAAAATGGCGGAACGCTGGGTGAGCTGCTCGGTGGCGCTCGCCAGCTCTTCCTCGGTCTTCGCATATTCGGTCTGCAGTTCGGCGAGATACTCGCTGCGCCGGGTGTTGATCTGGCCCTGCAGGTCCGAGGTCTGGCGCTGCATCCGCAGCACTTCGGAGCGGCTGACGTCGCCGCTGTCGACCAGCGGGAGGTTCATGTCGAGTTCCTGCCGGGTCAGGCTGAGCATCGCCTGGAGGCTCTGGATCTGGCTCGACAGCGCCTGGCGGCGACGGGTGTAGAGCTCGCGCTGGCTCGCAACGAATTCTGGATGGGTGCGGGTTTCCGCCGGGAACACCAGCGGGCGGTTGAACAGTTCGGCCTGGATGCGGGCCATGCGCGCCTTCAACGCCGCCACCTGTGCTTCGCTTTCCTCCACAGCGGCGCGGGGGCGGGTTTCGTCAAGGCGGACCAGCAGATCGCCGCGCTTCACCCGGTCGCCTTCGGAGACGAGGATTTCCGCGATGGTGCCACCATCCTCGCTTTGCACGACCTGCGTGCGGCCGCTCGGGATGACCTGGCCGCGGGCGCGGCTGACCTGGTCGATTTCGGCCCACAACGACCACAGCACAAAGGCCGCCACCGCAAAGGCGGACAGCAGAATGATCTGCGTGGATTGGCGAAGACGAAAATTCATGCGGGAAACCTCAAGCGCCCTGGGCGAGCTTCACGGGGGCGGGGGATGCGGGCTGGGCCGGCTGCTGGACCTGCTGCTGCGAATTCTCGCGCAGCTTGGCCAGAACCTGGTTGGTCGGACCGTCCATCATGATCTTGCCGCCGGCCATGACGATCAGGCGAGTGGTGAGGGTCAGCAGCTGCATCCGGTGGGTGACGAGGACGAGGGTACGCTCGGGCGTCATGCGGCTGCGTAGCGACTGGATCAGCCGGGCTTCGGTGGCCTGGTCGAGGTTGGAGGTGGGCTCGTCGAGCAGCCACATCTTCGGTTCGGCCAGGAACAGACGGGTGAGAATGGTCAGCGTGCGCTGTCCGCCCGACAGGCCGCGGCCGCCTTCGGCGATCGGCAGGTCGACACCCATCGGGTGTGAGGCGACCATCGGCGCGAGGCCGATCTCGGTGATCGCCTTCATCAATGCGTCGTCGCCAGGATCGCCGAGGCCCATGAGCAGGTTCTCGCGCATGGTGCCGTTCAGCAGGCGGGTATCCTGCGGCAGGTAGCCGATGTTCCGGCGCAGCACGTCGCTGGCGATCTGGCGCATCTCGAGCCCGCCGACGCGGATCTGACCTTCAGCCGGCGCGTAAAGGCCGGCGAGCAGGCGCAGCAGGGTCGACTTGCCTGACCCAATGCCGCCGATGATGCCGACCTTTTCGCCAGCACGGATCTCGAGCCGGGGCACTTCGACGCTGGGCCGCTCGGGCGAATAGCCGAACTTGAGATCGCTGATCTGGAGGGCAGGCGACAGGTCGGCCGGACGAAGCGCTTCGGTATCGGGCGCTTGGTCGAGCGGCAGGCGCATCAGGGAGTCGAGACCCGACAGCGACGAGCGGGCATAGCCCCACTGGACGAGCAGGCCGGGCAGCTGGGCCAGCAGCGGACCATTGACACGGCCGGCGATGATCGAACAGGCGATCAGGGCGCCCGGCGTCATTTCCCCGTTCGACACCAGCACCGCACCGAAGGCGATGATCAGCACGTAGGCGAGCTGCTGAAGGCCGCTGAACAGCGAGTTGGCGATCGACGACCAGCGCTTCACGCTGTCCTCGTTCAGCTGCACTTCCTCCATCAGCTGGTTCCAGCGCGCGAGCATGTGCCACGAGCCGCGGTTGGCCTTGATCGTCTCGGCTGCATCGAGCGCTTCGACCAGAAGGCCGTTCTTGCGGTTGCCGTTGGCCTGCGCCTTGGCGGTATCGTCCTTGATGAGGCGGGCGAAGATCCACGACAGGACCAGCGCCAGCGGGAAGGACACGATCGGGATCAGCGCCAGCGGGCCTCCGATCCACGAAATGATCATGATGAACAGGATGGCGAAGGGCAGGTCGGCTAGCAGGAACAACGAGCCCGAGGACAGAAGGCCACGGATCTGCTCCCAGCCGCGGATCTGCGCGGCCATGGTGCCGATCGACGGCGGCCGGGCGTCGAGACGAACCGCCTGCGCGCGGGCGAAGAAGACTTCGGAGACCTCGGTGTCGACCTTGGCCGCTTCCCGCTCGATCATCAGCGAACGGGTGGTTCGCAAGATGAAGTCGAGAACAAGCGCGATGAAGACGCCGACGGTCAGCACCCACAACGTCGCAAAGCCGCTGCGGGGAATGACGCGGTCGTAGACCTGCATCGAGAACAAGGAGGTCGCGAGCGCGATGAGGTTCACGATCACCGTTGCAAGAACGGCAGAAAACAGAACTTTCTTGCGCAGCAACAACGAGCGGCCGAAGACGTGGATCGCTTTTTCGTTCTGGTTGCGATCGCTCAGCCGCGGCAGCTGGGGCAAGTAGAAGCGGGTTTCGGGCCCAATCTCGCGCAGGCCGCTGAAGGTCGGCGAAACCACCCGTACCGCGTCCAGCGTCTCGAACTGCTCGGCGATCGCCCAGCCTTCATGCTCGTCATACATGAAGAGCGGGAACTGGTGGGCGCGGGGGCGATGGCCGACGTCGGTCGGCTTGCGCCAGCCGAGCCGCGCCGCGAGACGTTGCAGGCTGGTGGGGTCATAGGGACCAAAGCCATCGGGATCGCCGGCACGGGCGCGCCAGTCGGGTGCAAGCTCGGCGGCCTGGCGGGTGGCGAAGCGGTCAACCAGATCGAGAAAGCTGTTCATCGTGCGGTGTCCGCCCTGATTTCATTGGCTTGCCACTGACAGCTGCGGATCAGCAGTCGTGCGGAGCTCGACATTGCAGAAAGTTCGGCGTTGGCCAGCGCAATCCGAGCGGCGTTGCTTTCGCGCACTGCGTTCATCACGTCGAGCCAGGTCCGACGTCCGGTGATGAATTGGCGCATGAAGCTGTCGGTGACGTTGGACGACGAGGCCGCCGCATCCCTGCTGCTTTCCACCTGCGCGGCGGCGGCAGTGTTCTCGACGATGTCGAGGACGATCGCCTCGCGGGTCTCGCGCTCAGCCACCGTCACCCGGAAGCGCGCGGCGTTGGTGCGGGCGGCGGCCGCGTTGGCGGCGGCCACGGGCGACAGCCCGCCGTTGGTGTTGGCTTGCACGGCAATGCCGAGGCCGCTGCCTTGAAACCGGTCGTGAGTATATTGCACGCCGACCTGCGGGAAGATCGCCGCCCGAGCGAGCTTGCGGTCCGCATCGGCGACCTGCGTTTCGGCCTGGAGGCGGCGGATGGAAGGGTCGCAGGTCAGCGCGGCATCGACCAGGCCTTCCGAAGCCGGGTGGTGAACCGCCTTGTTATATTCGGGAAGCGGGTCGACCTCGTAGTTCGGATCGCCAACGAGTTCGCGAAGCTGCTGCAGCGCGGCGTAGCGCTGGGCGGTGACGAGGCTCAGTTCCTGACGAACCTGCGCGGCACGCGAGCGGGCGAGATCGAGGTCGGAGCGCGGGCTGACTTCCTGCTCGACCCGGCGCTCCATCGATTCGACCAGGCGCTGATGCTCGGCAAGGGATTGGTCCAGAATGGCGCCAACTCTTATGCCTCGGACCACGCCGTAATAAGCGCGGGACACCCGGGTCAGGATGTCGAAGGCAGTGACCCCGACTTCGGCTTGGCTGGCCGAGCGAACCGCTTCAGCGCGGTCGATGGAGGCGCCGATCCGCCCGCCGGCCCACAAGGGCTGGAACACCTGAAGTT
Organism: Sphingomonas sp. LHG3443-2; assembly: GCF_049896405.1. Taxonomy (NCBI): domain Bacteria; kingdom Pseudomonadati; phylum Pseudomonadota; class Alphaproteobacteria; order Sphingomonadales; family Sphingomonadaceae; genus Sphingomonas; species Sphingomonas sp. LHG3443-2. Next base: position 1,459,911 of record NZ_JAFCUG010000001.1, read on the forward strand.
GCGGGTTGAGGGTGGTGCCGCGGGTTGCGGCGGAGACGCTGGCGCTCGGTGCTCGAAGCCATTTGGCGGCGCGAACATCCTGCTCGGTCGCCCGGACCAACGCGTTCGCTGCCTTCATGGAGGGATAGCGTTCGAGGGCGAGATCGGCGGCGCGGGCGAGTTGTGGGTCGATGCCCGCGGGCACCCGCTCGGCAGCCGCGGAAGGGGCGGGGGGTCCATATGTCGCGGGCGCGGGAGCGGGAGTGGACGGGGGAGGGGCCGTTACCGGCGCTGTTTGCGCGCTTTCTTGCGCAGACTGTGTCTGCCCGAACACGCTGGAGGCTGCCGAAAAGCTGCCCAGCCCAACTGCCAGAACCGTGATCGCACCCCACCGGACGGGCGCCGGCAATGCCAAGCTACGTACCTGAAACATAGACAGAATTGACCCGCTCTAGCCCTGTTGATTCAGTGCTGTTCGACCCCTGCCGCAAGGGGGATCCCAAGCCCGGGAAGGTAGCTGCTGCTCCGCAGCTTTTCCAAAAAGACACCTAACCCCGCGTCACCTTGGAACCTTCTTCCGGCGGCCCCTACCACCGGACTTTGCTCTAGGCGAGAACCAATTTCCGCCTGGCAGAAAGTCTTTACCCTAAGTTAACACCATGAACCGCAGGGCTTATCCCGCAAAAACCGTCGTAGAGGGGCCTTGCGCTTTGTTTTGGCCCATTTAAGATGAGCCGACGTTAATTAGAGGCAGCTGCAAAGCGGCTGTTTCAAATCGTGCGCCTGGCACTGTTGGGCGAGTGGATATTACCAGGGGAAGGACCAGACATGAGTGATGGCGCGACGCAGAACGGTGGAACCCAGGCTGCTTCGACGGGTGAGGCTGCTGCCGTGACCGGCGCAGGGGTAGCGGCGACGGCGACGGCGACGGCGACAGCCGCTCCGGCCGCACAGACCGCGGCTGCCGCAGCCGCTCCGGCAGCTCCTGCCGTTCCGCTTCCCGCCGCTGTCCCGGCGGCTGTTGTTGTTCCGGCCGCAGTCGCGGTGGCCGCCCCGGCCGCTGCTGCCGACGCTGATTGCAAACCGGTCAAGAAGAAGGCGCATCACGACCACGACAAGAAGGACGGCGAGGAAGAGCATGCTCGCGCGCCGGGCAATGATGAGGACCAGAACCTCAGCCAGCCGGCCGAAGGCTGCGTCCTGCCGCAGACCGGCGAGGCTGCTGCGGCTCCGGCCGCTGAAGCACCGGCCGGGACCCCCGTCTATGACGACGGCACCGGCGGCGGCATCTCGAGCGGCCTCCTGATTGGTGCCGGCGTGCTGGCGGCAGTTGGCATTGGCGTTCTCGCATTGTCTGGTGACGATGACGAGGAGCAGAACGCTCCTCCGGTTGCGAATGCGGACACGGCCACCGTTGCTGAAGGCGCGACCCTGAATGGGTCGGTCGCAACCAACGATACCGATCCCAACAATGATCCGCTGACTTTCGCACTAACAGGCGCTGCGCCTGCGGGCCTGACCTTCAATGCCAACGGCACCTATGTTTTCGACGCCAACAATGCTGCCTACAACAGCCTGGCGGCCGGCGCGACGCAGGTCCTCAGCATCCCCTACAGCGTGTCGGACGGCCGGGGTGGCACTGCAAATTCGACGCTGACCATCACTGTGACTGGCACCAACGATGCGCCCGTTGCCGTTAACGACACTGCCGCTGCAACCGAAGGCGGCGCGGTGGTGACCGGCAACCTATCGGCCAACGACAGCGATCCGGACACCGGCGCGACCCGCACCTATACGCTGGCTGCGCCTGTTGCTGGCCTGACGGTCAACGCTAATGGCACCTTTAGCTTCGACCCGACGAACGCGGCTTACAACGGCCTCGCTCAAGGTCAGACCCAGGTCGTCACCGCCAATATCAACATCTCGGACGGCGCTGGTGGAACCGCCACTTCGACGCTGGCGATTACCGTCACTGGCGCCAACGATGCGCCGGTTGCGGTTGCGGACGTCGCTTCCGGTACCGAGGGCAATGGCAACCTGACCGGTTCGGTCGCCGCCAACGATACCGATCCCGACACGGGTGCGGTGCTGACCTACAGCCTTAATGCGCCAGTTGCGGGCCTCACGCTCAATTCCAACGGCACCTACACCTTTGATCTGAACGATCCTGCATATGACGCTCTGAACACGGGTCAGACCCGGGTTGTGGTCGCCAACTACACGGTAAGAGACGCGCAGGGCGCAACGTCCACCTCGACGCTGACCATCACCGTTAACGGTACCACCGATGGCCCGATTGCGGTTGCCGACACGGCTGCTGCCACTGAGGGCGGCGCGGTTGTGACCGGCAATATTTCGACCAACGACGTTAATACTGGCGCCTCTGGCACCGTGACGTACACGCTCGCAACTCCGGTTGCTGGCTTGACGCTCAACCCGAACGGCACGTTCAGCTTCGACCCGAACAATGCGGCGTATGATGCGCTGAATACCGGCCAGACGCAGACCGTGGTGGCCAACACCATTGCAACCGATGCCTCGGGTCGTACCTCGGCGTCGACGCTGACCATCACCGTTACGGGCCTCACCGACGTCCCGACGGTCAGTACGGTCAATCTCGACATTGATGACGACGCCAATCTCAACACCGTTCGCGTGTTCGACGGCGGAGCTGGCGCGGTGAACTTCACCGACAGTGACGATGTCGCCAACCTGGTCGTCATCAACAACTTCGGCCAGGATGACTTCATCACTTTCGATGCGGCCTTCACCGGTAACGGCCGTCCGTCGTTCGCCAGCGGCGATTTCGACAATGACAATGTGGCGGATGATCTTCGCATCACCACTAACATCAACGGGGTCGTGAGCGACATCGTGCTGACCAACGTGGTCACCGCCGGTGCGTTGGTGTTTGACGAAGCAACTGCCGATGCGGCTGTTGCCGGAACGGACAACTTCCGCTCCAGCGCAACTCCGACCACGCCAACGACGCCGGTTGGCGCGACGGCTCAGGCGCTTGAAGCCGACGACAACACCAATCCGAACGACTATCGCACCTTCAATGCGGCTTCGGGCTCGTTCCGCTTCACCGACGATGCCGATGCGGCTAACAATGCCATCATTGTCGGCCTGGGCAACAACGATCAGATCGTTCTGGAAGCGGGCAACACCTACTCGTTCACCTCCGGGGACCGGGATGGCGACGGGCTGGCCAACGACATCACCGTCACCATCAACAAGGGCGGTGTTGTTTCGGAGCTGATCCTTAAGGATGCGGTGGTCAACAACAACCTCGTGTTCAGCGAGGCCACAGCCGAGCAAGCGCTTGGTGGCATCGATTATTTCTCGTTTGCTTGAACCAAGAATTAAGTTACGTAACAATCTGATCGCCGAGTTTGAGGCGTGCGGATTTCTGTATTCAAATCCAGGGGCAGGAGTTTAAAGAAATGGCAAGGGTAACACTTACTTCGGCGGGTGAAGACGTCACCGTCGGTGGTTCCGACGTACAGGTCGTCGGCACCACGTCCGCCAACGAGATCATCACGGTTATCAGCGGCAACATCCGCCTTGATCCGTCGTTCAACCAGGGTGGTGACACCGTCGTCCTGCCGGGCGCCGCGTCGAGCTACAGCGCTTACCTCGTCGGCACTGAAGTCGTGTTCGTGCGCAACGATGGTGCGGTGACGCTGCGCATCCCGGTGGGGACGGCTGGGACCGAGATCCAGTTCGACGGCGGTGACTCGCGCACCCTGCAGATCAACACCACCACTGGCACCATCCAGCTGGAAGGCCAGAACATCAGCGGCACCGCAGCGGCGCCGACTCCGATCACCGGTGGTGGGGTTGTGACGCCAACCAACGGGTACGACGTCGTAAACACGACTACCGCGGTGACCGAGGGGGACTCGGGCAACAGGCAGTTGGTGTACACCATCGAGCTCGACCGTGCAGTCACGGCGGCTGATGGTCCCGTCACACTCAACTTCCGCACGCTTAATGGCACCGCGACTTCGGCCGACGATTATGTGGCGGCTGCCGGTCAAGTCACCTTTGGGGTTGGCCAGCGCTTTGCAACCGTAACCGTCCAGGTGAACGGCGATCTTCGTCAAGAAGCTGATGAAACCCTTCAGCTCGAGCTGACAGGCGCTGCTCTGCGCAATGGTGCTGAGTTGCTTAACGGTGTCATCCTGAACGATGATGTTGTCACAAACCTCACTTCAGGTTCTGATGCAGTTAACGGCACCGCGAACAATGACATCTTCTTGGCCGCTAATCGCAACCTTGGTGCGGGCGACCGCCTAACGGATACGAACGTCGGTGACACCGACCGTCTCCAGGTCGCGATCGATGGTTCGATTGGCGCGAACGGGAACTTCGGTGGCTTCGAGTTGGTGAATATCGAGGCGCTTGAGGTCACTAACGACTCGGGCAACAACGACGTTCGCTTCGACCTGTCGGGCTCCACCGGTCTTACGTCCGCTTCGTCGGTCAACAGCGCCAACTCGATCACTTTCGATCAGCTGCGCAGCACTCAGACCGCAATCGGGCTCACCCGCATTACTGGTCTGGATGCCGACGTGACCGCGATCTTCCAAGCCGCGGCAACGCAAGGTGCCACGACCAACGTCACGGTCGTCGCGACTGACAGCGTGTCGGATGTTCTCCGACTGCAGACTGCTGGCGACCTGGCGGGTGCTACGGGCACTGGTATCGAGACGGTCACCATTCAGGCAATTGGTACGTCGTCGATCGAGACGCTTGATACTGCTTTAACCAACCTCGTGATTAATGGTGGCGGATCCTTCGCCATTGACAATGCGCTGCGTACGTCGGTTCGCAACATTGACGCGACACTCGCAAATAACGTCGACCTAGACTTTTCGGCGAATAATGTTGGAGTGACGGTCCTCGGTGGCTCCGGCGATAACGTCCTTGCTGCTGGTGCCGGTAATGACACGATCACTACTCAGGGCGGCGACGACAGCATCACCGACACCGGTGGTAACCTCACCGCCAATACGGGCGCTGGTGATGACACCGTTGTGCTGGCGGCCAACACGTTCGACCTCAACGACACGATCACGCTGGGCGGCGACGCTGGCGACACGCTCGTGATCAACGAGCTGCTGGTCGATGCGGACCTGACGAATGTCGAGGGTGCGACCAACCTGACCATCAACGCCACCGGTGCGGCGGTGATTGGTGCGCAGGCGATCGACGCTGACATTCGCCGGGTTAATCTCAACGTCAACGCCGCCGGTAACGACAGTCTTGATGCGACCGGCGTTACGACCGGCCTCACCGTTGACCTCGGCGCGTTCGGTGGTGAGGACACGGTGCTGTTCGGCACCGGCAACGACACGCTGATCACCTCGTCGCTGACCGACGGTGACAACTTGGTTGGTGGTGCGGGTTCCGACACGCTGAACATCCTCGATGGTGCGAACACCGTTACGGCGGCCTCGCTGTTCCGCGGCTTCGAGACCATCACCATCTCCAGCGATGGTGACGGCGATGACCAGTCGATCACGATTGACAATGGCAATGCCCCGACTGGGAACGGTGTCCTCACCGTCAATGCCTCCGCTCTGGTTGCCACCACGGACGAGGACGACGCCGACGCCGATGAAGTGTTGACCTTCGATGCTTCTGCCGTGACCGCTTTCTCGATCAACGTGACCGGCGGCGCAGCTGGCGACATCATCAACACCAACAACACCCTCGCGGACAGCGTGTTCGGCGGTGCCGGCAATGACGAAATTACGGCCGGCGCCACTGCTGCTGGCGCTGGTGACATCGTCCGTGGCGAAGCGGGCGATGACACCATCACGCTTGGTGCGGGCAACAACGATGTCGACGGCGGCGACGATGACGACACGATCATCATTGGCGCGGGTGCGGGCAACAACAATGTCCGTGGTTCGGCTGGTGACGACCGGGTTGAGATCCTGGCTGGTGCCGACTTCAATGCCACCGACATCATCGATGGTGGTGTTGGCGGTACCGACACGATCAGCGTTGTTGGCACGCAAATCGATGTGAACTTCACCGGTGCAACGAACTTCGAGGTTATTGAGGGTCGTGCCGGTGCTGCAAGCAACATTACGCTGGGCGCACAGCTCACTGAGGCTGGTATCACCCGCGTCAACCTGCTGAACACCGGCGCCGACACGCTGGCCGTTGCTGCAGGCTACACTAACAGCCTGACGGTAGATGCCAGAGCGGGCGGCGATGACGTCATCACCACCGGTGGCGGCGATGATCTCATCATCACGGGTATTGGCGATAACAGCATCACGACCGGCGCTGGTGCCGATCGTATCCGTGTCTCGGGTGGTGAACTGACCGCTGCGGACACGATCGTAGCGGGTGCTGGTACCGACACCGTCGAACTCGATGTCTCTGGAACTGGCGCTGCTGCGTTGGGTCCGGTCACTGCGGTGGTCAACCTCAACAACGTGACGGGTGTGGAGCGCTTCGCGGTTATCGGTGGCGGTGATCGTGGTGCCGGGATCGACGCCGATGCCAGCACGATCACGTTCCAGAACGGCAACTTCGCTGAGGCAACACGGATCAACGTCGATGCAACTGGCCTCACGGATGCTGCTGACAGCCTCACCGTCAACCTTGACGCCGTCACTGATCCGGATGCGATCTTCGTCGTAACCGGCTCCGACACGGCGACGACCATCGTGCGGCGCACGGGTACTTCGGTCGCCGGTGTTGAGTTCACCGGCGGTGCGGGCGTCGATCAGCTGGTGATCGACGGCAACACCGCTACTGCGGAGCTCGTCTTCGACGGCCGCGGTGGAACGGACCGGATCGTGCAGGCTGGCGGTACGCTCAGCGACAATGTCTTCGCCAACTTCAACAATGTTGAAGTGCTCGCGGCGGCTACCGGGCAGGTGCTCAATGCCTCGCTTGGCTTCGAAGCGTTCGATGCGGACCTGGTCCGGATTGAGGGTTCGGCGGGTAACGACACTGTTACCCTGACGTCCGGCTTCACTGGCCCGCTCACGGTTGTGATTGGCGGTGGTGATGACAGCATCAACGGCGGTAACTCGACGGCGAGCCTCACCTTCGTTGCGACGGCCAGCGGCCTCACCGCTGCTGACGTCCTGACGGGCGGTCGCGGTCAGGCCGACGTGCTGAACATCACCGCAGGTGGTAGCTCGAACGTTGACGGGGTTACCCGTGTCGAGACGATCAACATCAACAACAGCACCGCGGCGGTGAACCCGACCGAGACCTCTGTGATCGATCTCGGAACGCTGAACGACACGCAGGTGGATGGTGGTCGCTTGACCATCAACTACAACAACAGCGCTGTCGGTGACACGCTGAGCCTGACCACCAATGCTGCCTCGACGGCGAACCTGACTGTGAATGCTGGCGTCAATGCCGACACCATCACCACGGGTGCCGGTGCGGACATCGTCAACGGCTTGGCTGGTGACGATGTCATCAACGCTGGTGCGGGTGCCGACTTGGTCAACGGCGGTGAGGGTGCTGACACCATCAACGGCCAGGCCGGTGCGGACACCATCAACGGTGACGCCGGTGCTGACAGCCTGTTCGGTGGTGACGGCAACGACACTATCAACGGTGGGATCGGCAATGACACCCTCGTCGGCGGTATCGGTGCTGACCGTCTCACGGGCGGTGACGGTGCGGATGTGTTTGACTTCAATGAGCTCAACGACAGCCGTAACACCACGACTGCTGCGGGCCCGGTCAATGACCGTGACGTCATCACGGACTTTACTTCGGGCGTCGATCGTATCGATCTGAGCGACATCCTTGCCCTATCGGGTGAGACGTCGATCCGGTTCAACGGGAACTTCAACGACTTCGGCTCGGCGCAAGCTGCGGTGGGCACGGGCGCAGGCGACACGGCTCTGGATGTCGTGTTTGTCCGCAACCTCGAGATCGATGGTGTTATCCGTTCGGTGCTCTTCGTCGACATCGACAACAATGGTCAGCTGGGCGGTGACGACCTGCAGATCATCCTGGAAGGCGTGACGTCGCTCACCTCGGTGGACGTCGGTGGTCCGGCTCCGACCACTTTTGCTCCTGCGGCTGAGTTCTCGGCGCTTCGTTTCGATGGCGGCTTCGAAAACCATCAGTTCGCCTAAGCTTAGTCTCGACCAAAGAAACGGGGTCCCTCGCGCAAGCGAGGGGCCCTTTTTCTTTGTGCTTGTCGCAAGGGTTGGAGTGGCGCGGGTGGTAACTGCCCCGTCCAACAGTTGGGTACAAAGCTACACCTTTGCCGCTGCCGGAGGCCGGGTGCTTGGACGACTATGCGTCGCACCGCCCACACGTAAGCGTAGAGGCTGAGTCGGTCGGGAGGCCTGGGGCGCAACCCAGAAGCAATCGGCAATCACGCGTTGTGCAGTAGCCGCTTGCTGGCGAGGCAAGGCTCTCGCTTGCTGCCGCCGGCTCTGCAGAGGTCAGTGCAAGCTTATCGCCTAGGGTTCGTAGGCAATGAGCTGCCTTTAACCTCTCGCGCGCTCGCTGCTCCTGCGCTGCAGACGATCACGCCAAATGCGAAAATACGGCGCCAATGGTGCAAGCTAAGGCGTGAGGGCGGCTGAAAAGCCCCAGCATCGACTTCGAAGTTATCTGTCGTTCAGTGACCAATAGCGTGACATCTGCCCGAATTGCATTTGCCGGAGCTTAGGGCATCGCCGTACCGTGTAAGCCGATACCGGCACAGGATGCACCTAAGTTGCTGCTACCGATGGGTGTTGCGACCTCGCGCTTCATAACGATGTGCAGCGTACTCGGCGTGTGGAGCATCAGCGCTTAAGCTGCCTTGTTGCTCAGCCCTTCAGGATGCGCCACCGGGACGTAGGCGCGGGGAGCTGAAGATGTAAGTAGCAGCCCTCCGAGGAAGTTGGTGATGGCATAGCACGACCTCCCAAGTATGAACTTTGTCGCTAATCTCAGACGCCGCGCCAATCAACCTTCACACTAGTCGCGGGGCACCATGTTCAGGGCGCCGCAGGTGCATTCCACCACCAGCCGCTGATCGGTCTGGATCTTGCTGTGAAAGGCGGCGAGCGTGGTGCCGGTCGCAATCGCCTTGCCGCACTTGCCGCAGTTCAGGTCGCCTTCATCGCTGCCCGTCATAACCGGCAGCTTGTTGGCGCGGATGTGTGCGTCGGCGCCGGGACGAACCTCTTGAATTGTCTCGAGAATGATGTTGTTGTCGCTCATTGCGATATCCTTTGAGTAGCAGCGCGGCGCCTTGAAGTGTATCGGTGCTGCCGCCGCGGCGGATCGCGCTCGATAGGCGTCTTGAGGGACGCCTTGGACGAACGCCGGCAAGATGGTCAAGCCTGCGGGCAGCCAAGATGGTGGGAGGGATCAAAGGTTTGGCGTTGAGCGGGCTGAAAGCGATGCTGGACGGGCGCAGCGCTGCGCTGGCACCGAGCAGCGGCAAGCTGCGCGGGGCGCATAGCGGCGCGCTGGCCGCTCTCCTCGCGATTGGAATTGGCGGCTTCTTCCTGGTCGATCCCGGCTCCAAGGACCGCGCCTGGGCATCGCTGCCACGCGTCGCGGCGGTCAAGGAGCCCGCTCTCCTTCAGATCACGCCGGCGCAGGCGGTCGAGCGCGGAGTGCAGCCAAGCGCGCTTGGCGCCGCGCGGCCGTTCCAGTTCACCGCGCTTGACGCGACCTCGCGCGAACGGGCCGAAAAGTGCCTTGCCGAAGCCGTCTATTACGAGGCCGGCAGCGAGAATGAGGACGGGCAGCGTGCGGTCGCGCAGGTGGTGCTGAACCGCGTTCGCCATGCCGCTTTCCCGCATTCAGTGTGCGGCGTCGTCTACCAAGGGTCGGAGCGCACCACCGGCTGCCAATTCACCTTTACCTGTGACGGATCGCTGGCGCGGGTGCCTTCGCACGCCGGCTGGCGCCGGGCGATGGAGGTTGCGCAGCGGGCCCTTGCTGGTGACGTGTTCGCGCCGGTCGGCCACGCGACTCATTATCATGCGAGCTGGATGGTGCCGTATTGGGCGCCGAGCGTCGCGATGGTGGGGCGGATCGGCGGTCACGTCTTCTACAGCTGGAAGGGCGCGGCGGGGAGCGCGGGCGCTTTCCGGCAGGCTTATGCCGGGGTCGAGCAGCTGAAGGAGCGGCTGATCCAGCCGGCCGTTGTCGAGGATGCGGGCGCTCCGACCGAGGTCGAGGTCGCCCAAAGCCTTGAGAACCCGGCACTGACCGGCAAGGTTCGCGGGGTCGAGGCGTTCGAGGATCCGAGCAATGCGGACCTCCTCAACTACAAGACCGCCGGAGCCACGCCCGGAACGCCGCGTGCCGATGAGGCCGAGGTCAAGAAGGCGCTTGCTTCAGCGCTTTAGACCGGAAAGCTTCCGCGCCAGCGGCACACAGTTGCGCACGACAGGCAAAGCCGGGGACCACGACGCCGCCGCTGCGCTCGGGTAAGGCACTGCGCGATGACCCTCTTATTGTCGCGAGAGTTTTGACCCATGGACCCCGTCGTTCGCCGCACCGAAGCCGGCCTTGTTCGTGGGGCTTGCAGCGAAGACATCTGCTGCTTCCTTGGCATTCCTTATGCGGCGCCGCCGGTCGGTGACTTGCGATTCGCCGACCCGCAACCGGCAGAGTCGTGGGAAGGATCCCGCGACGCGACTGATCCGGGGCCGCCCGCGCCGCACCGGATAGTGCGGATCGACACGGCAGCACCGGCCGTCACGATGGCGGCGCTGGAGGAAGTGCTGGCGCGGTGGCACACGAGCCAAGGGTTCGAAGCGATCGGCGTGGCGAGCTTCGGCCCGCTCCGGCTTGACCCTGACGCGCCGGATCATGGGGCAATCGTCTCCACACCCAAGCCAGGCTGGTCGGGCACCGACGTGCTGCGGCGGTGGGAGCGGTTCGGTGTGCCGGTCGCGCTTCAGGTCGACGTGATCGGCGCTGCCCTGGCCGAGCAACGGTGGGGCGGGGCGCAGGGCTTGTCCGACTTCGTCTACATCACCGTCGGCACGGGCATCGGCGTCGGGCCGATCATCGCCGGAATGCCGATTGCGGCGCGCGGCCATTGCGAGCTTGGCCACGCCCGCGTGGCGCGGCTTCCCGGTGACGAGTGGCCGGGAGCCTGTCCTTTCCATGGCGACTGCGTCGAAGGGCTCGCATCAGGCGCCGCTATCGCCGCACGGGCCGGTACGGCTCGCCCGGACGCCGCGTGGGAAGGGTGGCAAAGCGTTGAGCATGCGCTGGCGATGCTGCTGCACAATCTTCTGCTCGGGTTGCAGACCCGCCGGGTGCTGATCGGCGGCGGGGTGATGGAAGCCCGGCCAGCGCTGGTCGCGGCCATCACCGAGCGCCTTCGCGTCAGCCTTGCCGGTTACTACACTGCAGCGGAGCTCGGGCCCGACTTCCTCCTGCCACCGGCGCTCGGCGCGCGCGCAGGCCCGCTCGGCGCCCTGGCGCTCGGCCTTCGCGCGATCGCCGCATGAGCACGCGCGGCAAAGCGGAAGACGCGATCGGCAAAGTCGTGAGACCTTTCAGATAGGTTCGCGCCGGCCTAGACCTATCAGATTGCTCGGGGGAGGCACCGGGCTCTTTGGAGACGGTCATGCGGACGACGAGCACCATTCTTCTTGCCACCACCATGCTGGCGACCGGCGCCCCGGCGTTGGCGCAATCCACCGGCGACGTGACACCGGCCGAACAGGCCCAGACCGACGCGCCGCCGGTCGGCGCAGCGCCGGTCAGCGCGCAGGAGCAGGAGATCGTCGTCACTGCGCGTAAGCGCGAGGAAACCCTGCTGGAAGTGCCGGTGGCGGCCACCGCGGTCAGCGGCGAGTTGATCGAGCGGCGCGGCCTGTCGTCGCTGCGCGACATCGCGACGCTCACCCCGGGTCTCAACATCAACGGCGACGCGGCGGGCCGGGCGTTTGTCTCCATCCGCGGCGTTGGCGTGACGCTGGTCGAATCGGTGCAGCCGGGCGTCGGCATCTTCATCGACGGCATCTACCAGCCGAACACCGCGTTCCTGAACAATCCGCTGGTCGACGTGCAGCGCGTCGAAGTGCTGCGCGGTCCGCAGGGCACTCTCTACGGCAAGAACACGCTCGGCGGCGCGATCAGCGTCATCACCCGTCAGCCAAGCAATGACTTCGAAGTGCGCGGCGGCGCCAGCTATGCCGGCCCGGATGATGCCTGGAGCGCGTTCGGTTCGGTCAGCGGTCCCATCATCCGCGACCGGCTGCAAGCGCGTCTTGCGTACTCGCACCGGCAGCAGGGCGGATTCCAGTACAACCCGATCCTCAAGGCCGACGCCAACCCGCTCAATACCGACACGGTGAACGGCACCCTGCGCGCCGAGCCGGTCGACGATGTGGTCATCACGCTCAATGGCTACTATGACAATGTGAAGGGCGCCGCGACGCCTTATGCCCGCATCACCGGCCCGCGCGACTACAGTCGTCAGGTCGAATTCAACGCGCTCAACCGCGAGTATTTCAAGTACAAGGGCGTGAACGGCCGCATCGAGCTGCCGCTGGCGGGCATCAATACGGACGTAACCCTGATTGCCGCCTACGACGGCCGCGACGGCCGCTCGCCGGACAATGACGGCGAATTCAACCCGGTCGATTTCGCCCGCATCAGCGGCGTCAGCGAGATGGACACTTACACGGGCGAACTGCGCTTCGACACCAAGCTGTCGAGCACGCTGACCTCGTTGATCGAGCTGATGCGCTCGATCAAACGGGCGCTCGATCCCGCCGACATTATGAACCCCGGAAAGGTCTTTGCGCTTTGAACCAAATGCCGCAGCCGCTGACTGTCGAGGGGGCCGAGGGACCTAGCCTCAAAAGCTCGCTTCCCGCTCTACTGATCCTTGCCGTCGCGATCTGCGCGGGGTTCACCACCATGGTGAGCTTCGGCATCATGGCCGAAAGCGCCAAGGCCGAGCTTGGCCTGTCGGACGAGGCACTCGGCGCCATCCAGGGCGTCAGCGCGGCGGTGCCGCTGGTCCTGCTGTCGATCCCGATCGGCATCCTGGTCGACCGCGCAAGCCGGGTGCGGATGCTCCTCGTCTTCAGTCTGGTGTGGACGATCGGCACCTTTCTCACCGCCCTTGCGCCAGAAGCGTGGAGCCTGTTCGGCGGGCGGATGATGACCGGCATCGGCGCCACCGGCGCGCTGACCGCCTGCCTGTCGCTGACCGCCGACCTTTGCCGCCCAGCCGAACGCGGCAAAGGACTGCTGATCGTCACCCTGGGCAAGAGCTTAGGACAGGCCGCGGCGTTCAGTCTGACGGGATGGCTGATCGGCTATTACGCCGCGAGCGGCGTCGCGCCCCTGCTAGGCGGCCTCAGCCCGTGGCGCAGCAGTCAGCTTGCGCTCGGCATCGGCAGCGCGCTTCTGGTCCTTCCCTTGTTCCTGCTGCGCGAACCGGCCCGGCAGGAGGTGGAGCAGGGCGGCAAACCCGCGATGCGGGTGGTGTTCGGTGAGCTGTGGAGCCGCCGCGCCTTTCTCCTGCCTTTGTTCGTCGGTCAGACCGGTGTGGTCATGGCCGACGCGGCGGCCGGCATCTGGGCGGCGCCGATCATCGAGCGGCAGTTCGGGCTACGGCCGGCGGAATTCTCCGGCCTGCTCGGCACCATCATCCTCGTGTCCGGCCTTGCGGGCGCGCTGATCGGCGGGCTGGCAGCGGACTGGGGCAGCAAGACCGGCCGGCGCGGCGGCCTGCTGCTCGGCGCCTTGATCGCAGCGGTGGTCGGGGTGCCCGCCGCCCTTTTCCCGCTGCTGCCGACCGCAACGGGTACCATGCTGGTGCTCGGGCTGCTGATCCTTGCCGGAACGGTCACCGGACTAGTCACTTCGGTGGCGCTGACGGTGCTTCTTCCCAACGAGATTCGCGGGCTCAGCATCGGCGCCTTCATCTCGGTCGCGGGGCTGATCGGCTTTGGCATCGCTCCGCCGCTGGTCGCCATCGTCAGCAAGCCACTGGGCGGCGAGTCGGCGCTCGGCCTTGCGCAGGGTCTGGTCGGCGTGCTGGTCAGCCTGATGTCGGTGTGGGGCTTCTGGCTGGCGATGAGGCGGGCCCCGGATGAGGCCACCTCTCGGAAGGGTCTCGACCTACCTCTCAGATAGGTGTACTTTCCTCCTCAGGAGGCGGCATGGATCAACAGCACGCAGGTCGAATCGAAGCAATTCCGGTTTCGGACGAGATGCTGGCGCTGCTTGGCAGCGGCGACTTGGGCGCAGAACCCTGGCCCGCCGATCCGATCGCCTTCGAGATTCACTTCGGCGATCGCCGCACCCCGGCCCACCTGCGCTTTCATGGCCGACCCGAAGCGACTCTGGATGTCGCCGACAGCGGTGAGGACCGGCTGATCCAGATCGTGTCCCGCACCGCCTGCGAGCGGCTGCTTGGGTCGGCGCTCCTCTGGGGAGAGGGCAGCGTCCGCTATCTGCCTGCCGCGCTGCAGGGGATTGCGGTGGCGGTACGCGACTGCCGGCTGCCCGCCGCAACGGCCTTGCCCTACCGGCTCGCCAAGAACATCGAGTTCCTGTGCGAACTGATGGAAGCGCAGCGCCGCGGCGAGCTGGAAGAAGGCTCGCCATGCGGCGGCCTGTCCAGCACCGATCGTGCGCGGATCGCCGCGGCGCGTCAGATCGTCGACCGCGAATGGAGCGCCAAGCTGACGCTCGAGCAGATTGCGCGCAGCTGCGGGATCAATCGCGGCAAGCTCGCCCGCGGGTTTCGCGAACTTTACGGTTGCACGGTCACCGAAGCGCTGGCCGAGCGCCGCCTGGCCGAAGCGCAGCGGCAGCTGATTGCGACCGATCTGCCCATCGCGCTGATCGGCTATCGCAACGGCTACCAGAACAACGCCGCCTTCACCCGCGCTTTTGGGCGCCGCTTCGGTCTCAGCCCGTCGACCTTCCGGACGATCGGTCTCGCGGCATGAGCCAGGTGGCGGAACGGCCTGGCCGGACATTGGTCCGGGTCGCGATCGATGCGGTGAACCAGCACATCCGCGACGAGGGGCTGCGGGTCGGCGACACGCTGCCGGGCGAGGGTTTCTTCGCCGAGCGGCTTGGGGTCAGCCGTGCGGTCATGCGCGAGGCTTATGGCGCGCTGGCTGCGCTGCGGCTCATCGACGTCGGCAACGGCCGCAAGCCGCGGGTGGGAGCGCTCGACGGATCGGTGATCGCGACCTCGCTCGATCATGCCATCTCGACCGCGCAGATCCGGGTCGGCGATGTGTGGGACGTGCGCCGCACCATTGAGCTGCGCACGGCGGCGCTGGCGGCAGCCAATGCGCGGCCCGATCAGGCGCGTCAGATTGTCGCCCTGGCCGAGGAGATCGCGCAGATCGACGAGACCGGCGAAGCGACCACCGAAGCGGATATCGCTTTCCACCTCGCGATCGCAGAGGCGAGCGGCAATGCGCTCTTTTTCCAGATCGTGGTGTCGTTCGTGCCGCTGATGCGGGTGGCGGTGCCCAAGGCGTGGCGGACGCGCCGAACCGAGGAGGAGCGCGCCGACGTACTGGCGACGCACCGGGCGCTTGCGGCCGCTATCGCGGACGGAGACTCGGAAGCGGCGCAGCGCCTGATGGCGGCGCATTTCGACGAGAGCATCGGCGCCAAGCTGCAAAGCCAGGGCGAGCGCTGGTAACGGCTTCAGCCCACCGTATCGTCGAACGGACCGTCGAGCTTCTCCTCGACGATCTGGACCAGCTTGCGGGTTGGATAGGGCTTGGACAGGAAGGTGCCGCTGTCGGGCAGTTCCTCGTCCGCCACGCTGACGGCGCCTGAGGTGACGATCAGGCTGACATCGGGGCGGAGGCGATTGACCTCGTGCGCGAGGCCAAGGCCGTCCATCTCGCCCGGCATGTTCACGTCGGTGAAGACCAGGCCGATGTTGGGATGCTCGGCGAGGACATGAAGCGCTTCACCGGCGTCGCCGGCCTCCCAGGCCATGATGCCGCGCTCGGTCAAGGCGTCGGCCGCGACCATTCTGACGAATGGCTCGTCTTCGACGACCAGGACTTCCTTGGGGAGTGTAAAGCTCATCAACATCGAACCGACGGAGGGGGTGTCCCGTTCCGGTTTGAGCCACAAACCGTGGATCGAGGCGGTGACCAGCGGTCGCCCTTGCACCTAGTGTGATGCGTTTGCCTTGCTCTTGGTCCCCACCAGGTCGCTGACGCTCGAGCAACGTTTTCAAGCGTGTACGGCTTCTGGACGATGATCTGATTGCGATGCTCCATCGGCAGCTGCGCTTGCTCGCCATAGCCGGTCGCGAAGAGGAACGGGATGCCGAGTTCCAGCAGCCGGTCAGCCACGGGAAAGCTGTTGCGGTCGCCAAGATTGATGTCGAGCATCGCAAGCGACGGCCGGTTGGCGTCGATCGCATCCAACGCCGCTTCCACCGTCCCGGACGTGGCAATGGTCTCTGCCCCGAGCCGCTGAAGCACGTCTTCGGCATCGAGTGCGATGATCAGGCTGTCTTCGACGAGCAGAACATCGAGCCCGGTCAGCATGGGCTCGGGTGGCTCGGTCGGGTGACCGTAAGCAGGCCGGGGATAGCGGATGGGGGTGCCAGCGATCGATTTCGGCTGTTCCGAGACGTGGCGGGCAGGGATCCGGAACGATGCTTTAACGCCTGAGGGTGCGTAATCGACGGTGGCGCTACCACCCAGGTCATAGGGTACCGATTTGCCGATAATGGTTGTCCCGAACCCGCGGCGGGTCGGCGGGGTGACGGGCGGACCGTCACGCTCCTCCCACGTCAGGACGAGATCGCCTGCATCATTGCGGTCCCAGGCAATCGCAACCTGACCATCGCCCGACAGGCTGCCGTATTTGGTCGAATTGGTGACCAGTTCATGCAGCACCAGCGCCATGGTCGAGAACGCCTGCGGGTTGAGCATCACCGGCTCACCGGACACTTCGATGCGCTCGCGAGGCTCGATGTAGGCACGCGCTTCCGCGTCGATCAACGCGCGCAAGGGCGCTGGGCCCCAGTGATCGTCCGTGATCTGGTTATGCGCCCTGGCGAGCGCATGAATGCGGCCATCGACCACCGACACGAATTCCTTCACCGCCGGGTCGGACGGCTGCGACTGGCGAATGAGGCCGCGGATCACGCCCAGGATGTTGCGCACGCGGTGGTTAAGTTCGGCGATAAGCAGTTCCTGCCGCGCGCTTGCCCGCTGCCGCTCGGCGGACGCGTCGTCGGCCAGCCGTAGCACCACCTCGATCAGCGTCGCACGAAGCGTCTCGGCAACCCGCACTTCCGACGGCGAGAAGGGCTGCGAACGACCGCGCACCAGTTCCTGCCACTCGGCGAAGCTTTCCCGGGGAGTCAGCCGCGGGCCGTTGGGACCATATTCCACCGGCTTGTGGGGATCGCCGGCCCAGCGCACCGAACGCACCAGCTCGGAGCGGAACAAGACCACATAGTCCCGGGGAGCCCGCGAGATCGGAATGGCGAGCAGACCGGCGGCTGCCGAGGAAAAGGCTTCGGCGCCCTCGACCAGGGACGATATCTGGTCGGTTGCATAGACCTTGCCCGATGCGGTTCCGTTCAGCGCCCGGACGATGCGGCGAAAATCATCCGCTTCGGGGGTCAGGCCCGAAAAAGCGAAGCTGCCGTTGATCCATACGCCAACGCCGTCGGCCGGAATGGCGTTGGTGAGGATGTCCCCCAGCCAATCAGGATCCTTGAGAAGCGTTTCGTCCGACGCGACGGCCCCGAGCAACTGGTCGGAGATGTCCCGCGCGCGCCGCTCGTAGTGAACGGTCGCCTGACGCTCGAAGCTCTCAAGCCGCATCGAGAACATCTGAGCAAACAGCTCGGTGATCGACCGGCGCTCGAACGAGGGGCAGCGCGGCGAGTAATGGTGGCAGGCGAACAGCCCCCACAGCTTGCCGTCGACAAGGATCGAGATCGACATGGACGCGTCGACGCCCATGTTCTTGAGATATTCGATGTGGATGGGCGACACTGCGCGCAGGGTCGACAAGGAGAGGTCAAGCGGCGTGCCATGCTCGTCCAGGGCAGGGACGATCGGCACGGGCGTCGCATTGACGTCGGCGATCACGCGCAGAAGATTGCGCTCGTAGAGCTTGCGCGCCTGCTGGGGGATGTCGCTGGCGGGGTAGCGAAGCCCGAGGAACTTGCCGATGCCGCCGCGCACCGCTTCGGCCACTACTTCGCCGGACCCATCGGGCGCGAACTTGTAGACCATGACGCGGTCGAAGCCGACCAGCGCCCGGACCTGCCTTGCCCCTTCGCGAAAGAAGGTCTGGAGATCGGCGCATTGGTCCAGGCGCGAGATCATCGAGCGCACGGTGCCGCTCGCGTCGCTCGGCTCTCCGGACGCCGGCTCGCACTCAATCACCACCTGCCCGTGGGAGAAGTGGATCGAGATGTCGAAGGGCTTCCCTCCCTCCAGAAGAACGCAGCCGAACATCCTTTCGGTTGCATCGGGCCCGCGAAGCATGGCCGTTCGGTTGCGAAGGTCGTGCATGACCTTGGCGGAGAGCAGGTTGGCGAGGGGTTCGCCGATCAAGTCAGTCGGCGAACGACCAAGAAAGTCGCCCACGTTCGCGGACGCGCGGGCGACGATCCAGTCGGAGGTCAGCGCCAGCAAGAACCCGACAGGCTGGATCGCCCCCAGGGTGTGGATCGGCTCCCGATCGCAATTGGTGAGGTCGACACGATCTTGATTAGGCAACGTCAGTGATCCTTGTGACACCCAGATGCTGCCCGCTGCGCTCGAACACGGCGAACAGGGCTTGCGCGGCCGCGATGGCCTGGTCGATCGCGGAGTGTTCGGTGAGCTGCTCGTCGAGCACGCTGACCAGCGTCGGCCAGGCCTTGGGATAGCTGTCCGAAAGAAAGGCGACCGGCAATCCCGGTGCTACTGCTCGGCGCAGGATGTTTCCGCCGAGCCGCGAGCCCTCCAGGACATAAACCCAACCGAGCAGGCTAGGGATTCCACTCACCGGAAGGATCTCCCCGTCCGGCACTGGAAGCCCAAGTTCCGCCAAGTCCGCTACGAGGAGATGCGATCGTCTCCGGCTGGGCCAATCGGGCAGCAATGTGCCGATGCCGGCGCCATCTAGCGCCTTTTCGGCCGGAAGAAAGGCGGCCGCCTGCGCCATAAGAAACTGCTCATATCCGCCACGGCTTCCAAGATCGGCAGCGGAGAAAAGCGCATCGACCCGCTCATGGCAGTCGGCAGTGCCGTCACGTAGCCGGAAGCGGGCAGATTGACGTCGATTGTGCACAGATTTCCAAGGCTGCGGGAGGAGCGATTAGGCTCTCTACTCAACCAAGCAGATTTAAGAAATACACTTGCGAACAGAGCGCGCTACAGTTCGCCTCCCGAGCGGCGATGGCTGCTACCCTGCAGTGGGGCCTTGATCCGCCCGGTTCCAGTTATTGCGAACGCCCTGACCCTGGTTGAAGAGCCCGCGGAGCTGCCGCTTCGTGCCGAGACCGCCAATATGCGCGTCGATGTTATCAAAGCCCTCAGCTTTGAGGCGCTTCTTCAGCTCCAGCATGGTGCTGCACTCGGGCGCCAGCCCGATGGCTCGTTGGAGAACGCTTTCCATGCTGCGCGCTATACGGCGCGCAGCTTAAAGACCCGTGAGCGTCCCGTTCATCAAGCAACAAGAGAAGGCCGTTTCGGACAAGCCAAAGAACGGGCCGAGTGAAGCGTATGGCGAGTACTCCGCTCGGCCCTGACCAGCGGGCGTCAAGGGGACGATTGGCTTGGCTGACTTCTTGGCAGGGCAGGTTTCAGACGAGTGTCTATCTAACCGAAGACTTAGGCTTACGCGCTCGTGGGTTCTGCAGCGGCGAACTTAGCGAGGAAGGAGGCTGAGCACTGCTACACGACTTCCTTCTCCGCACTTCGGCAGGTCAGGAGGTGAAGCGGACGCCGCCCACGTAGCGGCGTCCGAACTCCTCATACTCGATGGTATAGCGACGATCGCTGACGTAGCGAACGCCCGGTCCGTTCAGCACATTGGCGACGTCGAAGGTCAGCTCGACGACCCGACGCACCTCGTAGCGGGCGGAGAGGTCGAGCTCCTCGTCTGCGCGCCAATGGCCGTCGCCGCGATCCACCAGCGTGTCGGCGACAAGTCGAGCCAATCCGAGCGCCGCTGGTTGGGGATCACTGGCTGGATAGCGGAAGAGCCATCAGAGTGCTTGCTCGCCATGCTCGAGGAGCGCTGGGATGACGAGATCCTCCTCGTCGGCGAGATGCTGCTGCAACAGCATCAGAAGATGCCCGATCGTGTCGGCGAAACGGTCGGTGGCCTGGCGTTCTCCTCCCGCTCTTTGCGAGAGTGCGGCCAGCAGTTCGCGTGCATGCTCCACCGTTGCCACAAGGCTCTGATGGATGAGCTCATGATCGGCTTCGAGCAGATCGAAGCCGGCAATCAGGCGCGCGTCCAATTGCCGGAACTTGGGGAAGTAGACGTGATCCTCGATGCGATGATGTTGGTCAAGATGCTGCAGGAAGGAATTGAGCCGCGGGACGAAGGCCTGCTGGAGATGAAGGCCCTCGATCTCCCGGCCGCGATAAGCGTCCACGATCCGCACGACGTCCGCGCCTTCGCTGCGCAAGCTGGAATGCACATGCATCCAGAAATTGGCCAACTCGCCAAAGTTCGCATGCGACCGCCAGTCGCTGGCCGGGTAGAGTGCACGCAAATAGGCGAGGTCGTCCGCCAACCCTTTGCGCGATCCAAGCGCCAGCGACGTCGGTTCTAATTCATCCACCCGCGCAATCACTCCAGTTTGGCGTCGGCCCGCGACCTGTCACATGCTGATGAAACTGGCGAGCACTTCACCGGCTCCGGTGGAGAAGGCGGAATTTCGATCAGCTGCTCGAGGTCTCCGCATGCAGAGCTGACCACTCGAGGCCATGGCGTTGCAGGTATTTGCGCAGGCGATCTGCGTCGTTTGAGCTGGTGCGCCGCGCCCGAGATGCGCTGTAGAGTTGCCGGCCGGCTTCAGACAGAGAGCGGCTACGACGGCAGGTGCGCACAACTTCGGCGAGCTGCACGCGCTCGATCGGATCGATCGCCGCCAATGTCGACGCGTCGAGCAGCTCTCCCAGCGGATCCTCGGGGCCCTTCTGCCCGGACCAGAAGCGGCGGAGGCGCAGCTTCTCCGCTTCAACCGTCGCGACATCGATCCGCCCTGCAGGCGCGAACGTCGCCATTCGGGTCACACTGGCGGCGAGGTCGCGGAAATTGCCGGTCCACAAGGCGTCCGGCGCCGTCGCGAAATCGAGAAAGGTGCGGCGGGCTTCCTTGTTGAAGCTGACGCGATTGCCCTCCCGCTCGGCGAAGCGATCGAGCTCGTAATCGAGGTTCGGTTCGATATCCTCCAGCCGGTCGCGCAGGGCGGGGAGTTCGAAGGTCCACAGGTTGAGGCGCGCGAACAGGTCGTCGCGGAACGAACCCGCAGCGACCGCCGCGCCAAGATCGCGGTTGGTCCCGGCGATCAGCTGAAAGTCCGAGGACGATTCCTTGTCCGCACCGACGGGCAGGAAACGCTTCTCTTCGATGGCCCTCAGGATCATCGCCTGTTCGTCGAGCCCCAGCTCCCCGATCTCGTCGAGGAAGAGCACGCCCTTGTTAGCGGCGCGAAGCAAGCCAGGGCGATCGGTCGCGGCCCCGGTGAAAGCGCCTTTCTTGTGGCCGAACAACGCCGACATGGCGCTGTCGCCGCGCAGCGTTGCGCAGTTCACTTCAACGAATTCGCCCGACACCTGGTGCTTGGAGCGCTTGAGGTCGAAGATGCGGCGGGCGAGCTGGGACTTTCCGGCTCCTGTAGGCCCCATGAGGAGAAGAGGCGCGCGGGAGCGAACCGAGACCTGCTCGATCTCGTCGATCATGCGATTGAATACCGCATTCCTTGTTTCAATGCCGGACTTGAGAAACGAACTCGCTTCCACCGCCGCTTGCTCGAACCGGGTCGCGATGCTGTCGTAGCGGGAAAGGTCGAGGTCGATCGCACTCCAGTTGCCCGCGCAATCGTCATGTTTGCCCTTGGGCGGGTGCGTCTGAAGCAGGCGTCCGGGCAGATAGCGAGCCTCGGTGAGCAGAAACAGGCAGATCTGCGCGACGTGGGTGCCGGTGGTGATGTGGATCAGATAATCCTCGGCCTCCGGATCGAAGGGGTAAGCGCGGGCAAAGTCCAGGAGCTTGCCGTACACCTCTTCGAAGTCCCACGGGTTGGTCAGGCTCATCTCGTGCAGACGGACATCGGTCTCTGGCGAAACCCGCGCGATGTCGGCCCGGACGTAGCTCGCGAGCCCGTCGTGAGCGCTGCCGTGGATCAGCTCCAGCCGATCGATCCGCAGGTCTTCCTGCATGCACATGCCGACCGTCGGCCGCCACTTGCCCCACCGGGAGGGGCCGAGCTTGCTGGCGTCCAGCGTCGAACCAACAAAACCAAGCACAACAAGCGATCTCATTCTTATACAATCGGCTAAATTCTTATCTTTGTCGATAGAGCCTTGGTGAGCGTAGTTACATGGCCCTGAACAACGCGCACTGCGGCCAACCGCAAAGTTTCATTCTCCCCCAATACCTTAGCCGTGCATCTCTGCGCCATCTCAAGCAAATGGCACGGCGCATGCGCTTTCTTCTGTGCCGGGCCACAGGGTCCGGTGAAGCGGAAGAAGGGGCGGCCGGAATGGGCTGGCCGCCCCCGAAACCGCCGCCGAGATCACGAAGGAAGATGCCATGGCCAACAAGGGCCTTTTCGCTTCCGCTGTTGCGCGCTTCCTGCCGGCTGCGGACACGCTCAACCGCTCGCATGCGCCGGCTTACGCTTATTCGCCGGAGCATCGGCTTGCCCAGCTCGCAGCAACCGGCACTCTTCAGGACAATTTCTACGGGAGTGCGGAGGCGCAGCTCGGGGACGTGCTGGCGACCGCCCGCTCGGTGGATCCGCAGTTCGTCGCCCGGGCAGCGGTCTACGCACGGTCTGTGGGAGCAATGAAGGACATGCCCGCGCTGCTCACCGCGCATCTCACCGTCGCGGACCCGGACCTTGCGGTGCGCGTCTTCGACCGGGTGATCGACAATGGCCGTATGCTCCGCACCTTTGTGCAGATCATGCGCTCCGGCGTGGTCGGCCGCCGCTCGCTCGGGACCCGGCCGAAGCGGCTGGTCAAGCAGTGGCTGGAGCGCGCGTCTATGCGCCAGCTGATGCAGGCCGCGACCGGAAACGATCCCTCGCTCGCCGACATCGTCCGGATGGTCCATCCCAGACCTGCCGATGAAGCACGGCGGGCGTTCTATGCCTGGCTGATCGGAAAGCCGTACGCGGTCGATGACCTTCCGGCCGAAATCGCGGCGTTCGAGGCCTTCAAGTTCTATCTGACCGGTCCGGTCCCGAATGTGCCCTTCGAGTGGCTCACCGCTTTGTCGCTATCGGCGGAGCAGTGGGTGGAAGCGGCTTCGCGGATGGGCTGGCAGGCGCTGCGGATGAACCTCAACAGCTTTGCCCGCAAGGGCGTGTTCGCTGTCGAGGGCGCGACCGACCTCATTGCAGGTCGGTTGTCGGACCCGTCCGAACTGTCGAAGGCGCGGGTGCAGCCCTACCAGCTGCAGATGGCGCTGTCGGCGGTGGATGCAGGCGTGCCGCTGAAGGTGCAGGCCGCACTGGAGACCGCGCTCGAAGCGTCGCTGGCCAACGTGCCGGTGATCAATGGGCGGGTCGTGGTCTGCCCCGACGTGTCGGGCTCCATGAGCGCGCCGCTGACGGGCTATCGCAAGGGCGCCACCTCCAAGGTGCGCTGCATCGACATCGCGGCGTTGGTGTCGTCGGCGCTGCTGCGCCGCAACGCGTCCACGCGGATCATGCCGTTCGCGGAAGGGGTGGTTGATCTGTCGCTCGATCCATTCTCGAGAGTGGCGGCGAACGCGGCGAAGCTCGCGTCAGTCGGCGGCGGCGGGACCAACGTCTCGGCACCTCTCGCCCGGTTGAATACCGAGCGGGCGGAGGCCGACCTGGTGGTGATCGTCTCGGACAACGAGTCCTGGATGGATGCGACCCCTAATGGCGCGACAGCGACGCTGCGGGAGTGGGAACGGCTGAAGAAGAGGTGCCCGGGCGCCAAGCTCGTGTGCATCGATCTCCAGCCCTACGGCACCACCCAGGCGAAGGGACGCGAGGACATCCTCAACGTCGGAGGCTTCTCCGATGCGGTCTTCGATACTCTCGCTCGCTTCGCGGCGGGCGCGGACCAGCGCGACTGGGTTGCGGAGGTGAATGGAATGGAGATCTGACGACAAGGCGCGGCGAATGCCGAAAGGACTACAGCTTGTCACGCTCCAGGTCGCGGGTTCGAGCCCCGCCGCAAGTGGCCAGCCACTTAGCGTAGCTCAGATGGTAGAGCAGGACGTCCTTTCACCTCTCGTCGCCGCGACGTGTCGTCAGCAACGTGGCAAACCGGCGAATGCCGATGGGAGTACATTGGGTGGAGGCTTCGGCCAGCGGTTCGAATCCGCAACCTCCCATCGATCCCTCGTCGCTGGTGATCGGGCGAATGCCGGTCGGACTACAGGGTAGAGCGCCTGCTTCCCGCAGGAGGTCGACGGTTCCCATCCGTCCCCGGCAACGGGTAGCTCAGTCAATCGTCCGGCCAATCCTCGTCGCTCGAACGGGCCGAACGCGGCGAATGCCGACGGGACTACATCGAATTTCAGTGTCGCCGGTTCGAATCCGGCCGGGCCCGCAAGCCCGTAGCTCAGCTGGTAGAGCATGAAACCGTCCCGTCACTGCCTTGTCGCCGCACCGGCAGGACCTACAAGATTCAAGCACAGGAGGGCCGCATGGCCGAGCAGAGTTTCGAAGTGATGGGTGTCGAGGGCGGTCGGCCCGTCAAGATGTGGACCAAGGGCGTTCCGGTCGACCCGAAGGCGCGCGACCAGCTGTCGCGGGCGGCGAAGATGCCGTTCGTCTTCAAGCATGTGGCGGCGATGCCGGACGTCCATGTCGGCATTGGTGCGACCGTCGGATCGGTCATTCCGACCAAGGGCGCGGTCATCCCGGCGGCAGTTGGGGTAGATATCGGTTGCGGCATGATGGCGGCGCGCACGTCGCTCCACGCCGCCGACCTTCCCGACAATCTTGAGGGAGTGCGCCGCGCAATCGAACGCGCCGTTCCGCACGGCCGTGACGTTGCGCGCGGCAAGCGCGATCCGGGCAGCTGGGGCGACCCGCCGCCGGGGATCGTCGCCGCCTGGTCGACTCTCGCCGAGCGGTTCAAGCGGATCACCGACAAGTATCCGAAGCTCGCCAAGACCAACAACCTCGTCCATCTCGGGACGCTCGGGACCGGCAACCACTTCATCGAGCTCTGCCTCGACGAAGCGGACGCCGTGTGGGTCATGCTCCACTCGGGCTCGCGCGGCGTCGGCAACGCCATCGGCAGCTTCTTCATCGAGCTTGCCAAGGAGGACATGCGCCGCTGGTTCGTGAACTTGCCCGATGAAGACTTGGCCTACTTCCCGGAAGGAACCGAGCATTTCGATGATTATGTCGAGGCGGTCGGTTGGGCCCAGGACTTTGCGGCACTCAACCGGCGGATGATGATGACCAACGTCATTCGCGCGATCCGCAGCGTCATCGCCAAGCCGTTCGAGGCGGAGCTGGAGGCCATCAACTGCCACCACAACTACGTCCAGAAGGAGAACCACTTCGGCCAAAACGTGCTCGTCACCCGCAAGGGTGCGGTGCGCGCGGCCGAGGGCGTCATGGGGATCATCCCCGGCTCGATGGGGGCCAAGTCCTTCATCGTTCGCGGCCGCGGCAACAAGGAGGCGTTTGACAGCTGCAGCCATGGCGCTGGCCGGCTGATGTCCCGCCACGAGGCGAAGCGCCGCTTCACGGTCGACGACCATGTCGCAGCGACTGCTGGCGTCGAATGCCGGAAGGATGAAGGCGTGATCGACGAGACCCCGGCTGCCTACAAGCCGATCGAAGCGGTCATGGCGGCGCAGTCCGACCTTGTGGAGATCGTCCACACCCTCAAGCAGGTGGTGTGCGTCAAGGGCTAGTCCCTTGGCGCGCCCGGCCAGGAAAGCAGCATGATTGTCATTGA
The DNA here is from genome assembly GCF_049896405.1 of Sphingomonas sp. LHG3443-2. NCBI lineage: Bacteria > Pseudomonadati > Pseudomonadota > Alphaproteobacteria > Sphingomonadales > Sphingomonadaceae > Sphingomonas > Sphingomonas sp. LHG3443-2. Next base: position 1,486,019 of record NZ_JAFCUG010000001.1, read on the forward strand.
CGGTTCGCATGGCGAGGGCGGCGGCCAGGTGCTCCGCACCGCACTCGCCCTGTCCCTCGCCACCGGCCAGCCCTTCCGGATCGAGAACATCCGCGCGAAAAGGTCGCGGCCCGGGCTGATGCGCCAGCATCTGACCGCCGTTGAGGCCGCCTGCGCGATCGGCAATGCCGAGTGCGAGGAGCTGGAGATCGGCACGTCCGCGCTGACCTTCCGCCCCGGTGCGGTGACTCCGGGCGACTATCGCTTCGCCGTCGGTACGGCTGGCAGCACAAGCCTCGTGCTGCAAACGATCCTCCTGCCGCTGGCGCTCGCGGGCGGCCCTTCGAGCCTCGTGCTCGAAGGCGGAACGCACAACATCCACGCACCGCCGTTTGACTTCATCGAGCGGACCTATCTGCCCCTCATCGAACGCATGGGTCCGAGGGTGACCGCGCGCCTCGACCGTTATGGCTTCGCGCCGGCCGGGGGCGGGCGGATTGAGGTCGAGATCGAGCCCGCCAGGGCGCTCCAGCCCCTCGACCTAATCGAGCGGGGTGAACGGCAGGAGGTCGGCGCCAGGGCGCTGGTTGCCGCCCTTCCAGGCGAAATTGCAGCCCGCGAGTTGGAGGCGGCCGAAAAGGTGCTTGGCTGGTCGCTCGGCGGTGAGTCGATCAGGAAGCTCCCCGACCGCGCTGGCCCCGGCAACATTCTCCTCCTCGAGGCGCAGTTCGAGCACGTCACCGAGGTGGTCAGCGGCTTCGGCAAGCTGGGGGTGTCAGCCCAGACCGTCGGCGAGCAGGCGGCGAAGCGCATGGCCGGCTACATCGCTTCGAACGCCTTTGCCGGCCCTTACCTCGCCGACCAGCTGCTTCTTCCGATGGCCCTTGCCGGTGGCGGTAGCTTTACGACGGTGAAGCCCAGCCTTCATGCGCGCACGGCGGCTGGCGTGATCGAGATGTTCTTGCCGCTCTCGATCAGCTTTGTTGAGCAGGAGGATAAGCGACACCTCGTCAGCGTGCGATCGGCATGATCGTCCACGACTGACTTTATCTACTGGGAGAAGCAGATGACACTGCTTCTCCCGGCAGTACTCACGACGCTTCGAAAAGCTTTAGCTGAACACCTGGGCCAGTTCACCAGCGCCGCCGCCTTCCTTGGCGTCGCGAAGTTCGACGAACAGCGAGGGCTGGATGGTTGCCCACAGCAGGCCGAAGACAAGGCCGCTGAGGGCAGATGACGCGATTACTGCCATCTGGAAGGAGCCATCCTCAAGAGCCGCCGTGCTGGTGCTGGCGAGACCAACCAGCCCGAAGACGGCAAGAACCAGGTAAAAGGTGATAAGGACGACCACCTGGAGGCCCAAGATCTTCCAGCGATGGCCGCGGGTCAGTTCGCGGCTGCGGGAAAAGGCGCCGAACACGCCGGTGCGCTCTTCAACCAAGGCGGGAACGCAGACCGCCCACATGCAGCCGAGAATGATACCGGGGACTATGACGAACAAAATGCCGAGGGCGACGCCCATGACCCACAAGAGGGTCAGGCCAACCACCGGCAGGGCAACGCGCAAGCCTTGCGATAGGCACTGGCCAAAGGTCGGTCGGCTGCCTTCATGGGCCATGACCAGGCCGCGGGTCATGATCGCCTGCATCAGGCCACTCCCGACCAGGCTCACGGCCGCCAGCAACATCTGGACCGCGAAGAAGCCGATTGCGGCGTTTGTGTTTGCCTCGTCCGAGTTGGCGGCTTGTGAAACAACCAAGACCTGACTGAGAACGGACGGGATGGCACCGAACAACACTGCCGATCCGAACGTAATTAACGGGTATTTCGCAATGAACGAAAATGCCCGCGAAAAAATCCGTCCGATGGAGACTGTGCCATTGCCGGCAACTTCATGTCTCATTGTCGCCACGTAGGTTAGTCCCCCAATTTCTTGGGTGATCTTGCGATGAACTTGCACCACTGTCCAGTATTAACGCCTTGCAAGCGCCACGCGTCCACTCCATGCTTCCGCAAGATCGAGGGGCGGGCGGTTTCAGCGTGGCAAAAGGGGAAACGACGCAGCCATTCGACCGGGCGTGGGAAGCGTTGAAGGCCGACCCATCCGTCCAGTTCAACCTGACACCGGCACCGCCCGATCCGAAGCCTCCCGAATGGCTGGAGGCGATCGGGCGCTTCTTCCAGGCGATACTGCGGCCGGTCGGCCACTTTTTTCAATGGCTGTTCGGCTGGCTACCCGGCCCACCCGCGACGCGGCTTATTCTTGGCGTCCTGTTGGCGGCCGGGGTTGCGGCGCTGCTGTGGATGATCGTCGATCGTGCACGGCGGGGCGACTGGCGCTTCTCTCGGCGGCAACGCGCCGCAGTGGCAGCCGGCGGCGGCAGCGAACAGGGTGCTTGGCTGCCGCAGGAGATGCCTGTCCGAAGCTGGCTCGAGGAAGCGGATGAACTCGCTCGGCAGAACCGCTTCGCTGATGCCGTGCGCTGCCTCTTGCTACGATCGGTCGAAGACATGGCCACGCGCCGCCCGGATGCGGTGCGGCCCGGTCTCACCAGCCGCGAACTGGCGCGATCCGCGCTGCTGACCGAACGTGCGCGACCGCTGTTTGCCGGCCTCGCGCGGCTGGTCGAAGACAGTCATTTCGGTGGCCGCGAAGTTGGCGAAAGCGGATGGCGGGAAGCCCGCGAGGCCTATGGCAGCTTCGCCTTGCCCGAGACGTGGCGCGCGTGAGCGGCGCGGCGACCGCAGACGGCCAGGATCCATTCCGGCGACGGTTGATGCTGCTGCTGGCGGGATTAGGCGTTCTTGCCTTTGTCCTCAGCCTAGTCCTCGGCGCCTACGCGCCCGACCTCAAGACCGGCAAGGACGGCGGCACGCATGGCCTCAGCAATGCTGCCGTAGGATTCAGCGGGATCGTCCAGCTTGCCGAGGCGACCGGGCGCAGCCCGCGCCTGGTCCGTACGACACGCGATCTCCACGGCGAAGAACTGATCATTGTGTCCCCGCCCGACGGAGCAGTTCCGCTCGCCAACATCCTTGAGGCGCGCGGTGCCAAGACGACCCTGATCGTGCTGCCCAAGTGGGAAGCCAAGGCGCGGCGTTCGCCCAAGGGATGGGTGTCGGTCGATGATTTCGTGCCGGCCGATCGCATCACCAATGTCCTTGAGCCAACGTACAAGATTACCATTGCCCGCCGACGCTCCGAACGACGGGCGTTACAGAGCCGGTCGGCACTGGTGTCTTCGGTCGAGGGGCTGAGCGAGCCACGGATCGTTCAGACAATGGCGGGGCCGAAGCTGGAGCCGATCCTGGTGGACAGCCGCGGCGCGACCGTTCTCGGCCGGATCGGCGATGGCGCGCTGTACCTGCTTGCCGATCCCGATCTCCTCAACAATCACGGCATGACCGAGAGAGCGCAGGCGCTAGCTGCCCTTCAGCTGCTGGACGACCTCAACAGCACCGATGCGGAAGGACTGGTATTCGACCTGTCGGCAAACGGCTTTGGCGGTACCCGCAACCCGTTGCAGCTACTGTTCGGCCCGCCTTTTCTGGGCGTGACTTTGGTCATCTTCGTCGCACTCTTGCTCGCGGGATGGCAGGCGATTGTCCGGTTCGGGGCACCCCGGCTGCCGGTCAGGGCGATCGCTTTCGGCAATGCGGCGCTGGTCGAAAACAGCGCCGCCCTTATCCGCAAGGCGGGACGGGAAACCGCGCTCGGCGCCCGCTATGCCGACCTTGTCCGCGACCGCGCGGCGACGCTCTTCCACCTTTCGGGCCAGAGCGCACCGGAGAACATCGAGCAGACCCTCGACCAACTGCGTCCGGAAAAGCCCTTTTCCGAGCTGGCGCGCGCGGTCGCCGCTGCGCGCACCCGTCAGGAACTAACAATCGCAGCTCAAGCGCTGAACCGCTGGCTGCAGGAGGCAAAAACGTGAATTTCGCCGACGTACGAAGCATGTGTGACGAGATCCGCCGCGAGATTGGTAAAGCGGTCATCGGACAGGAAGAGACGATCGACCTGATGCTGGTCGCGCTCCTCGCCCGAGGGCACGTCCTGCTGGAAGGGCCGCCGGGCACCGCCAAGACCCTGATTGCGCAATGCTTCGCCCGCTCGATCGGGCTGGATTACGGCCGCATCCAGTTCACGCCCGACCTGATGCCGAGCGACATCATCGGCGCCAACCTGTTCAACTTCCAGACCTCGACTTTCACCCTGACCCGGGGCGCGATCTTCACCGACCTGCTACTAGCGGACGAGATCAACCGCACCCCTCCCAAAACCCAGGCGGCGCTGCTGGAAGCGATGCAGGAACGGCAGGTCACCATCGACGGCGAGACCCATTCGCTGGGCGACCAGTTCCTTGTCGTGGCGACGCAGAACCCGATCGAGCAGCAGGGTGTCTATCCGCTTCCCGAAGCCCAGCTCGACCGTTTCCTCTTCAAGCATCTGGTCGATTACCCGAGCGCCGAGGAAGAACGGAAGATCATCGCCAGTCACGGCAGCAGCCGTCAGGCGATGGACCCGTCCAATTGGGGCGTCGAGCCGGTGGTCGACAAGGCACAACTCGCCGCAGCAACTGAGGCAGTGGCGTCGGTCCGGCTGGTGGATGAGGTCATCGATTATGTCGCCGGCCTGATCCGCGGCACCCGCACCGCCCCGGACCTTCAGTCCGGCGCCTCGCCGCGCGCCGGTGCGATGCTTGCAGGCGCCGCGCGGGCGCATGCCGCGCTCGATGGTCGCGACTTCGTCATTCCCGACGATGTGAAGGCCTTGGCGCCAGCCGTCCTCAGGCACCGCGTGCTTCTCTCGCCGTCGGCTGAAATCAACGGGCGCCGGGTCGAGGACGTGGTCACTGCCATCATCGACCAGATCGAGGCGCCGCGTTGATCTATCCGACCCGCCGCGCAGTGCTGCTGGCGGCGAGCGGTGCCCTTGTGGCGCTGCTCACAGCGGCGCTCGCGGCTGACTATTGGTATCTCGCGCTTGCTTGGCCACTAGCGATCTCGGTGTTGATCGCGGTGGATGCGGTGCGGTCGAAGGGCGGTGCCGGGCTCGAGCTTGCCATCCCGTCGAGCGCATTCGTCGGGGAAGAACGCGAGGCCGAGATCGGCCTGACGGCCGGACCGGACCTGCGGCAGGCGGAAATCGCCTTCGACCGCTCGCCGCTGATCGCCATGCCGGACGAAGGGCGGGTGGCGCTTGACACGGCACGCGACGGCGGAACGGCGACTGTACCGATGACGATGTTGCGTCGGGGGCTGGCGAGGCTTGAAACGCTGTGGCTGCGCTGGCCTGGGCCGCTCGGACTGGTCTGGCGGCAGCGCGAGATCGCTCGCGACGACCGCATCCACATCCTTCCCGACCTTCGTCCGACCCGCCGTAACGGCGTCCGGTTGTTCGAGCGTTACGCCATCGAAGGCTCGATCAAGCAGCTCATCCGGGGGGAGGGCGGCGACTTCGATGCCTTGGTCGAGTTCCGGACGGGCATGGATCGCCGCTCGATCGACTGGAAGAGCAGCGCGCGCGCGACCAAGCTGCTGGCGCGACATTACCATGGCGAGAAGAACAACCAGATCTGCTTCGCAATCGATTGCGGGCGGCAGATGTCGGAGCCCGTAGCAGGGATGGCGCGGGTCGATCACATGATCGGCGCGATCCTTTTGACGGGGTGGCTCGCCCTCCGGGTCGGCGACCGTATCTCGCTCACCGCGTTCGACAGCCGCCCCCGCCTGACTAGCGGCTTCTTCGCCGGCGCCAGCGCCTTTTCAGAGCTTCAGCGGCTGGCGGCCGGGGTCGATTATGGCACCGACGAAACCAACTTCACCTTCGCCCTGACCGAGCTCAACGCTCGCCTTCACCGCCGCTCGCTCGTCATCCTCTTCACCGAAGTGACGGACCGCATCTCCGCCCGCTTCCTGCTGTCGATGCTGCGGCTTCTCATTCGCACCCACCTCGTGCTCGTCGTCATGCTGCGCAACGAGGAATTGGAAAGCCTTGCCGCCGCCACCCCCGAGCATGCCGACGACGTTGCCCGCGCGATCACCGCAGGCGCGATCCTGAAGGAAAGACAGGAAGTCGTCACCGAGCTCCGGCGCCTAGGCGTCGATGTTCTCGAAGCCGGCCATGACGAGGTCGCTCCACGCATTGCCGAAGCCTATCTCGATATCAAGCGGAGGGACCGGCTGTGAACGCGCCACTCGTCAACGCAACCCGCTTCCGGGCCGAACATTCCGCCGACTGGGAACGGCTGGAGTCGTTGGTCGAGCGGCTGGAGAAGAAGTCGCTTCGATCGCTGAGCGACGACGATATGTTGGCGCTGCCGCGCCTTTACCGAACGACATTGTCGTCGCTTTCCGTTGCGCGGGATACGTCCCTCGATCAATCGCTTCTCACCTACCTCGAGCAGCTTTGCGTGCGGGCCTATTTCCAGATTTATGGGGTCCAGACCTCACCCGGAAAGCAGGTCCTCCACTTTTTCGCGCGTGGATGGCCCGAAGCAGTGCGCAGTCTGTGGCGCGAACTGGCCTTCTGCGCAGCGCTGACGGCGCTTGCCGCCGTCGCCGCTTACTTCCTGGTGCGGAGCGACCCCGAATGGTTCTACGGCATCATCCCGCAGGGGCTCGCCTCGGGACGTGATCCGTCGGCCAGCGCCGATTTCCTGCGAGGAACGCTCTACGACGACGGGGATGGCGCGCTTGCCCTGTTCGCGACCTTCTTGTTCACCCACAACGCGCAGATCGCCATCTTCTCCTTCGCGCTCGGCTTTGCGCTGGCTGTTCCGACGATCCTGGTGATTGCTTACAATGGGCTGATGCTCGGCGCCTTCTTCGCAGTGTTCGAAGCTAAGGGGCTCGGCCTCAATCTCGCCGCTTGGCTGATGATCCACGGCACGACAGAAATCCTCGCCATCTGCATCGCCGGCGCGGCCGGGATGCGGATCGGCCTTGCGCTCGCCTTCCCCGGCGTGCTGACCCGCATGGAAGCGATGGTCGCGGCCGGCCGGGTTGCGGCTACCGCGATGCTCGGCACGGTGATCATGCTTGCGGTCGCCGGCGTGCTTGAAGGCATCGGGCGCCAGACCATCAACGATGACGGCCTCCGCATGCTGATCGGCGGCACGGCGCTCGCCGGCTGGCTGGTTTACTTCTTCCTTCCCGCCCGCTTCCGGCCCGGAGCGCCGTGATGGCAAGGAAAGCCAAAGCTGACTCCATGCGCCGGCCGTTCGTCACACCTGAAGGAGTTGATCTTCAGCTCGAGCTTGCAACGGCTGGCGCCCGTGCGGCCGCTTTCGCCATCGATGCGCTGCTGCTCCTTACTTTGCTGATCGTTGTGACGCTGTTGCTCGTATGGCTGGGGCTCGATGGCAGCGCCGTGCAGGGCGTCGCCATTGTCTGGCTGATCGGCTTCTTTCTGCTCAGGAACTTCTGGTTCAGCGTGTTCGAGATGGGGCGCCGCGGCGCAACGCCCGGCAAGCGGCTGGTCGGCTTGCGCGTGGTCGCTCGCGACGGCAGCCGCCTGAGCGGCGCGGCGGTCGTGGCTCGCAATGCCATGCGCGAGATCGAGGTGTTCCTCCCGATTTCTTTCCTCGCGGCGCAAGAAGCCCAGGGTGTCGCGAGCACCTTCCTCACCATCTTCGCGCTCAGCTGGAGCGGGATATTCCTCTTTTTTCCTCTAATGAATCGCGACCGCCTTCGTGTCGGCGACCTGGTAGCCGGCACTTGGGTTGTGGAAGTGCGAAAAACCAAACTCTCCTACGATCTCGTCGGTGCATCGCGGCAAGTCCGCCGCCACTTCCCGGAAGAAGCTCTGTCGACTTACGGGATCTACGAATTGCAACGGCTGGAGAATGTGCTCCGGGCCGAGCAGCCGGTCGCGATCGCCACCGTTGCACGCACGGTCCGCGAGAAGTTCGGCATTCCAAGTGACGGCGATGATTTCGGCTTCCTCACCGACTTCTATGCCGAGCTCTGCGCCCGGCTTGAGAAGGGCATGATTTTCGGTCAGCGCCGCGAGTCGAAGAACCAGCTGACCTCGTCCTGACCTTGCCGGGGGCTGCAGGCGGGCCAACGAGAGTACGCCCAACTAAGATTACTCGCTGCACCTGCTGGACTGCTAAGGCTGAAAGCGTTCAGCGCACTCAGATCCGCAAACGATACCCACCGCCGGCTCGTTCAGGATCAGCCTTGGTTTGCCAGCATCCTCCTCGAGTTTCAGTCGCAAATCCCTGGCAGCGACGCGGAGGTATTCGAAGTCTCGCTCATGCGCCGCGCCCCAAATGGTGCGGAGGAGATGGTTGTGGGTGACGACGCGAGGCAAACTCGGCCAATCAAGCGCTGGAGTTGCAGAACTTTCACAACAAAGCACAGTCGGTCATGACGGCTCACCCTCGTCTCATAGAGGGTGGCTAGGAAACCGGTGGCCCTGGACTAACGAATGGCGATCACGCTGGCGGCACTGGTGACCCCTACGGGAGGGGTCTTCAAATGCGCAGAAAGGCTGTAATCCGCCAATCTACAAAGCTTGAATTACTGGCCTCTGTGCACATCTTCTGTACTCACGAGCCGACTATCGGTCGCTTCCTCAGCCAGCATGAGTCCTCGCGCGGGCGCCGTCAACCGGTCTGCGGCAGGTTCGACAGCAGCAGCCCATTCGTCTCCTTTTGGTGGTAAGCGGAATGGCTGCTCTCGGGTTCGAAGAGGCCGATAGCAGACATCCGTCTGGGCGAAGCCTTACAGCCTAAGCGCCTAGCTCGGCCGCAACAGAGCGAGACGCCAGCCCCAGTGCCGCTGCACGGGCGGGCAATCTATGCGCCTAACGCTTTCGGTTCTGTGACCCGCCTCGCGCCCGATTAACTTTCGTGTATGCTACACCTCGGTAAATGGTGGGGGGGGGTAACGATGGGCAGTGTTCTCAGATGGGCGCCCATGCTGGGCTTCGTTGCACTTGCCTGGTCTAGTGGGGCTGCAGCGATGACGCCCGCAGTTCAGTGCCGGAAAGCAGGATTCCCAGATGGGCACTCGTTCCGCGAGCAGTGCCTCAAACGCGTGTTTTCGGAACGTCGAGCCAACTTCTGGAAGAACGAGGCGCCCCGCGTTCTCGTCGGTGGGCTAGTCGGCGCCGTCGCAGCCACCGGTGGTGCTGCAGCTGGCATTGTCACTGCGCGGCCGGGCCCCGGCGTGTACCGAGTCAAAAGCGGAGGGCGCGACTTCAACGTCAAGGTCGAGGCAAACACCGCGACGGTGCGATCTGCCCGCATGTACGAGAATGTCGGAAAAGATCAGGAGCAATGGGTACAAGCCGCTCAGATAGCTAGCGGCTGCCTGATCATCAGACCGGTAAGGGATTTCGATGCGCTATACGTCTGGCTAGACTGCGGCGCCGCGGCTCAAGTGCCGGCGCCGGTACAGACGGCCCCGTCATCAACAACCTTCGTTGCGCCGTCGACGAATTTGCCCCCGACGCAATCGCTGGCCGACGAGCTCGGAAAGCTTGCAACCCTGCGGAAACAAGGCCTGCTCAGCGAAGCCGAGTTTCAGTCTGCAAAGGCAAAGCTATTAAGCGGGGGCTCGAAGTAGCGGCGTTGTCACCGCGCTCGCCAGCGGCCGAGGCCGGCGACGATCTGGAGCATCGACAAACTAATGTATGGAAGTCAGGAATGATGCGCTGCTTTCCAGTACGAAAGGCTTCGCTGGCGCTTCTCGCCGTCATCGTAGCTGGACTTGAGGCAGCGCCCCCGGCCCATGCTGCGGAACGCTACGCTGTCAGCCTAACTCGCAAAAGTTCGAACTTCTACAAGGTCGACGGTCAATCCATCTGGGTGCAGACGCGCTACTGCTACGTCTATGGCTACGGCGAACGTGCCTCCCTTGGTCCATACGACGTCGAATTCAAAGATAGCGACGACAAGTGCGACGTCCGTCGGGTGCTCCAACAAGCTGACGTAACGCCTGGTGCCTACAAGGTGCAGGTCACGCAGGAAGCCGACGATTTATACTCGACGCTAGAAGGCACCTTCATCAGAACGAGCATGTGTCTCAACCTTGCTATAGGCCAAGAAGCTGTCGTGCGGATTGGAGTGGGGGGCTATGGCACTCTGCGTTTTCGTGATGATGGCGAGGAATGCACTGGTGAGACGGTGCTGACCCAGCTTCACATCTAAGCGTTAAGATTGCAGCAGCCGCCCATGTCTGCCTTCCGCCCCTTGGCGGACAGTCTGCTTACGATCATTCGGACATTCAGCACCCCAAGCCGGTGAGCGGCAGATGGTGGTGGTAAGCGGAACGGCCGCTATCGGGTGAGCGCTGGTGGATACCCGACGTTCGTTCATACTGAGTGAGGCGTCGGCTCAGCGCCCATGCCGGTCGTTCCGAGCACCGACGCGCCATCCGCAAGCGGCCGTTTGTTCAGCCACCTAGCGGCCGCATTGATTAGCGCTTGCCCACGTCCTTGATGTCTGCTTACGACCCCTCGCGGACATTTGGCGTCGGTAGGTCGTGGGACAGTTGCAGGTCGTGGATGGGTGCGGATCTGGATCAATTACGGGATCAGAAAGCGCGACGCGTGGGAGCAGTAAGCGTAAGGCAAACCCGCTGACCCTAGCCGCTCTTGTCCCTTCCTGAAGTTACGGGAGGGCAGACTGCCGATCGCCCTTTTCACCACATAGAGCTGTTGACGAAAGGGCTTATGGGCGAGAGGGATAGATGTCATTGGCGCCGATCATCTGCCTTTGCAGGGGCGGCGTGGGTGCATGTGGGCGGATCCTGTAGAGCACGAAGTCTCCGCGCCGCCATATTTCTATTGCGTTTCGCTCTCGCCACGAAAGGATCTCGTTGGTTGGTCTCCAGAGCGCATAATCTACCGGCAGGGCAAGCAGATATGCCGGTTTGTCCGTGAAGCTGGCCCCCTCGAGCGTAGCAACGGCGCGACCGCTCAGATAAGTGATCGGAAAGGCGCTGTTGCGGTTGATTGTGTACAACTCGGCGGAGCTAGGCAGCTTTTGAACGACGCCCGCCAGAGCCTTTTGGTCCGCCGCAGCGGTCCAGCTGGGCACCTTGTCGACGAAAGCAGAGGTTCGGTTCAGCTTGTAAGCCATGACCAGGCTGTCGCCCTGGCTCATGATGTAGGAGCCCGTCAGAACCTGGTAAAAACAGGCAACCAGCGCGGAAATGTGATATGCTGTTCGCGCAGACTGGTTGCGAGCCCGTTCGATCAGAGTGGTCGCCACAATGATGGCACCTAGCCACAAGCAGGGCATTGCCGGCCACAGATAACGAACGTGGGGGATCGGCGCCTTGAAGATCCACATCAGCCATCCAAAGCCGCCCGCCAGGAGGAGCAGGGCGGTAAGCTGCCGGTCACGCCGGCGCAAAACGTACCGGCCTGCCGCGACATAGGTGCCGGCTATGGCTGCAATCACCCACAGCGGAAGCCAGTCGTTGGCAATTAGCAAGTAGCGAGCGAAGCTGAAGATGTCCTTGCCCATGCTGGCGCCGGTGAGGGTTCCGATGTTTCCTGCAGCCTCCGTACCCGCTGCGAGGTAGTAGAGCTGAGTAGCGGCAAGGAGCAGGAAAACCCCTGTCACGGTGGCGAGGCCTGGGTAGAGAAGCTTGCGCCGCCAGCCGGTTTCGAAATCAAGGGCGTAGATCAGCAGCGCCGGAAAGATGAAGATGGCGTTGAAGCGAGTCGCACAGGCCATCCCGAACAACAGGCCGGCCAACACAGCACCTGCCGCTGAGCGCCGCCCGGCTCTGACCCACAAAAGCGTTCCGAACAACAGCAAGAGCGTGGCCATCACCTCCGCCATTGCCAGGCTGCCCACAAGCAATAGGCCCGGGGTAGCCGCGCTCATCGCAGCTCCCGCCATTGCGAGTGAGCGGGAGACCCTCATCTCACGCAGCAGCCAGAAGGTCGCGACAACGAATACCACAACCACGACCACGGAGACTGCCCGGTGAACGCCGATGTCGGTGGTGAGCAGACCCAGAAGGCCATGGATCAATGGAAACAGGCCTCCACTGGTCACCGTGGGGTAAGCGGCGGCACTTGCTTGCGGAACCGGGATGCCGAAAACGTTGTAGGCTCCGAGAAGGATGTTCGCTTCATCCGCTTCCAGCGTCAGCAAGCGGGTGGCGGCGATGAACAGGGTGAGCAAGCTCAGGCTGCTTAAGAGGTGCAGGGGAGTGCCGTAACGGTCGAGAAAGGTCTTGCCACTCGTTGAAGGGAGCGTGTCGACAGATCCTAACGCATCAGGTGGAAGGCGCACATGTTTCATCCTCCGAACCGATAAGCGGGGATGGTTAACAACTCCTTCATGAGGCTTGGCTCGCAGCGGCGAAGGATCGGACCGTGAGGCACGGAATTCGCCTATCGGGGTCCAAACAGCGCCGGGTTAGCAAGTGTTCGCTTTCCACCCATTGCAGACACTCAGTAAAACGTACGCCTATCCTGATGGTCATGCTCAGCACCGGTCAGGTCTGGTCTCTCAGAGGCTGCTCTTAGCTGTCGGCGGTTTAGGTGATCGAGACATCGGGCGACGAAGACGTCGTGCACGTCCCCATTCTCAACAGCAGCGGCGAGGTCCGGGTTGGCCACATGCCCTTAGCTCGGCTCGCCATTCGGAGCAGCGCTGCGCGCATCGTAGCAGAGGCCGCGCCGGAAGCGGCCTTTCGCAAGGCTAAGCTTACTTACCCTCGGAGTTCGAGAACGGTGCCGCTGGCGTACACGGCATACGCGTTTGTGAAGCGTTGGACCTATAGCACAAGCCCGCGTGCTATCCATCGCCAACATTCGCGCACAATCTCAACTTCCGGCCGCCATTTGCCGGGCAAGTAATTATTCCTGCAAACTGGAACCGGGCAGCCCCAAGGAGGTTGCCTCGTAGGCAGCCGGCTCTCCCCATCTCGTCGACTGCTGAACCATGGCAGGCCCAGCGTGGTTGCTCGAGACCGCGTTGGGCCTTTTCTTAACTAGGCGTTACTTGTGCTGCGCCCGCCAGGTAAGTGCTGCGCTGGTGCTTCGAGTCGTCTCAAAGGTGCTACGCCGCCACATAAACAATCTTGAGGCGACGAGACGGCGTTCAACGTAGCTCGTCGCCGCAAATCGGTGGGCTGACAAGAAAAGGACCCGTGCGGGTGCACGGGCCCTTCTCTCGACTCCGATGAAATCAGCCCCGTACCGGAGCGACCGGCGGCGGGGGAGGGGGCGGCGGCGGCACCGGGCAAGCATCGGTTGCTAGGACTACCGAGCCGTCTGGGCAGGTCTGGGTGGCCGGAGCCGGTGGCGGCGGCGGCGGAGGCGGCGGAGGCGGAGGAGGCGGAGGAGCTACCTCGCGGGCACCCAGATTGAACACCAGCGACGCCAGAACCGAGTGGGTCTTGAACGACGAACGCGCGTCGAAGCTGTGCGCATAAAGGTCGCCCTTCAGCGTTCCGGCTGAGAAGTACCGATACTTCAATCCCGCATCCACGTTGTCCGAGACCGGGATGCGAACGCCGCCAAGAAGCTGCCAGGCAAGGTCATCGTCGCGCAGGTGATAGGCAGAATCGCCTAGGCGATCGATCAGCATGCTGACCCGGGCAATACCCGCTCCACCGCCGGCGAAGAAGTTTATGCCGTCGTCGCTACCGATATCGACCAGCGCGTTGATCATGGCCGACGTCGCGGTGGTGCGACCATCAGCGTCATACGCGCCACCCCTGCCGATGCCGGCGGGGAACGGACCGGGCGCATTCACGTCGATCAGATAACGGTCGTGCGTTACCCGCTTGCGCGAGACCTCGCCTTCCAGTCGGAACATCCCGAAGTCGTAACCGGCAACCAGACCGACGTCATAGCCCGGACGCTTGTTGTCGATGTCAAGCCAATCGGCCCAGATGCCGTTGGTGACGGGCGGACCGCGGCGATCTACGTCGCTTTTCTTCGCAATCAGCGCGCCGAGGTCCACGCCCACGTAACCGGAACCATCTCGAGCCGCGGCTGGCGCTGCCACGGCGGCCAGCGCTGCGGCTGCCATCAGGTATCTCTTCATTTGGTACTCCGTTCTTGTGGCCATAAACATTGAAGCTCTGAAGTCCCGGGCTTCGCCCACGACCATCCTGTTGGTGCGAAGCGACGTCACATTTGACGCCCAACGACCGGCAACACCGCTAATGCCTGAACTCCTCGTTTGTTTCGGTTCCGATCGACATCTTCTGCTCCGCATGAATCGTGATTTCGGCGCAACCTCTTGATTTTACGGCGTACTGACGGCAGTGAGCGGTACCTCGCGCTTGCCTAAAGCACCCGACGGCAGGATTCCGATCGCCTATGTTGCATTTAGAACACGCATGGTCGGTCCTCCGGTCATCCGGCACTCGGCGCCTCTTCCTTGTTCTGAGATCGACGCTTCATTGTGCCGTTGCCGCGGCCGTGGGCAGCGCTGGCCTGGCTCAGGCACCCTCCCGGCTTCCGTCGGGAGAGGATGCTGCCACGCTGACTGCCGCGCGGCAGGGGAGCGCTGACCTGGCCTCGCAGATTGTGACCACCAAGGACCGAGCAGAGGCGCTGACAGGCGTCTCGCTTGCCAAGCTTCGCATCTCGTCGGGTTTCGGAAGGCGCTCGGATCCGCTTGTGCGCGGCTCTCGGATGCACGGAGGGCTCGACCTTCCCGCTGCGTGGGGCACAACCGTACGGGCGGCGTCATCCGGGATCGTGCGACGCGCTGGATGGGCGGGCGGTTATGGCAACCTGATCGAGATCGCTCACCTAGACGGTACGAGCACCCGCTATGGTCACCTTTCGTCCATACTGGTGCAGACCGGCGAACGAGTTTCTGCAGGCCAGCGGATCGGCGGAGTAGGCTCGACCGGGCGCTCCACAGGACCGCATCTTCATTTTGAGATCAGGCGCAACGGTGCACCCGTTAACCCGTTAGGTGTGCCTACCTCCTTTACAGGCGATCAATTCGTCACGACGTGGAGCACGCAGCCTCATGTGGACGAACGCAGTGGGTGGGTATCGGCGGGCGGCGACGTCTTGCCGTCCATGCAGCTAAAGATGCCTTCAACCAGAGCGCATTAACGCTTCGTATGTTCGTTCTTTTGTCAAGCGTCAGTTGTTATTTCACCAAAGTCGAGGAACTACAGGGCTTTGGCCTTAAGTTAGACCAATTCAATGAGGTTCGCGCGGCCAATCTCGTTTGCTACTTCGCGCCTGCATGTTAAGCACGTGTCGCGAAATCGGGGGCAATGCTGTGCACCCGCCGATTTTGCTCGCAACCGAAGGATCGTAAAGCGTGAACTTTTTAGAAAGTGAGATGCTGGACCTGCTCAAGCGTGGGCGCGACGAGCATGGTGTGGTGGCCGTCAAAGCCGAGTTTGAAGCCGAGGGTACCCGTCCCGACGAACTGCTCCGGCTCCTGGAACTCGCTTTTCGGGCGGACTTGAAGGTTGCTTTGAAGATTGGCGGCTGCGAAGCAGTTACCGACCTGCTTTCCAGCAAGCTGTACGGCATCAACTACATCATCGCCCCGATGGTGGAGAGCCGGTATGCACTTTCCAAGTTCATCGAAGCCAAGGACAAGGTTTACGGGGGAGAGCGCCACGAGACCAGCTTCCTGTTCAATCTTGAAACCGATCTCACGCTGAGCAACCTGGAGGATATCGTTCCGCTGGCTCAGTCGGGCGTTGACGGGATCGTCTTTGGCAGGGTCGATTTTACTCTTTCGCGAGGACTGCCGCGGACATCCGTCAACGACCGTCAAATCACCGAAGCCGTTCTGCAGGTTGCGGCCGCTTGCGCTGCTGCCGACCTCGAACTCGTGGTCGGCGGTTCGGTATCCACGGACGCCATTCCGGCACTTCGTGAGATGCGGGCCATTCGCCTCGACCGGTTCGAGACCCGCAAGGTGATCTTTGCCGGCGAGGCCGTGGAGCAGCCCAAGATCGAAGCGGGCATCGAGAACGCCGTCCAGTTCGAACTCGCCTGGCTGAAGAACAAGCGCAATTACTATGACCGGATCGCCAGCGAAGACGCCAAGCGTATCGCCATGATGGAAGAGCGTGCAGCCAAGACGCCCCGGCGTCTGATCGCTGCCGCTTAGTCATCACGGGCAAGGGACATCTGTCACGCACGTTGCGAAGCTGCCTTTCGCAGGTCGTCGTGCTAGTGGCTACCGACGGCAAAAACAGCCTTGGTTCAGGATGGGTGCAGCGCCAGACTACCTTGCTGCGCCGCAGCATTCGTCACCCTGGATCCATTATGTGTAGGTTAGAAAACATGGCCAACTTCCGGTCGTCCCGAGCTCCCTTGGCTGCCCCTCTGCTGGCTTTGCTGTTGTTGGCAGAAGCTGCACCTGCGCAGATTCTAAACTACCCCATCGATCCAGCCGATCAGGCCGGATCCAATTTACCGCGAACGTCGTCGCAGACAGGTCGGGGAACAACCGCTCAGGCCGGCTCGGATGCCGCCCGCACGCAGGTCGGCACCGGCACGATTGATCCTCCCGGCCGCTACGAGCCGGACCGGATTGAACCACTTCGCGACGTCGATGATCGGACCACAAGCGACCGAGAACGCGATCTAAGCAGGGATCGTGCGCTTGATCGCGCTAACCAGCGGGAGGACGTAGCCCCGCTAGTGCAGTCGGCCCCGCCGCCGAACGAATTCGAGCGGTATGTCTCCGACTTGGTCGACAAGCGGCTTCGCCGCTTTGGCTCGAACCTGCTGGTTCCCGGCTCGCGTGAATTCACGGCGCCGCCAAGCACCGCAGTGCCTCCCGACTATCGCCTGAACGTCGGCGACGAGATACTGGTCGGCCTGAGCGGTTCAGTGGACGCCACCAACCTTCGTCTGGTGGTCGACCCGGAGGGCAAGGTCTTCATTCCGCGGGTTGGCTCGGTGACGGTTGGCGGGTCGCGCTATGGCGATTTGCAGTCGCTGATCGCACGTGCCGTGTCACGCCAGTACCGCAGTTTTCGTGTGGCAGTGACGATCGGCCAGTTGCAGGGCATCACCGTCTACGTGACTGGCTTTGCCCGGCTGCCCGGATCCTACACCGTAAACAGCCTGTCGACGCTGGTGAATGCCGTGCTCGCCTCGGGTGGGCCCTCGGCAGGTGGCAGTTTCCGTTCGATCCAAGTGCGCCGCAACGGCCGCCTGATCTCCGACTTCGATTTGTACGATCTCCTGCTGAAGGGCGACCGGAGCGCCGACGTCCTGCTTCAGAATGGCGACGTCATCTACATCGCGCCGGCCGGACCGCAGGTGGCGGTGGTCGGCAGCGTGAACGTCGAAGCCATCTATGAAGCGCGCACCGGGGAAACGCTGCAGGACCTTCTCCTCTACGCCGGCGGGGTGAATACGGTAGCCGACAACACAAGGCTGCTGCTGCTCAACCCGACTCAACCGCAAGGCTGGCGGGAACTCACTCCGGGGCAAGTGGCGCAGCAGGTCGCCGAACGAGCCTCCATTCTGCGTGTTCTACCTGCGATCGGCATCGCCCAGCCGCAGCTTCGTCAGCCGGCACTTGTAACGGTGAGCGGCGAAGTCGCCCGACCTGGACGCTATTACGTTCAGCCCGGCACTTCGGTTGGTGCAGTGATCGCCCAGGCGGGAGGCCTGACGCCACAGGCTTATGTCTTCGGCACGGTCTTCACTCGCGAAAGCGTCAAGCAGACGCAGCGGAATAGTTACCGGCGCGCTGTCGACGATCTCGAACTCCTTCTGAAGTCGCAGCCGCTTACCAGTGTCGATCAAGCTGCCGCGCTTAATGCGGCGCGGCTTCAGGCCGTGCAATCGATTGTCGAGCAACTGCAGCAGCGCGAACCCGACGGGCGGCTGATCATGGCCGTGAGCACTGCCGACTCGCAGCTGCCGGGAGACCTCATCCTGGAAAACAACGACGCGCTCTATATTCCGCCGCAGCCGGTCACCGTGGGGGTATTCGGAGCGGTGCCGAGCCCGGCGTCCTTCCAGTATCGCCGGGGCGAGACGGTGGGTCAGTATTTGGCCCGCGCTGGCGGCGTGCAGAAGATCGGCGACAAGTCGCAGATCTTCGTGATCCGGGCCAACGGGACGTTGATCTCCCAGCGAACGGTGAACGTGCAGCGTCAGCCCGTGCTGCCCGGCGATCTCGTCTTTGTGCCGGTGAATGCCAACCGCGGCGAGTTCTGGGCGCGTGTGCGGGATATTACCTCGGCGCTCACCCCGGCGATCGTGACTGCCGTGGCGGTGACCCAGTGAAGCTGGTAGAGAATACCATCGTTGTGGCCAGGAACGATCGCATCCGTCGATCCCTCTACTCCGGCGCCGCGCTGGTCCTCCTAGTTCTCATCTTTTTCCCGAGACCTTATCTCGCGCGAGCGAAAATCGTTCCGCAGGACACCAGCGCCAGTGCTGCGAGCACGACCTCGCTCCTCGGTGCTCTGGGCAGCGGATCGCAAAGCATCGGCAGCCTACTTACGGGCGGCCGCCCGTCGAATGACCTTTACCTGATCATTGGGCGCAGCGACACGGTTGCAAGCGACGTCATCAGGAAGCTCGGGCTGGTCGGGGATGGACGACAGTTCGCGAGCGAGCGCAAGGCAAAGCTCTGGCTCGAGAAGAAGGTCGACGTTCACCTGCTTCTCGGCGGCGTCATGGAAATCGAAACCAAGCTATACGACCCGGAGCAGGCACGCCGGTTGACGTCCGCCTATGCCGACGCAATCAGCGCCAACTTGGCCCGCTTCGGGCGACAGATCATCGCCAACAAACAGAAGATCGTTCAACGCCGTTTCGAAAACGCCAACGAACGCGTGGCGCGGGCCGAGGCGAACCTCAACAGATTCCGCCGGGCCAACAGCCTCGCTGCACCGGAACAGCAACTCGGTGCCGCTCTTGCCCAGCGCGCGACCTTGCAGGCGCAAGTTCAGGCCAAGCAGGTCGAACTGCAGACCCTAAGTGAATTCCGCGGACCGGAAAGCGCCGAGCTTGCCGCACTGCGCAGCGACATTGCCGGGTTACAGGCGCAGATTGCGCGCACCACCACGCCGGCTACCGGCATCGCCGAGCCGAATGTCGCCCGGCTGACCGCGATCGATCTGCGATACCTGTCCCTGTTCCGCGACGTCCGCTTTCAGCAGTCCATCTACGACGTCTACCAGCGCTCGCGCGAGCAGGTCGAAGTGGAAGAGCTGGCGGCCGAAAGCGCATCCTATATCCAGATCATTGACCCCGCGAACATCGTACCAGAGCGCCAGTACAACATCTGGGCAATGGCTGCATTCGGGTTTGTTGTCCTGCTTGCACTGTTTACCGAATGGTATGCGCCAGCGACGGGGCTGTTCCGCAGCCGTCGCCGGGTCACGGTGCAGGAAGCAACGGCGTAATTATCCGTCATGCCAATTACCGCTCAACCCTCGCCGCGACCTGAACTGAGCTTCGCCATTCCCTGCTTCAACGAAGAAGCAAACGTTGTTGCCATGTACGAGGCGGTGACCGCCGAGGCTGAACGCCACGCGGCCAGCTACGAGATCATCTTCATCGACAATGACTCGAGTGATCGCACGCGCGCATTGTTACGCGAGATCTGTGCGCGAGACGGGCGGGTGCGCGCCATCTTCAACAACCGCAACTACGGCCAGATGCGCTCACCAACTTACGCCATCTTCCAGGCCGAGGGTGACGCCGTGATCGCTCTTTGCTGCGACTTCCAGGATCCGCCGGCCTTGATCGGCGAGTTCGTTCGCCAGTGGCGAGCAGGCGCCCAAGTGGTGCTAGGCCAGCGTCGCAGCGAGAAGGCCGGCATCGTGCTCGGCACGGTGCGCAAGCTGGGTTATGCCTTTTTTCGCAAGTTCACTGATACCCCGCTCATCCCAGGTGCGACGGGCTTCGGCCTGATCAGCCGCGAGGTGGTCGACATGCTCGCATCCTGGAACGAGCCCGAACCCTTTGTTCGCGGCATGCTTGTTGAAAGTGGCTATCGCATCGCCGTTGTTCCTTATGATCGTCCGCAACGAGCCGGCGGCAAGAGCAGCAACGGTTTCTGGACATTGCTGAATTTCGCCTTGTCGGGTGTCGGCGCGTCGGCCAAGTCGCTGCTCCGGCTGCAACTGGTAACGGCGATTTACATGATCGTGCTGGCTGCGGTCCTCGCGGCAGTGACGCTGATCCGCTTCGCGGTCATCGGCTATTCGCCATTGCTTCTGGCGCTGAGCGTCATGTTCGCCTTGTTTGCAATCGTGCTGCTGTTCCTTGGCTTGATCGGCGATCAGGTGCGGTTGATTGCCGAGCGGCTGCGCAACGTGCCACTGGTGATCGAGGAGGAGCGGCTGAACTTCCCGGCGGTCCGAACGCGGCCGGTCATCCGCGATTCAGTCGCGCCACGCCTCCACGATCAGTCATGAACTCGCGGCAACGGGCAGCCCTGCGACCCGTTGAGCTTGCCGGCGCTCTTCTCGTGCTTGCCGGCTTCGTGCGGGTGGTGATCCAATTTTTCGACCAGGGATACCTCGGGCCGCCGTTCGTGTTCGACATTGGCGACACGTTCATGGACTGGTTCAACACGGCCTACTGGGCGCACAAGGGCGACGCCTACAGCGTGTGGCGGACGATCTATCTTCCCTTATCGTTCGTGGTGACCCGGTTCATGGGCGACCCCCGCTGCTATAACGCAGCGCCTTACGACGCGCGGGAATGCGATTGGTTCGGGATCGTCTTCATTCTGGCGATGTACGCTGGCAGCGTCATTATCAGCATATTCGCCTTCTACCGTCGTGACCGATCCACGGCGCTGTTCAGGAGCCTTGCCATAGCCATTGGCGGGCCGTTGCTGTTCGCACTTGAGCGCGGTCAGCTCATCATGCTCACCTACATCGCCATGGTTGCTCTGTACGGGAATCTGGTTCGCGGCCGGACTGGCTATGCGCTAACGGCCGCCTTCATGGCGAACACCAAGGTCTACATGGTGCTTCCCCTCTTCTCGCTGGCGATCAAGCGCGACTGGCGGCTGTTCGAGTTGTGCGCGGTGGGCAGCCTGGGCCTCTACCTCGTCACCCTCGCAATTACTAACGAAGGCACCCCGGTTGAACTGATCTCCAATCTACAGAACTGGTTTTCGGTTCGGCTCGGCACGATCTGGGATGAGGTTCTCTACACCACTACCTACAAGCCGCTTCTTCAGCTCGACGTGCAGCAATATCCGGTGCGAGAGTACATCGAACAGAGATACGTTGATGCAGCCGTCGTCTTCATCAGCCAATATTCGATCTGGTCGCGCGGCATCGCCCTTCTCTGCATCGGACTTGCGTGGCTCTACCCCAAGGCAATCACTACTTCGCGGGTGATCTTCTTCATCCTGATGCAGTCTTTCGTCAGCCAGAACCCAGGCGGCTACGGGATCGCCCTGATTGTCTTTCTGGTGTTCCTTGAGAAGAGCCGCAACAAGGCCATTCTCACAGCAATCATCTGCGCTTACCTGATCTCGGTTCCCGGAGACTGGACCCTGGCCAACCTGATCTCGGTTGAGCGGCAATCGTGGCTGAGTGGACGACTGGTGATGAGCGACTATGTCGTGCCTTTCGGTGCCCTCATTCGGCCGGGCATCATCGCCATTATGCTGTGGGCGCTCGCCTTTGACAGCCTGCGCAACTTCCATAGAGCCGCAAGGGCGGGACCGCCAACCTGGGGCCTCGCCAAGCGCCGCCACGCTGCTGCCCATCCGCAAGGGCCAGGGACAAGGGAGTTGGTGGCGTGACATCGTGGGTGTTCGAGGATGACGTGGCAGCGATGGTGCGCTCGCTCCAGGCTGAGTGGCCAAAGCTTGCCGACAAGCGCCTTTTCCTTACGGGCGGAACCGGCTTTATCGGTCGCTGGATGCTGACCGCGCTGGTCGAGGCGGATCGCCAGCTCGACCTTGGTGTGCAGGTCGACGTGCTGACCCGCGACGCCGCAAGCGCAGTTCTGCGGCTCGGCGATCTTGCCGCCAGCCGCGGCATCAACCTTGTTGAAGGCGACGTGCGGGAGCTGAAGCCACAGGGCAGCCGCTACGATTTTGTGATACACGCCGCCACGGACGCAAGCGCCGATCTCAACGAGAATGATCCGCTGCGCATGTTCGACACGATCGTAGAGGGAACACGCGCGGCACTCGATTTCTCGCGCGCACTCGACGCCAAGCGGGTCTTCTTCTTGTCATCCGGTGCCGTTTACGGGGCGCAGCCGTGGCAGGTCACCCACGTCGACGAGGAGTTTCGCGGCGCTCCCGATCTGATGACCCATCGTTCGTCCTATGCCGAAGGCAAACGCGCGGCCGAGATGCTGTGCGCCATTTATCGCAAGCAGTTCGGGATCGACATCGTTAACGCCCGCATCTTCGCGCTCCTCGGGCCACTTCTGTCGCTCGACATCCATTTTGCAGCGGGCAACTTCATCCGCGATGCGATGGCCGGACGGCAGATCGTGGTGCAGGGCGCCGGGACTGCGGTCAGAAGCTATCTCTACGCCGCCGATCTCGCGGTCTGGCTGTGGAAATTGCTACTGGCTGCCAAGCCGGGGGCAACCTACAACGTCGGCTCCGAGGAAGGCGTTTCCATTGCCGAGCTGGCAAGCCGGGTCGCCGCCGTGCTCGGCGCGCCTGGCGTGACGATCCTCGGGGAAGAGGACAAGGGCTGGAATCCGGGGCGCTATGTTCCGGCTACCGGGCGCATTCGCAACGAATTAGGCGTGGTGCCGACGGTCGGCCTCGATGAGGCGATCCGGCGTACGGCGCTGTGGAATGGATGGACGGAATGACAAAGGTAAAGCTCTCCGCGTGGGTTGCCGACAAGCTGGTCGAACATGGCATCCGCGACGTGTTCATGCTGACGGGCGGGGGTGCGATGCACCTCAACCATTCGATCGGCACCCATGAAGGCCTGAAGACGACCTTTTGCCATCATGAGCAGGCGCTGGCCATGGCAGCGGAGGCCTACACCCGACTGACCCAGCGCTTGGCGGTGGTCAACGTCACCTCCGGCCCGGGCGGCACCAACGCCATTACCGGCGTCTACGGCGCCTTTGTCGACTCCATCGGCATGCTGGTCATTTCCGGTCAGGTGAAGATCGAGACCACCGTCCGTCACACCGGCCTCCCGCTGCGCCAATATGGTGACCAGGAGCTCGACATCGAGCCGATCGTCACCCCAGTTACAAAATATGCGGCGATGGTCACTGACCCGCTCAAGATCCGCTACGAGCTCGAGAAAGCCATCTATCTCGCGACCAGCGGCCGGCCCGGACCTGTGTGGCTCGACATTCCGCTCGACGTGCAGGCGGCGATGATCGATCCTGATCAGCTTGCGCCGGGCTTTGATCCCGCCGAGCTGAATGAGCCGTGGAAGGAGACCGATCTCAAGGCCGCGGCCAGGCAGATCATCGAGCGGCTGCAGGCGGCCGAGCGCCCGGTGGTGTTCGCCGGGGGCGGGGTCCGCATCAGCGGCGCCCATGCGCAGTTCATCGAGCTGGTGGAAAAGCTCGGCATTCCAGTGGTCACCGGCTGGAACGCTCACGACGTCATCTGGAACGACCATCCGCTCTACTGCGGACGGCCCGGCACCATCGGCGACCGCGCCGGCAACATGGTGACGCAGAGCGCGGACTTCCTCCTGATCCTCGGCAGCCGCCTCAACATCCGCCAGGTCAGTTACAACTGGAACAGCTTTGCACGCGCCGCCTTCAAGGCGTGGGTCGATATCGATCCGGTCGAGCTGCAGAAGCCCAACGTCAAACCCGATTTACCGGTCTGCGCACATCTTGCCGACCTGCTGCCGGAGCTGATCGCCGTCGCTCCTGTACAGCCTAGCGAGAAGCAGAAGGAGTGGCTGGCCTGGGCGCGGGAGCGCTCTGCCAAGTTCCCAATCGTGCTTCCCGAATATCGCACCAACGAGCCGTGCCACCCCTATGTGGCGATGGAAGCGCTGTTCGACCGCCTCGAAGAGGATGAGGTGATCGTCACCGGCAACGGCAGCGCCTGCGTGGTCAGCTTCCAGACCGCCAATCTGAAGCGCGGGCAGCGGCTGTGGACCAACAGCGGCTGCGCAACCATGGGCTATGACCTTCCGGCCGCCGTCGGCATCTGCGCCGCGCGCGGCCCCGAAAAGCGCGTCATCTGCATCGCCGGCGACGGCAGCATTATGATGAACATCCAAGAAATGCAGACCATCGCCGGCTACGGCCTGCCGGTGAAGGTCGTGCTGCTCAACAACAGCGGCTATGTGTCGATCTTCCAGACCCATCGCAACTTCTTCAACGGCGTCGAAGTCGGCGGCGGGCCCAAGAGCAACGTGACCTTTCCGGACTTCTCCAAGGTCGCTGGCGCGTTCGGGTTCAGCTACTCGCGGGCCGAGAAGCACGAGGATCTTGGCGCCGCCATCCATGCGATGCTGGATACGCCCGGGCCTGCGATGTGCGAGATCTTCATCGACGAAACGGTGCCCTTCGCACCCAAGCTTGGCGCCAAGCAGCACCCGGATGGCCGGATCACGTCGCCCGCGCTGGAAGACCTGTCTCCGTTTCTCCCACGCGAGGTGCTGCGCGAGAACATGCTCATCGACCTGATGGACGAATGAGCGACCAGCGATCTTCTGCTATCGTCGACCAGCCTCAGCAGCAGGCGGGTGGCAGACCCCTGCGCTACGTCATCGCGGCGGGGCTGAACACGGCGTTCGGGCTTGCTATCTATCCGTTGCTGCTGTGGAGCAGCGAATGGCTGCACCAGCATTACATGGTGGCGCTGGTGATCGCGCAAGCGACCAGCCTGCTGTTCGCCTTCACCACCTATCGTCTGGGTGTGTTCCAGACGCGGGGTGACACGGCGCGCCAATTCGGGCTTTTCTCGTCCTTTTACCTGTTCAACTATGCTGCAAATTGGGCGGCGCTGCCGCTATTGGTAGAGGTCGGAGGCATCCACCCGATCATTGCGCAACTTGGTTTTGCACTGGTGCTGATGATTGGCAGCTATTTTTGGCACAGCCGAGTAACTTTCAAAGCCCGGGGATCGAAGTAACGTGATCGACAGTGAATTTCCGCGCCGGAACTGCCCTGCCTGCGGAGCCGATCAGCCGCGCGACGAGGTGTTCAGCGAGCGCCGCGCGGAGACGGTCAGCCTTGAGGAACTGCGGCCGTTCTGGGCCGGGCTGTTCAAGGAGAAGGTGTTCTTCACCTACGCCCGCTGTCAGTCGTGCGACCAGATGTACACGCCGCACTTCTTCACTAGTGCGCAGCTTGGCGAACTCTACGCCAACATGGCGCCGAACATGGAGGATGTACCGGGCCCCGCACTGGAAGCCACGCAGCGCGATTACTGGCGCGAGGCACGCAAGACTGCGCCGCTAGATGGCGGCTTTCTCGAGATTGGCCCCGACATCGGCTACATCGTCCGCGACGCCGCGCTCGAAGTGAAGTACGACCACTACTGGCTTTTCGAACCCAACCGCGCGGTGCACGCGGAACTGGCTGCTGCCACGAACGGCAAGCCGCACACCATTTCGACCGACATGGACGATCTGTCGCCAGTGCCGGACGGCAGCATCGGACTTGCCGTGATGGTTCACGTGCTCGACCACCTGCTCGATCCGGCGGCGATACTGTCTCAGATCCGTACCAAGCTGAAGCCGGGCGGCGCGCTGATGATCGTCACGCACAACGAGAAGTCGCTGCTACGGTTGCTGATGGGGGTGAAGTTCCCGCCCTTCTGCCTGCAGCATCCCGAACTCTACAATCCGAACACCATGACCAAGCTGCTCAAGCGGGCCGGCTACGAGACGGTCACCATCGGCCGCAGCCGCAACTATTTCCCGCTCGCCTTTATGATCCGCCAGGCGGCCTGGACGGCCGGCATCGACCTTGCGAAGGCGCCGCTGCCGCAGACCCCGATTGGGCTGAAGCTCGGCAACATGCTGACGCTGGCCAAGGTCGCGGCGTAGTGAAGCAGGCGATCGTCTTCGGCGGCGGCGGTCAGATCGGCGCGGCCTGCTGCGACGCGCTCGAGCGCGACGGTCACGCGGTGCTCGCGACGGGTCGCGTCGCCGGTGATGGCGTCTATGCCTATGATCCGCTGCAGGACGCGGACGCGATTCCCGGTGATGCGGCCTTTGATGTCGCGGTCTGGGCGCAAGGCGCCAACATCAACGACAGCGTCGCCAACTTCGATGTCAGGGAGCACCGCGACCTGTACGACGCCAATGTCCTGTTCGTCGCGGCGAGCATGAATGCGTTGCTGACCTCAGGCCGTTTGCGGGACGGCGCTCGCCTGGTGGTGATCAGTTCGGTCTGGCAGCGCGTGGCCCGCCGCAACAAATTCTCCTACATGGTGACCAAGGCGGCGATCCAGGGGCTGGTTCAGTCGGCCGCGCTCGACCTGGCGGAGCGAGGCATGCTGGTGAACGCGGTGCTGCCAGGCGCGCTGGACACGCCGATGACCCGCGCCAATCTCACGCCCGAGCAGATCGATCGGCTCGCCGCCATGACCCCGTTCGGCCGCCTTCCCGCAGTTGACGATGTCGCCAAGCTCACCGCCTTCCTCTGCAACGAACAGAGTAGCATCACCGGCCAGTTTGTGTCGGTCGATCTGGGATTTGAAAATGCAAAGCTTATTTGAGATCCAGTC
Source organism: Sphingomonas sp. LHG3443-2 (assembly GCF_049896405.1). Taxonomy (NCBI): domain Bacteria; kingdom Pseudomonadati; phylum Pseudomonadota; class Alphaproteobacteria; order Sphingomonadales; family Sphingomonadaceae; genus Sphingomonas; species Sphingomonas sp. LHG3443-2. The sequence continues at coordinate 1,512,601 of NZ_JAFCUG010000001.1, forward strand.
GGCGTCCGGCAGCCATCCGGTGCTCCTGTCCGAACAGCGGGTGCGGGATGTCGTCGAGGCCTGCGAAGGCACGATCATCCTCGCCGATGGCTTCTTCCGCGATCAGCTGCAGGGATTGTCGCGTCCCGTCCTGTTCATCGAGGCGACTGAGGAAGCCAAGGATTTTACTGCGATCGCCCCGCTAGTCGAGGAATGCCGCCGTCTCGGACTCGCCCGCAACGGCCACATTCTCGCGGTCGGTGGCGGGGTGGTGCAGGACATCGCCTGCTTCATCGCCACCGTCTACATGCGCGGGGTAAAGTGGACCTTCCTGCCAACCACCCTGCTGGCGATGGTCGACAGCTGCATCGGGGGCAAGAGCTCGGTAAATGTCGGCGCCTTCAAGAACCTCGTCGGGTCGTTCTATCCTCCCGAGCGGATCGTCGTTCCGACCGCGGCGGTCGAGACGCTGCCGCCCGAGCATGTCGCGGCGGGCCGGTGCGAGGCCGCCAAGATCTGCTTCGCGCGCTCGGACGAGATCTTTACGAACTATCTCGGGCAGGCGAGCGATATCGAAGGCGTCGCCTCGATCGTTGCCCTGTCGCTGGGGGCCAAGAGGTGGTTCGTCGAAGTCGATGAGTTCGATCAGAATGAGCGGCTGCTGCTCAACTTCGGTCACAGCTTCGGCCATGCGCTGGAGAGCTGCACCGATTATCTCGTCACCCATGGTGTCGCGGTTGGGGTCGGCTGCCTTGCCGCGGTAGAGATGAGCGCGGCGGCCAACCCAGCGCTGAAGCAGGTACCCCGGGTGTCCGCGCTGATCGAAAACCTGCTTGAAATCCTGGGCGGCCTCGACGGTTTGCCGGCAGCGCTTGAGGGCGTCAGCCGCGAGGATTTCTTCCGCTATTGGCAGAGCGACAAGAAGCACAACCCGAACGCCTATCGCCCGATCCTGCTTGACGAGCAGGGCTTCCTCTATCGTGCGGAGCTGATCCGCGACGCGGCGGCCGACAATGCGATCTGGGGTGGGTTCGAAGCGGCGCGCCGCAAGGTCGCGGAGCAGGCGCGCATCGGCGCCTGAGCCACCAAGCGGCGGCCGGGTGCTAGCCTAGCCGCCGCATGTAATCGTCGATGTGCGCGAGCGAGATACTGCGGGCGTCGCCCGACCGGTCCACTTCCTTGTGCCACTCGACGACCTTGTCGAGCGCTTCCTCCAGCCGCAGGCGCGGGCGCCAGCCGAGCTCGGACCTGGCCTTGCTGCAGTCGAGCCGGAGCAGGGTGGCCTCGTGCGGCTGCGCGCCTTCGGGCTTCACCCACTTCGATGACCCGCCCCAGGCCTGGAGCATTCGCTCGACCATCCAGCCGACAGGCTGCGTGTCCTCGTCCGAGGGCCCGAAATTATAGGCAGTCGCCACCTTCCGGTCGCCCGCCATCAGCCGGTGGGCGATGATGAGGTAGCCGCCCAGCGCCTCCAGCACATGCTGCCACGGTCGAACCGAATTGGGGTTGCGGATTTCGACGTCACGGCCGGCGAGGAGCGCACGGACAATGTCCGGAACCAGCCGGTCGAGCGCCCAGTCGCCGCCGCCGATAACGTTGCCGGCGCGAACCGAAGCGATCGCCGGATTGTCCGGATAGGAGCGGCGGTAGGCGGAGATGACCAGTTCGGCCGCGCCCTTGCTGCTGCTGTACGGATCATAGCCGCCCATCGGATCGCTTTCGCGATAAGGCCAAATCCACTCCTGATTCTCGTAGCATTTGTCCGTCGTAATGCAGACCACCGCCCTGACCGACGAGGTTTGCCGACACGCTTCGAGCACGTGAACGGTGCCCATGATATTGGTTGCATAGGTCTCGACAGGGTGATCGTAGGAATATCGCACCAGCGGCTGAGCGGCGAGGTGAAGCACTAGCTCGGGCTGCACTTCGCCGATGACCTGTCGGACAAGTCCTTCGTCGCGGATGTCACCAATGCGGTGGTCGATCAGTTCGGCAAGCCCGGTCTGGTCGAAGAAGCTCGGCTGCGAAGGCGGCGGGAGAGACAAGCCGGTGACCTCTGCGCCGAGCTTGTGCAGCCACAAGCTGAGCCAGCCACCCTTGAAACCGGTGTGCCCGGTGACCAGGACGCGCCGGCCTTTCCAGTTCTCCGGCCTCACCAGCACTTCCACGGTGCTCCCTGCTGCCACAACTCCTCGAGGTAGAGCTTGTCGCGGAGCGTATCCATGGGCTGCCAGAACCCGTCGTGGCGGTAGGCGACAAGCTCACCCGCCTGCGCCAGCTTCTCGAGCGGTTCCTGCTCCCAAATGCTGTCGGGGCCGTCGATCAAGTCGATCACTGACGGATCAAGAACGAAGAAGCCACCGTTGATAAGCCCTCCATCTCCCGCCGGCTTTTCGCGAAAGGAGCGGACTAGCTCTCCGTCGAACTCCAGCGCTCCGAAACGGCCCGGTGGAGCAACAGCGGCGATCGTCGCCTTTCGCTTGTGCTCGGCATGAAACTTGAGCTGCGCCGACACGTCGATTGCGGCAACACCGTCTCCATAAGTGAAGCACAAGGGTTCATCGGGATTGAGATGCTCGGCCACTGCCTTCAGTCGGCCACCGGTCATGGTGTCGGCCCCGGTATCCACAAGCGTCACGCGCCAAGGCTCACTCCGCCCCCGGTGCACTTCCATTGCGTTTTTGGCGAGGTCGATGGTGACGTCGGCCGTATGGAGAAAGTAGTTCGCGAAAAATTCTTTGATGATGTAGCCTTTGTAGCCAAGGCAGATCACGAAATCGTTGATCCCATGGGCCGAATAGATCTTCATGATGTGCCACAGGACGGGCATCCCGCCGATCTCGACCATCGGCTTAGGTCGGATAGCGGTCTCCTCGCCCAATCGTGTTCCAAGGCCCCCGGCCAGGATAACGGCTTGCATTACACTCCCCATGCGCGGGATCGCGCTCACCTCACCTCTCTAAAAGTGGTGCAGTGCTTGTGCCACCCTCGACAGGTTCATTGCTGTGTTGGGACGGCTACAATCCTGACGATGGGTCCGCCGACTTTACCGCGAACAGGGCGAAACAGCGCTACCGTCCGGCCTCCGCTCAGGATGGTGCGATAGGATCGAAGCGCGCCCGGAAAGCGATTGGCTTCCTCAACGTAGAGATCGTAATAGGTAAGAATCGCGTAATCGGCCCGGCAGCTCTGGCTGACGGGGGCTGGAATGCTGCCCAGGTCGACAATGGGGCTTTCAGCCCGCGCCTTCTCGACCTGGTCATAATTGACTTCGCCGCGAAGCAAGCTTCGTGCGTCCCGGCAGCCGGCGCTGCCCACCGGGAAGAGGAAACGAAAAGGCTTGTCTCGAAGGCCGAGCTCCATGTGTTCAAGGACCACGCTGCTACCCGGCCGCGCATGGGCAGTCAGCCATCGTGCCGCGAGCGTCCGCGTGTCCGTCGCACGTTCGCGGATCTGCCCGACGGCACTCACGGCACTTTGTGCCAAGCCAATCAAGCTGAGGAGGGCGATGGCGGCAGGAGCCCTGATCTTGAGAACTTGCCCGGTAGTCAGCGCCAACCGCTGTATGCCCACGGCAGCAAAGATGGCGAGATAGGGAATGCCGGGCACGAGCCACCGCGACCAGATCAGGCTCTGGGCGCTGATGCCGATCATGAACAGGCCGAAAGCGGGCAGGACGACATAGCGCGCGACGCGATTCCCACTCGCCACCAAGAGGCCGATCAGTGCAAGCCCGAGCCCGAGCCAGCCCATGGCCTGCTCCGCATAGACCGACACATAAGTCCACAGATTGCCAACGAAGCCGGTGCCGGTATGGCCCAGATGTTGAGGCCTGGCTTCATTGCTGAGATTGGCGACAACGATTTGATAGTCGAAAAGGAGAAAAGGCGAGCAAAGGAAGAGCCCCGCCAGGGTGCCGCCGGCCGCGATGCCGACGTAAGCTGCGCCTTGACGTACCGAGAGCCGGCCGGTCCTTACCAGCAGCAAACAGGCACCGATAACAGCGACGAACACGGTTGCGGCGGGCCACTTGGTGGCGATAGCGGCGCCGGTGAGCAGCCCGCTGAACAGTGCGTCGCGTCGCCGCCCCGACTTTACCAATCGCATCGCGACGAAGATGACCAGCAGCATGAAGAAGCTGGCCTGGTTGTCGGTCCGGATGACCTGTGACCAAGCCATGTGGAGAGAGTTGAGCGCAACGAAGAGGCCGGAAAGCACGGCGACGGTAAGCCCGAACAAGCGCTTGGCGATGGCAAAGGTGAGTGCGGCGCAAGCTGCACCGATCAACGCCATCACGACCCTTACCGGCAGAAAAGCGATGGTTGGGTCGGCATAGGCGGCGCTGATGAAATCGCCTACCGACCGGAAGCTGCCGGCAAGAAAGCCAACAAGAAACGTTGCGATCTGGATCAGAGCGGTAAGGTAGATGGTCGTTGAGCCGGGATGACCGAACCATCGGGGATTGAGCGTCCGATCGGCAATCAGCTGAGCCGCCTTGACCATGAACAGCGGCTCGTCGGGATCGTACAGGCTCGGAAGACCGAAGCCGATGTAAGCAAGCCGCAATGCCAGGGCCACAGCGAAGACAAATAGCAGCAGAATACGAGCTCTGCGCTCAACGATGTACACGATTGTCTCCACCTGGGTGCACGCACATAGTCAGCCGACGGCAAGCCAAGCAAGGCAAAGCCGCTCGGATATGCCGTCCCGAAACTTGCCACCAAGTCGCACTTACCGATTCCTTCGCGGAGCATGCGAGCCACTCGCCGATCTTGCGCTTTCCTCGCTCATTTGCCGTGGCAACATCTTGTGCAACTCGCCAGCACGATTCTAATGGTTGGCCGTTCGACGGAGGGTTTCGGAACTCCAGGGAGCCAGAGAACGTAGCGGAAGGATTTACGTTCGCCCGGCGATGACAAGATTAGTAGCACCAGTTCATCAGAGCAGGGGAGAAGCTTGCTCTGGAGGTCTTCAAAAAGCCGATCGGATGTAAAACACCGGCTTCTTTGCTCCACAATAGTATTATGATCGAGCGCACTCTCAACGACATGAGGGCGGGAGGAAGGTTGACCATCTCGCCGGGGGCGAGCTGGCCGTAATGCATGACACCGGAGTTGCTCTCGCCGCCTTATGAGGCTCGATTCACAACCTTCACATCATTGTGAATCGAGGAATCATGCTGCCGCAAGGGGTCGAAGATTTCGCTGGTGCAGTGTTTGAGGGGCTGCAGCAAGGTAATGCTGCTGATGCCGCCATCTGGGAGGCAGAGCTTGAATCGCTATTCGCCGAAATGAAGGCTGTAGCTGGCGAGTTCAGCCAGCTTTGATGCCCACCAGATACCTTTATTAGCGCACGTCCGCTTGTAGGAAGCAGCGAGCGGACCCTGGACGGCTGCTAGTGGGTCTGATCAGCCACCTATGGCGACGTTCCTCACCTTATCGTCTCTAAGCCCGTTCACCTGGATGATGTGAGGATCCATGCCGGCATAAGACGGTTGGCCTTGCCGGTGAGAATGATGCGCTGGTCCCGCCTCGGATTGCGCCGGTCCACCAGCAGCGCGTCCTCGATGTTCCTGAGCTATAGATCGAACCCGAGGGTGCAGGTCATCGCCACCAATGCTGCTAATGGTGATCCAAGGTCGACTGGGCTCCCGCGCCGCTCTAGGTGCACGAAGAGGAGCTTCCGCAACTCGTCCGCTCGCGGAGGCTCCGCTGTCGGCTCGATGACGACGCGATTGCCTTCGTGCGTAATCAGGTAAGGCTCTCCTTTCGCTCCGCAAGCGGGCCCGTACACTCCGTCGGCCACGTCAATGACCTCAAGCCAAACTGCAGCAGCCTCTACCGAGCGGAAGACGAGCAACGGCTCGTCAGCAACGACAAAGAGGGCTTTCGCAGTCGACTGCGCTGCATGATTCAACATCTCAGCATCGTCCTAGCTGTGCCGTTGAGGAGTCACCTGCGCTCTCTCAGCAATGGCGTAGTTCAGCGCACAGGCATTCCACCTGCACCGCACAAGCCAGCTCGATTCTCAGCCATTCTACCTCCGATCCCCGGACATATGTTTCACAGTTAGCTAGCGGCCTCACCAGCAGCTTAAGCGAACTTCTCGCGCCTTCTTATCGAAGACGAGGGAAGAGCATCGATCAAGAACGTCCGCACCGAGCTTGATCTGTTCCGTCCGGGGCTTCTTGCCCTTTGCAACCACTACGATCTCGTCAGGATCCGCTCCAGCTTCAGGAATGCTTCGAGCTGAACCAAAATCATGAGTGCGCACTCGAAGCTCACCAAGCGAAAGCGTTCCAACGTACATTGGTCGTTCCAATTGCAAGAGCCGCACCGGCCGCTTCACGCCGAAAGCGATATCGAGCAATTCAACATCGAACTGCACTCGAAGTGGACCGCCACCGATATGAATCAAGGCAAAGCGCTGCCATATGAAGTCCGGCTTCCGTGGTCTTGTTCGCAGGTTCGAAGACCTCTACCTGAACACCTTCCTCTAAGTCTTGGAAGATCTTCGATTCCGATCGCTGCACTTTCCAATGTCTGATGAACGGACCGACCGAGACTTCACTTGGGCCGACGGCGACCGCCAGGGCCAAGCGCGCTTGATAACCGTGACCGCCTTTCAACATTGGGACGAGCCGCCTCGACTCATCGTTTTTTATGGTTTTTTCCTCCCCATCTTCCAGGAGCACATAGTCGCTGATGTCGAGGTACACGATGTCGCCATCGCGGCGCACATCAGCCAGCGCCACTTGGCCCACTTCCTCCAATCGCGCAGCCGCATATTCGGCCGAAGTCGTGACTTTTTGGGCCGGTGGCGGCGCTTGTCTAAGCGGGCACGATTGAAGTCTTCTTCGGCCGGTCGCTTCTCGTCGAGAACGACAAGCAGCGCTCGGGCGATCTCTTCGTCGGAGAAGCGTTCAGCTTCAGGACTAAAGCGCTGAATTCGTTTGGCGGCGTTGAGGAGGTGAATTTGCCAGACCTTCTCCGGCTCGTGCCAGCGTGTGCGGATCCAATTGGTCCCGACCTGCTCGGCATCGCCTCTGTAGAATTCGGTGATTATGCTGTCGAATCGTGAGGAATCTCCAAGCACGGCGCTCCAATCGGTGTTCATTGCCGGTCCCGCAATCGCCGGAGGGAACATTTGCTTGGCGCTGGCCGAATAGCGGGCGCCGACGCCTGCATCCAGTTCCATCAGAGTCAGTAGGAGCCGCTGCTGACCTGACAAGTCGCTGCCGTTGTTTGCCGGACCCTCACACCACCGCCTGACAACCGCCCCTGGCGTCGGCAGCAGCGTCCCTTCGGCAAGCTTGCGCCTGGCTTCGGCAAGGTCGCGTTCGAACTCGGCATTTAGCCGAGCAAACGGCTCCTTGGCGGCGACAGGGTCCTTGGTGCCGAGCGTGATCTTGCGCTCGCGTTTCCCATCGAATGCCGGCCACAGGGGCTGTGGAATGGCCCGGCGAAAGTAAAGCTGCCCGGTACGAGGGTCTTTGAAGGGCGTAGCCATGCTGGATTTCTTCACGGTTTCTGTACCCATGTTCTGTACACATGATGGGTAAAGAGGCCGTAAAACCAGCGCTTTCCGAGCCTTGAGCTCGGATGGTGACCCCTACGGGAGGGGTCGCCTAGCAAAAAAGACCAACGAAAACAGTAACGGTTAACCTGGTTCAGCTCGTGTGTGTCACCTCACACTGAGTCTGAAAGTGTCACCTGTCAAGGTCCGCTTGTGCCCTTCGCAGCAGTCCAGGTCAGATGACGCAAACCGCGTCGAAGGACCTTCACCCGGTCGATACAGCTGAAGATCAGTCTGCCGAAAAGCCGCGCCGGAATGGCGTAGTTGGTGCGGCGGCGGTTGGCTAAAGTATCCTTGTTCACCTTGGCCGAGGCTTGGCCGACGAGTTTCGCATCGCTCGGGACAAATGAGCGTGGTCTTGAGCACGACGGAGCACCGCCAACTGCTCGATCACGAGTTGGGGATCAAAGCGGTCCTCTAGGTAGTCCCGGAGCCCCTGCATCGCCCGCCGCCCGAGCGACTGCCTTTCCCTCTCGTTCAACACGACCGAAGCAGGAGGCGCTCCTTCGGCTAACCTGGGTTGTCGGGAAGCGCGGCGGCGGTTGGTCGGCAAGAGGTTGGGCGCGGCCTCCACTTGCAGGACAGGGCTTTCCTGAAGAATGCGGACCCGCTCTTCGGCGTAGCGCCAAAGCTTCCTTGCGCCGGCTGACTGGCTCCGAATTTTTCTGTGCACGGCGCGCGACACCGTTGACTGACTCACGCCGGCTTCCTCGCCGATCACCCGCTGCACGGGCATGCCCTGAAGGACCAAGCGCTCAGCAAGCAGCGCCAGATCGATGCCGGCCGGCTGCTCGTCTGCCCTGTCCGATTCGGCTTGCATGCATGAATAAATGCATTAACCTCATGCATATGCAAGAGACGACTTTCGTCGACATGTTCAGCGGTGCAGGCCTCTTTAGTGCTGGAGCGGTTCAGGCCGGCATGCGGCCGCTGCTCGCTGTGGACGTGTCGAAGGAGGCGATCGCTACCTACAACCGAAACGTTGGGCCGGTCGCCGTGGTCGGCTCAGTGACCGATTTTCACGACGTCCCGAGAGCGGACGTCCTCCTTGCCGGACCCCCCTGCCAAGGTTTCTCAACTCTCGGCAGACAGGACCCGCTAGACGCGAGGAACGCCCTGGCGTTGACAGTCCCGCGCTGGGCGGAAGTTTGTGCGGCCTTGGTCGTGGTGGTCGAGAACGTCCCTCCCTTTCCACGCTCGGCACACTGGCGCGAGATGGCGGTGGAGTTCCAACGGCTGGGTTACAATGTAGACACCTGGGAACTGGAAGCAGCCGACTACGGCACGCCGCAGCTACGCCGTCGATCCTTCACTGTTGCATCACGGGTCGGCCGGGTGGAACGACCGGAACCCGGACTGGCGCGGATCAGCGCGGGGGACGCCCTCAACAGGAAAGTCTTGCCGGACGACCCGATGCACCGCTGGCCGACCCCGACCGGGATCGCCGCCGACAGGATCGCGCTGGTCCCACCCTGTGGGGACAAGCGGGACATCATGAAGGCCGCTCCCCACCTTTGTCCGCCGTCTTGGGCCAAGGTCGGGTGCCAAGCTACCGACGTTTGGGGGAGGATCGATCCAGCTCGGCCGGCGAACACGCTCCGTTGCACGTTCCAGAACCCGTCAAAAGGGCGCTATCTGCATCCGACGGAAAACCGCACGCTCTCGCTTCGCGAGGGAGCGCGACTGCAGGGCGTTCCCGATTGCTGGCAATTTGAGGGGCGACCTTATCCCGTCGCTCGCCAGATCGGCAACGGAGTGCCGGTGCCGCTGGCAGCGGCGGTCCTGACCGCCGTTCAGGCTGCCATCACGAGCGCCGGCGCAACCAGCACCAAGCTCGCGGCCTGATCAGCTTCGAAGCATATGACCTAGTTACTCGCTGTAGCGAGGCTTCCATTCGTCTCACTCGCGCTGCATCATCGGCCTATGAACAAGCCGAACCTCGCAGTAGCCGCCGCCAACGATCCCCTCGCCGGAGCGGCCAACGCTGCACGCCCTGCAACCTTCCCGCTTCGCATTCAGGGCGGAATGCTCGAAGCCTTGGGCATCAACATGTATGCGACGATCGGCAAATGCCTGGTTGAATTCGTCGCCAACGCCTACGATAGCGAAGCCGATCTGGTGGAGATCAGCGTTCCAGCCGACGACATTCAGGCCGCCCGTGCGGCGGTCAAGGCGGCCGCGAAGGAAGAGGTCGAAAGGCAGCAGCGCGACCCGTTCACAGTGCTGCTGACGCCGCTGCCAGACAATATCGCTATCGTGATCAAGGATAACGGGCACGGCATGTCGCCCGAAGACGTCGAGAAGAAGTTTCTTCCCATCAACCGCAAGCGGCGCCTGGACGATTCCGGTCAGGAAACCGTCCTCACCTCGGAGACTGGCAAGCGCAACGTCATGGGGCGCAAGGGCCTGGGCAAGCTGGCGGGGTTCGGCGCAGCTACGAAGGTCGTCATCCGGACCAAACGCGAAGGCGAAACCTTCGCTACCACGTTCGTGCTCGACGATGAAGCCATAAAGAGCGCGGAGAACATCGGCGAAGTGGAAATCCCCGCCAGCTACGAAGACGCTCTACTGGCAGAGGACCATGGAACGACAATCACGCTGACCGGCTTGAAGGCGGACGCTGTGCGGTTCTCGACAGACACGATCGCCCGAACCATCCGCGAAGCCTTTTTCGGCATCGAACCAGCCGAGCTGGCCGTAAAGCTCAACGACGACCTGATCGAACCGGAAGAGGCCAGCTACGCCTACGTCTATCCGGAAGGCGCCAGCGCCGAAGCTCTGGCCGAGGCCGAGGTCCCAGTAGAGGACATCACCAAGCTGCCGATCCGCTACATGGTCGGCTTCAGGCCGAAGGGCGAGCACTTGCCGACTGCTCGGCGCGGCGCTCGGATCTACTGCAACAATCGGCTGGCCGCGGGTCCATCGCTGTTCGGGCTGCCGACCGGCATGCACAACTTCCACAGCCAGAGTTACATGGAGTGCATCGTTCGGGCCGACGACCTCGACCGACACGGCATCGACCTCGTCAACACCAACCGCACGCAGCTCCGCGAGGACAACGAAATCGTCCGCTCGCTGATCGCGTTCGTCGAGGAGGCGATGAAGAAGGCCTTGGCCGCCCATGCCAAGTGGAAGGAGGCGGTGGTCGACGAAGAGATCGAGAAGTCGACCAGCGCAAGGGCCATGATGCGGATCACCAACACCCTCGAAGGTAAGGCGAAGGCGTCAGCACAGAAGCTGCTCCGCACGCTGGCAGTCGAACATGGTCCGGACTCGAAAGAGTTCCTGGAACTGGCACCGCTGGTGGTTGAGTCGATGAACGCCGGCGAGGTGCTGATTCGATTGAGCGAGCTCGGCCACGACCCGCAATCGATCAAGAACATCGCCCTCAACCTGGTCGAGCTTGCCGACATCGAGAAGAGCGACGCGCTCAAGATCTACCGGGGCCGGCGCAACGGAATCAACGCCCTGTTGAAGCTGATCCGGGATGGCGAAGGAGAGTTCTGGAAGAAGAAGGGGATCGAGAAGGACCTCCATCAGCTGCTCAAGGAAGAGCCCTGGCTAATCAAATCGGAATACTCGCGCTATCTCACCAGCGACGAGCGGCTGGGCAACGTCGCCGACGCCCTGGCCGAGCACCTCGGCGTGGACGAGCACGCCAAGCTTGACGATCCGACCAGGCCCGACCTGGTGTTCGTGCTGAGCGACACCGACATGCCGCACCTCATCACCATCGTCGAACTGAAAAGCCCGTCGATCCCGCTCAACAACACGCATCTCGCCCAGCTGAAAACCTACATGGCCAAGGTAAAGCGCTACTGCTCCATGGAGTTGCAGCGGAACGTGACGGTGCACGGCCACCTCATTGGAGCAATGCCGGACGTCAAGACCAGCAACGACGACGAGTTGCTGCTCCTCTCAGAAATGGAGAAAAACGGTCCGAACTCCGACTGGGTCGTTGTGGGCGTTCGCGCGCTACTGGAGAAAGCCCAAGCAGCGCACGCCTCGGTCATCAAGGCACTGGAAAGCGACCTAAAGCGCGGCCTCGCGGGTGAAGACGACGAATCAAAGGCTCTTCCCTCCGGCGAAACCCAAGAAGAGGTCCTGCTCATCACGGACGGGAGCGAGGCCTTTGATGGGGTAAGCGCCGGGGACGTGCAAGGTGCGGAAGAGCCGCCCAGTCCTGCATGAGGCAACAGCGCCGACTACCCCGTCCGCACGGCTGCTGACCTGAAATTGCGTCGAGGAAGCCACGTGATCGTCTTCATTACCAAGCACTCGGCCACCGGCCAGATCTCGGAAGTCAACCGCACGATCGAGGAAGCCGGTCGGACGCTCTACGGGCATGGTGATGGCAGCTTTGCTGACGGCTCGCCATTCACGATTGAAACCATCCGCACCAAGATGGAGGACAGTGCCTCCATCGAGATTGTCTACCCGGACGGTGACGTCCTTATCTTGGAAAGGCACTTCGTGGCCGGCTGATTGACCCGCTACGCCGCAGGACCGCCCAGCGTCGCACGCGCGCGGTTCTTAACTCAAGCTGCCAAGAGGCAGCCAGTTAAAAGATGCTTCGATGAAGGTTGGAGTGCCAAGTTCCAGTGAATGGAAAAGGCGCTTCGAACTTATATAGGGAGCATAACGATGCTTACAGCTCACAATGACAATGTCAAGGCCGAAATGATGGCCATTCAGTATGAGGTCGCCGCGATGATCCTCGGCACAGGGTCGGCAGTTCCGGACGTATCCATCAGCCTTAGTGAGGATCCTCTCCGCAGCGCCGCGCGAGCCATCTATACCGGCTCCGGGCGCATAGCATTCCTTCCTCATGTTGCCATGATCGACGGTGTGCTCCACCTACGGGGTATCTGGGTCGTTGACGGTAGGAGCGAGTCTGACCGCGTCCTGCTGAGGCGGGGAGATCTCGTGCAGAATCCGGGCGGGAACTTCGGTGTCCTCACGAGGTGCAAGAGTGAGCCTCGTGAGTATCGGGTCGTCGAAGGATCGGGCATGACCGTTCGCTGCCATCGCGACCGACCTCGCCATGCCAGGCTGAGGATGAAGGATGCTCGGGGAGCCCTTGCTTTCCGTATGCTTCGCAAGCTTCAGTTGGCGGCTTAACAAAGACGACCTTCGGGAGCTTGCTCCCGAAGGTTTACCGCAGCGCGGCTGCCAGCCGCGTCGGAAAGTCTGGTGAGGAAGCTTCCACGGCAAGGATGAACTTCGTTTTCCCTTCGCTCACTTCCTCATACCTCCTGCCGACATTCGCTTTCTCCAGCGTGTCTTCGGCTTGGACGAGGTGAGCACCCTTATACTCGATCACGGCAATGCGACCGTCGGTGAGTTCAGCGACGAAGTCAGGAAAGAAACGCCCGCGAGAGGTGGGCAGCCAGAAAGACCCGTGCTGCTGGGGCACGTTCCTGACCCAGTGCTTGACCGCATCAGCCTCGTCGAGTGCCTTAGCGCACAGCAGTTCTTCTTCTCCATCGAAGGTGCCGACGGTGCCATAGAAATGCTTGGTCGGCCGCCAGCTGCCCTGATGAACGCGCGGCGGGTTGTAGCCGGCAGCTCCGAAGCGGAAGGCGTGGTCGCCGAGATCAAGAGCAGGAGCGATGTCGGTCAGGAGCAGCTGCAACCCGCGCTGGCCAGCAGCTTGCCGGAGCTCCGCCACCTGCCGCTCGATAGCGAGCTTCAGTGCGGCTTTACCCCGGACGATTGCGGCCAAGTCATAGCCGCGCTCGGCAACGAGGTGGCGAACGACGCGGCGGCAGAACTCGAGATAGACTATCGGTGTGGCATCAAGCTGGCGAGTGTTCGCGTCCAGCCATCGAGCAAGGCCAGCCTCGTCCATCGGACCGACGGCGGCGAGTGCCAGGTCCAGCTGTTGCTCGTCCTTGCGGAATTGCACCTGTCCATCGGCAATATCGAAGACGAGCGCTTCCGGCTCGTCGTGAAGGACGAAGCCGGGGAGGTCAGCTTGCACGCCCTCGAGCGTCCAGCCGCCGATCTCGAGCAAGCTCTCAGGCCAGACCAGATCCAACTGCTCGCCCTGATACATCGCCAACGCTGGCACGACCATGACCTCCCCGCGCTCGGCAGGCGAGCGTCGTTCGGCTCGCCTGGCAATGAAGCTAGCGACTGCCGGTCGGGCATCGTCCGCATTCGGGAGAGCGGCCAAGGCCTCGGCCGCGGCCATCAGCACCTCGTCTGGGGCGTTCTCGTCGAGCTCGACCTCGTATCCGGTGCGGCCTTCCCGGACGGTAACAATTTCCCGGACTGCCTGTGCGAACAGGCCGACGTTCGGCATGGCTGGCAGTCGGACCGGCGGGATGGCGGGCCCCTGCTGCATGTCGGGCAGGCCGATAGAGGGTGCCGAGGATCGTTCGGCCACGATGGCGTCACGGGCCGCTCGTTCGTCGAAGCCCATACCAACGAGCCTGTCCCGCAAGGCGTTCGCAGCGTCGTGGAAGCCCTGTCCGACGGCGAAGGCGTAAGCGTGGTTGAGGGCTTCCGTCGGCCGCCGCTGAGCAAAGGGCATGCGCAGCACACGGCCGAGCAATTGCTCGACCGAAGTCGCCGAGCGGATGTTCGCCACCGAGGCGAAGACGTAGGCGAAGGAGCAGTCCCAGCCTTCCTTGAGTGCCTCGACCGTAATGACGTGCTTCACCGTGCAGGCGGGATCGAACAGGTTGACGCCGTCGAGTTCCCGTTGGGTGCCGGTAGCGATCCGTATCTCGTCATCAGTTGCACCATGGGCGAGCAGAACCGCCTTCACGGCTTCCACCTTGCCTTCGGCGCCTGGCCGGGTCGCTTCCGCTTGGTAGAGCGCGATCGGCCGGATTGGTTCGCCCGCTTGCTCAGCAAGTTGCGCCAAGCCCTGCCGCCGCTGCATCGCGTGGACGACCACCGTCTGCCAGTCACCATGCTGAACGAGATGGATCGGCAGCTTGATCATCTGCTCGGCCTTGAGCTCGCCGGCGGTGGCCGATGAGATCACGTTGCTCGCCAGCGGCGTTGCAGTGAACTCGATGATGCTATCCGGGCGTAGCCTGGCGAGAGTCTGGCCGCTCAGCTCGGAGGTGAAGTTGTGCGCCTCGTCGACGATGACGATTGGGCGAACCATCGCCATCAGGTTGGCGAAGCTCCATGCGATCTCGCCGGGACGAGTGCGGCTGTCCGGCGGATTTCGCATGAGCATCTGCGGCAAGTCGCGATTCTTGAAGAAGCCCTCCAGCTCCTCGTCGTCCTGGTAGACCTTACGACCTGCTGCGTTCGACACGCGGAAGGACTGCACGGTGGCGACGATCACCGTCGCACCGGTGGCGAGGTCCTGCGGCTTCAGCGAGCGCCGGTCATCGATTGAGAGGCAGCGCACCGACTCTCCGAAAGCATCGCGCAGCGGCTCCAAGTAGGCGTGGCCGGGCGTCTGCAGCGCCTTCAGCGTCTGTTCGGCGATAGTGGTGGTGGGCACCAGCCATATCGCTACCGGATAGCGGGCCGCCTGCAGCGAGCGGCGATGTGCGACCCCGACGGCGCGACTGGCCAGCAGCGTCTTGCCGCCACCGGTCGGCAAGCGGAGGCAGCACCATGGTGTCTCCGGCAAGCCATCGAACGGCCGGTAGGCGGTTCGATACTGCCCAGGCTCGCCAACCTCGCAGGCGGCGTCGTAGGCAAGGTGATGCGGCTTGGTGGCGGCAACCTCTAGAAAACGGTCGAGAGCGGCAATGCCACGGTCCTGATAAGCCAGGCGGCGAATGCGATGCCCAGTCATCAGCGGGCCCTCACATCGTAAGGCGTTTGCCGGAAGACGACTTTCTCTGCTTCGAGGCGGGCAGCCCCGAGCTTGGTAGCTTCGCCATAGATGACCCACGGTCCCCGATGGTCCGGCAACTCGGACCTGAGCCGGGCCAGTAGGGTAGGGGTGAGGACATTGCCTCCACTGACAGAGCGATCGCCAAGGATGCCGTTGTAGAGGAGAGCAAGGGCAGTGCCTTCGTGAACTCCAAGGATTGGAGACCGGCGTTCTTCACCCGACCACTCCAGCGGCTGGTCGGTCTCAATCATCCAGACGTGGGCGGCCAAGCTGTCGAAGCGGACGCTACCCGAGATGCGGCCATCCTCATCAAAGGCGTTGTCGCCGAGGCGGTAAAAGCGATAGCCACCGCCGCCGGTCCAGTTCACCGCCTCGCTGACGCCGCCCTGCTCGCCGGCGATGACCTTGTCGAGTCGCGGCTTGCAGTGGGTGATTGCATGGTCACCCATCTCGATGCCAATCCAGCGACGACCCATCTTGTGGGCAACGGCAGCAGTGGTGCCGGAGCCGAGGAAGGAGTCGAGGACGAGGTCGCCGGGCTTGGTCGCGATGCGGATGATGCGCTGCATCAGGCGCTCAGGCTTTGGTGTCCCAAAACTGACGTCGGAGCCGAATAGAACATTCGCCTCCTTCTTGCTCTCGTCTGTGTGTCCAACCTCTTCGTGCGGCCACCAAGTCCAGGGGACAAGCCCTTCCACTTCGGAGAGGTATCGAATGATGCTGGGTTGCGCGTTGCCATCCTTGCCCCAGTAAACCCGGTTAGCTGCCTCGAGCTTCCGGAACTCGGACTCGATCATCGACCAGCAGCGGCCAGCCGGCGGCCTGTGTTCCTTTCCCGATGGCGACACAATCACATACATCTGATTGGGTCGGAAACCCTGTGCCGTCATCGGCAACCCGCGCCACCTCTTCGTTGGGTCGGTCTCCCGAGGGTTGTCGGGGTTGCGATAGATCTTGGCTTGGCGCTCATCGAGCGGCAGCTTGTTGCGATCAGCTTTGAAGCGCTCAGGCGATTTGGCGTAGACAGCGATGTATTCGTGCACATCGCCGATCGCCTCCCGGTTCTCACGGGAATACCGCTTTTGCCAAACTGCATTGGCAATGAAGTTCCGGCGCCCAAAGACTTCGTCCATGACGACCTTGAGGTAGTGCCCTTCATTGTCGTCAATTGAGACCCAAATCGAACCGTCCTGCGCCAGCAGCTCACGAAGCAGCACCAGCCGCGGGTAGATCATCGCCAGCCATTGGCCGTGCTCGAGATTGTCGTCGTATTGCTCAAACGCCGACCGCGTATTGTAGGGTGGATCGATGTAGATGCATTTCACCCGGCCGCGGTAGAACGGGACCAACGCCTTAAGCGCTTCCAGATTGTCGCCGTGGATGAGCAGATTGCTCGCATCGGCATTGCCGCCAGCCAGCTCCGGCACGGCGTCCAGCATCCGGTAAGCGACCCGATCGTGAGCGACCACATCCGCTCCGCGGGTCATCCAGTCCAACGTCGGCAAGCTTTCCCCCGCTCGGTTATTCTCTCTGCCCAGCCTAGACGCCAGATAGGCAGCCGTCACCAGCCACGAAGGAACCGCTGGATAGCCGATCGGAACTAAGTTTTTCGGGCGGACGCCTGCCTTTCTCCTCCCCTCTTCCAATCCTCCGAGAGCTGCATTAGCCTCCTCGTTGCTCACCTGCCGGTGAGCCAAGGCGTGAGAACCTTGTCTGTTGAAGTCGGATCGACCCTTTGGTCGACCGGATGGCGGGCGCGTATGTCCAGCCTCCGGGTAAAGGCGCTCGCGCCTGTTCAACAGCAGGTTCTCAACGTCCGGTTTTCCGGGGTCGGCACCAGCCTTCGGGAGGGTGCCGCCGGCTGCTTGCCAGCCGGCTTGTTGAGGGGGATTGCGTTGTGAAGAAGTGCCTCGTGTCTAATGGATCTATCGCCAATGCTGTTGGCCCTCGCCGACTACTCATGATGGCCTTGGTCGCCGCTCTGCCTACAGCTGCCGTAGCGGACCGGAGCGCCACCAAAACTGCCTGGACGAGCTCGCGCAAGCGGTGTTGGCGGTTTACATCGCCGCCTGTTATACCTTCGTCGTCTTCCAGCGCGAGCTGACAACCGCTCATTCCGAGCTGGACCTGCCGTGGGTTTTGCTCGCCTTCGCGGTCTTCGCTTTCATCGGCTGGAAGGTCAGCGGCATGCTCGTCCTGAAGGCTTACCGTGATCAGCTTGCGCGGGTCCGGGCGAACACCGGCTCGGCATAATAGGGCCGACGGGTCCGATTTTGGTTCTTGTCCTACAACAGACCGGGAGCGCCGACGTGGCGCCTCCAGTAGGAAGGACAGGACCATGGAAGACCCAAAAAAATCACCAAGCGTCAATGCAACTGCAGTCGGCAGAGCGGCGGCCGATCAGCTTGATTTCTCCTCCTCGGCCGAGTTTCAGCTACCCGGCTGCAGCCTAGAAGAGCAGGGTAGGGCAAGGGACTTCGCCGGCGATCAGAGCGGCGGCGCAACGGTGCCAGCCGACCCAGCGCCCCGGCCGATAAACCGTGAAGGATCACCAGCTGAAAGCGGGGTTGGGCATTCAGTGAAGCACGCTCAGGCAATTACGGGATACCAGCAGAACGACCCGCCAGAACAGCGTGCCCGAGCTGCGACACCGCCGGAAGAGCGAAGAAGTAACTCAGACGAGCAGCCAGCGGCCCAGCCCATTAGCGCGCCACAGGGAAAGGCAGCGACCGCAGTGGTCCTCCGTCCGGACATGACCGAGGAAGAGCTGGATCAAGCAGCTGATCGCCTGCGGCCTGCATCCGTGGAGCAACTGGCGATAGCCTTGGCAAGACGTTACGAGAGGACGATCCGCGGCATGCGCAAACGCGGAACCAAGTATGCACCTATTATGGCTGCGCTCGAACAAGGTCCCGACGGGGCCGAGTTCAAGAAGCACTTCGACGGCAATCATCGGAAGCTCAGTCGCTATCTTCGCGAGAAGTGTGCCAAGAACTGACAGTGTCTTGGTTGAAACAGGCTCGGGCAATATCGCAACTCGACGATTGCCCGGGCCATGACATTAGCTTGAACATGCATGTGCCTATTAGTGGAAAAGCACGGAACAATTAGGAAGGAAGTGCGCGCGAAAGACAGTAAAGACAAGTTTTAGAGAGGTGCAAAACTCGCAAGTTTGTATGCGGTGCATACAAGCTTGCTGATTTTGACTTCTTATCCGATATAATTGGGATGCGACAGAACTCATCCGCGCAGCTCGACGTCAGAGCTCTTCACGCCGCCGTCAGGTCTGATCGGCTGGCGAAGCAAGCCGCTAATGAAGAGCGGATCACTCGCGCAAAGCAGGCCGCGGTCGAGCGGAACGTTGTTGGAGAGGCCACGGACGCGCTGGGTCTGCGACGCGCAAGGAAGTGGAAGGCCAGTGGCGCCGACCTTATCGAGCCAATGCAGCTTGACGTTCCCATCAGCCGCAAGCTCCCACTCTACTCAGATAACGGACTTCGCTCGTTCCACCTCGCGTGGCAGCCGATAGCAAAGACGTTGAAGAGGCGGTCATTGGCGAACGGGACCGTGCTTTCCCCGGGCGCAGCGGCCGAGAATGTCCGCTACATCGCGGCGGCGCATGAGCCGGCAGGCGAGGCATCCGCGCACGTCCAGTATCTCGATGGCGACCGTGTTCACCGGGATGAGAACGGCGACAAGCTCTTTCTCACCAACATTGCGCCCAATGATCTGCCCGAATGCGTTCGCTTCTTTGAACGGGTCGAGGACCACGAACAAAAGCCAACGCCGGACGCTCTTGAGGTCTGGTTCGACAAAGATGTTCAGCTCTGGCGTTCCGTTACGAATGACCCGGATTGCGATCCAGCATTGGCGGTTGCTTGGGCACAATGGCGTAAGCAGCATCTTGACGAACTTGCTCGTGGAACACTCATGGAGAGCGCCAAATTGGACATCAGCCTTTCTGGCAGCGCTGATGATCTTGAAGAATTGCTAGAACGCCACGGCCGAGCGCCGCTTGGGGACAAGAAGAAGGCCGACTGCCATCAGCAGGACGGCTACTATCTTCGGCGAGGCCGCGGCGGTCGGGTCCAACATCGCGTGAATGGCTCTCTGCCATCTCGCATGCCTGACCCGCAGAAGAGAGAAGTGCTACGGCGCATTGTGGAACGGCTCGGGGGCATGGGCGGCATGTACCTGGCGGTTTTGCACGAGCCAGATCACGCCAACGATCCGGACCACCACCACTTCCATGTCGCCATCTACGATCGCCCGTGTCGACGCTTCACCAATCAGGCCGCCGAAGCCGATCGCATCACATCGAGGGGCGACAAGAAGCTCGTAGAAGATGACCTTAAATCAGGAGTCTTCTCGCCCTACGAAGGAGAGTGGGATTTTACCGTTCGCAGGGTCTACAAAACGTCTTCGCGTAACAGGCGTGTCCACTACCCATTTCGCCAAAAAAAGGCCGAGGCTTTCCGCCCTTACGGCACGATTAGGAAGTTCCGGAAGTTTGTCGCAGAGACCGTGAACGCCGTTTCGGTCGAGAACGCCGGCGAGCCGATCTATGATCCTGGCCGCTACAGCGAGATGGGCATCGACAAGGAAGCGGACGAACGGCTGCAGCCGCGAGGCCATCAGCGCGAGGTGAAAGGCTACGCTACGACCAAAGGCATCGACAACGAACGTAAACAGGCCGAGGCCTGCCGGCGCGAAATCGAGCGCTGCTACCGGAAGGAGCTTGAGGCTATTGAAGCTTCCGCCCGAAACTTGCTGTCGCTTGAGGAGCGAGCCGGGCCGTCAGGCAGCATGATCACCCTTGATCTAAAGCTGAATTTGGCCGAGCAGGCGATGGTTGTCGAAGCAAGAAAGGAGCTCGCGCTCCTCGATCTTGAATGCGAGCGGGAACTCTCTCGGCCAAGGACAGTCAGCGCAACAGCTATGCGGCGCCTGCCGACCCTCGGAAAGAGGGCTCAAAGAGGCGAGATGCAGCGGATCATGTCGGCCCATCAGCAAATCGCGGAATGGGCTCGCGTCAACAGTGATTGCATGGCCAGGGCGGACGAACTGCGATACGCGCTTCAGCCTCGCCAATTCGAGCTTGCCTTCGAGCATACTGAACTTGAGGGTCGCCTGCTCGCCGTCGTGGACGCGGCTCAGAAGCGCAGTTGGCCTGCTGGTAATCTTCCGCCGCCATCCGCGCCTATGGCTTCAGTCCCGTCACCTTCCGGCGAGGAAATAGCGCGGCAGCTCGTGCCGCATGTCGAGGAGGCTGGTTCGACTGGGAATCAGCTGGGTCCGGTTCTTGGATCTGGCAAAGAGGTGGGGGCCTCTGATCAGGCGAGCGTCCCGGTCTCATCCACCGACGTTCTGGGAAATTCCTCGCAGCCCTCCGAGGTCGAAACTAAGAAGACGATTAACCCGCCAGAGTCCCCGCCTGCCGATGATGCTCGATGTGCTGATCTGGCGCTATCGGAAGCCAGATCACCAGCCGGAACGGCCCCGCAATTGCCGACGCCTTTGGAGGCGCGCGACACGATCGGCATGGAGGATGCGGTGAGCGGGCGGCTGACCGATGCGGAGGTCACCACTGAGTTGACGGTCTCCGCTTCGACAGCGTCCCGCGCTAACGCTTCTGCAGGCACCGCCGCGGTGAGGTCTGCGGCAACCTTCAGCCTCGGTGCTGAGCCGGGTTCTGGGTCCCGTGCTGATCCGACGGCCGCCAAGGAAGCTATGCTCCAAGAACAAGCGAAGGAACTTGGAGCCGTCCACGGAGCACAGGCGGATCATGCTGGTGGGGAACTGCTGACCCAAGCCGCGGTCGATCCATCCTCCGCTGGGAAGGATAAATCAACCGAACCGATGCCAGAGGTCAACAAACAGCTTCGGTCTGGATCCGCCGCCACCGTGCCAGCAACGCCGAGAAACAACATCATGCGGCGGCGCAGTCTGGCGTCCATGTCGACGCCTTCTTTTGACGAAGCGGAGGTCCCGAGCGCTCCGCCGCGGCAGATCGAGAAAGCTGCTGCGCCAGATGCGCTTGTTGCAGCATCATCCGATGACGCACCGTACGACCAGTCAACGCATGGCGATCACGCATCTGACCTAGGGGCTGCGGCTGGTGTGGTTGCCCGTTTGTCATCATTGCTAGCCAAACATGCGCCGCCGAGGCCTAGCGCTAAGCCTATTACCATCGTCGGGCCTCCAGCCCCCGACGCAGCTACTCTTGATATCCTGGGCAAGGAAGTGCGGCAAACTCTCGATCGCGTCCGCCATGGTCAGCTTCGCCTTGTCGAGCGACAAGGCCGGCTTGTTCCTGCGCCATCCCACGCACATTCACCGTCAATCGGCTCAATCGTGCGGGTCTACCAGCAGGAGATTCGGAAAGCTCACGAGCATGCCAAGGCAGAGTTCGGGCAAGTATTCACGTTCCTTCAGTCCCACGGATTGAAGGTGGCGCGCCGAGAAGAACCCATCTCGCAAGAGATGATGGTGTTGCTCCGGAGGTGGCGGCGCGATCCACGGCTGCGGAAGACCCTCAGCCAGCTCCGTGATGAGGCGTTGAGTGCTGGCCGGCTCAGACGCTCGGCGCAACGGCCAACGCCCACCGTGGATGCGCTGACCCGTCAGATTGCCGCATCGCAGAGCTCGGCGGAACAGCACAGCCGCTAAGCTCACTACTGTTTGGGTCGTGGCGCGGTCCGGCAGTGCCGCCACGTAAGCCTTCGCATGTGCCCGGACATGGAAACCCGACGACGAGCGTCGGCCAGAGCCCAGGATCCGGCGAAGAAGCAAGGAGCGGGAGCGCTCCTGATGAAGATCGGAAGTGAGTGGAAAATGGCGGCGTTCGCCATGCTCCGCCGGTCTTCGTCAAGGAGACCTTAAGTGACCCGTTACCAACCTAAACAATTCGAAGATCGGCACATCGCTGTGCTCGATCTTGAGGCCCTGAGTGGCGAGCAGCCAGAGGACGGCAGCTTTCCGCCGTGGCCGACCTTCACGCCCATCCTCGCCAGCGTGCTTCAGGCAGATCGAAACAGCTATGGCGAATGGTCCTTTAGCCTAGAGACGGTCCGCTTCTTCGAGGACGACGAGCCTTTCGAGCAGGTGGACGAGCTGATCCGGGCGCGGGGACTGATCACATTCAATGGGGCAGGCTTCGACCTGCCCGTGCTCATGCTCTCCGCGCAGAAGGCCCGTTGCTTCCAGCTGCCGGCCCTCACGGCTGCCGCTACCCAGCCGAAGTTTGGCAACGTCCACTATGATCTTGCGCAGCGGTGTTCCAACTACGGCGCGGTGCGCGGTGGAACGCTGGAGCAGCTGTGCTCGGCGCTGTCGATCCCAGCGAAGTTCGACATGCATGGTGACCAGGTCGGTGAGCTCTACGACAATGGCGAGATCGATCGCATCGAGGCTTATTGCGGCTCGGACGTTGCCGCCACGCTGATGCTCTATGCCCATCAGCGGGCGATGGAGATTGGCGATCCGCTCTACCATGCATCGCTGATCACCCAGTTCGCGCGATGGGCGATGCAGGACGGCCGGGAGTGCCTTCGCCCGTTCACGCAAGTCCGGCAGCTGGATCAGCTACTGCCCATCTCTCTTCGCGGCCAGATCGCGGCTGCTGAGCAGGTAGCTGGTGTGAACGCCGAGTGGCGCGACAAGCGGGCGCTGGACGCCAGCTTCGGCGAGGCCGTCCGCTACTAACCCGCAAGCACAAAGGAAGACGAGCGCCATGGCGCCGCAGCCCGTCGGCCGCGGTGCGCTGGTGTTCGTCCGCAAGAGAAAGGAAAATGGAATGAACATCCAAGAGCAAGAACTTCAACCTCCGCCCATCCAGGTGCTGGTGACCGCGGCAGCGGGCTTTGCCACCGCACCGAATTGTTCCTGGCTTCACGGCTTCTGTCTGCTGACCTGCTCGCAGAAAGACGGCGAGGTGACGATCGACGGTCAGCTGATGACCGGCGAGCGCCTCGCCGACGATGGGCCGGTTATCGCCGCACTCACTCGGGCACTCGACGAGAGTGCCGTGCTCGCCGGCATCGATTTGACCGACATGGTTGGCCGGCTTGGTCGCCTGCCGGTCGATGCCCAGGATCAGCGGCCAGCGCTGGCACTGCTCCGCAGGCTCTGCGCCATGCTGATCGGTCGCGAGCCGCTCGATCTGACGCTTACCGAGCGGAGCCAGGCGGCCCTGGTGCTCATCGCCAGGAAGCATGGCCTCAGCATTCGGGAGAACTGGGTCGGTACGGGCGATGATGCTCGGCCAGCCCTGCACGGCGGGATCGACAACGCCAACCCTGCCCGGCTTGCCGCGGAACTCGTCGACACGGCGGGCGCCTGCCTGCTGACCATCGCCGAGCTTCACCTGCCACAGCTGCGGTCTCAGGTCGCTTCGGGTTGGCGCCAGTGGCGCAGCGAACTGCAGATCGCCCCGTCACCCTTCGTTGCGGATCACGAGGAGGGGCAGCCCTAACCCGCCCATCGCCGACCGCACCATTTCACACGCTGCAAGCCCGCCATCGAGCGGGCTTTTTCATGTCCAAGGAAGAGAAATGACCACCTACAACAACGACAATCGCTACAGCCAGACCTACGCGGTCATCGACGTTGAGACGCTGAACCTCAACCAGCTTTACGAGAGCTACAAGCGTCTCGATCCGGAACCCGCTGAGCTTCGGTGGCCGTTCAAGTCCGTCTGCGCCACAGCCCTCCTTGTCTTCACGGTTGATGGTGACGGGTTGTTCGAGTTCGTCGACCTGCATGCAGCCGCCGGTGACGACGAGGGAGCGCTCGTCCGCGATCTGTTCGACCGCCTGCGCATGCTTCCTGACGCAAAGGTGGTGACCTGGGGCGGACTGAATGCGGACATGCCCGTGCTCCGGGTCGCCGCGATGAGGCATCATCTTCGGCTGCCACCGCAGCTGGTGAACGATGCCCGACGTTTCCGCGAACGCTGCCACCTGGACCTTGTTGCGGAGTACAAAGCCGGTGCGAGGAACTTCGTTCATTTGTCCGAACTAGCGACCGCGCTTCGCCTTCCGGTGAAGTTCGCCGATCGGGCCAGCCATGTGCCCAAGCTGCTCGCCGAGGGTAAGCTCGACCGGCTGATGGACATCGCTTTGGCGGACGTCGTGAGCACAGCGCTCATCCTCCAGGCCCACCTGGAAATCCACTCGGAGCTGACCTCGGCCGCCGCGGCGCAGATCATCACCTTGCGGGAGGTGGTCCGACGCCGACCGCAGACCCGCTACGCCGATTACCTGTCTCGGGTGGAGCGGAGGTTGGCTGCGGAGGCCATGGCCGACGCCGAAGCCTTCATCGCCTCGGCTGCTTGAACTTAGCGGGGCAGGCGCATGCCTGCCCCGCCTTCGGGCACGCTGACATTCCATCATCGCAGCCTGTTGTCGATCCGCAAAGGGGGCATCCCCTTACCATGTGAAAGGACTGACCATGTCCACCGACCAGCCGGCATCGGCGGGAGCGACGCCGCTCATTAACCCTTCGCACAAGGTTTTGGTCGATGGTGATCCGATCGTCCAGAATGTGACACCGGGGAGGGTCAGATATTAGTCGAAGAGCTTCGAGAGGCCAGGCGTTCCGCTGGCCTGTCGCAACGCGCGCTGGCGGAACGGGTCGGGGTCGACCCGCAGGTGATCAAGCGACTGGAACGTGGCATCGGGTCGGTCGCCACCTTGGTCGCGGTTAAGGAGGCGCTGGACTTCCGTCTGAACGGCCTTGGTTCCGGTCGAACGCTCGCCGAGCAGCTGCGCAACCGCCGCCGCAAACGGGGTTGGTCGCTCGACAAGGCGGCGGAACGATCGGGATTGTCGAGGGCGACCATTTCCAGCCTCGAGCAGGGTGGGGGATCGGTCGCCAGCTTGCTCCGGCTCCTGGCGGTGGTTGCGCCCAAGGCTCGGCAGCGGGCGCCCGAGAGAGCTTACTGGGGGCAGGGCGACAAGGAAGATCGGGACAGCCGGTTCACGCCGCCTGAGTTCATGGACGGCATCTACCAGGCGTTTGGCGAGATTGACCTCGACCCTTGCGGCAATGCTCTCAGTCCCGTTATCGCCCGCCGGCGCATCATGCTCAGCGAGGGCGGAGACGGGCTGACCGACAATTGGTCAGGTCGGCTGGTGTTCGTGAACCCGCCGTTCTCCGCACTGCTCCAGTGGCTACGCCGGGCTTACGATCAGTGGATCGCTGGCAACGTTGAGACCGTCGTCTGCCTGGTTCCCGTCCGGACCGACTCTGCCTGGTTTCAAGACACCCTCAGCTCGGTGGCAGACATCTACCTGCTCCGCGGCCGAGTGCGCTTCCTGAACTCGCATGGGAAGGGGCAGCATACACCATTTTCACTCATGCTGGTGACCCTAGGAGCCACTGCGGAGCAGAGGGCTCGCTACGCCAAACTGGTGCCCGGCTATTGGTTGGCGCGGGCGGATGTGAGCGTCGCGGAGGCTGCTTAAGCGCGCAATCTAAACGCGGCATCGCACAGACGACGGAGGATCCTATGTTGCTCTACCACTTCACAGCAGCGAATCGGCTCGACTCGATCATGGCGGAGGGCCTGACAATCGGCGACGTGCCCGTGGACGGCCCCACCGCGCCCGGACAAAACGCTGTCTGGCTGACCTCGTCCAAAGAGGGCGGCGAGCACGGGCTCGGCGAACCTCGCGAGATGACGGATGTTGAGCGCGAGAACATACGGAAGTGGAAGGGCATAGTCCCGCCAGCTGGGTCGCGCTGGGACGACAAGCGGGAAGTTCGGATTGCCGTTAAAGTAGCCTCGGGCGATCGTTCGCTAAGACGATTTCTGCCCTGGGCGCGTAGGCGTTTCAGTCCGGAGTGACTCGACGCGCTGGTCCAGAGTGGCGGCGGCAAGCGGTGCGCGAATACATGGTGGCTCTATTTCGGCTCAATTGAAACGAGCGCGTTCGTCGGAGTTGCGGTGCGGGATGAGAGCGGAGGGATGAAGCGAAAGGCACCAACAGCCAAGTGAGAGACGCGCCGAAAGCATCATGAGCAGCGCTGTTGGCGCTCACTAGAACGGCCAAAACTGGCCGGGAGGGGACCGTCCGGAGTTCGCGGGCAAGCCTGAGAAGCCGCCGTTCGTTCAGCTGCCGGCGCATCTCCGCTTTCGACCCATTGCGGACGTTCGCCGGCCCGCGACCGGTGCCTAATGGTCCGTCAAAGCAGTGGCTTTTTCTAATTTGACGCCGGCACGATCACCTCTACCCGGCGGTTCTTGGTGCGTCCGGCCGGATTGTCCTTGCCGTCGGCCAGGGTGTTGGGGGCAACCGGTGCGGCTTCGCCCTGTCCCGAAACCTCGAAGCGCCGCTGGCGAACCCCGACTTGCTGCTCGAACCAATCGCGAACGGTCTGCGCCCGCGCCTGTGACAGAGTCTGATTATATGCGTCGTCGCCCTTGGAGTCCGTGTGGCCGATCACCCGCACGTTGCCCGGAGGGCTTTGGCGGATCACCTCGGCCGCCTTGCGCAACTCTTCCTCGGCAGCCGGGGTCAGCGTCGCCTTGTCGAAATCGAACAAGGCATCGGCCGGCAGGTCAATCACCAGCCCCATGTCGCTCATGCGGGTGTTGAGGCCGCTGACGTCCGCGGTCAGGTCGCTCACCTGCGCCCTTAACCCGCTACCCCGTAACGGATCGGCGGCCGGGGCCGTCTCGCTCCGCCTATCGGGGGCGGCAGCCGGCCCGCTCACTCCGACGGACGCCTGCTGCGCGTTGCCGGCCTCGCCACCACCCGAACAAGCGGTCAGCAAGCCGACCGCCAGCGCGGCGCAGCGCGCCCGGATCACCGCGTCACCGGTACACCGTCGAACGGCGCCGTATTGGGCAGGTTGATCGACACCGTCTTGCTCGTCGCCGGAGGAGCCGGGAATTTCGCCCAGAAAATGCCCGGCTTCACTTCGCAGCTCACCATCATCGAATTGCCGCTCACGCTCGACGCCAGCCAGTCGCCGGCATTGTCTTTCAGGATCGAGATGCGCTGCGAGGTAGCATCGTCGATGATGCTGATCCCGTCGACGCGGAAGGCTTCGGTGTTGATCTTGTCTTGGCTGGAGCAACGGAACGTGGCGGTAAGAATGTCCCCGGTCACCGCAAGCTTGATGAGGTCGACCTGGCTCCCGTCGGGCCCCGGCTGGCTCTGGATCGCGGCTGCGGGCGCGATCGGCGTGACCGGCGCTTCCTCGCGAACCACGGCTTCCCGCGTGACTCCGCCGGCGGCCGATGTGTCGGATGCCGCAGCCTGATTGGACGAAGGTTGGTCGGAGCTGCCGCACGCGGCCAGCGGAAACGCAGTGAACATTGTAAGCACAGCGAACGAGCGACCCGGCATCATCGAAGCTTCCCTCCTTGAACGTCCGCTTTCCACCCATTGCGGACATTGGGGCTGGGCCGCTCCGAGAGGCTCAAACCCCCCGACCTTCGGGCT
Source organism: Sphingomonas sp. LHG3443-2 (assembly GCF_049896405.1). Lineage (NCBI taxonomy): Bacteria > Pseudomonadati > Pseudomonadota > Alphaproteobacteria > Sphingomonadales > Sphingomonadaceae > Sphingomonas > Sphingomonas sp. LHG3443-2. The sequence goes on from NZ_JAFCUG010000001.1 coordinate 1,540,420, forward strand.
CGAAGCTCAACGCTCTATTGAGTTGAGCTTGGCGCGGTTCGCCTATGCGGCCCGGCCACGTGTCGATCCCAATGGCTCTGCTCTTGACCATCGGCTCTCGTCCGAGCGCTCGATAATTGCTCCGCAGTCGTCACTCGCGAGGGGAGGCTTACTACCTACGGCCACAAGTAATTGGATGAGCGAGAAGCTTGCCACGCCGAGGCAGTCCCGTGCGTGACCTGGTGTCGCTCGGATTTACTGCGGACGACCTGCGCGCCCTCCATGCCGAGGGCCAATTCCCCGCTCAACCCGAGGATCAGCAAGCTGCTCCGCCTACCGCTGCCGCCCGAGCCCAGGTGGCACAGGAGGCCGTCGTCTTGGAGGTGATCGACGTCAGGCCGGAACTGCTCGGCGATGGGTTCCGCTCGACTGCCCGCCTCCGGGTCAAGGAAGGCCTCAAGGGCGACCTGCAGCCCGACGATCTGGTCGAAGTGCGGCTGCTCTCCGGCCTGGGCAGCGATGGCAAGTTCCACCAGAACGGTGGCGAGCCCGTGGTCGTGCCGGGGCTGCCGGCCTCGCTGATGGCGGGCAGCCGCTGGTTCATGCTGCTGTCCGAAGGCGTGCGAGCAGAGCAGGCGCTGCGGCTTGGCAAGACACTGCCTTCCTCGGATCGGCGGCTGTTCGCGATACTCGGAGCTTGGCCCGTCCTCGGTGGCGAAATCGCGGAAACCCACACGGAGCCCGGGCTGGGCCGCCTCGATCAGGTCCGGCGCGAGCTTGCACCGGTGAACGCCGCATTTGTTCGCGCCAGCCGCCGCCTTGGCAAGCCGCTGATGCGGCGCATCGTGGGCCTCAAATGAGAAGGATTGCTATGCGCTTTGCCTTCACATCTGTCTGGCTTCCAACGGCTCTGATGGCGGCCTGCTCGCAGGGCGGTCCGGCCAATGGAACAGGCGCGGTGTCGATCGTGCCGGTCCAAGGCCAGGCGCGCTATGCGACCATTCTCGAGGCGCCTCCACGCACGCCGATCCCGCGGCTTGGGCCGGAGTCTTACACGCGCACGCTGGAGGATCGCCGGTCCTTCTTCGCGGATGCAGTCGAGCAGAAGAATCTACCTCTGCTGCGGCGGATTAAGAGCGAGCAGATGGGCAACTTCGGCGGCGTGGAATGGCGCTGGAGAGATGGCCCGCAGAATGGCGGGCTCGGTCGGCTGACCGGCATCGTCTACTTCCTTCGCGCACCTGAGGCGACCTTGACTCGCTATACTGGCAATCCGCTGTTCCGCGCCGCCAAAGGCGAGTTCGCGCGGACGAACCAGGAGCAAGTCGCCGGGCAATGGGCCACTCGGATCGGGTTCCCTATCGCCGCTCCGGAGTTCGGCAACATGCGGGTGCCGCAGCTTCGTATCTCCATGCCGAGAGCGGAGTTCGCTGCCAGAGCCAAGGCGGAGGGCTGGCGCTTCCCAGCCAACCTCCGCCTGCGCTTCGATCCCGCGGCGGAGCCGGACCTGCCTGCCATCGCCGCGGAGGTGCAGCCGATGATCCGCGCCTTTCCACAGGACACCCAGGTCAACCGCGCATCGCCCGACATAGCCACATTCGACGCGGTGGTGCTGCGGGACGGCTGCTTCTTCATCGACCAAGAAGGTCCTGATGACCCACTGATCGAATTCCCCTTCAGCATCGGCGTTCTCCGGGATGCCGAGGGCCACTTGTCGTTCCGCACCCGCTACTCTCAGCAGACCAGGGTGCTGGGGCGCGTCGGCACGCGGCTGCAGCTCGGCTGGCGGACCGAGCGGGCAGCTCCGGCGGCGCTTCAGGCAGCATGCGGCGCCAAGAGAATCGTGAGCGTCAGCTCCGTCGATCAGGCTGCAGGCTATGGATCGCGCTGGTTCGACGTGAAGCAGTATCGCGATCGCCTCGGCCTGACGTCGGTCGAAGCCATGCGGCGGGCGAACACCTGTCTCATCCAACAGGAGCGCGTTCTGACTCAAAGGCGTCTTGGTCGAACAAGGGAGCAACCGATTAGCTGCATGGAGTTCATGCACGTTCCAGCACCTCCGCCCTTGCCGCCGCAAGCAGCTGCATCTGAGCCGAACGATCGCTCGCCGAAATGACTGCTTTCCAGCAACACCTGGTCAGGGGGTTCACCAAGAGATCAGCTGCAACATCGCAAGGTGGATGGATTGGCCGCCCGCCTGAACTAAGCACGGTTCGCGGGTCCTTAGCCGCGCGGTCCGCATCTATAATCCGGCACCCCTTCCGTCGCACCAATGCCAAACGGAAGGTGGGAACGGTCCTGCTGATCTCGCTCATGATGGTGAGCGCTTGCGGACAGGTCGACCCTCGTAGCTCAGCTTCAACAACAGGCACGATCAGAACAACGGAGGGAGAGCAGACTGAGACGCTCACGACCTATCTGTTGGCTGAAGCTAAGCCTGGTCTCCCCCGACCCACTTTCCACATTGCACGGATGGCGGGCAAGCTGGCGCTCAGCGACGGATGCATCGGCTTAGTCTCCGGCAGCACCTTCATGACTTTGGCGTTCGCTCCAGGTGAAGCAGTCTGGGACCAAGCACGCCGTGCGCTTGTTGTCCGCGGTTCCGACTATCTGTTGGGCCAAGATGTGGAGGTTGGTGGTTCTTTGGCCGGAGGATCGGCAATCGCGGGGGTGTCGCCCGGCGTGGTGGAGCGCTGCCGTGCATCTCCCATCTGGTACGTCGCGCCTGGAACCCTCGCTGCCATAAATGAGTAATCTCCGCCTCAATCGACCACCTTCCTAAGAGAAGAAGGTGATTAGGATGAACGCTCCATGTCATGACCCTTCTCGCTGAGCGACTGAAGATGGTCGAAAGCGGACGGATGCTTTCCGGAACTAGGTGGCCCTAAGCGGCCGTTGCCCGAACTAACTCGCCGGTGAACCAATCCCACATGCGGCGTCCTATTCTCAGTCTCTTGGCGGGTGAATTCTCACCTTTGCCGCCCGCCGGCATCAACATCTGCGAGACGAACACATCGACCCAAGATTGAACTCTCTCAAGAACGCAGAGGCTCGGCTCGCTGCGGAACCCGAGGTGACGGCGAGAGTTTCTCGGCAGTGACATCCACGAAGAGCATTCGGATAGTTCTGCGAGTTAGTTTTCTCCTACCGCTGGCGCTTCTAGCAACCTCATGCTCGGCGGTAACGGCTCTCAAGCCGAGCAAGCCTGATCGAGGTCCCAAGGTCGTTTTCTTGCAGGGCGGAGGAGAACTTCCCTCCATCGGCCGGGAGCTTGAAGGTCGCTTGGCTTTGAACTCGGCAGGGTGCCTATACCTCAAAAGTGTTGCCGATCTTCTCATAGTGTGGCCGCCGGAGGCATCGCTTAATCTGAGCGGCAATACAGTCCGGACGCCAAGAACTGGTGTCATCAGGATCGGGGATCAACTCGTGCTCGCTGGTACGCCGTTTCAGACCCTAGGAACACGAGTAGTCGGACCAACAAAGGTGCCGGAGGCATGTGCCGGCATGATGGCGATCCTTGTTAACAAAGGTGGAGTTTCAAAACTATGATGAAGCTTGCCGTCACTGTCGCGTTCCTGATGGCTTCAACCGCAGCCGCGGCGCAAGCATCGCCTGATGAGCAAGCCATTCAGGCGTACGCGGAAGAGTTTGGTATTTCCACCAGTGAAGCCGCGCGTCGCGTAGCCTTACAAGATAAGGTGAACACCCTATACAACCAGCTCTTATCAAATCCGCAGTTCAGTGGTCTGAGGTCATACAGAACCGGCAGTCCTATAGAGTTATGGCCAGAATAAAGGGCAAGAAACCGGATTCTGCTGAACTGACGAATGATCCTGAGTTGCAGGCTCTTATTGACACAGGTGCCATCACGGTTGCCTATCTGAGTTTCCGAAATCTCCGGCCCAACAGTAGACCTATCCAAAGTATTCTGAAAGCGTGGCTCAATCTGTCTGCATGCACCCAGCTAGATGAACATCGGGAGCCATGCTCGCATCTAAGCCTCCGGTCGGCGCAATGCCAAGATTGCCGCATAGGGTGTGCATGTCAATAAGGGACTTTGGCGTCGATGAAAGTTTGGGAGCAGATCATCGAATCTGGCAAGAAAAGGGTTTTCCGGTAGGAGCTTGGGGCGCGCGGGATAGCGCGCCCACATCGATCGTGACCTGGATGCGGTGCTGACCGTTCCTGCTGTGTTCCGAGTTTGGGACCAAATAGCCATCGATGGTATTGCAGCTGCGACGTCGATCGTTGCTGCCGTGCGCCGACGCTAAGCGCTTTCTCTGCCTCCTGCCGGCACGTCGGTGTAGAGCCAGGAGCGATCAACATGATCCCGACCAGCACTTCCTGTGCCTGGCGTGCACGAACCTTCTAGTTCAGGCAGCGGGCTCACCCCGTGATGCTGACCCCGACACGCCACGCGCCAAAGCCAAGCTCGAACGGCTGCGGCAGCTTAGCTGCTTGGTCACCTCGAACTGGGCGCTCTTGAAGCTAGAACGTCCTTCGAAGGCTAAAGCTTATCGAGCGACCGAGCGGGTCCAGATAGGCTGGCTGGTAGCTTCGCGGGGTCGCGCCATTTGCATCCTCAACACGGGGGCGGCCGTTGAAAACATTGTCGATGCCAATGCTGATGCGCGTCCCTCTGATCCACGATGGGGCTTGGGCTCCCCCGAAACGGTCAGCGAGATTTACGAAGAAGTTGACGTTCATCGTTCCAAAATCAGAGAAGACCAGGTCACCAGGGATGCTGCCTGCGGGTGCAGACAGCCCGCGTACAACCGTTCCGCTTTGCCAGGTCGCGCTCACCCGAGCCCCAAGTCCTCCCTTGAAGGCACCAGCCTGCAACTCGATTTCATGACGAGGACTGCCGCCGCGATTGCTAATCGCGAACCCGTCCAGGAGATCAAGGGACTTGCCGCTTTGGCTTATCAGAACCGTGTCCTCAATCCGCCAGGTATGATAAAGACTGAAGATCAGGCGGCTGGTCAGATTTTCCACTCGCCGTGCCGCCGCGCTTCCTGCTTCAGGCCTGACTATTCTAGCTCCAGGAGGCAGCGCGGCTTGCAGGCCAGTTTCGCCTCCTCCGACCACTCGGCTGTTAAGCTTCTGTGTTTCCGACACTGGACCAAGCGGTCTCGTGTAATTGAAGCCCCAACGGACCAACTTCTGCTCGGACCGCGCGAAGTTGATCGGTCTGCTGTCGATCCGAAGCAACCGACCATCGAGATCCCGGGTAAACCGCTCGGGCAACGCTTCCTCAACCGCAGGCGTAGCAATCGGAAAAGACGCTATTGGATCGTTGATCCGCGTGTTGACGTAATCGATGCTGACCGACAGATCCGACTTCGGAAAAGGTTGAGCATTGACCGCGATTCTTGCGACGCGACGGTCATCTGGACGGAGGCCAGGGTTGCCCCCCAGCAACCTAGTCAGGTTCGTCGTCTCTCTACGGCGGAAGTCATAAGTTGGAATACCTGGTGTTTCGATAAGCGGAGATCCAAGTTGCTCGACGGTCGGAGCGCCTTCTTCATTTGTGACAGACGCGATAAGGTTGAGCCCTGGAATTGCCGACCAGGTCAAACCATAGCCGAACGTGCTTAGAGTGCCCGCATCGGACAGCCTTTCAAACCCTAGATTTACATTCGTGGATAGATTGCCTAGCCGGCCGAAGTTGACCTTGCCTCGCCGGGCGATGGGTACGTCAATGCTCGCCTGGATCGCGCCACTGTCTCGGGACAGCTTAGTTCGCCGCTCGACTCCAGCACTCAGCGATTGACCCTCGAAGTCACGAGCCCGTGCTCCCCCACTTACACTCATGAACAACGGGCCTGCCGGGAGCTTCAGGACCGAGCCGCTCAGCACCAGTTCGGCGTCGGCGAAGGAGTTCACGGCCTGCGCTTCGCTCCGTGTTCCGGGTCCACCAACGACATCCGTAGACGTATCCGTTCGGCTGCGGTCGTAATTACCGGTGAAGGACCACAACCACTTCCCGACCTGCCCATTGTGTGCCGTTCCAAAGTGGATTACGCCCGTCTCTGTGTGACGCGTCAGCGGCCCATCTGCGGCAAGCCCAAGAAGGCTGCGGCTGCTGCTGGCCTGAAAGCGCCCGTTCAAAGTCGACGATACGTTGCCCAGGACGGCACCGCTTATTGTTCCGTTGAACGCCAGCCTTTCGGCCTGCGGCAGCAGAGACCGGAATTGCCTAGCATCTGTCGGGCCTAGCGACGGCAGGATGTTGCGGTCGCTCTCGCGAAGCAATCCCGAACGATCATAGTCCGCATCGAAATTGTACCGGGTGTCACCCGCTATCCGTAAGTAGCTTGCATCAGCGCCTATTGTGTTCCGCCCACCATCAGTGGGCACGGAGTAAGTCAACTCACCCGCACCTGCTCCAAACCGTTCAAAGGTGACCACATTCACCAGCTTCTGGTCCGCTCGATAACCGTAAGCTAAGGCGAGTTCTTCCGGAAACACCTCCATCCGCTCGATCGCTTCGGTTGGAATCTTGGCGATTTCGGCGAAGCTCGATACTCGCTTGCCATTAAGGAGCACAACAGGATCGTTGTCCTCTCGCCCCAGATCGCTGCTCACCTGCGGTCGGATGGTGTCGAGCAGTTCCCCGATATCGCTGGCTCCGTAAGCTCTGACATCGAGCGTACTGAGGGTTCGCTCCGGAGGCACGTCGCTGATGACCGATCCGCGCGGCCGCTGCCCCGTGACGACTATCTCGTTCTCACCGGCACCCGTCCTCGTGCTTCGCCGCGGTGCTGGCGTAGTGCCGCCGCTACCCGGTGGCGGACTACTCTTGAGCTGCTCTCGGACTTCGCGCTGCACCTCAGGTGGCAAGTCCTTTTCGTCGGCTCCCCAAAACTCGATCTGCGGCTCGGCAGATGCATCGTTCGGCTTGGATCCGGTGGACTCATCGCCGGGTGGCGTTGACGTGGCGGGCCGCTGGACAGGTGAGAGGGGAGGTGGAGCAGCCGGCGGTGAAGTGGATGCCTTTTGCAATTCTTGTGCATGTGCTGACGTGGCCCCGGCCAGCAGCGCTGCCATCAAGGCACCTCCCGGCTTCATCCGAGTTCAGCCCATCCGAGTACTAGAAGAGCTCGACCGCATTCTTATTGCCCTGCCTCGGATTTCGGATGGTTAGCGTACCGCTCGTCCAATGCGATAAAGGATTGGAGATCGGCGTCCATCACCAAAAGACCATCCGGCTTCTCTAGATATCCGGTTCGGGTAAGGATCCACTGCTCCAGCGGCTGGCCACTACGGAACGCGGCAGCAAGTTCCGCGATGATCGCTTTGTTCTTTGTTCTATCGACCAGGAAATCGTAGAAGGCGCGGCCCATAGCATAAAACTGCGGCGACTCTGCGGACGTTGCAAGTCTCATGCGGACCTGCTTGGTTGGCGTAGCCGGTGCGCCAGCAAGCGCTTCGGGATGACTCATGCTTAGGTACCGACTTAACGGTATAAGCGTATCTTCTTTAGCGAACCGCGCAGCTTGGCGGCGCCTGCTTGCGGTGAGTTTCTCGTCCTCGAAAGCAACTGCCGCCATCTCGTCCAGCCAGTCGGGAGCATCGCCTCCATATTGATCCTGCCGGGAACTAGGTACGAGGTAGCGAATAAAGAGGTCATGCCCTATTTCGTGGCGCAGCACATGGCTGGGCGGGCGATGGTTTCGGTCTGCGCTCTTGTTGCTGAACACCCAGCTGTACACAGGTTTGCCACTTGGTGACAGGGTGACCCAATTGTCACGCAAACTACGTGGAGTGGCGATGCCGAAGCGCACGTTGTGCAGCGCCAGTACCTCCCGCGCCGCAACTTGCGCCGCTTCGCCCTCGCTGATAGCAGCTCTGGCGTCCGCGGCTTCTACCTCAATGTAACCGAAGGTCGTGTCCCCCCTGACAATCCCGCTCGTACTAGTACCGCCACTTGGCGCCGGTGAGGAGACAATTGCCCCCGCGACTATCCCAAGCGACAAGAGCATGAGATTACGACTTCCGAGCTGCTGAAAAGGGCAGCTTTCGGCCAAAAACGTTAACGTCGCCGGTCAAGGCCTTAGCCGACGGATCAAGTTCCAGATCAAAGGACACTGGCGGTTGCGCATTCATGCTAAACCGGACTTTGCGCGCCGAGACCGTTAACGATTGCATTGGTTGCCACGTCTTGGTCTTGGCCGACATGTACCGCCCAGACCAAGTGTCGCCTTCACGCCTAATCTCAAAGGTCCAATCTGTCTGGGCGAACGATCCAGACCAGGTGCCCGTAACGTCGTTCGCCATCCTATTCTGCGCCACAGCGGGAGTTGCCGGCGTTGCCAGCGATGAACAGAGTGCTAGGCACGCTATTGCCGCAGATGCAATATTTGAACGTCCGCCCATGTGATCGCCCTCATGCAGTTACAAGCTGCCGAAGTCACAGCTCAGATAAAGGAAAGAGGTCGATACGGAGACCTGCAGACAGGCTCCGCATCGACCATGATCGCCTAGCGGATTGACTTAGTACACACCGCCGCCAAGATCGGTGACGAGGTACACGTCATACGTCACGCCGTCTATTGTGATCTCACCGAGATACTCAACGAGTGACTGCTTCGAAGCAGTCGGCGGTGCGGCTGCCTGAGCCGTTGCAAGCGGCACAGTGGTGGAGAAGAGTAGGCTTGCAGCAAGTACAATGCGCTTCATCGTATTTCTCCCTGGCCGCAACGATCGACTCAGACTGAGCCGGTGAACGGCCAACTATGAGTTGGTCCTCTTTCTACGGCGAAGTCAAGCAGAAGCCTCAACAGATCATCCTAAGTCCGTTCTTTATCGGTTGTTGGACGATACTGGTTTGCCTCTGCTACTGTCCGTTAACTGCACGTCAGACTAAGCGTGCTTACCGTTGGTGACCTAGGTGTCGGCATATACGGGTGAACGGGCCGTGAACGATCATGGCGACCTACTAAGCTTAAGTTCGAAATTCTCCCTCGTAGAGGCAGATTTCCGCTTTCTGCCAAGCTCAGCCGCACTACAGCTGCCGCACTGTCGGGTGTCCAACACCGGTCTGCCCAGTTTTTTCAAGGCTGCTCGTCGCTATGACAGCATTCTCTCGATCGCCGCGCCGATCTGCTCGGCCGCGTCCAGCACATGCGCGTCGTCCAAGTGGGCGTAGCGCGCCGTGGATTGCGGGTTCGCGTGGCCCAGCAGCCGCCCGATCATCGGCAGCGTCTCCTTGTTTATGGCGGCGTGGCTCGCGAAGGTGTGTCGGAGGTCGTGGAGCCGCACTGCCGGCAGGCCCGCCCTCTCACGGACATGGTGCCAGAAGTGCGTGATGTCCCGAATGGGCTTGCGTGCCCTCACATTCCAGAACAGCCAAGGCAAGTTCTTGAGCCGGGGCAGCGTGCCGATGAGCGCCCGTGCGTCGTCCCCCAGCCACACCGTGCGCGGGCCGGTCTTGCTGTCTCGCAGCATGAGCCGGTTGCCGCGCACGTCCTGCCAGTGCAAGCCCAGGATCTCGCCAACCCGGCAGCCGGTCAGCAACAGCAGGGTGACGGCCGTTGCCTTCGCCGATGCGACCGGGTCCCCTCCCCCGCGCGCCTCCGCCAGCACCCGGCCCAAGCGCCCCAACTCCGCGTTGCTCAGGAAGCGCTCGCACCGGCGCTTCCGGTTGAGGCGGACCGCGCGGCAAGGATTGGTGTTTTCCAGCCGGTAGCCCCACACCTCCGCCTTGTTCAGCATGTTGTTGAGGATCGCCATGACACGGTTCGCCGCCCCCGGCCCGGTCCGGTTGTTGAGGTCGGCGAACCACTTGGTCACGTCCGCCTCGTTCAGTGCGTCGATGAACACGCCGGGGAACGCGCCGTCGAGGTAGAGCGCCCGATATCCGGTTTGCGTCTCGTAGGTCGACGGCTTCCAGTGGGGCGACCAGCGCGCCCAGTACTCTTCCAGAAAGTCGTCGAAGCGAGGAGCCGAGCGGATCCGCTTGCGATCGGTCGCAGGGTCAAGCCCAACCTGCGCGTAGGCGATCAGCCGCCGCGCAACCATGGTCGCTTGGTGGCGCGTGATGACGGAAGCCGGACCGATCGTTACCGTGCGCAGGCGCCCAGCCATGCGGGTCTGGACGATGTAGACGTTGCGCCCCGTGGCGTAGTGGCGGATGCCGAACCCGTGCTCGATGCCGAGCCATGTGGTCGTGCGCGGCTTGCCGCGGGGTAGCCGAAGATAGACGACGTTCGCGCCGACATCGGCCAGGGCTTCAGCGACGACCCGGCGGAGTGCGAGCGCGGTCACGCGCGCAGACCCATCGCTTGGGCGAGCGAGCCGGAGATACGCTGCGCGGCGTCGGCAATCACATCGTCCGACAAGTGCGCGTACTTAGCTGTGGTCTCGGGCAGCAGGTGGCCGAGCAGCTTGCCGATGGTGGCGAGCGGCACGTTGTCCATGATCGCGGTCGACGCGAAGCTGTGGCGCAGGTCGTGGATGCGGAGGTCCGGCATGGCACAGGTGCGGCGGAACGCAAGCCACCAATTGTCGACCCTGACCGAAGCGGTTCCCGCACGGTTCGGAAAGACGAACGGGCACCCTTCGCGGCGCGGAACCGCTTCCAAGATGCCGATCGCCTGGCTGTTCAGCCAGACGGTCTTCGCCCCTGTCTTGCTGTCGGGCAGCGCCAGATGCGGCGGACGCACCCACTCCCAGCGGAGGTCGCGTACCTCGCTGACCCGTGCGCCCGTGTAGAGCAGCAGCCGGATGATCGCGACCTCGGTGGGCCTGTCGCCTTCCGCCTCGCGCAAGGCCGCTCCGAGCCTGCGGTACTCAAGGGGCGTCAGGTAGCGCTCGCTTGGCTGGCGCCTGTAGCGTGGCGTGCCGCGGCACGGGTTCGAGCCTTTGCGCCGCAGGTGCAGCTGCTCGGCGTATTTCAGCAGCGAGGCGAGCACGGGCAGCGCCCGGTTGAACTTCGCCTCGTCCGAGCCCGCGCAGTCGTCACGCCAGCGGATGATGTCGGAAGGCGCAATGTCGGCGACTCTGACGCTGCCGAAAGCGGGGGCAAGGTCTAGCCGCCAGGCGTGGAGATTGCGCTTGGCGGTGGACGGCTTCCAGTAGCGGGAGATGTCGGACCAGTAGGTCTCGACATAGTCGGCCAGCTCGGGCGTCGCCTTCACCACCGTGCGCTTGGGCAGCCCGTCCAGCGCCACCTCCGCCAGCAGCCGCCGCGCCTGGGTTCGGGCGAGCGCCGCGTCCAGCTCGTCGGTTCGGCCCAGCGTCACCCGCCGATGCTTGCCGCGATGCCGCAGGCGGACGAACCAACTGTACCGTCCGGTGGGATGGACCCGCATGCCGAAGCCCGGCAACTCGGTGTCCCAGATGCAGTACTCCGACGCCCGCACGGGGTGCTTTCGCCGGGCGAAGTTGCCGTCGAGAAGCGCCCGGTGACCTGGCCGCTGCCGATTGGGGACCATAAGGCCATCGCGCATACCCGAACTGGCTGGAAAAGTCGCGGAAATCTCCGGTGTTGTTGGGACCGGATGGCCATCGCAAGCGTGACTGCTGCGCAGTGCTGCCAGCATTTCCTTCACTGATTTTTCGGCACTTTTTCCCATTCACATGCGGCTAGCCGCGTTAACTGTGCGTTTCCTTTCCCTCTTAGTAGACATGACGGCCCGCCAATGTCCGTTCACCCGTGAACATCCGCCTAGAGTAGAAAGCGGACGTGAGGACAAAATGGGCGACGCGCTAAGGCTAGCGGTCGCGGTGGCGACGCACTCCTTCGGCGAAGAAGGGCGGGTAGGGGCAGGCCGCACGCCAGCGGGCGAGACTGGGATAGATGGTCAGCAGCCGCTCCGACCAGTCGGGAGCATTGCCTTCCAGAAGGATCGAGCCGCCGACGCGCCGAGTTACTTCGCCTTCCGGACGATGGGCTTGGACGACAAGGAAACGGCCGTCGAAACGTGTGCCTTCGGGCCAAATGACGAGGTTGTAATAGCGGCGCTCGCCCACCATTCGCGTGAGCAGAATGCAGTCGCCGCGGCGTTCAAGAAAACCCTCGCCATTGACCGTGACCGAACCGTCTCCACGGTGTTGAGGTAAGCCGACGAGGGCAGAAACCGCCGCGGGTGGCGGAAGGGTCGTACAGCTGGCGAGAGCGGGAGAAAGAAGCAGGAAGAGGATGGTGCGGCGCATGTGGGAGGAACGCCGCGGAAGCGAAACGGGTGCGTCGAGGTCAGACGATCCGCTTCCGGCGCTCCGCCGATTGTGCGCATGCGGAACAGAAGGGAGGCGGACCCTCGGTCAAGCCTGGAAGTGACGTAAGGTCCGCGACGGATGGACTCGGGACATCAGCGACTTAACTGAACCAACGGCCGCTCTGTGGTGCCGACAACGCCTTCGTGAGCGTCCACCTTGGGCGCGAAACAGACAAGCAGGCGGCCTGCGCGGCAGCGGAGCCTTTCTGGCCTGAACCAGGTCGTCACTCGCCCTCGACTGGCACCATCCGATCCTCGATCAAGATCTGACCTCTGTTTGGGTCAAATACTTTGCAACGCGACTTGCCATAGGGTCAACTGCCTCGACCCGCATAGCAGCGAGTGCAAGGGGGCTTGGCCGGACGCGCGCTTCGAGGCTGCCGTGGCGACCTTCTGCGAGCCGAGACTAAGCTGCTCGTGGCGGAACTGACCGACACTTCTCGTAGGCAAGGTGAACCTGCTGTTCCCACGCAAGCGACGCCCAGCTGGCGCGCAAGGCTGACCAGTCAACCATTGGGAAGGTCATCTTGTTGATCGCCTCGGCGAGGTCGTCGATGAACGCCTTGCCGTATTGGTCGCCAACATCGACCAATGCGTGGCCGCTGAGCCGAGCCTGCAGAACTGGATCAAGGCCTGCCCGCCGAGCCGCTGCCTTCCAGTTATGCCGGAGCGAGTGGAAGGCGACGTTCCCTCGAGGCACAGCCTGGTCGAGAAGCTGGTTGAGGCGGCGAGACACCTCCTTAGCCGACGGCTTGCCGTGACGATCGACAAGGTCGGGGAAGAGGAGCTTGTGCCCAGCAGCTCGCACGGCTTCGACAAAATCGAGAAAGCCAAGTGCCAGTAGGCAGGCCGGAAGCACGATCACGCGCCTGCTTGCTATTGTTTTGAGCTTCTTCTCGGGTCCGCCCTCATCCTCGGGGCCGGTATATGCAGTGATGTCCAACGCGACATGCTGCCCGTCAACGATGATGTCAGTGGGGCGGAGCTGCGCAATCTCCCCAAGCCGGCTGCTGCTCACAAGTCCAAGGAGACCAAGCCAGGCGAGCGTCAGGTCGGAGATGGTGCGCCGAACGGCCCATCCGTTGGGAGCTTTGAACACGGGCAGGGCGAACAGCGCGATCGCCTCGGAGGGCGTCAGCTGGTCCCGGGAGGTGCCGTCCCAGCGGTGGCCGGTGGAGAGACCCTCCGCCGGATTGTGGCGCAGGACGCGCTTACCGTCCCCAACCTTTACACCGAGAACAGCCTTGAGCAGCGACATCTTCTTGGCGACTGTCTGCGTGCTGACCTTGGGGCGGACCTGTTCGACCCCTTTGTCGTCAATCCAGGTCTGGCAGCGTAGCCGCTCGGCCATGGCTAGTTTGGCCTCCTTGTTCGAAAGGTTCTTCGGCAACTGCAGCAGCATATTCTTGAAGTGCATTAGGTCATCGATGGTGATGTCCTTGGCGGGAAAGCTGCCGAAGGTCTCGACGAAGTCGGCAACCACCTGCGAAGCCTCAGTCACCGTCTGGTTCGACCGTCCGCGAGCCTTGATCCAAAGGTCCTTCATTCCCGAGAGGGTGATCTGCGGGTCGAAGGTGACCTCCGGCGGGGTAAGCTTCCGCTTGCCGACCTGATCGGAAAAGATGGCGTCGGAGCACCACGCACCAATGAAGGCCGGGAAGCGCTCTTCCAACACTTTCATCAGCTCATTGCGAACCGACACGGGCAGGGGAGTGGGCCCGTTCGCGCTCTCGATCTCTACCGCAAGGTCGCGCAAGACCTGCATCCTGATCGTCGACGACATCCTCGCGACCCGCAACTCCGGAGTATTCGCTTCTCCATCTTCGGATGAATGGTCGAACCCGCAGCCCGGCAGGACTGTCGTGGTATATCGAAACGAGCGCTTGGTATGTTCGGGAGCGGTCCTCAACAGCTGGTCAGCGAGGTCTGCAAGTACGGTGAGCCGCTGTGCCTGCTGCGCCGGCCACAAGCCCACGCTCTGCCGATGCGCCGCGAACTCTGCTTCGAGCGCCGCATTTGCCGCAGGGAAGAGCCGAGCCGCTTCGGTCGGCGAGTCAGTGCCGAGCGAGCGTAGGATGATGCCGTTCTTCTGCGGGTAAACCGCCCGCAAGTCCTGTGGAACACGCCGGCGAAGGTAGAAGGTGGTGCTACCCGGCTTGCGGAACGGCTTGGCAACTTTTGGCACGTTGTGTCACTCCTATGTGTTACTGTGACACACACGAGTGACTGAAAACTTAAGATTTCTGCTGGCTTGTCGTCAATTGGTGACCCCTACGGGACTCGAACCCGTGTTTTCGCCGTGAGAGGGCGACGTCCTAGACCGCTAGACGAAGGGGCCGTGCTGCGGTGCGAGGCGCGCATATGGCGGCGCTGGCCGGGTTCGTCAATCAGGCGGTCAGTACCCGGTCCGGGTGGGGCTGGCGCGTGAGCCATTGTTCGCACAAGGCGGCGATGCGCGGCGCGGACTTGCCGTCGCCGAATGGAAGGGTCGGTACTGCCATCGCACGGTAAGCAGCCTCGTCGCTGAGCAGCCGGCTGACGTGGTGGACGATGGTGCCCCGGTCGTTTCCGACCAGCAGACTGTTGCCGGAGTGAACGCCTTCTGGTCGCTCGGTGGTCGAGCGCAGCACGAGCAAGGGGATGCCGAGCGCCGGTGCTTCTTCCTGGATGCCGCCCGAGTCGCTGAGCAGGATGTGGGCCGATCGGATCGCCTTCACCATGTCGTGGTGCTCAAGAGGAGGCAGGAGCGTGATCCGCGGGTGCCCGCCGAGCAGGAGCTTGGCCGAGGCGGCCATCGCGGGATTGCTGTGCAGGACGAACTCGATCCTGAGATGGGGCAGGCGCGCGAGTTCAAGCAGGGCGAGGCCGATCGGTGTAAAGGCGGCGCCCCAATTCTCCCGCCGGTGGCAGGTTACCAGCAGCCGCGGCGAGCTGTCGCCGATGTGCTTGGGCGGCAGGATAGAAAGGATGTCAAAGAGCGCATCGATCGCAGTGTTGCCGGTGACATGCACCGCGCCGGTGACACCTTCCTGCACGAGGTTGGCGGCATTCTCCTCGGTGGCGGCGAACATGAGGTGGGAGAGACGATCGATATCGACGCGATTGCCTTCTTCGGGCCATGGCATCGCAAGGTTGTGACTGCGCAGACCCGCTTCGACATGGGCGAGTGGGATGCCAGCGGCGGTAGCGGCGAACGCTCCGCCAAGTGCGCTCGAAGTATCGCCCTGGACGATCAGAAGGTCCGTCCGGCCAGCGCCAAGCAAAGCAGGCGCCAGAGCGTTTGCGACCGCGTCGGCATGGAGCCGCGGATCGCCCTTCGCCGCGCAGTGAAGGCGAAGAAGCGGGTAAGCGTCAAGGCCGAACGCGGCGGGATCGAGCTGTGCATGTTGGCCGGTAAGCACGATCAACGGCGCACGCCCGAGATCGTGGAAAGCCCGCGCAAGCGGCGCGAGCTTGATCGCCTCGGGACGCGTGCCGACGATCAGCATGATGGAATGGGACACCGACGCCCTCCTGAACAGGAGAAAGCGATCCGGCGCCGTATCGATTACGTGCTTTCCGCCTTTCCCGCAAGGGAGGCAGGTGCGGCGTTAGCGGAAGTTGTCGGCGTAGGCCTGGAGCTTGAGCTTCACGGGGGGCGCGGGAACGATGTGGTAATCGAACCCATGCTTTTCGGCATAGGCGATCGCCTGCTCTTTGGTCGCAAAGGCGAGGCGCACCTGGGTCGTAGTGTTGGCGTTGCCGACCCAGCCGGTCAGCGGATCGTGGCGCTGTGCCCGATCGCTCTCGAATTCAAGCGTCCACTTGCCGGCCTTGGCGCGGCCGCTCTGGGTGGTCTTGCGATCGGTCTCGATGATGCGGGCGGTGGGCATGTGGGCGAGGTGGCGGAAGCCTTGCGCGAAATCAAGAGCGTGACGCCAGGGTGTGCCCCGCTCAAGAGCGTGGCTTGGCACGGAGGGTCGGTGCTGCCGTTGCGGGATCGTCGGGCCAGGGGTGGCGCGGATAACGGCCGCGCATCTCCTTGGCGACCTCGCGCCAGCTGCCGGACCAGAAGGAGGGAAGATCGCGGCTGGTCTGAATCGGTCGCCCGGCGGGCGAGGTGATGGCGAGGGTGAGGGGCACGCGGCCGCCGGCGACCGTCGGGTGAGTGGCAAGGCCGAACAGTGCCTGTGCGCGGACCTCGACAGTCGGGCCGCCGGCTGCGGCATAGTCGATGGGGTGGGTCGAGCCGGCGGGCGAACGGAAGTGGCTTGGCGCAAGCTTGTCGAGGCGCTGCTGCCCCTCCCAGCCGAGCAAGTTCTGAAGCGCCTTGACGAGGGCGCCGCCACCGATGTCGGACAGGCGGCGGCGGCCTTGCGCAAGGGGGGCGAGCCATTCGTCGAGGCGGACGAGCAGGGCTTCGTCGGAGAGGTCAGGCAAGGCAGGATCGGCGGCTGCCGCGAACAAGACACGAGCGCGGAGTGCGTGCGCTTCGTCGTTCCAGGGCAGGAGGTACAAGCCGTGCTCGGCCACCCCTTCAATCAGCGCCGCGGCAATGGCATGCGGGTCCGGGCTCGGATCGGGGCCGGACGCGAGACGAATGGCGCCGAGGCGGCGGCTGCGGGTGGGCGTGACGCTGCCTGTGGCAGGATCGAAGGCGCCGTCGTGGCGGGTCTCGATGCGATCTCCGAACAACGCGAGGACGTCGGCTTCGTCGATTGCGGCGGCGGAGAGGATGCGGGCGCCCGACGCCGCGCCGGCGACCTCGGCAACAGCCAGCCATTGTGCCGAGGCGAGCGACGAGGCGGGGTCGAGCCTGAAACCGCGGCCGCCGACCGCTTGCCAATGCTCGCCCGAAGGATCGCGCCGTCGCGCCAGGCGGTCGGGGAAGGCGAGCGCGACGGCGTCGGCAAGACGGTCAGGGCGGCCGGGCAGGGCATTGGTCAGCTTCAGCCATCGCTTGGCCAGTCCGCGCCCGCCCTCGGCCCGCTTGCCACGGTCGCCGCGCCACCGGCGATGACGCAGTTCGAGGTCGGGATCATTGCCGCCGAGTCCACGTTCGGTGAGCAGGACGGCGGCGTCGGCCGCAGCCTGGCCGAAGCCGCGGGTCGACGCCTCGATCAGCATGTGCGCAAGGCGTGGCTCGAGGGGCAGGCGGGCGATGGCGCGGCCGTGATCGGTGAGGCGCCCATCATCGGTGATGGCACCGAGTTCCTGGAGGCGGCGGCGCGCCACGGACAGGGCAGGTGCAGGCGGCGGGTCGAGGAACGGCAGCCGCGACGGATCGGCTTCGCCCCAGCCGACACAGGTGAGCAGCAAGCTCGACAGATCGGCCTCGAGGATCTCGGGCGGATCGTGGGCGGGCAGCGCATTGAACGCGGCTTCTTCCCACAAGCGGTAGGCGGTGCCGGGGCGCTGGCGGGCAGCGCGACCCGCGCGCTGGGTGACAGCGGCACGGCTGGCGCGCTCGGTCACCAGGCGGGTGAGGCCAGCGCCGCGGTCGTACCGTGGCCGACGCGCAAGGCCGCTGTCGACCACCGCCGCGACATGATCGAGCGTGACGCTGGTTTCGGCAATGGCGGTTGAAAGGACGAGCTTGCGAGTGCCCGGCGACGGGGGCGCGAGAGCGGCGCGCTGGGCGGCAGGATCGACCTGTCCGTGGAGGCGGTGGAGCACCACGTCGGCGGGCAGGGAGCCGAGTGCCTCTGCGGTGCGCTCGATCTCGGCCACGCCGGGAAGGAAGGCGAGGATCGACGCGTCGGTCTCGCCCAAGGCGCGGCGGCAGGCGGCAGCAACCTGCGGCTCGATCCGCGCGGCGGCATCGCGGCCGAGGTGGACGAGGGTGAGCGGGTGCGATCGGCCCTGGGAACGGATCAGTGGCGGATGCCCGAGCAGCGCGCCAAAGCGCTCGCCATCGAGGGTCGCGCTCATAGCAAGGAGGCGAAGGTCAGGGCGCAGTGCTTCGGCCGCGTCGAGGGTGAGGGCGAGCGCGAGATCGCTGTCGAGGCTGCGTTCGTGAACCTCGTCGAATAGCACCGCCGAGACGCCCGTCAGCTCGGGATCGGCCTGAAGGCGCGAGAGGTAGACGCCGTGCGTCATGGCGATGAGGCGAGTGTCCTTGCCGACGCGGCTGTCAAGGCGGGTCTGGTAGCCGATCGTCGCGCCAGGCTGCTCCCCCAGCGAGCGGGCGATAAACTCGGCCGCGGCACGGGCGGCGAGACGGCGTGGAACGAGCAACAGGACTTCGCCGCTGCACCATGGCTGGTCGAGGAGAGCGGGCGGAACCAGCGTCGTTTTGCCGGCCCCAGGCGGCGCGACAAGCAGCGCGCGCGGACCCTCGCTAAGAGCGGCGAGCAGGTCGGGGAGCACGTCTTGAACGGGGAGGGTGCTGGTCACGGCGGCGCCGGACCAACCATGCCGACCCTGGCAATGCAAGAGGCGGGCACAGGGCTCATGCGAACCGAGGCGCGCTGGCGGCGTTGAGCGAAGCACGCCGCCCTCAAGGAGAAGCAAGCTTGAAGACCGTGACGCTTTCCACCGGCCAGCAGGTGCCGATGATTGGCCAGGGCACGTGGATGATGGGCGAGCGCCCCGATCGCCGTGAGGACGAACTGGCGGCGCTCAGGGCGGGGGTCGATCTTGGCATGACACTGATCGACACGGCGGAAATGTACGGCAACGGCGCCGCCGAGAGCTTGATCGGCGAGGCTCTCGGCGACCGGCGCGACGAGCTGTTCCTGGTCAGCAAGGCCTTTCCGCACAACGCCTCGAGGCAACGGCTTGCAGCGTCGTGCGAAGCGAGCCTGAAGCGGCTCGGCACCGACCGGCTCGACCTGTATCTCCTTCACTGGCGCGGCGAAGTGCCGCTGGCCGAGACGGTCGAGGGCATGGAAGCGCTGCAGCGCGCCGGCAAGATCCGGCATTGGGGCGTCAGTAATCTCGATACAGACGATATGGAGGAACTGGTCGAGGCCGGCGGGATGGCGTGTGTCACGGACCAGATCCTCTACAACCTAACCCGGCGTGGGCCGGAGCAAGAGTTGCTGCCGTGGCTGTTCGAGCAGGGCATGACGGCCATGGCTTACAGCCCGGTCGAGCAGGGGCGGCTGCTCGGGCACCCTGTGCTGGCAAAGATTGCGGGCGAGATCGGTGCTTCACCGGCGCAAGTTGCGTTGGCCTGGACGATGCGTAGCGGGCGGGTGATCGCCATCCCGAAGGCCGGCACGGTGGAGCATGTGCGGGAAAACAGAGCCGCCGCCGACCTCGTCCTTCCCAGCGATGTTCTCGATGCACTGGACGCGGCCTTTCCGCGCCCGGCGAGGCCGATCCCACTCGAAATGCTTTGATAGGCGGCGCGACACCGGCCCGGATATTCTTAGGCTCACGAAAGGAGTAAAAGGCGCGACCCGCTCATTCACAAGGAGGCCAATATGCGCCCTGTTCGGATTGTACGGTTAGCGTCAGCCGCCCTTGTGCTTCCCCTCGTCGCCGCCGCGCCGTCGCCCTTTCCGGCAGGCTATGAGGCGTCCTACCAAGCCTATCTGAAGTCGCTTCCGCCCGGTGGCCGAAGCGCGGCCTGGCTAACCCGGCTGAACGGTGTGACCGCGCCCCCGGCCCCCATGCCGATCGGCGGCAAGCCGACCCTTTATCTGTTCGGTTGCAAGAACCACTTTTGCGACACGGACAACGTCAACATCTTCTTGGCACCAGACCGGAAAAGCTTCCGCGCCGTCCTCAAGATGAGAGGCTCGCAGATGTTGCTTGGAGGTGCCGGGCCTTCGGAAGTCGCCTGCGTGCGCAAGCTCGAAGCGGCCGGGGGCGTCCTGAAGGCTTGCTGAGATAAACCGGAACAGGGAAGCGCCGCCGTCGTAAGCGGCGCTTCCCCATGCTCGTTTAATCGTCGTCCGCTTCTTCCTGCGCGATGCTGGCCATGTCGATGACGTAGCGGAAGCGCACGTCGCCCTTTTCGACCTTCTTCATCGCCTTGTTGATGTCCTGGATGGGAATGATCTCGATCTCGGGCGCGATGCCGTGTTGGGCGCAAAAGTCGATCACTTCCTGGGTCTCGGCGATCGAGCCGATCAGCGAGCCCGCGACCGACCGGCGGTGAAAGGCCGCGGCGCTGTTGTCGACACCAGCCATGGGTTCAAGCGCGCCGACGATCACCAGCGTCTTGTCGCGCTTCAGCAGGGCGACGTAAGGATTGATGTCGTGCTTCTCGGGCACGGTGGAGAGAATGAAGTCGAAGGTGCCGGGAACGGCGGTCAGTTCCTCGGCCTTTTTCTTCAGCTCTTTCTCCATGGTGACGTGGGTTGCGCCGAGCTTCTCGGCTTCTGCCTTCTTGTCCTCGCTGGTGGTGAAGACGGTGACCTCCGCGCCGAGGGCCTTGGCCAGCTTCACCGCCATGTGACCGAGACCGCCGAGGCCGACTACGCCGACCTTGTCGCCCGCCTTCACGCCCCAATGCTTCATCGGCGAGAAGGTAGTGACGCCGGCGCAGAGGATGGGCGCTGCTTCCTCAGGCTTCAGGCCGCCGGGAATGGCGATCACGAAATCTTCGCGGCAGACGATGTTGGAGGAATAGCCGCCATAGGTGTTGTCGCGGCCGTACATGTTCTCACCGGTCGCAGCCTTCGCGGCGGGTATGAACGGGCCGTTGTAGGTGGCGAGGAAGCCGTTTGGACCCTCGCAATAATTCTCCTCGCCCTCGTTGCACGGCGCGCAGGCGTGGCAGCTGTCGACCATGCAGCCGACCCCGACGATGTCGCCGACCTTGAACTTGCCATTCTTGGCCGCCTTGGCGACGCGGCCGACAACCTCGTGACCGGGAACGCATGGGTAGACGGTGTTCGCCCATTCGTTCTTCACCTGGTGGATGTCCGAGTGGCAGACGCCGCAATACAGGACGTCGATCAGCAGTTCATTGTCTTTGGGCTCGTCGCGCTCGAAGCGGAACGGCTTCATTCGACTGAAGCTGTGCTTGGCGGCGTAACCGATCGTCTCGACCATGGGGGCTCTTTTCTGTCCGTGTGGGATGGACAGGGAAGCTCCGGGGCAACCGTTCGGTTCCTGTTACCTCAATAAGCCCGTGCCACCGCGAACTCGACCGCCTGGGTCAGCGCGGCCTTGGCCTTGCCCGCGGGGAACGGGGCAAGGTTGTCGAGCGCGCGGCGGGCATAGGTACGGGCGCGCTCCAGCGTGTCGGCAATGGCGCCGGTGCGGTGGAACAGCGCGATGGCGTAGGCGAGATCATCGTCGCTGGTGCGGGTGCCCCCCACCGCTTCCCGCCAGAAGCGGCGATCCTCGTCCGATCCACGGGCGTAGGCGAGGATGATTGGCAAGGTCATCTTGCCTTCGCGGAAGTCGTCGCCGAGGTCCTTGCCGCTTGTGGCGCTTTCGCTTGTGTAGTCGATCGCGTCGTCGACCAGCTGGAAAGCGATGCCGAGGTTGCGGCCGAAGCTGCTGAGCGCTTCCTCGGCCTCTTCGCCGGCTTCGGCCACGACTGGCGCGATGTGGCAGGCGGCGGCGAACAGGGCGGCGGTCTTCGCCTCGATGATCGACAGGTAGGTGTCTTCGCTGGTCCCGATCTGCCGCTGAGCGGTCAGCTGCGCGACTTCGCCCTCGGCGATCACGGCCGAGGCTCGGCTGAGGATCTTCAGCACCTTGAGGCTGCCGTCCTCGACCATCAGCTCGAACGCGCGGGAGAACAGGAAATCGCCGACCAGCACGCTGGCGGGATTGCCCCAGATGATGTTGGCGGTGCGCTTGCCGCGGCGCGTTTCGCTGACGTCCACCACGTCGTCGTGGAGGAGCGTCGCGGTGTGGATGAACTCGACCGCGGCGGCGAGGCTGTGGTGGCGGCTGCCGGGATATTGGCACAATGCGGCGGCGGCGCAGGTCAGCATCGGCCGCATCCGCTTGCCTCCGCCGGCGATGAGGTGACCCGCAAGCTCCGGAATCAGCGGAACCTGGCTCTGCATTCGAGCAAGAATGACCTGATTTACGGCATTCATGTCGGCCGAGGTCAGCGCGACCAGCGGATCGAGACTTGGGGCCGGGTTGAGCGGGTGGACGGAAGCGGTCATCGTGCATGGCGGGTAAGAGCCGAAGGGCGCGAGGGCAAGCATGGCGGCGCAGGCCGTTGCGGAACCATCGTCGGCCCCAACGTTTCTTGGGCAATGTCGGTGACGGGGGCGGAACGACCTTGAAAGCGGGGCAATCGACCTGGCTGATCGTGGCGGCGGCGATGGTGCCGTTGCTGCTGTTTGCGATCTTCCAGGTCGGCTTCGCCGCGCGCGAGCAGCGCCAGGCGCTGGAGGCAAGGGCGCTGAATGTCGCCGACAAGCTGATCCTCGCCGCCGATGCGGAGACGGTTCGCTACGGCACCTTGCTTGACACGCTGGCGACCTCGCGCGGCTTGCGCGAACGAGACTGGCCGCGATTGGCGGAGCGTTTTGCCGAGTTGCAGAAGCTCCATCCCGATCTGCGCGGGCTGACGATCGAGGACGAAAAGGGGACCCTGGTGACCCGGACCGGGCTGCCGATCGAGCGTGCAACGGTGGTCGGCGACGGCAACACGGCATCGCGGCCGATGTTCACTGGTTTTGTCCGCGCCGCAGGCTGCCGCTGCCTGATGTTCGAGCGGGCGGGAGTGACCGATGACGGACAGTCCGTGGTCGTCACCCTGGTGACCGACAGCGCGCTGCTGCAGCGATTGCTGCCATCCAATAACAACTATGAAGTGACCGCTTTGACGGGGCCAAAGGCGCGTTTCATCGCACGCAGCCTTGGTGAGAACCAGCGCTTCGGGACGCTCGCATCCACCTATCTGCAAAAGGCAGTCGCTTCCGGCTTGGGGGCCGGCATCTATCGCGGCCGGACGCTGGAAGGTTTCGAAAATTACACCGCCTTTGCGCGCTCGGACCGGACCGGCTGGACAGCGCACGTGGCGTTGGGCTCAAACTACATCGATAATCCGGCACGCAAGTTCCTGGCGTCGCTGGTCACCGCGGCGTTGCTCTCGCTGTTGCTCGCCGGACTGCTGATCGCCTTTGCGCTGCGCCAGATGAAGGAAGCGCGGCTGCTCGCCGAGCGGATGCAGCAGGCGCAGAAGATGGAAGCACTCGGCCAGCTGACCGGCGGCCTGGCACACGACTTCAACAATCTGCTAACGCCGGTGATCGGCGTGCTCGACCAATTGACCCGCCGCGACGGATTGGACGAACGCGGCCGCAAGCTTGCAACAGGTGCCCTCTCATCGGCGCAGCGCGCGGCGAAGCTGACGCAGCAACTACTTGCTTTTTCGCGGCGTCAGCGGCTGACGGTCGAGCCGGTCGACGTCACCGGCCTGCTGGCCAACGTGTCGCAACTGGTCGATCGCACCATCAGCAGCCGGCACAGCTTCACGGTCGAGGCCGAGCCCGACACCTTCTGTGTCTTAAGCGACCTGACGCAGCTTGAACTGGC
Organism: Sphingomonas sp. LHG3443-2; assembly: GCF_049896405.1. Taxonomy (NCBI): domain Bacteria; kingdom Pseudomonadati; phylum Pseudomonadota; class Alphaproteobacteria; order Sphingomonadales; family Sphingomonadaceae; genus Sphingomonas; species Sphingomonas sp. LHG3443-2. The sequence goes on from NZ_JAFCUG010000001.1 coordinate 1,564,065, forward strand.
ACTGCTCAACCTCGCGATCAACGCGCGTGACGCTTCGCCCGATGGCGGCGAAATCACCCTCAAGGTGGCGCGTGAATTAGAGGGCGGTGGCAGTACCGGCTTCGTCCGGTTCGACATGATCGACCGCGGTTCCGGCATGGACGACGACACGCGGCGGCGGGCGCTGGAGCCTTTCTTCACCACCAAACCGACCGGCCGCGGTACCGGGCTCGGCCTCGCGCAAGTGTTCGGTGTCGTTGAGCAGTCGGGCGGGTCGGTCGAGATCGACAGCGCGCCTGGCGCCGGCACCACCGTCACCCTGCGGCTGCCGGCTTGCGCCGAGGACGATGCCAAGGCAATCCGGCCCACGGCGGTTGACGGCGACACTGCGGCCGACCGCGCGCTTCGCTTGCTCGTGGTCGACGACGATCCCGAGGTTCGCGCGACCTTGGCGCAGATGCTGAGCGAGGCGGGTCACTCGGTTGATGCGGTGGCGAATGGCCACAGCGCCTTGGCAGCCATCGCAACCGAGCGTTTCGACCTCGTGGTGTCGGATTACCTCATGCCGGAGATGAGCGGGGCGGAGCTCATCAGGGAAGCGCGGCAGGTGCGGCCGGACCTGCCGTTCCTGATTGTCAGCGGCTTTGCCGACAGCGATGAACTGGTTCGCACCTGCCCCGATACGGCGCGGATTGGAAAGCCACTTGTGGCGCGGGAATTGCTCGCCGCCGTTGAGGATGCGGCACGCTGATCAACCCAGCGGCAGGCTGAGCCGGGCCAGGAGCCCGCCAAGATCTTCGCTTTCCTCCAGCGTGATCCGGCCGCCATAGATTTCGGCCACGTCACGGACGATCGCGAGGCCGAGCCCTGTGCCGGGCTTGCCGGTGGTGTCGAGCCGCTTGCCGCGAGTGAACAGCTCGGTGCGCTGCTCGGCAGGGATGCCGGGGCCGTCGTCCTCGACCAGGATGTCGACGAACGGCGCCGACTTCTCCACTGTCACGAACACGCGGCCGGAGCCATATTTGGCGGCATTTTCGACGAGATTGCCGAGCATCTCGTCGAGGTCCTGACGCTCGACCCGCACCTCCGCCTTCTTGTCACCGGCGATATCCACCGTGGCGCCTTCGTGCATCCGGCTTACCGCGCGCTGCACCGCCGTGAGGCTTTCCCACACCGGCGCGCGCGCTTGCGCCGACGCGCGGCGACCGATGGCCCGGGCGCGGGCGAGGTGATGGTCGACCTGTCGCCGCATGGTGGTCGCCTCGCGGCAGACGGTGTCGTGAAGCTCGGGATCGCGGGCGGTCGCGGCATTGGTGATGACGGTCAGCGGCGTCTTCAGCGCGTGCGCAAGGTTGCCGGCGTGGCGGCGCGCTTCCTCCGCCTGCTCTTCATTATGGGCGAGGAGCTGATTGATCTCCTGCGTCAGCGGCTGGATCTCGTCGGGAAAGTGGTCGGAGATGCGGGTCTTGGCGCCCGAACGGATGGCGACCACTTCCGAGCGGACCCGGCGCAGCGGCCACAGCCCGTAAAATGTCTGCAGCGCGGCCAGCATGACGAGGCCGAGCCCGAGTACGGCGAAGCTCCAGGTCAGCGTGGTGCGCAGCTCTTTCAGCTGCAGGTCGAGGTTCTCGCGGCTTTGGGCGACCTGGTAACGCCATTTGACCGGGCTGCCGGGGATGATGACGTCGCGCTCGACAATGCGCAGCGGTTCTCCGCTGAACTGGTAGCTGTCGTACTTGTGGGTCTCAGTCCCGCGCACTGAAGCGGGGTTAACCGTGAGGCGGCGATCCCACAGCGAGCGTGAGGGATAATCCTCGACCTGCGGCGTCTTGCCGTCGGCGCCGGGTAATGGCGTGATCTGGAAATAGCTGCCCGAATAGCTCTCGATAAAACGCTGGTCGGCCGGCGGGCGGGAGAAGCGGATCTCGCCCACCGTGCCGATTTCCGACGAGCCGATCATCGAGCGGAGAACGAGCTCGAGGTTCTCGTCGAAGTTGCGCACCAGACTGTTCGTAAGCAGCCGGTCGAGCGCAAAACCGCCCACCGCGAGGAGGATCGAAATCCACACCGCGGCAATGACGATCATGCGCCGGGTGAGCGACCCGGTGCCGCGGCGCGGCGCGGCAGGCGTCCCGGCGCCGGGCGCGCCTTTTGCCGGGACGATATGCTCCATCAGGCAGGCTCTTCCAGACTGTAGCCGAGGCCGCGGATGGTGGTGATGACGTCAGGGCCGAGCTTCTTGCGGATGCGGGTCACGAACACTTCAATGGTGTTCGAATCGCGGTCGAAATCCTGATCGTAGATATGCTCGATCAGCTCGGTGCGGCTGACCACCTTGCCCTTGTGATGCATGAGGTAGCTCAGGAGCTTATATTCCTGCGCGGTGAGCTTCACCGGCTCGCCGTCCTTGGTGACCTTACCCGAGCGGGTGTCGAGGCGGATGTCGCCGGCGATGAGTTCGGACGACGCATTGCCTGACGCGCGGCGGATGAGCGCGCGGAGGCGGGCGATCAGTTCTTCGGTCTGGAACGGCTTGGCGAGATAGTCGTCCGCGCCGGCGTCGAGGCCGGCAACCTTGTCCGACCAGCTATCGCGGGCGGTCAGCACCAGCACCGGCATCCGGCGGCCTTCCTTGCGCCAGCGGTCGAGCACAGTCAGGCCGTCGATCTCGGGCAAGCCAAGGTCGAGCACCACCGCATCATAGTTTTCGGTCTGGCCAAGATAATGGCCGTCCTCGCCATCGGTGGCGAGGTCGACGGCGTAACCCGCGCCTTCCAGCGTCGAGCGGAGCTGGCGGCCGAGCGAGGGTTCGTCTTCGACGATCAGGACGCGCATGAATGTTTTCTCCCTTTGGGGAACCTTAACACGCGCGAAGATGAACGGTTGCTTTGGCGAAATGAAGAGGGGTCATGCCGCGGACAGCGGAAATCACATGCCGCTGCGGCCCACCACACGACCGGTCGCGGCATCGACATCGATCCAGATCACCCGCCCACCGCGCATGAACTTCAGGCGATAGGTACGGCCGTTGAATTCAGGCCCGAGATAATCGGCATCACCCATGCCGGGCAGCACCCGCCGCTCGATCATCGGCAGCGGCATGGAGCGACCTTCGCGGGTCGCCTGGAATGCGCGATCCTGGTCGCGCGGCCGTTCGGCCGCAGCAGGCGCCGCGGTCACGGCAGCGGCAACGGCCGCAAGGAACAGGGTGAAGGTGGTACGCATGACGATTGCGCTTCTACCACAAGGTGTTGAATAGCTTGTGAACCGGTCGGTTAGGCAGGGTTGCCCGGCTGCCACAGTTCGATGGCATTGCCTTCCGGATCGTGGATTCGGGCAAAGCGGCCGATCTCCGGCATGCTGTTCCATTCGTCCTTGACGATGACCTCAATGCCCGCAGCCTTGAGCTTGGCGATGAGTGCATCGAGATCGGTGACGCGGAAGTTGATCATCGCCTGCTTGTCGGCCGCGAAATAGTCGCTGTCGGCCTTGAACGGCTCGAACACCATGGGACCGCCCTGCGTGTGCCACAGCCATTCGTTCGACTGGCCCTGCGCATCCGTACCGCAGCCGCCGCCGATGCCGAGGTGGTCGCGGTACCACCCTTTCAGCGCCGCGGGATCTTTCGCCCGGAAGAAATAGCCGCCCATTCCGACAACTGTCATTGTCATTTCTCTCCGTGCGACATCGCGCCAATGCTAGTTGATGACGCGGCGCCATGCACGGCCTAAGTGGCGCCCATGGTTGCTCCGATCCTGTCGTTTGAAGATCTCGGCCTCGTGCAAGGCGAGGGCTGGCTGTTCCGCCATCTCGACGTGCATGTGGGGGCGCGCGACCGTCTGGCGCTGATTGGGCGCAATGGCGCCGGCAAGACGACGCTGCTGAAGTGCCTGGCCGGCGTGATCGACACCGACGAGGGCAAGCGCTCGGTGGTGCCGGGCAAAAAGATCGTGCTGCTCGAGCAGGATCCGCCGATGGGCGACCATGCGACGCTCCAGGATTGGGTGCTGAGCGGTGCCGGCGCGCCGGAAGCGCATGAGGCGGCGGCAATCGCCGACCAGCTCGGTATCGACCTTGCCCGGACCACCGCCACGGCGAGTGGGGGCGAGCGGCGGCGCGCGGCGATCGTGCGTGCGCTGGCGCAGGAGCCCGACCTGCTGTTCCTCGACGAGCCGACCAACCACCTCGATCTTGCCGCGATCGACTGGCTCGAAGGCTGGCTCAACCGCTTCAACGGCGCCTTTATCGTCATCAGCCACGACCGCACGTTTCTGACCCGGCTGACCAGGAGCTGCCTGTGGCTCGACCGCGGGCAGGTACGGCGGGCGGAGGTTGGGTTCGGCGGGTTCGAGGCGTGGACCGAGCGGGTCTATGCCGAGGAAGAACGGGCCGCGCAGAAGCTCGACGCCAAGCTCGCGATCGAGCTTCACTGGCTGCAGCGCGGGGTGACGGCGCGGCGCAAGCGCAACCAAGGGCGGCTGGCGAAGCTCGGCGAGATGCGCGAGGCGCGCGCGGCAATGATCGGGGGTCCGGGCGTGTCGAAGCTCGGGCTCCAGCGCGACGACAGCAAAACCAAGACGGTGATCGACGCCGAGCATGTGACCAAGCGCTTCGGCGATCGCGCGGTGATCAAGGACTTCACCTTGCGCATCCAGCGCGGCGACCGGATCGGGATTGTCGGCGCCAATGGCGCGGGCAAGACGACGCTGTTGAAGCTGCTGACCGGAGAACTGGCGCCCGACGAAGGCAAGGTCACGCAGGCCAAGACGCTCAACGGGATCGTGATCGATCAGCAGCGCAAGCTGATGAGCCCGGAGAAGAAGGTTCGCGACGTGCTGGCGGACGGCGGCGACTGGCTGGAGGTGCGGGGGGTCAAGAAGCACATCAAGGGCTATCTCAAAGACTTCTTGTTCTCGCCCGAACTGACCGAAGCGCCGGTGAGCTCGCTGAGCGGCGGCGAGCGGTCGCGGCTGCTGCTGGCGCGGGAGTTCGCGCGGGCGTCGAACCTCCTCGTGCTCGACGAGCCGACCAACGATCTCGACCTCGAGACTCTCGACCTGCTGCAGGAAGTGATTTCGGATTACGACGGCACGGTGCTGATCGTCAGCCACGACCGCGACTTCCTCGACCGGACGGTGACAGTGACGCTGGGTCTCGACGGGTCGGGCAAGGTCGATGTGGTCGCCGGCGGCTATGAGGACTGGGCCAAGCGGCGCGCTCCGGTGAAGGGCACGGCGGCGCCGAAGAAGAGGGTGGAAGAGGCGCCGAGGGCAGCCGCTCCGGCGAAGAAATTGAGCTTCAAGGACCAGCGCGACCTCGACCGCCTGCCGGGTGAGATCGAGAAGCTCGAAGCGGGGATCGCGGCGGACGAAGCCGCGCTGGCCGACCCCGATCTTTACGTGCGCGATCCGAAGCGCTTTGCTGCGCTTATGGCGAGCATCGACAAGAAGCACAGCGACAAGGAAGCGGCGGAATTGCGCTGGCTCGAAGTCGCGGAAATGGCCGAGGGATTGGCTTGAGCGCCAATCGTTTCGGCCCAGTGGCCGCGGGACTAGTCGGGCTTCTGCTATGGGCGTCCGTGTTCTGGTCCGGGCCGCTGGTCAACGATGTTGGTTGGCAGCTGTGGATCGGACGCCAGATGAACGGCGGGGCGTCGCTTTACGGCGACATCCTGGAGGTCAATCCGCCCTTGTGGTTCTGGATCGGCGCTGGGATCGAGCGGCTGAGCAGCGTCACGGGGATGGCGGGAGAGCGATGGCTGGCTTTGGCGTTTCTAGCATACGCCGTGCTGTCGCTGCTACTCACCCTGCGTCTGATCGACGAACGGCGCGAGCAGTGGGCGGCGGCGCTGGCGCTGGCGCTGTGCCTGTTCCTGACCAGCCCTTACGCGCATCTCCAGCGCGAGCAGTTTCTGCTGATGTCGGTGCTGCCCTACGTTGCTTTGGCGGCGCGGCGCGCGGAGGGCAGGCCGGTGCCGCGCGCGCTGGCGTTCGCGGTAGGGCTGGTGGCGGCGCCGGGTCTCGCGCTCAAGCATCATTTCCTGATCTTTCCGGCGCTCATCGAAGGCTGGCTGATCTGGCGTCGCAAGCGAGTGGACGTGCGGCCAGAGCATATCGGACTGGTCGGCGCGGCCCTCGCCTATGCGGCGGCGGTGCTGCTGTTCGCGCCGAGCTACCTCGGCACCATGCTCCCGGTGATTCAGGCCGGGTATCACGGTTACAATCCCTCGCTCTGGACCTTGCTGTTCCAGCCGGGGATCGTGGTCGCGCTGTTCGCGCTGGTGGCGGCACTGCTCGGGCGGGAGCGGCTGGGCACCCTGGGCGAGGCCGCGGCGGTGGGGACGACGGCCTTTGCGCTGGTGTTCATCGTGCAGGGCAAGAACTTCCACTATCAGGCGATCCCCGCACTGGGGCTGGCATTGCTGACCTTGCTGGTGCTGCTGCTCGCCAAGGAAAACGGGAGCGGGCGGCTGGTGGCCGGGGTAGGGGTGCTCGCGTCCCTAATGGTGCCGCTGAAGGCTGGACAGGCCCGCTACGACCAGTTCTTTCAAGAGGCGGTACGCGATCTCAGGCCGGGCGAGGGCGTGACCATGATCTCGCCCAGCCAGGCCCTGTCCTGGCCAGCTGTCTATGAGCGCGGCCTGCGGTGGGATCAGCGCACGATGGGGCTGTGGATGGTGTTGTCGCCGTGGGCTGCGGAAAAGGAGCGTAGCGGCGATCCGCGCATGGTAGCGCTTGGAACGGCGGTCCGCCGCGAGATGGCGGCCGAAATCGCCTGCAAGCGGCCATCGATGGTGGTGGTCGACCGCTTCTATGACGAGAATGCGCCGGGCGGCGACGTCCTGTCCTGGTTCATGGCCGAACCGCGGTTCCGGGCCGCTCTTGGCGGCTATCGTGAGGTTGCGCCCGTGGCGGTGCTGCGGCGCTTTGTTCCGCTGCGCGCAACACCGGGCGCCTGTGTCCCCGGTGATCTTGAAGCGATAACGAACCCGCTGCCCTAAGCCTGAAGCTGATATTGTTTCAGCAGGTCATACAGCGTCGGCCGGCTGATCCCCAGCAACTTGGCGGCGCCAGAGATATTGTGTTCGGTACGAATCAGCGCCTGGTGAATAGCGCGGCGATCGGCTTTTTCCCGAGCGGCGCGCAGATTGATCGCGGCGAAGGCTTCTTCCGATAGACCGGGGAGGTCGAGGTCGAGTGCGCCGACCAGCTTGCCCTCGGCCATGATCACCGCCCGCTTGATGCGGTTTTCGAGCTCGCGGACGTTACCGGGCCAGGCGTAACTATCGACCGCGTCCACCGCATCGGGCGCAAGGCCGGTGACCGGCACGCCGAGTTCGCGCGCGAAGCGGCGGGTGAAATGGCGGGCGAGTAGCACCGCGTCGCCTGGCCGATCGGCGAGGGCCGGAATGGCGATCACCATTTCGGCGAGGCGGTAATAAAGGTCCTCACGGAAGCGGCCATCGGCCTGCATCGCGCCGAGGTCCTGGTGCGTGGCGCAGACGATGCGCAGGTCGACGGGAATGGTCTGGCGCCCGCCGATGCGTTCGATCACGCGCTCCTGGAGGAAGCGCAGCAGCTTTACCTGGAGCGGCAACGGCACGTCGCCGATCTCGTCGAGGAAAAGGGTGCCGCCCGAGGCCATCTCGATCTTGCCGGGCGTGGTCTTGACCGCCCCGGTGAAGGCGCCGCGCTCGAAGCCGAACAGCTCGGCCTCGAGGAGGTTCTCAGGGATAGCGGCGCAGTTGATGGCGACGAATGGGCCGGACGCGCGGCGGCTCTTTTCGTGCACGGCGCGGGCGAGCAATTCCTTGCCGGTGCCGCTGGCGCCCAGCAGCATGACGGAGACATCGGCCGGTGCCACGCGCTCCACGGTGCGGGCGACGCGCAACATTTCGGGCGCAGCGGTGATGATGCTGCCAAGCACCGTGCCCCCGTCCGACGCCTGTTCTTCGAGGCGGCGGTTTTCGGCTTCCAGCGCGTGGAGGTGGAAGGCGCGGGCGACGATCAGGCCCAATTGGTCGATGTCGACCGGCTTGGCGCAGAAATCATAGGCGCCGAGCGCGATGGCATGCAGCGCGCTTTCGTGCGCGCCATGGCCCGATGCGACGATGATCTTGGTGTCGGGCTTCAGATGCAGGATTTCCGACAGGATCGCGAAGCCCTCGGTGGTGCCGTCGGGATCGGGCGGCAGGCCAAGGTCGAGAGTGACGACCGCCGGCTCGTGCAGGCGCAGCAGTTCGAGCGCTTCGGCGCGGTTGAACGCGCTGACGACCTTATAGCCGTCATAGGCCCACTTCAGCTGACGCTGGAGGCCTTCGTCATCCTCGACGACGAGCAGGACGGGAAGGTCGGCAGGGTCGGTCATGCGATCAGTCTCTCAGAGATATCAGCGGCCTCGGCCGTGCTAACGGGAAGGGTGATGGTGAACCGGGCGCCGGCGCCGGGGCGGCTTTCCACCGTCAGGCGGCCCCCCATCGCGTGGATGAGGGTGCGCGCTTCATAGGCACCGATCCCGAAACCATTCTGCTTGGTCGAGGCAAAGGGGGCGAAGAGGCGGGTGGCGATGAAGTCGGCGTCCATGCCGGGACCGTGGTCGCTGATCTCGATCCGTGCCTCGCCTCCGCTGTGGGTCACGCGAACCGATACGGGTTCGGCCGGCGGGCTGGCATCGACCGCATTGGCGAGGAGATGGCCGATCGCCTGCTCAAGCCCTGATTGTTCGCCGATCACCTCGATCCCGCCGTTGCCGAGAAGGCGGACATCGTGCCTTCCGCGCTGGGCGGCGACGCAGCTGGCGAGGAGTGGGCGAAGCTCGACGTCTTGAAGCGGCTGGCGGCCCTGCGGCGAGGCGGCTGGGGCGAGGCGAGTGAGGAGCTCGTTCATCTTGCCGACCGAGGATTTCAGCGTCGCTACCATGTCGGCGCGCCATTCGGGATTGTGGGCGTGCCGCTCGGCATTACGGGCGATGAGGGTGAGCTGGCTGACGAGGTTCTTCACGTCGTGAAGGATGAAGGCGAAGCGTCGGTTGAATTCGTCGAAGCGCCGCGCCTCGCTGAGGCGCTGCTCGGCCGCGGCTTCGGCGAGGCTGGCGGCGGCTTGGCGGCCGGCCGTGCGGAGGAGATCGAAGTCTTCCCAATCGAGCGGGCGCCGAAGCTCCGGCGCGGTGAGGAGAACGAGGCCCACCGCCTGATCGCCATGCACCAGCGGAACGCCGACCCAGAGGTTCTCTTCGGCAAGCAGCCACTCGGGCAGCGGCAGCGACAGGTCGGCCGAGCTACCCCAACGATGGCGCTGTGCATCAAGCTCGAGCACCCGGCCTTCGCCGAGCAGCGGCCACAAGGCGTCGAGCCCCTGGCCGGCGACGGCCGCATCGGGCAGGCGGTCATCCCAGTGCCAGGTGCCGGCGACCGTGAAGCGGCCCGTGTCGTCGGGGGCGAGCAGCAGCCCGGCAGGTGCTTCGAGGATGTCGGCAAAGGCACGCACGATGCGGGCGGCGAGCGGCTCTTTCGTGCCGCCGGCCCCAAGCGTCGCGGCGAAGCGCAGCCATTCGGTGCGATAATCGTAGCGGTGCTCAAAGAAGTGCTTGGCGATCTTGACCCTGGTCCAGCTTCGCGCGCGGCGGCTGGGGAGAAGCACGGCAAGCGCCACGGTCATCGCGGCCAGCATCAGGACGGCGAGGTTGCGCAGCCAGTCCACCGTCTCGGCACGGAGAATGGCGGCGATCAGCGCCATGATCGCGAAATAGGAGCAGATGGCGAGCAGCGACAGCGACTGGAAAGTCGCCGCGCGCGACAGCTTGGGCCGCCAGGCGGCGCTGTCGGGACGGGTGAGCGCGAAGCAGGGTGCGGCGAGGGCGACGACCACGCCCTTCAGGTCGCTCAGCGTTTGCCCAAGCGGCAGTTGCAGCGCCTGCAGCGTGTAAAGGTTGAGATCGAACACCCACAGCATGGCCAGGCCAAGCATCGGCAGGCGCATGGACGCGCGGCTGGCGGCGGCGGATTGGCCGTAAAGGTTGTGGACAAGGATCAGCGCGCCCGCGGCGGTAATGGTGCGCAGCACAATGCCGGCGGCGTCGAGCGCAAGCTGGTCGGCGGCCGGGGCGAGCGGGGCAAGGCTGTCGACCAGCGTCTGCGCGCCCAGCACCAGCGCCACGGCGCCGTAAACGAGCGCCACGCCTTGCTGGCGAGCGCCTCCCTCGCCAGCGCTCGACAGTACGTAGAGCATGGCAACCCAGATGAGGTTGCGCGCAGTTTCGGCATTGGCGGCGAGCATGGTGCCGCCCATTACCCCGCCGAGCCAGGCCGAGGTCGCAGTCGCGAGCAGGCCGCCGAGCAGCAACTTCTGCGCCGGTCCCGCGACCCAGCCGCGCAATTGCCACAGGAGAACGGCGGCCATCGCCACCGCGCCGAGCGCGTGACTCCAGAAGGCGAGCAGGCTGTTCACCCCGCCACTGTCGGAGAAATTTACAAAGGAAGGGTGAAGATTGCCGCCGCCGTGGCGGTCAGCTCTTCAGTGCTTCCAGCGTCGCCGCTTCCATCGCAACGACGGCGGTGCCGATGACCTGCTCCGCGTCGGGCGCCCACAGTGGCGAGTGGAGGCCGGGCAGCTTGGTGATCTCGCCCCCCGCCGCATCCCACCGCGCCTGCGGCACACCGCCGACCCAGAACAGCAGGCTGCGGCCTTGCGGGTTGGCGATCAGGAAGCGGCTGAAATCCTCGCCCACCATCGCGGCCGGAACCATTCGCACGCGGCTTTCGCCGAACAGCGCGGTGAACAGGGTGCGCGCCTCCGTCGTCAGATCGGCGCTGTTGACGGTGGCCGGCGTGTAGGGATCGCGCACCGTAACCACCGGCATACGGTCATCGGGAACCCCGGCAGCGATCGCTTCGCCGCGAGCAATACGGCGGATGCCGTCGAGCAAGCTTGCGCGGACTTCGGGCGTGTAGCTGCGCACGGTGATCTGGAGCTTGGCTTCGTCCGGGATGATGTTGTGGGTAGCGCCGGCGTGGAAGCTGCCGACGGTGACGACGGCGGGATCAAGCGGATTGAGTTCGCGGCTGACCAGCGTCTGCAACGTCGAGACGATGCGCGAAGCGACCACGATTGGATCGCGCCCGTTCTGCGGCGCAGCGCCGTGGCTGCCGACACCGCGCACCGTGATATCGACGCTGTCCACATTCGCAAGCGCCGGGCCGGGCGTCAGGCCGATGATTCCGGCCGGCAACGAGGCGCTGTTGTGAAACGCGAGCATGGTGTCGGGCTTGGGAAAGCGGGTGAACAGGCCGTCGGCGAGCATCGCCGCCGCGCCTTCGCTGGTCTCCTCCCCAGGCTGGAGGATGAGGACCAGCGTGCCCTTCCACTGTGCCTTGGACGCCGCGAGGCGGCGGGCGGTGCCGATCAGCGCAGTCATGTGGGTGTCGTGGGCGCAGGCGTGCATGATGCCCGTGTCGACGCTCGAGCGGGCCTTGGTCCGGACCTTGGACGCGAAGGGGAGGCCGGTTTTCTCTTCCAGCGGAAGGCCGTCCATGTCGGCGCGGACCAGCACCGTCTTGCCGGGGCCGTTCTTCAGCACGGCGACGATGCCGGTCCCGCCGACCTTCTCCGTCACCTGATAGCCGAGCTTGCGCAACTCGGGCGTCAAGCGGGCAGCGGTCTTGGTCTCGGTCATGGCTAGCTCAGGCGCCGCATGAAGCTCGCGGTAGAGCGCCATCAGCGGCGTAATTTCGGCCGCGGTGGGCTGGGCAGCGAGGGCGGCGGCGGCGAGCAGGGTCAGCATGGGGCCGAGCCTAGCGGCTCAAGGTGCGGGCACAAGCTCCACCACGTCGATCAGGCTCTCGAAGCGTGGGTTGGGGAGGATCAGGCGCCAGCGGTTCGGCCCGATCCGCTCGACATAACCCGCCAGGTCGCGGTCGTTGTCGGCGCCATAGGGAATGGCCCGCTGCTCATCGCCGAGAACCAGGGTGCCGAGGAAGACCGTGCGCAGCTGATCGTTCGGGAAGATATAGCCGACCTGCCGCTGCGAGCCGCTGAGCTTGGTGAAGCTCTGAAGCCGGCCCGACGTTGCGATGCGACAGTTGAAGGCTGGATAGGAGACGAAAGGAAGGAGACCTGGCGAGCGGGCACCAAGCTTGATCACCCGGCAGCGATAATCGCCGTTTGGAATGCCTCCACCAACCGCCGCATCCGGCCGCAGCAGCAGCCCTTCGCGGGCGACCGCGTCCGCATGGCCGGCAGCGCGGGCCTGCGTCAAGCCGGCGACGAACGCCGTGCGCCAGTCGCGCAGGCGGCGGCGGTCCACGTCGGTGGCGACGGACTGCCACGAGGCGGCATTGGCGACCGGCCCTGCGGTCGGCCGCTCGCTGGGGGTGCAGGCGCCAAGAGCAAGCACCGCGAACGCGAGGGCAAGGGAGCGGAGCGGCGTCATTGCGCCGTCCAGCCGCCGTCCATGCTGAGATTGGCGCCAGTGATGCTGCCCGCTTCCGGGCGGCACAGGAAGAGCGCAAGGGCGGCGACTTCGACCGGTTCGACGAAGCGCTTGGTCGGCTGGGCGGCGAGGAGGACGTCGTTCATCACCTGCTCCCGGGTGAGACCACGGGCCTTCATCGTGTCGGGGATCTGGTTCTCGACTAGCGGGGTCCAGACGTAGCCGGGTGAAATGCAATTCACCGTGACGCCGTCCCTGGCGGCTTCCAGCGCGACCGCCTTGGTGAAGCCGGCGACACCATGCTTGGCCGCGACGTAGGGCGCCTTGTTGGGGGAGGCGACAAGGCTGTGCGCGCTGGCGGTGTTGATGATCCGCCCGAAACCGCGCTGGCGCATGGAGGGGAGGCACAGGCGCGTGGTGTGGAACACGGCCGACAGGTTCACCGCCATGATCCAGTCCCACTTTTCGGCCGGGAAGCTCTCGATCGCGGAGACATGCTGGACGCCGGCGTTGTTGACGAGGATCGACGGGCTGCCGAGCTCGTCGGTGCACCCTGCGACCAAGGCATCGATTGCTTCCGGGTCGGACAGGTCGGCATCGGAGAAGCCGGCGCAATCACCCGACAAGGCCGCAAGCTCGTCCTTCAGCGCCATGTTGGCGTCGCGGTCGCCGAAGCCGTGCAGCATGACCCTGGCGCCTTCTGCGGCGAGGGCGCGGGCGATGGCGAGGCCGATGCCGCTGGTCGAGCCGGTCACCAGCGCGACCTTGTCCTTGAGGATCATGCGAACGGATACTCCTGAAAGGTTCAGCAGCCCTATGGAGTGCTTCGCCGCCGCGCTGCAAGGCGAATTGGCAATCGTGCAACCCCGGGCGCTGCCGATCATTGTGGCCCCGTAAGGGAGATCAGAATGCGGCTCGACGGACCAGGCAGTTCCAATTTCGAGGATCGCACCGGACAAGGTGGCGGTGGTTCGATCCTGGGCGGCGGCGGTGGCATCCTTGGTCTGCTGGTGCCGCTGATCCTCAGTCGGTTCGGGATCGTCGGCCTGCTGGTCCTGGCGCTTGGCTATTGCGCGCTTGGCGGGCTTGGCGGCGGCGGCATCCTCGGCGGCGGGGGCAGCAGCCCGACCGTGCAGCAGGGTGAGCGGAATGCGGCATCAACGCTTCCGGCCGAGACCAGGACTTTTTTGACGGGCGTGCTCGGCTCGACCGAGCGGGTGTGGGCGCAGGTCTTCTCCGCAGCCGGACAGCAATATCGGCCGACAGTCCTCACGGCCTATACTGGCGGCACACAGACCGCGTGCGGCGCGGGCCGTGCGGCTTATGGGCCGTTCTACTGCCCGGGCGACCAGAAGATCTACATCGACCCGAGCTTCTTCAACGAGCTGACCCAGAAGTTCGGCGCGCCGGGCGATTTCGCGCAGGCTTATGTGATCGCGCACGAGGTCGGGCACCATGTCCAGAACCTCGAAGGCACGCTCGACCGCGCCAGCAACGCGCAGCGCGCGGCGGGCGAAGCGCAGGGCAATGCCATACAGGTCGGCGTCGAATTGCAGGCCGATTGCTATGCGGGAGTGTGGGCCAAGAACGCTCGCAATCCCGATGGCACCCCGGTGCTGGAGCAGGGCGATCTCGAAGAAGGTTTGACCGCCGCCGCCGCGATCGGCGACGACAAGCTGCAGTCGCAGGCGGGCCAGTCAGTGCGTCCGGAGAGCTTCACCCACGGCAGCAGCCAGCAACGGGTCGAGGCGCTTCGCCGGGGCTACACCAGCGGCAATCCGGCGAGCTGCAACTACAACCGGGTGTGAGTGACGCTCCCCCTGCGAGTCGGGGGAGCATCGCGCTCAGAGCTTGACCAGCATCTTGCCGGTGTTGGCGCCGGTAAACAGGCCGAGGAACGCGTCCGGGGTCTTCTCCAGTCCCTCGACAACGGTGTCGCGGCCCTTGACCGCGCCGCTTGCGACCCACGGACCCATCTCGCCGTAGAACTCGCCATTGCGGGGCAGATAATCGGTGTAGATGAAGCCCTTGAGCATGACCCGCATGGCGATCACGCGCATGATGTAGCGCAGCTGCGTCGGCGTGCCGCTGTTGTAACCTTCGATCATTCCGCAAATGGCAAAGCGCGCGTCGCGGCGGGCGAGCGCCAGCGCGGCGTCGAGATGCTCGCCGCCGACATTGTCGAAATAAACGTCGATGCCCTTGGGCGCGACCTCGGACAGCGCCTTCACCAGCGGCACGCCCGCCTTGTAGTCGATGCATTCGTCGGCGCCCAAAGACTTCACGAAGGCGACCTTGTCGGCACCACCGGCCGAGCCGATCACGGTCATGCCCTTGGCCTTGGCGATCTGCACCACCGCGGAACCGACCGCGCCCGCTGCGGCGGACACGAAGACGATATCGCCGGCCTTGGCCTTGGCCGCGTCAAGCAGGCCCCAGTAAGCGGTGCCGCCGGTAAGCCCCAGATTGCCGAGGAAGGCCTGCGGCTCGACGCCCGGAATGCTCGGCAGCTTGTTCAGCGCCTGCGCCGGCACCACCGCCTCGTCGCGCCAGCCCATCATGTGCATGACCGTGTCACCGAGCTGAAAGTCAGGGGAGCGGCTTTCCACCACCTCGCCAACCGCGCCGCCTTCCAGCGGCTCGCCGATCTGGAACGGCGGCACATAGCTCTTCACGTCGTTCATGCGTCCGCGCATGTAGGGATCGACCGACAGCCAGTGATTGCGCACCCGCACCATGCCGTCGCCAAGTTCGGGCAGCGCCACGTCCTTGAACTCGAAGTTGTCGGCGGTGGGAGTGCCGTTCGGGCGACTCTTAAGGTGCCAGGCTTGAGGCATGGGATCGGGGTCCTTGGCTGAAACGGAAAAGGCCCGAACACCGCTGGGGTGCCCGGGCCTTCCCGTCAAGCTGCTGGGGACAGCTTACTTCTTGGTCGAGCGACCGGTCGTCGACGAGTCGTCGTCGTCGTAGGTGCCCGAGAAGCTCTTATCGAGCATGTGAGGGCCGTCGCTCGTGGTGCCGGTGGTCGAAGCGCCGGTGGTCGAGGTCGGGCTCATGGTCTGCCCGGTCGGCTGGTTGGTCGACGACTGGGTCTGGCGATCGTCACGATCCGACCCGCTGCCGCCGAACAGGCCGCCGACCATGCCGCCGCCCTGCGAACGGCTGTAATCGTCCTCGCGCTCTTCGGTCAGGCGCGAGCGGATCGAGTCCTTGGTGCCGGTCAGATAGACCTTGCCGTCCTCGACCCGGTCGAGCAGCGAGCAGGTGAAGCTGCGATGCACGCCGTGAGCTTCAGGATCGTTCTTGGTCAGGATGATCTTGTCGCCGCGGACCTTGTCGACCGTGCCGATGTGCTGGCCGCTTTCGTCCACTACTTCGGCATGTTCGCGGATCTGCGTCAGCATCTGCCGCTTGGTCTGGCGGGTCTGGCGGAAGCCCGAGAACTCGTTCTCGAACCGGCTCTGATGCTCGCGGCAATATTCGTCATAGTCGCGATCGAGGTCTTCGATCTGGCGCTGGCGCCACGACGAATAATGCTGGTCGTGCGGGCTGCGCATCGACTGGCTACTGGAACCGCCGCCGAAGCTCGACGAGCTGCTGCTGCCGCCAAAGCCCGAGCTCCCGCCGAAGCTGGATGATCCCTGGTCCTGGAAGCGGTCCTGGCTGCCATACTGCTGCTGGCTGTAGTTCTGGCTGCCGAGGCCAGAGCCCTGGCGGCCCTGTTCGTTCGAGCTGCGGCCATAATCACCCGTCATCGGGCGATAGCGGTCGCTGCCCTGGCTCTGGTAGCCGCCGCTCTGACGGTCCTGGCTGCCGCGATCCTGCTGCCCACCATAGGACTGATGCCGCGTTTCGCGGTACGAGCCGCCGCCTGTCTGGCCGTAGCCGGACGGGTAGGAGCGGTTCGAACCAGTGTCGCCGTAATCCTGACCCTGGCGGCTTCCCGAGCTCTGACCCTGGCTGCCGTAATCGCCGCGCCCGAAGCCGCCGCTCTCACCGCCGCCGCGGCCATATTGGTTGCGATAGTCGCCTTCGTCACGGCCGCGGCCGTAGCTGCTCGACTGTCCGCCGCCGAAGAAGGCGCCGCGGTCGCTCTTGCCGAAGCGATCGTCCTCGCGGCCGCCGCGCTGGCGACCTTCGTCCTGGTCATAGGACCGCGGCTCGTAGCCGCTGCGATTGTAGCCACCGCCACGCTCAAACGCGTTCGGATCGTAGGTATTGGCGGCGCGGTTGTAGCCATGACCGGACTCGCGCCGGCTACCACTGTCGTCGTCGCTGAAGAAGTTCGACACGCTGTCGATCGCTCGGTCGAAGAAGCCGCGCTCGTCATTGTTGCCGCCGCTGCGATGATCGCGCTGGCGGTCGTCACGGTGACCGCGGTTGTCGCGGTCGTCATACCGATCGTAAGCCATTAAATCTCCTCCATGGGACATCCGCGGGAAAGGGGGCCCGGGATGTTGAATAGTTAACGATAGGCGAGGGCAGGCGTTCCGGGCCTGAAGGCCAGGGTGAGGCAGCGCAGGGCCGAAACGATCGGCAGCTTTCGGGCATGAAGAAAAGCGCGTTGCAAGGCAGCCAAAGCGCGGGTAGAGGCGCGGGGCAACCGGTGCGGGGCTGTAGCTCAGATGGGAGAGCGCTGCAATCGCACTGCAGAGGTCAGGGGTTCGATTCCCCTCAGCTCCACCAGCCCTTCAATGGCGATGCTGGTTTCTGCGCACCGGGCATTTTCAAAACGCGATTGGTTGTCAATCCGTTGGTGAGCCGAAGCTCCGCAGGTTGCCCGGTTGAGCGATCTATGAGGCTGCCAACGAAGAGGCGGCCAAATCATCCAAACATATGTTAGTGTTTGCAAAGCAGCGGCCTGGTTGACCATCGGCCTGCGCAAGATGCCACGCTGGTCACAACTGCATGGATTAGGTTTCTTTGCTTGCAGCGCCTGGCTTAGATTCATGGTCCTTTGGCCACCCGCCGGAACAACTGCCGGGCAGGGTCCGTTCGGCTCGCATATTCCTTATCATTGCGAGCACTCTTCACATGGCTACCCGTTTCCGTTCGACCCTGTCCGGATCGCAATTCTACAACGATGTTTTTCAGCGCGCGCTGAGCCACTGGAACCACGATCGCCTCGGGCCCCAGTTTCCGGGGGCCGAAGCAGCTGCGCGGATTGATCGCGATGCGCGGATGATGCGGTTGGAGCTCGGGTTTCTCGAAGACCTGCGGGCCGAGGTGGTTGAGCAGGCCGCTGAAGCCCCGACGGATGCTGACGGGTTCATCGCCTGGTTCGAGGCGCTGGAGGAGAAAGGTCCCGGGCAGCATGACCGCTTGTTCGACTGGCTTGAAGCCGAAGCGACTGTTGACGAGCTCAAGGTCTACCTGACGCAAGAAGCGGCGGGGGAGGCGGGTTTCGACGATCTTGTCGCCATGACCCAGGTCCGCCTGCCTGTCCGGCCCAAGATGGAGCTGGCGCGCAACTATTGGGACGAAATGGGGCGCGGTAACCCCAAGGGCATGCACGGCCCGATGCTGGACTACGTTGTCGAGGCCTTGGAACTGACGCCTCAGATCGATACGACCTGCTGGGAGAGCCTTGCGCTCGCCAATGCGATGACAGGAATGGCGGCGAACCGCAGCTATGCCTGGCACAGCGTCGGCGCTCTTGGCGTGATCGAACTCACGGCCCCGGCGCGTTCGGCGGCCGTTTCGCGGTCTATGCGGCGGCTCGGCTTCGATGCCAAGCTACGGCGCTATTTCGATCTCCATGCAGTGCTCGACATCAAGCATAGCGAGGAATGGAACAAGGAAGCGATCCGGCCGGCGGTCGAGGATGCGGCCGAAGGGCCGGCACGCGCGCGGGCGATGGCGGAAGGCGCGCTGATGCGCCTGAAGTGCGGCGAGCGCTGCTTCAATCGCTACCGGGAGATGCTGGGCATCGCCTGATGGCATGACGCGGCCTTGTCTTGCGGCCGGCCCCTGCTACCCGCATCGCCCATGACCTTTTCGCCCGAACCGCTCGCCGCTTTGCTCCAGGCTCTCGACCAGGAGGGCTATGCCTTCACCACCGTGACACCCGCCACGCACCAGCGGGTGCTGGCGCGGCGGCCGGGCGAGGTGGCGAGCGATCTGCGCGACATCTTCGGATGGAGCATGTCCTTCGCGCGCGACACGCTGCCGGGCGATCTGCTCGACCTCTTGCGCGAAGGCGGGGCGCTGGACGAACGCAGCGGCGTTTACCGCAGCCTGGTGCGGGTGTCGTCGCTCTCTGGACGGCTGTTCCTTCATTCCGCTTACCCGACCGAAGAGGAAGACAGCGTCTTCTTCGGCCCCGACACCTACCGCTTCGCCCGCTTCGTGGAGGCAAGCGCAGAGGATCTCGATCCGCCGCGGCACCTCGTCGACCTTGGCGCTGGCGCTGGCCCCGGCGGGATCAGCGCTGCCGGGCTGCTCGAGCCCGACGCGGTGAGCCTGGTCGACATCAATCCCCGCGCACTGGCGCTGGCCTGCGCCAACGCGATGGCGGCAGGATTAGAGGTCGAAACGATCGAAGGCGGCCTAGCGGACGTCGCGGGCGACATCGACCTGATCATCGCCAACCCGCCCTTCATTGCCGATTCCAAAGGGCGCAATTACCGCGATGGCGGCGACATGCTAGGCGCTGGCGTGTCGCTCGACTGGGCTCGCCAGTCTCTCGAGCGGCTGAGCGAGGGCGGTACCATGCTGCTGTACACGGGGACCCCGATCATTGCCGGCGAGGACCGCCTGCTCAGCGCGCTGTCAGAACTCGCCGACGAAGCTGGAGCGAGCCTTCGCTACGAAGAGCTGGATCCCGACATTTTCGGCGAAGAACTCGACCAGCCGGCGTACGCTGACGCAGGCGCCGAGCGCATCGCGGCAGTCGGCGCGGTGCTTCGCAAGGGGTAGGGGAAAGGGCGGCCTAGCGCCCTGCTGAGCGGTGCTTGTCGTGAACTTCGGCTAGGAAGTCACGATATTGGCGCGCGATGTTGCGCCACGATAATCGGTCAGCGGCGGCAGCCGCGCGGCTCAGCGCATCCGGCTTCCCGTGCTCGATGGCGCGGGAGACAGCAGCGGTGATCGCGCTTTCATCGGCGGCATCGACTAACCCCGGATAGTCGTCCCCGAAGATCCAGCGCGTAACTGCATAGTCGTGCGCCACGACCGGCACACCGATGGCCAGGGCCTCGGCGTAGACGTTGCCGAAGGACTCGTGGAACGTCGGGTGCAGCATGACGTCGGCCGAGCGATAAAGATCCGGCATGTCGGCCAGAGGCAATGTCATTCGCCGAAAACGGCCGGGCATAAGCTCTGCGCCAAGCGCATCGAACTGATCGCGGAGAGGGCCGTCTCCCGCCACCACCAACTCGGCACCGGGGATGCGAGCGACGGCACGCATGCCTTCAAGCACGCGTTTGCTGTCGATCAGCGCACTGACCATGAGGACGATGGGTCGTTTCTCGGGCAGATTGAACCGGGCGCGATGCGCTGGGCCAGGACCGAACCGGTCAGGGTTCATCCCATTGGGAATGAGCACGGACGGCCAACGCGCGTGGTTGCGGTCGAAGTAGATCGGGTTGGTGCAGACCAGACCGTCACAGCGGAACAGCGCATATTCGCTTCGGTCGGAGTAGGGTGGCCAGTCGCCGTTCTGCGTAACGAACACGTGCGCCGGCCGCTTTCCCATCGGAGGCCAGCGCGTGAGCATCCAGTTCACAAAGGGATAGCTGCACGTCACCGTGACGTCTGCCTTTCGGCTTTGGTACTGGCGGAGCGCGTTCAGCACCCACGTCGCTTCCTCGTCGATCGACTCGGAACGGAAGGGCGGGAATTTGGGAATGCTCTCGAAGCGTTCGCGAGGGATCAAGCCAATCCGCTGGAAGTCATAAGGCCTTCCGGGGATTGGATCTCCCGAGCCAATCAGCTTGACGTCGTCCAGGCCGAGATTGGCGATTTCGGTCGCGACGGCTTCGAAGGCAACTTCGGCACCGCGATGGACGCGATGCAGGCCAGGCAGGAGAAAGTCGATCCGCATCGCCGACGACTTAATGTTCTTTGCGGAAGCCGGCAGCGCCAGCCATTTGACCAATGCCCGTGGCGAAGCTTGCTACACCGTAGCGCCATTGCGGGCGGTCACCGCGCAGCAAGCGCGAGATGGGGCGCAGCATCGCCAGCACGCTGGTCTTTCCGCCACGCAGGAAAAGCCGGGCGTTGCTGTCGCCGAAATGGCGATTGGTGACGAACATCGAATTGCCGAGCCAGAATCGATACATGACCAGGTGCTTGAAGGTTGCGCGGTCAGGCGGTTCGTTGCCCCATACCCCGGCATGCTTAGCAAACCTGATCTTGAGGCCGGCGGCGTGGGCGGTGCGATAGAAGATCATGTCCTCGCCGCCGAGCTTGCCGTAACGCGGGTCAAAGCGGATGTCGGAGTGCTCGCGCAGGAATTGGGCGCGGATGATCGAGTTGTTGGTTGCCGCGAGATCCATCGGGGCCTGGTCCTCGAAGTCAAAGCGGATGTCGTCGAAGAACGGTTGTTCGGTCATCCACTTTGGCGATCCCTCGGGCACCCGAAGGTTCATCGCGCCCGTCGCGCAATCGGCACCGGTTGCTTCGAGCACATCGAGATAGGCGTTGAGCCAGTCCGCTGCTGGCTCGCAATCGTCGTCGACCATCGCGACCCAATCGGCGTCTTCCAGCGCCGTGTTGACGCCAAGATTGCGGGCGATGGAGATGTTGGCCTTGCCCGACGCGCGGTAGCGGATCCCGAGTTCGAAAGCGTGCTCGAAGTCGGCCACAACGAACTTCGCGCGCTGGTCGGGATTGTCGTCGACCACAACCACGCCGACCTTGGCGCGATCGCCTGTCGCCTTTGCCACATCGACCAGCGCCTCGAGCAAGGTGCGAAGCGGCTCGTTGCGCTTGTAGGTGCAGATGGCGACGATGATGCGAGGCGGGCTCATGGGGTCCTTGTGTCCGAACTTTCGGTTCACGGCCACCTGTAGCCAAGCCAAGTAAAGAATTCGGTTTTTCAGAACAAGAAAAAGGCCCCGCATTGCTGCGAGGCCTTTTCCTTGTTCAGGCTGACAGCGACTTAGTCGTCGCTGTTGTTGTTGCCGCCGGTCAGAAACGCCGGGGCGAACTCGGGCGCGGGGCCGTTGTCGCTGTCCGAACGCTCGCGGCGGGGGCCGCGGTCGCCGCGGGGGCCACGGTCTCCGCCGCCATCACGGCCGCCACGATCGCCGCCGTCACGGCGCGGGCCGCCACGGCCGTCGCGGCGGGGACCACGATCGCCACGATCGCCACGATCGCCACGATCGCCGCGCGGACCACGGTCACCACCTTCACGCGGCTCGCGCGGGGGCCGGGTGTCCTCCAGCTCGGCGCCGGTTTCCTGGTCGACGACACGCATCGACAGGCGGACCTTGCCGCGATTGTCGACCTCGAGCAGCTTGACCTTCACTTCCTGGCCCTCGGTCAGGACGTCGCGGACGTTCTCGACGCGCTCGTTCTTGATTTCCGAGACGTGCACCAGGCCATCCTTGCCCGGCATGAAGGTCACGAAGGCGCCGAAATCGACGATCGAGGCGACCTTGCCGGTGTAGATGGTGCCGGGCTCCGGCTCCTGGGTGATGCCCTGGATCCAGGCGCGGGCGGCTTCGATCTGCTTCACGTCGGACGAGCTGATCTTGATCAGGCCCTCGTCGTCAATGTCGACCTTGGCGCCGGTGGTGGCGACGATCTCGCGGATCACCTTGCCGCCGGTGCCGATCACTTCGCGGATCTTGTCCTTGGGGATCTGCATGGTCTCGATGCGCGGCGCGTGAGCCGAAAGCTCGCCGCGGGTGCTGTCGAGCGCCTTGGCCATTTCGCCGAGGATGTGCGCGCGGCCGTCCTTCGCCTGGGCAAGGGCGACCTTCATGATCTCCTCGGTGATGCCGGCGACCTTGATGTCCATTTGCATCGTGGTGATGCCCTGGTCGGTGCCGGCGACCTTGAAGTCCATGTCGCCGAGGTGATCCTCGTCGCCGAGGATGTCGCTGATCACCGCGAACTTCTCACCCTCGAGGATGAGGCCCATGGCGATGCCGGCGACCGGACGTGCGAGCGGAACGCCCGCGTCCATCATCGACAGCGAACCGCCGCAGACGGTGGCCATCGACGAGGAGCCGTTGCTCTCGGTGATGTCGCTCAGAACACGGATAGTGTACGGGAATTCCTCGCTGGTCGGCAGCACCGGGTGAAGCGCGCGCCAGGCGAGCTTGCCGTGACCGACTTCGCGGCGACCCGGCGCACCGAAGCGGCCCACTTCACCGACCGAGTAGGGCGGGAAGTTATAGTGCAGCATGAAGCGCGAGTAGCTGAGGCCGTCGAGACCGTCGATCATCTGCTCGGCGTCCTTGGTGCCGAGCGTGGTGGTGCAGATCGCCTGCGTTTCGCCGCGGGTGAACAGCGCCGAGCCGTGGGTGCGCGGCAGGAAACCGACCATCGCCTCGATCGGACGAACGGTCTTGGTGTCGCGGCCGTCGATGCGGCGGCCTTCCTCGATGATGGCGGTGCGGACGATGTCCGCTTCCAGCACCTTGACCAGCTTGGCGGCGACGAGCTGCTCCTGGGCTTCCGCCTCGGCGAAGGCTTCCTTGGCCTTGGCGCGGGCAGCGTTGAGGAGGTCCGAACGCTCGGCCTTCGAGGTGATCTTGTAGGCAGCCGCGATGTCGGCGCCGATCAGCTCCTTGAGCTTGGCCTTGGTGGCGGCCTTGTCGTCGGCTTGGCGGAGATCCCAGGGCTCCTTGGCAGCCTTTTCGGCGAGATCGCAGATCGCGTTGACGACCTTCTTGCAGGCGTTGTGCGCGAACACAACGGCGCCGAGCATGACCTCTTCCGACAGCTCCTTGGCCTCGGATTCGACCATCATCACGGCCCCGCCGGTGGCGGCGACGACGAGGTCGAGATCGCCTTCCTTGACCTGCTCGTTGGTCGGGTTGAGCACATACTCACCGCCGACATAGCCGACGCGGGCAGCGCCGATCGGGCCCATGAACGGAACGCCCGAGAGGGTGAGGGCGGCCGAGGCGGCGCACATCGCGACCACGTCCGGCTCGTTCTCGCCGTCGTAGGAGAGGACCTGAGCGATCACGAGGACTTCGTTGTAGAAGCCTTCCGGGAATAGCGGGCGGATCGGGCGATCGATGAGACGGCTGGTCAGCGTCTCCTTTTCGGTCGCGCCGCGCTCACGCTTGAAGAAGCCGCCCGGGATGCGGCCGGCTGCGGAGAACTTCTCCTGATAGTGGACGGTCAGCGGGAAAAAGTCCTGGCCGGGCTTCACGCTCTTGGCGGCGGTGACGGCGCACAGGACGACGGTTTCGCCCATGGTGGCGAGCACGGCGCCGTCGGCCTGGCGGGCGATGCGCCCGGTCTCGAGCTTCAGCGTCTTGCCGCCGAGATCGACTTCCACGGTGTTGATATTGAACATCTGGTTTCCTTGTAGCCCGCCGCCGGATGCGGACGGGTTCGGTCGTTTGGCAGGCAATCCGGCCTGCCAGCGGGTGAGGCGTTCGTTTCAGCCTCTGAACTGCCCGCCGGATTGCGGGAGGTCCATAAGCGAAGGGCGCCGCTTGGGCGCCCTTCGTATCTCGTTACTTGCGGAGGCCGAGGCGACCGATCAGGTCGGTGTAGCGCTGGGCGTCTTCCTTCTTGAGGTAGGCCAGGAGGCTACGACGCTTGTTGACCATCATCAGCAGCCCGCGGCGGCTGTGATTGTCCTTGGCGTGGCCCTTGAAGTGCTCGGTCAGCGTCTGGATCCGGTTGGTCAGGATCGCGACCTGGACCTCGGGCGAACCCGTGTCGTTCTCGTCGCGGCGATATTCCTTGATCACTTCGGCCTTGCGCTCTGCGGTAATCGACATCGTTTTACTCCTATTCCTGAAGGTTGAACCCGCGGACGATCCGGTCTCCTTCGATCAGCGCGACAGGGGTGAGCCCATCGACGGCGACGTGAAGACCGCTTGCCAGCGGAACCCGGGAAAGCCGCTGTCCGACACGGAGCAGGCGGGCTTCATCGGGGGTGACGGGAAAGGCCGGGATGTCGTCCAGCCCTGCTTGCAATGGCAGAAGTGCCCCGTCGAGCGAGCCGCCCTTAGCGCATTGGCCTAGAAAGTCCAGTGATATCGCCTGATCGAGGGTGAACGGCCCGGCCTTGGTGCGGCGCAGCATGGTGACGTGTCCGACAGTGCCGAGCGCCAAGGCCAGATCGCGGGCGAGGCTGCGGATGTAGGTACCTTTGGAGACGGTAGCGGAAAGAGTAATTTCCTCCAGCAGACCTTCACTGCCGCTTACGATGGCAAGCGAATGGATGGTGACAGCGCGGCTCTTCAGCTCCACGTCTTCCCCGGCACGGGCGAGGTCGTAGGCGCGTTGACCGTCGACCTTCAGCGCCGAATAGGCCGGCGGAACCTGAGTGATCGGGCCGGTGAAGGCGGGAAGGGCAGCTTCCACCTCGGCTAGCGTGGGACGGTGCGGGCTAACCGCGATCTCCTTGCCTTCGAGGTCGAGGGTGTCGGTCTGCACTCCGAAGCGGATGGTGAAGTCGTACGCCTTGACCGCGTCGAGCATCCGCCCGGCAAGTTTGGTCGCTTCGCCGAGCGCGATGGGCAGCACGCCGGTCGCCAGCGGGTCGAGCGTGCCGCCATGGCCGACCTTGGTCTTCGCCTCGCCCGCGTCGCGCAGTGCGCGCTTGACCGCGCTCACGCTTTGCGTGGAGCCGAGGCCAAGGGGCTTGTCGAGGATGATCCACCCCGAAAGGGGCTGCTTCACGCGGCTGCCCCGGCTTCTTCCGCCGAGCGCAGCCGGGCGAAGAAGTGGCGGCGGCAGAGCGCGACATAACGGTCGTTGCCGCCAATCTCAGTCTGCTGCCCCTGCGCGACCGCACGCCCCTCGGCATCGACGCGGAGGTTCATGGTCGCCTTGCGCCCACATTCGCAGACGGCTTTCAGCTCGACCAGCGCATCGGCCAGCGCCAGCAGGCTTGCGCTACCGGGGAACAGAATGCCACGAAAGTCGGTGCGTAGGCCATAGCAGAGCACGGGGAGGTCCATCTCGTCCGCCAGTCGGCAGAGCTGAAGCACCTGCGCCTCGGTCAGGAACTGCGCTTCATCGACCAGCACGCAATGGAGCCGGCGCTTGCTCAGCTCGGCGCCGACCGTCTCAAGCAGGTCGGTCGTGGGATCGAAGCTGTGCGCGTCGGCGCCGATCTCCAGCCGCGAGGAGATACGGCCCTCACCGGCCCGATCGTCGATCGCGGCGGTCCACAGCATCGTCTCCATGCCGCGCTCGCGGTAATTGAAGTCGGCCTGCAGCAGCGTCGTCGACTTGCCCGCATTCATCGCGGCATAATAGAAATAAAGCTTGGCCATGGCGGCAGGCGCTTAGCGCGGATGGCGCATGGTAGCCAATGTCCGCTTTCGACCCATTGGGGACGTTGCGCCTGACGAAATCCGCCGTAACGGTGGGTTGACCCCATTGGCACATGAGGATCTTGGGGAGTTCACATGCCGTATGGCCTAAACGTGAAGCCAGTGCATGGCTACTACGTCGAAGTTGAAGCACTTGATGGTGCTATCGATCAGGTGAAGTTGAGCGATGAAACGCCGGATGACGGCTATCCGGCGCGAAGCCAGCCTCTAACAGCAGGTCGATCGGTACAAACCCAAAACCTCCCAACCCGCCTCCGTTGGAAAGATCGACAAGGTCATCCCATTCCTGATTTCGACAACGGGTTAATCCTAAACGTTTCATCGCGCGCCAAAGATTTAATCGATGAATTCGAACCAGGCACTCACCAGTTCGTGCCGGTATCGTACGAAAACTCTGCCGGTCAGCACCTAGAAAGGCGATATTTCCTGTTCGTCGGCAATCGCATCGACGCGATGCATCCGGATAATCCGACAATGGCGCTAAACCGAGGTATGTATTGGGTGCCGTTGAATGACCTGCTCCGTCGCGGGCAGGAACTCCCTCCCGGCAAGAACGCCGATCTTCCCGCAAAGCTTGTCCTCAGTCGAGAAAGGATTGGCCAGGTCCACCTTTGGATCGATAAGCGCTTGGCAAGCGGAGCGACATTCATGTCCGACAAGTTAGCCGAGGCCGTGCGAGATAAAGGTCTTACCGGGATAAGGCCGGGGGGCGGTCGAAACCTGGTGACCCACGCTTTCCGCCCTTAGCAGGCATACAAGCCGGCAATATCCTGCTGCCAGTCTCTCCGGCTACTTCTTGGCAGCTGCCTTGCCGCCCTTCTTACCAAGCTCAGACTGCGCCGCCGACGACTTGCGCGGGTTCGACTTGCCTTCCTTGGCGGCCTTGGCGTTGGCCTTTTGCGCAGTGGCGCTGCCGAGGCCTTTCTTCTCGGTCATCATCTGCTCCCTGGAGGTCGAGACAGGTCAACGCAGCGGAGCGGGCGGATGCCTTTCGGGCTTTCGGCCAGCCATTCGCCGGCGAGAAGGGAGAAGATGACGGTATCGCGGACATGGCCCGTCCAGGTGATCGTGTCGGCCCTCAGCACGCCCTCGCGCGTCGCGCCGAGCTTGGCGACCGCCGCCTGCGAGCGGAGATTGCGGGCATCGACCCGGAACTCGATCCTGTGAAACCCGAACGCGATGGCCCGGCCGATCATCATGTTCTTGATCCGCCGGTTGAATCCCGTTCCGCGCAGGGCAGGGCGGTAATAAGTGAACCCGATCTCCAGCACGCGGTGGCGCTGGTCGATCCGCAGGAAACTCGACATTCCGGCGAAGAAGTCGCCATCGAACAGGACAAAGGTTTCCGCGTCCGGCCGGGCGAGCAGCGCGTCGATCGTGGCGTCGAAATGTGCGGGTCAGCAATCGACCGAGTAGATCGACCAGATATCGCGATCCTCGGCGCAGGCGGCCTTCAGCGCCGCTCGATATTCCTCGGCGAAGGGATGGGCGGAGCAGCCGTCGCCCGTCATCGGCGCGGCGAGGTCGCTCATTCGTCGGTGAGGTCTTGGCTGACGTGCGGGGTGCGCAGGATCTTGTCGATCTTGCCGCCCTCGTCGAAGCTTTCGTCCGCCAGGAATTTGAGTTTGGCGGCATATTTGGTGTTCACCCGCCGCGCGACTTCGCCCTGGAAGAAGGCGGTGTTGGTGCGCAGCGCCTTCAGCACCACCTCCTCGTCCTGCCCCAGCAACGGCTTCACGAAAACGGTCGCGTGGCGCAGGTCCGGGCTCATCCGCACTTCGGTGACGCTGACGAGATGGCTCTGCAGCGTGGCATCATGCACGTCGCCGCGCGCCAGCACTTCGCTCAGCACGTGGCGCACCTGCTCGCCGACACGAAGCAGGCGGACGGAGCGGCCTTCGGAGGACTCGGTCCTCTTCATAAGAATGTCCCCTCCCGCACGCGGGAGGGGTGTAACTCAGAGCGTCCGGGCACGTTCTTCAACCTCGAACACTTCGAGGTTGTCGCCCGCCTTGATGTCGTTGGTGTCCGCGAGCAGCACGCCGCATTCCAGACCCGCGATGACCTGCGCCACGTCGTCCTTGAAGCGGCGCAGCGAGCTGATCGTGGTCTTGGAGACGATGACGTCCTCGCGGGTGAGGCGCGCGTGGAGCCCCTTGCGGATGACGCCTTCGAGCACCAGCAGACCGGCCGCCTTGTCGCGCTTGCCGGCCGGGAAGACCTCCTGCACGCGGGCACGGCCGACGACCGTTTCGATGATCTCGGGTCCAAGCTCGCCCGCCATCGCACCCTTGGCCCAGTCGGTCAGGTGATAGATGACGTCGTAATAACGAAGCTCGGTCTTGTTCCGCGCCGCTACTTCACGCGCCTTGGCGTTCGGACGGACGTTGAAGCCGATGATCGGCGCCCCGGTGGCCGAGGCCAGCGTGACGTCGCTTTCGGTAATCGCGCCGACACCCGAGTTCAGGATGCGGACCTTGATCTCGTCGGTCGACAGGCGGTTCAGCGCATTGACGATCGCTTCGGCGGAGCCCTGCACGTCGGCCTTCACCACCAGCGGGAATTCGATCACGGTGGACGCCTTGTTGGCGAACATGTTCTCGAGGCTCATCGGCGCGGCGGTGGTGCGCTTGCGATCGAGCACGCCCTGGCGGTAGGCGGCGACCTCACGGGCACGCGCCTCGTTCTCGACAACGGTGAGCTGATCGCCCGCCGACGGCACCGAGCCCAAGCCGAGGACCTCGACCGGCATCGAAGGACCAGCGACCTTGACCTGCTTACCATGGTCGTCGGTCATCGCGCGGACCTTGCCCGAGGCAGCGCCGACCACGAGGACGTCACCGACCTTGAGCGTGCCGCGCTGGACCAGCACGGTGGCGAGCGGACCACGGCCCTTGTCGAGCTTGGCTTCGATCACGGTGCCTTCAGCGGCGCGATCCGGGTTGGCGCGGAGCTCGAGGATTTCCGCCTGCAGCGCGATGGCGTCAAGCAGCCCGTCGAGGTTGGTGCCCTTCAATGCCGACACTTCGACGTCCTGGACGTCACCGCCCAGTTGTTCGACCACGATCTCGTGCTGCAGCAGCTCCTCACGGACCCGCTGCGCGCGGGCGTCCGGCTTGTCGATCTTGTTGATCGCCACGATCATCGGCACGCCAGCGGCCTTGGTGTGGTTGATCGCTTCCACCGTCTGCGGCTTGAGGCCGTCGTCGGCTGCCACCACGAGCACCACGATGTCGGTGACATTGGCACCGCGCATACGCATTTCGGTGAAGGCTTCGTGGCCTGGCGTATCGAGGAAGGTGATGAGCTCACCGCTCGGCACCTTCACCTGATAGGCGCCGATGTGCTGGGTGATGCCGCCAGCTTCGCCCGACACCACGTTGGCGCCGCGCAGGGCGTCCAGCAGCGAGGTCTTGCCGTGGTCGACGTGGCCCATGATGGTGACCACCGGCGGACGGGCAACGAGGGTGGTTTCGGCATCGACGTCGGCGGCGGTATCGATGTCGATGTCGCTGTCGCTGACGCGCTTGATGTTGTGGCCGAACTCGGTGACCAGCAGCTCGGCGGTATCCTGGTCGATGCTCTGATTGACGGTCACCGGAGTGCCCATCTTGAACAGCGCCTTCACCAAGTCCGCGGCCTTTTCGGCCATGCGGTTGGCAAGCTCGCCGACCGTGATGCTTTCAGGTACCACCACGTCACGAACCTGCTTCTCGCGCGGGCCCGACTGCGAATAGGCGCGCTTCTCCTTTTCGCGCGCCCGGCGAAGGGCGGCGAGGCTGCGCGAACGATCGTCGTCCCCGGCGAGCGCGCGGGTGACGGTGAGCTTGCCCGAATGGCGACGGTCATCGCCGCCGCGCTGACCCGGACGGGCCGGACGGGCGGGCTCAGGACGGCGCGCGGGCGAGGCGCTGCCGCCGCTGCTGCCACCCGACGATGGCGCCGACTGCTGCTGGCTGGCCTGGGGCGCGGCCTGCTGTTGCTGTTGCTGTGGCTGCGGCTTGGGCGCGGGCGGCGGCGGACGGCGCACCGGCTGGAACATCTGGCCGGGGCGCGACGCCACGGTGCGCGGAGCAGCCGCCGGAGCGGGCGCCTCGGGCTCGGACGCCGGGGCGGCAGACTCCGCAGCCGCGGCCGCTTCGGCAGCCGCGTCGGCTTCGTCGGCCTTGCGCGCTTCTTCCTCGATCCGGCGCTTGGCGTCTTCCTCGGCTTGGCGAGCGGCCTCTTCGTCGGCCTTGCGCTTGTCTTCGGCGCGCTTCTTCTCGTCCTCGGTCGCATTGACCTTGGCCTGCTCTTCGCGGCGGCGGGCTTCTTCGAGCGCGGTCATGCGCGCTTCTTCGGCCTCACGCATCCGGCGCGCGGTATCTTCCTTGCGGGCGGCGATATCGTCAGCCGCCGAGCGGCGCGGGGCAGCCGGAGCGGGCGCAGGCGCAGCAACGGGGGCCGGAGCCGGCGCGGGCGCGGCGACTTCAGGCTCGGGCGCAGCAACGGGCGCCTCGCCCGGCCGGCCGAGGATGCGGCGCTTCTTGACTTCGACCACCACCGTGTTCGAACGGCCGTGGCTGAAGCTCTGCTTGACCTTGCCAGTCTCAACCGTGCGCTTGATGCCCAGCGGCGGCCGGGTACCCAGCTTCGGCTTGTCGGTCTGGTCGCTCATAAATTCCTTATCTACTCGTCGTCAGCAAGGGGTTGACCAACGGCGTCATCGCCGCGGCCTAGCCCAGCAGTTCCTACAATGAAAGCACGCCAGCGTTTGAGGGTGCCAAGCACGCGCGCGGCCGCTCTCGGGTCGGTAAGGGCCACATGTACCACATTTTCCCGCCCCAGCGCCATGCTCAAGATGGTGCGCGGGGCCGGTATTTCCAAGCCTCGGCGGTGGCCAATCTCTTCGGCTCCGCCAACCCGCCACGCCTGGTCGAGCTTGCGGCGGCCATCGGCACCCGCGTCGGCAGCATGGAGGAGGAGGTGGACCTTGCCCCGGCGGCAAGCCTCATCGACCCGGTCGGCGCCGTTGATCAGCGTGCCGGAGCGCGCTTCCATGCCGAGCCGGTCGAGCGACGCACGGGAAAGCGCCTGCTCAATCCGTTCGGGGAGGTCGGCCGGAATCTCGATTCCTTGCGTCCTGAACGCGCGCGACAGGGCGCCCTTGAGCTTGCCCTTGGCGATCGCCGTCTCGAGCTCCGGACGGGACACCCCGATCCACGCCCCGCGCCCGGGCGCCTTGGCGCGGACGTCGGGGTGCACCTGGTTGTCCGGCCCGAGAACGAGCCGGATCAGCTCCGCCTTGTCGGCGGACTGGCGCGTAAGGACGCAGGTGCGTTCGGGACCATGCCCGTCCGCACCGTCGCCGTCAGCTGGCGCTAGCGCCTCATTGCGAGGATTCCGCATCGGCGGCCTCCTCGGTCTGCGGGGCTTCCGCCTCGTCTTCGAACCAGTGCGCACGGGCGGCCATGATGATCTCGTTGCCCTGCTCTTCGCTGAGCCCGTACTCGGCCAGGATCCCGCCCTTGTCCTCGGCCCGCTGCGGCGCATTCTCGGCACGGCGGCGCGGCTCGGGGCGCTTCTTCTGGACCAGCTCGTCGGTGGCGAGGTCAGCGAGATCGTCGAGCGTCAGGATCTTGGCCCTGCCCAATGTCACCAGCATCTGCTCGGTGAGATGCGGCAGCTCGGCCAGCGCGTCATCGACACCAAGGCCGCGGCGTTCCTCCCGGGCAGCAGCCTCGCGGCGCTCCAGCGCTTCGGAAGCACGCTCCTGAAGCTCGGTGGCGATGTCGTCGTCGAGACCCTCGATCGAAGCGATTTCGTCGGCTTCGACGTAGGCCACTTCCTCAAGGCTGGTGAAGCCCTCGGCAACCAGCAGCTGAGCCAGCGTCTCGTCGACGTCCAGCTCGTTCTGGAACATCTCGGAGCGCTCGATGAACTCCTTCTGGCGCTTCTCGGACGCGTCGGCTTCGGTCAGGATGTCGATCTGGCTGCTGGTCAGCTGGCTGGCCAGGCGGACGTTCTGGCCGCGGCGGCCGATCGCCAGGCTAAGCTGGTCGTCGGGGACCACCACTTCGATCCGGCCTTCTTCCTCGTCGATGACGACGCGGGCGACGGTCGCGGGCTGAAGCGCGTTGACGACGAACGTCGCGGTGTCTTCCGACCATGGGATGATGTCGATCTTCTCGCCCTGCATCTCCTGCACGACGGCCTGGACGCGGCTGCCCTTCATGCCGACGCAGGCGCCGACCGGGTCGATCGAGCTGTCGTAGCTGATGACACCGATTTTGGCGCGGCTACCCGGATCACGGGCGGCGGCCTTGATCTCGATGATGCCGTCGTAGATTTCCGGCACTTCCTGCGCGAACAGCTTCTTCATGAAGTCGGGGTGCGCACGGCTGAGAAAGATCTGCGGCCCGCGGGTCTCACGGGCGACGCGCAGGATCAGGCTGCGGACGCGGTCGCCGACGCGGTGCATTTCGCGCGGGATCTGCGCGTCGCGGCGGATCACGCCTTCAGCGCGGCCAAGGTCGACGACCACGTGGCCGAACTCCACCCGCTTGACGACGCCGGTGATGATCTCGCCGACGCGGTCCTTGAATTCCTCGAACTGGCGCTCGCGCTCGGCATCGCGGACCTTCTGGAAGATGACTTGCTTGGCAGCCTGAGCGGCGATGCGGCCGAACTCGATCGGGGGCAGGGGATCGACGATGAAGTCGCCAACCGCGGCATCGGCCTTGAGTTTCTGCGCGCCCTTGAGGTCGATCTGCTTGTAATAGTCTTCGGGGCTTTCCTCGACCACTTCGACGACGCGCCACAAGCGCAGGTCGCCGGTCTGCGGATCGAGCTTGGCGCGGATGTCGTTTTCCTGGCCGTAGCGGGCGCGGGCGGCGCGCTGGATCGCGTCCTCCATCGCCTCGATGACGATGCCGCGATCGATCAGCTTTTCGCGCGCAACGCTGTCAGCAATGGCGAGCAGCTCGGCCCGGTTGGCCGTCGGGGCGGCGGGAGCGGCGGTAGCCATGTTCTTACTCTTCCTCTTGGAGTTCAGGTTGGTCGGCAGCGTCGAGCGGTGCCTCAACGAGTTCGTCTGCGCCCTCGGTCGAGAGCGGCTGGGTGGCGGCAATCAGGCGGTCGGTCAGCAGGAGCTTGGCCGAATGAATGGCATCGAACGGAATGCTGCGGGTGCCCTGCGAGCCGGAGATGAAAATGGTCTCACCCTCGACACCTTCGATGTCGCCGGTCACCTGCTTGGCACCGTCCACCTCGCGGGCGAGCTTCAGGCGGGCTTCGTGACCCTGCCAGTCGCTATAATCCTTGAGCCGGGTCAGCGGTCGGTCGATACCGGGTGAGCTGACTTCAAGCCGGTAGGCGCCTTCGACCGGGTCGCGGCCATCGGCTTCCATCTCGTCGAGAATGTCCGAGATCCGCCGCGACAGGGCTTCGCAGTCGCCAAGATCGAGCTGA
The DNA here is from genome assembly GCF_049896405.1 of Sphingomonas sp. LHG3443-2. Taxonomy (NCBI): domain Bacteria; kingdom Pseudomonadati; phylum Pseudomonadota; class Alphaproteobacteria; order Sphingomonadales; family Sphingomonadaceae; genus Sphingomonas; species Sphingomonas sp. LHG3443-2. The sequence goes on from NZ_JAFCUG010000001.1 coordinate 1,597,400, forward strand.
CCGGTCTCCGGCCGTTCCGCCATGACCTGCAGCGTCGGGTCCGACTTGCCGCCGATCATGGCCACGCGCACGAGTTCAAAGCCGAGTGCCTTGGCCTCGGTCTCGATCCGTGAAGTCAGCGTTGCGTCCATGCGGCTCCCATAGGTCCAAACCCCCTCGGACCGCCGCGGTGTCCCGGGCGGCCTCACCAGCATCAACGATGTGAGGAGGAGATTCGTTTATAGGAGCAGCGGCGCGTTCGCGCAACCGGGTCAGTGCGCCTTGAACACCCAGTAGCGATTAAGGAGAAAGCTCAGGATCGGCGTCGCGGCCATCATCAGCGGGGTAGCCGCCAATGGGGGCAGGCCAAGCTGCTTCACCGTCAGCCAGATCCACAGGTTGTTGATCGCAAATGCGATGCCGGCCGAAATCAGGAATCGTCCGAGCTGCAGCGCCTCGCCCTTGTTGCCGCCTTCACGGAAGCTCCACCGGCTGTGCACGAAATAACCGATGCAAAGCCCCACCGCCGTGCTTCCGACATTGGCAAGGAAGGGATCGACATGGTGCCACACCAGCGCCGAGAAGACCGACGTCGCAAGCCACGTCACGAACAGGCCGGCGATGATGTAGCGCACCAGCTGGCGCGACGCCGGGTGGGCGAGCAGCTGCTGCGCCTTGCGGGCGTGGCCTGCCATCAGCGGTCGAAGCATCACGCGATCTCGGCGACTGCCGGGGCCGAGCGGGAAGTGCGCTGCGCACCGGCTTTGGCCGGCGGAAGCCGCTCCTCGCTGGTGAACAAGGTGGAGGAGGTCAGGCCCATCTTGCACAGGCGATACAGGAAGGCCGTGCCGAGCACGCCGAAACCATAGGTGCAGCTGCGGCGGAAGTTGATGCTTGACGCTTCCTCGAAATAGCGGGTCGGGCAGCTGATCTCGCCGATCTGGAAGTCCTTCCACATCGTTTGCGCGATCATCTGGTTGTCGAACACGAAATCGTCCGAGCAGGCCGGAAGCGGCAGGGTTTCGAGCACTTCGCGGCTCCAGGCGCGGTAGCCGGTGTGATATTCCGACAGCTTGGCGCCCATCAGCAGGTTCTGCAGCGCGGTCAGGCAGCGATTGGCGACGTACTTGTAGAGCGGCATCCCGCCGGCCAGTGCGCCATTGCCCAGGATTCGCGACGCGAACACCGCGTCATAATGGCCCGATGCGATCATGCCGGCCATCGCCGGGACCAGCTTGGGGCTGTACTGATAATCGGGGTGGAGCATGATCACGATGTCGGCGCCACGCTCCAGCGCGATGGTGTAGCAGGTCTTCTGGTTGCCGCCGTAGCCGCGATTGTCCTCGTGCGTGGCGGTGAAGATGCCGAGTTCGCGCGCCAGAGCCGACGTGCGGTCCTTGCTGCAATCGTCGACCAGGATCACGTCGTCGACAATGGTGAAGTCGATTTCGTTGTAAGTGCGCTCGAGAGTCCGATCGGCATTATAGGCCGGAAGGACGACCGCCACCTTCTTACCATTGATCACGAAATTCTCTCCCTGGCTCCGCGTCAGGCCATCACCATCGCCGAGGAAGGTTAACGAGAGTGTAAACGCTTGCAAGAAAAGCGCTGTCTTGGGAAGAGCAGGGCTGCTGCAGTGCGGCGGCGGGTGGGGAAATCGTGACAGGCAAGGTGGATAGTTGGATCCGGCAGCCGGTGCTGGCGGAGCGCGCAGCGGCGGAAAACCGGGGCGCAAGGTGGATCCTGTTCGGGGTGTGGCTCGCCCTTACCCTGGTCCTCGCGGTCAAGCACGTGCCCTGGCGCGACGAGGCACGGGCCTGGTCGCTGATGCTGATGGGCAAAAGCTGGCCCGACATGTTCCGCACCGTGCAGGGGGAGGGGCATCCCTACCTCTGGTACGTCCTGCTGCGCGCCGGGTGGGACGTGTTCGGCGTTCCCGAAGTGCTCCGTGTCACCGGCCTGGTCATCGGCGTCGGCACCTCCGCGCTGCTGATCCTGCGCGGGCCGTTCCGCATCGGCATGCTGGCGCTGCTGGTGTTCAGCCTGCACCTTGGCTTCGAATATACGGTGCTTGCGCGCAACTACGGGATTTCGGCACTGATCATGCTGGTGATCGCCTCCTCCTGGCTGCGGATCAGGGACAACCTCTGGCTCGGCCTGTTGCTGCTCCTGTTGTGCAACACGAACGTGCCGAGCGTGTTCGTCGCGGGCTCCTTCGCCTTTTACCGGATGCTCGAACTCTACGAAGGGCAGAAGGACCTCAAGGAACCTGAATGGCGGCGCTGGCTGCTCAACGTCGCGCTGCTCCTCGCCGGCACCTTTCTCTGCTTCATCGCGGTTTACCCACCGGCGAATGACGGCGCGGCCAGCGCGGCAGCGGTGCCTCTTACGCCGCTCAACCTGTTCGGTGCGCTCTTCACGACCGATCGCTCGTTCATGGCTATAGGCTTCGGCAGCGGATCACTGTTCGGCTCGCTGGTGGTCTGGCTCAGCCTGCTTCTGTTTCTTGACCGCAAACAAGCGCTGGCCTCCGCCATGCTGGCGCTCATTTGCCTCAAGGTATTCTTTTTCTTTGTTTATCCCGGCTACTACCGTCACTCGATCCTGTTCTTCTTCTTCATGATCGCGCTGGCCTGGATCGAGGCGAACAAGGGCTGGGTGAAGGAGTGGAAGACGGAGCAGCCGCGCACCGCGCTAATGATCGGCACCACCGCCTTTACCATCCTGATGGCTATGCAGACGGTGCGGTACCTCAATTACCCGATCCGCAATCTGGTCGAAGGCCGGCCTTATTCCAATGCAGCCGATCTTGCCCGGGTCATGGCACGGCCCGAGTTTCGTGGCTCCATGCTGATGATCGATCCCGACACCATGGGGGAATCGGTCGTCTATCAGAATGGCCGGCCGTATTGGCTGATCCGCCAGGACCGGCCGGGGGTTGTCACGCCTTTGTCGCTGTCGGGGAACAAGCGGCTGACGCTCGACCGTTTGCTGGAGCAGGCCGAAACTGTTCGGCAGCGAACCGGGCGGCCGGTGGTGATCGCGCTGGCGCTTGATCTCAACAAGACCCGCAGCGGCGCCTATGACATGATGTACCAGGATTACACCATCCTGACCCCCGACAGCGTGAACCGCTTCAAGGCTGCGACACGCGAAGTCGCGTCGCTCCGCAGCGGCAGCGGCGACGAGACCTATGATGTCTATGTCTATCCGCGCTGAGCGCGGCTGGGCGTCAGTCAGTCACGACCCCCCTGTTCGACCTGCGCGGAGGGCCGCCGCTGTAGCAGCGGCTGGCGCTGCTCGGCGCTTGGGTGCTGCTGGTCGGCTGGCTCGCCTCGCTCCATGTCGTCTGGCGGGACGAAGCGCGCGCTTATGCCTTCGCCACGGGCGGAGCCGACGTCGCGGAGATGTGGCGGGCCTTGCGCGGCGAAGGGCATCCTCCGCTCTGGTACCTGATCCTGCGCGGTGGCCATGCGCTGTTTGGCGTGCGCTAGGTGCTGAGCGGGGCTGGCCTTTTGATCGGTTTCCTCGCTGCGGCCCTGTTCGCCATCCGCGCGCCGTTCCGCATCGGGGTGCTGTTCGTCACCCTGTTCAGCGCCTTCTTCGTGCTCGATTATACGGTGATCGCCCGCAATTACGGTGTGAGGCGCTTCTGATGTTCGTGATCGCGGCCTGGTGGGAGCGGATCAAGGACAGCCTGTGGTTTCGGCTCCTGTTGTTCCTGCTGTGCAACACCAACGTCCCGGCCGTGATCCTCGCCGGCGCGCTGTTCCTGTTTCGCGCGCTGGAGGTGCTCGGCAGACGCGACAAGGCGCGGCCCGGCGAATGGGGCCGGCTCCTCGCCAACGCCGTTCTCGCACTCGGCGGCGCGCTGGCGGCGTTCCTGACGGTCTATCCACCGTTCAACGACGCCGCGGTCGGGCTCGACAAGCGCCCGCTTTCCGCCTGGAACATGATCCGCGCGATCTTCCACCAGAAGACCTTTGTCCGCGATCTCGGTATTCCGTGGCCGGCGCAGACCATCAGCATGATCCTGATCACCGGCAGCCTGCTCGTCTTCGCCCGCCACAAGCGCGCACTGGCGGTGGCGGTGTTCGCCTTCCTGGCACTGAAGTTCTTCTTTTTCTTCATCTACATGGCTTACCTTCGCCACGTCGCTCTGTTTCTCGTGTTCCTGCTCGCGCTGGCGTGGATCGTGCGGACGGAATGCGGAGAAGAATTTCTGCCGCTAGGCCACTGGCGAGCAAGGGCAGTGCCGATCGGCAAGTGGATGCTGATAATCCTGCTCGGCGTGCAGGTCGTCACACTGATCCGAAAGCCGATCGTCGACGCGCTTCAGGGCGTGCCCTACAGCCGCTCGGCCGAACTGGCCGCGCTGATGGCGCGGCCGGAGTTTCGCGGCTCCGCGCTGATCCTCGATCCCGACATGGTCGGCGAAGCGGTGGTCTACTATCGCGGCGTCGAGCCCTTGTGGCTGCTGCGCCAAACCCGCTTCGGCGTGTGGGCACCGTTCAGCAAGGCGGGGCGCGATCGGCTCACCCTTGACGACATCCTTGCCGATGCACGGCTGCTCAACCGGCGCACCGGTCGACCGGTTGTGATCGCCTTGCAGCGTCGGATCGGCAAAGACGGCGACTTCCAGATGATGTTCCAGAACCGCACGGAGATCACGCCCGAAGGCCGCCAACGCTTCCTCGCCGCGACGCGACCGGTCGCCAGCTTGCGACCGGCGCAGACCGACGAGGAATATGACGTCTACGTCTTTCCGCGCTGATCAGCCGCCAAGCGCACTCATCTCTGCCCGGATGCGAATGGTCAGCACGATGGCGTTCAGGACCGAGAAGACGAGCGCGACCTGCCACAGGCCGAACACCAGCGGCAGCACCGCAATCTCGCCGATGACCACCAGATAATTCGGGTGGCGGACGAAGCGGAACGGGCCGCCGGTCACCAGCGGGGCGTTCGGCAGCACGATGATGCGTGTGGTCCAGCGCGGGCCCAGCGTCCGTAATACCCACAGCCGCCCGGCCTGGAGCAGCATGAAGAGCGCAAAAAGCCACCAGTGAATGTCGCGTCCGGGCGCAAGCCAGAACAAGGTGGCGAGCCAGCCGGCGTGCACCGCGACGATCAGCGGGTAATGGCCGGGCGCATGCTCATAGGCACCGGCCGCGAGCAGGCGTGCGGTATTCGCCCGCGCGATCTTGAGCTCCGACAGCCGCTGAAAGAGCACAAAGAAGAGAATGGCGTAGACCGGCCAATGATGCTCGCTCATTTCCGCTCCAGCGTAAGCGCCGCGCAGGTGAAGCCCGGGCCGAAGGCCGTCATCAGCGTTCGCCTTGGCAGACCGCGCTCGATTAGCTGCTCGGCAACGAACAACACCGTCGGCGCGCTCATATTGCCGTGGTCGCGCAGCACGTCGCGCTCAAGGTCGAGGGTGCCCGGCGGAAGCTCCAGCGCTTCCTCGATCGCGGTGATGACCTTAGCCCCACCGGGATGCGAGCAGAGGCGGTCGATGTCGCTTCTGGCAAGGCCAATGTCGCCGAGGATACCGTCGATCGCACCGGCCAGTTCGGCAGTGACGAAGGGCGGAATGGCGCGGTCGAACACCACGGCAAGGCCCGGGTCTTCGACCCTCCAGCCCATGATTCCGAGCGTGTCGGGCCATTGCCGCTCGCCCGCCGCGGCGATGGTGGCTGGACCCATGCCTTCGGTCGAGACCACCGCTGCCGCCGCCCCGTCACCGAACAGGGCAGTCGCGACCAGCGCGGCGGGATCATCGGTGTCGAGCCGGATCGAGATCGAGCAGGTCTCGACGCAGACGAACAGCCAGCGGGTGCCGGGTTCGGCCGCGGCAAGGCGAGCAGCGGTGGCAAGTCCGCTGACCCCGCCCGCGCAGCCGAGGCCGAACACGGGCACGCGCCGGACGTCGCTTCGGAAACCAAGGCGTGGGGCCACGCGCGCCTCAAGGCTGGGGGTGGCGATGCCGGTGGTCGAGACGAAGACAATTCCGTCAATGTCGCTCGGCTGAAGCCCGGCCTTCGCCAGTGCACCCAATGCCGCATCCTCGAACAATTGCTCGGATGCGCGCAGATACAGGTCATTGCGCGACTGCCAGCGGTGGTCGCCGACATACCAATCGATCGGCGCAACAATGTTGCGCCCTTCGATCCCGGCATTGTCGAAGACGCCCGACAGACGATCGTAGAGCGCCTTGCGGCCGGAAAAAAGCTCGCGGCCGATGTCCTTGGCTTGCACTTGGCTGATGCGATGCGGTGGAACGGCGGTGGCGAGGCTGAGTAAGGAGACGGGCTGCACTAAGGGAGGTGCTTCCTATTTATAGCCCCAGCAGTAGGGGTTGAAGTATTGTAACTCGCCGAGGAGGATTAAGGATGCGATTTGGAACGCTTCAGGGCGTGATGGCCTTTGGTCTAGCACTCTCGTCGTGCGGGACTGCCGCGGTGCCCGCCGAGGATCAGCCGGCGAGCGGCAGCAAAACGCCTTTCAAGGTGACCCCGGTTGCAAGCTTTGAGACGCCTTGGGCGATGACCTTTCTTCCCGGCGGCAGCGAGGCGCTGGTCAGCGAAAAGGATGGGCGGCTGTGGGTGGTCAATGCAGCCACCGGCGCCAAGACCGCGGTCTCGGGCGTGCCGACGGCAAAGGTGGCGGGTCAGGGCGGCCTTGGCGACGTAGTGGTCGGCCCCCAGAACCGCATCTATCTCAGCTACGTCGAAGGCGGCGACGGCGGCACCAGCGGCGCGGTGGTTGGCTATGGCCGGCTGGTGAAGGCCGGCAACGCCTATGCGCTCCAAGGCTTTAAGCCGGTGTGGCGGCAGGCGCCCAAGGTCAGCGGCAACGGGCACTTCTCGCATCGCATCGCCTTTGGGCCCGACGGCGCGATGTATGTGACGTCGGGCGACCGGCAAAAATTCCAGCCGGCGCAGGAGACCACCGGCAACCTTGGGAAGGTGCTTCGCCTGACGCCTGAAGGGCAGCCGTTCCCGGACAATCCTTGGGCAGCCAAGGGCGGCGTTCAGGCGCAATTCTATTCGATGGGCCACCGCAATCTTCTCGGCATCGCCTTCGCACCAGATGGCCGTCTGTGGGAGCACGAAATGGGCCCGCAGGGCGGGGATGAGGTGAACCTCATCGTGCCGGGCAAGAACTACGGCTGGCCGGTGGTGTCGAACGGCTCCAACTATGGCGGCGGCGACATCCCGGATCACGTAACCCGCCCTGAGTTCGAAGCACCCAAGGTGTGGTGGAACCCCAGCATCTCGCCGGCCGGGCTGATCGTCTATTCGGGCAATCTCTTTCCGCAGTGGAAGGGCGACATCCTGATGGGCGCCCTGTCGGGGGAATCGCTGATCCGTATCGACGTCAACGGCGACAAGGCTGCCAAGGCCGAGCGCTGGCCCATGGCCCGCATCCGCGAAGTGGAGCAGGGGCCGGGGGGCGAGGTTTATCTTCTCGAAGACAGCGGCCGGCTGCTGCGCCTGACCCCGGCCTGAGGACATGAAAAAAGGGGCGGCCCCGCAAGGAGCCGCCCCTTTTTGTTCACGAAAGCGCGCTTAGGCGTTCTTGGTGCGCTTGGTGCGCAGGCTGTTCAGCAGCGCCAGACCGAAGATGCCGGCAGCGGTGTAGCTGGCAGCCTTGTTGTTGTTCACGAAGTCGCGAACCTGGCCGAGGCCCTTGCGCAGTTCGCCCGACAGTTGGTCGGCAGTGCCGTCCTGCTGCAGCTTGGCGTCGCCGGTAACCTCGCCGAGGCCCCGCTTGAAGTCGCCCTTGGTGCGCGTGCCTTCGCCAGCGATCGTGTCGATGTTCATTGATGTTCTCCGATGTTCAGGTTCGCGCTGCTCAACGCACAAGAGGCGCGGGAGTGCCGTTCGTGTTTGCAGGGGCCGCCGCTTCTGCCAAAGACCCGGGCGTGACCTTCCGGCCCTCGCACTCGCTGCTCGCCTTTCTCCTTGGCCTCCTTTCGGCGCTCGCCTTTGCCCCGCTGGGGATGTGGCCGCTGATGCCGCTTGCCTTTGCCGCGCTCGCCTTGCTGATCGCGCGCAGCGGGAGCGTGGGCCGGGCGCTGTGGACCGGCTGGCTGTTCGGGGCCGGGCAGTTCGTGCTTGGCCTCAACTGGATCGCGACCGCCTTTACCTATCAGGCGGCGATGCCTCCCTGGCTCGGCTGGGTAGCGGTGGTGCTGCTGAGCTTCTACCTCGCGGTCTATCCCGCCCTGGCGACCGGCCTTGCCTGGCGCTTTGGACAGCGTTCGCCGACCGCCTTGGTACTGGCGCTGGCAGGCGGGTGGGCGCTGACCGAGTGGCTCCGCGCGACCATGTTCACGGGGTTCGCCTGGAACGCGGTCGGGGTCACGCTGGTGGACACGTGGTGGCGCCTCAGCTCGGCGGTGATCGGGACCTACGGCCTCTCGATGCTGGTGGTACTGCTTGGCGGCGCGCTGTTCATGGCGGTCTCCAAGGCGCGTCGAGGCGCCGCCATCCTTGCCGGGCTGCTCATCGCCATGGCAGCAGCAGGAGGCCTGCAGACCGCGGTGCCGCATGTCGCGGCAGCGAAGAAGGTCCGCGTGATCCAACCCAACATCGGCCAGGAAGACAAGTGGCGCGATGGGCTGGAAGAAGAAGCTTTCCAGCGGCTCTCCCGCCTCTCCGCCCTGCCTGCCGGCGCGCCGCCAACCTTGCTGCTGTGGCCGGAAGTGGCGGTGCCTGTGGCCTTCCAGCTCGAAGGCCCGCCGCCCGCACGCCTGACCACGCCGCTGCCGCCGGCACGCCGGGCCGGCAAGCTGCTGCGGCCAGGGTCCGACCTCCTCGTCACCGGCGCCTTCGCGCTCGTCATCGACCGGCAAGCCGACCTTGTCGGAAGTACCAACAGTGTCATGCCGATCGCCGCCGATGGGCGGATCCTCGGCCGCTACGACAAGGCGCATCTGGTCCCTTATGGCGAATATCTCCCGATGCGGCCGCTCCTCTCGTCGATCGGCCTGAGCCAGCTTGCGCCCGGTGAGGGCGACACGCTTGAAGGCCCTGGTCCGCGTAACCTGGTGCTGCCGGGCTGGGGCGTCATGGGCGTGCAGGTCTGCTATGAGATCATCTTCTCGGGGCAGGTGATCGATCCTGCGCACCGCCCCGATTTCCTGTTCAATCCATCCAACGACGCCTGGTTCGGCGCCTGGGGCCCGCCGCAACATCTCGCGCAGGCGCGGCTTCGCGCGGCCGAAGAAGCGATGCCAGTGATCCGCTCGACCCCGACCGGGATCAGCGCGGTGGTCGATGCACGCGGCAATCTCATCGCTACCCTGCCGTGGCGCACCGCGGGCGCGATCGATGCCGACTTGCCACCGCAAGGTGCGCCGACCCTCTTCTCGCGGCTCGGCAATGTCCTTCCGCTGGGACTTGCTTTCCTGCTCCTGGCTTTGGCGGTTGGCATGGACTTGCGGGGCCGCTACAGACGGAACATATAAAGTTATCTTTATATCCTTATATCCGCTCCCAGACGCACCGGAGTCCCATGCGCCAATCCTATCTTTTCACCTCCGAATCCGTGTCCGAAGGTCACCCCGACAAGGTCGCCGACCAGATTAGCGACGCCATCGTCGACCTGTTCCTCAGCAAGGATCCGGAAGCACGCGTCGCCTGCGAAACGCTGACCACCACCAATCTGGTGGTCCTCGCCGGTGAAATCCGCGGCCAGGGCATCATGGACGAGGCTGGCAACTGGGCGCCCGGTGTCGAGGACGAGATTGAGCAGACCGTTCGCGAGACGGTGAAGAAGATCGGCTACGAGCAGGAAGGCTTCCACTGGGAGCAGCTCCGCTTCGAAAACAACCTCCACCCGCAATCGGCGCATATTGCGCAGGGCGTCGACGCCAGCGGCAACAAGGACGAAGGCGCAGGCGACCAGGGCATCATGTTCGGCTTCGCCTGCGACGAGACGCCCGACCTAATGCCGGCGACCCTCGATTACAGCCACAAGATCCTCGAGAAGCTCGCCGCCGACCGCCACTCGGGCGCAGCGGCCTTCCTCGAGCCGGACGCCAAGAGCCAGGTCACCCTGCGGTTCGAGAATGGCAAGCCGGTCGCCGCGACCGCCATCGTTGTCTCGACCCAGCATAAGAAGGGCTATGACGAGGGCGCTAACGAAGCCGAGCTCAAAGACTACGTCCGCCAGGCGATCGCGTCGGTGATCCCGGCCGATCTGCTCAGCGACGAGACGGTCTACCACATCAATCCGACCGGCAGCTTCGAGATCGGCGGTCCGGACGGCGACTCGGGCCTGACCGGGCGCAAGATCATCGTCGACACCTATGGCGGCGCGGCACCGCATGGCGGCGGCGCTTTCTCGGGCAAGGACCCGACCAAGGTCGACCGCTCGGCCGCTTACGTATCGCGCTATCTCGCGAAGAACATCGTCGCGGCCGGTCTGGCCACGCGCTGCACGATCCAGCTCAGCTACGCCATCGGCGTGTCGGAGCCGCTGTCGCTATACGTCGACACGCACGGCACCGGCAGCGTCGGCGACGACAAGCTGGAGCAGGCGATCGGCAAGATCGAGCGGCTTGGCCGCTTGACCCCGCGCGGCATTCGCACCGCGCTCGGTCTCAACAAGCCGATCTATTCCAAGACGGCGGCCTACGGCCACTTTGGTCGTAAGGCCGAGGGTGATCTGTTCCCGTGGGAGAAGACCGACCTCGGTGACGAGCTGAAGTCGCTGGTCGCCTGATCAGCTACCCCCGGCTTCGGCCGGGGGTTTCTCGCGCTCAGCGCCGGTCGCGGCTGAGTTTTTCGTCCAGCGCCGGCCCTCGGGGAATGCCGAGGCCGCCTTCGGCATGACCATCGTCATAGCCGCTATACTGGTCGCGCGTTTCCTGCACCCCGACCCGGTGGCGATAGACAAGCTCACCGCCGAGCCAGCCGGAATAAGCGAGGATGGCAACACTGGCGAGGCTGAGCCAGATGCCGAGGCTGCCGATCTGGTCGCTGCTGCTGGTCAGGCGCACGACCAGGTTCACCGCCTCCAACGTCACCACCACGATGTTGGCGATCATGTGCCGGGTGGCAGCACCGATCTTCTTCACCCGGTCGTCGCCCAGGTAATCGGCCATTCCGGTCGCCGCCGCCAGCAGGGCGGTGACCAGCCCGACGCCGAGCAGCCAATTGCTGGCAGTCGCCCAGCCGCCTTCGCGGGTGGTCAGCCACATGACGTCGGTCACCAGCGCGCCGATGAAGCTGACGATGGGGAATGGGATCAGGAGCGGGTGGATGGGGTGGCCGGCGATCTGCGCCGTGCTGCGGGGATTGTTGCCGTACATCGCGCGTCCTTCTTGCCTCACCTGTTGTGGCCTGAACGCGGAGCAGTAAAGGCAGGTCCATGACTGCGTTCAAATCGGGTGACCCGACCACCCTTAATCGTCTTTATGGCCGCTCGAGCGGACACAAGCTCAGGCAAGGCCAGCAGGAGCTGATCGACCGCCTGCTGCCCGAGATCAGCGTACCGGCCGAGGGCGAGATCAGCTCGCAGACCCTGTTCGGCGACGATCGTCCGCTGCACTTCGAGATCGGCTTCGGCTCGGGCGAGCATCTTGCCTATCGCGCCGACCTGCTACCCGACCACGGCTTCGTCGGCTGCGAGCCGTTCCTGAACGGGGTTGCGACGGCGCTTGGCCATGTTCGCGACGGGCCGCTGCGCAACGTCCGCCTGCACATGAACGATGCGCTGGAAGTGCTGCGCCGCGTGCCGGACGGCAGCCTGCTGATGCTTTATCTGCTGCACCCTGATCCCTGGCCGAAAGCGCGGCACGCCAAGCGGCGGATGGTGAACGATGGGCCGGTCGACCTCTTCGCGGCCAAGCTCAAGCCCGGCGGCGAGCTGCGCATCGCGACCGATCACCCCATCTATCTCGAATGGACGCTCAGCGTGATGCAGCGTCATACCGACGCGTTCGAGTGGCTGGCCGAAAAGCCATCGGACTTCCTCGACCCACCCTCGGGATGGATCGAAACCCGCTACGGCGCCAAGAGCCGGCGCGAGGGACGTAGGCCTTACTACCTGCGCTACAGGCGCCTTTAAGCGTCAGCCAGCTCCGCGCCTTCGGGAGCGTGGAGGCGCAGGCGGATCATCTTGCGTTCGTCGGCTTCCACCGCTTCCAACCGCCAGCCGCTCGGATGCGCGATGCTTTCCCCGGGCTCGAGGATGCGTCCGGCAAGCAGGAAGGCAAGGCCGCCCAGCGTGTCGACTTCGTCATCCTCGGCGATCAGGCGCGCGTCGACCGCCTGGGCCAGCTCATCGAGCTCGATCCGCGCGTCGGCTTCCCACAAACCGTCGTCGAGCCGCGCCAGCAGCGGCTGCTGCTCCTCGTCATGCTCGTCGTCGATGTCGCCGACGATCTCCTCCACCACGTCCTCGATAGTGACAAGGCCCTCGGTCCCGCCGAACTCGTCGATCACCACCGCCAGGTGGACCCGCTCCGCCCGCATGCGTGCAAGGAGGTCGAGCACGCCCATGCTCTCGGGCACGTAGAGCGGGAGTCGCATGATCTCCTCGACGCTCTTGCGCTCGGTGGCGTCGAAGTAGGCGTTGAAGACGTCCTTGATGTGAACCATGCCGACGATCTCGTCGAGGCTTTCGCCGGTGATCGGCAGGCGGCTGTGGCCGGCCTCGGCGAAGATCTTGGCAAGCTCTTCCATGCTGCTGCCGTGCTTGGCCGAGATGATCTCGCCGCGGGTCACGCAGATGTCGCCGGCGGTGCGGTCGCCGAAGTGCAGCAGGTTCTTGAGCATCTGCCGCTCGAGCGGGCTCAGATCCCCCTGCTTGGGGCTGTCGTCCTCGGCATCGTCGATCGCTTCTTCGATCTGGTCGCGAAGCGTGGTTTCGCTGTCTTCCCCGAACATCAGGCTGCGAAGCCCGCGCCACAAGCGCGAACCATTGTCAGGCTGGGTGGCCATCAGGCGGCCACCTCGTAAGGATTGGCAAGGCCGAGGCGGGCAAGGGCGCGGATTTCGCGGGCTTCCATGTCTTCGGCGGTCTCGTCGTCCATGTGGTCGTAACCAAGCAGGTGAAGGGTGCCGTGCACCAAGAGGTGAGCGGCATGGTCCGGCAGGGGCAGGGCTTTCTCCTCGGCCTCGCGCGCGCAGGTCTCACGCGCCAGCACGATGTCGCCGAGCATCAGCTCGGGTCCAGGCGTGGCAGCACCGTCCAGCTCGTCGGGTTCTGCTTGCGGGAAGGAGAGGACGTTGGTCGGCTTGTCTTTGCCGCGCCATTCGGCGTTGAGACTGCGCACTTCCTCGTCGCTGGTCAGCACGACCGACAATTCAACCGGCCGCACGGCCTGGACGAGCGCTGGGAAGGCGCTTTCGGCGATGGCTGCCCGGGCCGCGGCTTCGGCAAGCCGCGCCCAGTTGGTGCTACTGTCCCATTCCTCGTCGGCATCGATACTGATGTCGAGGCTCACCGGCCGGGGCCCTCATAGGCTTCGACGATGCGGCCGACGAGCGGATGGCGGACGACGTCGGCAGCGCTGAAGCGCACCGTCGCCAATCGCGGAATGCCCTCGAGCTTGTCGACAGCGTCGGCAAGGCCGCTTTCGACCCCACGCGGAAGATCGGTCTGGTTGGGATCGCCGCAGATCACCATCCGGCTGCGCATGCCGAAGCGGGTCAGGAACATCTTCATCTGCTGCGGCGTGGTGTTCTGCGCTTCGTCGAGGATGATGAAGGCGTCGCTCAGCGTGCGCCCGCGCATGAAGGCGATTGGCGCGATCTCGATCTCGCCCGACGCGATCCGCCGCTCGACCTGCTCGGTCGGGAGCATGTCGTAAAGAGCGTCGTAGAGGGGACGGAGATAGGGGTCGACCTTTTCCTTCATGTCGCCGGGCAGGAAGCCGAGGCGCTCGCCCGCTTCCACCGCCGGACGCGACAGGATCAAGCGGTCGACCTGACCGCCGATCAGCATTGACACCGCTTGGGCCACCGCGAGATAGGTCTTGCCGGTGCCCGCCGGCCCCAGCGCGAAGATCATGTCGTCGCGAGCCAGTGCCTCCATATAGGTGGTCTGGATGGTTGAGCGCGGAACGATGGTCTTCTTGCGGGTGCGGATCATCACCCGGTTGGGATTGGCGGCTGGCGCGTCGGCATCGGGCATGATCCCGTCGAGTTGGCGCTGGGCGCCCATGCCGATGACGCTTTCGACCACCGCCAGATCGACGTCCTGGCCCGCATCAAGGCGACTGTAGAGATCGACCAGCACTTCGCGCGCCTTGGCGGCGCTATCGGGTTCGCCCTCGATCTGCACGCGGGTCCCGCGCGCAGCGATGTTGACGCCGAGCCGGTCCTCGATGGCGACCAGGTGGCGGTCATAGTCTCCAAACAGAGGCCCGAGCAGGTAGGGCTGCTCGAACTCGATCTCGAGGCGGGCGCGGGTGGGATCGTCCACCGCACGAAGGTCGGGGCGCTTGGGCATCTAGCGGCGTGAAGCCATGAAGTGCGTCATCATTCCCGAATGTAGTGCATCGTTCGGCAGAGTCACGCGGCCTGTTTGCTCCCGGGCGCGATCAATTCACCGGCAAGGCTGTTGGGCAGCGCGGCGGTGAGCCGAACGTCGATCATGTCGCCGATCCCCGCGTCTGTATCGACGAAGATGGACTGGAGCCACGGCGACTTGCCGATCATCTGCCCGGGCTTGCGACCGACGCGGTCGATCAGGATGCGAGTTTCGGTGCCTACCTTGGAGGCGTTGAAGGCGCGGCTCTGCTCCATGACGAGTGCCTGCAAGCGCTGCAGCCGCTCGTCCTTAACCCTTTCCGGCACCTGATCATTCATTGTCGCGGCCGGCGTGCCCGGGCGCGGGCTGTACTTAAAGGTGAAAGCCGACGCGTAGCCGACCTGCGCGACGATCCGGAGGGTCGCGGCGAAATCCTCTTCGGTTTCGCCGGGGAAGCCGACGATGAAGTCGCCGGATAGGGCGATGGCCGGGTTGGCGGCGCGGACCTTGGAGATGGCGGCGAGATAATCGTCGGCCGTGTGGTGGCGGTTCATCGCTTTCAGGATGCGGTCACTGCCGGCCTGCACCGGAAGGTGCAGGTAGGGCATCAGCTCGGGGACCTCGGCATGGGCGGCGATGAGGTCGTCACCCATGTTGATCGGATGCGAGGTGGTGTAGCGGATCCGCTCCAGCCCCTGCAGCGGCGCAAGGCGGCGGATCAGGCTTGCCAGCGTCTCGCCGCCATCTTCCCACGCATTGACGTTCTGCCCGAGCAAGGTGAGCTCGCGCGTGCCGCCTTCGACCAATCGCGCCGCTTCGTCGAGGAGATCGCCAATCGGCCGGCTCACCTCGGCGCCGCGGGTGTAGGGCACCACGCAATAGGTGCAGAACTTGTCGCACCCTTCCTGGACCGAGAGGAAGGCCGACACGCCAGCCCGGCGACGGCGGGGCAGGGCAGCGAACTTGTCGAGCGGCGGGAGGTCGGTATCGACCGGACGCCCGCCTGCCTCGACCTCGCGCAGCAGCTGGGGCAAGCGATGGTAGGCTTGCGGGCCGACCACGACGTCGATCGCCTTGGACCGGCGCTTCGCCTCGGCGCCCTCGGCCTGCGCGACGCAGCCGGCGAGCGCGATCACCGGCCGGGTACCGTCTTCGCGGCGCAGGCGGCCGACTTCGCTATAGGCCTTTTCCGCCGCCTTGTCGCGGATGTGGCAGGTGTTGAGCACCACGATGTCAGCGTCGGCCCCGCTTTCGGCGGGGGTCATGCCCTCGGCGCCGAGCAGCTCGGCCATCCGCTCGCCGTCATAGACGTTCATCTGACAACCGAAGGACTTGATGGCGAAGGTACGAGGCGCGGTCATGGCGCCGCGCCTATACGCGGCGAGGGGCGCCTAGGCCAGCCGCAGCGCGGACGCGATGGCAGCTTCGGACTGACGGGTCAGCGCCTTGCGGTCCTGCCCCGGCGCAAGTGGCTCAAGATAGCGCAAGGTCACCGTAACCGTGCCCCGGCGGCCGAGCAGGCGAATGAAATTGGCCTTCCCCGTCTCGCCAGCGGGCCAGCCGAACTCCGGCGCATCGCCGCCGTAATCGATCGCCACCGGCTGCACGGTCAGCGGCAGGGCTGGGTCCTCGGCGAGCTTGAGCAGGCTGGAGCGGAAGGGCAGCAGCCGGGTGCCGTCGCTGACCGTGCCTTCGGGAAACAAGCACAGCGACCGGTGGCTGCGGATCGCGGCTTCCATCGCCGCCAGTTGCTCGCCCACCGAGCCTCGCCGGTCGCGCTCGACGAAGACGGTGCCGTTCTCCTCGCACAGCCAGCGCATGAACGGGTGATCCCCAAGATTGTCCTTGGCGACGAACGCACAGCCGGTCGCGCCCGCCAGCATCGGGATGTCCAGCCAACTGACGTGATTGGCGACGATCAGGGTTCGCTCGGTTGGTCGCGGGCCAACCGTGCGAACCCGCGCTCCGGCAATCCATCCAACCCCGCGCAGCAATCGCCGCGGCCACGGCGAGGGTCCAAAGGATCGAACGAGGAGGTGGATGCTCGCGCAGACCGCGAACAGCAGAACGATGGCCAGAAGCCGGAAGAAGGCCCGCAGCTTCACGATGCCGCGGGCAAATCGTTACCGGTCGCGCTCAAGCGGAACGCCGTAGAGCTCCAGCCGGTGATCGACCAGCTTGAAACCCAGCCGCTCGGCCACCCGTGCCTTGAGCAGCTCCAATTCCTCGTCGTGGAATTCGACGACCTTGCCGCTTTCGACGTCGATCAGATGATCGTGATGCTCTTCGCTGACCGCTTCGTAGCGCGAGCGGCCGTTGCCGAACTCGTGCCGCTCGAGGATGCCGGCTTCCTCGAACAGCCTCACCGTGCGGTAGACGGTGGCGATGGAGATGTTGGGATCGATCGCCGACGCGCGCTCGTGCAGCGTTTCGACGTCCGGATGATCTTCGCTCTCGGAGATGATGCGAGCGATGGTTCGCCGCTGCTCGGTGATCCGCAGCCCTTTTTCGGCGCAGAGCGCTTCGATATCGATGTTGCGGTGCATGAGGTGCGATTACGGGACAGGAGGCGGGGCGTCTAGGCCCCGCCACCTGCGAAACAGCTTACTTGGCGGTGCGTCCGCCGCTCCGCTTGCGCTTGGTGCCAAGCCCGATGCTCTTGGCCAGCGTCCGGCGCTGTTCGGCATAGTTGGGCGCGACCATCGGATAGTCGGACGCAAGGTTCCACTTCTGACGATATTGATCCGGCGTCATGTTGTAATGCGTCATCAGATGCCGCTTGAGCATCTTCAGTTTCTTGCCGTCTTCGAGGCAAACCAGATAATCGGGCTTTACCGAGGAGCGAACCGGGACCTTGGGTTCAAGCTTCACTTCCGGCTCAGGAGCCTTGCTGCCCAGACCGGACAGGGCTCCGTGCACGTTCTGGATCAATTGAGGCAAGTCGTTCACCGCAACACTGTTGTTGCTGACATGCGCCGCGACAATGTCGGCTGTAAGGGTGATCAGCGTCTCCGCGCCTTGGTCATTGTCGTTCATTTTCATTGTCCTAACAAACTAGCTACCGCAACTTGCCGCGGCCCGAGCTACAGCAAGGACGGGAGTAACAATAATTACGCCAGAATAACAAGTCTGAGCAGGCTCAAGTTGAGGTTGCGTGCTGGGCGAACAACGCCATGGTCAGTGCGTCGAAACGCTCACCATCTGTGCCGCGATAATAGTCGCTGCGGCGTCCCACGACCGTGAAGCCGTTGTTGCGGTAAAGACGGACAGCCGGATTGCCGTCGCGAACCTCGAGATGCAGGTGATGGGCACCGGCGTGCTGCTGGTCCGCGACGAAGCGCTTCAGCAACTGCGTGCCAATACCCGAGCCGACATGGTCGGGGTGGACCGCGATCAACAGCAATTCCGCTTCGTCCAGGATACGGCGGGCAAGGCTGAACCCGGCGACCTCACCGTCTTGCCGGGCGAGCATCAGCGTCACCCCGACCATCGGCAGGATGCCAGCGCACTGCGCACGGGTCCAGGCTTCGCCAAAGCGGCGGTCGAACGCAGAGGTCATGACCGTCATGACCTCGTCGAGGGCCTCACCGCCGCCCCGCTCGATGACAAGCGACAGGGGAGGAGCGCTGCTCATGCCGCCTTCGGCTTCGCGTCGGGGGCGCGGGCGTAGGTCGGACGCGGCGCCAGCGTGCGAAGCGGTTCCGGCATGCGCAAGGCGTGGGCCGCGGACGGCAGAACGTCCACCGCTTCACCCCACCCTCGGGCGGCGACAAGCGTTGCGGCGCCGGACCCGGCAACCAGCGGAGCGTCGATCGCCGCGGCAGAAGCGGCCGGCGTCAGGCTCGCGACGGCAGCCACGGGCACCAGCGGCTCGCGGCTGAACTGCTGAACGAACAGCTCTCCATGACCGCCGGTCAGGGCAACGGCGACCGGACCGTCTCCCGGCATGCCAGCCGCGATCAGCGCCAGGGTCGATAAGCCGAAGACCGGCACGTCCCACCCGATGGCAAGACCATGGGCAGCAGCAATCCCGACGCGCAGGCCAGTGAAGCTGCCGGGTCCGCAGCCGACCAGGATGGCGTCGGGCCGGCGACCTTCGAGCAGCCGGTCGAGCAGCGGCATCAACTTCTCGGCATGGCCGCGCGACATCACTTCATCGGCCTGCGCCAACAGCGTGCCGTCCGCCTCGAATAGGGCAGCGGTGCAGGCCGGCGTGGCGGTGTCGAGGGCGAGCAACATAGGTCGTGATAGGGCCATGAAAGCGCGGCAAGAGCAAGGCTTGGCGGTTTTCAGCCCGGTTCGATGCGCCGAACCGCCTCGCTCCGGCTGTCGTTAGGGTAGAAGAAGTACGGAGCCGGTGGTCTGCCGGGCTTCAAGTGCCCGGTGGGCCTCGGCCGCCTCATCCAGCGGATAACGCAGGCCGACCGTTACTCTGACCTTGCCGCCGCGGATCATGTCCCACAGCCGCTGGATTCCAGCGTCGCGCTCGCCGGGTTCGGAATAATAGTCGAACAAGGTCGGCCGCGTAGCACGGAGGCTGCCCTTCTGCGCCAGCACGCCAAGCGCCACGCCGACCACCGGACCCGAGGCGTTGCCATAGCTGACGATCAGCCCGCGCCTTGCCGCCGAGTCGAGGCTTGCTTCCCAGGTGTCGGCGCCAACCCCGTCGAACACGACCTCGCAGCCCTTGCCGCCGGTCAGCGTGCGGACGCGTTCGGCGACCGGCTCGTGGTCGTAGCGGATGATCTCGTCGGCCCCGGCCTCACGCGCCAGCGCGGCTTTCGCTTCGGTCGAGACGGTCCCGATCACCCGCGTACCGATGGCTTTCAGCCATTGCACCAGGATCAGCCCGACCCCGCCGGCGGCGGCATGGACCAGCACGTTCATCCCCGCCGTCACCTTGCCGCATCGCTCGGCCAGGAATTCGGCGGTGCAGCCCTTGAGCAAGGCGGCCGCGACAATCTCGGAGGGCACGTCGCCGGGCACCGGCAGCAGATGCTCCGCCCGAACCACCCGCGTAGTCGAATAAGCGCCGCGTTCCGGCCCGAAGGTCGCGACCCGGTCGCCTTCCTTCAGAGCAACGTTAGGACCAACCGCCAGCACACGTCCCGCCGCTTCCATCCCCAGGCCGCTCGGCAGCGGCGCGGGGTAGAGGCCGGTGCGGTGATAGGTGTCGATGAAGTTCACCCCCACCGCCTCATTGGTCATCACCACCTCGCCGGGCCCGGGCGGGGGAAGGTCAACTTCCACCCACTCGATCACCTCGGGGCCGCCGGTCCGGCGGATGATGGCTTGAAGCGCTTTCATGGCCTCAGTGCTTGTGCGCCGTGGCCGCGGGACGATTGCCCGGCATGGGCGAAGTGCTCGTTTCCCACCAATAAGCCTGCCGCTGGCGGTTGCCGGTCACTTCCTCGTTCAGGGTTGCGGCGTTGAAGAGCCGCCCGCCCTGCATGACGTGCGAGATCTTGTCGCTGTTGCGGATGTTGTCGAGCGGATTGGCAGTGAGCACCACCAGATCGGCGAGCTTGCCAACCTCTAGCGAACCCAGGTCGCGGTCAAGGCCGAGCGTGCGCGCCGGGTTGACCGTAGCCGCTTGCAACGCCTGAAGCGGGGTCCAGCCGCCCTTGACGAAGCTCCACATTTCCCAGTGGGCGCCGATGCCGTCCTGCTGGCCATGCGCGCCGATGCTGACCGAAATGCCGCGATCGGCAAGCTTGCGGGCCTCACGTGCGGACCAAGTATCGGCATAATCCTCTTCCGGTGCGATCTCGCGGCGGGCATTGGCGGCAGCCAGCGTGCCGGGCGGGATGTGGGCACGAAGCAGCGGATGCTCGTAGACGTTGGTGTGGGCACGCCAATAAGGATCGCCGCCCGGACCGCCGTAGGTGACGACCAGCGTCGGCGTGTAGTTCGTCTTCGTCTGTCCCCACATCTGCAGCACGTCCTGATAGAAGGTGCTGCCCGGCACATTGTGTTCAACGGTGGCATTGCCGTCCTGGATCAGCGTCATGTCCATGTTGAACAACGAACCACCTTCGGGAACGACCAGCATATTCTCGGCCTGCGCGGCGGCGACCACCATCTGTCGCTGCTCGCGCCGCGGCTGGTTGTAATTCTTCACGCTCCACGCGCCCTGCGCCTTGAGGCGGCGGACGTGGGCGAGCGCATCGTCGAACTTGCCGATCTCGGCAAAGGCGCCGGCCGCGCGGGCGCCATAGATGATCTCGCCAGTCGAGAAGATGCGCGGAGCGAGGATCTTGCCCGCCCGCTGCAATTCCGCGGCGGCGAACACTTCGGCGGCGCTGTTGGAGGGATCATGGATGGTGGTAGTGCCAAGCGCCAGATTGACCATCGCCGACCAGTTCTGCTGAGGGGTCATCCCATCCTCGCCCTGCGGCCCGTGGGCGTGAGCGTCGATGAAGCCGGGCACAATGGTTTTGCCCGCAAGGTCCATGGTCGGAGTGCCGGCGGGCACCTGCACCTCGCCGCGGCGGCCGACGGCAGCGATGCGGTCGCCGCGGATCAGGATCACGCCATCCTCGATGATCCCGCCATCGGCCCCGCGCATGGTAACAATTCGCGCACCGGTCAGCGCGACGCTGCCGGTGGGTTTCGCCGCACGCACCGTCTGCGACAGGTTCTCGCCCGTGGTCGGATACTTGTACCCGCCCGCATAGCTGCCGGTGGCATCGGCGGTGTAGAGGACCGGGCCGATGCTCCAATGCGCCTTACGGCCGCCATTGGAGAAGTGAAGAAAGTCGCCGCCGCCCTGGCTCAGCCGGATCGCAGGCAACGCGCCCTTGTCGGTGGACGCGGTGACATCCTGCGCGCCCGGCAGCAGCGGCATCAGATAAGCTTCGTAATTCTGCCGGAACAGCACCGATCGGCCGTCCTGCGAAACCTGAAAGTCGCTGGCGAGATCGCCCGAGGCGTGGACCCGCCGCGCTTCGCCGGACAGGTCGGTGCTGACCAGCTGCAGCTTGTCGTCGCCGCGCATGGTCATGAACAGGCGGTCACCAGCAGCACCATATTGCGGGTTGGAGGCGCCGCGCTCGACCAGCTTCGGCTTGCCACCGCTTATCGGCACGACATAGACGCCGCCGTCGCGGCCCCACCGATCGGCGGTCAGCCCGCCGCCCGAACCGGCGGCAAAGGCGATGGTCTTGCCGTCGGGCGAAAAGCGCGGGTTGATGAAGTGGCCGGGATCGGCGGTCACTGCGCGCGGTGTTCCGCCGGCGGCGCCGACGGTCATGATCTTGCCGAGGCCGGCGTCGGTCCAGCTGACGAAGGCCAGCGTGCGGCCGTCCCGCGACCAGGTCGGATAGGCTTCGAAGATGTTGTCGTCATTTCGGGTCAGCCGCCGCGCTCCAGCGCCGCTGCCCGCCGGCTTGACCCACAACTTGCCAAGCGACTCAAAGACGATCTGCCGTCCATCCGGGCTCATCTGCGCCCAGCGCACCATCTTGGTCTGGAAACTGTCGGGTGCCGCTTCGACCTTGGGGTGAACCGACTCCGCGACCACCCGGTCGTCGTTGACGCGGAACGGAATGTCACGCGCGCTGCCATCAGCGACCGACACGCGGCGCAGCTTGCCGCCGCTCCACAGCACTACCTCGCGGCTGTCGGCGGTCCAATCCATGTTCGGGTATACGCCGGTCACCGCCCAGGTCTCCTGCATGTCCTGATCGGGCAGGTCGAGGAGCTTGCGCTCGTTCCCGCTTGCCATGTCGCGCACGAAAAGCTTGGACTGGGCCCGCTCGCGCCGGACGAAGGCGAGATACTTGCCGTCGGGCGAGGGGTTGGGGCGCACAGCGCCGCCATTGCCGCCGGTCACCCGCAGCGTCTCGCCGGTGTCGAGCTCGTACTGCTCGATCGCAAACAGCGCGCCGTTGGAATCCTGCGCATACTGGAAGGTGCCGCCCGGCGTCACGTTGCGGGTGAAGTAGATGTGCTTGCCGTCGGGCGCGAAGGTCGGCTCGCCAAGTTCCTTCTGCCACTTGTCGTTGACCCGCTTGACCAGCTGGACGCCGCTGCCGCCGTCGACATGGTAGAGCCACACCTCGCCGGTGCCGAGCGAGCGGGTGGTGGTGAAATGCTTCTTTGCGACGATGTAGCGGCCGTCCGGACTCCA
The DNA here is from genome assembly GCF_049896405.1 of Sphingomonas sp. LHG3443-2. Taxonomy (NCBI): domain Bacteria; kingdom Pseudomonadati; phylum Pseudomonadota; class Alphaproteobacteria; order Sphingomonadales; family Sphingomonadaceae; genus Sphingomonas; species Sphingomonas sp. LHG3443-2. The sequence continues at coordinate 1,619,997 of NZ_JAFCUG010000001.1, forward strand.
GCTCGGCTGGTTGAGGAGGCGGAAGTCCTCCTTCGTCAGCTGCTTCTTGCCTGAGCCGTCCGCATTCATGATCCAGATGTTGTCGCCGCCTGCGCGGTCGGACACGAAGGCGAGGCGCGTGCCATCGGGCGACCAGCGCGGCTGCTGCTCGTAGGACAGGCCTTCGGCGATCCGCGTCGGGGTGCCGCCCGTGATCGGCATGACATAGATGTCGCCCAGCATGTCGAAGGCGATCCGGCTGCCGTCGGGCGAGACGTCGACGTTCATCCACGTCCCCTCGGCCGTGTCGAGCCGCACCTTGCGCAGGGTCATGCCCCGCGGCGCTTCGACATTCCACTTGGCGGCGTCCTTGTCGCCCGTTTCGCGCGGAGCGGCTGCGGGCGGACTGTGCTGGGTCGCAGCTTCGCTCGGTGAAGCCTGCGCGGGCGGTGCTGGCGGCGCGGCCTCTTGCGCGGCGGCAAGGGCGCTGCTCGCCAGAAGAACGCAGGTGAGCGAAAGCTTGGCGATCATAAACACGGCCTCATGGCTGAAGGGCTGAGCCGATCGCGAACGGACCGGCCTGATGAAGCCGCACGATGGCGCAGCCCAAACGCCCTTGCAACCGGCCTAGCCGTCACCTGCCGACGGGGACGGCCTTTTGTCGAGGCTGGGCAGGAGGGAACAGTCGGGCGGCTGCACTGTTCGTCTTTCAGGTGCCCATGGCGTGAGCCGGGCCGAGATTACCATTTCTACCGTCGAGGACCAATCTTGACCCCTGAGCTTCTTCGCGCGTCCATCCACTCAACCAACAAGGCCGAAGCACCGTTTTCCGAAGGATACTCGGAAGGCCCGAACAGCGAATATGGCCTGCTCCGCGAGGTGCTTCTGGCAAGCCCGCGCAATCTCAGCATCGTGCCATGCAACCGGGTCAGCGAAGACGCGCTGGCAGAAGGGCGCACGTCGTGCAGCGTCACCGCAAGCAAGCAGCATCGCGCGCTCCTTGAGACGCTGATCGCGGCGGGGGTGCGCGTACGCACGGTGCAGCCGGTGGCCGGTCTCCCCGATCTCGCCTTCACTCGCGACACCAGCCTCATGACCTCATGGGGCCTGATCGGCCTGCGCCCAGCGGTCGAGCATCGCCGCGGCGAGGTTGACGTGGTGCTGGAAACCGCTCGGGCAGGCGGCGTGCCGATCCTCGGCCGGGTCGAGCGCGGCTCGGTCGAAGGCGGCGACGTGTGCCTGCTTCGCCCCGGTCACCTCGTCGTCGGCGTGTCGGAGGAACGCACCACCACCGAAGGCGCCCGCGCGCTCGGGCAGTTCTTCGAGGAACGCGGCTGGCAGGTCACGTTGACCGCGATCGATCCCAACCTGCTCCACCTCGACACCCATTTCTGCGTGCTCGACCGCGACGTGGCGCTGGCCTGCGTCGAGAAGCTCGACCCCGCCTTTGTCGCGATGATCCGCGGCTTGGGGATCGAGATCCTCCCGGTGCGTGAAGACGAGATCGCAAGCCTCGGCTGCAATGTCCTGTCACTCGGGCGCGGGCGGATCCTCTCGACTGGTTCGGCACCGCGAGTCGATGCAGCGGTGCGTGCGCATGGCTTCGAGGTGCTCACCGTGCCGCTCGGCGAATTCACGCAGTGCGGCGGCGGCGTGCACTGCTTGACCATGCCGCTTCGCCGACAGCCGTCGGCCGTCTGACCCTCAGGCGGTAAGCCGCGATGAGCGGGCGATGCTGAGGTGCCTTGGGAGCACGCCTGCCGGCGAACTGCTTTTCAAGATCGAGCTGAACATCTGAGGTCCACCTCCGATGCCTTGCAGACATTCAGTTGCGGGTCGAAGGTGACCTCTGACCAAGACCCATGGAGGACATTCGCATCAGCCGATGTCCTTGTCGCCATCAGCATCGAAGCGCACTGCCATGTTGTGAAAGTGCTCCTCGTCGTCCGAGAAGCCTCCGCCTTCATCATATAGGAACAGGGTGACTGGGGAGGGCTGTTCCATGGCTCACTTGATTGCCTCATTCACCGAGACGGCCTCAAGAGCGTCGTAGTCGACTGAAACGAGCGGGTCGCTCTCAGGCGCTTGATCTGAGTCGGGACAGCTATTGTCGTGCTCGACGGCTTCAACGGTGGCGTTCACGCTTTTCCAGCGATACCGCCGCGTTCGATTGTCTACGATGTTCCAGAGCATCAACGAAGCTTAACAGCGCGCCGAGAAGCTTCAACGTCCGCTTTCAACCATTGCAGACCTTAGCTTCGCCAGTCATTCTTGGCAGGTGAGAGTAGCGGTGATGGCGTTTCTGGTGGCTGCATGCGCCACAACCTCAACAGTGGTACTGAAGCCTTCTGTAAGTATTCGCGATGCTCCTGAGGAAGGCCGGCTTTACCTTACCATTCGCAATGACCTTCATTTTCCTATCTGCCTATATTCGACAAACTGGCCCGATGGGGCAGGCGTCATCGAGCAAGCACCCAGCCGCGCATGGATAGAGGTCGAGGGACAGCGCTTCGCCATGAACGATCTGGATGGAGGATACTGCCCTAGTTGCCGCATGAAGCTAGATCCGCGTCAGTCAGCGACGGCCTTCGTCAGATATGCAGACTTCAATCTGCCGGAGGCACTCGGTTCCCATCGCAAGAGCCTCCATTTTCAACCCAGGGCCGAGCCTTGTAATTAGCAAGTGAGGAGACCGTGAGGGTTCGCACTCTGCCCGTTGCGGACATAGGCGGCGCCTGACATCGTTGTTGCGTGTCTTCGATCCGCTTACTCTCGCTGCTGCTTACTGCACCGTTACTGGTCTGCTCAGAGCTGCCGCCGAAGGTCTGCGGAGAGAGTTTCTGTTTCCCGCAGGGGACCAAGCTGTTCAGCCGCAAGTCGCCCGTGGAGGACTTCGTCCTTTATCGGGTCGAGTTTCAAGGCGAAAGGTTCGTGGTCTACGAGGGCAACGCGCCCCAACGCCGACCAGGAAGCTTCGTCATTCGATGGTCGGAGAACTGGCCCAGCTATTTTGAGGTGACCGGACCCTGCGCATCGCACGCAAAGTGTTCCGCCAAGCGGCTTGCAGCAGAGATCACGCGGCGCTGACGTTGCGACTTGGATGTCCGCTTGCGAGCCATTGCAGACATTCCCGCCCGCCGGTGAGATTTCCGATCAAGAGTGATCTTGGCGAACCAAAACGCGGGCTGCTGTAATTGCTGGCACATCATCTGAATGCCTGGAGGCCCGAGCCGGAATCGAACCGGCGTGCAAGGATTTGCAGTCCTCTGCGTCACCACTCCGCCATCGGGCCCCGATGCGGTGCGCCCCCTAAGCAGGGGTGCCGCTTGCCTGTCAATCTCTTGCGGACGCTGTTTTGGCCGGCGCCGCCTTGGCTGTTGGTTCCTTCACCACCTGAACCCGGACCGCTCTGCCGCCAAGAAGATACTGACGCGCCGCCGCCTGCAGCGTTGCAGGGGTGACCGCTTCGAGATCGGCGCGCTGGGTGCGGATGCTGTCCAGCGTGAACGGGTCTTCGCCAAGATCCTCGAGCGCACCGATCCAATAGCCATTGCCATCCATGGCGCGCTGGATCGAGGCCAGCATCGGCCGCCGTGCCCGCGCCAGCTCATCCTCGTCGATCGGTCGCGCCGCAAGGTCGTCGGCGATCTTCTGTGCTTCGCTGAAGAAGCGCGGGAGGCTGGCAGGCGGCGCCTCGACCTGCGCGGCGAGATAGCCGAAGCGGGTCCAGGTCGACGAGGCCCCGTGCGCGGCCGAGGGCGCATAGCTGACGCCTTCTTTCTCGCGCAGTTCCTCGGTCAGCCGTAACTGGAACACCGCGCCGAGCAGGGTCAGCGTCCGAGCCAGCTGCCGCGTCTCGGGCGAATAGCCGGTGGTCGGCCACGCGATCAGACCCATCGCCTGATCGTCGCGGCCATTGTGGGTCAGCGTCAGCAGACCGCCCGGCGGCGGGGGCGGGAAGGTCATCGGGCCAGCGACAGGGTTGCTGTTCGTGCGCGCAGGCAAAGCGCCGAAGGTCGCTGCGGTCTCGGCAATGGCGCGCTCGACGGTGATGTCGCCGGCCATGATGATCTCGATCCGCCCCGATTGCAGAGCCGGCGCGACCAGCGCGCGCGCTTCGCCGATCGTGCTTGCGCGCATCGCTGCACGGCTCGGTATCTGCCAGCGGCGATCGCCCGAACGCAGGATCAGACCAAGGTCGCGGCCGAGGATCCCGCCCGGGGAGCTTTCGAACCGGTCGTGGATCGAGGCCGCCTGGGCCTTCAGCCGCTCCCAGCCGAGCGGCCGCCAGCCGGCATCGGTCACATAAGCGGTCAGGAGCTGCATCTGCGTGGAAAGGTCGGCCGTGCGCGTTGCCCCGCTCAGCACGAATCGGTCGTCGTCGACCCCGAAGCTTGCGCCTACCAGCTTGCCGGTGAGCGCGCGGTTCACCGCATCGGCATCGAGCTTGCCCGTTCCGCCAAAGGTGAAGGCGGTGCCGAGCGCCCATTCCGGGCTGGTCCGGTCGCGCGGCATGGCAAGCCGCCCGTCGCCGAAGCGGGCGCTGACCAGCACCTGTTCCTTGCGCGTTGCACTTGGCCGAACGGTCAGGCGCACGCCGTTGGCAAAGCGGACGTGGGTTGCGCCAATGTCCTTGTACTCGCGCCGCTCGGCGACTTTGCCCGCAGCTCCGAAGTTCTCGTAGGGCCATGGAACCCTGGCCTGCGCAGCCGGTGCAGCCACCGCCACTTTGCGCGAGATGTCATAGGCGGCGAGCAGCGTTTCCTTGGTGACGGCGCCTCGTGGCAGGCTGAGGTAGAGCAGGGGGCCCGAGCCGGCGAACAGCCGCTTCGCCGCCGCGCCGATCCGCTCGGCAGTAAGCGTTGGCGCTACCTGCTCGAAGAAGGCGAGCCGGTCGGCCGGGCTGGTCACCACCGTGTCGCGGTCCACCGCAGCAACCACGCTGTCGGCGAGCCCCGCGTTGGCGCGGGTAGCAGCCGAGGCGACGCCTGCTTCCAGCGCGGCGCGCACGCCAACAAGCTCGCGCTCCACTTCGTCGGCAGTGACACCATGGTCATTCAGGCGCCGTTGCTCCTGATCGATCGCATTCAGCGCAGCGCGCCAATCGCCCAACCGTGCTTGCGCCGACAGACCCGTGGTATCCGCCGTCTCTTCAAGGTCGGACGTTGCGACACGTGCTGCAACGAAGGGCGGCGCTTGCTCCTTTTGGGCCAGCTTCTCCAGACGGCGGTTGAGGATCGTCGCAGCCAACTGCTCCTCGAGGTCGCGGGTGCGATCGGCCACGCTGTCGGGCGTGAGGTTCGGCGGGCGGACCCAGTTCATCGACACGGAAGCGGCAAAGGCCGGATCGATGAAAAGACGCGCATCCATTGGCCGTGCGACGGGGCGGCCCTGATCGGCCGGAGTTCCGGCTGGGCCGACGCCCTTCCAGTCACCGAATTGCGTCTGCAAGCGCCGCTCGATGTCCGCTGGATCGATGTCGCCGACGATGACCATGGTTGCCCGCTCGGGCCGGTACCAGGCGCGGTAGTAATCGAGCAGGCGCTGACGCGGCGCGGTGCGGATCACCTCGGTAGTGCCGATCGGCAGCCGCTCGGCCAACCGCTGCCCGGGGTAGAGCCAGGCGAGCTGGTCAGTCAGCATGCGGAAGGCGGGCGTTGCCCGTGCCCGTTCCTCCGACAGGATGATCCCGCGCTCCCGGTCGAGGGCGCCGGCGTCGATGGTCGCCTTGCCGGCCACTTCCCGCAGCAGGAAAAAGGCTTCGTCCAGCGTCGCCTTGCTCGTTTGCGGCAACTCGAGCTTGAACACCGTCTGCCCGAAACCGGTGGACGCATTGGTGTCCGGCCCGAACCGCAGGCCGGCGCGTTCCAGCCGCTTGACGAAATCGCCTTCGGGCACGTTCTCCGTCCCGTTCAGGACCATATGCTCGAGGAAATGGGCGAGGCCGCGCTGGTCGTCGGCCTCGTTCAGCGATCCGGTGTCGATCCGCAGCCGCACCGATGCTTCGCCCGGCGGCGTCTTGTTGCGGCGGATCACGTAGCGAAGACCATTGGGCAAGGTGCCGAGCTTCAGCTCAGGATCGGCGCGAAGCCCTTCGCCGCGCATCCACCCCGAGGTCGTGGCGGGAGCGGGAGAAGGAGCCGGCGCTGCCGCGAGGAGGCCGGTGCCAGCCAGCAGAAAGGAAACCGCAACGGCCAACCGGCGCTTCACAAACATGCCATCTCCTGCCCGAATCACAATCACTTGGGTGCGTCCGGCTTAGAGCCGAGGGGCTGCGGCCTGCCAAGCATCGCCCTCCTCTATCTCGACCTCTTGGCGCCTCCATTCGATAAACGGAGGCAGCGTCGCTTGGCGGGACGGCCCCCGACCGTTACATGGGCATTGCCAACGATGGTGTCATAGTGCACTAAGACACTTAGAAGCGATCAGCTCAGAAGGACGACGAGGAACCGATGGACTTTGCCCAGGCGCGCCGTGCGATGGTCGACAGCCAGCTTCGGCCGCAGGCGGTGACCGATCCGCTGGTGGTCGCAGCAATGGCGACGGTTCCGCGCGAAGCCTTTGTGCCGCAAGGATCCGCGGCCATCGCCTATATCGATCGGATGGTGCCGCTCGGCGGTGGCCGTTCGCTCAGCCCTGCCGCAAGCCTCGGCCGTATGCTGACCGAAATGCGCTGCCGCATGGGCGAGCGCGTGCTCGTGATCGGTGCCGGCACCGGCTACAGCAGCGCCGTCCTCGCCGAAATGGGCCTTGAGGTCGTCGCGGTAGAGAATGATCCCGCGCTCCTCGAGCAGCTGCGCCTTGTTGACGGCATCACCGTTCACGCTGGGTTGCTCGAAGAGGGCGCACCCGCGGATGCTCCCTATGACTTGATCCTCGTCGACGGTCAGATCGAACAGCTGCCCGACGCCATTGTCGACCAGCTCAAGCCCGGCGGCCGGCTCGGCGCCTGCCTCCTCGAGAATGGCGTTCCCCGGCTGATGGTCGGGACACGCTCGGTTCATGGCTTCGGGCTCAAGGCCTTCGCCGACGCCGCCATGGCGCCGCTGCCCGGCTTCGCCCGGCCGGCCGTCTTCACCTTTTGATGCCCACAAGAAAGCAGCCCGTGCGCCATCTTCTCAGCTGCAGCGCGATTGCCGCGCTGATTCTCGCCACACCCGCCGCGGCCGACACGCTGCGCGAAGCCTTGGTGTCGAGCTATCGAACCAACCCGACCTTGAACGGCCAGCGTGAAGCGCTGCGCGTCAACGATGCCGGCGTGGCCGTCGCGCGCGCCGCCGGCCGGCCGCAGGTCGCCGCCACCGTTGGCGTCAACCGCGACCTCACCCGCTCCGGCGTCCTCGACACCGGGCGCGGCAAGGGCCCGGTCGTCTCGGGCGGCGTCGATCTCAGCCTGCCGTTGTTCCAGGGCGGCCGGGTTAGGAACTCGGTCGAAGCGGCGCGCACCCGCGTCGAAGCTGGCCGCGCCACGCTCCGCGCGGTGGAAGGCGATGTCTTCGTGCAGGCGGTGCAAGCCTACATGGACGTGATCCGCGACCGCGCGATCGTCGAACTGAACCGCAACCAGGTCCAGGTTCTCACCACCAACCTCCAGGCGACGCAGGACCGCTTCCAGATCGGTGACCTCACCCGCACCGACGTCGCCCAGTCCGAAGCGCGCCTGTCGCTCGCCCGCTCCAATCTCGCGCTCGCGGAAGGCCGCCTGCTGTCGAGCGAAGCCTTCTACCGCCAGGTCGTCGGCCAGGCGCCCGGCCAGCTCGCCTCGCCGCCGCCGCTCCCGCCGCTCCCCGCAAGCGCTGACGAAGCCGTGCGCATCGCGCTGGTCGAGAACCCCGATGTCATCGCCGTCGTCCGCCAGGCCGAAGCTGCCGGCCTCGACGTGCGTGTTGCCAATGCCGACCGCCTGCCGACCGTGTCGGGCGTCCTCAGCGGCGATTACGTCAACACCGTGGGCGGCGCCTCCGCGGGCATTCCTCGTTCGGGCACGCAGACCACGGTCGGCGTCAACACCCGTATCCCGATCTATCAGGGCGGCCTGCCGAGCGCGCGCATCGCCCAGGCTCGTGCGGTCGAAGGTCAGCTCCTCGAGCGTACCATCGAGACTGAGCGAGTGATCGTTCAGTCGGTTCGCTCCGCCTTCGCCAGCGTCGTCGCGACGCGTCAGGCGATCGCGTCCAACGAAGTCGCCGTCTCCGCCGCCCAGCTCGCGCTCGAAGGTGCACGGGCAGAGCGCAGCGTCGGCACCCGCACCGTGCTCGACGTGCTGAACGCCGAGCAGGAACTGCTGAACGCGCAGGTCCAGCTCGTCACCGCGCGTCGCGATCAATATGTCGCCGGCTTTCAGCTCTTGAACGCCATGGGGCAGGCCGAAGCCGACGATCTCGGCCTCGACGGCGGGCCGCTCTACGATCCCGTCGGCGCTTATCGCCGCACCGCTTCGCAGTGGAACGACTGGAAGAGCGAAGGCCGCTACGTGCCCCGCTCGACCCGCACCGTCTCCGCAACCGAAGAGCCGATCGCGGTTCAGCCTGCCGCTCCCGTTGCGGGGCCGCCGGTCACGGGGGTGACAACCCCGCCGCGTTAAGGGTAGCAGGTGGTCATGGCCGGCCGCGAACCCTCGATGGAAGACATCCTCGCTTCGATCAAGAAAGTGATCGCGGAGGAGAAGGAGCTGCGCAGCGCCGTGCAGGTCGCCGCGCCGCTTGCCCCGGTCGACCCTGAACCTGAGCCGGAAGAAGCGCCGGCCGAGGAAGAAATCCTCGAGCTGGACGAACCGGTGGTCGAGGAATTGCGGCTGCCCGAGGTAGATCTCGGCCCGCCGCTGGTCAGCGAGGATGCGGCGGAAGCCAGCCGCTCTCGCCTTGCCGCCTTGCAGGAGGCGGCCGCCGCCGCGCCTCCGCCGCCCGCCGTAAATCCGCTCGAGCAGATGGTCCGCGACATGCTTCGCCCGATGCTCAAGGACTGGCTCGACCAGAACCTGCCCGGCATCGTCGATGAGCATGTGAAGCGCGAGATCGGTCGCATCACGGGGCAGGGGCTCTAAGCTCCAGGCGCCAAGTCGCTTGCGGTTCATCGCAGCGCTGCTACCCCTCGGCGCCATGATCAAGCGCTCCCTCCTGCTGGCGGCCGCTGCCGCCGTTCTCGCCCCCACGGTCGTAGCCGCCCGGCCGATGACCGCCACCGACATGCACATGATGCGCCGGATGGGCGCACCCGACGTGTCGCCCGATGGCCGAACCGCGGTGTTCACCCTGTCGACCACGGACCTTGCCGCCAACAAGCGCAGCAACGTCCTCCACAGCCTCGACCTCACCCGCACGGGCGCTGCCCCGCAGCCGGTCGCAGGCGCCGATGGCGCTCACGACGCGGTGTTCGGGCCCGATGGGGCGCTCTATTTCCTCAAGGCCGTGGGCGAGCGCGACCAGCTTCACCGCATGGTGGTGGGTCAACCGGCGCAGGTGATGAGCGACTTCGGTGCGGACATCTCGGGTTTCAAGCTCAGCCCGGACGGCAAGCGTGTCCTCGTTTGGGCCGATCAGCGGGACTGCCCGGACCTTGCCTGCGCCGCCACGACCTTCGCGGCCAAGGAGCCAGGGTCTGGCCGCGTCTACGATCAATTGTTCGTGCGTCACTGGGACACCTGGGCCGAGCCCGGCACCAAGAGCCGCATCTACACCTTCGACATCGCCGGCGGGAAACTGCAGGGCATGGGCACCCGCGTCACCGGTGCGCTGGTCGGCGACGCGCCGTCCAAGCCGTTCGGAGGCGGGGAAGAGATCAGCTGGTCCAAGGACGGCCGCACCGTCTTCTTCGCGCTGCGCGAAGCGGGCCGGATCGAGCCGATCTCGACCAACCTCGACGTCTTTTCGGCGCCGGCCGATGGCTCGGGCGCTCCGACGAATTTGACCGACGACAATGACGGCACCGACACGCTGCCGACCGTCTCGCCCGACGGGCGCACGCTCGCTTACGTGTCGATGGAGCGCGCCGGCTACGAAGCCGACCGCCAGGTGCTTAAGCTGCGCGATCTCGCTACCGGGCAAACTCGCGCGCTGACGCAAGGTTGGGACCGTTCGGTGGGTTCGATCGCCTGGACGCCCGACAACCGCTCGATCCTGGTCACTGCCGACGACACACTTGAGGGTCCGGTGTTCCGCGTCGACGCCCGCAGCGGCAAGGTCACGCGCCTGACCGCCGAGGGTCATGCCGGCAATGTCCATGCCTTGGCCAATGGCGCCGTGCTCTACACCTCCAACAGCATCCAGGCCCCGGACGACCTTTATCTCCTCCGCGGCCGCGGCAAGCCGGTGCAGCTGACCGCCGTCAACAAGGCGCTGCTGGCCGAGCTGGACCCCGTCACCGTTGACCGCTTCAGCTTTGCCGGCGCCAACGGCGACAAGGTGTGGGGGATCAAGGTCAAGCCGGTGGTCAACCACCCGCTGCCGGTCGCCTTTGTCGTTCACGGCGGGCCGCAAGGCAGCTTCGGCAACGGCTGGTCCTACCGCTGGAACCCGCGGGTGATGGCATCGATGGGGATGGGCGTAGTCAGCGTCGATTTCCACGGCTCCACCGGCTACGGCCAGTCGTTCACCGACAGCATCCGCAACGACTGGGGCGGCAAGCCGCTGCAGGACCTCCAGCTCGGTCTCGCCTACGCCACCGCGCAGGACAAGCAGCTCCAGGCCGACAATGCCTGCGCGCTGGGCGCCAGTTACGGCGGCTACATGATGAACTGGATCGCTGGCCAATGGCCCGATCGGTTCAAGTGCCTGGTCCAGCATGACGGCGTGTTCGACGCCCGCGCGATGGCCTACGAGACCGAGGAGCTGTGGTTCGACGAGTGGGAACATGGCGGCAAGACCTACTATGAGGATCCGGCCGCGTTTGAGCGCTGGAACCCGGTCAACCATGTCGCCAAGTGGAAGACCCCGATGCTCGTCATTACCGGCGAGAAGGACTACCGCATCCCCTACACCCAAGGGATCGCCGCCTTCACCGCCCTCCAGCGCCGCAATATTCCGTCCAAGCTGGTCGTCTTCCCCGACGAGAACCACTGGGTGCTGAAGCCGCAGAACTCGATCCAATGGTATCGCGAGGTCGAGCGCTGGATGAAGCAGTGGACCGGCGGACAGCCTACCATGGGCACCGCCAACTAGGCTCGAGGTTGTTTCGGCGGTTGGCTCTCGCTAACCGCCGCAACCATGACCGATCTTCCCAAGACTTTCGAACCCGGCCCCATCGAAGCCCGCTGGTACGGGCATTGGGAGGAGAGCGGCGCCTTCCGCCCGGCGCGGCCTGATGCTGAGCCGTTCACCATCGTCATGCCCCCGCCCAACGTCACCGGCAGCCTCCACATCGGCCATGCGCTCGACAACACGCTGCAGGACATCCTCATCCGCCGGGCGCGGATGCAGGGCAAGGACGCCCTGTGGGTGGTCGGCACCGACCATGCCGGCATCGCCACGCAGATGGTGGTCGAGCGCCAGCTCAACGCTCAGCAGCAGAAGCGCACCGACTTCACCCGTGACGAGTTCGTGGCCAAGGTGTGGGAGTGGAAGCATGAGAGCGGCGGCCAGATCACCCGCCAGCTCCGCCGCCTTGGTGCCTCTTGCGACTGGGCGAACGAGCGCTTCACCATGGACGAGGGCTTCTCCAGGGCAGTCCTCCACACCTTTGTCGAGCTGCATAAGCGCGGCCGCATCTACCGCGACAAGCGGCTGGTGAACTGGGATCCCAAGTTCCAGACCGCCATTTCCGATCTTGAGGTCGAGACGCGCGAGCAGGCCGGCAAGTTCTGGACCCTGCGCTACCCGCTCGCCGATGGCAGCGGCCATATCGAGGTCGCCACCACCCGGCCCGAGACCATGCTCGCCGATATGGCGGTCGCGGTGCACCCGGAGGATGCGCGCTACACCGCATTGGTCGGCAAGCAAATCAAGCTGCCGATCACTGGCCGCCTGATCCCGATCGTTGCCGACGAGCATGCCGATCCCGAGCTCGGGTCCGGCGCGGTGAAGATCACGCCCGGCCACGATTTCAACGACTTTGAGGTCGGCCGGCGCGCCGGGATCAAGGCCGGCGACATGCTCAACATGCTCGATGCCGCAGCCAACATCTGCCAGACCGCCGACGGACTGGTTCCCGCCGACCTGCTCGGCCTCGAGCGCTTCGAAGCTCGCAAGCGCGTGGTTGAATTGCTCGATGCCGCCGGCGCTCTGGTCAAGGTCGAAGACCGCACCATCGCCACCCCGCTCGGCGACCGCTCGGGCGTGGTGATCGAGCCGTGGCTGACCGATCAATGGTATGTGGACGTGAAGCCGCTCGCCGAGCGCGTGATCGCCGCGACCAAGGCGGGTGAGATCAAGGTTGTGCCCGACACCTGGTCCAAGACCTGGTTCAACTGGCTCGAAGGCATTCAACCTTGGTGCGTGTCCCGCCAACTGTGGTGGGGCCACCGCATCCCCGCCTGGTACGACGCTGACGGCAATGCCTTTGTCGCGCTGAGCGCGGCGGAAGCACAGGCCCAGGCCGGCGACGACCATCCGCTCAGCCAAGATGAGGACGTCCTCGATACCTGGTTCAGCTCGGCGCTGTGGCCGTTCGCCACTCTCGGCTGGCCCGACCGGACCGAGGACCTCGCTCGCCACTACCCCAACGACATCCTCATCTCCGGCTTCGACATCCTGTTCTTCTGGGATGCCCGCATGGCGATGCAGGGGCTGGAGTTCATGGGGCAAGTGCCGTGGCGCACGCTCTATCTCCACGGCCTGGTCCGCGATGCGCAGGGCCAGAAGATGAGCAAGTCCAAGGGCAACAGCGTCGACCCGCTCGGCCTCATCGACAAGTACGGCGCCGATGCGCTGCGCTTCACCATGGCGGCGATGGAAAGCCAGGGCCGCGACATCAAGCTCGATGAAAAGCGCGTCGAGGGCTATCGCAACTTCGCGACCAAGCTGTGGAACGCCGCCCGCTTCCTCCAGATGAACGGGGTCGGCCCGTCGCAATCGATCGCGGCGCCGGACGCAACCAAGCCGGTCAACCGCTGGATCATCGGCGAAGTGGCCGACACGCTCGGCCGCCTCAACCGCGCCTTCGACGAATTGCGCTTCGACGGCATGGCGGACGCCATCTACCACTTCACCTGGGGCACCTTCTGCGACTGGTATGTGGAGCTGGTTAAGGGCGGCTTCGACGAGGAAACCCGCGCCGTCGCCGGCTGGGCGTTCGACCAGATCCTGGTCATGCTCCACCCGTTCATGCCCTTCGTCACCGAAGAGCTGTGGCATGGCATGGGTGAGCGACCCTACGATCTCATCCTCGCGCAATGGCCCGAGCCGCAGGCGTCGAGCGATGCGCAGGCCAAGTCCAAGGTCGAAGCGATCATCGCCTTCGTCGAGGGCGTCCGCACCCTGCGCTCCGAACTCAACGTGCCGTGGACCGCGACGCTCGTCCCGCACGTGCTGGCGGGCGAAGGCGACCGCGCGATGCTCGCCCTGATCGATCAGGAAGGCGCGATTCTGACCCGCATGGGCAAGGTCGGCGCCGCGGTCACGGCCGAGGCACCGCCGGCCGGCTCGGCACAGATCGTCGTCGGCGGCGCGACTGTCGCCTTCCCGCTAGGCGATGCGATCGACCTCGACGCCGAGCGGGCCCGCCTCGCCAAGGCCGCCGAAGCCGCCGAAAAGGATCGCGACAGCCTCGGCGCGCGCTTGTCCAATCCGGCCTTTGCCGAACGCGCGAAGCCCGAAGCGGTCGCCAAGGCCCGCGCCGACCACGAAGCTCGAAGCGCCGAAGCTGACCGCCTCCGCGCCGCGCTCGCGCGCCTCGGCTAAGGAATGAAGGGCAGGGCCGGCGCCGGTCCTGCCACTCCGCTCAGCGCCGCTTGCCGACCGCCGCGGCGTCGGTCGACACGATCTCCACCGTGAACAAGGTCAGCCCCCGGTCATCGGCCGCGGTGACCCGATAAACTTCGGCTTCCCAATAACGTTCGGGCGAGGTGCACAGCACTTCGGCCATCATCTTCACGGCATAACAACGCGCATCCTGAAGGGTGGCGAGCTCGACCCCCTCGATATCCGGGATGTCGTATGTGTTGGTTAGGTGAAAATGGAAACGCGACACGACTCTACCCGGAATAAAGAGAGCGCACGTCAGTCTCCCGGTCGCCGGCTTACCCGACGATGTTGCACCAACATATGTTGGATAGCCGACGTTCCGCTCTCGCCTTTCTTCCCTGCAAAAAAGAAGAAGCGTCGCCGCCAAGCCTCACCGGTTCGCACCAAGGACCTCAGCGGCCAAGCGACTTTGTTGAACTTTGCCGCCCGGTGCGTTCGCGATCATCTGAGCCGCTCGACCGACCTTCCGCAGATGGGCGACGAACTGAACGCCATGCGTTTTGCTGCATTGACCGCCCTTAGATTTCCGCATGGCTGACGCCGATCGCCCCGCGGCGGCGCCGCAAGCTCGCCCCGGCCAGCGCGACCTCACCACCGGTCCGATCGCAAGCACGCTGCTCGGCTTTGCGTTGCCGACGCTCGGCTCCTCCATCCTCCAGTCGCTCAACGGCTCGATCAACTCGGCGTGGGTCGGCCGCCTGATTGGCGAGGACGCGCTGGCCGCAACCGCCAACGCCAACATGGTGATGTTCCTCGCCAGTGCCTTCACCTTCGGCTTCTCGATGGCGAGCTCGATCCTAATCGCCCAGGCTTTCGGGCGCCGCGATATCGACACCGCGCGCCGGTCGTTCGGCACCGCATTCGGTTTCTTCAGCCTGCTCGCCATACTGGTCGCGGTCGGCGGCTGGTTCTTCAGCCCCAAAATTCTCGCCTTGCTCGGGACGCCGGCGGAAGCCGTCCCGCTCGCCGACGCTTACCTCCGCGTCATCTCTCTCGCGTTGCCCCCGGCGATCCTGATGGTCAGCACCATGATGGCGCTTCGCGGCACGGGAGACAGCCTGACGCCCTTGTGGTTCATGGGGCTCGCCGTGTTGCTCGATAGCGGCCTCAACCCCTTCTTCATCTCCGGCATCGGCCCGTTTCCCGAGATGGGCATCGCCGGCTCGGCGCTGGCGACCAGCATCGCCAACTGGACTGCGCTGATCGGCCTGTTCGCCTACATCTACTGGAGAGACCTGCCGCTGCGCCTTCGCGGCGCCGAACTTACCTATCTTCGTCCCGCCGGCGGCTGCCTCAAGACCATCGTGGTGAAGGGCTTTCCGATGGGCCTGCAGATGATCGTCATCTCGCTTTCCAGCCTGCTGCTGATCGGGCTGGTCAACGCCGAGGGCGTGCACACCGCCGCCGCCTATGGCGTCACCATGCAATTGTGGGCCTATATCCAGATGCCGGCGATGGCGTTCGGCGCCGCGGTCAGCGCGATGACCGCGCAGAACATTGGGGCCGGTCACTGGGACCGCGTCGGCCGCATCACTAACATCGCGATCGTTCAGGTGCTGGCGATCACCGGCGCGATGATCGCCCTGTTCCTATTGTTCGAGCGGCCGGCACTTGGACTGTTCCTTGGCATGGACAGCCCGGCGCTGCCGATCGCCATGCACATCCAGTGGATCGCGACCTGGAGCTTCCTCCTGTTCGGAATCACGCTCGTGATCTTTGGCACCGTCAGGGCGAACGGCGCGGTGGTGGTGCCGTTGATCATTCTCGCGATCGGCCTGCTGCCGGTGCGGATCGGCTTTGCCTGGCTGGGGCGTGACTGGCTTGGCGCCGACGCCTTGTGGTGGAGCTTCCCGGCCAGCACCCTGACCAACCTCGTGCTGGCGGTACTCTACTTCCGCTCAGGCCGCTGGAAGCAGGCGCGGATGGCGGTCAGCGAGGAGCCGCAACCCATACCGCAGCCCGCGCAACCGTAACCGTGACGGGGGTTTTGGCGCTAAGCTCCCCGTCGATCGAAACCTTCTGCCGCGGCCGTGCCTCGATGCGGATTTCCTTGCCGTGGAACTCCGTCACGGTCTGATTGCGCGAGCGCAGTTTGAACAGGGTCGCGAACCAGCTCCATGCGAGGTGAAGGAGGCTCTTTCCGGTCACCGCCTGCACCACGATCTCGCCCGACTGGAGATCGGCGCTTTCGACCAGCTCGATCCCGCCATGATGCGTGCCGTTGGCGATCCGTACCTCGGTCGCCCACACCTTTGTCTTGCGCGTTCCGTCGTCGATCCGCAGCCGGAAAGGGCGAAACTGGAACGCGACCTTGGCCGCCCAGATCATGTAGCCGACCATCCCGAGCGTGCGCTTGAGCTTATGCGGCACCGTCTCGGCGATCAGCGGCGACAAGCCCATCGCCGCGGCATTGGCGAAATAATCGCCATCGACCGCGCCAAGGTCGATCCGGAGCTTCTTGCCATTGGCAATGGTCTCGACCGCGGCCTCGAGGTCAGCCCCGATGCCCAGCGTCTTGGAAAAGCTGTTGGCAGTGCCGAGCGGCAACAGGGCGAACACTGTCTCGGTGCCGAGGAAATCGTCAATGGTCTTGGACAAGGACCCATCGCCGCCGCCAACGATGATCATCGGCGCCTTGTCGGCGAGGGCGGACTGCACGGTCGGCCGCATCTGTTCTGGATCGGTGATGGCGTGCGCCGCGAGCAACTCGATGCCGCGCTCCTGCAGCATGCGGCGGGCATCTTCAAACGCATCGCCGCCTGACCGGCTCATGGCATTGACGACAAGGACGGCCTGTTTCGGAAGCGTATCGTCAATCATGGCCGCACAATGCTTGGAACGGCCAAGCGGTGCCGTATAGAGCGGAAATGACTGCAGCTTTTCCCGCGCTTCGTCTGCGCCGTGGCCGTTCTGCCCCCTGGATTCGAGCCATGCTGGCCGAGCATCGCCTGCATCCAAGCGACTTCATCCTTCCCTTGTTCGTCTGCGACGGACAAGGCTGCGAGGAACCGATCGCTGCGCTTCCGGGCGTCAGCCGATGGACTGTGGACCGCATCGGCGCGCGCGCGAAGCAAGCGTATGAGGCGGGGATTCCGTGCGTGGCGCTGTTCCCCAACACGCCCGGTCACCTGCGCACCAACGGTGCGGAAGAGGCGTTAAATCCCGACAACCTCATTTGCCGCGCGGTAAAAGCGGTGAAGGACGCATGCCCGGAGATCGGCGTGCTCACCGATGTCGCGCTCGATCCTTATACCGAGCACGGCCACGATGGGCTGATCGACGAGCGCGGCTGTGTGCTCAACGACCTCACCAGCGCTGTTCTCGTCCAACAGGCGCTGGTCCAGACAGAAGCGGGTGCCGACATCGTCGCTCCCTCCGACATGATGGACGGCCGCGTCGGCGCGATCCGCGCAGCGCTGGAGGGCGCGGGTAAGTGCGACACCGCGATCATGGCCTATGCTGCGAAATATGCCTCGGCCTTTTATGGCCCGTTCCGTGATGCGGTGGGATCTGGCGGCCGCCTGAAGGGTGACAAGCGCGGCTATCAGATGGACCCGGCCAACGCCGCCGAAGCGATGCGCGAAGTCGCATTGGACATCGCCGAGGGCGCCGACATGGTGATGGTGAAGCCCGGCATGCCTTATCTCGACGTGCTCGCCGCCGTCCGGAAGCGCTTCGAGGTGCCGACCTTCGCCTATCAGGTGAGCGGCGAATATGCGATGATCGAACATGCGGCCGCGGCCGGGGCAGGGGACCGCGATGCGCTGATCCTCGAAACCTTGCTGGCCTTCAAGCGGGCCGGCGCCACGGGCATCCTCACCTACCACGCGCTCGACGCCGCTCGGCTGATCGGCGGCTAAGAGGCTGGTAACCATGTCCGGGCTAGGCACCCGCATCGCTTGCTTGGAGAAACAATGGCCAGTCTTGCACCGCCGGCACCAGCGCCAATGACGACGTTTGCGCCGCGCTGGCTGTTCACGCTCGGCATCTTCACCGGCTCGTTCCTGCTGTTCCTGGTGCAGCCGATGCTTGCGCGCATGGCGCTGCCGCGTCTGGGCGGCGCGCCGGCGGTCTGGAACTCGGCCATGCTGGTCTATCAAGGTCTGCTGCTGGGCGGTTACGCATATGCGCATTTCCTTGGCCGCTTCGGGACCCGGACGCAGGTCGGCGTGCACCTTGCCGTGCTGGCCGCTGCGGGGCTTACCCTGCCGCTCTCGCTGGCCGCCGGGAGCCCGCCGGCCAGTGCCGATCCGATCCTGTGGGTGCCGTGGCTGCTGCTGATCTCGGTCGGACCCTTGTTCTTCGCCATCTCGGCGCAAGCCCCGCTGCTTCAGCGCTGGCTCGCGGTCGGCGGGCTCAATCCGTACCCGCTCTACGTCGCCTCCAACCTTGGCAGCTTTTGCGGCCTGGTCGCCTATCCCTTGCTGCTCGAGCCGATGGTCGGTGTTGCCGAGAACAGCCTGTGGTGGTCCTGGGGGTACGGCATCATGCTGATGCTGGTCGCAGCCTGCGGCTTGCCCCTGCTACGTACCGACCATGCGCCGCCCGCCCGCGAGACAGCCCCGCGGCTACCGGCAAGCACCTTCATCCGCTGGGCCCTGATCGCCGCCGTGCCGTCCAGCCTCATGCTGTCTACCACGCTGCACCTCACCACCGACGTGGCCCCGATGCCGCTGCTGTGGGTAGTGCCGCTTGGTCTTTACCTGCTCAGCTTTACCATCGCGTTCTCGGAGCGGCGCGGCGCGGCCAATGTCTGCACGGCGATTGCTCCCTACGGATTGCTGCTCGCAGCCGCATTGCTGTTCGTGGTCTCGGGCGCGATGCTGCCGCTGGTCGTGCTGACGGCCATTCTCGCCATGTTTCTCGCGGCGTGCGCCCTTCATGCGCGGCTCTACGACTATCGGCCAGAGCCTGCAAACCTCACCCTTTTCTACCTGGCTATGTCGCTCGGCGGGGTCATCGGGGGACTGATCTGCGCGCTGTTCGCGCCCTTGCTGTTCGACTGGACCTACGAGCATCCGCTGCTCATCCTCGCCGCCGCTTTCCTGCTTGGCGGGCGCCAACCGATCCACGCTATCGCGGATCTGATGCGAAGCGAACGGGCAGGACGAATCCTGCTGCTCGTGATCCTCCTTCTCCTGGCCTGCTCTTTCCTTGCCGCGATGCAAAGCAAGTTCGCGCTACTGGCGCTGTTCTCGTCCATTGGAGCGGGTCTTGCGACGCTTGCGCTCGGCCGAGCGTGGCTGTTCGCCTTTGCGCTTGCCACCGTGATGCTGGCTGGCGGCGGGTTCAAGCAGATCCACGACAGCGTCACCGGGCAGATGACCCGCAGCTATTTCGGCGTCTACCGGGTCAGCGACGATTATGATGGGCAACGCATGCTCGTCCACGGCACCACAACGCACGGCGTTCAACTGCTCGGCACGCCGCAGCGAGAGCGTACGCCGACCAGCTATTATTGGCAGGGCTCTGGGGTCGGCCGCGTGATGTCGAGCCTGCCGGCCATTGCCGGACAGAATGCCCGGGTCGGAGTCGTCGGCGTCGGCCTCGGCACGCTCGGCTGCTACTCGCGCCCGGGGCAAAGCTGGACCCTCTTCGAGATCGACCCCACCGTGATCGACATCGCGCGGGGGCCGGGCTTCCACTTCCTGCGCGACTGCTTGCCCTCGGCCCGCGTGGTGATCGGCGACGCCCGGCTCAAGCTCGACGAGGCCGCGCCCGCCAGCTTCGACATTCTCGTCATCGACGCCTTCTCGTCCGATGCGATCCCGATGCACCTCCTCACCAAGGAAGCCTTCGCCATCTACAAGCGTGTGCTCCGGCCAGGCGGCGTCTTGATGATCCACATCTCGAACCGCCACCTTGAGCTGCGCCCGGTGGTCCGCACGGGCGGGGAAAGCGTGGGCATGGCGGGCCTCCTCGCTTCGGCCGCAGGCGAGCCGCTGCTGCGCGGCTACGAGTCTACCTGGACGGCGCTGTCGAGCGATCCGCAGACGCTTGCGCGGGTCCGCGCCACCGAGCCTGACCTGTGGGTTAGCCTGCCGCTGGGCCGACGGGTGCACTGGACAGACGACCATGCGTCCATCCTGCCGGTGGTGGCCAAGCCCTGGTGAGCAAGGTGATCGCCAACACCGAACGGCTTTGCCTGCGGACATGGGACGATGCCCGCTGGGCCGAGTTCGTGAGGCTGACCAACACACCGGCGGTGATGCGGTGGCTAGGCGGGGTGTTTTCGTGCCAAGGGATGGCGGCCGCGCGTGAGCGGCTTGACCGCTACCAGCGCGATCATGGCTTCACCTTCTGGGCGGTCGAACGCCTGGAAGACAGCGCGATGCTCGGCTTTTGTGGTCTCAAGCGCGCCAATGCGCCGGGCGCCGAGCCGCTGCATGGCGAGATCGAGATCGGCTGGCGACTGCGGGAAGATGCGTGGGGTCAGGGCTATGCTCGTGAGGCGGCGACGGCCTCCCTCGACCTCGCTTTCAATCGCTTCGGGGCTCAGCGGGTGATCGCCCTTACGGCAGCCGGCAACGCGGCCAGCCAGACGCTGATAAAGCGGCTGGGCATGCGGCACCTGCCGCAGCACAACTATATCGATCAGCGCTTCCCAGCGGACGCGCCGCCCAACCCGCAAGTGACGTTCGCCATCACCCGCGAGGAGTGGGCGGTTCAGCGGGCGAGCCGACTCTGAACCGAAGCAATCGCCGCCCGCTGGCGGCGGTCTAGGGCGGCTAGGTCAGCGGAGATGGCGCGGACGGCGGCGAGGTCCTGCGGGACAAGGCGCGCGCCGGAGCGGATACGCTCGGCAACGGCCTCGTCGAAGTCGCCGATCGCGCGGGTGATGGGCGCTTGCGCAGCAACGGCGGCCGAGAGGGCCTGCTGCGCCGAGATCCAGCTCTCGCTGCCCGGCGCCCCGGCCGAGCCGGCGAGCGCGTCGGCGCGGGCGATGGCAGCGTTGACGGCGAGCGCCCGCGCGACGGCGGGGTCGGCGATGCGGCGGAGGGCGGCGGCCAGCGCGGGATCGGCGGGGAGGGCGGCGGAGCGGTCGGGGATGGGCAGGCGCGGATCAATCGCTTCGGCCGGGCGGCGGGCGAGCGAGGGGGCGTCGGCGACCGAGGCGCAGCCGGCCAGCAGCAGGGAACAGGCGATGGCGGGGGCAAGGCGGCGCATCCCCTTCCTCTACCAGCGCGAAATCCCGCAACAAGGGGTTGCGCTCCTTGGCGCCTGCCTCTAGACGCCGCCCTCGGCAAGCGCCCGTAGCTCAGCTGGATAGAGCATCAGACTACGAATCTGAGGGTCGGACGTTCGAATCGTTCCGGGCGCGCCATTAAGAATTAGGTCGGTTGCCGTGACTTTCGGCACAATTTGTAGCCGCAGGGCCGCTCTAATCGCGAGATTGGCAGTCAATGCTGGTATCCGGATCTCTCGGCTCGAACGTCCAAGGCATCGACAGGATGATCGCGGGATCATTCAGTTGAGCGCTGCTTTCTCCCTGCCTTGGCCGCGAGCGGACGCGCACTGTCTTGCAGGGTAGCAACTGAAGCCGGTGGCTCCCGTCGCGACCGGCCAAGCCTGACCCCTGGAACGGTTCGCGTGCCGGACGGTTGGCGGACACGATCAGGCGGAGGTGGAATGGAACACAGGAAACTTGGTGCGGAACTTCAGGTCTCCGCGATCGGCCTCGGCTGCATGGGCATGTCCGAATTCTACGGAGGAGGCGACGAGGCGGAGGCGATTGCCACCATTCACCGGGCGATCGAGCTTGGGGTCACCTTCCTCGATACCGCCGACATGTATGGGGTCGGCCACAATGAGGAGCTGGTCGGGCGCGCCATCCGCGACCGCCGCGACCAGGTGACGCTGGCGACCAAGTTCGGAAACGTGCGCGGGGAGGACGGCAGCTTCCAGGGCGTGTGCGGGCGACCCGACTATGTCCGCTCGGCGTGCGAGGCGAGCCTGAGGCGGCTGGGGGTCAACACCATCGACCTTTATTACCAGCACCGGGTCGATCCCGACACGCCGATCGAGGACACGGTAGGCGCGATGGCCGACCTTGTGCGCGAGGGCAAGGTACGCTTCCTGGGCCTGTCCGAAGCGGCTCCGGCGACCATTCGGCGGGCCGCCGCCGTCCACCCGATCGCCGCGCTTCAGACCGAATATTCGCTGTGGAGCCGCGATCCGGAGGGCGAGATCCTTGCCACGGTGCGCGAGCTGGGGATCGGCTTCGTGCCCTACAGCCCGCTCGGCCGCGGCTTCCTGACGGGACAGATCCGGCGGGTGGAGGACCTGGCCGAGGACGACTTCCGGCGCTTTAGTCCGCGCTTTCAGGGCGAGAATTTCCAGCGCAACCTCGATCTCGTCACCGAGGTGGAAAACCTCGCCCGGGAGAAGGGTTGCAGCCCGGCGCAGCTCGCGCTGGGCTGGGTGCTGGCGCAGGGCGAGGACATCGTGCCCATCCCCGGCACCAAGCGGCGCAAGTATCTGGAGGAGAATGTCGGCGCGCTGGACATCAGCCTGTCGCGGCAGGACCTGGAGCGGATCGACCGGATCATGCCGCGTGGGGCCGCCGCCGGCCAGCGTTATGCCGAGCCGATGATGGCATCGCTGAACCGCTGATGGCGAGCGTCGACCTTGCCGGCAAGGTGGCGCTGGTCACCGGCGGCGGGCGCGGGCTCGGCCGGGAGATGGTGCTCGCTCTCGCCGCGGCCGGGGCCCGGGTCGTCGCCACCGCCGCCCGCGAGGCCGCCGAGGTCGAGCAGGTGGCGCTGGAGGCCAATGGCTCCGGCGAGGAGCGGGTCGTCGCCACCCTCGCCGACGTCGCCAGCGAGCCGAACTGCCGCCGCGCCGTGGAGCTGGCGCTGGAGCGGTTCGGCCGGCTCGACATTCTGGTCAACAACGCCGGCCGGGGCATGAAATATGTCAGCCATGATTTCCTGACGCAGCCGACCCGCTTCTGGGAAGTGGAGCCGGAAATCTGGCGAATGGTGATCGACACCAACGTCAACGGCCCGTTCCTGATGGCCCGCGCCGCCATCCCCGCCATGCTCCGGTCGGGATGGGGCCGGGTGGTCAATATCTCGATGAATCGGGAAACCATGCGCCGCCGGGGCTTTTCTCCCTACGGCCCGTCCAAGGCGGCGCTGGAATCGGAAACCCTGATCTGGTCGCAGGACCTTGAAGGCACGGGCGTGACGGTGAACTCGCTCCTGCCGGGGGGCGCAACCCGCACGGGCATGATTCCCGAAGGACTCGATCCGGCGGTCGCGGCCGGGCTGCTCGACCCGCAAATTGTCGTCGAGCCGCTTCTCTGGCTGCTCTCGCCCGCCGCGGACGAAGTCAGTGGAAAGCGGCTCGATGCCAGCCGATGGCGGGCGGACGACCCTCTTTCCACGCTGGAAGGAGCGGGCTGCTGACCACCTCCTTCCCGGACCCCGACCTTGGCTGAAGCAAGCGCCACCTACCAGTTCGCCCCGCACGAGCGGCCGTTCATGCCGGGCTCCCCGGCAACACCCGATCACCCGCTCCCGCGCCGGATCGCCTATGCGGTGATCGGCCTGTTCGTCGCGCTCACCGCGGGGATGAGCAACGGCCTGCTGCTCGCCAACCTGCCGCAGATCCAGGGGGCGCTCGGAATCACCCAGGCCGAGGGCGCCTGGCTGACCGGCGCCTATGCGATGACCAACATCTGCACCGGCTTCGTGCTGATCAAGGTGCGCCAGCAGTTCGGGCTGCAACGGATCGTCCGGATCTTCCTGCTGGCGTTCGTGGTGCTGAGCGCGCTCCAGATGTTCGCCCACAGTTTCGGATCGGAACTGATGGTTCGCGCCGCCGCCGGAGTCATCGCCGGGGGATTCACCCCGCTCGGCTTCTTCTACATCATGCAGGCGCTGCCGCGCAAAGCGCGCATGGCCGGCTTCATCATCGGCCTTGGAGTGTCGCAACTCGCGCTTCCACTGTCGCGGGCCATTTCCCCCGCCCTGCTCGGAAATGGCGACATCCAGGTCCTCGCCATCTTCGAGTTCGGACTGGCGCTGATCTGCTATGCCGCCATCACCCTGCTGCCGCTTCCCCCGAGCGAGCGGGCGAAGGTGTTCGAACCCCTCGACTTTTTGACCCTCGCCCTGTTCGTGCCGGGAATGGCGCTGCTGACCGCAGCCTTGGTGCAGGGCCGAGTGGTGTGGTGGTCGTCGGCCTGGATCGGCTATGCTTTTGCCGCCGCAAGCGTGCTGATCGGGATCGCCATGCTGATCGAGCATAACCGGGCCAACCCGATGCTCAACACGCGCTGGATGGGCAGCAGCGCGATCGTCCGGTTCGCGGTGGCCGCGGCGGCGATGCGGATCCTGCTGTCGGAGCAGAATTACGGCGCCGTCGGACTGCTGTCGGTGGTGGGCATGGGCCAGGACCAATTGGTCGCATTGTTCTGGATCATCACCGCCGCAAGCGCCGTGGGCCTGGTCGTCAGCGTGGTTCGGCTCAACCCCCAGGACCTGCTTCGGCCGGTGCTGGTCTCGATCGCGCTGATCACCGTCGCCGCCTTCATGGATTCGGACGCAAGCAACCTGACCCGCCCGGCTCAGCTCTACTTTAGCCAGGCGCTGATTGCCTTTGCAGCCATCTATTTCATCGGTCCGACGATGATGAGCGGGGTGCTGCGGGCGATCAGCAAGGGGCCGAGCCACATGGTCAGCTTCTCCGCGGTGTTCGGCATTTCCCAGGCGCTCGGCGGACTGGTCGGGACTGCCCTGCTCGGCACCTATCAATATGCTCGGGCGCAGTTCCACCTGTCGGTGCTCGGCCAGTCGATCACCCTCGCCGACCCGCAGGTCGCAGTCCGCGTGCGGCAGCTCGGCGGCGCTTATGCCCGCACGATCACCGACCCGGCGCTGCAGCAGGCGCAGGGCACCGCCCTGCTCAACCAGCAGGCGGTTCGCGAGGCCAATATCCTCGCCTACAACGATGTCTTCTTCCTCGTCGGACTGATCGGCGTCGCCGTTCTGGTCTGGCTGGGCGGCCGCTGGCTCTACTATCGCTGGAAGGGTATCAATCCGCTCGGAGCTGAGTTGGCGGCAATGCAGGCAATGATGGCAGGACGGCAATGAGCGACACCGACGCACCGACGACCTTGCGCGAAGAAAGGGCCGGCTCCAATCCGCCTCCCGCTTCCGAGGCGGCTCCGGCGGGCCCGGCCGCGCCTGCAGAAGCCGAGCACCGGCGCCTCGAGGACCCCGTCGAAGAACCACGCGCCGAGGAAGGGAAGGCGCGCGGCTGGGCGCCGCCCAAAGGCGGGCTGCGCAAGACGCTGCTGCTGCTACTGCTGCTGATCGGGGGCGGCCTGCTGGTGCTCTATGCCTGGGGCTTGCCGCCGTTCAGTCGTTCGGTGCAGGCGACCGACAATGCCTATGTGCGGGGGCAGACCACGGTCATCGCCCCCCAGGTGAATGGTTACGTTGCGCAAGTGCTCGTTCAGGACTTCCAGCAGGTCGCGGCGGGAACACCCCTGATCAGGATCGACGACCGAATTTATCGCCAGCGCGTTCAGCAGGCGGAGGCGAACGTCGCCGCGGCGATCGCCAATCTGCAGAATTCGCAGCAAAGCTCCAGTTCCGCCGAGGCGCAGGTCCTCGGCCAGAATGCGGCCGTGGAAAGCGCCCGCGCACAGCTTGCCAGGGCTCAGGCCGACATGCGGCGGGTGGCCGAACTGACCCGCGAGGGTTCGCTGTCCCTGCGCGAGCGAGACCAGACGCTTGCGGCCCTGCGGCAGGCGGAAGCGGCGGTCCGGCAGGCCGAGGCCCAGCGGCGGGTCGCGCAGGAGCAGGTCCAGACCGTGACGGTCGGCCGCGGCGGGCTGGAAGCGCAGGTGGAAAACGCCCGCGCGGCGCTGAGGCTGGCGCAGATCGACCTGTCCAATACCGTCATCCGCGCTCCCCAGGCCGGACAGGTGAGCGAACTGGGCGTGCGACTCGGCCAATATGTCACTGCCGGCACGCAGCTCATGTTCCTGGTGCCGGATCGGGTGTGGGTGGTGGCCAACTTCAAGGAAGCGCAGACCGCGCGCATGGCGCCTGGCCAGCGGGCCACGGTCAGCGTCGACGCTCTCGAAGGCGCCGAGTTGACTGGGCGGGTGCAGCAGATCTCACCGGCCGCAGGCAGCGAATTCTCGGTCATTCGCCAGGACAATGCCAGCGGCAACTTCGTCAAGGTGCCGCAGCGGATCGCCGTGCGGATCGAACTGGACCGCAACCAGCCGCTGTTGCAGCGGCTTCGGCCCGGCATGTCGGTGGAGGCACGGGTGGATACCGCGCAGTGACGCCTCCTCCCGCCCGGGCAGCCTGGTTCGCAACCCTTCTGCTCGCGCTGCTTGGCGGCTGCGCGGGACCTCGGCCGGCGATCCCCCCGCAGGCCGCGGTTGTGGCACCTCCGGCCTGGCGCACGCCGCTTGGACCGGGTGCGCCCATCGACGAGGCATGGTGGGGCCGGTTCGGCGATCCGGCGCTGAGCGCGCTGGTCGAGCGCGCGATCAGCAATAACAGCGACATCCTGGCTGCGGCCGCGCGCGTCCAGGAGGCACGCGCCCAGACCCGCCTCGCCCGTTCCCAGCTGTTCCCGACGCTGGACGGCGGGGCGTCGCTGTCCCGTTCGCAAAGTCCCAGTCCGCTCGGCGGGTCGAGCCGCACGACCACCGTCCAGCCTGCCTTTCAGGCAGCCTATGAAGTCGACCTGTTCGGACGAATCCGCAACGACGTCGCTGCGGCGCGGTCGAACCTGCTGGCAACCCAAGCGGCAGCCGACGCGATCCGCCTCAGCGTCGCCTCGGCGACCGCCTCCTCCTACATCACGCTTCGCGCCCTTGATGCGCGCCTGGCGGTGGTCGAGGCGACGCTCGCAAGCCGGGCGGAAGCGCTTCGGATCGCTCGCGACCGGGCCGAGGTCGGCTACACCTCGCAACTCGAATTGCGCCAGGCGGAAGCTGAATATCGTTCCGCCTCCCAGCTCGTGCCCCAGGCACGGCTGCAGATCGCTCGGCAGGAAAATGCGCTCAGCCTTTTGACCGGTGATCCGCCGCGCGCACCGTCGCGGGGAGCGGCGCTCGCCGCCTTGCGGCAGCCGGCCATCCCGGCTGGGCTTCCGTCCGACGTCCTTCGCCGCCGGCCGGACATCGCCGAGGCCGAGAACCTGCTTGCGGCCGCGGACGCCAGCCTGTCCTCGACCCGGGCCGAGTTTCTGCCACGCGTGCAGCTAACCGGATCGCTCGGACTGTTGCTGTCCAGCGCCATCGACCCGGTTACACTCTGGTCGGTTGGCGGGAGCGTGCTTGCGCCCATCCTCAATGGCGGCCGGATCAGGGCCCAGGCGGACATCGCGGCGGCACGGCGCGACCAGGCTGCCTTCGCTTATCGCGACACGGTGCTGACCGCCTTTCGCGAAGTCGAGGACAACCTCGCCGGGGTGCGCGATCTCGCCGCCCAGCGGGAGGAGGTCGAAGCCCAGCGGGTCGCGCTTGCAGAAGCGCTGCGCCATGCCACCAACCGCTACGAGGCGGGCTATTCCTCTTACCTCGAGCAGCTGGACGCCCAGCGCGCCTTGCTGAACGCCGAACTTGCCCTGATCCAGGTCAGGGCCGATGAGCTGAACGCCTATGTCGGGCTGTACCAGGCGCTGGGCGGAGGCTGGCCGGGATTGCCCGAGATCTGACCGCCGGCAAACTTCACTTAGCGCTTGGTGATCGTCTTCCTGACAACAGCTTACCGGCATGGTGACCTTCAGGTCGTTCAGTATTCGCGAAAGCGTGGCTCAGCCGCTTGCTCGCCGGCCTCGTGAGCCACAGCCCGTAGACATCGGAGCGCTGGTACTTTGGTGGCAGACTTGGTCGACAATATGCACGGACCGCGGAACAGGGTTCGAGTAAATGTTTGCAGAAGCATCGTACCGGATGTTGCTCGTTTGACCAGAACGTTCCGGCAAGCTGGGTCGACGCTGGCGCCCGCATCGTTAATGCCAAGCAATTCCTGCAATTGCTCTGCTAAGCACCCAGCATAACATGGGACTAGCAGAGATCGACGTCCGCTTTCGGGTAGGCGATGCATTTACCCGGACGACGGGTCTGGGCGCAGAGCAAATCTCGCATGCTCAACCTGGCGCAGACTTTCCAATGATCTGAGTGCCCATCTTTGTCACGCCGGACGCGCCATTCTCCCCCAAGCACCAGAAAACCGTGGATTTCTTGCCGAGGTCGAAGCGTGCCTCCCCACAGAGTTGCTACGCAGTCGGGACGACGATCCGGCATTAACAGTCGGACACCGCTCACGAAATCGGCCTGCGGACTGCTACACAGATCGATCCCACAATCGACCTACCGGCATTGTCCTGCGCAACGGTCGATTTAGCTACAGACGGCGAGTTCCGACGAGCCTTGTCTCCCTTGTCGGTAAGCGTGAGATTTGGCGGTCGCTGAACACGGACAGCCTCTCGATTGCTCGTCGTCGAGGCACTCTCGCCGCCGCCGCCGTCGAGCAGGAGCTTGAGCCTGCACGCCGTGCCGCTGGGCATCCCACTGACGAAGTGATCTTGGTGGAGCACTTCGCGAGTGCCTCGAAGAGGGCTACCCGCTTGTGAATGCGACCAAACGCTTTCCCGGCCTCAAGGCTACGGCAGTCGCTCACCGAGCAAAGCGAGAGAAGGCCCATGACCTTAGCAGCGCCGCAAACATCAACGCTTACCTGAACAAGCTCTCGGGCGTCTTCAACTGGGCGCTGAAGGAGGAGATCATCAAGCGAAATCCGGCAGTCGGTTTGAAAGTGCCCGATACCACTCCTCGGCGGGACAAGCGTTCGCCTTTCACTCCGGAGCAGCTGCACGCGATCTTCAGAGCACCGCTGTATGTTGGGTGCCGAGACGACCAGCATGGTTATGCAATGTCCGGCCCAAACCGACCTCGCAATGCGCGCTTCTGGCTTCCGCTCATCGGACTCTATTCAGGTTTGCGGCTCAATGAGGCATGTCAACTTGATGTTGCTGATGTGACGCTTCTGGACGGTGTGGCATGCTTTGCGGTCACTGCTTCATCTCTTCACGATGATACCGAAAAGCGGCTGAAGACGCAGGCAAGCGAGCGCGTTGTCCCTATCCATCCCGTGCTACTTGATCTTGGCTTCGTGCAGTTCGTGTCTGCTCGACGAAGCAACGGCTTCGTTAAACTCTTCCCAGAGATCGGCATGGACGCAACGGGTTATCGCTCTCACCTCTGCCGGCCTGGGAGCGGCTACAAAGCAAGGCTTCATGGTCTCCATGCCCCAGCTTGCGGTTGCTTTGATCTTACTCGGGCGAGCGGGGTTTCTTGCCTATAGGTTCTACAAAGGAAGAGCTTCCCTCCGGGCAGCGCGTATTCTTGAGCGGGCGGATCGGACTCACAGCCGAGAAGACGCAGAAGAGGCGGCGATCAATGCTTTTGGGAAGGGCGCTTGGTCACAGTTCGGGGCAGCGCTATGGTCAACTGCGGACGCTGCAGGCAAGGGCGTGGCCAAGAGCACGCACGAGGCGGTGAAAGCTACCAAGGAAACTCTCGCGTTTGCAGCAGCTAGAGCCGCCGAGCTAGCGGCTACCGTCGGCGCGGTTGGTGCACTAGCAGCCTACAGTGTAGCTGAAACTGGATCGGTCTTCCGTCTTCGGGCTGTCGGTTGGGTGGGCAAATTAGCGCGTAAAGTTCGACGTGTTCGACAAGGGCGCACCACGGCGAACCAGAGCCGGACTCAGACGACAAGAACATATTGCCTTGTCAGTGAACAAGACTTGCAGGACGTTGCGGCTCACTCGACTTCCGTTAGGAGACTTCAACCGTGATGCGCTACGTGAACGGCGCATGTTCTAATTGTAAAGAGGCTTGCTGTGGCAACGTTTTTTGGCAGCTTCCCCCGAGATGAGCGAACATTTCGGTGACGGTGAACCAGCGGGGATTGCCCAGCTTGTGGCGCTCCAAATAGAGCCACACCTTAGCTCGGGTGGAAAGCAGCAAGACGGCTTCTTGCTCGGCAGCTTCTTGGCGGGACATGGTCGCTCCTTGCTCGTGACCCGACCGAGGTAAGCGCCGAAGGTGACAGCCGACAGACTCTGCCACCCAACCCTGCTCGACTTGAACTTACCGCCGCCGACCGCCGACCGGCGCGACCTTTCCGTTTGCCAATATCCGCATCTGTGAGACCATCGGCGGCATGAAGCGCGTCGCCATCTACACCCGGATCAGCACCAGCGGTCAGCAGACCATCGAGAACCAGCTACGCGATCTCCGCCAAGCCGCCGACCGCATGGGCTGGGAGATCGTCGCCACCTTCGCCGACAAAGGGATCAGCGGAGCCAAGGGCCGGGACAAGAGGCCGGGGCTCGACGCCTTGATGAAAGGGATCGCCGCAAGGAGTTCGACATGGTGGCAAGCTGGAGCGTCTGCCGCCTCGGTCGATCACTCCAGCATCTCGTCAACCTGCTCGGCGAACTCGATGCCCGAGGCGTCGATCTCTACCTCCATGTCCAAGCCATCGACACCAGCACTCCATCTGGTCGAGCCATGTTCGGCATGCTTGGAGTCTTCGCCGAGTTCGAGCGGGCCATGATCTCCGAACGGGTGCGAGCAGGGCTAGCTCGAAGCCAGAAGAAGGGTGGTCGTCCTGCTCTGGACTACCTCAAGAAGCAGAAGGTCGAACGGCTCCTGCGCGGTGGCACCAGCATCAACCAGACGGCCAAGAAGCTGAAGATCGGCGTCGCCACCGTACACCGCATCAAGACCGCCATGCCCGATGCCGCGTAAAATCGTTTTGGAGCCCCACCAGCAACCGTCAGGTCATCGTCGCGGGCAAGGACAGCCAGAGCGTCCCAAGACCCTCCACGACGCTCCTGAAAACCTTCCTGAAGACAATCCGGAAGCGGTCGCCGAAGACCTTGCTGCTGCTGCTGCCGTCGTCACCCGCGCCGCCGCTGGTTCGAGAGCACGCCCGCCTCGCTATCGTTCCGGGCGCGCCATTTGCCACGAAGGGCTCACCGCGAGGTGGGCCCTTTTTCGTTGCGGCGGCTATCCACAGCTTTCGGCCGCCGCATCCGTTCCCGTTACGTTCCCGGTGCGCTACAGCCCCGACTCATGTCGGCCAAGCATATCCGGGTCATCGGCGACCTTGTGCGGTTCAGGGCGAGCATCCGGCTCGACTGCCTGGACTGCGCCTCCGCGCGGACCATGAGCGGGCCGGAAGCGGTGACGGCGTTCGGGTCGTGCCCACTGGAAGCGGCCGAGGCGCGGCTCAGGTGCTCAAGGTGCGGCGGAAGGTCGGCGCGGCTCACCGTCCTTCCCCCCGTCTAAGTTCTCAAAGTTCACATAGGGCGCGGGTGTCGTGAGCCCCGAAGTTCTCGAAGTTCACATAGGGGAAGGGGTGGAGGCCTGGTGGCCCGTCGCCGGACCAGCCAACCCGGCGGGCGGCGGGAGGCCCTCGCCGCCGCGGGGCAGGGCCGCTTGCCTGGGATCGGCGCCGCGGCGGTGGAGCCAGCGGTCGAGCTCGTCGACCGGCGCGTAGTTCAGGGGATCGCGCACCCGCAGCAGGTAGCAGCCGAGCGCGTCGTGGTGGACGGTGCGGGTGGCGACCACCTCGCCCTTGTGGACGATCGGCACCTCGTGGCCGTGGACGGCACGGTCGAACAGGGTGTCGGCGAGCACCTGGTTGGCGCTGCGCATCGCGTCGTCCAGGGCCGCGGCGAAAGCGGGGGCGCGGGGCGCGAGCTTGTAGACTGAACGGCGCGACACGCCGGCGGCCCGGGCGGCGGCAAGGATGCTGCCGCATTCGGCCAGCCGCTCGAGAAACAAAAGGCGCCGCTCCACCGTCCAGCCGTCGCGGCGCACGCCCCGCGGCACCTCCGCGATCACCGCCGCATAATCGCCCTCGTAGACATCGGCGCACATGTCCTCGGGATCGGGGCGGGTGTGCTGGCGGGCGAGCCGGTCGCGTGCGGCGGCAGCATCGACGCGCTGCTGGAGCGAGGGCCTGGCCGCTTCCTCGCGGCGCGGGGCGTCGGAGGCGAGGAGCTGGCCCTGGAGCGCGGCGACGGCGTCTTCGAGCGCGTCGTAGGCGGACGGGTCGGGGAGGACGGGCCTGGGCGGCTGCAAGGCCAGCGCGCGCTCGTCGGTCCACGGCTGCCAGCCGGCGGCGGGATCGAAGATAAAGAAGTCGCCCGCGGCGTCAAAGGCGGTCTGGCCGGGCGCGGGATCGGCGGGGAAGGGGGAGGAGGGATTTGCCATCGACCAGGATAGATCAGGCGAAATCCTATTGTGCAAGGCGTGAGCGCCGAACGCAGCTGAGCGGTTGCGCAAGCAACCGGGAAGCAGCGCGAAGAGCCGCGAAGCCGGCCGGCCGACAGGTGCCTGGCACGGGCAACCTGATCGACGATCAACCAGGTAAGACATGCCCCCGGCATGTCTTAGAATGTGCCGGGGGCACATTCGGCCTGGTTGATGGATTTACTCCCGTGACGGCCCCTCCGCTCCTCGCCCTTACCCCTCCGCCTCGCGGCTGAACGCCGCATCCCCGCCTAAGCGGGCGGCGAGCTTGCCGAGCCAGATCAGCACGGCGACGGCGATCACGGTCGCGATGATCGCGTTGGTGGTGAGGCCGGCGAGGCTGTCACCGAGGCCGAGATAGGCGAGCGTGGCCTTGATCGCCTCATTCCACGCCAACGCCGCGACAAGGCCGAGCGAGGCGGAGGCGAGGGTGATCATGGTTTGGATGAAGGCGCGAGGGTTAATGGGTGGGCTCCAATGTTGTGGGTGAGCGTGCAAGACTTTGTCGACGCGCTGATCAGCAGTGAGGGATAGGCGGAGTTTGAACTGAGATCGCCAACTTAGCGGAGCTTAGAGCGACATGCAGTTAGCGCCCACAGTTGAAGTGCCAGACTATTCTATACTACTTTTGATAGGTCTACTCTATTGAGTATATCTGTTTTTACGGGTCGCATGTCGTCCCAGAAAATCATGGAACGCAAAAATCTTTGAACACTCTCACTCTCAAGTTTCGAGAGCGCAGCTTTTGCTTCGCTTTCGGTCTCGAATGAAAGAAAGTAAACAGTATCGTCGAAAACGACCGGCTTATCTTCTCTCGGTCCGATTAAGACAAAATCAAGAGACTTGTACAGTGCGCCGATAGCAACCTTCCAAGGCAGGAATGTATACGGACCAACACCAAATATTGAAAAATCCCCACCCTTTCTATAGATCGAGCTCTTCCGTCTAGAGAAAACTTCTCTATTCCTTTGAAGGTGAACAAGTGTTCTTGCGCCTATTGAAAGAACAAGCTCATCATGCGACTTTGACAAGTCTGTGTTGGGCACAATTAGGAATCGATCCGAGTTCGATTTCCTAAGGTCTGACCCTTTCCTTAAGGGAAATAGATTGGTGGTATCAACATCTACCTCATCACCAGCCTTAGTTCGTAAACGCCCCGCCACCCTTTCTAATTCGAGTGCGAACGCCGCATCATGCTTGATGCCTGACCGCCACCGAGGCTGAGATGTGCCGAGAAATGGTCTTCCTTCTTTGTATGCGGGTACATCTGCTACTACGAACCCATCGACATATCCAAAGGAGGATTCCGATAGCTCCGCATCCGTATTGGGGTAAACATCGCAAACCTTCTCATGTCCCCGAATGGCAAACGAGCAAACCAGAACGCAGGCGGAGACATTCGCTCCGAAATGCTCTTTTGCGTCAATAAGATGGATGCGAGCGGCTGGCGCAGCTGCGTCGCGTTTCCACCACCAGAGAAGGACTTTGCGAGCTACCGACTGTTTGCAGATGACAGCTAGAGTACCGTTGCAGCCCGCAGCCCATTGGAACCAGTCACGGATCATTGACTCAGAGATGTCGAAGTTGCTCTTCCCGGTCTGTGCTTCAATGCCTCGAAGATCGGCTTGAGGAGACTTCGCGGGTAGGTTAGTGCTTCCAGCCCCCATCAAAAAAGAGTTTGTCACCCAGGGAGGGTTTCCCACAATCCAAAGAGGCTTAGCGACTTCGTCTATCAAAGCTTCCCAATCGAACTGGAAGTAGTCGGCTTCGAAGACCTGCATTCGTTCATCAGATATTCCAGAATTTCGCAATTCTTGGACGTGCTGGGACTGAAGTTCAATGCCGATAACTCTTGCTTGAGGTTGCTCCTCAAGCGCAGCTCTGACGATTGACCCCCTTCCGCAAGTTGGCTCAATTATGGTTTCCGGAAGATGAGACATCCTAGCAGCAAGCCTGACCACCCTGCTGGCAAGGTCATCCGGTGTCTGGAAATCTCCAAATTCGTTATTTGGCATCTATAGAACGCGAACTACGCCTGGAACGAACCCAGCCTGCGAGATAGCTCTGCTATACTGTAATCGCCACTGGAGGGCATTGGATATTGTGATGAAGCCTTGCTCGGGAGGAACCTGAAGTATCTCTTCTGCCAGCTGCTGAGCGGTAATATCATCGATCGGCAGATTTCTATCGAAGAAAAATGAAATCAAGTCGTCTTCATTTCCATTCCGCTCAAGTATCTCTAGGATTCCGCGAGTAGTCTGATAATCTGCTGTTTGGGCCCGATCGATAAAGATAACATGATGCATGTGCAGATTCGACGTTCGTGCAGCATGATCGTCGGTCTTCTCGTATACGAAGACTAAAAGGTTGTACCCCAGACCGTAGACCTTCTGTCTTGCGAAACGAAATGGGCAAGACGACTGAGGCTGCCGTATGCTTGTTGTCTTAATATCGACGTCAAGCCCAGGGAGATCGATGCCGGACGCAGAGTTCCCTGCTGCAAACGTGTAATGGGCTGTAAGCCCATTAGTGAACTTTTGCTCAAGGTAAGTCCCGATTACCTTGCCGTCGCTTACACCGAACAAGGTGGGCTCGTTATGTTCGTTCTCGAACTCAGCAAATTCGCGAGCTTCTATCTTCAAATCTGCAATTGTCAGTTCCGGCATGCTCATTCCACTCCCTCAACTACCTTCTTCCGCCGCCCCCGCTTAGGCCCCTCTGCCAGCGCCACGCCCAACCCCGGCGACGCAGCCTCCGCCGCGCCCCCAAGCCCCTGCGTCGAACCATTCGCTCGCTCGAGCAGCGGCTTCAAGTGGTGGCCGGTGAACGACCGCTCCTCCTTCACCACCTGCTCGGGCGTGCCGACGGCGACGATCTCGCCGCCCTTGACGCCGCCTTCGGGGCCGAGGTCGATGATCCAGTCGGCGGTCTTGATGACATCGAGGTTGTGTTCGATCACGACCACGGTGTTGCCCTGCTCGACCAGGGCGTGGAGGACTTCGAGGAGCTTGCGGACGTCTTCGAAGTGGAGGCCGGTGGTGGGCTCGTCGAGGATGTAGAGGGTGTTGCCGGTGGCGCGGCGGGAGAGTTCCTTGGCGAGCTTGACCCGCTGCGCCTCGCCGCCCGAGAGGGTCGTCGCCTGCTGGCCGACCTTGATGTAGCCGAGGCCGACTTCGGCCAGCATCGCCATCTTGTCGCGGATGCCGGGGACGGCCTTGAAGAATTCCACCGCGTCCTCGACCGTCATGTCGAGCACGTCGGCGATGCTCTTGCCCTTGTGGAGGACTTCCAGCGTTTCGCGGTTGTAGCGCTTGCCGTGGCAGACGTCGCAGGTGACGTAGACGTCGGGGAGGAAGTGCATTTCGATCTTGAGCAGGCCGTCGCCGGTGCAGGCTTCGCAGCGGCCGCCTTTGACGTTGAAGGAGAAGCGCCCGGGCTTGTAGCCGCGCTCTTGTGACTCGGGCAGGCCGGCGAACCAGTCGCGGATCTGCGTGAAGGCGCCGGTGTAGGTGGCGGGGTTGGAGCGCGGGGTGCGGCCGATCGGCGATTGGTCGATGTCGATGACCTTGTCGAGCTGGTCGAGGCCGGTGACCTTGTCATGCTTGCCGGCGAGGATGCGGGCGCCGTTCAGGTGGCGCGCGGCGGCGGCGTAGAGGGTGTCGATGGTGAAGCTCGACTTGCCCGAGCCGGAGACGCCGGTGATGCAGGTGAAGGTGCCGAGCGGGATCGACGCGGTGACGCCGGTGAGGTTGTTCTCGCGCGCATTGTGGACGGTGAGCTTCTTGCCGCTTCCCTTGCGGCGCTTGGCGGGCAAGGGGATGGAGCGGCGGCCGGACAGGTAGTCGGCGGTGAGGCTGCCTTCCTGCTGCAGCAGGGTGTCGAGGGTGCCGGAGTGGAGCACGGTGCCGCCGTGGACGCCGGCGCCGGGCCCCATGTCGATGACATGGTCGGCGGCGCGAATGGCGTCCTCGTCATGCTCGACCACCAGCACGGTGTTGCCGAGCGATTTCAGGCGCTGGAGGGTTTCGAGCAGGCGGTCGTTGTCCTTCTGGTGAAGGCCGATCGAGGGTTCGTCGAGGACGTAGAGGACGCCGGACAGGCCTGAGCCGATCTGCGAGGCGAGGCGGATGCGCTGGCTTTCGCCGCCCGACAGGGTGCCGCTGGTGCGATCGAGGTGGAGGTAGTCGAGCCCGACGTTGTGGAGGAAGCCGAGGCGCTCGTTGATCTCCTTGAGGATCGCGCGGGCGATTTCCTGGTGCTGGGGCGTGAGCTTGGGTTCCAGCGCGCCGAACCAGGCGTAGGCGTCGGCGACGCTGCGGCGGACGGCGATCGAGATGTCTTCGCCGGCGATCTTCACCGCGCGAGCTTCGGGCTTGAGGCGGGCACCGTGGCAGGTCTCGCAGGCGTGAGCGGCCTGGTAGCGGGAGAGTTCTTCCTTCATCCACGCGCTTTCGGTCTGCGCGAGGCGGCGATTGAGATTGCCGATGACGCCTTCGAATGCCTTCTTGACCTCATAGCTCTTGCGACCGTCGACGAAGCGCAGGGTGATCGCCTTGCCGCCGGTGCCGTGGAGGATGGCGTGGCTGTGTTCGGGGCCGAGGTCCTTCCACGGGGTCTGGAGGTCGAAGCCGTAATGCTTCGCGAGGCTGCTCAGCACCTGCATGTAGTAAGGCGAGGGCGGGTTGCTCTTGGCCCAAGGCACGACGGCGCCCTTGGCGAGGCTGAGGTCGTGGTTGGGGACGACGAGGTCCTCGTCGAACTCCATGCGCTCGCCAAGGCCGTCGCAGGCGGGGCAGGCGCCTTGCGGCGCGTTGAAGGAGAACAGGCGCGGCTCGATTTCGGGAATGGTGAAGCCGCTGACGGGGCAGGCGAACTTTTCGGAAAAGCAGATGCGGCCCGGAGGCGCGTTGGTGGCGAGGACGGCGCGGGTGGCGGCCTTTTCCAAGGCTTCGGCGACGCCGGTGCGTTCGGTGCCCGCAGGCTCGGGCGCGGGGTCGGCGGGGTCGAGGTAAGCAAGACCGTCGGCGAGCTTCAGCGCGGTTTCGAAGCTGTCAGCGAGGCGGGTCTGGATGCCGTCGCGCACGACGATGCGGTCGACCACGACCTCGATGTCATGCTTGTATTTCTTGTCGAGGGCGGGCGCCTCGTCGATCTCGTAGAAGGTGCCGTCGATGCGGACGCGGGTGAAACCGGCCTTCTGCCATTCGAGCAGCTCTTTCCGATACTCGCCCTTGCGGCCGCGGACGACGGGAGCGAGGAGATAATGGCGGCTGCCTTCGGGCAAGGCCATGACGCGGTCGACCATCTGGCTGACCTGCTGGGCCTGGATCGGCTCGCCGGTGGCGGGCGAATAGGGGATGCCGACGCGCGCCCACAAGAGGCGCATGTAATCGTAAATCTCGGTCACGGTGGCGACCGTCGAGCGCGGATTGCGGCTGGTGGTCTTCTGTTCGATCGAGATGGCGGGCGAGAGGCCGTCGATATGCTCGACATCCGGCTTCTGCATCATCTCGAGGAACTGGCGGGCGTAGGCCGACAGAGACTCGACGTAGCGGCGCTGGCCCTCGGCGTAGATGGTGTCGAAGGCGAGCGAGGATTTGCCCGAGCCCGACAGGCCGGTGATCACCGTCAACTGGTCGCGCGGGATCGAGACGTCCACGCCCTTGAGATTATGCTCGCGCGCGCCCTTGACGGTGATGTGAGTCAGCATGGGTGTGGTATGTTCCGCTTCTGTTCTGGAGGCAAGCGGAGTCACGCTCGCGAACGGGCGAGATGGGTTGGACAGCCCTGAAACTCAAGGCGTTACGCCATTTCCGATGCCGCGCTTCCCGGCCCGCCGCCAGCGTTTCAGCCGACGCCGGGGCAGGAGAGGCAGCCAGGGTCAGCGGCGAGTTTCGCGGTCGAGGTTGCGACCTTCGGTGCGGCTGCGGCGCCGGTTCTCAATGGTGTAGGCCACGTCGTCGGCGGTGAAGTCGACGCGGTAGCCGCCGCGGCGTTCGTCGTAGCGAAGCTCTTCCCAGCGCACCGGCACCACTTCTTCGTCGAGGCCGAGGAAGCCGGTGGCGTGGCTGAGGACGGCGTAGCGTACTTGTCCCTCGATCTTGTCGATCATCAGCGCCTTGACGGTGCCGAGCCGCTGGTCGTCGCGGCCGTAGACGGGGGTGCCTTCGACCTTGCTGGAGGCGATGAGGTCCCTGGTCTCGTCGTACGGAATGCCGCGGCGGGCGCGGTGCTCGTCGTCGCGGGCGTTGCGGGGCGCGGTGCGAGCGCGATCGTGATCGTCTTCGTAGCGGGACGGTCCGCGGTCGTCGCGGCCACCCTGGAAAAAGCCGCGGCCGCGCTCGCGGAAGCGGTCGCGGTCGCGGCTGTCGTCGAAGCCTGAATCCCGGCGGTCGTCTGGGTAGCGGTTGTAAGCCATGGCTGGTGCCTCCTGCTGCACAGTGCCGAAGAATAAAGCGGCAGGCGGCCCGGCGTTCCGCTTGCCGGCGCGTGACCACGCGGGCTGGCGCGGGCAAGCTGCGGACCGACGAATCGGGAGGACAGCGGTGATGGCGTTGGACGAAGCAGGGATCATGGGCGGCCTGTATGGCGACGGGATCATCGCCTGCCAGGGAGCCTTCACGACCGAGTGGGCGGACCGGATGGCGATCGATATCTGGCGGGTATGGGAGCGGGTCAAGGACAAGCCGGGCGGGGCGCTGCCGCGCGGGCCCCAGCGCTTCTATGTCGAGGTGGCGCCCGAGGATATCTCCGGGTTCGTCGACATCGTAACGCACCCCTGGTTCGTGGCGGTGTGCGAGGCGGTGCTGACCCGTGACTACCGCATCGTCGAGATCGGCTTCGACATTCCGTTTCCGGGCGCCGAGGATCAGCCCTGGCACCGCGACTTTCGTGCGCCCGCCGCGACGCTGGAAGGAAGGCGCCTGAACAGCCTCGCCTTCAACCTGACGGCGATCGACACTCGGGACGAGCATGGGCCGTTCGAGATTGCGCCCGGCACGCAGTGGGACGCGATCGAGGGAGCAATCGACGGGATGTTCCCGGATCGCTCGCTATGGCGACGCTACGAGGAGCGCGCGGTGCGCAAGAAGCCTCAGCGCGGCGACATGTCCGCGCGCTCGGCGCTGACCATCCACCGCGGCACCGCCAATCGCTCAAGCGAGCCGCGACCGGTGCTGGTGGTGGGCGTCGATGCCCCCGATGCGACCAACGCCGCGCACCATGACCTGCAGGTGACGCGCAGCTATTTCGACGCGCTTCCGCCGCGTGTGCGCGATCACCTGTCCTGCCGGGTGGTCGACAGGCTCGAGATGATCGAGCAGCATCATGTGATCGAGGGTTTGCTTTAGAGCGGTCCTGGCCCTGAGCCGGACGGCGCCGTTTAGTGGTAGCGGCGGATCAGGCCGGCGAGCTTGCCCTGGATCTTGACCCGGCGCGGGTCGTAGCGCTGCGGCTCGTGCGCGCGGTTGGCGGGGTCGAGGCGGACCATCTGCCCTTCACGGCGGAAGGTCTTGAGCGTCGCTTCAGCGTCGTCGATCAGGGCGACGATGATCTCCCCCTCGCGCGCGGTGTCCGACTTGCGGATCAGGACATAGTCGCCGTCGAAGATGCCTTCGTCGACCATCGAGTCACCGCTGACTTCCAGCGCATAATGTTCGCCGGGGCCAAGCAGGGCGGCGGGGACGGGGAAGCTGTCCTGGCCCTGCAGCGCTTCGATCGGGGTCCCGGCGGCGATGCGGCCGGCGAGCGGCAGGTCGATGGTGTCGTTCGCTGCGACGACCATGCGCGGCTGCGGCGGCGTGGCCGGGGCGGCGGTGTTGCCCGGCGTGTCGGGCAGGCGCACCACCTCCAGCGCGCGGGCGCGATTGGGGAGTCGGCGGATGAACTGGCGTTCTTCGAGCGCGGAGATCAGGCGATGGACGCCCGACTTGCTCTTGAGGTCGAGCGCCTCACGCATTTCGTCGAAGCTGGGGCTGACGCCCGAGGCCTTGAGCTGCTGATCGATGTAGGTGAGCAGTTCGCGTTGCTTGACGGTGAGCATGGTTCACGAGGCCCTGTAGTGAACAGACGGAGAACGAGTAAGGAACGGAACCGGGGGTGTCAAGCGGTGTCGCGTGCGAGCCTTAGGAAGTTGGCCAGCAGAGCGAGGCCGTGGTCGCTGGCAATGCTTTCTGGGTGGAACTGGACGCCGTGGACCGGGGCAGTGCGGTGGGAGAGGGCCTGGACGGTGCCGTCGCTGCCGTGCGCGGTGGGGCGGAGCACTGGGGGGAGGGCGGCGGCGACCAGGCTGTGATAGCGGGTCATGGTGAGCGGTGAGGGCAGGTCGGCGAAGACGCCGCTGCCATCGTGGGCGATGAGGTCGGTCTTGCCGTGCATGGGGGCGGCACGCGCGATGGTGGCGCCGCTGGCGAGCGCGATCGCCTGATGGCCCAGGCAGACACCGAGCAGCGGCTTGGCACGCTCGATGCAGGCGGCGGCGAGGGGGACGGAGATGCCGGCATCGGTGGGGTGACCGGGGCCGGGGCTGATCAGCAGCGGGCCGTCGTGGGCTAGCGCCTCGACAACGGTAAGCGCGTCAGCCTGCGCGACGCTCACCGCTGCGCCTAGCTGACGGACATAGTCGACCAGCGTGAAGGTGAAGCTGTCGTGGTTGTCGACGACGAGGAGGTGCACGTTACGCCGGTGCCTCTTACTCCGCCTGGGCGCCGCCGCCGAGGATCCGGCTCCGGGCGGCGCGGATCGCGTCGTCGTTGCGGGTGACCCCCAGCTCCTTTTGCGCAGCGGCGAGCCATTGCAGCGCCAGTTCTTCGCCCGCGCTGCGCTGGAGGTTGGTGACCTCGCCGGCGATCAGCTGCGGGTTGGAAGCGGCATTGCCCGGCACCACCCGGTCGAGCTTGACGAGGTAGATGCCCGAGGGGCCCGCTGCGCGCTGTGCCTTGCCGGGCGCCAGCGTGAACAGGATGCGGAGCGGCGGGGGGACGTCCTGACCTTGCTGCGCGAACTGGGCAAGCGCGCCGCGGCGAAGCTCGATCGCTTCGGGCGCCTTGACGCCGGAGGCACCGGCTGCTGCGACCGCTTCGGCCAGCGAGCGGCCTTGGCCAACCTGCTGGAGAATGGTCGTCGCCGCGGCATTGGCGCGGTCCTGTGCGCGCTTGGCGACCAAGTCGGTGCGGACCTGGTCCTGGATGCGGACCAGCGGGGCAGGGGCGGCGGGGACTACTTCGGCGACGTCGACCAGCACATAGCCGGCATCGTTCGGGAGCGGCTCGACAACCGGCTCGTCGTCCGCGCCGATGTCGAAGCTGGCGCCTGGCACGGCGGCATATTCGGGCGGGAGCTTGAAACCGGGCTGGTCGACCGCGGCCCCGGCGCGGGTCAGCGCGGGGGTGACGAGCACGGGCAGCTTGTTGGCGGTGGCGACTTCCTCGAAGGTGCGGCCGTCGGCGAGGCTGTCCTCGACCTTGCCGACGAGATCGGCGAGGGCGTTCTTGCGCTTTTCGGCGGTGAGCTGCGCGGCGATTTCGGCGCGGACATCGGCGAGGGTGCGGCCGGAGGCGGTCTGGATGCTTTCGACCTTGATCACGTCGAAGCCGGTCGAGGACTGGACCGGGCCGACCACGCTGCCAGCGGGCGCGGAGAAGACCTGCGCGGCGACGGCTTCACCGGCGCGGGAGACGAGCTCGGCGCGGGTCACCGGACCAACGCTAACGTCGGCGGCGGAGAAGCCGGCGGGCGCGGCGGCGGCGGCGAAGGTGCCGCCCGCCTTGGCGCGCTGGGCGATGGCGGCGATGGCATTACGGTCGGGTAAGGTGGCGCGGCTGATCACTCGCTTTTCGACGCCTCCGTAAGTCGCCTGGTTCTGCTGGTAGTAGGCTGCGATTTCCTGGTCGGTCGCGGCCACTGCCCCAAGCTGTTCGGGGGTGATGCGGGCAAGGCGGAAGATGCGGCGTTCCGGCACCGTGTAGCGCGCGACATTCTGGCGGTAGAAGGTCTGCAGCTCGGCCGCGGTCGGAGCCGCGCCGCCGGTGAACGCTGCGTACGGAAGCAGCGCGATGCTGCCGCTGCGCTGCTCGAGCGAGGCGTTGGCGTACGGGCGTGCGATGCCCGGTGCGACGCGGACGCTGGCGGCGACGGGCGTGATGACGAGGCGCTGGAGCAGGCTGGTTTCGATCTCGCGGCGAACCTGCGCGTCGGTCAGGCGCTGCTGCGCGAGGAAGGCACGATACGCCTGCTCGCTGAAGCGTCCGTCGAGCCCTCGCACGCCGGGAATCTTCACGATTTCGGCGTCGACCAGCTTCTTGGACACGGTGAAGCCATGCTTGCGGGCGTAGGCCCACAAGGTGCGTTCCTGGATCAGCGCGTTGACGATCGCATCGAAGTCGCCAGCCAGGTCGGCATAAGTCGCCTGGGGGTTCTGCTGGCGGATTTGGGTCAGCCGGCGCTGCATGGCATTGTCGAGGTCGGCCGCGGTCAGTTCGACGTTGCCGACCTTGGCCAGCGTATTCTGCGGCAGGGAGCCGCCGCCCTGACTGAGGTTGGAAATGTCCGCAATCGCGAAGCTCGCCAGGATGAGCAGCAGGAACAGCACGAGGATGCCGGTCCCGACTTTGGACTTCGACAGGCGGCGGAAGGTCTTCATGGGGCGGCTGGGATCCTGAAACGAGCGGTTGCACGGCGCTTTAGGGGCGGCGCCGCCTTCCTTCAAGCAGACGGCCTTGCTAGGCGGCCCCTTGAGCGGAACTGAACGGGACTGGGCATGACCAAGCTGATCGCGGGTAACTGGAAGATGCATGGCACGGCCGCCGACCTCGGCGAGGTGCACGCGGTAGCTGAGCGCGCCGCCGAGCTTGCGGGAAAGGTTGAGGTCGCCCTGTGCGTGCCTGCGACGCTGATCCACCGCGCGGTCGAGACCGTGCCCGGTTTCGCCATCGGTGGACAAGACATCCACGCGAATGAAAACGGCGCTCACACCGGAGATTGCTCGGCGGACATGCTGCGCGATGCGGGCGCAAGGGTTGTCATCGTGGGGCATAGCGAGCGGCGCGACGCTCATCGCGAGGCAGATGCCGATGTCCGCGCCAAAGCTGAAAGCGGGCTGGCAGCCGGACTTCGGGTCATTCTGTGTGTCGGGGAAAGCGATGCGGAGCGGGAAGCCGGTCGCGCGGTCGATGTCGTGACGGCTCAACTCGCCGCCTCTCTTCCACGCGGAAACACGGCCGCGCTCAGGGCGCCGGGCCTCGACGTCGCTTATGAGCCCATCTGGGCCATCGGCACTGGCAAGGTGCCAACCACCGCCGACATTGCCGAGATGCACGCGGCGCTTAGACAAACCCTGCTGGCCGAACTCGGCCCGGACGGGTCAAACGTGCGCATCCTCTACGGCGGGTCCGTCAAGAGCAGTAATGCGGCCGAGATCTTTGCGGTGCCGGAGGTCGGCGGAGCGCTGGTCGGGGGCGCGAGCCTGAAGGCTGCGGACTTCCTGCCGATCGTCGAGGCAGGCGCGGTCTGAGGGCCGACCCGCGATTGAACTTTGGCGGTCCCGCCGCTAAGTGGCCGCGCGAACCTTCCTTACCTGAAAGCCGTCATGTTCACCTTCCTGCTTATTGTCGAGGCGATCGTCGCGGTCGCGCTGTGCACCGTGATCCTGCTCCAGCGCTCCGAGGGCGGCGGGCTTGGCGTCGGCGGTTCGTCGGCAGGCTTCATGACGGCGCGCGGCGCGGCCGATTTCCTGAGCCGCGCGACGGCGTGGCTGGGCGGCGCATTCATCGTGCTGTGCATCGCGCTGGCGGCGCTGGCCGGCACGCGGAGCGACGGTGTGTCGGTTGATGCTTCCATCGCCAACGCCCCGATTCAGGCGCCCGCTCAGCAGGCTCCGGCCACCGCCCCGGCGACGACGCCGACTCCGGCGCCGGCCGACAATGGCGCGGTGCCGCTGGCGCAGTAACAATCGCGTCGTCCCGGCAAGGCCGGGACCTCGTGCAATGAAGCGCTTTCCGCCTGAGGTCCCGGCCTGCGCCGGGACGACGGACAAGTTTTTGCGCTTGCTTCCTCCCCCCTCTCATCCCTAAGGCCCGACTCCCATGGCGCGGTTTGTTTTCGTTACCGGCGGCGTGGTCTCCAGCCTCGGCAAAGGTCTCCTCTCGGCTAGTCTTGCAGCCTGTCTGCAGGCGCGCGGCTACAAGTGCCGCATCCGCAAGTTCGACCCCTATCTGAACGTCGATCCGGGGACGATGAGCCCCTATCAGCATGGCGAAGTCTATGTGACCGACGACGGGGCGGAGAGCGATCTCGACCTCGGCCATTACGAACGCT
The DNA here is from genome assembly GCF_049896405.1 of Sphingomonas sp. LHG3443-2. Classification (NCBI taxonomy): domain Bacteria; kingdom Pseudomonadati; phylum Pseudomonadota; class Alphaproteobacteria; order Sphingomonadales; family Sphingomonadaceae; genus Sphingomonas; species Sphingomonas sp. LHG3443-2. The sequence continues at coordinate 1,664,490 of NZ_JAFCUG010000001.1, forward strand.
TCACCGGCGTGTCGGCGCGGCAGTCGGACAATGTCACGACCGGCCGCATCTACCGCGACATCATCGCCCGCGAGCGGCGCGGCGATTACCTTGGCGCGACGGTGCAGGTGATCCCGCACGTCACCAACGCGATCAAGGAATTCGCGCTGGCCGACACCGACGGGCTGGATTTCGTGATCTGCGAGATCGGCGGCACGGTCGGCGATATCGAGAGCCTGCCCTACATCGAAGCGCTGCGGCAGCTGAGGAACGACCTTGGCCGGGGCAATACGGTCAGCGTCCACACCACCTTGGTGCCGTGGATCAAGGTCGCGGGCGAGCTCAAGACCAAGCCGACGCAGCATAGCGTGCGCGAGATCGCGTCACTTGGCGTGCAGCCCGACGTGCTGCTGTGCCGCTGCGAAATGCCGATCCCGGAAGCCGAGCGGGCCAAGATCGCGCAATTCTGCAATGTGCCCAAGAGCGCGGTGATCCAGGCGCTGGACGCGCGGTCGATCTACGACGTGCCGCTGCAATATCACCGCGAAGGCCTCGACGACGAGGTGCTGAAGGCGTTCGGGCTGCCGACCGACCCGCGCCCGGATCTCAGCCGGTGGGAGCAGGTGATGGATGCGGTCGATCATCCCGAGGGCGAGGTGACGATCGGCGTGGTCGGCAAGTATGTCGGCCTGCCCGACGCTTACAAGTCGCTTCGCGAGGCGCTGGTTCACGGCGGCATCGCCAACCGGGTCAAGGTCAATATCAAGTGGGTCGACGCCGAGCTGTTCGAGAAGCCCGATGGCGACACGATCAGCGAGCTGGAGCCGATGCACGCGATCCTGGTGCCGGGCGGCTTCGGCGAGCGCGGGACCGAGGGCAAGATCGCGTCGGTGCGCTTCGCCAAGGAGCGCAAGGTGCCGTTCTTCGGCATCTGCCTCGGCATGCAGATGGCCTGCATTGAAGGCGCCCGGGCGGCCGGGGTCGAGGGCGCTTCCTCGACCGAGTTCGGCGATACGACCGAGCCGGTGGTCGGCATGATCACCGAGTGGATGAGCGAAGAGGGCTTGCAGGAGCGCCGCGCCGGGGGTGATCTTGGCGGGACGATGCGGCTCGGCGCATATGAGGCGACGCTGGGCGGCAACAGCCATGTCGCGGCCATCTACGGCACGACCCAGATCACCGAGCGGCATCGTCATCGCTACGAGGTGAATTCGCATTACAAGGCGGATCTCGAGAAGAGCGGCCTGGTGTTCAGCGGCATGTCGCCCGATGGTCGCCTGCCCGAGATCGTCGAGCGGCCCGATCATCCGTGGTTCGTGGGCGTGCAGTTTCATCCTGAATACAAGAGCCGCCCGTTCGACCCGCATCCGCTGTTCGCGAGCTTCATCGCGGCGGCGGTGAAGCAGAGCCGATTGGTCTAGGACTGACGCTCCCTATATCGGGCGGATGAACGCGCCCGCCTCGACAACACGCCGCGCCATCCTCGTCCGCATGGTGATGCCGGGGCACGTCTGCCCGTTTGGTTTGAAGGCGCTGCATCTGTTGAAAAGCCGCGGTTATACGGTTGAGGACCGGCATCTGACGACGCGTGAGGAAACCGACGCGTTCAAGGCCGAGGTGGGCGTCAAGACGACGCCGCAGGTGTTCCTCGACGGCCAGCGCATTGGCGGGCACGACGATCTGCGGCGGTTCCTAGGGCTTCGCGTCGCCGAGCCGGGGGAGACCAGCTATCGGCCGGTTGCGGCGTTGTTCGGCATGACGGCGGCGATGGCGCTGGCGCTGAGCTATGCGGTGTTCGGAAGCGCCCTGACGGTGATGGCGGGCGAATGGTTCATCGCGCTGTCGATGTGCGTGCTGGCGCTGCTCAAGTTGCAGGACATCGGCAAATTCTCGTCGATGTTCCTCAACTACGACCTGCTGGCGCGGCGCTGGGTGCCTTATGCGAGCCTGTATCCGTGGCTGGAGGGACTGGCCGGCGTGCTGATGCTGTCGGGCGCGGCGATGTGGCTGTCGGTGCCGATTGCGCTGTTCATCGGCGGGATCGGCGCGGTGTCGGTGTTCAAGGCGGTATACGTCGACAAGCGCGAGCTGAAGTGCGCGTGCGTCGGCGGGTCGTCCAACGTGCCGCTGGGCTTCGTCTCGCTGACTGAGAATGTGATGATGGTGGTGATGGCGCTGTGGATGGTGGCCAAGTGATCGCTTGTCGGCGGCCGCCGGCTCGCCCATGTGGGCGGTGATGCGGCTGTTGCTCGCCTTGTTCGCCTTCGTGGCGTTGGCCTTGGCGCCGCTTGGCATGCCGGCCGAAGCGCGGGCGATGGACGATCATTGCACCGAGATGGCCGGCATGGAGCATCACGGGGCCAAGCCCGATCCGTCAGCGCCGCAGCCGAGCAAGAGCTGCTGCACGGCGATGCCGGCGGCACTGCCCGAAGCGGACGCGGCCTTGCCCATGCCGATGCTTCACGCCCCCGCGGACCAAGGTGCTGACCTTGCAGGTCGGCCCTCGCCGCGAGGTCGAAGTCCCGCCGCCGCGGGCCTGATCCGCTTCCACCAGCCGGCCTGCCGAGTTGCGGGCCAACGCTACGGATGAGGGTGTCGACGCGCGCCCGTGTGATCAGGATTTCACGATGACCAAGACCCTTCTTCTTGAGGCCAGCAGCCTGTTGACGCTGCTCGCCGCCACCCCCGCTGCCGCGCAGCATGCCGGGCATCAAGGGCATAATATGCCGATGCCGGCACCGACCCCGGCGCCCGAAGCGCCGACGCCTGTGACGATCCCCGACCCTCATGCCGGCCACCAGATGCCCGCCGCCGATCCGCATGCCGGGCATGACATGGGGCCGATGGACGACGGCAGCCACGACGAGATGAGTGGTGCGCTCGGCTCGTACCCGATGGGCCGCGAATCCTCCGGCACTTCGTGGCAGCCGGATTCGGCGGAGCACCGCGGGTTGATGACCATGGCCGGCGACTGGATGCTGATGGGCCATGCCGACTTGTTCGGGGTCTATTCCAACCAGGGCAGCCGCCGCGGCGACGACAAATTGTTCGGTGCCGGCATGATCATGGGCATGGCCCGGCGCCCGGTCGGAGGCGGCACGCTGCAGTTGCGCGCCGGGTTCAGCCCCGATCCGCTGATGGGCAAGAGCGGTTATCCGCTGCTGCTGGCGAGCGGCGAGACCGCGGACGGGGTCAACCGCCTGATCGACCGCCAGCACCCGCATGATTTCGTGATGGAGCTGTCGGCCAGCCTGTCCCAACCGATTGGGGCTAACAGCAGCGTGTTCGTCTATGGCGGGCTGCCGGGTGAGCCGGCGTTCGGGCCGGGCGCCTTCATGCACCGCGAATCGATCATGGACTCGCCCGAAGCGCCGATCAGCCACCATTGGCTCGATTCGCAGCACATCAGTTTCGGCGTGCTGACGGGCGGCGTGGTGCTCGACCGGCTCAAGGTCGAGGTGTCGCGCTTCAACGGGCGCGAGCCGGACCAGTATCGCTGGAATATCGAGACCGGGCCGCTGGATTCGACCGCGGTGCGGGTCAGCGTCAATCCGACCCGCGACCTGGCGCTGCAGGCGAGCTGGGCCCGCCTCAAGGATCCCGAGCAGCTCGAGCCCGGCGTCAACCAGACACGGCTGTCGGCGAGCGGCATCTACGCGACGGATCTGGCGAACGGATGGCGCTCGGCCTCGACGCTGGCATGGGGTCGCAAGAGCGCCGAAGGCCATCATTACGATGCGTTCGTCGCTGAAAGCTCGCTCAAGAAAGGGCTGTGGACCATCTTCGGCCGGGGCGAGATGACCGAGAATAGCGAGCTGATCCAGATCGATCACGAGGACGAGGATCATCACGGCGAGGCGTTTACCGTCGGCAAGGTGTCGGCCGGGGCGATCCGGGACTTCGCCATCGGGCCGCATGTGAAGCTCGGCGTCGGCGGTTTGGTTGCGGTCAACTTCGTGCCCGAGGGCCTGCGCGCCGATTATCGCAAGGCGCGGCCGCTCGGCGGCATGGCGTTCGTGCGGCTCAAGATCGGCTAGTCCGCTTTCGCGGGGGCGCGGCTTGCGCTAGGTGTCGGGGATGATTCATCTTCTTCTCGCCGCCGCGCTTGCCGTCGCTCCCGCCATCGCTCCTGCTCCCGCGCAAGAGCATGCCGGCCACCACCAGGGCATGAAGCATGAAGGGCCTTGCTGTCCCAAAGACGGCAAGCCGATGGATTGCTGCAAGGACAAGCCGATGCCCTGCTGCGAGAAAAAGGCTGCGGCTGAGGCGCCTGCCGCCGAGGGGCATGGCGCCCACGAGCATGATCACTAAGTAAGCAATCCCATGAGTGAGACCATCCACAGCCGCCTGATCGTATTGGGCTCCGGCCCGGCCGGCCTGACCGCCGCCATCTATGCCGCCCGCGCTGGTCTCCAGCCGATCGTCATTCAGGGCATCCAGCCCGGCGGCCAGCTGACGACCACCACCGACGTCGAGAATTATCCCGGCTTCCGCGATGTAATCCAGGGGCCGTGGCTAATGGAAGAGATGCAGGCGCAGGCCGAGCATGTCGGCACGCGCATGGTGTGGGATCATATCGAGCGGGTCGAGCTGAACGGCCGCCCGTTCCGCCTCCATGGCGACAGCGGCACGACCTATCTTGCCGACACGTTGGTCATCGCGACCGGCGCCCAAGCGAAGTGGCTGGGGTTGCCGACGGAAGAGCGGATGAAGGGCAAGGGCGCCAGCGCCTGTGCGACCTGCGACGGCTTCTTCTATCGCGGCAAGAAGGTGGCGGTGATCGGCGGCGGCAATACCGCGGTCGAGGAAGCGCTTTACCTCACCAACCACTCGGACGACGTGACCCTGATCCACCGCCGCGACAGCTTTCGCGCGGAGAAGATCCTTCAGGACCGCTTGTTCGCCCACAAGGCGATCAAGGTCATCTGGAACAGCGAAGTGGACGAGTTCCTGTCGGGCGGGGAGCCGGAGGCGCTGACCGGGCTCAGGCTCAAGAACCGGGTCACCGGGGAGCTGAGCGACTTGCATGTCGATGGCGCTTTCGTGGCGATCGGGCACAAGCCTGCGACCGAACTGTTTGCCGGCCAGCTCGAGCTGGACGAAGACGGCTATCTGAAAGTCGAGACGGGCTCGACCCGGACCAACATCGCCGGCGTGTTCGCCTGCGGCGACGTTATGGACAAGACTTATCGCCAGGCGGTGACCGCGGCGGGCACGGGCTGCATGGCCGCGCTCGACGCTGAGCGGTTCCTGGCGGCCGAAGAATTTGCGGAGTTGCAGGCGGCTGAGTGAGTGTGGCTCGCGCGACAGGGCTGTTTGTCCGCTATGGGTGGAAAGCGGACATCGGCTAATCGCGAAATGAGCCGCATGTTCTTGAGGTGGGGTCATCGAGTTCTGCTTGGAAATGAGTCCGAATGTCCCTGAGAACATCTTTTCTTTCGCGCAGCCCTTCGGACGAGAGAGCGTCAGCAAGATGCTGCGCTGCATCCGCCAAGATAATGCCCCATGCTCTTTCTTCAGCGATGCATTGCGCTTCGTAGACGCCGATATTCATCGCGCAGTGCAGTCGATGTTCTGCAATCCACACACGCATCATCTCAAATGCTCGTGGGTCTCGCGTAGCGGCAGGCGGTATTCCAAGCTCAGTCACGGCAGCCCATCCAGTTTCCTCAACGGTCGCGTGTGGCAGACCAAGGTAACTGGCTGCAACCGTCTAACTGGATGTCCGCTTTGGGTCGTAAGCGGACGTTTGCGGAGCGCCATGCGGTCGGGAGCGCGCGCGACGATTAGTCGTGTCGCAAAGGCTTAACCAACCGCTCCACAAAGGCTTTCAGCGAGCCGAGGCTGGCGAAATCTTCCGCTTCGACGTCGCTGTCCTCGATCAGTACCGAGAAGGTCTCTTCGATCCCCGTGAGGAGATTGGCGACCGCCATCGAATCGAACTCGGCTAAGGCGCCGAACAATTCGGTGCTGTCATCGAAGGTGTCGACTCGGGCAGCGGGAAGGCCAAGCGTCTCGGCCAGCAATCGGCGGAGCGCAGGGTCGACGTCGGCCGACGGGATCTGAGGCTGGGCGGCCATGGTGGCGCGCCTCTAGGGGAGGGCTGGCCAAGGCGCAAGTTAGGCGGCATTCGCAGAAGGGAGATGCATCCTGACCCGACGCCTTTTCCGCTCGATCATCTGACCTTGCGCGGTGAGCCGGATGCGCCCGCGCTGACGGTCGGGGCCGATAGGCTGAGCTATGCGGCGCTGGAGGAAGCGATTGGGCGTACGGCGGACCGGCTGCTGGCGCTGGGACCGAAGCGGGGTGACCGGGTCGCGAGCTGGATGGGCAAGACGCGGCTCGCCTGCCTCCTGCCGCTGGCGTGCGCACGGGCGGGGTTGGTGCATGTGCCGATCAATCCCGTGCTGCGCCGCACTCAGGCCGAGCACATCCTGGCCGACAGCGGAGCGCGACTGCTGGTGGCCAACCGCGCACGGCTGGACACGCTGGAGCAGCGGCCGGAGCAGGTGCTCGCGCTGGAGGAGTGGCAGTCGGGCGAGACCGTCTTGCCGCCCTCGCATTCCGATCCCGATGATCTTGCCGCTTTGCTCTACACGTCGGGCTCGACCGGGCGGCCCAAGGGCGTGATGCTGAGCCACGCCAACCTGTGGCTCGGTGCGATCAGCGTGGCGCATTATCTTGCGCTGTCGGCGGCCGATCGAACGCTGTGCGTGCTGCCGCTGGCCTTCGATTATGGGCAGAACCAGTTGCTCTCGACCTGGGCAGTCGGGGGCGAGGCGATTGCGTTCGACTATCTCCTGCCGCGCGATGTGGTGCGGGCAGTGGATCGGACCGGTGCAACGGTGCTGGCCGGGGTGCCTCCCTTGTGGGTGCAGTTGGCCGAGCAGGAATGGGGCGAAGCGGGCGCGAGCTTGCGGACGCTGACCAATTCGGGCGGGCATATGCCGGAGCCGCTGGTGCGGCGATTGCGCGCGCTGTTCCCGGAGGCGCGGCTGCACCTGATGTATGGGCTGACCGAAGCCTTCCGCTCGGCCAGTCTCGATCCGGCACTGGTGGACGACGCGCCCGACGCGGTGGGTGCCGCCATTCCCTTTGCCGAGCTGTCGGTGCGCCGCATGGACGGTAGCGAGGCGGCGGCGGGTGAAGAAGGCGAGCTGGTTCATGCCGGGCCGCTGGTCGCGCAGGGCTATTGGGGCGATGTGGAGCGGACCGCCCAACGCTTTCGCGGTGGCGCGGTGTGGTCGGGAGACCGGGCGGTGATCGGGGAGGATGGCTTGCTGCGGATTAGGGGCCGCGATGATGCGATGATCAAGGTGTCGGGGCACCGGGTCAGCCCAAGCGAGATCGAGGAAGCCGCGCTGGCGAGCGGCGCGGTGGAGGATGGCGCGGCGTTCGGGGTCAAGGACGAGCGGCTCGGCCAGCGGATCGTGCTGGTGGCGGTGGCCAAGGGCGATCGTGCGGAGGAGCGGCTGCAGCGCCACTTTGCCGCCGAGCTTCCGGCGCATCTTCGCCCGAGCGAGGTGCGGTGGGTGGATGCGCTTCCGCTGTCGCCCAACGGCAAGATCGACCGGGCGGCGCTTAGCTCCGAGCTGGCGGCATGAAGGCGATGGGGCCGATCCCGGCCGGCTTCGCGGCAGGCGCCGATGGCGCACTCACGCTTGGCGGCTTCGGCACAGAGGAGTTGATCGGATCTCACGGCGCGCCGCTGTTCGCCTACGATCGCGCGATCGTCGCGCGGCAAGTTGAGGCGTTCCGCTCGGCTTTCCCCGGCATTGGCCTGCACTTTGCGGTGAAGGCCAACCCCCACGCGCCGCTGCTCCAGCATATGGCGGGTCTGGTCGATGGCTTCGACCTCGCTTCGGCAGGAGAGCTGGCGCGGGTCGAAGCGGCGGGGCTGCTGCAGCCGGGGCTGCCACTGAGCTTTGCGGGGCCCGGCAAGAGCAATCACGACCTTTCCGAAGCGTTGGCGGCGGGCGTGTGCGTTCATGTCGAAAGCGAGCACGAGCTGGAGCGGCTCTTGCAAGTCGCTGACATAATGAGTCAGCGTCCGGCGATTGGCGTCCGGGTCAATCCGCCGTTCGGCCTTAAAGGCTCGGGCATGAAGATGGGCGGGCTGGCGAGTCAGTTCGGGGTGGATCACGATCGGGTTCCCGCTCTGGTGCGGCGCATCGTCGAGGTGGGTGCTAAGTGGCGGGGGCTGCATGTCTATGCGGGCTCGCAATCTCTGTCGGCTGAGGCGGTGATCGAGATGCAGCGGGCGACGGTGGCGCTGGCGGCTGAGATTGCAACCGAGGTCGGGCTGACGCCGCCGGAGGTCAATCTCGGCGGTGGATTCGGCATTCCTTATTTCAGCGGGGACAAGCCGCTCGACATCGAGGCGGTCGGTGCGGCACTGCGAGACACGCTCGCGGCACGTCCCGCGGTCCTCCAAGACACCAAGTTCGTGATCGAGCTTGGCCGATGGCTGGTGGGGGAGTGCGGGGTCTATCTCACTCGGGTCGTCGACCGCAAGGTGAGCCGCGGCAAGACCTTCCTGGTGGTGGATGGCGGGCTTCACCACATGCTGGCGGCGTCCGGCAACTTCGGCCAGCTGCTGCGGCGCAATTATCCGGTGGCGGTGGCCAATCGATTTGGGCACGAGCCGGAGGAGGAGGTCACGATCGTCGGCTGCCTTTGCACCCCACTCGACCTGCTTGCCGACGAAGTGATGCTCCCGCGCGCAGAGATCGGCGACGTGATCGCCATCTTCTGCGCCGGGGCCTATGCCCTCACCGCGAGCCCCCAGACTTTTCTGAGCCAGGGGGTCGCGCGGGAGGTTCTGGTTTAGCTGTTCAGCGGAATGGCGCTGGCGCTGGTGTCGGCGCTGGTGCCCCGGACCTCGCGGGTCAGGAATTCCGTCACGTCGCGGCAGAAGCGTTCCTTGTCGGTTTCGAAGATGCCGTGCGGGCTGCCGTCATATTCGATCAGCGTTGCGTGCGGGATGAGCTCCGCGGTCTTTCGGCCGGTGCCTTCGATCGGCACGTTGGCATCGCTGGTGCCGTGCAGGATCAGCGTCGGAATGCCTTCGAATGCGGGAAGATCGGGACGGAAGTCGGTCCCGGCCCACGCCGCCGCCGCCGCATAGGTCGGACGCGCGCCAGCCATCATGGCCTGCTGGAAGCCTGAGTCGAGGACCGCCTCGCTGACCGGCCGGGACAGCACGCCCCAGCCGTAGAATTGCTGCAGAAACGTCTTCATGAACCCGGCGCGATCTTCGGTCATCTGCTGGGTAATCTGATCGAGCTTTGCCTGCGGCACGCCGTCGGGCCAATCGTCGCTCTGCGCAACCTTGGGCACGACCGAGCTGGCGAACACCGCCGCGCTGACACGGCCCTTGCCCTGCTTGGAGGTGAAGCGGGCAACTTCCCCGCCGCCCATCGAGAAGCCGACCAGCGCCACCGGCTGGTTGATCCGGGCGTCCTCGAGGATCGCCGCGACATCGTCGGAGAAGGTGTCGTAGTCATAACCGTCCCACGGCTGCTCCGAGCGTCCGAAGCCGCGGCGGTCGGGGATGATGCAGCGCTTGCCGTTTTCGACCAGCTTGATCGCCAGATCGTCGAAGGTGTCGCCCGTCAGCGGCCACCCGTGCAGAAGCACCACGGGATCTCCGCGCCCCCAATCCTTGTAGTAGAGCATCGTGCCATCCTTGGCCTTTGCATACGGCATTCGGTTTCTCCATCTGAGTTGCGGTTCGCTAACGAATGACAGGGCGCGCCGTTGCTCTGGCGCGGGCTGTTCTTTAGGCCAGCCAGTCGATGGCCAAGCTGAAAGCCCATTACGTCTGCCAGGCCTGCGGGTCGGATCACTCCCGCTGGCAGGGGCAATGCCCCGATTGCGCGGAATGGAACACGCTGGTCCAGGAGAGCGCGGCGCCGACCGTGTTCAGCCAGAAACATGATCTGTCCACCGGCGGGCGGGCGATCGAGCTGGTCGGTCTGGATGCCGAAGTCGCGCTGCCGGTGCGCGTGTCGACCGGCATTGCCGAGTTCGACCGGGCGGTGGGCGGCGGGATCGTGCCGGGATCGGCGATGCTGCTGGCGGGCGATCCGGGGATCGGCAAATCGACCTTGCTGCTCCAGGTCGCGGCCGCGGTAGCGAGCGCCGGCAAGGGCGCGGTCTATGTCTCGGGCGAAGAGGCGGTCGACCAGGTGCGGCTGCGCGCGCTGCGGCTGGGGCTGGGCGCGGCGCCGGTCAAGCTGGCGAGCGTCACCAGCGTGCGGGACATCCTGACGACGCTGCAGGGCGAGAACCCGGCGCTGCTGGTGATCGACAGCGTGCAGACGATGCATTCGGACCTGATCGAGGGTGCGCCGGGGACGGTCAGCCAGGTCCGCGCCAGCGCGCAGGAGCTGATCCGCTTCGCCAAGGAACGCGGCACGGCGCTGATCCTGGTCGGCCATGTCACCAAGGACGGCAGCATCGCTGGTCCTCGCGTGCTGGAGCATATGGTCGATGCGGTGCTTGGCTTCGAAGGCGAGCGCAGCCACCAGTATCGCATCCTGCGCGCGGTGAAGAACCGCTTCGGCGGGACGGACGAGATCGGCGTGTTCGCGATGGAAGGGGCAGGGCTGGCCGAGGTGCCGAATCCGAGCGCACTGTTCCTTACCCGACGTGACGACCCGGTCAGCGGGACGGCGATCTTCCCCGCGCTGGAAGGCACGCGGCCGGTGCTGGTCGAGATCCAGGCGCTGACCGTGAGGCTGGCGAGCGGGGCTACTCCAAGGCGCTCGGCGGTGGGGTGGGACAGCTCGCGGCTGGCGATGCTGCTGGCGGTGCTGGAGGCCCGCTGCGGGGTGAGCTTCGCGACGGCCGAGGTCTATCTCAACATCGCGGGCGGCTACAAATTGCAGGACCCGGCGGCGGACCTCGCGGTGGCAGCGGCGCTGGTGTCGGCGCTCAGCGAACGGCCGGTGCCGGCGGAAGCGGTGGTGATGGGAGAAGTCGCGCTGTCGGGCGAAGTCAGGCAGGCGGCGCATACCCAGCTGCGGCTGAAGGAAGCGGCCAAGCTCGGGTTCGAGGAAGCGTGGGTGCCGGGCGGGGTTGAGGCCAAGGGCATCAAGGTCGCCCGCTTCGGCCAGCTGCGCGGCCTGGTCGAGAAGGTCACCGGACGGTGACGCGCCTCTAGCGCCGCTCGCCGCTCTCCCTTAACGCTGCACTGCACCATGACCGCGCTCGATATCTTTGTCCTCTTGGCGCTCGGCGGCGGCGCGCTGGTCGGGTTCGTGCGCGGGTTCGTGCAGGAAGCGCTGGTGCTGGCAGCCTGGGCCGCCGGCATCGTCGCGCTGATCCTGTTCCATGCGCCGGTTGCCGAAGCGGTGAGCGGAACGACCAAGGGGCCGGCCGGCGCCGCCGCGCTGGCGTTCGTGATCCTGTTTCTCCCCGCTTATATCGGGATGCGCTTCCTCGCCCATCGGCTCGGCCGGCAGGCGCGTGCATCGGCGATGATGCCGCTCGACCGGCTGCTCGGCGGCGGGTTCGGGATGCTCAAGGGGCTGGTCGGCGCGACCCTGTTCTTTCTCCTCGCCAACCTCGGCACCGATCTCGTCTACGGCCCGAAGGCCGAGCGCCCCGAGTGGATGCGCGACAGCCGCACCTATCCCCTGCTCGACGCCAGCGGCCGGGCGTTGCTCGCCACCTGGAACGAGACCCGTCTCAAGCGAATGAACCAAGAATGATCCGCCTTTACGACACCGCCGCCCGCGAGAAGCGTTCGTTCGAGCCTGCCGATCCCAGCCGTATCACCATGTATGTGTGCGGGCCAACGGTCTACGGCCGTGCGCATATCGGCAATGCCCGGCCTTACGTGGTGTTCGACACGCTGAGCCGCGTGCTGCGTCATCAATATGGTGAGGACGGCGTGGTTTATGCCCGCAACATCACCGACGTCGATGACAAGATCATCGCTTCGGCCGCCAGCGAGGGTGTGGCGCCGGAAGTTGTGACCGATCGCTACGAGCAGCTGTTCCTCGAGGACATGCGGGCGCTCGGCGTGCGCGATCCTGAGGTGCAGCCGCATGCTACGCGCGAGATTGCGGGCATGATCGCGATGATCGAGCGGCTCATCGAAGGCGGCCATGCTTATGCCGCCGAAGGTCACGTGCTGTTCGATGTCGCGTCCGATCCCGATTACGGCAGCCTCAGCCGGCGCGATCGCGAGGCGATGCTGGCCGGCGCGCGGGTCGAGGTTGCGCCCTACAAGCGAGCGCCAGGCGATTTCGTGCTGTGGAAGCCGAGCCAGGCTGACGTGATCGGCTGGGACTCCCCGTGGGGCCGGGGGCGGCCGGGCTGGCATATCGAATGCTCGGCCATGATCCGCGCACATCTGGGCGAGACGATCGACATTCACGCGGGCGGGATCGACCTCGTCTTTCCGCATCACGAGAATGAGGCCGCGCAATCGCGCTGCGCGCACGGCAAGCCGCTTGCGCGCTACTGGCTGCACAACGGCTTCGTCGACATGGGCGCGGAGAAGATGAGCAAGAGCCTCGGCAACGTGATCACGCCGGGCGAGCTGCTGGACGCGGGTCACAAGGGCGAGGTGCTGCGGTTTGCGCTGCTGAGTGCGTATTATCGCTCGCCGCTGCCGTGGACGGAGGCGCTGGTGGCGCAGGCGAAGGCGACACTGGACGGGCTTTATCGCCGTGTCGGCGACGCCAAGGCGGGTGAGGTGGATGCGGGCGTGCTGGAGGCCCTTGGCGACGATCTCAACACGCCGCTGGCGATCTCGCGGCTTGGCCAGATCGAAAATGCGGCAAGCCTGAAGGCTAGTGCCAACCTGCTCGGGCTTCTGGGTGAAAGCGGCACGCGCTGGTTCCAGGGCGATGCCGCGAGCGACGATGCGGCGCGGATCGAGGCGCAGGTCGAGGCACGCAACGCCGCCAAGAAGGCGCGTGATTTCGCGACCGCCGATCGCATTCGCGATGAACTGAAGGCCGAGGGCATTCTGCTCGAGGACGGGCCGCAGGGCACGAGCTGGCGCAGAGCATGAACCGCGAGCCGCCTTACACGCTGGACATCCTGCGGCTGGCGGCGTCCTTGCCGGTGGAGACTTCGCTTCCACAAGTGACCCATGCGGCCGACGCGCGGTCGGCGACCTGCGGCTCCACCATCCGGACCGAGCTTAGCAGCGAGAGCGGGCGCATCGCTGCTATCGCGCAAAAGGTCACCGCCTGCGCCTACGGGCAGGCCAGCGCCGCGCTGGTGCAAGGCTGGGCGCCCGGCCGGCTCAAGGCCGAGGTGATCGTGTTGCGCGCGGCGGTGAAGGCCTGGCTGGACGGCCGCGGCGAGGTGCCGGAGGGCTTTGCGGTGCTCGGCCCCGTGCAGGCAAGGGCAGGGCGCCATGGTGCGGTGCTATTGCCGTTCGATGCCTTGCTGAAGGCCTTGGATGAACCGGCGACGGAGGGCCAAGCTTGACCGATTATCTGACCTGGCTGACCGTTCTTCTCGGCGCGGCCTTGTTGTTCGTGGGGCTGTTCCGCCGCCTCGGGCTCGGCGCGACCCTCGGCTATATCGTCGGCGGGATCGTGGTGGGGCCTTCAGTGCTCAACCTGTCGGGCGATGCCGAAGCGATCAACCGGGTCAGCGAGATCGGCATCGCGCTGCTGCTGTTCATCGTCGGGTTGGAACTCCAGCCCTCGCGGCTGTGGCGGATGAAGCGCGACATTTTCGGGCTGGGTCTGGCGCAGCTGCTGGCTTCTGGCGCGCTGCTGGCGGTGCTGGTGAAGCTGGTGTTGGGGCTCGGCTGGGGGCCGGCGATCGCGATCGGGCTCGCGCTCGGCCTGTCATCGACCGCGCAGGTGCTGCCGATGCTGCGTTCGACGGGCGAGCTCAATAGCCCGCATGGCGAGCGAGCCTTCTCCATCCTGCTGCTGCAGGACCTGGCGCTGATCCCGCTGATCACGCTGATCGCCGCCTTGAGCGTGGCAGGCGACCCGAGCACGCCGTCGGGCCTCGCAATGACCGGCATGACTATCGGTGCTGTGGTCGGCCTGGTGCTGGCGGGCCGCTTCATCGTCGCGCCGCTGTTCGCGCTGATCGGCCGCCTCGGCGAGCGCGAATTGTTCATTGTCGCCGGACTGACGGTGGTGGTCGGCGCTGCGGCGCTCATGCACGCGCTGCACCTGTCGGTCGCGCTGGGTGCCTTTGTCGCGGGCGTGATGCTGGCGGAAAGCCCTTACCGGCACGAGCTGGAAAGCGACATCGAGCCGTTCCGGTCGATCCTGCTCGGCCTGTTCTTCATGTCGGTCGGCATGCTGCTCGACCTTCGCGCCATCGCCGGCGAGCCGTTCCTCGTCATCGGGTTGGCCCTTGCGGTCATCATCCTCAAGGCGGCGGCGCTGTACCCCATCGCACGGCTGTTCGGCAGCAGGCCGGGCCGGTCCGCGACCTTGTCACTGCTGTTGAGCCAGGCGGGCGAGTTCGGCTTTGTGCTTTTCGCCAGTGCCGCCGTCGGGGGCCTGATCACCCGCGATCAGGCGAGCTTGCTGGGCGCGGTGGTCACCGCATCGATGGTCGCAACGCCTTTCCTGATGCGCTTCATCGGCTGGCTCCAGGCCAATCAGCCGGAGAAGCACGTTGACTTGCCCGGGCCCGAATTCAGCCCCGAAACCAATGCCATCGTGGTCGGCTATGGCCGGTTCGGGCAGACGGTGGCGCAAATGCTGATGGCCAAGCGCGTCCCCGTCACCCTGATCGACATCAATCCCGAGCAAATCGAGCGGGCGGGACAGTTCGACACCAAGGTCTATTATGGCGACGGCACGCGGATCGACCTGCTCAGGACGGCAGGCGCCGAGGAAGCCGAGGGCATCTTCTTCTGCATCGACGATGCCGAGCTCGGGCCCGAACAGCTTCGGCCGATTGTGGAGGCTTTTCCCAAGGCACGGATCATGGTCCGCACCTTCGACCGGCGGCAGATGCTGGCGCTGAAGGGGCTCGGCATTGCGTGGATCCAGCGCGAAGTCTTCGACAGTGCGGTGGTGATGGGCTGTCAGGCGCTTTCGGCGCTTGGCATCGCCGCGCGCGAGGTCGACCGGGTTGAGCAGGAATATCGCAGCCGTGACCGCGAACGGCTGAAGGCGCAGCATGCGAGTGGCGATCTGCGCAGCGGGCTGGAACGAAGCTTCGCCCACGCTCCGCTGGAAGACTAGGCCGCCGTTTCGAGGAAGTCGCCGAGCACGCTCTCGTCGACGCCCTCGCTGAGGAAGGCGTCGCCGATCCCGCGGGTCAGCACCAATCGCACCGCGCCGCCGGCGTTCTTCTTGTCGCTGCGCATCAGCGGCAGGAGGTCGGCACGGTTCACCCCGGTCTCCGCGATCGTGACCGGAAGGCCGGCGGCCTGAAGATGGGCGCGGACCCGCGCGGCGTCGTCATGAGCGCACAGGCCGAGCGTTGCCGAGAGATCAAAGGCAAGGACCATGCCGGTCGCCACCGCCTCGCCGTGGAGCAGGGTGCCAAGCCCCGCGGCGCTCTCGATGGCATGGGCAAAGGTATGGCCGAAATTGAGCAGCGCCCGAATGCCGTTGCGGTCGGTGACGTCGGCCTCCACCGAGCGCCCCTTGGCCGCAATGCTCTGCCACACCGCTTCCTCGCGATATTCGCGTTGCCCGTCGAGCAGGGCGGCGCCATGCCCTTCGAGCCATTCGAACAGGGCTTCGTGGCGGATCAGGCCATATTTGACGATCTCGGCATAGCCAGCGCGAAGCTGGCGTTCGTCGAGCGTGTCGAGCAGCGAGATATCGGCGATGACCAGCCGGGGCTGGTGGAACATGCCGACAAGGTTCTTCTGCCCAAAGGCGTCGATCGCGGTCTTGCCACCGACTGCGCTGTCGGCCTGAGCGAGCAGCGTGGTCGGTAGTTGGACGATGGGGATGCCGCGCTTGAACAGGCCTGCGGCAAGGCCGGCAAGGTCGCCGACCGAACCCCCGCCGAACGCCGCGACGGCGGCCGAACGGTCGAGATTGCGATCCGTGAACGCCTCGATCAGCGCCTGGAGGTGCGGCCAGTCCTTGGCCGCTTCCCCTTCCGGCACCAGGATCGGATCGCACGGCAGCAGCTCTTGCAGCCGTGCGCCGTGGAGGCCCCAGACCTTGGGCTCGCTAACCACCACCAGCGGATTGCCTCCGGCCAGGGGCAGCAAGCGGCTGCGGCAGTCTTCCAGCCGGCCAACCAAGACGTCATAGCGTTCGTCACCGGCGTCGACGGTCAGGCTCTTCACGGTTTCTCCTTGAGGTGGCGGTCGATGGCGGCAACGATGCGCTCGACCACTTCATGGTGGGCGCCGGCCTCGCTGGTCACCCGGATGTGGGCCTCGGCATAAGCGGGGCGGCGCTCGGCGTTCAGGCGAGCGAGGGTCTCGGCGCGATCGGCATCGGTCAGCATCGGCCGGGTCTCCGGACGGCGCGCGGTGCGCTCGGCCAGAAGGTTGATCGGAGCGTCGAGCCACACGGTGATGCAGCGCTCGTTGAGAAGTGCGCGCGTGCCGGCGTTGACGAAGGCGCCGCCGCCGGTGGCGATCACCCGCACCGGGCCGTTGGCGAGGCGGGCCACCACGCGTCGCTCCCCGTCGCGAAAGTCGCGTTCGCCGAAGCGCTTGAACACTTCGCCGGCGCTAAGGCCCGCGGCATCCTCGATCTCGCTGTCGCTATCGACGAACGGAAGGCCAAGGCGGCGGGCAAGGCGGCGGCCGACCGTGGACTTGCCGGCACCCATCAACCCGACCAGCACCACGGGCCGGTCGAGCTTGCCATTGAAGGGGAGGGGACGGCGCGACATGTTCGCCGGGGCTATACAGCGTGGGCCCAAGTCGGCAAAAGCCCGCTTCATGGCAATCCGACGCAAGCCTCCGCATCCCGCGCGCGGGCTCATCATCTGGCTGATCATCCTTGCGGTTCTGGTGGGCTTTGCCATCTGGCTCGCCGGCAGCGTTGAAGAAGTCCCGACCCGCCCGATCGAGGTGGATGTTGCCCGCCCGGCGTAACCGCCTGGCTGTCGGCGCGGCGCTGGGGCTGGTGGCGCTACCGGCGCTTGCGCTGGCGCAGCAGAGCCTGCTTCCGCCGACCTTCAATGACACGGCTCCGGCGCCAGAGCCGTCGAACACGCAATCCAACGAGCAGGCGCCCGACAGCAGCGCGACCGAAGCAAGCCGGCCGCAGCGCAGCGCCGCCGCCGCCGAGGGCTCGGCGGTGGTCGAGAGCGAGAGCTTGACCCCGGAAGAGCTGGCGGAGGTTCCCGCGCCGCTGCCGCCGGTCGAGATCCCCGACGCGTCAAGGCGGGACCCGCGGCTGGTCGGGGCGATCGATCCGGCCAACTGGGGCCTTGGCAGCGCGCCCTGGGGCAATGCCAACGGCAGCTTCCTGTCCGGGCTGATGCGACGGCTCGATACCCCGCTGCCAAGCCGCTGGCTGCATATCGCGCTGCGCAATGCGCTGCTTGCCCGGAGCGAAGCGCCGCCTGAGGTGAACCCGGTCGATTGGGTCGCCGAGCGCGCCTGGCTGCTGCTGCGCATGGGCGAGGCCGACGCCGCCGCGATGCTGGTCGCGGGCGTCGATGTGTCGGACTTCACCCCCAAGATGACCCAGGTCGCGGTGCAGAGCGCGCTGGCCTCAGCCGACCCCGGTGCGCTGTGTCCGCTGCGCGAGAACATGGCCAAGGTCGAGAAACGGGTCCTGCCATTGACCGACGCCATGTGCTCGGCGCTGACCGGCGAAGCGACCACGGCCGCATCGCGGATCGAACAGGCGCGTCGCCGCGGCCCGATCACCGGCATCGATCACGTGCTGGCCGACAAGGTTGTCGGGGCAGGGGCCGACACCGGCCGCGCGGCAACGGTCGAATGGGACAATGTCGAGGCGCTCACCGCCTGGCGCTTCGGCCTTTCGGCAGCGACGGGCATGATGCCGCCCGCCAATCTTCTCAACCGCGCGCCGGCGCGGGTCCGGGCGTGGCAGGCACGCGCACCGATGCTGAGCGCCGAACAGCGGCTGCCCTCCGCGCGGATCGCCACAGGGCTGGGGGTCTTCTCCTCCTCGGCGCTCGGCGACCTTTATTCGACGGTCTACGACGCCACCGACCCTTCGGATCTTGCCGGCACCGACGCCTGGCAGCTCCGCCTCGCCTTTGCCGCGCGCGATCCGGCCGAGCGGTTGGCTGCGATGCGCCGCTTGTGGGGATCGGGCGACGATCAGCTGCAGCGGCTTGCGGGGGAAGCGTTGCTGTCGCTCGCTGCCAGCCGAGTCCGGCCATCAGCAGCGGTCGACGGTGATGCGGCCAAGCTGATCGCCTCGCTGCTTGCCGGTGGGAACGAGGCAGCCGCGGCCCGCTGGGCACCCGTGCTGGGCGAGATCAGCAACGAGGCCGCCGCCGACCAGGCCTGGGCCCTGCTGGCGCTCGGCACAACGGCCCAGGTCGACGTTTCCGCAAGCCGGGTCGAGGATTTCATCGACGCCGACACGAGCAAGGACAAGAGCCGCTCCAAGCTGCTGGTGGCAGGATTGGCCGGCCTTGGTCGGATCGATTCGGACACGGCGACCACGCTCAACCGCAGCTACGGGCTGGGGCTTGGGCGGTCGAGCAGCTGGACCCGCTTCATGGTCGAGGCTGGCACACGCCGCCAGCCGGGAAGCGCGCTGCTTCTTGCCGCGGTCGGGATGCAAGCCGCAAGTCCCGAGCGCATTCCGTCTGCGCACGTGTTCCAGGCGCTGAAAGCGATGCGTTCAGCCGGCCTCGAGAGCCAGGCCCGCCTGATCGCCGCGGAGATGCTGGCGCGGACCGCCCGCGGGCAGTGAGGGCCGACGACCGAGCGCTGGTCGACCGTTTCGCCGATGCGCTGGCAGCCGAACGCGGGGCGGCGCGCAATACTTTGCTGGCCTATCGCAGCGACCTCGCCGCCGCGGCCAAGGTGATGGGCGATCTTGGCGGCGCAGGCACAGACGAGATTGGGCGTCTGGCGGAGGCGTGGGCCGACCTAAGCGCAGCCACGCTCGCCCGCCGTTCCGCTGCGCTTCGCCGCTTTTACGGCTTTCTCGTCGACGAAGGCCTCCGCGCGGACGACCCTTCCGCCGCCCTGCCCCGCCCGCGCACCGTACGACCGCTCCCGCGCATCCTCGAACGGCACGAGGTGGATGCCATGTTCGCCGAAGCCGAGGCCCGCGCTGCCAGCGACGAACCGCTTCGCTTGCGCAATCTGGCGCTGCTGGAGCTGCTCTACGGCTCGGGGCTGCGCGCGACCGAACTGGTCAGCCTGCCGGCTGCGGCGCTTGCCCGGCCCGAGCCGTTCCTGATCCTCGCCGGCAAGGGCGGCAAGGAGCGGCTGGTCCCCATCTCCGACCGCGCCCGCGCCGCGGTGGCTCGTTGGCGCGCGGTGATGCCGAAGGGAAGCGCGTGGCTGTTTCCAGGCGGAACCAAGCACATCAGCCGCGTGCGCTTGTTCCAGCTGGTCCGCGCCATGGCGGCCGACGCGGGGATTGCGCCCGACCGGGTCAGCCCGCACGTGCTGCGCCACGCTTTTGCGACCCACCTGCTGGCGGGCGGCGCGGACCTGCGTGTGCTGCAAGCCTTGCTCGGCCACGCCGACATCGCGACGACGCAGATCTACACCCATGTCGATGCCAGCCGGCTGGTCGAGCTGGTCAACCGGGTGCATCCGCTGGCGAGGGGAGCGCTTGCCAAGCCCCATCGTCCGGCCTAGCCCCGCGCCCGCTATGCTGACCTTTCTAGACTTCGAAAAGCCGATCGCCGAGCTCGATTCCCGGGTGGCCGAACTCAAGGACACCGCGCGCGGCGGCGATCTCGATATCGACCACGAAATCGAGCGGCTCGAAGCCAAGAGCGAGCGGATGCTCAAGGAGACTTATGCGCGGCTGACGCCGTGGCAGAAGACGCAGGTCGCGCGCCATCCCGAGCGGCCGCACTTTCGCGATTATGTCGCAGGCCTCACCGACGAATTCGTGCCGCTGGCCGGCGACCGCGCCTTTGCCGACGACCAGGCGATCCTCGGCGGGCTGGCGCGGATCGACGGGCGCAAGGTGATGCTGATCGGGCATGAAAAAGGCTCGGACACCACCAGCCGCCTCAAGCACAATTTCGGCATGGCCAAGCCTGAAGGCTACCGCAAGGCGATCCGCCTGATGGACCTTGCCGATCGCTTCGGGCTTCCGGTGGTCAGCCTTGTCGACACGCCCGGCGCCTTTCCCGGCGTTCAGGCGGAGGAACGCGGGCAGGCCGAGGCGATTGCTCGCTCGACCGAGCGCGGTCTGTCGCTCGGTGTGCCTTCGATTGCTGCGGTCGTAGGCGAGGGCGGCTCGGGCGGCGCGATCGCGATTGCCGCTGCCAGCCGTGTCCTGATGCTGGAACATAGCGTATATTCGGTGATCAGCCCCGAAGGCTGCGCTTCGATCCTGTGGCGCACCGCCGACAAGGCGGCCGAAGCCGCCGAAGCGATGCGCATCACCGCGGCCGATCTCCTCTCGCTCAAGGTCATCGACCGCATCGTCCCCGAGCCCTTGGGCGGCGCACACCGCGCGCCGGGCCAGGCGATCGCGAACCTCAAGGCTGCCGTGGTGGAAGAACTCGACGGCCTTATGGAGAAGAGCCCCGATCAGCTCCGCCAGGCCCGCCGCGAGAAATTCCTCGCCATCGCATGACCTAACGCCTTGCGCGGTGCCCAAGGCCCCGCTAGAGGCCCGTCCCAGAGTGGGCGTGTAGCTCAGTGGTAGAGCACTGTGTTGACATCGCAGGGGTCGCAAGTTCAATCCTTGCCACGCCCACCATTACAAAGCCTCGGAAAACCAAGCGGTTTTCTGGGGCTTTTGTTTGCAAATTGTACTAGTCCGCTTGCTGACCAAGCGCTTTCAACAAGGCTGATCGTTGCCAGCTCGAACGCCGGCATCAGCCCGTCGGAATGACAGCCCTCAGATTGCCCGGCGAACGACAAATCGAAGAGGGAGCCATCTTCGCCGGGTAGAGCACGTGGGGCTCTACCCGGCGGAAGCGATCGCGTAGGTGCGTGCGCCTAGAACTTCACGGATGCGCCGAGCGAAAAGGATCGGCCTACATCGTAGCGGTTGACGAAGATACGGGTGCCGCGAACGTCCTGGGTTTCCTCATAGTCCTGCTCGGTGAGGTTGCGCGCTTCGAACTTCACTTCGATCTCCTTGCCGCCAAGGCGGATGCCCTGCCGTGCGACCAGGTCGACGGTCAGCCCCGGACGCTCGAAGATGTCGGCCTGCCGAACGCCGGCGCTGGCCGGGCCGCGGCTGGTGACGCGCTTGGACGCATAGTTGAACAGCAGGGTGAGCTGCTGCAATTGCGCCGTGTTCTCGATGCCGATCTGGCCATTCGCAATGTGCTTGGACTGACCGGTGAGCGGATCGCCGTCGAAGAAGACCTCGCGCGCAGGACGGGGCCCGCGAAGGTCGTTCAGGATGGTCGTGTCACCATCCGATACTTCGATCTCGGATTTCGAGAAGGTATAGTTGCCGATCAGGACGAGGCGATGCTGGTCCATGCCGAGGGCGCCGAGCGGCACGAATTTCTGCGCTTCGACCTCGACTCCGTACAGCTTGGCGCGCGGCGCGTTGCCGAACGTCGTGATGAGGGCGGCGCCACCGGTGAAATTGGCGATCGCCTCGATCGGCTTGTTGATCCGCTTGAAGAAGCCGGCGACGCTGACGCGTTGCTGCGTGGCGAAATACCATTCGTAGCGCGCTTCGGCATTGGTCAGCGTTGAATCGGTGAGGAACGGATTGCCGAAGAACTGACGGTCGCTTTCGGTGTCGAAGTAGACCTGCGGCGCCAGTTCACGGAATTGTGGCCTGGCAAGCGTCTTAGATCCATGCAGACGCAGCTGCATGTCCGGGCGGATGGTCCAGGTCAGGGTCGCTGCCGGAAGCCAGTAGCTTTTTTCGATCGCCGGGATCTGGGCAAGGCCGCCTTGATTGAAGAGGTCAACCAGCGTGACCGACTGCTTGCCGTCTTCGAACCGCACGCCGCCTTGCAGGCGAAGGCCTTCAACGATGTCGCCGGTCGCCTGTGCATAGCCTGCCGCGACCCTGAGATCGCCCTGGTAGCGCGCCGTTCCGGCAAGACCCGAGGTTTCGACCAGCAGGATGTTGTAGGTATAGACGTTGAAGTCCGAGAGCAGATAGTCGGGCCGCTGCTCGGTCACGCCGCCGGGCAATGCATTTGCCGGGCGGAAGGCAAAATCGCGCCGCGTGGAGTTGCGAGTGGTGTCGAGGTAGGCACCGCCAGCGCTGAGCGTGATGTTCCGCTCGCCCGGCAGCCGGTAGCTGACGTCGCCGCCGAGATTCCAGACGTCCTCGTCAAGCTCGGAGAAGGTGATCCCGGCGCTTTGCGGATTGGTGGTGAGGTTGTTGACGTAGTCGCCAATCTGGCTGTTGTAGACGTAGTTGAAGCTGCGCTCGTAAGGCGCGTTGCGCTGGCTGTTGGCATAGCCGCCACGAAGGTCGAGATCGAGGTCGCGGAACTTGAATTCGCCGACCAGCTGCGAGTTCAGGAGCTGGCGCTCGAACCAGGCGGTGCGCTGGTTGATCTGCTGCGCCGGGCCACCTGGAATGGGGTCGCCGATCTGAACGTCGTAACCCGCCGCCAGCCGCCCGATCTTCAGCGTGTCGCGGATCAGGAGATTGGTGAAGCGCAGGTTGTGACCGCCAATCTTGGCCGTCAGCCCGAGGAGGCCATTGGCGATCACGCGATTGTCGGTTCGGACCGCCTGGAAGTCGGTTCCGATGAGGTCGCCGCCCTGCGTCTGCTGGGTGGCATCGCGCGTGCGCCAGCTGTTGCTGTAGCCAGCGCTGGCGATCAGGCCGAGTTCGGTCCCGCCGACGTTGAAGGTGGTGCCGCCGGTCAGGTCCACGCCCAAGTTGGCGGGAATGTCCATGTTACGCTGAAGAACAGAGGTGCGGCTGTTGGTCAGGTCGGCGGTGATCGCCTGCACTTCGGCGCGGGTGAAGTTCGAACCTTCACCGATGACCTTGTTCGAGCGGAAAGCGTGTCCAAAGGCACCGTCGATGGCGCGGTCGCCGTTGTCGAAGCCAAGCCAGTCGGTGCTGCTGCCGTAGTAGGTGTAGCCAAGCTTGCCGGTCGTTTCCGTATCGCCGCTGATGCTTGCGCCGATGGTCAGGAACGGCTCCCGCGCCGCGGCCGTGGTGGTCAGGTTGATGACGCCGCCGCCGAACTCACCCGGGTAATTGACGGAGTAGCTCTTCTGAACAACCGCGCTGCCGATGACGCTGGTGGGGAAGATGTCCAGCGGCACCACGCGGCGCAGCGGCTCGGGGCTGGGCAGGGCAAGGCCGTTGAGCAGCGCAAGGCTGTAGCGGTCGCCAAGCCCGCGCACATAGACGAAGCCGTTGCCGACTACGCTGAGGCCCGGTACGCGCTGCAGAGCGCCAGCGATGTCACCGTCACCGGTGCGCGCGATATCCTCACTGGAGAGCACGGAAACGACTTCCGGCGCCGAGCGCAGGATGTTGCGACGGCCGCGGACGATGATGTCGCCCGGCGCGTCCACACCTGGCGCCGAAACCTCGATCACCGGCTCTTCGGTCGGTGCCACCTCATCGGTGGACGCCGGCTGCTCGGGGGCGGTTGCCTCCCCGGCGGGGCCGGTCGGCGGAGTGACGACCGGGGCCGCGGCGCCACCGGCCTGCGCCAGCGCTGCCGCTGGACACAGAACGGTGGTGACGAGCAGCAGCGAGGCCAACCTGGACACTTGCATCATCTCGCTGACAGCCTCAGGCCGGAACGGTGTTGCAGCTGTTACCCGAGCTGAAGCTCGCGTAGCCGCTGTCGCAGGTCCAGCCGCGATACCAGATGTCGTTGCCGTCGCGGACCGCGCCAACATAGTTGGTCTGGGTGAAGTTGCCGGCAACGTATGGCGCGGTGACGAAGCTCGTGTTGAGCAGCGTCGCACTGTACGGCGTCGCTGCCGTTTCATTCGCCCCGTTGATGAACAGGTTCGTCAGTGTCGACGTGGAGCCGAACAGATTGTTGGTGTTGGTCGGCGCGTCGAAGGCAGTCGCTTCGAACGTGTCGGTATCGGCATCGTCGCGCGGCGTGCAGGCAAACAGCACCGAGCGGATGATCGGAACGCCGGCTTCGTCCGGGCCGGTGGTCTGCACGGTGGTTGCCTGGTCGACATCGAGGCAGGCTGACGGGCTCACCACCACGCCATTGACGAGGGCATAGTCGGTGCCGCCGCGAAGGTGGATTGCTCGGGTGCCGGTGCGGGTCTGGATGAAGGTGAAGTTCGACAGGCGGGTGAACTGGCGGGGCGTGAAATCGTCGGCGCCGGTCACTTCAGGGTTGCTGTCGGCTTCGATCATGGTGTCGCCGTTGACGCCGAGCGACTGCGGCCGCTGGATGGCGATCACGAACTGGATAAAGCCCTTGTAGCCGAAATCGGTGTCGAGCGCGTCGTCGTCCGCGCCGGTGAGGACGATGTTGCGCATGTTGTGCGAACCGCCGAAGATTTCGACGCCGTCATCGCCGCTGTTGTGGATGTGGACGTTTTCGATCCGCGTGCCGGCACCGACGCCGCCGGTGGTCAGGCCCTGAAGCTCTGCGTTGGGCGACGCGCTGAACCCGGTGAAGCGGATCTGCACGTAACGCAGCTGGCCGCTGTTGTCGTTGGGCAGGTTGCCGCCGTACAGCGCCGGCGAGCCGGTGCCTTCGGCCTGCTGCTGGCACTGGGCGGAGCCGCCTGGGACAGCCGACAAGCAGTTGCTGATCGGGGCGCGGCCGAGCAGTTGGATGCCGCCCCACTGGTTGGAGCTGGTGTCGGTCGCACGGCCTTCGAGATTGTCGAGGCTGGTGAAGATGATCGGCGCCGTGGCGCTGCCGACGGCGTTGATCTGCGACCCGCGGTTGACCACGAGGAAGCTCGCCTGGCTCTGGCCGATCACGACCACGCCGGGATCGATCGACAGGGTTGCCGCCTGACCGCCGGTTGCCGCACCGTCACCGCCGACGTCGGTGCCGACATCGACGCGGCCATCGATGGAGTAGAAGAGACCCGCGACCTTGGGCAGCGAGAGGCTCGTCGCGATGCGGGCCGGGAGACCGCAGTTGCGGCGATTGACGACCGGATTGACACCACGGTCGGTGGTGCCGGTGGGACAGCTTGCGGCGGGGCCGGTGCTGACCGGCGGCGGGGTGGTCGTGCCGCCGCCCGTGTTGCCGCCACCGATGATGGTTCCTTCACCCGGCGAAGCGACGTCGTCGGCGCCCCCGCAAGCCGCAAGAACGCTCGCCGCTACTGTGACCAACAACAATTTGCGGCTCGCCTGCACCATGTTCATGAGGTCCCCTCAATCCTGACTTTTTGTGACGAACGAGGCGCTGCTGTGCTGCCCCTCAGCTTCTGGAGCTCGGCTAGTCGTTGGCCGCGACGATTCAGTGTAGCTATTGTGACAGTTCAAAGAGGGGCGGGCCGCGCGCCGACGTGCCGCTGGGGCAGCTCTGACCGCAAGTTCAACGACTTGGTGGCAGCCGGCCGGCTTTGAACATCGGCAAGGTCGAAGACATAAGCGTCGCCTCTCACCGACTTGATGAGGCCTTCAGCCAGTTCGGCGTCGCGAAAGCCGTTCGGAGTCGCGACGGCGACACCCTCAAAGCTTGCACTGAGAAGGGAAGGCGGCCGCCCAGATCACGCAGGACGCGCGTGACGGACACTTGCCGGTGCGCTTGTTCGAAGATGACGATGATATTACGGTCATGCTACAACGCTGTGACAAGAGACCTCTTGAGAGGAGCCGACATGCAGATCTTCTTGGCCGCGATGCTTCTTGCCTCGGGCGGCGCCCAGCCGGCGACAGAGATGGATTATGCGGACGGCGCCCTGGCGTATCAGGCGCTCGTGCAGGGAGACCTCAAGCGCGCGGAAAGTCAGTTGCTCGCATCGCGTCCCGGCAACGGGCAGGATGTCGCCTGGATGCTGAACTATGGCCAGCTGCTGGCACGGCAAGGCCGCGTCAACGAAGCGCGCGCCGTCTTCCGCCGTGTCGCGGAAGCCCCCGACAGCGAAGTTGTTCTCGCCTCGGGCGAGGTGATGGGAACGCGCGAAGCCTCCAGGCTCGCCGTGCGCCGGCTGGCTTCGCAAGGTCTCAGCGCTCGCTAGCCCTTCAGGGCTAAGCGGCGATCCGCTGTTTCGTTCAACGCAGCGCCTCGAGCCGGGTCGGTGGACTAGCGTCAGAACCCGTCTCATCGGGTGCGAGCGCAATCCGTAACATGCCCGACAGACGCTCCTTGAGCGTGTCGTTCTCACAGCCGCCATCATGATCGATCCTGAGGATCGTTCGCATGATGGTCGTCCCCATCAGCACCGATAGCGCCATCGCCGCGCGTCGCTCGGCCTGTGGGCCGGTGAGGACGTTGGCGAAGGGTTGCAGCACCTCGTTCTGGAAGGTCGAGCGGACAATGGTGGACGCTGTCGGCGACGCGGCAGAGCGAAGCATGATGAGCAGACGCTCGACATGCTCCGCGTCCTTGGAATCGTCGGTTACGGCCATCGCGGCCAGATAGCTCGGCAAATCGTCCGCCTGCGCCAGTTCTTCCCAGCGATTGTCCTCGGTCGCCAACGCCGCTCGAAACAGCTGCTCCTTGGAACCGAAATACCGTCCGATCAGGGCGACATCGACGCCGGCAGCTCCCGCAATTTCCCGCAGGCCGACTGCATCGTAGCTTTCCTGCACGAAGCCCTTGCGGGCGCACTCGAGAAGCCGTTCGCGAGTGGCGGCAGCGTTGCGGGTGGGTGGGCGCATCACGTCTCCAGATCGCCGTTCTTCGCGACAGCACGGCGCGAATGTCAACGGCTATTGACTTTGTAAGTCTACAAGTGTTGACGGCGCGTGAATGTCGCGGTGAGTCGATTCCGACCTCCACAGCGGTTCTCGAATATAGTCGGAAAGCCACTTTCATGCCTTTTGCTCGCGCCCGGTCGCGCATCGTCCCGCTTGCCCTTCTTGCCTTTGCGCTCGTGGGAGGTTGTTCCAAGTCGGAGGAGCAGCCGGCCGCACCGCCGGTCATGCCGGTAACCGTGGCCCAGCCGATCCAGCAGCAGGTGGTGGACTGGGACGAGTTCGTCGGCCGCTTCGAAGCGCAACAGAACGTCGAGGTGCGCCCGCGTGCCACCGGTTACCTGCAGTCGGTGCATTTCCGCGAAGGTCAGTTCGTTCGCGCCGGGCAATTGCTCTTCACCATCGACGCGCGGCCTTCGCAGGCTGCGCTTGCTCAGTCGCAGGCGCAATTGGCACGGGCGCAGGCCACCATCACCAATGCCCGCACCGAACTGGCGCGCTCGCGGGCCCTGGCGGCGCAGCAGGCGGCCAGCACCGAAGAGGTCGAGCAGCGGCAGGCCGCCTTGCGCACCGCCGAAGCAGATGTCGCCGCCGCCCGCGCCGCGATCCGCGCGCAGCAGCTCAACGTCGGCTTCACCCGCGTGCTGGCGCCACTGTCGGGCATGGTGTCGGAGCGGCGGGTCGATGTTGGCAATTCGGTCACGGCCGATCAGACGGTGCTCACCACGATTGTCTCGACCAACCCGCTTCAGTTCACCTTCAACGGCTCCGAAGCCTTGCTGCTGAAGTATCAGCGGCAGAATGCCGGCAGCACCGCTGGCACCCCCGTTCGCATCCGGCTTGGAGATGAGACGTCCTATGTTCATGCCGGACGCCTCGACTTCATCGATCCGGTGGTAAACAGCGAAGCCGGCACCGTTCGGGCCCGCGCAGTCGTGCCCAATCCGACCGGCTTCCTGAAGCCGGGAATGTTCGGCAACCTCCGGCTTGAAGCCTCGCGGCCCTATGCCGCCCTGCTGGTGCCCGACGAAGCCATCGTTACCGATGCCGCGCGCCGGGTGGTCTACGTCGTCGACAAGGCGGGCACTGTGCTGGCACGTCCAGTGGAGCTTGGTCCGCTGACCGGCAACCTGCGCGTGATCCGCCGCGGCATCTCGCCGCAGGACCGGGTCATCATCAACGGCATTCAGCGCGCGCGCCCTGGGCAGAAGGTCAAGCCGCAGCCGGGGCAGATCAAGGTCCAGACCGGGCCTGAGCCGGCACGCCAGCAACCTCCCGCGGCGAACCCGTCGGCCACCGCGACCCCCGTCAGCGCCTGAAGGACCACGCTCCCGTGAACATCTCGCGCTTCTTCATCGAACGGCCGATCTTTGCGTCGGTCCTGGCGGTGTTCATCACGCTGATCGGCCTGTTCGCCTATCCTCAGCTGCCGCTCTCGCAATATCCCGAGATCGCGCCCCCGACGATCAGCATCCAGGCCGCTTATCCGGGTGCCTCGTCCGAGACGATCGCCGAAACCGTTGCCGCTCCGCTGGAGCAGGAGATCAACGGCGTCGAGAACATGCTCTACATGTCTTCGTCGTCGACCGGCGGCGCTGCGCAGATCACCGTGACGTTCAAGCCCGGCACCGACCTCGATGCCGCGCAGGTGCTGGTCCAGAACCGCGTCGCTCTTGCCGAGCCGCGCTTGCCCGACCAGGTCCGCCAAGTCGGGGTGACGGTCAACAAGCAGTCCACCGGCTTCCTGATGATCGTGGCGCTGACGTCCACGGACCCCAATCTCGACGTCGATTACCTCGGCAACTACGCCAATACCAACCTGCGTGACCGGCTGCTTCGCCTCGAAGGCGTCGGCGGGGTGCAGGTGTTCGGCGGCGGCAATTATTCCATGCGAATCTGGATCGATCCGTCGCGTGCGGCCGCTCGAAACCTTACCGCGGGTGAGATCGTCACCGCGTTGCGCACCCAGAACGTCCAGGTAGCGGGCGGCGCGCTCGGTCAGCCGCCATATGGCGGTGGCAACCCGTCCTTCCAGCTGCCGATCCAAGTCCAGGGTCGCCTTAGCGATCCCGAGCAATTTGCCGACGTCATCATCAAGACGGACCCGTCGGGCGGCATCACCCGTGTTCGCGATGTTGCGCGGGTAGAGCTGGGCTCCCAGGATTATGGCATCCGCGGCTCGTTCACCGGCAAGAGCGGCGTGGCGCTGGCGGTGATCCAGCAGCCGGGCTCCAACGCCCTGAACGCGGCCGAGCTGGTCTTGAACGAGGTCGAGACCGCGTCCAAGGACTTCCCGCCGGGCATCGTGTATTCGGTCCCCTACAACCCGACCGAATATGTCTCCGCCTCGGTCGAAGCGGTGCAGGAAACGCTGCTCGAGGCGGTGATCCTCGTCATCATCGTGGTGATGGTCTTCCTCCAGACCTGGCGCGCGGCGGTGATCCCGATCTTGGCTATCCCGATCGCGCTCGTCGGCACCTTCGCGGTCCAACTGGCGCTCGGCTATTCGATCAACTCCCTGTCGCTGTTCGCGCTCGTGCTGGCGGTCGGCATCGTGGTCGACGACGCCATCGTGGTCGTGGAAGCGGTCGAGAAGCACATCCGCGAAGGGCTGAGCCCGCGCGAAGCGGCGCACCGCACCATGCAGGAAGTGTCGGGCGCGCTGATCGCGATCGGCCTGGTGCTGACCGCCGTGTTCGTGCCGACCGCCTTTGTGTCAGGCATCCCGGGCATCTTCTACCGCCAGTTCGCGGTGACCATCGCGGCGGCCTCCCTGATCTCCTTGGTCGTGTCGCTGACCCTCTCGCCGGCGCTTGCCGCGCTGTTGCTGAAGCCGCACGTCGAGATGGATGCGGGCGGTGGCTCCAGGCTGACCCGCCCGCTGCGATTTGCCGCGACCAAGTTCAACGCCGGTTTCGATTGGCTGTCGGACCGCTACGGGCGCCTGACCAGCCAGCTGGTGCGCAAGACCGGGCTGATGCTGGTGATCTACGCCGTCTTCCTTGGGCTCACCGGCGTGCAGCTCGCATCCACGCCGACCGGCTTCATTCCCGAACAGGATCAAGGCGTCCTGATTGGCGTCGTCCAGCTGCCGCCGGGCGCCTCGCTCGACCGCACCACGGAGGTGCTGAACCGCGCTTACGAGATCGTCCGCAAGCAAGAAGGCGTGGTCGATGCCGCCACCTTTGCCGGTCTCGACGGCGCCAGCTTCTCGCAGGCGTCCAACGCCGGTACCATGTTCATTCGTCTTGCCGATTGGGGCGAGCGCGGCGGGCAGCTGTCTGCCAATGCATTGTCCAAGGCGTTGACCGGCGCGCTCGCCGGGCAGATCCAGGAAGCCAACGTCTTCATCATCGCGCCGCCGGCGGTTCCGGGCCTTGGCACCGGCAACGGCTTCACCATGATGATCCAGGACCGCTCCGGCGCCGGCTATCAGGCGCTGGAAGGCGCAACGATGGCGATGATGGGCGCCGCCGCGCAGCAGCCCAAGGTGACCCAGGTTTTCTCGACCTTCAACACCGGCTCGCCCCGGATCGACGCGGAGATCGACCGCGATCGTGCGCAGCTGCTGGGGGTCCAGCCGTCGCAGGTCTACGAGGCGCTGGGTACCTACCTCGGCTCGACCTACGTCAACGACTTCAACATGCTTGGCCGCACCTTCCGGGTGACTGCCCAAGCCGAACCTGCCGCCCGCGACGACCTTGCCGACATCGGACAGTTGCAGGTGCGCTCCGCGAACGGCGACATGGTACCGCTCGCCTCCGTCGCGACCTTGCGCAACGACAGCGGTCCGGAACGCGTTGTCCGTTACAACATGTTCCCGGCGGTCGAGCTGCAGGGACAGGCAGCGGCGGGCGTCTCCTCGGGTGACGCGCTGACCACCATGGAGCAGCTCGCCTCGAGCACGCTTCCGCAGGGCATGAGCTTCGAATGGACCGGTCTCGCGTTCCAGGAGAAAGCGGCGGGAAGCAGCTCGACGCTCATCTTCCTCCTTGCCGTGCTGTTCGTCTTCCTCGTGCTCGCCGCGCAATATGAAGCGCTGACCCTGCCGCTGGCGGTCATTCTGATCGTGCCGATGTGTATCCTGGCGGCGCTGTTCGGGGTCATGCTGCGCGGCATGGACAACAACATCCTGACGCAGGTCGGCCTTGTCGTGCTGGTCGCGCTGGCTGCCAAGAACGCGATCCTGATCGTCGAATTCGCCAAGCAGGCCGAGGAAGAGGATGGTGCCAGCCCGCTCGAAGCGGCCGTCACCGCGGCCCGCCAGCGTTTGCGCCCGATCCTGATGACCAGCTTCGCCTTCATCTTTGGCGTCATTCCGCTGGCGATCGCCGTCGGTCCAGGCGCCGAGATGCGCCAGTCGCTTGGCACCGCGGTCAGCTTCGGCATGCTCGGCGTCACCATCTTCGGCCTGATCTTCACGCCGGTCTTCTATGTCGTCATGCGCGGTCTTCCCGATCGCCTGCGCAAGGTCCGCACGCGGGTCATGCGCCGCAAGGACGATACACACCCGCCGCTCGCCGCGGATGGAGCAAATTCATGAAGCGTCTCCTCCTGACCGTGACCAGCCTGCTGGCGCTCAGCGGCTGCATGACCGTTGGTCCCAACTACCGCTCGCCCGCGCCCGAAGTGCAGGCACAGGCGCAGCGGCCGTTCGTCAGTGCAACGATCTCGCCGCTGTTCACCGGCAACGAGCCGCCTGGACGCTGGTGGAGCCTGTTCAACGATCCGGCGCTGGATCGGCTGGTGCAGCAGGCCTTGACGGCCAACACCGACCTCAGGGTCGCCGCCGCCAACCTCGCCCGCGCTCGCGCCGTCTTGCGTGAAACCCGCTCGGCGCGGCTGCCGTCCACGTCCGTTTCGGGCAGCGCGACATACGCCAACCAGCCCGATCCCTTGCCGACGGACACGACCTTCGATGTCGGCCTCGACGTTGGCTACCAGGTCGATCTGTTCGGCCGCCTGCGCCGCGCTACCGAAGCGAGCCGTGCCGACGTCGGAGCATTGCAGGCCGCATTCGACCTGGCGCGGGTCACGGTCGCCGCAGAGACCACGCGAGCCTATGCTGACGCCTGCAGCGCCGGCCGCCAGCTCGAAGTCGCGCGCGAAACGGTGCGTCTTCAGGAGCAGACCTTCGACCTGACACGCCGCCTTGTCGCGGGCGGGCGGGGCACCGCGCTCGACACGGGTCAGGCGGGTTCGCTGCTGGAGCAGACGCGCGCAACCGTCCCGACGCTCGAAGCCCAGCGCCAGAGCGCGCTGTTCCGCCTCGCCGTCCTGACCGGCCGCCCGCCAGCCGAGATCTCGCCCCAGGCAGCGGCGTGCAGCACTCCGCCTGCGCTGAGCCGGGCGATTCCGGTTGGCATTGGCGCCACCCTGATCGCCCGCCGTCCCGATGTCCGCCAGGCCGAACGCGAGCTCGCCGCCGCCACTGCCCGCATCGGGGTCGCCACCGCCGACCTTTATCCCGACATCCAGCTTGGCCTGTCGGTCGGCTCGACCGCTACCTCGGTCGGCGATCTGGCGTCGTCACGCGGGTTTCGCTTCGGGCTCGGCCCGCTGATCAGCTGGACCTTCCCCAACACCGGCGCGGCCCGTGCGCGCATTGCGCAGGCCGAAGCGTCCGCGCAGGCATCGCTCGCGCGGTTCGACGGCACGTGGCTCGGCGCACTGGAAGAAACCGAAAGCGCACTGACCCGCTATGCCCGAGAACAGGAGCGCCTACAGGCGCTCCGCCGGGCGCGTGCCAACAGTGCGGAAGCGGCGCGTATCGCGCGTCTTCGCTATCGTGCCGGCCGCGAAGCGTTCCAGATCGTCCTCGAAGCCGAGCGCTCGCTGGCGCAGACCGATAGCGCGGTGGCTCAGGCAGAAGCGCAGCTGTCGAACAATCTCGTTAGCCTCTTTCTTGCGCTTGGTGGCGGCTGGCAGGTCACGACTTGAGCTAAGGCGGGCGCGCACGCTTGCTCCGCCTTGACCGGGCAGCCGCTTAGGGCTTTGCAGGTCGACAGGAACCCTTGTCGTCACCGGAGAGCCCGCCATGTCCGTAGCCTATATCGTCGATGCCCGCCGTACCGCTGGCGGCAAGCGGGGAGGGGCGCTGCGCGATTGGCATCCAGCCGATCTTGGCGCTGCGGTACTGAATGCGCTCGTGGAGCGCAGCGGAATTGATCCGGCGGCAATCGAGGATGTCATCGTCGGCTGCGTCAGTCAGGTCGGCGAGCAGAGCTTTCACGTCGGGCGCAACATGGTGATGGCAAGCCGCCTCCCCGACAGCGTCCCCGCAGTGACCATCGATCGTCAATGCGGCAGCAGCCAGCAGGCGCTGCACTTCGCGGCGCAGGCCGTTATGAGCGGGACGCAGGACGTGGTGATCGCCGCTGGTGTCGAAAGCATGACCCGGGTTCCGATGGGCACGCCGGTCATTCTGCCGATGCAGGCCGGTATTGGGACGGGGCCATGGTCCAAGGCGATCCTCGATCGCTATGGCGTGACCGAGTTCAGCCAGTTCACCGGCGCCGAGATGATCGCGGAGCGATATGGCATGAGCCGCGAAGAGCTCGACACCTTCGCGCTCGGCAGCCACCGCAAGGCCGAGGCGGCCATCGCAGCAGACGCTTTCGCCGACGAGATCGTGCCGCTCGAAGTGACCGATGCGGAGGGTAATCGCCAACTCCACACCCGTGATGAAGGCGTTCGCGCGGGCGCAACGATCGAGGGGCTCGCCGGCTTGAAGACGCTGAAGCCCGACGGCGTGATCACTGCCGGCAACGCCAGCCAGATTTGCGACGGTGCGAGCGGCGCGCTGATCGTCAGCGAGCGCGCCTTGAAGGAGCATGGCCTGACCCCGCTGGCGCGCATCGACAATCTGACGGTCACGGCAGGTGACCCGGTGATCATGCTGATGGAGCCCATTCCGGCTACCCGCCGCGCGCTCGAACGGGCGGGCCGCGCGATTGGTGACATCGACCTTTACGAAGTGAACGAAGCCTTCGCCCCGGTGCCGCTCGCCTGGCTACGGGAGCTTGAGGCCGACCCCGAGCGCCTGAACGTCAACGGCGGCGCCATCGCGCTTGGTCACCCGCTGGGCGCCAGCGGAACCAAGCTGATGGCAACGCTGGTTCATGCTCTCAAGGCGCGAGGCAAGCGCTTCGGCCTGCAGACCATGTGCGAGGGTGGCGGCATCGCCAATGTCACCATCATCGAAAGCCTTGGCTGAGCGGGTTGGAAATCGTCCCAATCGACCACTGATGTAAGTTAAATCGGACTTTGAGGCGACGGATTACCAGCGCGGGCAGCGAGGCTCACATGCAATGGAATCGGCCCTGTTCAAACGTCTGGAACTCTTCACGCGACTATCGAGCGAGGATCGTGCGGCGCTCAGCCGACTGACGACCAAGATCCGCGTCATCGAACCACGCAAGGACCTCATCAGGGAAGGTGACCTACCAACGCACGTCAATCTGGTGCTGCGAGGTTGGGGCGCGCGCTACAAGATGCTGCCCGACGGCAAGCGGTCGTTGGTCGGCTTCTTCATCCCCGGCGACTTCTGCGACCTAAACGCCTATGTTCTAAAGCAGATGGACCACAGCATCGGCGCCATCACGTCGCTTCGTGTGGCCACCATAGAACCGAGCGATCTTTTGCAACTGATGGTCGACCGTCCTCAGGTGACCCAGGCGCTGCTTTGGCACGAACTGGTCAACGCCGCCGTGCAGCGCGAATGGACCCACAACGTCGGAGCGCGACCTGCCTTTCAGCGCCTGGCGCACCTGCTTGTTGAGCTCTTTATGCGTATGCAAAGCATCGGACTGGCGGAAGCTAACAGCTGCGACTTCCCGCTCACTCAATATGATCTGGCGGAGGCGACGGGCCTGACCCCGGTGCACGTCAATCGGACGCTTCAACTGCTGCGCGGCGAATCGCTGGTGGAGATCGGCCAGAAGAGGTTGCGCATCCCCGACCTGGCGCGCCTGCAGGAGGCCGCCATGTTCAATCCCAACTACCTTCATCTCGACCGCGACGGCGCCAATCTCGACCCCGACGATTGAGCGGGTTAGGCGGTCTTTTGCGACGCCTCGCGAATGGCGGCCGCACGCTGGGCATGGCGGCTCGCGAGTTCGAGATGGATCAGCCGCGTCTGGTCGCAGGCAACCTCGGCAGCGAAGCACGCTTCTTCCCGGCTGCGCCGCTCGAAATATTCCGCATCACTCTCTGCGTGCCGTGGTTCGGCAATGCGACGCTGGCGCCGTTCATGACTGCGGAATTTCAGATCGCCAAGGACAAGAAGCTCGCCCATCGAATTAGCCCCAACTTTAGAGGCCTTTAGATGAGTGAGGCCAAACATCCCGTCATTCACTTTTGTGATGATGGGCTTGGCCGCCAACCGCGAGCAGGGGCCGAACCGGCTGCGTCCGGCAAGCTTTCGTGAATCTGTGACGGAACCGGTACGGGCGCCCGGCATTGGCAAGGTAGCTCCAGCGATAAGGAGCCTCGACGTTAACAGAACGGCTCCACACATGGCCTGACCCGAGAGGGGCGGGCCGACGCGCAAAGGAGGCTTCATGGCCAGCACTACCGCGCCGCGGCGGGTCATACACCCGGTCCACGCACTCTTCCTCGCCTCGACCTTTGCGCTGTTCCTCGGCGCTCTCTTGGCGGATTGGGCTTACTCCTCGACCTTCGAGGTGCAGTGGATCAACTTCGCAGCGTGGCTGAATGCAGGAGCGCTGGTGTTCGCTGGACTGGCGCTCGCCTGGGCGATCATCGACTTCTTCCGCGCTGATGTGCGGCGTGATCGTTCCTCGGTGCTCTATCTGGTGGTCTTGTCCGCCACCTTCGTGATCGGCTTCATCACTGCCCTCATCCACAGCAAGGACGCTTATGCGACCATGCCGGCCGGGCTGATCATGTCGCTCATTACCTTGCTGCTCGCCGTCGCAGCCGTGTGGCTCGGCTTCTCCACCCTTCGCTCGGGAGCCCGTCGATGAAGTCGCCCGCCCTTTTCACCGCCGCTGCCTTGGCTTGCCTCCTGTCGGCCTGCGGCGGCCAGGACCCCGATGCGCGGCAATTCGGGCCGAACCCGACGCTTCCCGACAAGCAGCGCGGGTTGGTCCCGACGCTCAAGATTGCCAGCCCGGCGGGATGGGGCGATCGCCGGCCGACGGTCCCGCAGGGCTTCTCGATCACGCCGATCGCAACCGATCTCAAGATCCCGCGCCAGACTTTGGTGCTGCCGAACGGCGACATCCTCGTTGCCGAGGGCAAGGGCGGCGGCGACGCCCCGGCAATGCGTCCCAAGGACTTCATCGCGGGCTATTTCATGGCCAAGGGCACCAGCAGCGTCAAAGGCGGCGACCAGCTGACCCTGCTGCGCGACGCCAATGGTGACGGCACTTACGAGGGCCGCACGGTGTTCGCGAAAAACTTGAACGCGCCTTACGGGCTCGCGCTGGTCGGCAACCAGCTTTACGTCGCCAACCAGGATGCGCTGGTCCGCTTCGCCTACCAGCCGGGGCAAACCGCGGCGAGCGGCCCAGCGGTGGAGGTCACCAAGCTGCCGGCGGCGATCAACCACCATTGGACCAAGTCGCTCACCGCCAGCCCCGATGGCCGCCTGCTCTATGTCGGCATCGGGTCGAACAGCAACATCGGCGAGCGCGGCATGGACGTCGAGGAAGATCGCGCCATGATCTGGGAGATCGACGCCCAGACCGGCGCCTCACGGCCTTATGCGACGGGCATCCGCAATCCGACCGCGCTGACCATCCAGCCCGGCACCGGCCGTTTGTGGGCGGTGGTCAACGAGCGCGATGAGCTCGGGCCCAATCTCGTTCCAGACTATCTGACCTCGGTTCGCCAGGGCGCTTTCTATGGCTGGCCCTATGCTTATTGGGGTGCCAACCCGGATCGCCGCGTCCAGCCGTTCAAGCAGGAGATGGTGGGCAAGACGATCAAGCCCGACTTCTCGCTTGGATCGCACCACGCGCCGCTCGGGGTTGCTTTCTCCAACGGCACGATGGGTGCGAACTACGCCGATGGCGTGTTCATCGGTGAGCATGGCAGCTGGAACCGCGGCACACCGGTCGGCTACCGGGTGAGCTTCGTGCCCTTCCGCGGCGGCTGGCCGAGCGGGCAGCCGGTCGATTTCGTCAGCGGCTTCCAAGCTGACGGCAAGACGTTCGGGCGACCGGTGGGGGTCACGGTCGATCCGCGCGGCGCGCTGATCGTTGCGGACGACTTGTCGAACACCTTGTGGCGGGTCACGCCAACAGGATCGCAAGCGCCGGCCCGGGTCGCCTCAGTCAGGTGAGCCCTTCCGCCGGCCGCGAGTGGCTGCCTTATTGCGGAGGGGCGCCGGTGCCGGGCGACCTGTTTGGCCGCTGGAACCTCGACCCGCTGCTACTGGTCGGGATCGCCGTTGCCGCATTGCTGCTGTGGCGGGCAGGAGAGACGGCCATTCAGCGGAGGCTGACGCTTGCAGCCGTTGGTCTCGCCCTGTTCTTGTTCGTCTCACCCTTCTGCGCGTTAAGCTCGGCGCTGTTCAGCGCGCGGGTAACGCACCATGTGCTGCTCGCCGCAGTGCTGGCGCCGTTGTTGGTCCACGCGCTGCCTGAGCATCGGACACGGTGGCCGGGCTCACTTGCGTTCTGGACGGGCGTGCAGGCCGTGACCTTCTGGCTCTGGCACGCGCCGGGACTTTATGCCGAGGCGCTTAGCAGTGATGCGCTTTACTGGCTGATGCAGATTTCGCTGACGGTGGCCGCAATGGGCTTCTGGGCGGCGCTGCGGCGGACGAGCGCGCTGGCGTCGGTCGCGGCGCTGCTGGTGAGCACGGTGCAGATGGGTTTGCTGGGCGCACTGATTACCTTCGCGGCGGCACCGCTCTACGCGCCGCATTTCTTCACCACCGAACCGTGGGGCTTCAGCGCGCTTGAGGACCAGCAAATGGCCGGGCTCATCATGTGGGCGCCCTCGGCCGGCCTGTATCTCGCCGCGGCTCTCGTCATCGCGCAGCGCTGGTTCACGTCCGAGAATCACGGCATGCCGGCATGATCGAGCGGCTGCGCGAATGGGGCAACAGCCATACGCGGCGTGGCCGCTATTCGCCGATCGGAATCACCTTTCACTGGGTCATGGCGCTGCTGATCCTGTTCCAGATCGGCTGGGGGTTCTGGGCCGACTCGATCATGCCGGGCGGGGACAAGCTATTCGCCTATCAGGTGCATAGTGCTGCGGGCCTTCCCGTCCTGCTGCTTGCGGTGGCGCGCGTGTTCTGGCGGATTCTGATCACCGATCCCGTCAATGACGCTGATCGGCAGGGCTTTCAGAGCAAGATCGCGCACTGGACGGCGATGACCTTTTACGTCGTGTTCTTCACGCTGCCGGTGTCGGGCTGGGTGATGTGGTCATCGGTCGCGGCACCCGGGCCGCTTTATCTGGGCGGGATCGTGCCGTGGCCGCAGGTGCCGCTGAGCTCGCTCGACGCGATCACCCAATATGCCATCCTCGACCTTGCCGAGGACGTGCATATCGCGTCGGTCATTCTTCTGCTCTTGCTGATTCCGGCACATGCAGGGGCGGCGCTGAAGCATCATTTCTGGGATCGACACGACGTGCTGTCGGCGATGCTTCCCGAAGTGCCTGACTGGGACGGGCACCGCCTGGCAGTGCCGCCGAATAAGCGGACAACGCCGCCGCTTCCACAGGGGTCAGAAGCTGGCTGATCCGCAGCATCACGTCACCGGGATCGTTGCGGCGCTTGGCGATACGCCACAAGCGGAGCTGCTCGGCAAGGTAGGTCGCGGGCTGGCCAGCGAGCGGCGGATTGCCGGCGCCGAGGCCTTGGCCCTGCTCGCCGTGGCAGGCGGCGCAGGCGAGGATGCCGCGATTGGAATCGCCTTGGTGATAAAGCGCCAGCCGCTCGGCTGGTGCGGCGGTGCGAACGTCGAAGGGCAGACCGGTGTAGAAGGTCGACACCGCCTTTCGTTCGTCGGCGGAGAGCTGTTGCGCGATCCAGCCCATTTGCGGGTGGTAGCGACGCCCATCGGCATAAGCATCGAGCTGCCGCTCCATGTAGCCGGCGTCCAACGCGGCGAGGCGAGGGGCTCCGGCGCCGTTGCCGCGTCCCTCGAGGCCGTGACAGGTGAAGCAGGCGTTGGACGCCCCGGCCTTGGCGCCGCTCAGCGCGATCAGCCGGCCATTCGCGGCGAAGCGATCGAGCGAGGTGGTATCGGCCGCCGCGCAGCCGGCAAGCAGCGTCGTGGCTGCGAGGAGAAGCATGAACTTGCGCACGGAGCCGCAACCAGCCGAACGAGCCTGTTGTTCCCGTTGCTGGCGCTTGCCCTTGCCGCCTGCAAGCCGCCGCCCGACCAACGCCAGTTCATGCCGCAAGCCAATGCCGCGCATGGCAAGGCGGTGATCGAGCGGGTCGGCTGTGGGAGCTGCCACATCATCCCCGGCGTGCGCTGGCCGCAGGGCAAGGTTGGCCCTGCGCTCGATGGCCTTGCCGAGCGCGCGCTGATTGCAGGAAAGCTCTCAAACGAACCCGACGTGCTCGCCGCCTACATCCGCAACGCGCCCGCGCTGGTGCCTGGCTCCGCCATGCCGGCGATGCCGATCAGCGACGCTGATGCCAGCGACATCGCGGCCTACCTCTACGAACAGGGAGCGAAGTAAAACATGCTGGAAGGCTGGCCGCCCCCCGTGCTGGACCCGGCGGGACCCTATGCGACCTCGGTCAGCCTGTTGAGCTGGATTCTGTTCGGCATGGGCTCCGCGGTGCTGGTGGTGGTGCTGGTTGCACTTTACCTTGCGCTCTTCGGGCGGTCCGCGCTGCAAGCGAAAGTTGGCGGCAAGACCGCGATCTGGGTCGGCGGCGTCGCTTTCCCGCTGGTCGTTCTGACCGCCTTGCTGATCTACGGCCTGTCGCTGACGCGGCACCTGTCCGATCCGATCACCGGCAACGAGCTTCGTGTGCGGGTCACCGGCGAGATGTGGTGGTGGCGGGTCGCCTATCTCGATGGCAGCGGCCGCGAAGTGGTGCAGGACGCGAACGAACTGCACATTCCGGTCGGGCGCCCGGTCGTGCTGGAGCTCCAGTCGGCCGATGTCATCCACAGTTTCTGGGTCCCGCGTCTGTCGGGCAAGCTCGACATGATCCCCGGACGCCGCAACCTGATGCGCATTCAGGCCGACAAGGCGGGCGTGTTCGGCGGGCAATGCGCCGAATATTGCGGTGGACCGCATGCGCTGATGGGCTTCAAGGTCATCGCCCACCAGCCCGCTCAATTCGCGGAGTTGATGGCGACGCAATTGGCGCGGCAGACGGCCGCCGCACCGATCACCGCGAGCGCTGGCGCGCAATTGTTCGAAAGCACCGGCTGCTCGTCGTGCCACCGCATTGCCGGCACCAACGCTAACGGGTTGGCAGGGCCGGACCTCACGCATGTCGGCAGCCGCAGCAGCTTGGGTGCGGGAATCCTTCCGAACAATCGCGGCACGTTGATGGGGTGGATCGGCAATAGCCAGGCAATCAAGCCCAACAACCGGATGCCGCCTTATACCGTCCTGTCGGCCGAGCAGCTGAACGCGCTCGCCACCTATCTCGAGGCGCAGAAGTGAGGTCGGAGACGGCGTTCGATCCCAAGCTCTACGACCGCTTTCCGACCAAGGAGCCGCGGCCAGAAGGCGAGTTCGAGCGACTGGAGGAAATCTGGAAGTCGCCGACTGGCTGGGCCCGCCTGACGGA
Organism: Sphingomonas sp. LHG3443-2; assembly: GCF_049896405.1. Taxonomy (NCBI): domain Bacteria; kingdom Pseudomonadati; phylum Pseudomonadota; class Alphaproteobacteria; order Sphingomonadales; family Sphingomonadaceae; genus Sphingomonas; species Sphingomonas sp. LHG3443-2. The sequence continues at coordinate 1,705,074 of NZ_JAFCUG010000001.1, forward strand.
CGTGAACAACAACTATGTCGGCCTGTGGTACGTCGGCGCTGCCTTCCTGTTCTTCCTGCTGGCGGGCGTGCTGGCGCTGGTGATGCGCTTGCAGTTGTCGCTGCCGCTGCTCGGGGTGCTGCCGCAGGAAACCTACAACCAGTTCTTCACCATGCACGGCACGGTGATGATGTTCCTGTTCGCGGTGCCGATCATGGAAGCGATCGGGGTCATGCTCCTGCCGCAGATGTTGGCGGCGCGCGACCTGCCATTCCCGCGGCTGTCGGCCTATGCCTTCTGGGCTTATTTCATCGGCGGCCTGTGCTTCTTCATGTCGCTGTTCGCTGGCCTCGCACCCGACGGTGGCTGGTTCATGTATCCGCCGCTCACCAGCACGACCTACTCGCCGGGGATCAACGCCGATTTCTGGCTGCTCGGCATCGGCTTCATCGAGATCAGCGCGATTGCCGGCGCGATCGAGATCCTGGTCGGCATCCTCAAGACCCGCGCGCCCGGCATGACATTGGCCCGGATGCCCCTGTTCGCGTGGGCGATGCTGGTGTTCGCGGGCATGATCCTGATCGCCTTTCCCTCGGTGATCCTGGCCACCTTGCTGCTGGAGCTGGAGCGGGCGCTCAACTGGCCGTTCTTCGACGCGACGCGCGGCGGCGACCCAATGCTGTGGCAGCACATGTTCTGGTTCTTCGGCCACCCCGAAGTCTACATCATCTTCCTGCCGGCGGCAGGGCTGGTGTCGATGATGGTCGCCGCGCTCGCGAAGACGGAGCTGGTCGGGTACCAGCTGATCGTCCTCGCCCTGGTTGGCACCGGCTTCATCAGCTTCGGCGTCTGGGCTCACCACATGTTCGCGACCGGCATGCCGGCGCTGTCGACCAGCTTCTTTTCCGCCGCGAGCATGGCGGTCAGCATTCCTGCCGGCATCCAGGTGTTCAGCTGGATCGCGACACTGGCGACCGGCCGGCCAAGCCTCAATACGCCGACCCTTTTCGTGATCGGGGGTCTGGTGACCTTCGTCATGGGCGGGCTGACCGGCGTCATGGTCGCGATGGTGCCGTTCGACTGGCAGGCGCACGACACCTACTTCATCGTTGCCCACCTCCATTACGTCCTGATCGGGGGCGCGGTGATGCCGGTGTTCGCCGCCTTCTATTTCTGGTCGGGGATGACCAGCCGCAAACGCTTATCCGAGCGGCTCGGCAAATGGGTGTTCTGGCTGTTCTTCGCGGGCATGCACCTGACGTTCCTGCCGATGCACCTGACCGGCCTGATGGGGATGCCGCGGCGGGTCTACACCTATCTGCCCGGGATGGAGTGGGAATGGACCAATCTGCTCTCGACGGTTGGGGCGTTCGTGCTTGCCCTGTCGGTGCTGCTGTTCCTGTTCGACCTTGCACGCAACTTCCGGTTCACGACCAATGAGGATGTCGGCAATGTCTATGGCGGCGGTACGCTGGAGTGGCTTCCGACCGGGCTCTACTCCACCCGCAGCATTCCGGTGGTGAAGAGCCGCCAGCCAATGTGGGACGATCCCGATCTACCGCGCGACGTAGAGGAAGGGCGCTACTTCCTTCCAAACAGCGCGACGGGCCTGCGCGAAACCCTGATCACCAGCCCGGTTCGGGCCGAGCCGCAGTATCTCACGATCATGATGGGCCCCTCGGTGTGGCCGTTCCTGGCGGCCGTGTTCACCGCCGGCTTCTTCCTGCTGCTAACGGTGCAGGCCTACTTTCTGTCGGTCGCCTGCCTGCCGCTGGCGATCTTCTCGGTGCTGCGCTGGCTGTGGGATACCGACCGACCGCCGCCGATGCCCAAGGTCGATGTCGGCGCGGGGATCATGCTGCCGACCTACGTCACGGGACGAAGCGCGCACGGATGGTGGGCGATCGTCTGCCTTCTGATCGTCTGCTTCATGATCTTCCTGATGGCCGTGTTCGGCTATCTGTTCCTGTACGGCATTCACCCGAGCTTCTGGACGCTGCCAACGAACCGCTGGTGGGCGTGGCCGATCGCGGGCCTGTACGGCGCCGGCGCCCTGCTCGTGCTGCTTGGCCGCGGGCTGCTTAAGCGCGAACGGTCAACCACCTGGAGCCCGACCGCGGCAGTGTTGTTCGGCTGTGTGGCCGTGACCACCGCGCTAGCGATCGATTGGTTCAGCTGGCGCGCGCAGGGGATTGATCCCGAGCTCACCAGCCAAGGCGCGATGTCGCACGCCATGCTGGCGCTGCAAGGGCAGCTGGTCGCGGTCGTGGTGCTGATGGCCGTCTACCTCGCGGCGCGAACGGCGCGGGGGCTTGTGACGCGGCCTGCCAATACGACGTTCGACGTGGTCGCTCTGTTTACACTCTATACAGCGGCGCAGGGCGCAGCGACGGCTCTGCTGATCCGCCTGTTCCCGGTGGCGGCCTGATGCGCCAGTGGCTGTTTGCGCTGGGCGGGTTGCTGGTGTGGACCGCGCACTTCTTCGCCATCTACATCGCCGCCAGCCTGTTTCCGGGTCAGCCGCTGGCGGCATGGCTGACGCTCGCGTTGACGGTGCTGGCGTTGGTCGTGGTGGGATGGCTCGGCCATGGCGCATGGCGCGTGTGGCAGGTGCGCGATGGTGACGAGCTTAGGCCGTGGCTTGGCGGGATCGCGCTGTTCGGCGCGGCGCTGTCGGCCGTGGCCATTGTCTATCAGGGGCTGGCGGCCGTGATCAGCTGAGTGCGGCGGGGCGGCTCGCAAACCACCCCGCCGCTCAGCTCAGGCAATCAGCCAGAGATCGCCGTTGATCAGGGCCTGGCGCTCGGCCAGACCATCAGTGGCGTCGAGACGAAGCGCCTGCTGGGCGTCGCCCGCCTCGCTGTAGGTGCCGGTCTGCACACCCGACAGCGACGACAGGCCGAGCAGCGTCACGGTGCCGCCGGCGCTGAGGTTCAGGCGGATGTCCGTGATGCCGTCACCGTTCCAGTCGCGCGCCTCGCTGGAGCGAATGGCGGTGCCGTCGAACAGCAGCTTGTCGTTCGCGATGTCGAAGTCGAGGATCACGTCGTTGCCGCCGCGCGCGCTCAGCACGAAGCTGTCGCGTCCCGTGCCGCCTTCGAGCGTGTCGTCGCCCTGGCCGCCGATCAGCAGGTCGTTGCCGCGCCCGCCGAACAGCTGGTCATTTCCGCGCCCGCCGTCGAGACGATCGTGGCCGTCGAGCCCGAACAGGCGGTCGTCGCCATTGTCGCCGGACAAGCGATCTTCGCCGCCGGTGCCGGTCAGGCTGTCGTTGCCGTTGCCACCGGGCGTCGTGATCCCGTCCGCGATACCCTTGACCGACACGCTGACCGTGGCGGTGCTGGTGAGACCGCCCTTGTCGGTTACGGTGTAGGTGAAGCTGTCGGTCGCCGTGGCGCCCGGCGCAAGGGCGTCGAACGCGTCGTTGTCGGCGACGTAGCGCAGGTTCTTGGTCTCGGGATCGAACAGCAGGCTGCCGAGTGTGCCCGCGGTGCCGACTGCCTTGATCGACAGGATGTCACCGGCATCGACGTCGCTGTCATTGCCGAGCAGCAGGCTCCACAGATTGGCGCTGGTCGCATCTTCGTCGATCGTGATGCTGTCAGCCTTGGCAACCGGCGCCTCGTTGACGTCGGTGACGGCAATCGTGACATCATTGCTGCTGGTGAGGCCCGCGCTGTCGGTGACCTGCACCTTGAGCGTGAAGCTCGACGCGGCCTCGAAGTCGAGCGCGACGGTGGTGCGCACGACGCCATCCGCATCGACCGTGAAGCGGCCGCCGGCATCGTCAAGGAGCTTGTAGCTGAGCGCGTCGCCCGGCGTGTCGGTCGCGCTGAGCTTTCCGACGATGGTCCCGGCCGGCAGGTTCTCGGCCACCTTGGCACCGCTGATCACCACGTCATGCGGAGTGATCCCGAGGCGCAGCAGGGCCACTTGCGGATCGTGGTCTGTCGGGCGCGAGCCGGTGAATTCGGCGTTGATGTGCACCGCATCATACTTCGCGCCGGAGAGCAGGCCGCCGGTCACCAGCATGTTGTCGATCAGCTGCGAATTGCCCTCGAACAGGTAGGAGTAACGCTCCTCCTCCGGCAGCAGGGTCGACAGATTGGTGAACACGCCGCCATCGGTCAGCTGGGTCTGCGCCTTCTCGAAATAGAAGCCGTTCCAGTCGCCCAGCAGCACGAACTGGCGCGAGGCGTCAGCCGCGAGGATGTCGAATACATAGTCGCCAACCGCCGCCGCTTGCGCCGTACGCGAGGCGTCGCCGCCGTCACGCGGCGGCTGCGCATCGCCCCACAAAGGATCGGAGCCGAGGCGCGAGGTGAGGTGGACGTTGACGGTGGTGAATTCCTGGTCGTTGAAGGACCAGGTCGCGACCAAGGGCTTGCGCGAGCCGTTGAACGCCGCATCCTCGATCAGGCCGAGGCTGCCTTCGAGCAGGGTCACGCGGCTGGAGAGATAGAGATAGCCGTTGCGGATGTTGCCGTTCGGCTCGCCTCCGGTCGAATTGGCGGTGGTCGGAGCGATCTCGACATAGGTGTAGACGAGGCCGCTGAGCTTGGCGATTGCGTCGATCAGGCCCTGCACGTTGCTCGCACCCGAGAGGATCGAGCCACCGCCCGCACCATCGGCATCCTGCACTTCCTGTAGCGCGACGATGTCGGGCGCCTTGAGGCTGTTGACGATGTCGTTTGCCAGGATGTCGTACTTGTTGTCCGACGGGTCCATATTCTCGACATTGTAGGTCGCGACGCTGACGTAATTGGCATCGCCCTTGAGCGCCGTGTCGTTGTCACCCAGCGTCCGGTCGGTGGTGATCACCGCGCGCTCGGTCGCGAGCACTTCGTAGCGGTCGAAGCTGTAGTTCACGACGCCGGTGACCGAGCCGAGCCGGTCGCCGATCGACAACGTGGGCTGGCCGACGAAGCGATCGTCGAGTTGGATCTTCTCGGGATTGTAGTCGCCAGCGCTGATGGTGATCCCGCCGCGCTCGTTGATGCCGGTTGCGCCGATGCCGCCCGAGGCGACGAGATCGGTTTCGCCGAACTCATTGCTGTTGGACACGGCGATCGGCGTGTCGATGGTGACCCGCATGCCTTCGAGGCTTTCCCAGAAGTCGATACCATCGACGTCGGGGTTGAAGACGGTGAGGCCGTCGCTGTCGATGCTTTCGGTCGGGGGCAGGATGCCGCCGGTGCCGATCACGACGGCAGCGGGGAGGGCATTGCCGCTCGACTGGATGGTGACCGCCGAGGCTGTGACCTGGGTGATCGACAGGCCGGTGTCGGCGGGCTTGTATTCGTTGACGATGCCGGTGAGCTGAACGGCGTCACCGACCGCCACGGTCGGGGCAGCGGCAGTCTTGATGAAGATGCCGTCCGATGTGCGCGCGTTGCCGTCGCCCTTGGGGTCCTGAAGGTAGAAGCCGTTGATATCGACCCCGGTGACGATGCCGCCGGTGATGACCGGCTGACCGACATAAGCCGATTCATGGCCTTCGCCCTGGATTTCCATGATCGAGCGGGCGACCGGATCGTCGTTGAGGATGATGCCGAGGCCGCTGCCGTCGACCACCGTCGCATTGCCGGTGACCGCGCCGAGGCGGACGAGGAAGCCTTCATTGTTCTCGCCCACGGTGTCACCCGCAACCTGAATCGTGATCGTCTTCGTGAATTCGTTGGGGCCAAAGGTGATGACGCCGCTTGCGGGCGTGCCCGGGGCTAGATCGTCCGCGCTGGCGGAGGTACCGAGGTCAAGCGTCCAGGCGACGGAGGCTGCGGTGGCGAAACCGCCCGACCGGCTGACGGTGAAGGTCATGGCGGTGGTGCCGCTATTGCCTTCGACAACGGCCGCGTCGCTGATGCGGATCTGGCCCTGATCGGTGCCCGACAGGAAGCTCTGCCCGGTGTTGGCGCCGCCGCTGGTGTCGGCAATGTTGAAGTCCCAGGTGAAATCGGCGTAGCTCGATCCGGTGCCGGTCAGCGACAGGCTGGTGCCGACCGGCGCCTGGGTCTGGAAGACCCCAATGTCGGTCGAGGTCATGCCCGCAGCCGGTCCATTGGCCGCGGTCACCGTGCCTTCGTAGCTCAAGAACTGCACCACGCGGCCATAGGGATCGACCAGCGCGATACCGTCGGATTCGCCATTCTGGAGGCCATTGGCGGGCGTGGTCACCGAGCGGAAGCCGAACCCGTTGGCGGTGTCGGTCAGCACACCCGAGAGGGCGAGGGGGGTGCCGTAGGTGCCGCCGCCGTTGCCGTTATAGAGCACCAGCGTCCATCCGGTGAGATCGGTTCCGGCTTGACCGGCGATCTCCACGAACTCCCCGGTGTCGTCGCCGGCGGGATCATAGTTGATCTCGTTGATGAAGACGTTGGCGAGCGGCGGGAAGTCGTCGTTACGGATAGTGCCAGCACCAGATCCGTCGCTGATCGTCGCGCCGCCGAGCGCATTGGAAAGCAGGACGGAGAAGGTCTCGTTCTGCTCGGTCGCGAGGTCGCCCCTGACGGGTACGCGGATGATGGCGCTGGTCTGGCCAGCGGCGAAGCTCACCGTTCCCGTCAGCGGGGTACCGAGGTCATCGCTGCCCGCAGTGCCGTTCAGCGACACGGTCCAGGTCGCAGACACCGCGCCGTCGGTGCCGCCATTGCGGGTGACGGTGAACAGCATGTCGGTGGTGCCGGCATCGCCTTCGACGAGGTTGGCATCGCCGATCGAGAGGATGCCAGGCGCCACCGCGGAAACCGCCATGCTGCTGACGTTGATGTCGTCGATGCCGACCCACTCGTCGCTACCGGGCGCATTGGTGGTGATGATGCGGATTTGCAGCTGCGGCTGGTTGTTCGCTTCGGTCGGGAGCGCCACCACGACCGGAGTGCTGAGCGTGGCGGCATTGGGGCCGGTCGTCACATCGCTGTAGGAGCCCGCCGGAACGGTGATCCAGGCGCCGCTGTCGCCGATGCGATATTGGACGGCTAGAGGCTGGACGGCATTGTCGGCGCTGCCGTCGATGTCACGGGCATTGAAGGTCAGGACGACATTCTCGCGCCCGGTCGAATCCATGTAGAGCGCAATGTACGGAGCGCCGGCCGTGCCCGACCCTTGCAACGCGATCGTTGGGTTGGTGATCTGGAATTCGCCAACACCGCCATTGGTGCTGGTGTTGGGATTGGTGAGGTTGGCGATGACGTCGACGTCGGTGCTGTCGCCCGTCACCGTGCCGGGGTTCACGCCCGTTGAGCTGCCGACCATGTCGTTGCCAAGATATCCGACGATGCTTGGCACCTTTGACCAATCGTCGTTGGCCGTGATCAGCCCGGTGTCGCTCCAATCCTGCAGGAAGTTGCCGGTCTTCAGGCTGAAATAGGTCTTGGCCATTCGCTTCAATCCCCTCCTAAGCGGCCGAATCCTAAGGCCGCCGAAACCATGTTTGTGGCCTCTGCCAGTGGCTCTGCACTGTTACAAGCTGCTGACAGCGACCCGGAAATTTCGTGCCATCATGGCACGCCGAGTGGGCGGAGAGTGGCAATCAGCCATGCTGCGAGGCAGAGATAGGCGCCGAACGGCAGCGCCGCGTCCCGGGCGTGACGACGCCATACAGCGATGGCCAGCCCGATCAGCGCCGCGCAGAGCAAGGTGGCGACGATCCCTTCCGCACCCAGCCACAGGCCAAGCGCGCCGAGCAGCTTTGGATCGCCGGCGCCAAGCCCTTCACGATGGCGGAGGCGGGCGTAGCTCCAGCCGACCAGTGCCAGGCCGACCCCTGCAACGAGGGCGCTGAGGAGGCGTTCGATCAGCGGGACGTCGTTGAGCCAGGGGCCTAGTGCCAGGCCGGCTAGAGCGAGTGTCAGCGTCAGCAGGTCCGGCAGCCAGAAGTGGCGCAGGTCGAGCAGGAACAGCGGCAGGAGGAGCCAGCCGAAGGCAGCGAGCGCTGCGCCTTGCAGCGACGGAGCGAGGCCGAGGGACACCGCTCCCACCAATGCGGCCATCAGCTCGACCCGGGGGTGGAACGGGTCGATCCGCGCCCCGCAACAGGTCGCCCTGCCGCGTGAGAAAGCAGCGCTGAGCAGGGGGATGAGGCGGATCGCGGGGATCGGCTTGCCGCAGCCGTCGCAGGTCGAGCGGCCAGCGAGCACGCTGCGGTCGCTCGGCCAACGTAGGCACAGGGTCGCGATGAAGCTGCCGAAAATGGCGCCGAGGACGAAGCCGGCAATGGCGCCGGCGACGTGCTCGATCACAGCCGCGTTTCGAACGGCAGGGTGAGGCCGCCAGGCCCGGTTCGGAAGCCGTAGGTCGCCAGCAGAGTGTCGAGCCCGCGTAGGGGCGAGCGAATGGTGATCCAGCCGCGAACCTGGCCCGACGAGCTGACGAAGAACTCCACCTGCTCGGTCCCCGCTTCGCTGGCGAGCCGGGCGCGAACCCGGTCGCCGTCACAGGTCACGGTACCCGCAAAACCGCGATCGAGGGCGAGCGGACCGAAGCGGACGGCGAGATTGGCGGCAATCCGGCCGCTTGCCTCCGCGCAGCGTTTTCCATCGAACAGGATGGTGGTGTCGGTGAAGGTCAGCGCATCGATCGGCGCGCCGCCAAGGAGATTGCCGGCAGGAATGGCGCCGGTCAGTCGCTCGACCCCGCTGATCGACCCGCCCGTGCGCAGGGTGCCGGTAAGCGGGCCCTGGACCTGGTCCAGCCGCTCGAACCGCATGGCGATCCGGCCCAGCAACAGCGCAGCGGGGTCAAGACGAACGTCGAAGGTGCCGAGGAGCTGGCGGCCGAGCATGAGTTCGCCGATGCGCCCGCCCCAGATAGTGCCGCCGGCCTGCCGCGCACTCATGCCGAGCGATCCAAGATCGGCCGCCGACAGGGCGATTCGCAGCGGCAGCAGCAATAGCATGGCGATCAGCGCGATGCCCGTGGTCCAGACGGCCCAGCGCCAGTTCATCGCGCACCCGCCTGGGACAGGGTGGCGGTCGCGACGACCTGTCCGCCCGGCTGCGGAGTGATGGTAAGCTCGCGCACGATGATCCCTTGTTCCTCCAGCTGCCGCAGCCAGCGTAGCGTCGCGGTCGGCGCGGCAGGCGCCAGGGTGATCAACGCAGAGGCGGTGCCGCGCGGTTCATTGGCACTGAGCGATACGCCGGCCAGTGCCGCCGCCTCGGTCACTCGCAGCGATAGCGGTGCGCTGCTTTGCGGCATTGCTCTTGCCGCCGGGCGCTGCACCCGATCGAGCTGTGCCAGGCGCGATAAGACCAAACCATGATTGGTGATGGCAGCAGCGTGGCGCTGCTCGGCCCGCTCGATCGCGGCGGTAAGCGGGCGGTAGATGAGGAGGAAGCACAGCAAAGGAACGGCAATCGCCAGCATCAGCGCAAGCAGCCACCGCTCGCGCAGGCTGCGCGCCATGAACCAATCGGTGGCAGGGGCGAGGCGGCTCATTCCGCGCTCCGGAGGGTAAGGTCTGCGATCATCTGCCCGCCGGTGCCAGGACGGGTGGTCGCCGTCACCCGGTAGCCGAGCCGCTGTAGCCCAAGCAGCAGGCGGTTGACGTCCTCCACCCGCGTCGCGGCAAGGCTCGCTGCAAGCGTGCCGTCCGCACGGTAGGCGACCGACACGGCGGTGACGCCGGTCAGCGGCTGCAACTGCTGGTAAAGAGCGGCAAGCGGCGGAAAGGGCGATCCGCTGGCACCGGGCGTCGCGCCGATGCGGGTATCGAGCGCTGCGGCGGCTGCGGCGGCAGAGACCTCCTGGCCGATCGCAGCGCTGGTCAGGCGCGCAGTCTCGGCCTCGAGAGCGGCCGACGCGCTGTCGAGGCGAATGAGGGTGGCGAGGCCGATCGTCAGCCCGAGCAAGGGAATAAGCAGCGCCAGCGCGGCAAGCTCACGCAGGCGGCGCCAGTCGAGCAGCAGCAAGCGGCGGCGCGCGAAGCGGCCGGTGCGGAGGTTGAGCGGCAGCGCGCGGGCAAGCCACACGAGGCGCTGATGCACCGTTTCCGAAGCGAGCAGTGCGACCTCTTCGCCTGGCTCCACCAGGGCATCGCGAAGGGCGGGCTCGTCGGGAGCGACGAGCCCGCCCTTCGCGATGATGTGCTCGGGACCGAGCGAGGCGGCAGTCCAGCCATGGCTCCATGGGACAAGAAGGCCCGCAGGGAGGATGGCGATCGGATCTCCGCCGTGCGCTGTGAGCCAGTCGAGCCACTCGACCACCTGGCCGTTGGCGACGGTGGCGACGCCGAGCCGATCGTCGACGATCCCGGCCACGGCGTGCAGCGTTGCTGCTTCCGCCATGCCCTGCGTCACCGAATTGGCGCGAGCGATGGCGAGGCGCTGGCGCTCGGTCTGGCCCTCCGGTTCAGGCCAGTCGAGGCGGGTGGCTGCGACCGGCGCGAGGGCGACCAGCGGCAGCGTTTGGAGGCGCCAGTCACCATCGGCGCCTTCGGCGACAATGGCATCGCCCGACACTCGCCACCAGCAGGCGGTCGCGTCCGCGCGGTCGCTGACCGCCGGCAAGAGAAGGAGCAGGGTATCGCTCATTGCCAGCTTCCGTAGCGACGTCGAACGATCCGGGCACCTGATTCCCGCAAGTCGAGGAGGCTGGTGCTCGCAAGGCTCTGGCCACTGTTGCTCGCTTCGGCCCGAAGTTCGAACCAGCGCGACTTGAGGCGGATTTGTTCGCCGGCGGCGGGCGGCAGGCTGGTCGCGGCAATGCCGGAGGCTTGCCAGAAGGCGACGCTGCTTGCGTAACCGGCAAGCGGCCGACCGGCGATCAGCGCACGCGCGGCGGAAAGCGAGAGCTGCTGGGGGGCCAGCATGACCAGCAGCGGTGCCTGTTCGGGCGCAAGCGTGTTGGGGTTGATCGCTTGTGGGCCAGAGTCGGGCAAGGCGCACAGGAATGGTGAGACAAGACCGAGGAGATCCGGCGTCACGCCTTGCACCGCGCCGAGTTCGGAAACGTCGGCGAACGGCGCGTTGGCAGGGGGCCAGCCGCTGGCGCCGTTCGCCTGCTCGGTCCCCGCGGGAAGCGGCGTGCGGTCGCTGTCGACCCAATCGGCGGCGGCGGAGGCGATGTTGGCGGCACGATTGCCGTCGACGCCAAGCACCATCAGCAGCTGCGACAGGAGCTGGACGGCAGCGGGGTCGGCGACCGTGGTGCCGTCGATCTGGGCCCGGGCGAGTCCGTTCAAGTTGAAGCAATTGCCGCCGTCGCGCACTTCTGCACGCAAGGTACCGCCGTCGGGCAGCCGGATCTCGCGCACTTGCCCGAGCCACGGGCCGCCGAGGGTCCGTGCAGGATCGGCGGCAGCGAGGTCCTGAAGTCGCACGGCGGCGAGCTGTTCGGCGAGGCCAAGCCATTCGCGACCCTGTGCGGCGATGCCGGCATTGGCGGCGAGGCGGGTGGCGACGGTCAGCCGATCGAGCGTAGTGGCGGCCAGGGTCGCGATCACTGCCACCAGCATCAGCACGGTGAGCAACGCGGCGCCGCGCTCGTCAGGTCTCGGCGTCATGCCTGCGGCCTTTGCGGCGCGGGTCCATCCGGAAGCGCGACAAGGAGGCTGGTCTCGGCCTCGCCCTGGCGTTGAAGGCGAAGCTCCACCGCGCGGGGCAGCGGCGCTTCGGTGACGAGCGGTGCCCAAAGAGTGCGCCAGCCGCCGTCGGCGGCGCGGTAGCGAAGGGACACGGCGTCGACATCGCGGGCAAGGATGGCGGCGGGACCAGTGGGGCTACCGGCCGGCGTAATTGACTGGCGGACGAGGTTGCCGCCCTGCACCTGCCAGCGGATCGCCTGCAGGCCGCTGGAGCCCGCGACGCGCTCGGCAGGCTCGAAGGTGCGAACGAGACGAAGCTCGCTGCTCGTTCCGGCAAAGCCGGCGGGGGCGCCCTCGATGGGGCGCACGACGGCCTGAGCGAGGTCGGCGGACAGCAAGGCGCGGAGACGGGCGGCGGCGCCGAGATCGGCCAGCGCCTCGCCAACGGCTTCCTGGGTGTTCACGCTGGCGCGGAGCAAGGTCACCCCGGCGCCGGCGAGAATGGCGAAGATCAGCAACGCGACGATCATCTCGACGAGGGTGAAGCCGCGTTCGGGCGGAGGAGGACTCACCGCGCTCTCCGGATGAAGGACAGGCGAACGGTGGCAGGCACGTTCTCGCCGCGAACCGAGAGGTCGATGCGAAGCAGGCGCTGGTCGGGCGTGGGGGTGACCGCCTGCGCGACGACGAAGCTCTGGCCGCCGTTGACGAGGCGGCGGGCAGCGTTGCCGAGCGGCGGGGCGGCAGGGTCGGTCGCAATGCGCGCGGCTTCGTTCTCGGCGACCAGCATCGCGCCTTCGCGCGCCTTGAGGTCGGTCGCGGTGGCGAGCGACACGGCGTCGAGGCGGAGCAGCGCCAGCGCGGCGATCGAGAAAACTGCCAAGGCGACCAGCATTTCAAGCAGGGTGAAGCCGTTGCGTTTCACTTGATGCTGACCTCGCCGTCGGCGGCGATTTCGACCACTGCCTTGGCATTGGTGCCGGCGAGTGTGAGGTTGAGCGCGCGGTCGGGCAGGCCGACACTGTCGAAGCCGAGCCGGGCGGAGGCAGTGTCGGCCGGCCGAACGCTGCGGCTCCAACTGCGTTCGCGCAGGGCAGGTTCGGCGACGGGCTGCCATCCTTGCTCGCCGCGCTGCACGAAACGGTAGCCGCCCGCGTCGATCTCGAGAGCCAATGGGCGCCCGGAAATGATCGCCTGGTCACGCGCTGCGGCGATCCGGCTGGACAACGCAAGGGCGTCGGCGCGGACACGGCCGCTTCCTTCAGGCCAAAGCCACACGGCCACCCCGGCGAGCAGGCCCATGACAGCCAGCACGACCATCAGCTCGACGAGCGTGAAGCCGTTTTTCCGGCGATCGTCAGGGCTGGGCCGAGGCACGGATATCGGCATTCTCGTTCTGGCCGCCGGGCGTGCCGTCGGCGCCGAGCGAGGCAATGTCGAACGGGCTGTTGTTGGGACCGGGCACGCTCAGCTGATAAGGGCGACCCCACGGATCCTCCGGCAGGCTGCGGACATAAGCGCCGCCGCCACTCGGCCGCGGCTGCGCCAGCGCTTCGAGCGAAGGCGGATAGCGCATGTTGTCGAGGCGATACATCTCCATCGCCTGGCCGAGCGTGGCGATGTCGGCACGGGCCTTGGTGGTCATCGCCTTGTCCTGGCTCGGCAGCACGTTGATCATCACCACCGTCGCCAGCAGGCCGATAATCACGATCACCACCATCAGCTCAACGAGGGTGAAGCCGTTGCGGCGGGGCTTGCGGCGGGGGCTAACTGGGGGACGCGGCATGGGGTCAGGCTCCGACGAGGGACTGCAATTGCAGAATGGGGAGGAGGATGGCGAGGACAATGGTGGCGACGATGACGCCGAGCACCACGATGATCAGCGGCTCGAGCAGAGCGAGCGCGGTCGCGGTGAAGGCGTCGAACTCGCGCTCGAGATAATCGGCGGCGCGGGCGAGCATCAGCTCGAGCCGGCCGGCGCTTTCGCCGCTGGCAGCGAGGTAGACGAGGAGCGGCGGAAAGACGCCGGCGCGGCCGAGCGCGCCCGAAAGGCTGCCGCCGCGGCGGATTGCTTCGACCAAGCCTTCCGTCGCCGCGCGGAGGGCGCGATTGTTGACCGTTTCTGAGGTGAGGCGAAGGCCTTCGATCAGCGGCAGGCGGCTGCCGATCATGGTCGACAGCGTTCGCGCCATGCTGGCGGCGTGAAGGTCGCGGATGAGGCGGCCGACGAAGGGCACACGAAGAACGAAGCGGTCGATGACCAAACGGCTGTCGGGGCGCTGCAGCGCGACCGACAGCAAGGCGAGGCAGCCGCCGATCAGCAGCAACAACAGCCACCACCAATTGGCCATGAAGCTCGACAGCGCGATGATGATGCGGGTGAGAAGGGGAAGCTGTTGGCCGACATTGTCGAACTGCTCGACCACGCGCGGCACGACGGCGATCATCAGGGCGGCAACGACGGCCAGCGCGACCAGGGTGAGAACGGCGGGATAAGCAAGTGCCGACAGCAGCTTTGAGCGCATTGCTGCCTGACGTTCGAGGAGGACTGACTGGCGCTCGAGAATGTCGGGGAGCGAGCCCGAGCTTTCGCCGGCCGCGACCATGGCGCGATAGAGCGGGGGAAAGCTGCGCGGTTCGCGGGCCAGCGCGTCGGCAAGGCGGCGGCCTTCGACCACGGCGTCGGCGACGCGCGTCACGATGCCGCGCACTTCAGGTCGGTCGCTTTGGCGCGAGATGGTGCGGAGGGATTCCTCGATCGGCGAGACCTGGGTCAGCGTCGCGAGCTGGCGCGTGAAGAGGGTGAGATCCTTGAACCGGAGGCGCTCGCCACGGCGCCAGGGCAGGGTGATGCCGGCAGCGGCGGGGGTGGGTGCCGCGCCTTCCTGTGCTTCGGCGAGGCGGAGCACATGGAGGCGGCGTTTCGCCAGTTGGCCTTGCGCTTCTTCGCGGCTTGGCGCGCTGAGGCGGCCCTGCTGCTCGCGCCCGCGCGGATCGATCGCGAGGTAGGCAAAGCTAGGCAAGCGGCTCGTCCGTCATGCGCGACACGCGGATTGCTTCGGCCGCGGTGGTGAGGCCGTCCGCGACGAGCGCGCGGGCGGCGGCGTGGAGGCTTGGGGAATGGGCAAAAGCGTGAGCGGCGATCGCGCCTTCGTCCCCGCCTTCGAGGATCAGGCGGCGGATCTCGGCGTCCACCGCGACCGCTTCGAACAGGCCGATCCGGCCGCGATAGCCGGTCCCGCTGCACGCTTTGCAGCCGACCGGGCGGTAGAGGGTGGTGCCGGCGGGAAAGCCGAGCAGGGCGGCGGCACCGCTCGCCTCGTCCTCGGGGGAGCGGCACTGGTCGCACAGGCGCCGCACCAGCCGCTGAGCGATTACCGCGCGGAGGGAGGAAGCGAGGAGGAATGGCTCCACCTTCATGTCACGCAGGCGGGTGATTGCGCCTGGCGCGTCGTTGGTGTGGACCGTGGAGAGGACGAGGTGACCGGTGAGCGAAGCCTGCACCGCGATGTCGGCGGTCTCGCGATCGCGAATTTCGCCGACCATCACCACGTCGGGGTCCTGGCGAAGGATAGCACGGAGGCCGCCGGCGAAAGTCATGCCGACCTTGGAATTGACCTGCGTCTGGCCGACGCCGTCCATCGCATATTCGACCGGGTCCTCAACGGTCAGGATGTTGCGGCTGCCGTCGTTGAGGTGCGCCAGCGCGGCGTAGAGCGTGGTGGTCTTGCCCGAGCCGGTCGGACCGGTGACGAGGATGATGCCGTTGGGCTCGGCCAGCGCTTTCATCAGGATGTGGGCGGCAGTGCCGGACAGGCCGAGCTGGGCGAGGGTGAGGCCAGCCTGCTGCTTGTCGAGGACGCGCAGCACGACCCGCTCGCCCGCGCGGCTGGGCAGGGTCGAGACGCGGACGTCGAGGGTGCGGCCGCCGAGCTGGACCGAGATGCGCCCGTCCTGCGGAACGCGGCGCTCGGCGATGTCGAGGCGGGCCATGACCTTGATCCGGCTGACCACCACCGGCGCGACGTGGGCCGGCATCCGCAGCGATTCCTTGAGCACGCCATCGCGGCGCATGCGGACGATCAGACCGCTTTCGTAGGGCTCGATATGAATGTCGCTGACGCCCGCGCGGACGGCTTCGGCGAGGATGCCGTTGATGAGGCGGATGGCAGGAGCATCGTCGGGTGAAGCGAGGAGATCTTCGGCGGTGGGAAGGCCGCTGGCGAGCGCGTCGAGGCCGTCGCTATCGCCGATCGATTGGGCGAGACCCGCAGCGCTTCCGCCCAGCGCATAACGGTCCTGCAGCAAGCGATCGAATTCGGCGGTGTCGACGCGGCGGAGGTTGAAAGGTTGGCCGAGATGACGGCGAAGCTCGATCAGGCGGCGCGGGTCGGCACCTTCACGCAAGGCGACCTCCAGGCTTCCGTCCTCGCGGGGCAAGGGCAGCAGGCCGCTTTCGCGGACAAGGGCGAAGGGAAGGTCGACCAGCGCAGTGACCGGAACCGCCTGGAGTTCGGAGGCCTGGACGTCTGCAAGCAATGGGTCTTCATCCGCCGCGACCAAGGGCGTGTCGATCACCAGTTGCTTGTCGTCGTCTGCCACAGGTCAGCCCCGAACGGGCGCTGGGGGCGGCGGGGGCGGGGCGGGGCCGTAGCGGACGTCGCCGGGTCGCTCTTCGACCGCCACCGGCGGCACCGTGCCCAGGTAATCGCGCACCAAGGTATCGATCGACGGCTCCTCCAGCGGGCGGACGCGGAGCTGGTCGTTGCGAATGGTGCCGTAGCGCTGGGCGGTGATCCGGCGTGCGTCGGCGGCGCTGCGGATGATGGTTGGACGGATGAACACCATCAGGTTGGTCTTGGCCTTGGACCGGCTCTTGGAGCGGAACAGGTTGCCGACCAGCGGAATGTCGCCGAGCACCGGGATCTTCTCGATCGTGCGCCGCTCATTCTCGTCGAGAAGGCCGCCGATCGCGAGGATCTCGCCGTCGTCGACAGTCAGCACCGTCTTGAACTCACGCTTGTTGATGATGAGGTCGGCCGAGCCGGTCGCCACCGGACCGGCAATGCTGGACACTTCCTGGCGGAGGAACAGCTTGATCGAGCCTGATGAATTGACCTGCGGCTTGACGTCGAGCTGGATGCCGACGTTCTGCCGCTGGACGGTGCGGAAGGCATTGTCGAAATTGGTGCTGAGCCGCTCGCCGGTGGTGACCGGGACTTCCTGCCCGACCAGCAGCTTCGCTTCCTGATTGTCGAGCGTCATGATCGACGGCGTGGACAGGATGTTGCTCTGCGTGTCGGATTTCACCGCATTGAGGATGGCGCCGAACACCGCATTCTTGCCGATGTCGATCAGGCCGCCGGCAAAGCCGCCCGTCGCCTGCAGAACCGATTGCACCGCGGCGTCGGTGATGCCGTCGCCAAGCGGCCGGTCAACGGTGGTAGTGACGGTGCCGTCGGTGCTGGTCGTGGTGGTGCGGCCAAGCTGGTAATTGGCGATCGCGCCGCCGACCGTCAGGATGTTGGGGACTGCGTTGGAATAATTGGTCGCCAGGAAAGGCGCGTTCTGCCCGGCGAGCAGGAACTGGACGCCAAGGCGCTTGGCCGCGAGGTCGCCGATCTCGACGATGATGGCTTCCACCAGCACCTGCTCGCGGCGGGTGTCGAGCTGGCGGATCACTTCGCCCAGCTGGCGCTGCACGTCGGCGCTGGCGGCGACCACGATGGCGTTGGTCCCAGGATAGCGCGCGACCACCGCCGGGCCGCGGCGGGCGATGCCGTTGTTCTGCTCGCCGCTGCTGCTGGTCTGCACCGGCGCTGGTGGCGGCGTTGCTGGACCGGCACCGGTGCCTTCGCCTTCCTGGCTGCGGATAAACGAGGGAGCGCTCGTGCCTTGCGTCACCGGCTGGCCAAGCAGTTGCTGGAGCACGGGGAGGAGCTGCTCGGCATCGGCATGTTCGAGCCAGTAGACGCGAATGTCGGCGTTGGCGGCCGAGCGCGCGTCGAGATCGCGGGCGACGGCTGCCAAGCGAGCGACCGCGCCGGGTTCGCCGCTGAAGGCGAGCGCATTGCTGCTGTCCACCGCCGAGACGGAGGCACCGCTATTCTGCCCCGCGAGTGCCGACAAAGAGGTCGCGATCTCCCGCGCGCCGGCGTTGCGGAGATAGACGATCTGGTTGGTCTGGCTCTGCCTGTCGATGCTTCCGATCAGCTGCCGGATGCGCGCGATGTTGTCGGCGAAATCCACCACGATCAGGCTGTTGGCGTTGCGGTTGGCAGTCACCGTGCCCGACGCGCTGACCAGCGGGCGGAGCGTTTCCACCGCTTGCGGAGCCTCGATGTTGCGCAGGCGGAAGATCTCGGTGACGACCTGATTGCGCGAAGCGTTGCGGCTGCCGATGCGGGTCGGCTGGGTGGCGGCGCCTTCGACCGGCTGGATGCGGTAGCCCCCGCGAATGGGAATGGCGACGAGCCCGTTGGCGCGCAGCGTCGACAGGAACACCTCGAAATATTCGCTGCGGCTCAGCGACTGGCGGGTGGTGACGCTGACCTTCTGATTGACCCGGCCGTCGACCACGAGGGTCAGGCCGGTGGTCTTGGCGACGTCGGAGGCGAGCGCGCGGACGTCAACGTCGCGCAGGTTCAGCGCATATTGCGCCGGGGCGGGGACGGCGACGAACAGCAGCGCGCCGGCGCAAAGGGCGGTGAACGGCTTCATGGATTTCCTTCGAGCGTCAGCGCGACCGGCACCGTTCCCGCGCCGCGCTCAACGGTGAGCGACAGGCGGGCGCCGGGGCTGAGCTGCGATTGCAGGGCGGCGGGGTCGGTCAAGGGCTGGCCGTTGACCTGCGTGATGATGTCGCCTTCGCGAAGGCCGGTGCGCGACAACACGGAAGGATTGCCGGTCGCGCTGACGAGAAAGCCGTTGATGCGCCCGGCGACCACGCGCGGCGCAAGCGCGACATTGTTGCGGATGGCGGCCGGAGTGAGCGCGACGCCCGAGCCTGCCGCTAACGGTGCAGAGGCCGCGGCGACCGGCGGATCGGCGCCTTCCATTACAAGCCGTTGTTCCGAACCATTGCCGCCGACCAGCACGAAGTCGAACCCGACCGAAAGCAGGCGGACGCCCGGCGCGATCTCGTCGCCGATCGCATAGCTTGTCTGCACGCCGTCGGCGCCGGCGATGATCGCCGACCCAGGCGCGCCGCCGAAGGACATGCGGGTTCCGAACAGGGTAAAGCCGGTCGCTGCTGGCGCGGGCGCCGCGGCGCTGGCCTGTGCTTGCGCGGTGGCAAAGGGGTCGAAGGTCGAGAACAGAGCCAGCTGGGCGGTTGCAGGGATGACCGGAGGGGCGGGCGGTAACCAGCGTCCAACCGGACCCAAGGGGGTTAGCAGGATCCAGATCAGCCGCGCGGCCTGGATCGCCACCAACGCGAGCAGAACGGCTTTCAGCCAGAAGTAGACGTCACGCGGCAGCAATTGCCGCGCGGCCACTGCCCGCTGAATGATCATCGTCCGCCGCATTCAGGCGCGTCCCTCTCCCGCGAGATGTCCCTGGATAGGCAATGTTTCGGATCAATGACAGTATCTTCGCAAGGGGGTTGCCTTCGGATGCGTTGCCGAGCCGGTGCCGCGGGCTTATGCTGGCGAGGCTCACTTTATGTCTCGCTTGACGCTCCTGACCTCGGCGCTGGCCGTGCTCGCCCTTGGTGGTGGAGCGATTGGCTATGCTGCGACGAGCGAAGCGGCAGACGAGGTGACGGCGGCTGATCTTCCCCTTCCTGTGCGCGCGCCCGAGCGGCCTGATTTGCCGCGGCCCGACCGCATCGTCGGTGTTGACCCGCAGCGCGGCGTTGCGGTGGCCTTGCTGGCTTCAGGCGTCGGCGGGCTGGACGCAGCACTGGCGAGCGAAGCAGCCGGCGACGTGGGCGGGCGTGCCGACCTTTGGCTCGGCGCCAGCGTCGGACGCGATGCCCGTGCGCTGGAGCGGCTTGCCATTCGGGTGAGTTCGGGCCGGACCATCCTTGTCGAGCGCCAGGGTGACGGCTTTCGCCGCCGCGACATCGTCGAGCCGGTGGACATGACTCCCGTCCGCATCCGCCTCGACGGCGGCGCGGGACTGGCTGCAGGCCTGGTTGAAGCCGGGTTGCCGCGCGAAACCCGTGACGCGGTGCTGGACCAACTGCGCGGGACGAGGCCGGAAGCGATCGACCTCATCGTGGCGCATGAGGGCAGCGCCTCGGTCCAGCACTATGGTGCGCCGCTCTATCTCGGCGCTTACCTTGGCGGCGGCGAGGTGCGTCGCTGGATCGGCGAGGGTGGACAGCTGCACCCGCTCGGCAGGGAAGAGGCTGCTGCTGACGCAGGATTGTTGCGCCCGCTTCCCGGGCGGGTCACCTCCAATCCGGGCCTGCGCTTTCATCCGATCCTTCGCTTCCTGCGCTGGCATAGCGGCACCGACTTCGCCTCGCCCGCCGGGACACCGGTGCAAGCCGCGGCGGAAGGGCGGGTGGTCGAAGCCGGATGGCGGGGCGGCTACGGGCGCACGGTGCGCTTGCTCCACCGCGACGGCAGCACGACGTTTTATGCGCATCTTGCGGCGATGGACGTGACCGCCGGCGAGGAGGTCGCGCGCGGCGCCGTGATCGGTCAGGTGGGTGCGTCAGGGCTTGCGACCGGACCGCATCTGCATTTCGAATGGCGCCGCGGCGGACAGACGTTGCAGCCGCATTTCACTGCCGCGGTCCCCGCGCGAACGGCAACTACCCCGGCGCAGCAGGCGGGCTTGCGAGCGCTGCTATCGGCACCCTTCCGCTTGCCGACTGATCGGCGTTCTTAAGGCTCCGCCGGTTGGGCCACGACTTACCTGATTGCGGTTGCACAGGGTTGCAAGTCGCGTAGAGTAAGTGTGCTCGGCTAACTCATTGTCGTGCGTTTCCTTTCTTTTTGTTCTCCTCTTGTTCTCAAGGAACGAAGAGTGTACATCCCGTCCGTAATGGGGCTTACGCCTTAACTGTGGACGAAGGGACGAGCGCATGGCAACGCAGCTGAAGGTCGTTGGAATGGGCGGGGAAGCAATGAGCGTGGATAGGCAAAAAGCGCTGGATGCGGCGCTGGCGCAAATTGATCGGGCGTTCGGCAAGGGCTCGGCGATGAAGCTGGGCAGCCGCGAAAAGATGGAGGTCGAGGTGATCTCGACCGGCAGCCTCGGACTGGACATCGCGCTGGGCGTCGGCGGCTTGCCGCGCGGCCGCGTGATCGAGATCTACGGGCCGGAAAGCTCGGGCAAGACGACGCTGGCGCTACACACCATCGCCGAAGCGCAGAAGAATGGCGGCACCGCGGCGTTCGTGGACGCCGAACATGCGCTCGATCCGGTTTATGCCAAGAAGCTGGGCGTCAACATCGACGAACTGATCGTGTCGCAGCCCGACACGGGTGAGCAGGCGCTGGAGATCGTCGATACGTTGGTGCGTTCGAATGCGATCGACGTGCTGGTCGTCGATTCGGTCGCTGCGCTGGTTCCCCGGGCCGAGATCGAGGGCGAGATGGGCGACAGCCACGTCGGCCTCCAAGCCCGTTTGATGAGCCAGTCGCTGCGCAAGCTGACCGGCTCGATCAGCCGCTCGCGTTGTATGGTGATCTTCATCAACCAGCTGCGCATGAAGATCGGCGTCATGTACGGCAATCCGGAGACGACGACCGGCGGCAATGCGCTGAAGTTCTATGCCTCGGTCCGCCTCGACATCCGCCGCACCGGGCAGATCAAGGATCGGGACGATATCGTCGGCAACACCACCCGCGTGAAGGTCGTGAAGAACAAGGTCGCCCCGCCGTTCAAGCAGGTCGAATTCGACATCATGTACGGCGAGGGCGTCAGCAAGGTCGGCGAGATCCTCGACCTTGGCGTCAAGGCTGGCGTGGTCGAGAAGTCGGGTGCGTGGTTCAGCTACGACAGCATTCGCATCGGTCAGGGTCGTGAAAACTCCAAGACCTACCTCAAGGAAAATCCCGATGTGATGGCCCGGCTCGAAAACGCCATTCGCCGCGGCAAGGACCAGATCGGCGACGCGCTGATGGTCGGCCCGGGAGCGGACGACGACGCCTGATCAGGCGATCCCGCTTCGGTCCACAGGGGTGCGGACCGACTGACGGCAGGCTTGAAGCGTTGGTTTGAGGACGAGGGTCGGCAGGTTCCTGATGGGAGCGTGCCGGCCCTTTTTCCACGTGTGGGCGTCACCTGAACGATCGCCGAGGGCCACGGTAGGCAGGGTTCAGGAGCGGCGCGGCAGAGATGTGGAACCTGCTGCCGAAGCCTTCCGTTTCGGATGTGGAACCTTGCCGAAGGATTTGCCCATGCGCCTGTTGCTGTCATCTGTTGCTCTTGCTGCCTGCCTCGTTGCGGCTCCCGGCTCTGCCCAGGTCGCGCCGCAGACCAGCATTGCAGAGATGGCGAGCACGCCGCTGGTCAAGCTGCAGATCGCCGAAAACCTCCGCACTCCGCCCGACGAAGCGAGCATCCAGGTCGGCACCCAGAGCCGCGCCCCGACCGCGGTTGCGGCAACCGCCGCGAACAAGGAGAAGACCGAGCGGCTGCTCGCCACCATTCGCCGCGCCGGTCTTCGCGAACGCGACATCCAGACCCAGGGCATTCAGCTCCAGCCCGAATATGACTATGTGCAGGATCCCGGCGCGCGTAGCGGCCGGCAGGTGTTCCGCGGCTATCTTGCCAGCAACACGATCCAGCTCAAGACCCGCGACATTCCCAAGCTTACCGCGCTGCTCGATACGCTGACCGCGGCAGGTGCGGACAGCGTCTACGGGCCGAACTTCTCGATCAGCGATCCCACCTTGCTGCGCCGGGAGGCCCGCGTGCGCGCCCTTGCCCGCGGCATGGCAGAAGCCATGGAATATGCCCGCAGCAGCGGCTTCACGCGGGTCACTTTGCTTTCGGTGGAGGAGGGCACGAGCTACCGCGGGACCGATGTCGTGGTGACCGGGAGCCGGGTCAACCGCGCGGAGATGGCGCCGCCTCCGCCGCCTCCGGCGATCGCTCAGAGCAGCGATGCGCTAGTCGCGCCGGGCCAGCACGAGACGGGCGTGGTGCTGAACCTCATCTACCGGATGGAGCGTTGAGAGGCGTCAAACCATAGGGAGCAAGCATGGCCGACCAGGACAGCGCGGCGGTGGCAGAGGTCATCAATCCTGCCACTGGCGCGAAGGGGAAGCACTATCCCCTGAACTCGCTCGACGAGGCGCTGAAGGCGGCCGAGCGCGCTCATGCGGCGCAGCGGGACTGGCGCAGGACAAGCTTCGCCGATCGCGCGGCGGTGATCGGCAAGGCGGCCGAGCTGCTTCGCGCACGCGCTGATGACTATGCGGGGCTGATGACGGAAGAGATGGGCAAGACCGTCACGGACGGCCGCGCCGAGATCGAGAAGTGCGCCGCGCATTGCGACTGGTTCGCCGAACATGCCGAGCGCTATCTGGCGGACCAGCCGATCGACGTGGACGGGGCAGGGGACGTGTTCGTCACCTTCAATCCGCTTGGCGTCGTGCTGGCGGTGATGCCTTGGAATTTCCCCTTCTGGCAGGTGATCCGCTTTGCCGCACCGGCGTTGATGGCCGGCAATGGCGCGGTGCTGAAACATGCCAGCAACGTCCCCGGCTGCGCGCTGGCGATCGAGCAAGTGCTGCGCGACGCTGGCCTGCCGGACGGCGTGTTCCGGACGCTCTTGTTGCCAAGCAAGGACGTCGCCAAGCTGATCGAGAGCCCACACATCGCCGCCGTCTCGCTGACCGGCAGCGTCGCGGCGGGGAAAAGTGTCGCGGCGGCGGCTGGCGGCGTGCTCAAGAAATGCGTGCTCGAGCTTGGCGGGTCAGATGCCTACCTCATCCTCGACGACGCAGACGCCGGTGCGGCGGCCAAGATCTCTGCAAGGGCGCGGATGGTGAACGGAGGGCAGAGCTGCATCGCCGGCAAGCGGTTCATCGTCCTCGATTCGGTCAAGCAGCAATTCGAGGAAGCGCTGGTCGACGCCATGCGCGGCTTTGCGATAGGTGATCCGACCGAAGCGGCGACCAAGCTCGGCCCGATGCAGAGCGTGGCAGCGCGCGACGAGGTCCACGAGCAGGTCGAGGCAAGCATCGCCAAGGGCGCGAAGCTTCTGCTCGGCGGGGAAGTGCCGGACAAGGCTGGGGCATGGTATCCCGCGACGGTGCTGACCGACGTTGACGCCGGGCAGCCCGCGCATGACGAGGAAATCTTCGGCCCCGTTGCGGCGATCATCTCGGCAAAGGATGAGGCGGACGCCATCCGCATTGCCAACGACAGCGAATTCGGCCTTGGCTCGGGCGTGCTGACCGGCGACATCGACCGCGGCTGCCTTATCGCCCGCGACGAGCTCGACGCGGGGATGAGCTTCGTTAACGAGAACGTCCGCTCCGACCCGCGCATGCCCTTCGGCGGGGTCAAGCATTCGGGCTACGGCCGCGAATGTGCAGACTACGGCATCCGTGAGTTCGTCAACGTGAAGACGGTGCTGGTGAAGCCGCTGCAAGTCTCCGACGGCAGCAGGGTCGAGTAGATCGTCTATGTCCGAGTTGGCTAGAAAGCGGACGTTTGCGCCTCGTCCTTAGAAAGCGGACTCCGGCCTTCATCAATCTATAAAACCGTGCATTCTCTCAACTCAAAGGCACCGCTTAGCCCGACCCTGTGGATGGCTTCGGCGCAACGATTGCTTATGAAGAGCTTGTTATTGACGGTCTCCTCAATCCAGAGATCGGGGCCCGCCAACGCCTCCGCGCTTACGGCTATTTCGCCGTCCTTGAACCAGCCATTGATAGCCCAGAATTGGTGACCGCTGTTCTTGTCGACCCCCAATTTCCGGACATTCTGGCTACGCTCTGAATTGAACGTGTTCTTCTGGTTCCCGATGCTGAGAACGAAGAACTCTTCTTGCAGCGGTGTGATGCGATCGGTCGCGTAAATGGTGAAGGGAATTAGCCCGCCATTCCCCAGGTCGATCCCCGCTAATTCTTTGGCAAATTCGCCTTTAACGGCAAGAAACGGCCCGACATAGAAGATTTCGCGTTGCTTCTTAAATCGCCCTGGATCGAAGACGGCTTCGGCTTCAGGAAAGTCTTCGCGGTTCAAGGCAAACCCGCACCGATAGCGCCGCAATGCTGAGTAGACCTCATCAGGCTCAACGGGAATATCGAACGATGCTGGGTTCCAGTCATCCCCGAAGAACTTGCTATGGGTTCCCTGCTTGAAGCCAATTTCGATGTTAACGAAGATGCTGCTTACCCAGACTCTATCGCCCACCAAGCAACTCCCTGCATATTGTTTTCGGCATTGGCAGCCGCGAAATCTGTTCGCTGCTTATTCCCGTGGTTTGCGCGAAGACTAGGCGTTCAGCCTTAACGTCCGCATTGGGTCGAAAGCGGACTTAGAGGCACGCTTCCAGATACGGCTGATCGAACCCGTATTGCTTGGCCTTTTCGAGCGTGTAGGGGCGCAAGCCCATGGCGCGATACTCGCCGATGATCTTGCCGTCGGCGGTTTCGTCCAGATACTCGAACTTGAACAGTTCCTGGGTGACGATGACCTCGCCCTCCATCCCGATCACCTCGGTGATGTTGGTGGTGCGGCGCGAGCCGTCGCGGAGACGCTTCACCTGCACGATGAGATCGACCGAATCCGCAATTTGGCGGCTGATCGCATCCTTCGGAATCTTGATGTCGCCCATCATCACCATGTTCTCCATACGCGCGAGGCATTCGCGCGGGGAGTTGGAGTGGAGCGTCGCCATCGAGCCGTCGTGACCCGTGTTCATCGCGGCCAGAAGATCGAAACACTCCTGGCCACGGATTTCGCCGAGGATGATCCGGTCGGGACGCATACGCAGGGCGTTGATGACGAGGTCGCGGATAGTGATCGCGCCCTGGCCTTCAAGGTTGGGCGGACGGGTTTCAAGCGGCAGCCAGTGCGGCTGCTGCAGGCGAAGTTCGGCCGCGTCTTCGATGGTGATCACGCGCTCGCCCGGGTCGATCATCTTCGACAGCGCGTTCAGCATCGTCGTCTTGCCCGAACCGGTACCGCCCGAGATGACGATGTTCATTCGCGCCGCGCCGGCGATCTTGAGGCAGGTCGCCATCTTCTCGCTCATCGACCCGAACCCGCGCATCATGTCGAGCGTGATCGGCTTTTCCGAGAACTTACGGATGGAGATGGCGGTGCCCTTGAGGCTCAAGGGCGGGATGATGACGTTGACGCGGCTGCCGTCCTGAAGGCGGGCGTCGGCAAGCGGTGTGGTCTGGTCGACGCGGCGGCCGACCTTGTTCACGATCCGCTGCGCGATCTGAAACAGATGTTCTTCGTCGCGAAACTGGACCTGGGCAAGCTGGAGCTTGCCTTTCTTTTCGATGAAGGTCTGGTCTGGGCCGTTGACCATGATGTCGCTGACCGCCGGGTCGGCAAGCAGTTCTTCGAGCGGCCCGAGACCGAGCAGTTCGTCGACCAGCACCTTTTCCAGCGCGAACTGCTCACGGCGGTTGAGGTTGATCTTGAGCTCGCCCAGCACCTCGGAGATGATCGGGCGAAATTCCTCGGCCAGCTCGTCCTTGGTCAAGGTGGCGGCGGCTTCCGGGTCGACCCGCTCGAGCAGACGCGGAAGCACCTGTTCCTTGATCCGGTGGACCGATGCCTCGAACCCTTCCTGCTTGGACGAGCCGGCATCGGAGCTGGCATTCATGCGGGAATTGAGGCGGTCCATCGCGCCGCCGGGCTCGACGGCTGCAGCGGGGGCAATTGCCGGTTCTTCGATCGGCGGGAACTGCTCTCCGCCGCCAGGTGAGCCGGCCGCGCCGCCCTTCATGGGGCGGGCGACGCCAAAGCTCGGGCGTCCGCCGCCACGCTTGCCGAATGCGCTCATGCCCGTGCTGTCCCGTTTCTTATCCGCGAAAGTTCAGCGTGGTTGATGCCACGCAAACTTTGCCAAAAAGCTAATCGGGTCAGCCAGTCCTTAACTATGAGGGGGCGGCGGACTGCTCCGCCCCTACCCGTGCGATCAGGCCTCGGCGCTCTCGGCAAGGATGGTGAGGCCGCTGTCGCCGACTTCGGCAAAGCCGCCCGAGACGCGGATGCGCTCCGGCGTGCCGTTGGCGGTGCGGTAGACACTGAGTTCGCCGTCGCGCAGCGTGGTCATAAAGGGCGCATGGCCGGCCATCACGCCGAACTCACCCTCGGTGCCGGGGACGACGACCATGTGGACGTCGTCGCTCATCATCTGGCGCTCGG
Source organism: Sphingomonas sp. LHG3443-2 (assembly GCF_049896405.1). Classification (NCBI taxonomy): domain Bacteria; kingdom Pseudomonadati; phylum Pseudomonadota; class Alphaproteobacteria; order Sphingomonadales; family Sphingomonadaceae; genus Sphingomonas; species Sphingomonas sp. LHG3443-2. The sequence goes on from NZ_JAFCUG010000001.1 coordinate 1,731,877, forward strand.
GGGTGACGAGGGTGAAGTGAAGGTCTGCCATCTTGCCTTACCGATAGGCCCTCGGCGCAGCGCGCCGGGGGCAGGGGGGGGCCCGTTCAAAATCCAAGCAGCGGAGCGGCCCTCACCCTTCCGCTGCCCGTTCAGCGCTTACGCGTCGGCGGCCAGCTTCTCGGCCTTGGCCACCGCCTCGTCGATGCCGCCGACCATGTAGAAGGCGTTCTCGGGAAGGTGGTCGTATTCGCCGTTCACCACCGCCTTGAAGCTGCGCACGGTGTCTTCGACCTGCACGAATTTGCCGGGGATGCCGGTGAACACTTCGGCGACGTGGAACGGCTGGCTGAGGAAGCGCTGGATCTTGCGGGCGCGGCTGACGACCAGCTTATCCTCTTCCGACAGTTCATCCATGCCGAGAATGGCGATGATGTCCTGCAGGCTCTTGTACTTCTGGAGCACTTCCTGGACCGCACGGGCGGTTTCGTAATGCTCCTGGCCGACGACCGACGGGGTCAGAACGCGGCTAACCGAGTCGAGCGGATCGACCGCCGGGTAGATGCCGAGCTCCGAAATGGCGCGCGACAGGGTGGTGGTCGCGTCCAAGTGGGCGAAGCTGGTCGCCGGGGCCGGATCGGTAAGATCGTCCGCGGGAACGTAGATCGCCTGCACCGAGGTGATCGAGCCCTTGTTGGTCGAGGTGATGCGCTCCTGCAGTGCGCCCATGTCGGTCGACAGGGTCGGCTGATAGCCCACGGCCGACGGAATACGGCCGAGAAGCGCCGACACTTCCGAACCAGCCTGGGTGAAGCGGAAGATGTTGTCGACGAAGAACAGCACGTCCTGGCCTTCGACGTCGCGGAAATATTCGGCCTGGGTCAGACCCGACAGGGCGACCCGGGCGCGCGCTCCCGGCGGCTCGTTCATCTGGCCGAACACGAGCGCCACCTTGGAGCCTTCGCTGGTCGGGTTGCCGTCCGCGTCGCTGGCGATGACGCCCGCTTCGAGGAACTCGTGATAAAGGTCGTTGCCCTCGCGGGTACGCTCGCCGACGCCGGCGAAGACCGACACGCCGCCGTGGCCCTTGGCGATGTTGTTGATCAGCTCCTGGATGAGCACGGTCTTGCCGACGCCGGCGCCGCCGAACAGGCCGATCTTGCCGCCCTTGGCGTAGGGAGCGAGAAGGTCGATGACCTTGATGCCGGTGACCAGAATGGCCGCTTCGGTCGACTGGTCGACGAACAAAGGAGCTTCGGCGTGGATCGGCGATGACAGGTCGCTGCCAATTGGCCCGCGCTCGTCGATCGGCTCGCCGATGACGTTCATGATGCGGCCGAGGGTCTTGGGACCGACGGGAACGCGAATCTGCGAGCCGGTGGCGCGGACCGACTGGCCGCGGGTGAGACCATCGGTCGCGTCCATGGCAATGGTGCGGACCATGTTCTCGCCGAGGTGCTGGGCGACCTCGAGAACTAGGCGGTTGCCGTTGTTGTCGGTTTCAAGCGCCGAGAGGATGGCCGGAAGCTCGCCGTCGAACGCGACGTCGACGACGGCGCCGATCACCTGCGCCACGCGGCCGGTGAGGTTGGAGGTGCTGCCCTGCGGGGCGAGAATGTTGTCGGCGGCGGTGGCCATGGCTGTCTTCCTTGCCTTGTCGTGTCTGTTTAAAGCGCTTCGGCGCCGGAGATGATCTCGACCAGCTCGGTCGTGATCGCTGCCTGGCGCTGGCGGTTGTACTGGATGGAGAGGCGATTGATCATGTCGCCGGCATTGCGGGTCGCATTGTCCATCGCGGTCATCTGGCTGCCGTAGAAACCGGCCTGGTTCTCCAGCATAGCGCGGTAGATCTGCACCGCGACGTTGCGCGGCAGGAGATCCGCCAGGATCGCTTCCTCGTCCGGCTCATATTCGACCGCGGCCGAGGCGGCGGGGACACCGGCGTCGTTGGCGGCGCGCGGCTTGACCGGGATGATCTGGTCGATCGTTGGTTCCTGCGCGAGGACCGAGCGGAAGTTCGAATAGGCGAGGTGCGCGACGTCGAACTCGCCCGCTTCGAAGCGGCGGGTGACTTCCGCCGCGACGGCCTGCGCGTCGGCGTAGGTCGGGTTCTTCATCTCGCTGGTGTCGTACTGGCCGACGATCTTGTTCGCGCCGAAGAAGCGGGTCAGCACCGGACGGCTCTTGCGGCCGACGACGAAGAAGCTGACGTCCTTGCCCTGCGCGGTCAGCTCTTCAGCTTGGCGGCGGACGGCGCGAACGATGTTGGTGTTGAACGCACCGGCAAGACCACGATCGCTGGATGCGACCACGATCAGATGGCGCTGGTCCGAGCCGGTGCCTGCGATCAGGCGCGGCGACTGCGGGCCGACGGTGATCCGGCTGGCGAGGCTGGCGACGACATCGCTCAGGCGCTGCGAATAGGGACGGCCCTGCTCGGCATTGCTCTGCGCACGGCGAAGCTTCGCCGCGGCGACCATCTTCATCGCCTTGGTGATCTTCTGCGTCGACTTGACCGAGCCGATGCGGAGCTTGAGGGCTTTAAGCGATGCCATCTTCGTTCCTCTACCCCTCCCGCAACGGGGAGGGGATTAAGCTTCAGGCGAACTGCTTGCCGAACTCGCCAAGCGCGCTCTTGAGCGACGCGGCGGTCTCATCGTCCAGCGCCTTGGTGTCGCGGATCTTGGCCAGGATCTCCGGCTTGTCCGAACGCATGTAGCTGAGCAGCGCGGCTTCGTAGCGGGTCACGTCGTTGGTGGGGACGTTATCGATGAAGCCCTGGGTGCCGGCGAAGATCGAAACCACCTGCTCTTCGATCGGCATCGGCTGGAACTGGCCCTGCTTCAGAAGCTCGGTCAGGCGCGCACCGCGGGCCAACAGCTTCTGGGTCGAGGCGTCGAGATCCGAACCGAACTGCGCGAAGGCAGCCATCTCACGATACTGGGCGAGCTCCAGCTTGATCGAGCCGGCGACCTTCTTCATCGCCTTGGTCTGCGCGGCCGAGCCGACGCGGCTGACCGAAAGGCCGACGTTGATGGCCGGACGGACGCCCTGATAGAACAGATCGGTCTCGAGGAAGATCTGGCCATCGGTGATCGAGATGACGTTGGTCGGAATGTAGGCCGACACGTCGCCCGCCTGCGTCTCAATGACCGGAAGGGCCGTCAGCGAGCCATTGCCGTTGGCGTCGTTCATCTTGGCGGCGCGCTCGAGAAGCCGGCTGTGGAGATAGAAGACGTCGCCCGGATAGGCTTCGCGGCCCGGCGGACGACGCAGCAGAAGCGACATCTGGCGATAGGCGACGGCCTGCTTCGACAGATCGTCATAAACGATCACGGCGTGCATGCCGTTGTCACGGAAATACTCGCCCATCGCGCAGCCGGTGTAGGGCGCGAGGAACTGCAGCGGGGCCGGCTCCGAGGCGGTGGCGGCGACAACGATGGAATATTCCATCGCGCCATTCTCTTCGAGCGCGCGGACGATCTGCGCGACCGTGGAGCGCTTCTGCCCCACCGCGACGTAGATGCAGTAGAGCTTCTCGTTCTCGTTATCGCCCTGATGTGCGGCCTTCTGGTTGATGAAGGTGTCGAGCGCGACGGCGGTCTTGCCGGTCTGGCGGTCGCCGATGATCAGCTCGCGCTGGCCGCGACCGACGGGGACGAGGGCGTCGAGCGCCTTGAGGCCGGTCTGCATCGGCTCGTGCACCGACTTGCGCGGGATGATGCCCGGCGCCTTCACTTCGACGCGGCTGCGCTTTTCGGCGACGATCGGGCCCTTGCCATCGATCGGGTTGCCGAGCGCGTCGACGACGCGGCCGAGCAGGCCCTTGCCGACGGGGACGTCGACGATGGTGCCGGTGCGCTTGGCGGTCGAGCCTTCCGAGATGTTCGAGTCCGACCCGAAGATCACGACGCCGACGTTGTCGGCTTCGAGGTTCAGGGCCATGCCCTTGGTGCCGTTCTCGAATTCGACCATCTCGCCGGCCTGGACGTTGTCGAGGCCGTGGATGCGGGCGATGCCGTCGCCGACCGACAGCACCTGGCCTACTTCGGAGACCTGCGCGTCGGCGTCGAAGTTCGCTATCTGATCGCGGATGACGCGGGAGATTTCAGCGGCGCGGATGTCCATGTTCAGCCTTTCATAGCCGTAGCTAGAGTATTGAGTTTGGTGCGGATCGAGGCGTCGATCATCTGGCTTCCGAGCCGGACAACGATGCCTCCAAGGATGGCGGGATCGACGCGGGCGTCGATACGGATGTCACGCCCGACGCGCGCGCCGAGCTGGGTCTTCAAAGCGGCGATCTGGTTGTCATCAAGCGGACGGGCCGAGGTGACCTCGGCGGTGGTCTCGCCGCGATGCTCGGCAGCCAGCGACCCGAAGATGCGGATCACGTCGTATAGCTGACGCAGGCGGCCGTTCTTGGCCAGCACCGCCAGGAAGCGGGTGGTCAGCGGATCGAGGCCGAGCGAGGGGGCCACGGCGCCCAGCGCCTTCCCGGCCGCTTCGCGCGAGACCAGCGGGCTCGAGACCAGGCCCTGCAGCTCACGCGATTCGGCAAGGCCGGCCTTCAGCTTGTCGAGGCTCTGCCCGACGCTATCGATCTGGCGTTCGTCACGGGCAAGGTCGAACAGCGCAGACGCATAGCGTCCCGCTAAGCTGGCCCGAATGCCGCCGGAAGTCTCCACGCGCCCAAAGCTCCGTCAAAGATATGCAAAGCGGGGCGTTTTCGACCTTGCGATCGATCGCCCCTGCTGGATTGCCGCGCCCCTAGCAGCGGGGTCGGGACGATGCAAGGCGAGTCACAGGTCGAGGCGGAGGAAACGGGTGAAATCGCTGGCCGGATAGCCGCCGAACGGCTCGCTCGAGCGGAAGCCGGCACGCTCGTACAGGCGCAAGGCCGCGGCAAAGTCGGGCGTGGTGCCGGTTTCGAGCAGAAGACTCCGGTAGCCGCGGGCGCGGGCTTCGGTGGTGAGGGCGGCGAGGATCGCCCGGCCGACGCCCTGGCCTAGCGCTTCGGGAGCGGTCCGCATCGACTTTACCTCGCCGTCTCCGTCGCCGAGCGCTTTCAGCGCACCGAAGCCGAGCAGGCGATCGCCGTCGCGCGCGGTGAAGAAGGTGATCGACGGGCGGGCGAGGGCGGAGCCTGGCAGCACGTGGCACGCTTCGGGCGGCGAGTGGGCGTGCATGGCGGTGACGTGAAGCGCGAGCAGCGCCTGGACGTCCGGTTTGTCGAGCTCGCCTCGAGTGATGGTGATCGGCATCGCGCTGCACATAATTGCACCTGCCCAATGCGGCGAGGTGAAGGTTTGACCGCAAGAAGCGGGACGCGTGCCGAAGTGGCGAGCGGTATCGTGCACGGCATGACCTACCGCATCACCGGGCTCGATCCCACTCACTTTGCTCCATTGTTCGAGTTGTCCGAGGACGTGTTGGCGAGGCGCAGCATCGTACGAATGGCCGTCACCACTTGCCCCGGGTCTCCGTGCCGGGTCAGCCTGGACGATGTTGGGGTGGGCGGGACGGTGCTGCTACTCAACCACCGAAGCATTCCCGCCGGTCCTTATGCCGCGACGCACGCCATCTTCGTCAGCCACGGGGCGGTGCAGGGGGAGTTCGAAGACGAGATTCCGCCCGCGCTCGAGCGCCGCTTGCTATCGCTGCGGGCGTTCGATGGGGCGGAGATGATGATCGATGCGGCGATGGCGGCGCCGGGCGACGCGGATGCGATGATCCTGCGCCTGTTCGAGAATGATGCGGTGGAGTACATCCATGCGCATAATGCGACCCGCGGCTGCATCGCCGCGGCGGTGGAGCGAGCAACATGATCAGCGAAGAGGAGGCCTGGGACGCTTTCGAACGGCGCGACCGCTCGGCCGACGAGCGCTTCGTGGTCGCCGTCACCACCACGCGCATCTACTGCCGCCCGTCCTGCCCCGCGCGGCGGCCGCGGCGCGAGCATGTGCGGTTCTTTGGCCAAGGTAGTGAGGCGGTGGCGGCTGGCTATCGCTCGTGCCTTCGTTGCAGGCCCGATGAAGCGGCGCGCGACAAACAGGCCGTGGCTCGGGCGCTGACCCTGTTGCGGCAAGCAGAAGCGCCGCTCAGGCTGGAGACGCTGGCTACGGCCGTCGGCTATGCGCCGCATCATTTCCAACGTCTGTTCACGCGCGAGGTCGGCGTGTCTCCCGCGGCCTGGCAGCGGGCGCGGCGGCTCAGGCAGGCTGACCAACGATTGAGCGAGGGCGCCAGCGTTGCCGAGGCCATGTATGACGCAGGCTATAGTGCGCCGAGCCGCTTCTACGAGGATGCAAAAGTGCTTGGCATGGCGCCGGCCAACGCGCGGAAAGGCGGACAAGGGACGATCATCCATTGGGCGAAGGTCGACAGTCCGTTCGGTCCCTTGCTGATCGCAGCAACCGAGCGTGGGCTGTGCCGGGTCAGTTTCGACGAGGGAGTGGACGCCTTGCGCAGGCGCTACCCGGCGGCCGAGCTGGTCGAGAACGATGGCGCGCCGCTGATCGTCGCCGCGCGAGCCGCCATCGACGACCCGGCGCTTGCGGCCTCGTTGCCGACCGACGTATCGGGAACCGCGTTCCAGCAGCGCGTCTGGGCGGAGCTTCGCCGCATCCCGCCGGGCGAAACACGCTCCTATCTCGATATCGCAAGGGTGCTGGGCGATCCCAATGCCACCCGCGCGGTTGGGACGGCGAATGGTGCCAACCCGATTGCGATCATCGTTCCATGCCACCGCGTGGTGCGGAACGACGGAACGCTTGGTGGATATGCGGGCGGGCTGGAGCGGAAGAAGGATCTTCTCGCCGTCGAAACAAAGCAGAGCCAAGGATCGTTGCTCTGACGTCTTGAAAACGCGGCTTCCATTTCTTGAGTTGACCAATCGCGCACTCGCCAAAGTGCCGCGGGTTACGCTTGATCCGGGCGAGATCGAGGCATTCGTATTGAAGCGGAGCGGCGCAACACGGATCGAGGGTGAGCACTGGCGGCCGTGGTTCGCGCTCCTTGCTGAAGAGCTGGAGCGCAGTGCGGCATTGAACCCGCTTGGCCGCATCATCGCCAATGGACAGCTGGTTGGGCTGCTGATCGCAAGGGTGCGGGCGGAGCGCCTGCTGGCTCGATATCCGGAGATCATGGCTCAACGCATCGAGCGGCCGATCATCATCATGGGGCCGATGCGATCTGGCTCGACCCGGGTGCAGCGATTGCTCGCCTGTGATCCGCGGTTCAACTGGACGCGTCTTCACGAGAGCCTGTTTCCGGTGCCCTATGGAGAGGCTGGCGGCAGGCGGCGCTGGGCCGGGGCGGCGGTGCATCGGCTGCTGCGGACCCTCAACCCGGCGGTGCAACGCATCCATCCCTCGGGCGCGATGCAGCCGGACGAGGAATTCGGCCACTTATCTTTCGCCATGACCAGCGCGCAGGCGGCGGTGCAATGGCATGTGCCGGGGCTGGTCGCGGCTGAGCGGCAGCGCGATTGGTCGCCGGTCGTGGCGGAGCTTGCAATGCTGTTGCGGCTTAACGCCTGGGCGCGTGGTGAGCGGCCGGGCCGCCGCTGGGTGCTGAAGTGCCCGGCCTATGGCGACATGGCCGATGCCTTGTTCGACGCCTTTCCCGATGCCAGCGTGATCCACCTCAGCCGCGATCCGGTGAAAGTGGTCGCCTCCAGCGCCAGTCTGGTCTTCGAGCAGCGCCGCATTCACAGCGAGGCCGTAACTCGTGAGGCCATTGGTGCCGAGTGGTTCACGCGCACCCTTGAGCGACAGCGACAGCAGGGCGCGGCGCGTCGCGGCCATCCGCAGGTGGCCGCCCTCGACCTGTTCTATGATGAGGTGTCGAGCGACTGGCGAACGGCTATGCAGAAGGTCTATCGGTTCATTGGCGAGCCGCTGACCGCCGAGGCGCTGCGCGGGATGGAGCGCTATCTTGCCGGAGCGCGCGATCATCGCGGCCATTGCTACGATGCGCACGACTTCGGGCTCGACGAGCATGAGATCAGGCGCGCCTTTGCTCAGACGCCCGCCGCGTCATTGCGCAGTGCGCCTGCTTACGCCGCGGCTCATTCGTAAGGGCTGCCGGCCACTGCCTTGGCCCAGCCCGGGGCAGCCGGTTCGATCGAGTCGAGGAATCGCCGTGCTTGCGCCCGCACGTCTTCCTTCGTGTCCGGTCCGAAGCGGTCCCACGTCGCATAAGGCTGCCATAGCCGCCGATTGCCACGCAGCTTCTTCTCGTTGCGGTCGAGGAAGTCCCAGTAGAGCGCATTGAAGGGGCAGGCATCCTCGCCGACGCGCTTCTTCACGTTGTAGCGGCAGCCTTTGCAATAGTTGCTCATCCGATTGATGTAGGCGCCCGAGCCCGCATAGGGCTTGGTCCCGAGCCGCCCGCCATCGGCGAACTGGCTCATCCCAAGCACGTTGGGATGCTCTACCCACTCGTAGGCGTCGGCGTAGACCACCAGATACCAGTCGGCGACTTGGGCGGGATCGATGCCCGCCAGCATGGCGAAATTGCCGAGCACCATCAGCCGCTGGATGTGGTGGGCATAGGCATTGTCCCGCGTGTTGCGGACGCTGTCGGCGCAGCAGGCCATGTCGGTGGCGCCCGTCCAGTAGAAGTCCGGCAGGTCGCGCCTGTTCTCGAAGAAGTTGACCTCCGAAAGCCCCGGCATCTCCAGCCAGTACATGCCGCGGATATATTCTCGCCAGCCGATCATCTGGCGGATGAAGCCTTCGGCGGCGTTAAGCGGGACTTCGCCCCGGCGATGGGCGGCTTCGGCTGCCTGGCAGACCTCCAGCGCCGTCAGCAACCCGCAATTGAGGCTGGTCGACAGGCGGGAATGATAAAGGAAGTCGGCACCTTCCAGCATCGCATCCTGGTAGGTGCCGAAGCGGGGCAGGCGTTCGGAGATGAAATCGGCAAGGAGTGTGCGAGCCTCCGCGGCGGTGACAGGCAAGGCGAAGCTGTCGAGGGTGCCGAAGTGATGGCGGAATCGGCCCTCGACCAGCGCGATGACCTCGCGGGTGATCTCGTCGGGTGGGAAGCGTTGAGGTTCGCGCAGCGGCCGAGCCTTGGGCGGCGGTGCGCGATTGTCCTTGTCATAGTTCCATTGGCCACCGGTGGGTGTGCCGTCCGGCTCCATCAGCAAGCCGGTGCGGCGGCGTTGCTGGCGGTAGAAGCTTTCCATCACCAGCTCGCGCCGGCTTGCGGCCCAGGCGAAGAAGTCGGGGAGGGGGCAGATGAAGCGGTCGTCGGCGAGGATCTCGACCGACAGTCCGAAGCGTTCGGACCAGCCCTCGATCGCCTTCTGGACGCGCCACTCGCCGGCTTCGACGATGCGGATGGCGGTGGGCCGGTGCCGCTCCACCGCCCGGGCGACCTCGCCGGTAAAACTGCCGCTATTCTCAGGGTCGTCCAGGCGAACATAGTCGACCCGCCAGCCGTCGGCCCGGAGTTCCTCGGCAAAATGGCGCATGGCCGACAGGATCAGGACGATCTTCGCCTTGTGGTGGCGAACGTAGGTGGTTTCCTCCGCCACCTCCATCAGCAGCAGCCGGGCCGCGGCCTTGTCGATCCCGCGCAGGGAGGCGAGACCGTGGGTGAGCTGGTCGCCGAGGATGGGGATGAGGAGCATGACGCAGGGCTAGACGGATAGAGCCCGTGGATGGATGCCGGCCTTGGTCCATTGACGGTATCGGCAAGTTAACCGGCCGCCCAAACACAACATCTCGTCAGAACACAGCTTCGTTCTGGCGCTAACGCGGCAATGGCTACTCCCGGTTAAGACATTGTCGGGCAAGGATCATCCCGATGCTTTCCCGAATCTCGGCCGGAATGGCCCTGTCACTCCTCGTCACCGCCGCTCCCGCGTTCGCCCAGTCGTGGGAAGCGCAGGCGCTGTCGCTGCACAATCGTGAGCGCGCCGCGTTCCGGGTGGCGCCGCTCGCCTGGGACTTCGGGTTGGCAGGCGCTGCCGACGTTTATGCGAGCGAACTCGCGCGGACTGGGCGCTGGGGGCACAGCCCCAAGGCGACGCGGCCAGGGCAGGGCGAGAATTTGTGGATGGGAACGGCCGGCGCTTACCAGATCAACGACATGGTCGGCGGCTGGATCGGCGAGCGGCGGTGGTTCCGCCCCGGCGTGTTCCCGGCGGTCAGCACGACCGGCAACTGGATCGACGTCGGCCATTACACGCAAATGGTATCGAGCCGCACGACGCGCGTCGGCTGCGCGGTGCGGACCGGCGGGGGATGGACCTATCTCGTCTGCCGCTACTCGCCCTCGGGCAATGTCGACGGAAGGGCGATGCCCTAGTCGTCGGTCCGGCCGCGGCGGGTCTGGTAATCGATCAGGATCGCTGCCAGCGCGCCTGGTGCATCGCCGCCCTGCATCTTCTGCATCGCCTGGAGCAGCATCGGACGCTTCTCGACCTCAAGATGCGGGTTGGCGATGATCGGTGCAAAGGCGCGCAGCGCATCCGGGAGCTCGCCATCGGTGAGGTGCTGGCGAACGACGTGGAAGCGCAGATTGACGTCATGCGGCATCAGGACGTGGGCGTAGTAGAGCCCTTTCACCGCGTCGGCGGTAGGTTTCTGCCGGGCAGCGAGGAAGCTTTGGTAGAAGAGGAACAGAGGCTCGGCATTTTCCGTGTCGGCGCGATTGGCCTGGATCAGCCAACGACGCACTTCGCCCCAGTTCGCGGTGCCGCCCTTGGCCCTCGCCTCTTCCAGCAGCGCGCGGCCTTTGATGATCATGGCGCCGATATGCTTCGGGTTGCTGGCGAGCGCGCGGTCGGCCGCGGCAATTGCCGGCCCGGTCCGGCGGGCATCCAATTCGACTTCGGCAAGCACTGCCTGAACCGCAGGATCGGTCGGATAGCGTTCGGCGACGCCACGCGCCTGCTCGGAAACGGATGCCATGTCTTGCGGTCGGAGGCCGCGGTCCACGCGGATGCGAACCGGCATGATCGCTGCCTCGCCGGCACCTAGCGTCCGGATCTCTACCGTCGGCCCGGCGCCGGCCGGCACTTGCAGCGCCGGAAATTTCTTGGTCGCATACCGGTCGATTTCGCGGTCGAGCTGCTTCAGGTCACCGAAAGAGGCCTCGGCCGCCTGCCGGGCCGGAACGCCGCGCGCCAGCCCCTGGACATAACGATCAAGCTGGCCGCGCCTTGCGGGGTTGAAAGCGAGATAGTGGGTCAGCAGCCAGCCCTTGCCGTAGAGCGAACTACGGTCGAGGTCGCTGCGCGGCCGCGTGCCGGCAAGAAGGTCCCCGGCGCCGAAGCCCACGTCGCGAAGGATGGTTTGCGCACGGCCCTGCGGTGGATAGCCGATCTTCACGCTGCCGTCTGCCTCGACCACCGCCGTGCCGAAGAACTCGGCCGTACCTTCGACCAGCCAGGCGGCAAGCGGGCTATCGGGATCGGTCAGCATCAGGTGATGCGTATATTCGTGCTGCAGGAGATGGCTGGGGCCAAGTAAGCGGCCTGACTTATCGTCCCTGCTGCTGACAAAGGCCACTGCGCCGGACGCGCGCGGAATGTAGAAGCCGGCCGCGTTGGCCCGTGCCGGCAGCAGCCGTTGCACCGCGGCAACCGAGGGGAGGTCGAATATCGTCAGCCGCGCTCCATCGGTCAGCGCGGGATCGCCATAGCCTCGCACCTTGCGCACAGCGGCGTCGAAACGCTCCAGCTTCTCGGCATAGGTCTTGAGGTCTTCGGGACGCTGTTCCGAATAGATGATGAAGTGCTTGGTTCGGGCTTCGTGCCAGGCGGCAAGCGCTTGGGCGGCGGTCGAAAGCGACAAGGCAGCGGCAAGAATCACGCGACGAAACAACATCTTCACTCCTCCGCCAGCCCGCGGCTCGCCCGCAGCTTAAAGGAAAGAATAGGGGTCAACGTCAACCGCAACGCGCACCTTTGCGGACCATTCTATCTCCCCCAGCCAGTCGCGGATAACGTCCTGCACGTCGAGGCTGCGGCGGGCGTGGACCAGCAGGCGGAAGCGGTGGCGTCCGCGAAGCATGGCGAGGGGAGCGGGGGCGGGGCCATAGACCGCCATGCCGTCTACTTGCGGGGCCTTGCGGCCGATGCGGGCGGCGGCTTGCTCGGCCTCTCCCTTGTCTTCGGCGCTGACGACGATGGCGGCGAGGCGGCCAAACGGGGGCATGCCGGCTTCCTGCCGCGATTCGGTTTCGGCTGCGACGAACTGCTCGGTGTCGCCGCTGACGAGGGCGGCGATGACCGGGGCGTCGGGCTGATGGGTCTGGACCAGGACGCGGCCGGGCTTCCCGCCGCGACCGGCACGACCGGCGACCTGGCTGATCTGCTGAAAGGTCCGCTCCGCCGCGCGCAGATCGCCTCCGGCTAGGCCCAGATCAGCGTCGATCACGCCGACGAGCGTGAGATTGGGAAAGTGATAGCCCTTGGTGACGAGCTGGGTTCCGACCACGATGTCGATCTCGCCATCTTCCATCTGGCGGACGAATTCGGCGGCGCGAGCAGGGCTCCAGATGGTGTCGGAGGTGACGATGGCGGTGCGCGCGTCGGGGAACAGCGATTGTACCTCGTCGGCGATGCGCTCCACCCCCGGCCCGCAGGCGACGAGGCTGTCCTGGTCGCCGCATTCGGGGCAGGCGGCGGGCGGCGGGATGACGAGGCCGCAATGGTGGCAGGCGAGCCGGCGCATCAGCCGGTGTTCGACCATCCAGGCGGTGCAATTGGGGCATTGGAAGCGGTGCCCGCAGGTGCGGCATAGCGTCAGGGGCGCGAAGCCGCGGCGGTTGAGGAAGAGGAGGCTCTGCTCGCCTGCGGTAAGGTTGGCCTCAATTTCGCTGACCAGTTGCGGCGCAATCCAGCGCCCGCGTGGAGGTGGGTCAGCGGTGAGGTCGAGGGCGGTGAGGGTTGGTAATTGCGCCCCGGCATGACGCTCGCGAAGCTGCAATTCGCGGTAGCGGCCGGTCTCGACCATGTGTCGCGTTTCGAGCGCGGGCGTGGCGGAGGAGAGGATGACCGGAATGTCCTCGAACCGCGCCCGCATCACCGCCACGTCGCGGGCGTGATACTGGACCCCGTCCTCCTGCTTGAAACTCGCTTCATGGGCTTCGTCGACCACGATGAGGCCGAGGTTGGCATAAGGCAGGAACAGGGCGGAGCGGGCGCCGACCACCACCTTCGCTTCGCCGCTCGCGATTCCCCGCCAAGCGCGGCGCCGCTGGGACGAGCGGAGATCGCTGTGCCATGCGGTCGGCTCGCAGCCGAAGCGGGCGGCAAAGCGCTTGAGGAACGGCTGGGTGAGCGCGATTTCGGGCAGGAGGACGAGCACTTGCAGTCCCTTGCGGACGGCTTCTGCCACGGCTTCAAAATAGACTTCGGTCTTGCCCGAACCGGTGATGCCGTCGAGCAGCACCGGATCGAACCCGCCGCCAATCGCCGCGACCAGGCTGTCGGCGGCGGCCTGCTGGTCGTCGTTAAGGGTTGGTGGGGCGTGATCGGGATCGGGGCAGGTCAGCGGCTGATCGGCCTCGACCTGGATCCGTTCGAGCGCGCCGCTGTTCACCAGCCCGCGCAGAACGGCGTCGCTGACCTCGGCATGGGTGGCGAGTTCGCGGATCGTGCCCTGGCGGCCTTCGAGCCGGTCGAGGGCCTGCGTGCGCTGCGGGGTCAGGCGGTCGGGCCGCTCCCCCGTCAGGCGATATTCGGTGAGCTGGCGCGAGCCTTCCAGCGCCGAGGACGACGGCAGCACCATCCGCAGCACCGAGGCCAGCGGTGAAAGGTAATAGTCGGCGGTCCATTCGCACAGGCGGCGAAGCGGGGCGGGGATCGGTGGCACGTCGATCAGGCCGGCCAGCGGGCGGAGGCGATTGTCGCCGACTTCTTCACTCGGCAGTCGCTCAGCTTCCCACGCAACTCCGACCAATTGGCGCGGGCCCAAGGGCGCGACCACGACGCTGCCCGGCTCGACCGTCATGCCATCGGGGACGCGATAGTCGAGCGGGCCGAGAGCGGCGTTCAAAGTGACGATACGGGCGCGGGGAAGGGGCACCCGGGCGCTCTAGGCGAAAGGACCGGGTGGAACCAAGGCCCTGCAATCGCTATCTAAGCATCATGTACACGACCGATCTCTCCAAGTCCGGCAGCGCCAAGGTGCAGCCGATCGGCCCCGCCGAGGATCCCGCCCTGCTCGAAGCGTTCGAAGCGCGCGTCGCGGCGGACGAATTCATCGAACCCAAGGACTGGATGCCCGAGGCTTATCGCCGCACCCTGACGCGTCAGATCAGCCAGCATGCCCATAGCGAGATCGTCGGGATGCTGCCCGAGGGCAACTGGATCACCCGCGCGCCCTCGCTGCGGCGCAAGGCGATCCTGCTCGCCAAGGTGCAGGACGAGGCGGGGCATGGCCTCTACCTTTATTGCGCGGCAGAGACGCTGGGCACGTCTCGGCAGGAGATGATCGAGGCGCTCCACTCGGGCAAGGCCAAGTACAGCACCATCTTCAATTATCCCACGCTGACCTGGGCCGACATCGGCGCGATCGGCTGGCTGGTCGATGGCGCGGCGATCATGAACCAGGTCCCGCTGCAGCGGACGAGCTACGGCCCCTACGCGCGCGCCATGGTCCGTGTGTGCAAGGAAGAAAGCTTTCACCAGCGCCAGGGTTATGAAATCAGCATGGCTCTTGCGCGCGGCACGGCCGAGCAGAAGCGGATGATGCAGGACGCCTTCAACCGCTGGTGGTGGCCGAGCCTGATGATGTTCGGGCCGCCGGACGACAATTCGCCCAACACCGCGCAATCGATGCGCTGGCGGATCAAGCGGGAGACCAATGACGAATTGCGCCAGAAGTTCGTCGATATCACCGTACCGCAGGCCGAGTTCATCGGGCTGACCGTTCCCGATCCCGATCTCAAGTGGAACGAGGAAAAGGGCGGCTACGACTTCGGCGCGGTGGACTGGGAAGAATTCTATTCGGTCGTGAAGGGCGAGGGGCCGGTTGCCAGGGAGCGGATCACCGCCCGCCGCGAGGCGTGGGAGAAGAATGCCTGGGTGCGCGAAGCGGCGCAGGCGCATGAGGCGAAGAAGCAGGCCCGCAAGGTCGCCGCTTGACGTTGTTCGCCGCCCCGGCGAAGGCCTGAGGGACGGAGGATGTGATGTCGGACTGGCCGCTGTGGGAAGTATTCGTGCGCACCAAGGGCGGGCTCGCGCACCGTCACTTCGGAAGCGTTCACGCGCCTGACGCGGAGATGGCGTTGCGCCACGCCCGCGACACCTACACCCGCCGCCAGGAAGGAGTCAGCCTGTGGGTGGTGAAGTCCTCCGACATCGTTGCCAGTGATCCCGCGCAGGCTGGCGAGCTGTTCGAGCCGGCGGCCGACAAGGTCTATCGCCACCCGACCTTCTACGACATTCCGGACGAGGTGAAGCACATCTGATGCCGAGCCTGCCGCCCATCCGCCCCGAGGACGAAGCCGTCGCCGAGAGCATCTGCCCGGCCGGTGCGTTCGATGCGCCGTCCGATGCGCACGATCCGGTCCGTGCGGGCTATCTGCTGCGGCTTGGAGACGATGCGCTGATCCTCGGTCAGCGCCTCAGCGAATGGACCGGCCATGCGCCGTCGGTCGAGGTCGATCTCAGCCTCGCTAATCTTGCGCTCGACCTCGTGGGTCAGGCGACCCTGTTCCTCGGCGCCGCGGGGGACGCCGACGAGCTGGCGTTCAAGCGCGACGTGCTCGATTTTCGCAACTGCCTGCTGGTCGAGCAGCCAAACGGCGACTTCGCCCGCACCATGATGCGGCAGCTGTTGTTCTCGACCTGGCAGCACATGCTCTATCAGGCCCTCACCGACAGCCGCGACCAGGCCGTCCGCGAGGTCGCGGCCAAGGGCGTCAAGGAAGTCGCCTATCACCGCGAGATTGCCGGCGAATGGATCGTCCGCCTCGGCGACGGGACGGACGAAAGCCGCGTCCGTGCCCTCGACGCGCTCGCCTGGTGCTGGCGCTTCGTCCCCGAACTGTTCGAGGTGGATGAGGAACTGGACGCCGCCATTTCCGTCGGCATCGCTGCCGATCCGCGCAGCTTCGAGGCCGAGTATCGCGAGGCCATCGCGGCGGTGCTGACTGAAGCGACCTTGCCGGCCCCCGCCGACCAGCGCGCCATTCTCGGCGGGCGGCGCGGGCATCATAGCGAGCATCTCGGCCATCTGCTGGCGATCATGCAATATCTGCCGCGCACCTACCCGGATGCCGTGTGGTGAGCGAGAAGCATTTCCACGCGCTAGAAGTCGCGGAGATCGTCGAGGAAACTGCCGACGCGCGCTCGATCCGCTTCGCCGTCCCGCCCGAGCTTGCCGACCTGTTCCGCTATCGCGCCGGACAGCATCTGACGCTCCGCACCGACATCGGCGGCGAGGAAGTGCGCCGCAATTATTCGCTGTGCACCGCGCCGAACGAGGGCGCGCTCAAGGTGACGGTGAAGCAGATCGCCGGCGGCGCTTTTTCCAATTGGGTTGCGCGCAACCTCAAGGCCGGCGACCGGCTCGACGTGATGCCTCCGCATGGGTCTTTCACGACCGACTTCGACGCCACGGCGGCCCGCCGCTACGTCGCTTTTGCCGGTGGCTCGGGAATAACCCCGATCATGAGCCTTGCGCGGACCGCGCTGGCGGAAGAGCCCAACAGCCGCTTCACCCTGTTCTACGGCAATCGCGATGCAAGCAGCATCATCTTCCTCGACGCGTTGGCTGAGCTCAAGGACCGCTATCTGGGCCGCTTCGAGCTGTTCCACCTGCTCAGCGACGAGGACGGGGACGTCGAATTGCTGAACGGGATGCTCGACCGCGAAACCTGTGAGCAGGTCATCGCGGCGTTTGTGCCGGACGTGGCCGAGGTCGACGCTTTCTTCATCTGCGGCCCCGGCCCTATGATGGATGCGGCAGAAGCCGCCCTCCTTGATGCCAGTGCGCCTGCCGACCGCATCCACATCGAGCGCTTCACCGCCGGGCGGCCTTCCGCCGCCTTAGCCGCAGAGATGGCCGAGCTCAGCCAGAAAGCGGCCGGTCAGACGATGAGCGTCACCATCGATGGCCGCACGCGGCGAGTTGCGTTCGACGGCACGAACATTCTCGATTCCGCACGTTCCTCGGGGCTGCCAGCGCCGTTCGCCTGCAAGGCGGGCGTCTGCGCGACGTGTCGAGCGCGGGTGACCGCAGGCGAGGTCAGCATGGCTGCGCGCTACGGCCTCAGCGACGAGGAAATCGCCGCCGGCTATGTGCTGACCTGCCAGTCGGTGCCCAAGGGCGAAGGCGTGGCGGTGGATTACGACGCCTGACCGCGCTAATCGCGATCCTATGTTGACCAGCCCAGCGCGCCGCGGCCTTGCCGATCTGCCTCCACTCGTCAGCGACTCGCTGCTGGCGCTGATCGCCATGGTCAATGCGGATCCCCGGGCCGACAAGATCGACGTCGGCGTGGGTGTGTATCGCGATGGCGCAGGGCGCACCCCGATCATGCGGGCGGTTAAGGCCGCCGAGCAGAAGCTCCACGACGAGCAGCATAGCAAATCCTACCTTGGCGGCGCGGGCGACCGTGGCTTTGCCAAGGCGCTTCGCCCGATTGTGCTTGGCAAGCATGCGGGTGACGAGCGGGTCGTTGGCCTTCAGACCCCCGGCGGCTGCGGCGCGCTGTTCCTGGCGCTGAAGCTGGTTGCCGCGGCCAATCCGGAAGCGCGTGTCATCATGGGCACGCCGACCTGGCCCAACCATCCGCCGATGATTGCTGGCGCACGGCTCGAGATCAGCGAATATCGTCATTACGACCCGGCTGCTCGAAAGGTCGATTTCGCCGCCATGGCCGAGGCGCTCGACGCCGGGCGGCCGGGCGATGTCGCTTTGCTGCACGGGTGCTGCCACAACCCGACCGGCGCGGATTTATCCGAGGACGAGTGGCGCCAGGTGGTGGAGATCGTCGCCCGGCGCGGGCTGCTGCCTCTGATCGACTTTGCTTATCAGGGGTTCGCGCGCGGGCTGGAACAGGATCGCTTCGGTGTCGAGCTGATGCTCGATACCTGCGACGAAGTGCTGATCACCCAGAGCTGCGACAAGAACTTTGCCGTCTATCGCGACCGCGTCGGCTGCCTGTTCGTCAAGGCGGGCAGCGTAGACAACGCGAACTTCGCCTTCACCCACCTGCTGCAGATCAGCCGCGAAGCCTGGTCGATGCCGCCCGATCATGGGGCTGCGACCGTGCGCACCGTGCTGGAGGATTCGGCGCTCGCGGGCGACTGGCGGGCGGAGCTGGACGAAATGCACGCCCGCATCCGCATGGTCCGCGAGAAGATCGCCGGTACCGATCCACGGCTCGCTTACATCGCCGAGCAGCAGGGCATGTTCTCGATGCTTCCTTTGTCGGTCGACCAGGTTAGGCAACTGCGTGAAAGCCACGCCATCTACATGGCCGATAGCGGCCGTGCGAATCTGATTGGAATTGCCGACCATGAAATCGACCGCTTCTGCGCAGCCATCGTTGAGACGATGAATGGCTGAAGCGGACCCCGAATTTACCGTTGCGACGGATTGGGAAGAAGTTGCCCGACTGGTTCTCACCAGCCGCGAGCTTGACCGGCTGGAGGAAGAGGAACTCGTTCCCGCCCGCCAAGTTCTCTACCAGTTCAGCGCCCGCGGCCACGACATGGCGCAGGTGCTGCTCGGCCTGAAGCTGCGCGATGGTGATGCGGCCTGCGGCTATTATCGCTCGCGTCCGCTGCTGCTGGCACTTGGCGTGCCGCTGGCCGATGCGCTGGGGTCGGGAATGGGGCGGAGCGGGGGCTATTCGGGCGGCCGTGATATCGGCGTCGTGTTCAACTACCCCAATCCGGGTGGTGCGCACGCGCTACCGATGTGCGGTGGGGTGGGCGCGCAATATACGCCGGCCGCCGGCTGGGCGCAGGCGGTCCGCTACAAAGCCGAGGTGCTGAAGGACGGCGGCGAGGGCAACATCGCCCTGGTGCTCGGCGGCGACGCGAGCTGTGCAACCGGGGGTTTCTGGTCGGCGCTGACCATCGCCACCACGCAGAAACTGCCGTTGCTCTTCTATGTCGAGGACAATGGCTACGGAATTTCCGTGCCCTCGACCTATCAGACGCCGGGCCAGAATATCGCGGCGAATCTCGCTAGCTTTACCGGGCTGACCATCTTCAACGGCGACGGTACCGACCCGCTCGAGGCGGCGCGGCTGGTCGAGGCGGCGGTCGCCCATGTGCGGAGCGGGGAGGGGCCGGCGCTCCTCCGCCTCACCGTCCCGCGGCTCGAGGGACATAGCTACCAGGACACGCAGACCTACAAGAGCGAGGCGGAGATCGCTGCGGAATGGGCCCGCGATCCGCTGCCGAAGTTAAAGTCGCATTGCGCCGCGCTGCAGATCGGCGAAGCGCGCTGGGGCGAGTTGGAAACCCAGGTGGCATGGGAAGTCGCCCGCGCCCGCGAAGAAGCCGAAGCTCGCCCGGTCCTCGATGGCGGCAGGGTAGCGGACGATGTCTTCTTCTCGGGCACTCACGCCGAGGTCGGCGGCCGGGCCGGGCTGTCGCTCGACGGAACCCATGACGAGCCGCGCCCAGAGGGTCAGCGGATCAACATGGTCACGGCGATCCGCAAGGTGCTCGACCAGGAACTCGGCGCCAATCCGCGCATGTGCGTGTTCGGCGAGGATGTCGGGCCCAAGGGCGGTGTCCATGCGGTGACGCTCGGCTTGCAGGACAAATACGGGCACGATCGGGTGTTCGACACCAGCCTCAACGAGGAAGGCATCGTTGGCCGTGCGGTCGGGATGGCGCTTGCCGGGCTGCTGCCGGTGCCCGAAATCCAGTTCCGCAAATATGCGGAGCCGGCGACCGAGCAGATCAACGACACCGGGACCATGCGCTGGCGTACCGCAAACCGCTTCGCTGCGCCGATGGTGCTGCGCGTGCCGGGCGGCTTCTTCAAGTGCGGCGATCCCTGGCACAGCCAGACCAACGAAGTGCAGTTCGTCCACAACCCCGGCTGGATGGTCGCGGTGCCGAGCAATGCCGAAGATGCGGTGGGCCTTCTCCGCATGGCGCTGCGTGGGCACGATCCCGTGCTGTTCTTCGAGCATCGCGCCATGCTGGACGATAGCTGGGCGCGACGGCCTTGGCCGGGCGACGCCTATGTGCTGCCCTTCGGGAAGGCGAAGAAGACCAGGACCGGCGACAAGATCACCATCGTCACCTGGGGCGCGATGGTGCCGCGCTGCGAGGCGGCAGCCGAAGGCATCAGCGCTGACGTCATCGACCTGCGCACCCTCAATCCGTGGGACCGCGACATGGTGCTGGAAAGCGTCCGCCGGACCCGCCGCTGCCTGATCGTCCATGAGGACCTGCGCACCGGCGGTTTCGGGGCTGAGATCGCCGCGGTGGTAGCGGACGAGGCTTTCCTCGACCTCGACGCGCCAGTTGCCCGGGTGACCATGCCTGATATCCCCAGCCCGCATCATCCTTCTCTGCTGGAAGCCGCGGTGCCGAGCGTGGCGCGGATCCGGGCTGAGATCGACCGCCTGGTGGGGTTCTGAAACACGTGATCGACGTCCGCGTCCCCGACGAACAGGAAGGCACCAAGGCGGTGGTCCGCGCCTGGCTGAGGCAGCTTGGCGACACGGTGGCGCTGAACGATCCGCTGGTGGAACTCGAGACCGACAAGGTGACGCAGGAAGTGCCCTCACCCGCGGCGGGAGTGCTGGCCGAGATTCTGCTCGGCACCGATGCCGAGGCAGTGCCCGGTGCAGTGCTTGGGCGGATCAGCTCCGAAGCCTTCGCAAGCGCTTCCCCTAATGCTGGGCCGGATCGGAGTGAGCAACGCACGGCTGAAGCGGCTCCGCGCGGAACCGCTCTTCCCTCATCCAGCGCGATCGGCACCGAGACGCGTCTCTCCCCTTCGGTGCGCCGCGCTCTCCTTCAGCACGACATCGATCCCGCCCGCATCACCGGCACCGGGCGAGATGGCCGCATCACCCGCGAAGACGTCGACCGTGCGGTGGAAGGCGCCACGGTCAGCCATGTCGATGGCGGCACCAAGGCCATCGCCCAGCCGCGCGTAGCCGAAGCGAACTGGCAGGACATTCCCCACGACCGAATGCGCCGCGCAATTGCCGACAACATGGTTCGCGCGGTCGCCGAGGCGCCGCATGTTACAGCCCTGTTCGAGGCCGACTTCACGGCCATCACTGCGCACAAGAAGGCGCTTGCCGCGTGCGGCACCAAGCTCAGCTACACCGCTTACCTGCTCAAGGCTGCCGCAGAGGCGATGGCGGTAGCGCCCGCGGTCAATGGCCGCTGGGCAGATGATCGCGTCATCGTCTCGCCCACTGTCGACATCGGGGTCGGCACTGCCCTCGGCGACAAAGGTCTTGTAGTGCCGGTGGTTCGCGACTGCAGCGCCGCGAGCCTGGAGGAGATTGGAGCCAAGCTCGACGACCTCACCGCGCGTGCCCGCGCCGGCAAGCTCGAGCGGTCGGATGTCGCGAACGGCAGCTTCACCATCTCCAATCACGGCGTCTCGGGGTCGCTGCTCGCGGCTCCGATCATCCTCCACCAGGGTCAGGCCGCCATCCTCGGCGTCGGCAAGCTGCAGAAGCGGGTTGTGGTGCTGAGCCAAGGCGGCGCGGATGTCATCGCGATCCGACCGATGGCCTATGTCACGCTGACGATCGACCACCGGGTGATCGACGGGCATCAGACCAACGCCTGGCTGAGTCGCTTCGTCGAGATCATCGAGACTTGGCCCGAAGCGCAGCCGAAACAATAGGAACGGCCCATCCTTCTGCCCGTTGGCGAGCCCAGGACAGGAGGATGACGTGGTCCGAAACAATAACAATGATGAGGTTGCCGCCGAGGCCGCTCGCCTCAACGACGAAGCTACCGAAAAGGCGCGGAGCGGCCCGGCCGAGCGCGCGACCAACCGCAAGTTGCCGGATGTGGACGAAGACGAACGCGTCCGGATCCACGACGCCGAAAACCGGTCGTCGCGCTCATCGCGCGGAGGCGGGAATAGTGGCGCGCTGATCGGGCTTGGCCTGACACTCGCCACAGCTGGTGCCGCCGCCTTTTTCTTCGCCAAGGCCAGGGCCGCGGATGATGGACCGGATGGACCGCTGCTCAGCGATGCACCGGATCACGTGCTCCGGGGCAAGGCGCTGAAGCGCGCCCGCAATCAGGAGGATGGCCGTTCGCTGGTCGGACGCACCGTCACTATCGGCAAGCCGGCCCAAGAGCTTTACGGCTTTTGGCGCAAGTTCGAGCGTTTTCCCGAGTTCATGGACAATGTCCGTGAGATCAAGCGTATCGATGAGACCCGCTCCGAATGGCTGATCGAAGCGCCTGCAGGCGCCACCGTGTCGGTCAAGACGCGGATCGTCGAAGATGTGCCGGGCAAGACCATCGCCTGGGTCAGCGAGCCCGATAGCCAGATCGAGCATGAAGGCCGGGTCGAGTTCGCCGACGCGCCTCCGGGCCGCGGCACCTACGTCCGGCTGCTGCTGCGCTACACGCCGCCCGCCGGCGAGCTTGGCCGCCTGGTCGCCAAGGTCATGCAGCGTGAGCCCAACGTCCAGGCGCGCCGCGACCTGCGCCGGTTCAAGCAATTGATGGAAACCGGCGAAGTGCCGGTCAACGCCTCACCGTCGGGCCGCAAGAGCGAAAGCCCGACCGAACCCCGCATTTAGGAGCGCACCCTCATGAAAGCCCTTACCTGGCATGGCCGCCACGACGTTCGCGTCGAGCGGGTGCCCGATCCCGAGATCGTCAATCCGCGCGATGCGATCCTGAAAGTCACCTCGACCGCGATCTGCGGCTCGGACCTCCATCTCTATGACGGATACATCCCGACGCTTCGCGCAGGGGACGTGCTTGGCCATGAATTCATGGGCGAAGTCGTGGAAGTCGGGTCCAACTCGACCCTGAAGAAGGGGCAGCGCGTGGTGGTGCCCTTCACCATCAGTTGCGGCGAGTGCTTCTTTTGCAAGAAGACGCAGTTCAGCGCCTGCGACAACAGCAATCCGGCCGAAACCAGCGACGCGTCGGAGACGCTGATGGGTCACGCCATGGGCGCTGCCTTCGGCTATGCCCATCTCACCGGCGGTTATGCCGGCGGCCAGGCGGAATATGTCCGCGTGCCATTCAGCGATGTGGGTCCGATCGTCGTTCCCGATCATCTCGATGACGACAAGGTGCTGTTCCTCAGCGACATCCTTCCGACCGGCTGGATGGCAGCGGAAAATGCCGACATCGAACCCGGCGACACGGTTGCGGTATGGGGTTGTGGCCCGGTCGGCCTGTTCGCGATCCAGAGTGCCTTCAAGCTCGGCGCGCACCGGGTGATCGCGATCGACCATTATCCGGCGCGCCTCCAACTCGCCAAGAAGATGGGCGCCGACATCCTCGACTATCGCGAGGTCGAGGTGCTGGAAGCGCTGAAGGAGATGACCGGCGGAATCGGACCCGACGCGGTGATCGATTGCGTCGGCATGGAAAGCCACGGCCTTGCGGTCGACAATGTGGTCGACACCGTGAAGGCGCACCTCATGCTGGCGACCGAGCGGCCACACGCGCTTCGCCAGGCAATCATCGCTTGCCGCAAGGGTGGGCGGGTCTCGATACCGGGCGTCTATGGCGGTTTTGCCGACAAGTTCCCGCTTGGCCAGGTGATGGAGAAGGGGCTGACGCTGAAGACTGGTCAGACCCACGTCCAGCGTTACACCAAGCCGCTTCTGAAGATGATCGAGGAAGGCGAACTCGACACCACCTTCATGATCTCGCACCGCGAGCCGCTCAGCGACGCGGCGCAGCTCTACCAGAAGTGGCATGATGAGCAGGATACCTACACCAAGATCGTGCTGAAGCCCGGCATGGATCAGAAGCCCGAAGTCGATCTCGTCGCTGCGCGTCAGGTCGAGCCGGCTGAATAAAGGACAGAACCATGAGCAAACTTGCCGTCATCACCGGTGCCTCCTCGGGCATCGGACTAGAAATCGCACGCCTGGCTTCGGCCGAGGGCTATGATCTGATCGTGGCGTCGGACACTCCGATGGTGGATGCCGGTGCAGGGCTGGAAGGAGAGGTTAGCTCGATCGAAGCCGACCTCGCGACCGAGCAGGGCGTGAAGCAGTTGCTGCAGCAGATCGGGGATCGGCCGGTCGACGTGCTGGTCGCTAATGCGGGGCACGGCCTTGGCCACGGCTTCCTTGAGCAGCCGCCGGCGGAATGGCGCCACGTCATCGACACCAACATTACCGGCACCCTGCTGCTGATTCAGCCGGTCGCCAAGAAGATGGCGACGCGCGGGGAGGGGAAGATCCTCATCACCGGTTCGATCGCGGGCCACGTGCCGGCGGCATTTCAGGCGGTTTACCACGCTTCCAAGGCGTTCGTGGACAGCTTCGCCGCCGCGCTTGGCAACGAGCTCAAGGACAGCGGCGTCACCGTCACCTGCCTCAAGCCCGGTGCGACCGAGACCGAGTTCTTTGCCCGCGCCGACATGGAGGACACCAAGGTCGGCCAGTCCAAGAAGGCGAGCGCGGCTGATGTCGCCAAGACCGGTTGGGAGGCGATGAAGAAGGGTGAGCATGCGGTTGTTCACGGCCTGATGAACAAGGCGCAGGTGCTCGCTGCCGGCGTGCTCCCCGAAAGCGTCAGCGCCGAGCAGGGGCGCAAGATGAACGAGCCGGGCAGCGGCAAGGATTGATCCTTACGGAACCGTAGCTCCGTCGAAGCGTCCGGTCGGGCATGAACCCAGCTTCCATGCCCGACGGGCTCTTTGTGCGCCGAACGCTGATCGTCATCGCGTTGGTGGCGCTTGCGTTGCTTGCGTGGGAATTGCGCGAAGTCCTGCTGATGGTGTTCGGCGCGGTGGTCGTCGCGACGCTGTTCCAGAGTCTGGCGGGTCTCTACCGCAAGGCACGCCTTCCCGAAGGCATCAGTCTCTTTCTTGCTGTTCTGACCGTGCTGCTGGTCGTCGGGATCGCCCTGGCCCTGTTTGGGGCGCAGCTGGTCAACCAGTATGAGCAAATCCGTGAGACCCTGCCCAAGGCGTGGGCCGCGCTGCAGCAGCGGCTTGAGGGCTTCGGACTAGCAGGGCAGCTTGACCAGCTGAAGAGCGGCGGCAGCGGCTTTGTCTCGAACGCCGGTAGCTTCGTCATGAGCCTTGGCGGCGGGCTTGCCGATGCGTTGCTGATCGTGGTCGGCGGCGTGTTCCTTGCGGCTTCGCCCCGTTTCTATCGCGCCGGCCTCATCAAGCTTGTTCCCGAGCAGCGCCGCGGCCTCACCGCAGACGCGATCGAGGATAGCGGGACGGCGCTCCGCCTGTGGCTCAAGGCGCAACTCGTGACCATGGCGGCGGTCGGCATCGCGACTGGGCTCGGCCTGTGGCTGGTCGGCGTCGACAATGCGCTGGCCTTCGGACTCCTCGCAGCGCTGCTTGAATTCATTCCCTTTATCGGACCGATCCTCGCTGCCGTTCCGGCGATCCTGATCGCGGCGGCGGTTGATCCGCAATCCGCATTATGGGTGGCCGGGGTCTACCTGGTGGTGCAGCAGCTGGAGGGTAACGTCTTTTCGCCGCTGCTGCAGCAATGGGCGGTCGATCTTCCCGGTGCGGTGCTGCTCTTTTCCTTGCTGGCGATGGGAACGCTGTTCGGCGCGCTTGGCGTGATCTTCGCCGCGCCGCTGACGGTGGTCCTCTACGTGCTGGTGAAGAAGCTCTACGTGCGGGAGGCGCTGGACACGGCCACGCCGATCCCGGGTGAGGATCAGCAACAGCAGCAGCAAGGCTGACGTTCGGGTTCCGAGCCTGCTAAGAGGGTGTGATGCGGGTCGCCACCAATTCCCTGCTTGCCCGCCGTCACTGGGGCACGATCGTCGAGGCCGGGCTGGCGCTTGCCGCCGCATCGGCAGCGACGCGGTTGTTGCCATTCAAGCGTTACATCCGGCTGGGTGCACGGCCGCTCGATCGGGCGGGGTCAACAACCGAGCATGAGACCTCACGGATCATGGATGCGCTTGGGCGTCGGGCGCCGTTTCGGGCTGTTTGCCTGCAACGCGGCCTTGCCCTGCAATGGATGCTGCGCCGCCGCGGGATCGATGCGATCCTTCACTATGGTGTGCAGATGCCGCGTGAGGCGAAAAAGATCACCGCTCACGTGTGGGTCAGCGTAGACGGCAGGGTCCTGCTCGGCGCACCGCAGCACGAGCAGTACACCGAAGTCGCGCGATACCCGGGTAGCGTCTGAACGGGCCTGTCAGGCCGTCGGACAGTAGCGGGCGACATAGTCGGCATGCGACGGCATGCGATCGACGACATAGCGGACCGATTTCTCGATCTCGTCGAACTCACCGCGGAGCTTGGCGGGCGGCATTCGGGCGGCCATCGGATTGTGGCCCTGCATGGCGATTCCCTGACCCATCATCACCGCGGCCCAGCTGGTCTCGGTGAACAGCTCATCCTCTTCGCGGAAGATCTGACCGTTCAATCGGAACAGCTCCATCTTCTCGGTCAGTGTGTCGGGCACGGCCATCGTGCGGACGTGGTTCCAGAAGGGTGAGTCGGTGCGCGCGGTGGCGTTGTAGTGAAGCACCAGGAAGTCGCGGATGCGGAGATATTCCTTGGTCGTCAGGCGGTTGAACGCTTCCTCCTGCACCGGCGTGATCCCGTCGAGCGAGAGGAGAGAGATGAGCTTGTTCACGCCGGTGTTGATGAGGTGGATCGAGGTCGATTCCAGGGGCTCCATGAAGCCTGCGGCAAGCCCCAGCGCGACGACGTTGCCGTTCCAGAACTTCTTGCGCCGGCCGGTGACGAAACGGAGGAAGTTGGGGTCCGCCTGGGGCTTGCCGGCGAGGTTGTTGGTGAGGACATCAAGCGCCTCGTCGTCGGCCATGTACTCGCTGCAATAGACATGACCATTGCCGTTGCGCTGCTGCAGAGGCACGCACCATTGCCAGCCCGCCGAATGCGCGGTGGCGCGGGTGAAGGGGGCAGGGGGCGAGCCGTCCTCGCGCTGGCAGGGCAGGGCGACGGCGCGGTCGCACGGCAGATAGTGGCGCCAGTCCTCGTAACCGGTCTTCAGCGCCTGTTCGATCAGCAGTCCGCGGAAGCCCGAGCAGTCTACGAACAGGTCGCCGGCAACGACCGTGCCATCCTGCATGGTCACCGACTGAACAAAGCCGGTTTCGCCATCGAGCGCGGTGTCGGCGACGCGTCCTTCCTGCCGAACGACGCCGCGCTGTTCAGCGAAGCCGCGGAGGTATCTGGCGTAGCGCGAAGCATCGAGGTGGTAGGCGTAGTTTACCGGGGGCAGATCATCGCGGCGATAGTCGTCGGTGCGAGCAAACTTGCCGAAATAGGCCGCCATGGTTTCAAGGTTGAACAGCTGGATTGGCCGCGGGTCGCCGAGCATGCGCGCGCGGTGCCAATGCTGCTGGAAGCCGACGCCGTCGATCGGATAACCATAAGCACCGAACGGGTGAATGTAGCTGTCACCCTGCTTGCCCCAGTTGACGAACTGAATGCCGAGTTTGAACGTCGCCTGGCAGGCGGCCATCATCTCGCGCTCATCGACACCGAGCAGCTGGTTGAATTCCACGAAGGGCGGGATGGTCGCTTCGCCGACTCCCACGGTGCCGATCTCCTCCGACTCGATCAATGTAATGGCAAGGTCATTACCTTCGCGCAGCCGGGACAGCGCCGCTGCCGCCATCCATCCGGCGGTACCTCCGCCGACGATGACGATGTGTCGAATTGGCTTCACTGGCTGACCCTCCCCCAACGACACGAAGGTTCGCGCAGGGCCTTTCACGATGCAAGATGTGAACGTTCATTATTTTGTTGTGAACGTTCACGAGCCAAGTTATCCATTGTCGTGTCACAGGGGTGTGTGTTCCTTGTGACAGTGCCTTTTGGCAGGGGGAGGATCACTTGGTTCGTCGTCACCGGCTCGGTCTTGATGCAAGCCGTCTTTGCATCGTCACCAGCGCATCGGCGCTTGCGTTAATCGCGGCCGAGCCCGCCTACGCGCAGGCTGCCCCGGCCAAGGATCCCGACGACGAGGAAGAGGTTGCGACAACCCCCACGTCTCCGGAAAGCGACGCGGACGCGATCGTCGTCACCGGTTACCGTGCCGCGCTTGGCAGCGCGCAGTCGCGCAAGCGTAATGCCGACACCGTGGTCGATGTCATCACCGCCGAGGACATCGGCGCGCTGCCCGACCGGTCGGTCGCCGAAGCGCTGCAGCGCGTGCCCGGCATCAACATCGGCCGCTTCGAGAAGACCAGCGATCCCGATCGCTTTTCGGTCGAGGGGACTGGAGTCATCCTTCGCGGCCTGCCGTTCGTCCGTTCCGAACTGAACGGCCGCGACATCTTCTCGGCGACCGGCGGGCGCGAACTCAGCTTCAACGACGTCTCGCCCGAACTGCTCGGCCGTGTCGAGGTGTTCAAGAACGTCACCGCCGACATGATCGACGGAGGCATCTCGGGCACCGTCAACCTCGTCACCCGCAAGCCGCTCGACCGCAGCGGATTCCACATCGCGGGCACTCTCGAAGCCAATTACGGCGACATGGCCAAGAAGTGGACGCCAGGCTTCTCGCTGCTCGCGTCCAACACCTTCAAGACCGGCATCGGCACCATCGGCCTGCAGTTCGGTGTTGCGGATTCCAAGCTCATTTCGCGCACCGATGCCTCGCAGCTGACCGACCCCTGTTATCGCGCGGCGTCGCTGGACGGGCCGTGTCTACGCGTGCAGTCGGCGAGCTCGGCCGGGCTTGGTGACGTACCCAATTTCACCGAAGCCAATTTCCCGCCGCCGGGAACCGTGGTAGCACCCAAGGGAGCGGGTGTCCGCACCACTGACCTTGAGCGCAAGCGCCGCGCCTACAACGCCACCGTTCAATGGGAATCGCCAAGCGGCAACATCGTCGCGACAGGCGAGTGGCTAAGGTCCAAGACCAGCTTCTTCACCGACGAATATGCGTTGCTGGCGCTGGTCAATGACGATGCACTGTTCCCGGTCCCTCGGGCCGGAAGCACCTGGCAGTTCGACAAGAATGGTGTGTTTCAGAGCGGCATCCTGACCCAGCGTCCAGGCGACGCCTATGCCAATCCGTTCGGCCGCGGCGGCATCCCGCTCGAAAGTCTGCGCTTCCAGCGCGACGCGACCGGCACGACCGAGGACTTCTCGTTCGACGTCAAGTGGAACCTCTCAGACCGCCTGCGCCTCAACTTCGAAGCGCAGCGGGTAAAGTCGGACCTCAATCGCGATTCCGTGATCGCCGCGATGAGCACCTGGGCGGACGTCCAGATCGATGCAACCGGCAAGACCCCGAACGTCACCTTCCTGGCGCCGCAGGGTTCGCCCGCCGATTACTTCTCGAGCGGCTTCTACACCTACTATTGGTTCCTGATCGACAGCGCCGAGAAGAACGACGCCAAGATGGACACGCTGCGTGTCGACGGTGATTACGAGATCAGCGACACGGGTTTCCTCAAGAACCTCCGCTTCGGCGCGCGCTGGGCGGATCGCGATCGCACCACGCGCAACACCAACTTCAGCACCTGGGGCAATCTGTCCGCCCCGTGGGCAGGCCGCGCCGGCTGCGCACCGTGGGGTGCTGGGCCGAATTGTCCGTTCGTTCCCGGCCGTTTCTACACCGGCCTTCCGGGCCAGGATTCGGCGATCGCGGGCGGCGCCTACATCAGCGACTTCCCGAACTATTCGCAGTTCCGCAGCCCGTTCGGCGACAGCTTCCAGCGCGGCAATGTCCCGATCCCCATCCCCGGCGGCTCGGCCTTCTTCTTCGGCGGCGACGACTTCCTGGGTGAGTATCTCGCCGGCAAGACCAAGCAGCAGGCGGCCGAGATCAACACCTTCTCGCAGACGCCCAATCCGTTCTTCGGCATTCAGGGACGCTCCTACACGCAGCTCGACGGCACCGTGGTCGCCTGTACGCCGTTCTGCCCGCCGGAAATCTCCACGGTCGGCGAAGTCACCAAGGCCGCTTACGGCCGCCTCGATTTCGGTGGCGATCTCGGTAGTGGCGGGATCAAGGTCGATGGCAACATCGGCGTCCGCTACGTCCAGACGCGGGTCAAGACGACCGGCCTGATCGGCTTCCCCAACGGCTTCTCGTTCGACAACGGGCCGGGCGGCAACAAGAACGGCAAGGTCGAGGTCGCGGAGCTGACGGCGGCCTGCGAGCAGACTCCGCCGGGCCAATCGCTGCCGGGCTATTGCAGCCTGACGCCGGCGCGCCTGCAGGAGTTCGCCAACGCCTTCACCGGCGAGTTCCTGAACGACAATCGCGCGATTACGTTCGATCACTGGCTGCCGAGCTTCAACGCGAAGTTCGATTTCGGCGGCGGCAAGCTGGTGCGTGTCGCCGTGTCGAAGGGCCTGTCGCGGCCGGAGCTGAACCTCTTCTCGTCGGGTGGCGGGATCAGCGACAATACCAACGATCTCAGGTCCGAGGGGACGCTGGCGACCGGACCGCTGTTCCAGCTGTTCACCGGCAACCGCAACGTGCGTCCGGTAACGTCGTGGAACTACGACCTTTCGCTCGAATGGTATTTCGCGCGGGTGGGGTCGCTGACAGGCGCCTTGTTCTACAAGGACATCAAGGGGATCGTGAACGGGGGCGTCGACCTGCAGTCGTTCACCAGTCCCGGCGGGCTTACCATCCCGGTCGAGGTCAACGGCCCGATCAACAGCAGCGGCGGCAAGCTCAAGGGCTTCGAAATCGCTTACCAGCAGGTCTATGACTTCCTTCCCGGCCTGCTGAACGGCCTCGGTACCCAATTTACCTACACCTATGTCGATGGTGGTGACTTCCGGAACACGCAGGTCGGCGGCGCGACGCGCAGCTCGTTCGCATCGCGCCAGCCGTTGGCGGGCATTTCCAGGCACACCGCCAATGCCGTGCTGTTCTACGAAAAGGGCAAGTTCGCCGCGCGGACGGCGTATAACTGGAGGTCGGACTTCCTGATTACGCCGCGCGACGACATCTTCCCCTTCTCGCCGATCTGGCAGGAATCGACGGGGCAACTCGACGCCTCGCTGTTCTATTCGCCGACCAAGCAGATTACCTTTGGCGTGCAGGGCGTAAACCTGCTCGATGAAGTGACGCGGACCACGCAGGTGATCGACTTCGACGGCAATCGCGTGACCCGCTCGGCATTCCGCAACGATCGCCGCTACACCTTCCTGGCGCGGTTCAGTTTCTAAGCCGCCTGGCAATTTCCGGATGGCGCCGCGGTGCCATCCGGAACAATCAAAGGGATGCGAACCATGACGTTGCGCGCACCCGCACTTGCGCTCGGATTCGCAGCAGCTGGCTTAGGATGTTCCGCCGGCGCGGCGCAGCCAGCATCGGCACCGCTTGGTCCCAACAGCCCGCCGAAAACCATTGTAACGGTCGCGATGCCGGCACCGGGCACAACCCGTGAGCCGGCGAAGGAACGCGGCTGGCAATTGATCTGGTCCGACGAGTTCAATGGTTCGAGGGTGGACCGTGCGAAGTGGGACTTCGACCGCGATTGTTGGGGCGGCGGCAATAACGAACGGCAATGTTATACCGACCGCCGTGCCAATGCCGCGGTGGGTGGCGGCCTCCTCACTATCACGGCGCGCAAGGAGCGCTTCACCGGAGCGGCGGTCCCGGCGCACATGCGCCCGGCATCGGCCGATGCGGCCAACGTCACCAAGGATTACACCTCCGCGCGAATGGTGACTCGGGGCAAGGCCTCGTGGCGTTATGGACGGATCGAGATACGGGCCAAGCTGCCGGCAGGGCAGGGGACGTGGCCGGCCATCTGGATGCTGCCAGAAGACAAGAGCCTCGGGCCTTGGGCTGCGTCGGGCGAGATCGACATCCTGGAAGCGGTAAACCTCGGGGTCGCGTGCGCCGAATGTCCGGGCGGGCGCGAGAACACCATTCTCGGCACGCTGCACTTCGGCGGCAACTGGCCCAAGAACGCGCTCAATAGCACCGAGACCCATGCGCCGGACATTCTCGACGGCTTTCACACGTTCGGGGTCGTCTGGGCGCCTGGCCGGATTGATTGGACCTATGACGGCCGTGTGTATGCGACCAAGCGGCGCGGCGATTGGTGGACCTCGGCGTCCAGCGATCCCGATGCGCCGTTCGATCGCAACTTCCATCTGATCCTCAACCTTGCCGTGGGTGGTGGATTGTCGGAAGAACGCGGGCTGAAGGGCGTCGACGCGACGATCTGGCCACAAACAATGCAGGTCGATTGGGTACGGGTCTGGCAATGCCGGCCGCAGCGAGGTAGCGGACAATCCTGCGAGGGAGGCCGCTGAACCGATGCCGAGAAGGCGACAGGCCGTTACGATCAAGCATGTCGCCGCCGACGCGGGTGTGTCGCTTCAAACCGTAAGCCGCGTCATCAACGCCGAACCCAATGTTCGTAACGAGATGCGCGAGCGGGTTCAGGCCTCGATCGACCGCTTGGGCTACATCCCCTCCATCGCGGCGCAGCGGATGAGCGGGTCGCGCTCGTACCTTATCCTCGCGCTTAACGATCGCGACCGCACCATCGAGGCGTGGCGTGCACGGCAGGGATCGGACTGGGTCGACCAGATGCTGCTGGGCGGCATGCTGAAATGCGCCGAGCACGGCTATCGCATGCTGTTCGAGCTTGTCGACACGCACGACGATCATGTCGAACGCGAGCTGACCGCGACGCTGGCTGCGCTTCAGCCCGATGGCGTGATCCTGACCCCGCCGCACTCCGACAACCCGAAGATCACCAGCTTCCTGCAGAGCCGCCGCGTTCCGTTCGCGCGCATCGGTTCGAAGGGAAAGGCAGGCGGAATCCCGCTGGTCATGGGCGACGAAGACGCCGCGCGGGATGCGACTCGCCGGCTCATCGAACTTGGCCACCAGCGGATCGGCTTTATCGCGGGATCGGCCGAATATTCGCTTAGTGAATGGCGCAAGGCTGGCTGGCGCGGCGCCATGGCAGACGCCGGGCTGCCTATGGACACGCTCTGTGTACGGGGGGATTTCAGCTACCAGTCCGGGGTCGATGCCGCACGCACGCTGCTGGCGCTCGAACCCCGTCCGACCGCGATCATCGCCAGCAACGACCACATGGCGCTCGCCGCCGGTGACGTGGCGGAGGAGATGGAAATCGCCATCCCGGAAGCGCTGTCGCTGATCAGCTTCGACAACACGCCCGTCACCACCTTCGCCAATCCGCCGCTGACCGCGATCGACCAGCCGGTTGCCGAGACGGTCAGCCGGGCGGTTGAACTGCTGATCACCGCCAGCCGCGGTGAGGTTTTGCCAGCGCTGCCGGTGGTCGTGCCCGCCCGCCTGATCGAGCGCGCTTCAACCGGGCCAGCACCGCTTGCCACCTGACATCGAGCACGGCGCGCTGCAGTCCCGGCGCTTCCTGTGGCTATACGCGTTGGCATCGGCAGGCGGGTCGGTCGCCTACGTGCCGTTCCTGACCATTCTGCTTCCCATGCGGGTGAGCGCGATGGCAGGCTCCGGCGATGTAGCCTGGCTTGCCTATGCGACGTTTTTCGGTGCTATCGCGGCGAGTTTGTCGAACATTGCTTTCGGCTGGGCCAGCGATTGGACGGGGCGGCGGGTGCCGTGGATCGTGGCGGGATTGCTGTCCTCGTGCCTGCTGCTCGGGAGCTTCGGACGAACCGCGACTGTAGCCGAAATCATCGTTCTACTCGTTGCCTGGCAGATCGCGCTCAACATGATGCTGGCGCCGCTGGCGGCTTGGGCCGGGGATCATGTTCCGGACACACAGAAGGGTAGGCTCGGGGGCTTGCTCGCCTTTGCGCCGGCGACGGGCGCGGCGGCGGGAGTGCTGGTGACCTTGCCCGACCTTGCGTCTGCCGACACCAGGTTGTGGCTGGTCGCCGCGCTCGTCACGCTGTGCGTTTCGCCGGTGCTTTTGGTTGGCTGCCCGCGCAGGATCGAAGGCATCGCCCGCCAAGAAGAGCACGAAAGCCTTGGCTCGCGTCCGCGCAAGGCAGTTGCCCGCATGTGGCTTGCGCGGCTTCTGGTGCAGATTTCCGAGGCCGCCTTGTTCGCGTTTCTCTTTTTCTGGTTTCGCGCAATCGATCCGGCGATGACCGACGCCGAGGTCGCCCAGATCTTCGGGCTGATCCTGCTCGGCGCCGTGCCGCTGGCGTTGACCGCAGGACGCTGGGCCGACCGCCACGATCGTCCGTTTGCGCCGCTTGTGCTGTGCGCCGCCATCGCCGCGCTCGGCCTCCTGATCATGGCGGCCGCAGCTAGCCTTCAAGCCGCGCTAGCGGGCTATGTGCTGTTCGGCCTCGCGGCCTCGATCTTCCTCTCCTTGCACAGCGCGCAAACGTTGCGCGTGCTGCCGCGTCCTCAGCATCGCGGACGCGATCTCGGCCTGTTCAATCTTACCAACACCGGACCCTCGCTGGTAATGCCTTGGCTGACGATCGCGCTGGTGCCGGCATTCGGCTTCACCGGGCTGTTCATGGTGCTCGCCGCTTTTGCGCTTGCGGCGACCATCCTCCTTCTACGCATGCCGCGTACGCTTTAGCCGCTTGCAAAGGGGCGGTGTGCATGCGAGACCTACGAATGAGAACGTTCTCAAGGGGCGGGGCTGGTAAGTGGTGAAGTGGAGTTCCAAGCTGTTGGCGGCGGCGGCGTGCACCGCCACACTGGCCGGCTGTGCCAGCACTCAAGTGGTGGCGCCGGTCGCCACTGCGCCAGCGGCGGCGGGGAGCGAGGATTCCCGGATCGCGGCGCTTCTGTCGCGCATGTCGCTTGAACATAAGATTGCCCAGCTGATCCAGCCGCAGATCAATTCGGTCACGCCACAGGAGATGCGGACCTACCGCTACGGCAGCTATCTGAATGGCGGCAACGGCGGCCCGTATGGCAATGAGTTTGCGCCCGCCGCCGACTGGCTGAAGCTTGCCGACGAAATGTGGGACGCGTCCACCGCGCCGCTGCCGAATGGCGAGCCCGCGATCCCTGCGATCTGGGGCACGGATGCTGTTCACGGCCACACCAATGTCGTCGGCGCGACCATCTTTCCGCACAATATCGGGCTTGGCGCCGCGCGTGATCCGGACCTCGTCCGCCGCATCGGCGCGGCCACCGCGGCCGAGATTGCGGCGACCGGCATCGACTGGAATTTCTCACCAACCGTTGCGGTCGCGCAGGACGATCGTTGGGGGCGGACGTACGAGAGCTATTCCGAAGACCCGGTCATCGCCGCCGAACTCGGCTCGGCGCTGGTCGAGGGACTGCAGGGAAAGGCATCTCCCGGCGGCCACATCGGCGAAGGCCATGTCCTTGCCACCGCCAAGCATTTCTTCGGCGACGGCGGTACCGCGCAGGGTGTCGACCAAGGCAATGTCGACGGCGACCTTGCGCAGCTGGAGGCCATCCACGCGCGGCCATATCCCGCGGCGATCGCCGCCGGCGTAGAAGCCATCATGGCGAGTTTCAACTCGATCAACGGCACCAAGATGCACGGCAACAAGCCGCTGCTGACCGGACTGCTGCGCGGGCGCATGGGCTTCACCGGCGTGGTCGTCGGTGACTGGAACGGGCATGCGCAAATTCCTGGTTGCACCAACTCGAACTGCCCGCAGGCGCTGCTGGCCGGCCTCGACATCTACATGGTGCCGGACGATGCCAAGGCGCTGCACGCCAGCCTGCTTGCACAGGTCAAGGACGGCACCATCCCGATGGCGCGCGTCGACGAAGCGGTGGCCCGGGTGCTGCGGATGAAGTTGCGCGCCGGTTTGCTCGAACCGAATGCCAAGCGTCCCTCGCAACGAATGAATGGCGGCAAGCTGGCGCTGCTCGGATCGCCCGCCCATCGCGCCATTGCGCGGGAGGCGGTGGCGAAGAGCCAGGTACTGCTCAAGAACGACGGCGTGCTTCCGCTCAAGGCCGGAGCGTCGGTTCTGGTTACGGGCCGTGCGGCGGACGACATCGCGCAGGCGTCGGGCGGGTGGACGCTGACCTGGCAGGGCGGCGAGGATCTCAACAACGCCCACTTCCCCGGTGCGACGTCGATCTGGGCGGGACTGAAAGCCGCTGCCGCTGACGCTGGCGGTTCTGCGACCCTTTCGGCTGATGGCAGCTACAAGACGAAGCCGGACGTCGCGGTAGTTGTGTTCGGCGAGAAACCCTATGCCGAGTTTTCGGGCGACCGAAAGGATCTGGTGTTCGCTGATACCGAGGGGCTCGAGCTTCTGCGCAGATATCGCGCGGCGGGGATCCGCACGGTGGCCGTTTTCCTGTCGGGTCGGCCGATGTGGATGAACCGCGAAATGAACGCCGCCGATGCGTTTGTGGCGAGCTGGCTGCCAGGCGGGGAAGGGGCGGGCGTCGCGGACTTCCTCTATGGCCGGCGTCCGGCAACCGGGCGCTTGTCGTTCAGTTGGCCAGCCGCCTGCACCGGTCAGCCGGTGAACGGGCCGGAGGGTGCGCTTTTCCAGCGCGGTTATGGTCTGTCGTTCGGCCAGGCGGCGCCTGCCGCGCGACTATCCGAAGCCTGCCCCATTCTTGATGCGCGATCGGCCGAATGGTTCGACCTAGGCCGTCTTGGTAGCGGCATCACGGCGCGTGGCGGCGATGTTGCGCTTGCCAATCTGCGCGGCACCGGCGGGGGGATCACCGCCCGCGGTATCGACCGCAATCGCCAGGAGGATGCGCGGGAGATCACCTTTGCGCCCGGCTCGACCCTGACGTTGGCCGATGCCGGTCGTGGAACGGGCGGTTTCCGTATCGTCTATGAGGTTGCCACTGCCCCCACGGCGCCGGTGACGCTGAACACCGGTGGGAAGGCGATCGACATCACGGCCGGCTTGACGACGTCCGCGGGCAAGGGCTGGCGCGAGTTGATCGTCACTGGCGCCTGCGCGCCTGGCGATGGGCGAACGCTGTCAATCACCAGCGCTGGACCGCTGACATTGCGCATCGCGCGGATCGCACGACAGGATATTCCGGCTGGCGTGGAATGCTCATTCTAGCAAGCGGTCGCCGCGCCTGACATTCGAGTTTCGAGGGGGAAGAACAGCATGGCCGTAGCCGCACCAGCCAATCCGACAACGGCCGCCACTGACGGCGTCAACGCGCCCGAGCTGCGGTATTTCGTGTTCGCTTTGTTCTTCATCTTCGGCGGCATCACCAGCCTCAACGACGTGATCCTGCCCAAGCTGAAAGAGCTGTTCACGCTCAACTATACCCAAGCGATGCTGGTGCAGTTCTGCTTCTTCACCGCTTATCTGGTGATCGGCATCCCGGGCGCGCAGCTGGTGAAGCGCATCGGCTATATGCGCGGAGCGATGACGGGGCTGCTGGTGATGATGGCCGGCTGCCTGCTGTTCATCCCGGCCTCACGCACCGCGACCTACGGGCTGTTCCTGTTCGCCCTGTTCGTGCTGGCAAGCGGCGTGGTGGTGGTGCAGGTGGTCGCCAACCCGCTGATCAGCCTGCTCGGGCCGGCGAGGACGGTGCACAGCCGGCTGACCTTTGCGCAGGCGTTCAACAGCCTTGGCACCACCGTGTTTCCGATCGTGGGCTCGGCGCTGATCCTGGGCGGACTTGCGGGTGTCAGCGCGTCGGACTTCAGCGGGGCGGAGCTGGAGGCGTATCGCACTGCGGAAACGCAGGCGATCTCGAACACCTACATCGGCCTTGCTGCCGCGCTGCTGGTGATCGCGGGCGCGGTGTTCCTGTTCCGCAATCGGCTGCCGAACGAGCAACACGAGCGAAGCTCGCCGCTGGCCGGCTTCTCGCTGCTCAGCCGCAAGCGCTTCGGCTTTGGTGCCTTGTGCATCTTCCTCTACGTCGGCGCCGAGGTCTCGATCGGAAGCCTCATCGTCAACTACCTCCAGCAAAGCCATGTCCTCGGGCTGACCGAGCGTGCGGCGGGCGACATGATCTTCATCTACTGGGGCGGCGCCATGGTCGGCCGCTTCATCGGCAGCTGGTTCCTGCGGATCATGAGCCCCGGACTGATCCTCGCGACCGTCGCTGCGGGCGCGATTGCGCTGCTGGCGATCTCCACCAACAGCAGCGGCGCGGTCGCAGCCTACAGCCTGCTCGGCATCGGCCTCATGAACTCGATCATGTTCCCGACCATCTTCAGCCTCGCCTGCGAAAAGCTTGGCGCCCGCGCCGCGGACGGATCCGGGATCATCAACATCGCCATCTTCGGCGGCGCAGTAATCCCGCTGCTGACCGGCATGCTGGCCGATGCGAGCGGCAGCCTGGCAATCGCGCTGCTGCTGCCGGCCGCCTGCTATGCCGTCATCGCCGGCTATGGCTTCTACGCGCGGCGGCCGGCCTGATTGCTTCACACACGGACGAGGATCAGCGAGACGTTGTCGGGCGCACCGCGCTGCAGCACCAATTCGACCAGCCGATCAGCAATGGCGTCGAGCGTGCCGGTCTCCAGTTCGGCGGCAAGATCGTCGTCCGGCACCACTCTGGTTAGACCGTCGCTGGCCAGCAGGAATAGGTCGCCCTGCCGGGCATCACCGGTGGCGACCTCTAGCTTCAGGTCCTCGGACACGCCTACGGCGCGGGTCACCACATTCGATTGAGGATGATCCTGCGCCTCGTGCGGGTGCAGCATCCCGGCGTTGACAAGCTCCTGCACCAGGCTGTGATCCCGCGTGAGCTGCACCAGCTTGCCACCCCGCCACCGATACGCCCGGCTGTCGCCCGCCCAAAGGCACCGCATCTCCGCTCCGGAAATTGCGAGAGCGACCACCGTGCTGCCGATCGTTCGCGGCAGCCCATCGCCGCGGGCGAGCTGGATCAGTTCGTGGTTGACCTGCTGTAGCGACGCAGCGGCTGAACCAATGAGTTCGTCCACATCGTAGACGATCGGCAAGTGCTGCAAGGCATCGGAGATCTTGCTGCTGGCGACGTCGCCCGCCTCATGCCCGCCCATGCCATCGGCCACCGCCCACAGGCCCCGCTCGGTCCGGATCATGAGCGAATCCTCGTTCACCCGGCGCTTCAACCCGACGTGAGTTCGACTGACGCATTCAAAGGCCATCGCGTGCACCCCGCTCGAGGTTAAGATGACTAGCATTTGCAAGCCATTTATGCGATCCAGTTTAGCAGTTCGTGAGGGCTGATCACGCATGAGCAAGGCGTATTCGAACAAGGCCCTGCCGCCGGGAACGGTGCTGCGCGAGTGGCGGCTGGAAGAGGTCCTTGGCGTCGGCGGGTTCGGCATCGTCTACAAGGCGCGCGGAATCTACTTCAACGAACTGGTCGCGATTAAAGAATATTTCCCGAGCTCGATCAGCGAGCGGGACGAGGAAGCAACGGTTGTTCCGATCGATTCCGATGCCGAGGAAGTCCACGCGCTCGGGCTGAAGAAGTTCGTCGAAGAAGCCAAGCTGCTGTGGAACCTCTCCACGCCGAGCCGGCACCCGAACATCGTCAGCGTCCGCAGCCTGTTCGAGATTCACGGCACCGCCTACATGGTGATGGACTTCGAGGACGGAACCTCGCTGTCGCGCCTGCTCAAGAACAGCCAACGGTTCAACGAGCGCAGCTTGTGGGACATTATCGCCCCGATCTCGGAAGGGCTCGACCGGGCGCACCGGGTCGGCGTTCTTCACCGCGACATCAAGCCGCCCAACATCCTGATCACGCCTGAAGGCCGTTCGGTGCTGATCGACTTCGGTTCTGCGCGGTTCGATACGGCGGAGGCGACCAGCACGCAGGTCACGTTCCACACGCCGCCCTACGCGGCGATCGAACAATATGTGAAAACGTACAGTCAGGGCCCGTGGACCGATATCTACGCGCTTGGCGTGGTGCTGTACGAATGCGTCACCGGGGCCAAGCCGCCGGAGGTGCTGGAACGGCTGCATGGTAGGCAGATTTCGCCGCTTAGTGCCGGCAAGTGGCCGGGCTACAGCAAGAAGTTCCTGGCCGCGATCGATCGGGCGATGACGATCAAACCTGAGGAACGGCCGCAGTCGATCACCGAATGGCTCGCGCTGTTTCCCCAGGTCTCTTCGGCAAACGTAAGCGACGCGGAGGATGAGGAGCGCACGCGCTTCACCATCAACGAGGTGGCGGTACAGGAGATCGTCCCGGTGGCACCGCCCGCCGAAGCTGCGGACGTGCCGATCGAGACGAACGTCCCCGCCGAACCGGGCGCGGCGAGATTTCGGCGCGCGGGTGAAGATCCCAGTCTGGCGCAAAAGGCCGACCAAGCGGCGGCCGCTGCGGGAGGTAGCGCTGCCGCAGCTGCTGCGGCGTCGGAGGTCAAGGAGGAGGAACCAGACAAGATCGCGAAGCCTTCGAGCGCTCCCGTTACGGCGGCGGCGCCTGCGAAGCGAAGCAAGGGCCTGCTGGCGGCGGGTGTGGCAGCGGCCGTGCTTGCGGTGGGGACCGCAGGATGGAACCTGCTGCCGAGGACCGATCCGGGCGCAGACGGCCCGTCGTCAGAGGAGATCATCGATACCTCGGTGCCGGTCGCCTCTTATTCCGGACCGGACACCGGCATGTTCGCATCGGGTCTCAAGACCCTGGCTGACGAGGCGCGGGCCGCTGATGCGCCCGTCGCCGCGATCGACGCGCTTGCCGCCGCCGGCGACAAACTTGGCGAGGACCAGGCACAGGTGCAGACACTCCTTGGCGAGGCTCAGCGCGCGGGAGAGGCCGCCACCTTGCAGGCGTCCATGAATGAGCTGGCGATGCGCTCCGACAAGGCGTTTGCCTCCGCGCTTGCGCAGGACGCAGCGGCGCGGCGGCAACGACTGGCCGGCGCCGTGCCGTGGACCGCGCAGAGCGGCGCGGTGCCGAGCGGTGCGGCGGAACGCACCTATCTTGCGCGCCTCAACGATCAGTGGGCCGGGCTTCAGACCGCCGCGCAAGCGGTGGCGGCGGCGTCCGACGGGTCAGCCTCGTCCGCCGCCGCGCGCGATCTGCTTGCCCGCTATCGTGCGTTGCGATCGACCTTGGCCAGTGTCCACGCAGCCAAGCTCGCCGCACCAGCGGAGACACCGAAGGCAGTTGTCCCGAAAGCTGTGACCCCCAAGCCTGCGCTGGCCGCCGCCGCACCTGCAGCAGCAACTGCACCAGCGCCAGTCGTCGCGCCTGCGGCGGCCAGTTCGGAAAATGCGTCGGCAGCCAAGCTGGGCGAGATGAACGGCATCATCGATGAAGCGCGCGGAATGGCGCGGCAGGTGATGCGGGCGGATCGGGGTGAGAATGGGCGCCTGGCGCGCGGCTATGACGATTATCTCAAGGTGCTGAAACGCTCTGCCCGCACGGCGCGAACGAACGCCCAGGCAGATACGATCATCACCAGTGCCAAGCGAACGCGGGCCTATCTCGTGTTCCTGGT
Source organism: Sphingomonas sp. LHG3443-2 (assembly GCF_049896405.1). Taxonomy (NCBI): domain Bacteria; kingdom Pseudomonadati; phylum Pseudomonadota; class Alphaproteobacteria; order Sphingomonadales; family Sphingomonadaceae; genus Sphingomonas; species Sphingomonas sp. LHG3443-2. Next base: position 1,773,278 of record NZ_JAFCUG010000001.1, read on the forward strand.
CAAACAAACCCAAGCGCAATAGCCGTTCAGGCCGTGTGGCAATCCTGGCAGTGACCCCGCGATGCTGCTGACCTCAATCGTCGCGATCGCCCTGATCGGCGGCTGCCTCCTCGTCCACTTGTGGGTGCTGGAGCGCCTCGGTCGGTGGGTCTACCGGCGCCGGGACGAACTTCGTCACCCGCTTCCGATTGTCCTGACGACCCTGTTCCTGGCGCACCTCTTCGAGGTCTTTCTTTATGCCCTTGGTCTGTCGCTGCTCGACTGGGCCGGTGAAGGAGAATTGACCGGCGCGATCGTTGGCGGGCCGGGTTGGTTCGCAGACCATTTCTATTTTTCGATCGCATCCTACACGACGCTCGGCATCGGAGACATATTGCCGCACGGCAACATTCGCATCCTCGCCGGTCTTGAGGCGCTGAATGGGCTGGTGCTCGTCGCCTGGAGCGCGTCCTTCACCTACCTCATCATGGAGCGGCTGTGGGGGCGCCACGGCCCTGACGACAAACTTTGATCAGGAGGGAATCTCCAACGAGCGCTCGCGGTAGGTGATCGTCCATTCGTTGAGGTCCGCGAGCATGATCGAAGCTGCATGCCCGAACTCACGTGCAAGGTCTTCGGCGTCCGACACCCTGCCGAGCCTTGCCGCCGACGTATCGAAGGCGGCTGCAGAACTGATCGAGCGGCTGGCGGCCAGCAGATGCTCGCCGTGGCCGCGCAGGCCGAACACCGCTGCGCCGACCGCCGGCAGACCCGCGGTGAGGAAGATAAAGGCATTGGTCAGCGATTTGGCGACGTCATGGAAGAAGACGTAGCCGACCAGATACAGGCAGCAGACGCAGATCACCGCGCCGATGAGAAAGCTTCCGACCTCGTGCAGGCGATGGTCGAGCTTGGTCATGCGCGCGGCATTGACGCGGTGATATTGTGCCTGCGGGACGATCTGTTCTTCACTGAACCGGCTTGCCAGGCTGAAGATTTCGGCAGGTTCGATGGAGCCTGTGGGGCTGTCCATCTCGCGCCAGATGGCGGCCGCGTACCAGCGGGTCCAATCGGCACCTGTTTCGCGGTGGGCACTTCCGCGTACGAAGTCGCTTCGGAAGGGCGTGCTGATCAGCCCGGTCCCCTTGAGATAGAATAAAGGCCGGAGCGATTCGGCGAGATGCCGGTATTGCAGCCAGCGCCGGTGCCACTCGCCTTCGGTGCCCGCCCGCGTGTTGAGGAACAGCAGCCCGATCGCACCGAGTTCGGCTATCACCAGGAACACCTTGGCTGCCGGGAACAGCAGGCCAACGAGGGCCAGCAGCACTGCCAATGCCGACAAGATGTAGTTCGCGACATGCCCACTGCGAAACATCTGGGCGTAGCGAATGGCGAGCAGATTGGCCCAGGCGTAGGTCGCGAGATCCGGTCGCCGGCTGCGGTCGAGCGCGGGCAGCGGGGCTTCGCGCCAGGCCGCCGATGGCAGGGGCTTCACCGCAAGGCTGCTGAGGAGGAGTGGATATTCCAACCGCCAATTGAACGTCCGCGTGGTCTCGGCGAAGAAATCGGCAATGTGCTGCCGCTCGTCACTGGTGTGCGGAAGAAGGGTGTCGGCGAGCAGCGCGTCATACTCATCGGGCGTGCCGAAGGCAGCGACCGCTGCCGTTCCCGCTTCACCATCGGTCAGCAGCCGAAGCAGGCCGCTTTCGCCGCCGCTTCGGTCCACCAATATGTGGATCACGGGAACCGAGTTGGCGAGCGCCTGCTCCACCACCTGGCCGGTCCCTCCGAGTCCATTTGCCGCACCGCCATCCCAGATGGCGATCAATATGTCGGCGGCCGCCACGACTGCTTTGCCGACCAGCACATAGGCGCCTTCTTCTTCCGAGCGCTGACCCGGGAGAGAGAAAAGCTGGTCGGCGGCTTCCAGCTCACGCTCGAAATCGGCCCGTTCGACATTCTCGGTGAAGTCGGCGCGATATTCGTCAGGGGCAAAGGGCAGCAGCGCCCTGATCTGAAAGTTGCTGGCCCGGGCACTGCGAGCGGCCATCTGGTCGGCGCCAGAGGCAAGGGGGGTGTGCAGGCGAAGCTGGGGCGAAGCGGCATCGAACAGGGTCGGCTCGCGCCGATGCAGGCGGAGCATTGCCGCTGCGAGCTGACGAAAGACGTCGTCCACCACGGGCACGAGGTCATCGATGAGATCGGGAGGAAGGATGGAGGCCCGGTGACCGGTAATTCCAACGTTGAGCGTGAGCCGCGGCCGCGGCGGATGAGCTGATGCCAGATAACCCCCCTTTACACACCGGCCTTAGCCGACGGCCTGCCTCCGTTCGGTCACCACCTGCGCGCTGCGCACCTGATGGCGCATCGATACCGTGCCGACACTCAGGACAGAGCCCACCGCAAGCGATGCGGATCGCTCCACCCGCTTCCCATCGACAAAAGTGCCGTTGGTCGATCCAAGGTCGGTGATCTTGAGATTGCCGCCGTCGAGTTCGACCATGCAGTGCGAGCGCGACACCTGGCGATCCGAAAGGATGATGTCGGCGGGCGGTGCACGGCCGATCCGCAACCCTTGCGGCGAGACGATGTAGCGGCGTTCGCCATGCTCGTCCGTGCAGATCTCGAGGCAATGGAAATGGTCCTGGCGATCGGCGCCGACAAAGAATTGGGTCGCCTGCGAATCGTCATTGTCCTGCGGGAGCACCGCGCCCTTGGTGGCACGCGCAGGGCTTTGGTGCAGCGGAAGCGCGGAGGAGAAGGGCAGGGGTCCGGCGGCCGATGGCTCCGAAAGCGCAGGTGCGGCTATCGCATTGCGATCGCGAACTAGCCGCCGGACGTCGTCCACCAACCCTTGCCAGCGCCCATCGGCGTTATCGCCGGCCCAATCGGCAAGATCGTTGGTGTGCGTCAGTTCAAAGATGATCGGGCGTTCGCATTGTTCGATGATGACCGGGATCAGCTTGCCCTGGCGATCGGCAAGGGTCGCTTCGGCGCGAACCCAGCGCGAGGCGACCGACCGCGGCGACCACAGCACGATCGCTGCGGCGGCGGCTCGCAATTCCCGCTCGATGACCTGATCGAAGCTTTCGCCCGAGTGGAGCGCAGCGTCCCACCAGACCGAAAATCCCTCGTCCTCGAAGCATTTGGCGAAATGCCGCGCAGCAGCGCGGTCGCTTCGGCTGTAGGAAATGAAGATGTCGCGCCCGGCCAACCCACGCCCCTGCTCAGAAGTGTCGCTTATCTGGTGACTCGAAGCCTCGCGAGATGCTTAACCAATGTTTATCACATCGCCGAAGCGATGACGACTCCAAACCAAGGGTCCTTCGCGTCAGAAGTCCATGGAGGCGGATGCGCGGAAGGTCCGGGGCTGTCCCTGGAGAAGCGACGTGCCGAATGTCTCGAACGCCGAGGCCCAGTAGCGCTTGTTCGCCACGTTATCGACGCCCGCACGAAGGGTGAGTGGCCGGCCGCCGACCAGCGTCACATAGCGGGCACCAAGGTCGAAGCGCGTCCAGCCATCGATCTCGAGCTTGTTGTCGGGATCGACCGGCTGCTCACCCGTGGCGATGACCCGGGCGGTCAGGGTCAACCCGCGGGCCGTGGGCACGTCCCATTCGACGTTGGCGTTGGCGAGAAGATGGGGAACGCCCGGGACGTCCTTGCCATCCTGCAAGCCGCCTGCGGTGTTGCGGAACTCGGCATCGATCCACGATCCGCCGGCGATCAGCCGCAACCCGCGAGCGATCTCGCCGTCCAGCGTCAGTTCGATACCCTGATTGCGCTGGTCGCCGAACAAGCCGAAGCGAAGCTGGCCGGGCGCGTTCGGATCGGCGATCGCGAAGCCGCTCGGGCGAGTGATGCGGAAGGCGGCAAGGCTGCCGTTCAGCCGTCCGAAGCTTGCCTTGGCGCCCGCCTCATATTGCACCGACTTGATCGGTGCGAACACTTCGCCCGGATTGCTGAGCAAGGGATCGATCGGCGCAATCGGTCCCTGCTGCAGCCCCTCGATCCGGTTGGCGAACAGCGACAATCCCGCGCGCGGCTTTAATACCAGGCCGACAACCGGGGTCACCGCGCTCTTGTTGTAGCGGTTATCGAACAAGCCCCCGTTGTAATAATCGTAGCTCGTCACCTTGATCTGCTGATGACGAAGGCCGCCGGTCAGCAGCACGCGGTCGCCGGCAAGGCCGATGGTGTCCGATACGAACAGGCTGGTCAGGCGCGCGCGGCCGATCGGGAAAGGATCGTCGAGGTCGCCTCCGACGAACCCTGACGCAGGCAGTGGCACGTCGGGCGTATTGTAGAGATTGGTCGCATAGCCCGCCAAAAAGTCGAACGCATTGCGATTGACCTGGCGGATGTGACTGATGCCGGCGTTGATCTCGTGAGTGATGCCGGCAAGCGCGAGCTTGGCGCGGATGCCGGCCTGGCCCGCTTCATTATTGTCGGTGCGCGGCACCAGCGTGCCCGATCCGGTTGCCGATCCATCGATGCCGGTGACGGTGATGCCGCCATATACGCCATCTTCCGATCCGTCGCGGGCGCCGGCCTGCGCATAGAGGAGGACGTTGTCGGCAACGTCCCATTCGGCCCTGGCGAGGCCGAACAGATCCTCCAGTTCGGTATAGGTCCACGGCTGCGCATAGTTCGCATCGGCTCTCGGCACGCGAGGGATGAAGCCGGTGACCGCCACCTTGGGCCGAAGCTGCTCGACCCGGATCTTCTGATAGCCGAGATCGAACGACAGGCGCACGGCGCTGCCACGATAATCGAGGCCGAACCCGAGGAGGGTGGCGCGGCGGTTCTCGTCCTCGATCGCGACCTCGCCGCGACGATGCGCGCCGTTGACGCGGACCCCCCAAGTGCCTCCGCCGAACCGGCGCGCGACGTCGAAGCTGGCCCCGACGTGACCATCCGACAGATAGCTGGCGGTGGCCCGCGTCAGGTCTCGGCGGGCACGCTTGGGGACGAGGTTGATGCTGCCGCCGATCCCCGATCCGCCCGGCGCCGCGCCGTTCAGGAAAGCGGTCGCTCCGTTCAACACCTGCACGCTGTCGTACAGCTCCGGCGCAACCAGCTGGCGCGGGGTGATGCCGTAAAGGCCGTCCAGGCCGACATCATCCCCGAACAGGGTGAAGCCCCGGATGACGAATTGTTCGGAGGCATTGCCGAAGCCGTAGCTGGTGCGGATGGTGGGATCATTCTCCAGCACCTGCCCGAGGCTTTGCGGCTGCTGGTTGTAGATCAGTGCGTCCGAATAGCTGCGAATGCTGAAGGGCACGTCTTCGGCCGGCTTGTCGCCAAGGATGCCGACCTGTCCGGCGCGGCGGACATCGGTCTGGTTGTTGCGCTGCGCGGTGACAACGACGTCCTCGCTGGTTGCCGCCTCCTGAGCCAGGGCGGGCGTCGGCAGGGCGGCGCAGGCGAGCAACAGAAAGCGGTTCGTCACTTGGAGAGATCCTTTGGAGAAGATGATCGTGCCACTGCCCAGATGACAGCGGTCACTGGGGTCAGCAGTGCGAGTGAGGACAGGTGGTCGCGCCAGCCTTCGCCGGTGAGGGCGATGACCAGACCGGCAAGACTGAGCAGCGCCAGCAGCACAGGAAGAAAGAAGGTCAAGCGGATCATTCGGCGGGGCTCACCGAAGGCTCGATCCGGCCGCCGCTTGTCACTTCGGAAAGGCGCTGCGGCAGGCTCGAGTGGCGACGGCCGAGCCATAGGTAGACGCCCGACCCGAGCACCACGATGGTGAAGAGCGTCAGCGCCGCCCACAGGAGCTTCAGCGGCAATCCGCCATAATCCCCGAAGTGCAGCGGCTGGCTTAGTTGCAGCGCCTTCATGCTCAGCGGCATGGGACGGACATCGGTCAGCGTGCTGGACTCGGCATCGATCAGCGCCGGGATCAGCAGCCGCTGCGTGACCGGAGTGTCGCCCTGGAAGAAGACGGCATAATGGTGACCACTGCTGTACGAGCCGCCCGGAAAGGCAATGAACTGCGGGTTGTTGCCGGGTAGCGCCGCACGCGCGGAGGCCATGGCCTTGTCTAGCGAACCGTAGCGGGAAGGGGGCAGCGTGGCGGCGCCCGCCTCGCGCCCGGTCATCTCGGCCAAAGCGCTGGTCCGCCACTGGTCGACCAAGGGGGTCGCCAGCGCGTTGATGATGCCAGTGACCCCAACCACCGTCATCCACGCAAAGGCGGTGATGCCGAGGAGATTGTGCCAGTCCAGCCACTTCAAACGGCGGCTTCGGCTGGTGCGAAGCGTCCCGAAGTCGAGCTTGCGCATGAACGGTGCGTAGAGAACCACGCCGGAGACCAGAGCCGCGACGAACAACACGCCCATGGCGCCGAGGAACAGCATGCCGGGCAATCCGAGGAACATGTCGGTGTGGAGTTCCAGGAGGAAGTCCATGAACCCTTCCTCGCCGGGCGGGGCGACCAGCCGGCCGTTGGTCCGATCGAACAACAGCAAGGTCATGTCGGTGGCATCGGCATTTGGATTGGGACCAGTGGTGACCGTCAGCATCGGGCTTTCATTGTCGAACGCCATATAAAGCGGCACTTCCCCGGGCCGCTCTGCCAGCGCTCGTCCGAGCATGGTGTTGAGCGACAGCAGACCGGGCGCGTTCGACGACGAGGCCGGTCCGCTCAACGGCGGCGTGTCGCTGGTGAGGGTGTCGATCTCGTCATGGAAGATGAGTGGCAGCCCGGTCAGGCACAGCATCAACAGGAACAGGGTGCAGACAAGGCTCGTCCACTTGTGGACCAGATACCAGAACCGGATTGCCGACCGCGTCATGGCGGCGCCTTTAGCCGCTATTGCGAAGCAGTTGCAACAGCTGTGTCAGTGTTCGCTTAGTCGTTCAGCCATTCAGCGCTAATGGAACCCCGGTGTCCATCAGGCGCAAGGGCGGCGCGCAGGGCTTCGAGATGAGGCGGCAGCGCCTGAGTGAACGCATACGGCGGGTTCACGATGAACAGGCCTGCGCCATTGTAGATGCCGGGCTGGTCGGCGTCGTACAGCCAATGCTCGATCACCAGGAACTTCGGAATGGCCAGCCTGCGAAGTTGCTGCTTCCACCGTTCATGAGTGTCGCGATCCTTGAGTGGGTACCAGATCACCGTCACGCCATGCGCCCATTTGCGATGCGCAGCGGCCAGCGTGGCAGTGATACGGGCGCGCTCGTCGGTCTGCTCGTAAGGCGGATCCACCACTACGACACCGCGCGATGTCTTGGTTGGCAGCATAGCCAGCCAAAGCTCATAAGCGTCGCGCTCGTGCACGGCGGCAGGCGTGGCGCGCATCGCGGCGCGCAGGGCAACAGCATCTTGCGGATGCTTTTCGTTCAGGATCAGCACGTCCTGCGGTCGTAGCAGTTGCGACAGAATGCGCGGGGAGCCGGGATACAGGCGCGGCTCGCTTGCGACATTCACCGCCTTCACGGCGGCCCGATAGTCGTCGAGCAAGGGATTGGCGTCGGTAAAGGCCCGCACCACACCTTGCGTAGCCTCGCCGGTCCGCTGGCTCGTCTCACCCTCCAGATCATACAGCCCGCAGCCGGCATGCGTGTCGATCAGGGTCAGCGCTCCCGGCTTCTGCTGCAAGGCGCGGACAAGAGCGATCAGCAGGCTGTGCTTGACCACATCGGCGCTGTTTCCAGCGTGAAAGGAATGACGGTAGTTCATGGATCTTTCGGTGATGTGCCTACAGTCGGCGTGCCGCGCTAGACAGCGATTTCCTTGAACTCACCCGGCGATATGTCGGCGACGGTCCACTCGCCGACCGACCAGCGAACCAACCTCAACGTGGGCAGGCCTACCGCGGCGGTCATCCGGCGCACCTGCCGATTACGGCCTTCGCGAATGGTGATCCTGAGCCAGCTGTCGGGAATGGACTTACGCGCACGGATCGGCGGGTTGCGCGGCCAAAGGTCCGGTTCTTCGATGCGCGCGATCTCGGCCGGCCGGGTCATTCCGTCCTTGAGCTCGACGCCCCAGCGCAACTGTTCCAGCTGGTTCTCCTGCGGCTCGCCCTCGACCTGCACGAGGTAGGTCTTGGGCAGCTTGAACCGCGGATCGGCAATGCGCGCCTGCAGCTTCCCGTCATCGCACAGCAACAGCAGCCCCTCGCTGTCTCGATCGAGCCGGCCGGCGGGGTAGACGCCTTTCACGTCGATGAAGTCCGACAAAGTCGAGCGAACCGTTGGCGAGCCGCGGTCGGTGAACTGCGACAACACGCCGAACGGTTTGTTGAACAGGAGCAGCCGGGCCATGACCGCCGCTTATCGTTTGATCGCGTCGCTGTCTCCCGGCGGTTCGCCCTGACGCGCTGCCCCGCGACTATCGGCTTGCGCGAGGGCACCAGATTTGCAGCTTGTCATTCGCTCGCGCCGCGCATAGCCTTGCGTAATCAAACCCGCTTCGATTGGGACGTTGGCGATCGTCTACATACTTGGCGGTTGGCAGAGCGACTTCGGACGCAATTGGAGCCGCGAAGGGCTGGATATCGCCGGCGCGTTTTTGGAGGCGCTGAACCACGGCCTCGCCGAGACTGGCCTGGAGCCAAAGGATATCGAGACCGGCCACGTCGGCAATTTCGTTGGTGAGCTTTTTGCGGGGCAGGGGCTGCTTGGCGGCTTCTTCGGTCTGGTGCATCCTGATTTCGACGGATTGCCGACATCTCGTCACGAGGCGGCTTGTGCAAGCGGCAGCGTAGCAATCCTCGCGGCCACGGCCGAGATCCTCGCCTGCGTGCTCGGCATCGAGCAGATGCGCAACGTGCCGGGTAAGACGGCGGCCGAGCACCTCGGGGCGGCGGCGTGGACCGGAAAGGAATTTGGCGACGCCGATTACGTCTGGCCGCGGGCCTTTTCCGACTTGGCGGAGGAATATGACACCCGCCATGGCCTTAAATACGGGCATCTGATGCGGATCGCCGAGATCAACTTCGGCAACGCCAAGCGCAATCCCGACGCGCAGACCCGCAAGTACGGCTTCACCGACAAGAGCTTCACCGCTGACGACGAGGCCAATCCGGTGGTCGAGGGGCGCACCCGCAAGATGGATTGCGGTCAGGTCACTGACGGAGCGACGGTGATCTTCCTGGCGTCCGACGAGCGGGCTCAGCGTTATGCCCGGGAGCGCGGCATTCCGCTGTCGAGCCTGTCGCGGATCAGCGGCTGGGGGCATCGCAGTGCCCCCATCGGCTACGATCACAAGGTCAAGGCAAGCGCAGGGCAGCCCTACGTCTTCCCGCAGGTGCGCCGCGCCATCAAGGATGCGCGCCGCCGTGCCGGCGTCCAGCTCAAGGACATCTCAGCGATTGAGACCCACGACTGCTTCACCGCTACCGAATATATGGCGATCGATCATCTTGGCCTCACCGCGCCCGGCGAAAGCTGGAAGGCGATCGAGGAAGGCGTGATCGAGATGGGCGGATCATGCCCGATCAATCCCTCGGGCGGGCTGATCGGGCTCGGCCATCCCGTCGGCGCGACGGGCGTGCGCATGCTTCTCGACGCGCACAAGCAGGTGACCGGCACGGCCGGCGACTATCAGGTCGAGGGCGCCAAGCGCGTCCAGACCCTCAACATCGGCGGATCGACCACCACCACCGTCAGCTTCATCGTGGAGCAGGCGGCGTGATGCATCTTGAGCGGCGACCGTTACTCGCTGCCCTTGCCACCCTTCCATTTCTTCCCGCCCCGGCGTTCGCGAGGAAACCAGCAATGACCAGAATGCAGCAGTTCCAGGCCGTGATCGATGGGTGGAAGCGCAAGGACGTCGACTATGTGCTCAGCCAGATGACGGACGACGTCGTGTGGCATTATGCCGCCGCCATCGCGCCGGTCGCCAAAGGAAAGGATGCGGCGCGGGCCTTCATTGACCAGTTCGGCAAGAACATCGGCGAAGTGCGCTGGCGGATCTTCCACCACGCGGAGGTCGGCGACCGCCTGTTTGTCGAAGGCGTCGACGAATATACCACCAAGGACGGGATCGCGATTGCGGCGCCCTACGCCGGGGTGATCGAGTTTCGCGGCGACAAGATCAGCGGCTGGCGCGACTATGTCGACCGGGGGGTGATCGAGGCGCAAAAGGCCGGCGGCGGCTGGACCGAGCAAGTCAAGGAGCTGGTTGGACGGCCGGCGCAATGACGGTCGCGGAGAAGGAGCGCGTCGTTGCGGAAGGCGATTGGCGCAAGGCGCCGTTCCGCCATGCCGAGTTCCTGCCGGTCGATCTCGACCTGAAGCGCGATGCCGATGGCACGATCCGTCTGACCACCAACCACCCGTACCAACCGATCGACGGCAATCTCGCACGAGCCTTTTTGGCCATGGCAGAGAAGAAAGGTGATGCGCCGGCGCTGGCCGAGCGCGACGAGGGTGGCGAGTGGAAGCCGACCAGTTTTCGCGAGCTTGCCCGCAATGTGCGCGGCGCGGCGCAATGGATGATCGATCACCTGCCGCCGCGCGGCGTGCTGGTGATCATGGCCGAGAACAGCGTGGCAGTCGCGACCATGACCTTTGCGGCTTTTGTTACGGGCCGGATCCTGTGCCCTGTGAGCCCGGCTTATGGCATCGCTGGCGGCGACCATGCGCGGCTTCGGCACGTGTTCGCCAAGGTGAAGCCGGCAGCCATCTTCCTCGATCCCAAAGCGCCCTACGCCAAAGCGCTGCAGGAGATCGGCGCCGACTGCCAGATCATTTCCACCGACCCGTCGGTGTTCGGGAATGCCGTGGCCTTTGCCGACGTCATCGTGACCGAACCAACCGAGGCGGTGGATGAAGCCGTCGCGGCTGTCGATCCTTCCGCGACCGGCTCGTACATGATAACCAGCGGCTCGACCGGGCTGCCCAAGGTGGTCGAGCAGTCGCTCGACGCGCTGGCCGCCAACACCGCGCAGGGGATCGGCCTGATTGGTCGCGCCGCGGGATGGGATGACGAGATGCTCGACTGGTTACCGTGGCATCATGCCGCGGGCGCGTCGGTGCTGCGCGCCGGGCTGATGCTGGGGGGCACGCTGCATATCGACAGCGGTAAGCCCGCGCCCGGCCTCTTCGAGCGCTCGATTGACAACCTGCGCAGCAAGAGCGTCGCTTATTTCAAAACGTGCCGCTCGGCTACGCCATGCTGGTCGATGCGATGGATCGCGACGAAGTCCTGCGCGACACCTTCTTCGCGAAGATGCGGCTGATGCTCTATGGCGGAGCGGGGTTGCCGCAGCCGGTCTACGATCGCCTGCAGCAGCATGCGGTGGCCGCCACTGGGCACCGCGTCCACATGACCACCGGCTACGGCATGACCGAGACGGTGTCGGGCTGCTGCGCCATTCACTTCGAGACCGACAAGGTCGGGATCGGCCTTCCCGGGCCGGGCGTCGATATCAAGCTGTTGCCCAACGGCGCGCGCTACGAAGTGCGGCTTAAGGGCCCGATGCTGATGAGCGGCTATCTCGACGAGCCGAAGAAGACCGCTGCGGTGTTCGACGAGGAAGGTTATTACCGGACCGGCGACATGGCCGTGTTCCATGATGAGGCACATCCCGAACAGGGCCTCGCCTTCGCCGGGCGGATGGCGGAGGAGTTCAAGCTCACCAACGGCACCTGGGTTTATGGCGGGCAGCTGCGTGAGGCGCTGCTGAAGGCGCTGTCGCCGCTGGTCACCGAGATCGTTCTGGCGGATGACAACCGACCGTTCTTAGGCCTGTTGGTATGGCCCAAGGCCGATGCCCCCGCGGATTTGCTGAACCAGCTCGTCCAGCGGCTGCGCGACTTCAACGCGGGGCAGCAGGGTGGGTCGGCGACGATCCGGCGGGTGGCGATATTGACCAGCCCGCCTTCGGTCGATGCGCACGAGATTTCGGACAAAGGGACGATCAACCGCCGAGCGGTGCTCGACCACCGCAGCGACCTTGTTGAGCAGCTCTATGCCGATGCGCCGAGCCCGGGCGCTCTGCCTCAAAGGCAAGGACGTGACGCCCGTCGACAGCTTCTGGGCGTTCGGCATGGTGGTGATGGCGGTCAGCAGCTTCTTCCTTGCGGACGGGCTGCACGAGCGAAAGCTTCTCCTGCTTGGCCTGTGCGCGCTGTGGGGCATCCGGCTCGGCAGCTACATGCTGTGGCGGTGGCGCGATCATGGCAGTGACCGGCGTTACGTCGCGCTGCTCGGCAGGGCCGAAGCGCAGCGCGGATGGAGCTTCGCCAAAGCGTCGGCACTGCTGGTCTTCGCCACGCAGGCACCCTTGCTGTTCATCGTCTGCCTGCCGGTGCAATTGGGACAGATCGCCGCGCAGCCGCCCCTGGGCACGCTGGCGTGGATCGGCGCGGCTTTGAGCCTGTTCGGGATCGCCTTTGAGACGATTGGCGACGCGCAGCTGGTGCGGTTCAAGCGTGATCCCGCCAACCAGGGGCAGGTGATGACCAGCGGACTGTGGCGCTACACCCGCCATCCCAATTACTTTGGCGATGCCTGCGCCTGGTGGGGCATGTATCTGATCGCGGCCGAGACGAGCCCAGGTGTATGGAGCTTCATCGGCCCCGCGCTGCTGACCTGGACGCTGATGAAGTGGTCGGGCGCGCCGACGGTCGAACGCAAGATGACCAAGACCAAGCCCGGCTATGCCGACTATGTGTCGCGGACCTCGGGCTTCGTACCGTGGCCGCCCAAGCGCTCCGTCGCCTAGCGGCCGAACGCCCGCAGCTTCGCGCCCGCCGCGCTGTCGATATATTCGTCGAGGCGGGTGATCTTGCCGTCCTTCATCTTGACGACGACGCAGGCGTCCATCTTCCACGGCGTGCCGTCGGGCAGGGTCGCGGAAAGGATGTGCTGCTGGACGAAACCATCCTTGAGCGGTTCACGGCGGAGGACCGTGTATTTGCGGTCGGGGAGGGTGCGGATGAACCATTCCAGCACCTTCACATTGTCGTCGATCGTCTGCTCCACCCCGTCGGTGTTGTGCCAGATCACGCCGCCCGGCGCGTAGCAGGCGCGCATGCGGTCGGCGGCGCCCTGCTGGACGGCATCGACGAAGTCGGCGGCGAAGGCTTCGATTTCCTGTTCGGTCATGCGGGCGTTCCTGTGTTGAGAAGGCGGGCACGGCCGTCGTTCCAGCCGCGCTCGAGTTGGTCGATGATGGCGGCGACCGGCTCGACCGCCTGCACAGCGTGGAGGCCTTGGCCCGCCGACCAGACATCCCGCCAGCGCGCGCCGGTTGGGGCGGAATAGTCGCGCTTGGCGGGACTATCGAGATTGTCGATGTCGTAGTCGGCTTGGGCAAGCGAGGGCTTGAGCCAGGAAGCGGCGGTGCCGGTTATCGCCGGGCTGACCAGAAGGTCGGTGGCGACGGACGCGATGACCATCGCCTTGTACCCCTCGCTTGCCCGGCTCTCTTCCGATGCAAGGAAGCGGGTGCCCATGTAGACGAGGTCGGCGCCGGCCGCGACCGCGCCCGCCACCGCCGCCCCATCGGCGATCCCGCCGCCGAGGCAGACGATGCCGTCGAAAAAGCTGCGCAGCACGGCGAGGAAGCTGAAGGGCGACAGGCTGCCGGTATGGCCGCCGGCGCCTGCCGCCACTGCCACGAGGCCGTCGGCACCCGCCGCTGCCGCCTTGCGTCCAAGCGTCTCGCTGACGACGTCGGCTAATACGATCCCGCCATAGCCATGCACCGCTTCGACCACGGGGGCCGGGCTGCCGAGCGCGGTGATGACGATCGGTGGCTTGTGCTTGGCGACCAAAGCAAGATCGTCGGCGAGGCGCTGGTTGGTCGAGTGGGTGACGAGATTGGCGGCCCACAGGCCGGGCGCATCGGCGCAACCGGCGGCGATTTCTTCCATCCAGCGATCAAGTTCTTCGACGGTGCGGCAATTGGGTGTCGGAAAGGCGCCGACGATGCCGCTGCGGGCGGCCGCGACCACCATCTCGGGCCCGGTGACCAGGAACATCGGCGCGGCGACGACCGGCAGGCGGAGGCGGGCGAGGAGCGGGTGGGTCATGCGAGGCGCTCCACCACCATCGCTGCGCCGACGCCTTGCGCCCCGGTCGCGACGACCGCGCCGATGGTTTCGTCAGCGGCTTCGGGGACATCGAGCAGCGTTGACAGAAGGATCGCCCCGGTGGCGCCCATCGGATGCCCCTTGGCGAGGTGGCCGCCGGAGACGTTGACGCGATCCTCGGCGATGCGGCGCTCGCGAAGGAAGCGGGCGATCACCACCGCGAAGGCTTCCATGAATTCGATGCGACCAACGTCGGCGAGCGACAGGCCGGCCGCGGCGAGCACCTTGTCGAGCGCCGCGAAACCCGCGGTCAGGCTGTCGCGAGGATCGCCTCCGGCTTCGGCATAGGCGAGGATCTTTGCGCGTGCGCCGGTGCCGTCGCGGCCGACCAGCGCGAGCGCGGCGCCGTCGGCCATGGGCGACGGTATGGCGATGGTCGATTGACTTGGCTTCGAGCGGTCCGGAGTAGGCACCGGCCATGGCGGCGAAAGCGGGATCGAGCGCGGCGAGCTTCTCGGTAGTGGTCGGGCGCACGGCTTCGTCGCGGTCGAGACCTCCCACAGCGATGCGCGAGCGCTGGAAGGCGGAATTGCCTTCCGCGGCTGCGGCAAGGGTCTGCGAACGCAGCGCCGCCGCGTCCAGCTCGGCGCGGCCGATGCCTTCCTTCTCGGCCAAGAGGTCGGCGGCGAGGGCGACCGGGATGTAGCGTAGCCGCGGCTCGAATTCGGTTGCCTCGTAGTAGGTCGCGCGGTCGGCCATGAAGGGCACGTGGCTCATCATCTCGACTCCGCCGGCGAGCGCGCGGTCGATCTGCCCAGCCTCGATTGCGGCAGCGGACTGTCCGATCGCGCTGAGGCCCGAGGCGCAGTAATTGTTGAGCGTGTGGGTGACGGTCGTGTCGGGAAGCCCGCTCGCGAGCTTGGCCACCATGCCGACATGACCCCCTTGCGCACCGACCTGACCGACGCAGCCCAGAGCCAGCTGATCGACCCGCCGCGCGTCGCTCCCGCGCTGTTCGAGCGCATCGACGAGCCGGGCGACGAGGCCGTGCGGCGTCTGGCTGGCAAGGCCGCCATCAGAGCGGGCTTTGCCGCGAGGGGTGCGGACGGCGTCGTGAATGAAGACGGTCATGCGGCGCTCCACACGGCGGGCGGGCGATAGGCGAAGAAGCCGGGCGGAGCGGCGATGACGTCGGGGATCGCCCGGACCGCGACCGCGACCACCGCGTCGGTCAGCGCGCGCGAGGGCGGCATGGCGGGATCGGCTTCGGTGATATCGAGGGTCATGGTGATGGTCGGGCGGCCGGTGATCTCGATCTTCCAATGCCCGAGCGTGTCGGGGCCGTGGAGCGACGGGTCGGCGGTCCACAGGATCGACATCAGGATCTCCGGACCGGCCTCGGTCAGCGCCGTCCAGCGCCATTCGGTGGCGGCGACGCGGCCTTGCTCGATCTGGCCGGCGGCGATGGTGAGGGGCGCAGGCGCAAGCGTGAGCTGGTGATCGGGGCAGATCTCGCGCACGCTCGTACCAAGTTCGGCCGCGGCGAAATGAAGCACTTCGGAGAAGAGCTGGCCGTAGAGCTCGGCGAGCGGGCCGGAGCGGATATCAGTGGTGGCCGGGTCGCTGTTGAAGCCCATCAGGCCGAATACGAAGTCGGGCGAGGTCATCGCCGAGGCGTCAACCGTCTCGAACACCGCCAGCCGCTTCAGGTCGTGGCTCATCGCGGTGGCGGCGAGCGCCAGCCGCTCGACAATCAGCCCCGGGTTCACGCCGCCCCCGGCCAGGGTAACGCCGCCTTCGAGCGCCGCATCGTGGAGGCGTCGGACATAATCTTCGCCATGGGCTTGCGGAAAGTGGAAGCCCGCAACCGAAATGACGTTCTTGCCGCTCCGCAGCAGCGCGGCGACGTCGTCGACCAGCGCGTCATAGGGAAGCGTGATGCGCGGCATGTGGAGGACGAGGTCCGCATCGAGATCGAGGATCTGCTGCCGGTCGTTGGTAGCAGCGACGCCGATGAACCGCGCCGCGCGATGTTGCCGAGGTCGCTACCGTTTTTGCGGTCGCCATAGACGAACCCGCCGACGAGCCGGTGACGTGGAGCGTCGAGGATCCCGCGGATCGAGGTCCGCCCCATCGACCCCGTCGCCCAGTGCACGATTGTCGCCACGTTTCGTCTTGCCCCGCCTGCCTGTACCTCTGGCCTAGCCAACTTGCCTGCCGGTGTCAGTATATTTATGAAAGTTGGCAGCGGGCCGTTGGCGACCACGGCCTAGGCCCATGGAGGACCAATGTTTCTCACTCCCCCCCGAGCGTATTCGCGCCTTCGAAGACAAGGGCTGGTGGAGCGGAGACAATGTCGTCGCTGCCTTGCATTCGGCGGTTGCGCAGGGGGGGTGACGCGCTGGCGCTGGTCGATCCGCTCAACCGCGAGGCGCTAGATGGACGCGCGCCCGAGCGGCTGAGCTGGAACGAGGTGGCCGAGCGAACCGAGCGGCTGGCGGCGGCGCTGCTTGCCCGCGGATTGCGCAAGGACGACATCGTGGTCGCGCAGCTCCCCAACATGGTCGACGCGGTGCTGCTGTTTCTCGCCTGCGCACGGCTGGGGCTGATCGTCTCGCCAGTGGTCATGCAATATCGCGTGCACGAGCTCGCCTTCATCTCGGCCCAGACCAGGCCGCGACTGCTGGTGGCGGTGCCGAACTTCGCCGGCTTCGATCACGCCGCGCAGGGGCGCAAACTGGGGCTCGAAGTGGCGTTGTTCGGTGATGGCAACGGCGACCTCCGGTCCGAGATGGCGGAGGTCGACCCGGCCACTACAGCGACCTATGTCGCCGAGAACCCGACCGTTGGCGGCGAGGTGCTGACCATCTGCTGGACGTCGGGCACGGAGTCGCGGCCCAAAGGCGTGCCGCGCGATCATAATCACTGGATCTTGAACGCGCATGTGGTCGCGCAAGGGACAGGGATGGTGCCGGGCGACACGTTGCTCAACCCCTTTCCGCTGGTGAACATCGGGTCGATCGGCGGGCTGGTCATGCCGTGGCTGACGCTCCCAGCGCGGCTGGTGCTGCACCATCCGTTCGACCTCGGCATTTTGCTCCAACAGATCGAAGCGGAGAAGGTGACCTACACCATCGCGCCGCCGGCGGTCTTGACCGCGCTCTTGAAGCAGCCGGCGCTGATGGAGAAGTTCGACTTGTCGTCCTTGCGCGCGATTGGATCGGGCTCGGCGCCGCTGTCCCCGTGGCTGATCGAAGGCTGGAAGGCGCGCGGCATCGAGATCTGCAACATCTTCGGGTCGAACGAAGGCGCCTCGCTTTATTCGAGTGCGGTCGACGTGCCCGACACCACCGACCGCTCGCGCTACTTCCCGCGCTTTGGGGTCGAGGGGCACGGCTGGAGCGGGCTCAACCACGAGGCACTGCGGACCCGGCTGGTCGATCTCGAAACCGGCGAGGAGATCGAGGAGCCGGGACGGCCGGGAGAGCTGCGACTGAAAGGCGCGACTTTGTTCGGTGGTTACTGGCACGGGCCGGAAATCACCGCTGCGGCGTTCGACGAGGAGGGCTGGTTCCGCACTGGCGACCAGTTCGAGATTGCGGGCGACGGCAATCTCAAACGCTTCTACCGCTTCGTCGGGCGATCGAAGGAAATCATCGTGCGCGGCGGGGTCAACATCTCGCCGGCCGAGCTCGATGATCTGCTCGCCGGACTGCCCGGCAGCCGCGAGGCGGCAACCGTGGGCATACCCGATGCGGACCTAGGCGAGCGGGTCGCGGTGGGCATCGTTCCGACTGAGGGCGCAAACCTATCGATCGCCGAAGTCAGCGCGTTCCTGAAGGAGCGCGGAGTGGCAGTGTTCAAGCTGCCCGAGCGGCTGGTGACGCTCGACCGGCTGCCGCGCAACGCGATGAACAAGGTGGTCCGCTCGGAGCTGCGCGAGGCGGTGCTCGCGAAGCTGTAAGGCGACTCAGCCGGCGGCCTGGAGCCGGGCGATCTCGTCCGCGCGGGCCTTGCGCAGGCTTGTCCGGTCGACCCAGTGGGCGTGGGTTCCGCTCGACAACTTGTGCGGAAGGGCGATGCGGCAGACCGAGCCATCGGCGAAGCGCTTGGCGTCGATCAGGATGCACTCGCTGGTGCCGCGGTTTTCGTCGATGATGAAGCTGACGAGATAGCCATCGTGCTCGTCGACCGCACTGATGCGCGGCGCGAAGGGGGCTTCGGAGCCGTAGCGGCCGGGCTCGAGCTTGTGCTTGACGAAGCCTTCGAACAGGAACCAGCCGGGCTTAGCGAGGGTGGAGTAAGCGTAGCGGTACTTCTTGCCGGCGTACTTCTGGTTGATCATGCCGAACTCGACCGTGCGGTCGTCGAGCCGCTCCTCGCGGGTGGTGCCGTCGGCGAGATTAAGCGCCAGCGGTGCAGCTTGGTGCTGAGCGCATGGCCGTCGAGATAGCTCATCAGGTGTCCGTGCGCGCCGGCGTCGGGCTGCGGCTTGGGCGTCGGGTTCTCCTGGAAATAGCCGTCGACGATCACCTCGTTGCCTTCCTCATAGGCGTTGAGGAAGTGGAGGACATAGGTCGGCGCGGCTTCGAACCAGCGGATCTGGTCGGCGCTTCCGTGACGCGGGATGAGCGCGAAAACGCGCGGGTATCCCTTCGTGCAGACGGACCGCGTGGAGGCCGCGGGTCTTGATCAGCTCCTGGTCCCAGAACACCGGCAGATCGTTCAGGATCGACCAGTTCTTGGAGAAGATCATGTCGTGCGGAAGCCGCGGTCCGGGAAGCGGCACGGGCGTGTAATGGACCAGCTTCCCACTCGCATCGACCACACCGTAGTGCATGTAGGGCGCGGATTTGAAGTAGTTGAAGAACAGCAGTTCGCCGGTCTCTTCGTCGACCTTGGGATGGGCCGATACGCCGTCCAGCGGCACCCATGAGGCGACTCCCGACTGGTCGAGCGTCTCGGGATCGAGGATATAGCCTTCGCCGCACTGGTAGAAGGTGGCGATCGCCTTGCCGGCGTGAACGATAACGTCGGTCGACGCGCTGCCCTTGAGTCCGCCATGCGCGCCGAAGCCCGGACGTTTGGACACCGCATTACCATCCATCAACCCGCCCCACAGCGAACCGCCAGCAATCTGCTCGGCTTCGAAGCAGCGGGTGCGGATGAAGCGGTTGCGGTAGGTGGCTGTGCCATTCGAGAAGCTGATCTGGTGGATCATGCCGTGCCCGTCGAACGGATGGTGGCGGCCGAGCGGCTGGTGGACCTGATTTTCGGTGTTGCGAAGGTAGTTGCCGTCGATGTCGGTCGGGATCGTGCCTTCGATCACCTCGAGGTCGGTGGCGTTCACCTCCTCGTGGAGCGGGGTCCACGCTCCGTTGAGATAGGGATGGTTGCTCGGCTGCAGCGAGGAGACGACGGGCGGGAGCTGTTCGACTTTCATGGACGCACTTCCGGGCAAAGGAGGTTGCCACAGAATTACGGTGGTAAGTTCGATTGCGCAAGTCTATCGACAATCTTCTTGACGCAACCCCCGCTGCCATACAGTCCCACTTTCATAACAATATCGAGGAGGCCGTATGAGGACGTTGGCGAGGGGATTCCTCCTGTTGCTGGCGGCACTGTGCCTGCCTCAGGCGGCCTCAGCCGCACCCACAGCGAAACCAGCCAAGGAGAGCCGCATGAGCCAGGATCCCGTCGATGTCGTGATGCAGATGATCAAGGCGTGGGACGACCGCGACGGCGACAAGATCGCCGACCTGTTTACCGAGGACGGCGTGCTCCATTCGATGATGATCGACCCGATCAAGGGGCGCGAAAACATCCGCCCGCGAATGAAGTTCCTGGTCGACAACGCGACCTACATGAAGATCGAGCCGCGCAACATCGCGGTGAAAGGCAACACGGTTTTCCTCGAACGGACCGACAACTTCACCTTCAAGGGTCATAGCGGCAAGGTGCCGGTGGTCGGTGTGCTGGAGATCCGCGACGGGAAGGTCGCCGAATGGCGCGAGTATTACGATCGCAAGGAGTTGCTGGAGGCGATGGGGGTCGGCGAAGACTTCTAGGCGAAAGGCCCGACATGCTCAGCCCCGATCCGCCGGTCGCCGCCGCCCAGCGCAACACGCTGGGCGCGTGGCTACTCCTCGCCGCCTTGTTCGTCGCCTACATCGTCAGCTTCATCGACCGGATGATCATCGGCCTGCTGGTCGACAGCATCAAGGCCGACCTTCAGATCAGCGACACCCAGATCAGCCTGCTTCAGGGGCTGGCGTTTGCGCTGTTCTTCACCCTCGCAGCCATTCCGCTTGGCCGATTGATCGACCGGGTGCATCGCCCCCGCACGGTGTCGGCCGGCATCGCTGTGTGGAGCGCAATGACGGTGGCCTGCGGCTTCGCGACCAGTTTTGGCGGTCTGTTCGTGGCGCGGATGGGCGTGGGGGTGGGCGAAGCGGTGCTGTCGCCGGCGGCTTATTCGATGATCTCCGACAGCTTTGACCGCCGCCGCCTTGGCCTTGCCATGGGCGTATTCGGTCTCGGTTCGGCGATCGGCGCGGGCCTCGCATTCATGATCGGGGGCGCGGTGGTGTCGCTGGTAGCGGGCGCCGATAGCGTTTTGATGCCGCTGATCGGCGAGGTGCGACCGTGGCAGTTCGCCTTCATCGTCGCGGGGCTTCCGGGCTTTCTCATCAGCCTATTGTTCCTGCTGATTCGCGATCCCAGCCACGCCACTGGCGCTCGTGCACCGGCGTGGAGCGTGCGCGAGGTGCGGGATCACCTTAGCCGCAATGCCGGCTTCTTCTGGTCGGTCTTCCTGGGCGTTGCAGCAGTCAATCTGTCGGTGCTCGGCACGGTCAATTGGCTGCCGGCGATGCTGGTGCGCGGCGGCCGGCTGGCGCTCGCCAACGCGGGGTTCCTGTCGGGCGCGATGCTGATTGCCGGAGGCGTGATCGGGATGATCGGGTTCGGCGCGCTGATGGACCGCTTGAGCGGCGGCACGCCGGCGTCGCGGATGCGCTTCTGCGGCTGGTCGGTGTCGGTCGCAGTTTTGGCCGCCGCAGCCTTCCCGCTGGTCGAATCCCTGTGGCTGATGGCGATCCTCTTCATCGCCTTTTTCTCTGCCGCGGCCGGGGTGGTGAGCGCTGCACCCTCGGTGCTGCAGCAATTGTCGCCAGGCGGCATGCGCGCCACCGTTGCCGCGCTTTACGTGTTTATCATCAACCTTGTGGGAATCGGTTTCGGGCCGAGCGTCACCGCGGCGCTGGGCGACGCGCTGTTCCCGGGCGGCGACGGCATCCGCTATGCGATGGCGATCGTGGCGCCGGCCGGATATGCGATTGGCGCCGCGCTCTTTTTCGTCGCCGCGCGGCACGCCGCCCGCTCGACCGCGGAGATGTGAGGCGGCTATAGACCGGACGCCATGAACGCCCCGACCCTGATCCGCACCTGTTCCGTTTGGCGCGCCCTCGAAGTGGTCGGCGACACGCCGATCCTGCTGATCCTCGAGGCGAGCTGGCTCGGCGCCCGCAAGTATGACGAACTGCGCAGCCGCACCGGACTGCTCAATGCCTTGCTGTCAGACCGACTGAAGCGGCTGGTCGCGGCCGGGCTGATGGAACGCCAGCTCTATTGCGAGCGGCCGCCGCGCTATGCTTACGTAATGACGCCCAAGGGGCGCGACGTCTACTGGACCTCGCTGATGATGCTCCGGTGGGAGCAGACGTGCGGCGAAACGCGCAACAAGATCAGCGTGGTCCTGACCCACAAGATTTGCGGTCAGCAGTTCGCGCCCGAACCCGCCTGCGGCAGCTGCGGCGAGACGATCGATGCGACGCAAGTCGAGTGGAAGGAAGGGCCTGGCGTCGGCCTGATGGCGCCGCTCTACAGCCGTCGCCGCCAGCAGCGCGGATCGAGCGCGGGGGCGACCTCGCTGCTCGACCAGGCGGCGCAACTGATGGGCGATCGCTGGGCGAGCCTCATCATGCGATCGATCTTCACCGGCATTACCCGGTTCGAGGACATCCGCATGGATACTGCCATGGCGACCAACATCCTGACCGAGCGGTTGCAATGGCTGCAGTCGGTCGGGGTAGTCCGCCAGCGGCCTGATCCCACGTCACCCGGGCGCAACGAATATCGGGTGACCCGCAAGGGCGTGGAATATTTCCCGGTGCTGCTGATGCTGCTGCGCTGGGGCGATCAATATTACGTGTCGCCCGAGGGTCCACCGCTGCTGCTGACCCACAAGGTCTGCGGCAAGCCGCTCGACCCCAAGGTGGTGTGCTCGGAATGCCGTGCGCCGCTGAAGCCCGACGAGGTCGAATACTCGGTGATCGAGAACGCTGCGGACGCCAGATGATACTTTCATTATCATACTGACGTGTTACCCCTTGCGGCATGGCTGAAGATCATAGCGGCCGCGTGGCCGTCGTTACCGGAGCGGGCAATGGCCTGGGCGCCGCCTTTGCGGAAGCGCTTGGCCGAAGTCACCGGGTGGTGGTCAATAATAGGATGCACCACGACCGGCCACACAGCGCGCTGGCGGTTGTGGAACGGATCGAGGCGGCTGGCGGAACTGCCATTGCCGAAGGCAGCGCGGTCGATGCCAAGGGTGCGCCGGAAGCGTATTGTTGCGGCGGCCCTTGCGGCGTTCGGCAGGCTCGACACCCTGGTCCTGAACGCTGGGATCAGCGGTCCCGCAACCAAGGTCGGGGAGGGCGACACCGCGCTGGCTGACGTCATGGGAATCAACTTCTTCGCCAACGCCGCTTTGGTCGAGGCAGCGCTTCCCGCATCGCGCGAGAGCCCGGCGGGGCGGATCGTGTTCGTGTCGTCGACCGGAGGGCTGCATGGTGTGCGCGGGCGCGCTGCTTATGCGGCGTCCAAGGGAGCGGTGAACGGCTGGGCGCTTAGTCTTGCCGACGAGCTTCGCCGCACCGCTATCAAGGTCAATGTTATCGCGCCTTATGCGGCGACCAACATGACGGCGCGGCCCGACCGGGGGCCCGATGACCGTATGTCGCCGGCGAATGCCGCCGAGGCGCTGGTCGCCTTGTGCAGCCCCGAATGGAGCCGAACCGGCGACATCTGGGTCGCGGGCGCTGGGCATGTCCGGCCTGCACGCGCGCTCGAAGGCGCGGTGACTCGCGAACCGGCGAGCGGAACAGCAGGGGGAACGAAATGCCATAAGCGTTGCTCGGCCCGATGCCAGTCTGGTCGTAGCGGTTGAAGCCGTCGCCCTGGCGGTAGCCGGTGATCGACGTCAGCGTCACAAAGCCTTCGAACTCCTGCTGCAGGTTAAGAGTCAGGCCCACGCCTTGCGGCTCAGCGCCTGCGGGCTCGGATAGGCGTCGCCCTTGTAGGTGTTCCAGTCAGGCAGGCTCTCGCGCACCGACAGCCCCCCGCGAAGGGCGGCGACGCGGGCGCGCGCCTGGCTCCACGGGCCGGCACCAGCAGCGGGGCCATCGACCACCACCGAGTGAAAGCCATTCGCCTTGTCGCGGGTGTAATCGCCGATCAGACGCGCCGAGAAGGTGCTGCCGTCGGGGCGATATTCGACCTGGCCGCGCATCTGGACGCTGTCGACATTGTCGAGGTCGACGTCGTGGGCGATGTCGCTTGAAGCCGTCGCGCTGGCGAACCTGGAAGGCGAATCGGCCGCTAAGGCCCTGGCTGAGCGGCCCGGTCGGATGGCCTTTCACCAGCTTCTCGTTGTAGTTGCCGTAGCCATCGGTCATGCTTCCGCCGAAGATCGACTTGGGCGCCGCGCTGTAGATGCTGACCGCGCCACCGACCACGTTGCGGCCGAGCAGCACTCCCTGGGGCCCACGGATCACTTCGACCCGGTCGATGTCATAGGTCGAAGTTGAACAGCCCTGAGCGACCGACATAGACGTCGTCGATGAAGATACCGACCGATTGGTCGTCCGGCGGACGTTGAATTCCTGGTCGAGCGGGGACAGCGCAGTGAACGACAGAGAAGTCGCTTGGCCGGCCAGATCCTCGAAGCTCAGGACCCGATCTTCTTCGAGGCTGGGGCCGCCGAAGGCGCTGATCGCGGCCGACGTGTCCTGCAGGCGCGTGCTTCGACCTTGCGCGGTGACGATGATGTCGTTGACCTGTGGTCCGGTAGCTTCTTCGGCCACCGGTGCCGGCGCGGTTGTCGCGGTTTGTGCCGCCTCGACGGGATCGCCGGCCGGGGCGGTTGCAGTGCCGGCGGTTTGCGCGGCGGCAGGCTGGCTGAGCGCGACGGCCAATGCCATCAGCGAGGTTGCATAAACGTCTTTCATGGACTCCCCTCCATTATCGCGCCAGGTGCAACAGCACGCTGTCCGATGGCTCAGCATCGTCCGGTAAGTTCGATATGCAAGAGCGTTAGGAATGCTCCGTCAGTGCCGGTCGATGGCGCTGGCGCGGATCCTTTTCAAAGTCCCTGAAAAGGAAAAGATCGGCGCGCCATTGCTGCGCATCAGCCCGCGCACAAAAATGAGATGCCGGGTGCTGCGGATGACCTCGCCGGTGCATTCGATGAGAGCGAGGGCCGGAACGGAAGCAACGAACTCGCTGTTGAAGGTCGCCGTGACCGCCGGGCTGTCGTGAAGCTCGTCCTGCGCGATGGCGAACAGGCAATGGTCCGCGAAGGTCATCAGGGCGCCGCCATGGATGAAGTGGGCGCCGTTCAGGTGCTTTTCTTCCACCCGCATGCCGCAACGGACAGCGCCATCCTCATCGCGGCGGAAGAAGAACGGCCCGGCATGCTCTTCAAACGGGTCGGCGGTGAACTGCGTCCATCCGCTCCATTCGCCTTCGTCCACCAGCCGGCTCGGCCATGGCGAATTGCCCTGCGTATCATCCATCAGCGATCCCCACGTTCTGGCCAGATTTCCTTGATCGGCCTTTTATGGCGCCGCCATAAGGGCAGCGTCCGCCCGGCCGAAAGGCCAAAGCAATGCGAGATGATGGTTTTTTGAGACTGGCGCACCCGACAGGATTCGAACCTGTGGCCTCTGCCTTCGGAGGGCAGCGCTCTATCCAGCTGAGCTACGGGTGCGTGCCGAGCGGCCCTAGCGGGACCGTGCGGTGCCTTCAAGCCATGACAGCAGCGGCGCGTGGAGAGAAGCTTTCGCGTCACGTCCGACGATCATGCCGACGTGGCCGGAAGGCGAGCGCAGTTGCTCGCCCGGCGCGGCGGTGGCTGCAGGAACGATCCGGTCGCCGGCAGCGGTGACATGGAGCGTCGGGCAGGAGGGCAGAGGGGCAAGGGCTCCGTTGCCTTCGAACAAGACCTCGACTAGCTGGCGTGCGGCGGGAAGAGGGAGGGGCTCGCCGCCGTTTGCCCAGTCCTCGAGTGTCACGAAGCGGCGCGCTTCGGCAGAGTCCGCCTTGGCCGTTGCAAAGCGGGCGAACTTGGCGACGATCCGCGCCGGATCGATCTGCCAAAAGGCAACCTGCAGCACTTCCATCGGGAGAAAGCCCAGCTGCGCCGCCGCCATTTCGCTGGTGCGCCACAAGTGCACCAGCGCCGTCCTGGCGGCATGCCCGTAGGCTTCGAAGTGGTAAGGTGACGCAAGGGTCGCCACTACTTCCACAGCCCGGCTCCTTGCCGCTGCCGCCAGGGCCAGGGTGCCGCCAAGACAATAGCCGACCAGCGCAGCCTGACCCGCGGCCTCGACGAGGGGTATGAGCCGCTCGTCGATGTGGCCGTCAAGGCTGAGGTGCTTGCGCGCAGCCGCCGGTCCCCAGTCGAGCAGAAGGACGCGATGGCGGGTTGCGAGAGCGTTGGCGAGCGAGCAATCGGGATCGAGATCAAGGATGGTCGGCGGGTTGATCAGCGAAGGGACGAGCACCAGGGTCGGCCCCGTGCCGCCGCAATCGCGCAAGCTCGCCTCGCCGACCTGATGCATGATCGGCCGCTCGCGCCGCGGTGGCGCAGGAGGTGCCGATTGATAGCGGCGTAAGCCTTCAAGCGCCTTGCGGCCAAAAGCCGGATCGTGGGCAGCCGTGTCGCGCAGCAAGTCGAGGAACAAGGGCAGCGGCCGTGGCCCGCGCATTTGTTGCGGTGCAGTATGCGGCGGTGCTAGGTCGTGGGCCACGTCGCCGCAAGGACTGCCCATGAATGCCTCGCCCCACAAGGTCACGATCAAGAAATACGCCAATCGGCGGCTCTACGACACCGAAAGCTCGACCTATGTGACGCTGGACCGGCTGGCGCAGATGATCCGCGAGGGCCGTGATTTCGTGGTTGTCGATGCCAAGACCGGCGAGGACATCACGCATCAGGCGCTGACCCAGATCATCGTCGAGGAAGAAGCGCGCGGCGGCGCGACCATGCTCCCCGCAAGCTTCCTGCGGCAGCTGATCGCGCTCTACGGAAACAGCATGCAGACGATGGTGCCGGGCTATCTCGACGCCGCGATGCAGAGCTTCTCCAAGAACCGGGCAGCGTTCGGGGATGCGTTCGGGAGCAATCTGTTCGCCGAGATGGCCAAGCGCCAGATGGCCTTGTTCGAACAGGGCGCAAAGGCGTTCACCGGCGCTGCAGCCGCGCCCAGCGCGCGCCCTGCGGAGCCTGCCGGCGGCAAGGATGATGTGGCGGCGCTGAAGGCCGAGCTCGATGCGCTTCGGGCCAAGGTCGACAAGCTGGGAAGCTGAGCCGTGAGTGTTCTCGCCTTCGCGCTCGCCGCATTCCAAGCCGCTGCCGCACCCACGCTTCAGCCGCCGCCGGCGGACTGGCGCACCCGCCCGACCAACGCCGGTGCCTGGACCTGGCGCAACTCGCCCGAAGCGAGCGAAGCGGTGTTCTCCGATTCGCGCGGCGTTCAGCTGGTGATCCGTTGCACCCGGGCGACTCGGCGAGTCAATTTCTCACGCGCTGGTGCCGCGCCGGCGCAGCCGATTCGCATCGCCACGACCAGCAGCGAACGGCAGCTTCCGATCGGCAACATGCTGCTCGCCAGCGATCCCCTGCTTGACGCAATTGCGTTTAGCCGCGGGCGGTTGTGGGTGGATGCGACCGGCGTCATGCCGCTGGTCCTGCGCTCTGCGCCGGAGCCGGCACGAGCGGTCGAGGATTGCCGAAGCTGACGATCATTACAAGACTTGAACGATCCTCAACTTCGCGCATTCTCGTACCTACCAACAACGCAGCGAAAGGAGGTGATCCGATGTCTCATGGTTCAGCAAGGGGCACGGTGAAGTTCGTTCGGGAGATGCAGGCCTAACCAGCCTATTTTATGGTCTCCCGGGCTGGAGCTCTCCGGCCGCTGACCATGTCGAAGGGGCCGTTGTCTTTCGAGGCGACGGTCCCTTTTACGCGTCTGGGATGGCGCATAAGCGGGAACCGTTGCGGCTCTGCATCGTCTTGTCGGCAACGCATACAACGGGGAGATCATCTCGTGGCCAGGTCCAAGACGTCGAAGTCGAACAACCAGGGCGGCAGCAGCAGCTTCACCGCGCAGAACGATCCGCTTGGCGGCAGCACCGGCGGCGCGGGTGGCGGCAAGCCGGGTCAGGGTGGCGGTAGCGCCGCGCAGGACGGCAACGACGGCAATTTCAACGAGACGCTGGACAAGCTCGCCAAGGCCGCGATGAGCAAGGAAATGCTTGCCGCGGGGCTCGCCGCCGCAGCGGCTGCGATCAGCGCCAGCCCGTCCGTGCGCCGCAAAATCCGCGATGCCGGCCTTGATGCCGCCGACAGCGCCAGCAGCGCCGCAAGCTCCATGGCAAGCAGCGTCGGCAAGCTGGGTTCCTTGATCGCCGAAGCCGTCGCCGATGCAGCGCAGAAGGTGCTCGGCGGAAGCGGCAGCTCGTCCTCGTCGTCGTCGTCCTCGTCGGGCAGCAGCCGCGGTTCGTCGAGCAAGGCCAGCACTGCCAAGCGCAGCGCCAGCCAACGCGCGTCGGGTGCGAAGGAGAAGGCAACCGGCACCGGTCGCTCGGCGTCTTCGCGCAGCAGCAGCGGCAGTGGTAACAGCAGCGGGGGCTCGACCAGCACCCGCAAGAAGGCGGAAGGCGCCGCTGGTGCGGCCAAGAGTGCTGCCACGCCCAAGCGTGCCGCCGCCAGCCGCAGTGGCACCGCGACCCGCTCGCGCTCAACCACGTCGCGCAGCACGGGCGCGGCCCGGCGCGGATCGACCCGCAAGCCGAGCGGCGGCGGATCGGATGGCGGCAGCGAGGGCGGCAGCAACAGCTAAGCTCCAGCCGTTGAGAGCAGGACAGGGCCTCTTTCCACTGGATGGAGGCCCTTTCTCTTTGGGCGCGCCTCTGCCACAGCCACGATCATGAAGCCGCTTGCCGTTGTCATTCTCGCTGCCGGGCAGGGGACGCGAATGCGTTCGGACCTGCACAAGGTCCTTCACCCCCTCGCCGGCAAGCCGATGCTGATGCACCTCCTCGATACCGCCGACACGCTCAACGCGGAGCGGCGGGTCGTCGTCGTCGGCAAGGGCCGGGAGCAGCTGGAAGGCGCGCTGGCTGGTCATCGGCTGACCCTTGCTGTGCAGGCAGAGCAAAAGGGCACCGGCCACGCGGTTGCGCAGGCGGCCGAGGCGCTGGACGGCTTCGATGGCACCGTGCTGGTGCTCTATGGCGATACGCCCTGCATCGAGGCCGATACGCTGCGACGGATGCGTGAGCGGCTGGAAGCTGACGACAAGCCCGGCGTGGTGGTGCTCGCGTCCTCGCCGGCCGATCCTGCGGCTTACGGCCGGGTCATTCTTGAACAGGGCGACACCATCGCGAAGATGGTCGAGTATAAGGATGCGACCGAGCAGGAACGGGCGGTTCGGCTCTGCAACAGCGGCATGATGGCGGTTGCGGCGGCCGACCTGTTTCGCTGGCTGGGCCAGGTCGGCAACGACAATGCCGCGGGCGAATATTACCTTCCCGACATCGTCATGGTCGCCAATGCGGAAGGGCGTCACAGCGTGGCGGTCGAGTGCGACGCGTGGCAGACCGCGGGCATCAACAGCCGCTCCGAACTCGCGCTGGTCGAGCGCGACTGGCAAGGCCGCCGCCGTGCCCGGGCGATGGCGGAAGGCGCGACGCTCATCGATCCCGACACCGTGTGGTTCAGCGCAGACACCAACCTCGGCCGTGACGTGCTGGTTGAGCCTAGCGTCTACTTCGGCCCGGGTGTGAGCGTCGCCGACGGCGCCATCGTCCGTGCCTTCTCGCATCTGGAAGGCGCAAGCGTCGGCGCCGAAGCGGAAGTCGGTCCTTATGCCCGGCTGCGACCGGGTGCCGAGCTCGGCGAAAAGTCCAAGGTCGGCAATTTCGTCGAGATCAAGAAGGCTCGGCTGGGCGCCAAGGCCAAGGCCAATCACCTGAGCTACATCGGCGATGCCGACGTCGGCGCGGGCGCCAATATCGGCGCTGGCACCATCACCTGTAATTACGACGGCTTCTTCAAATATCCGACGCGCATAGGCGAAGGCGCGTTCATCGGCTCCAACAGTTCGCTGGTTGCGCCGGTCAATGTTGGACCCCGCGCGATCGTTGGAGCGGGGTCGGTCGTGACCCGCGACGTCGAAGGCGACGCGCTTGGCGTCACGCGCGCGGAGCAAAAACAACTTTCCGGCTGGGCGGCGCGCTTTCGCGAACGCCAGTCGGCCAAGAAAGGCAAGTAAGCGTCATGTGCGGAATCGTCGCCATTGTCGGCCGAAAGGAGGTCGCCGAGCGGCTGTTCGAGGGGCTTCGGCGCCTCGAATATCGCGGCTATGACAGCGCGGGCATCTGCACCCTCGTCGACGGCGGCTTCGAGCGTCGCCGCGCCGAGGGCAAGCTCGACAACCTTGGTGCACGTCTTGCCGAGAAGGCGCTGCCGGGCATCACCGGCATCGCCCACACCCGCTGGGCGACGCATGGCGCGCCGACCGAGACCAATGCGCATCCGCACATCGCCGGGCCGGTGGCGCTGGTCCACAATGGCATCATCGAGAACTTCAAGCCGCTCCGCGCCGAGCTGATCGCCGAGGGCCGCACCCTTCTCAGCGAAACTGACAGCGAAGTCGTCGCCCATCTCGTCGCGCGCGAGGTCGAGGCGGGCCGGAGCCCCGAGGAAGCGGTCGCGTCCGTCCTGCCGCGGCTCCACGGCGCTTTCGCCATGGCCTTCCTCTTCCGCGATCATGACGGGCTGGTCATCGGTGCCCGCATGGGCGCGCCGCTGACCGTCGGTTATGGCGAGGGCGAGAACTACCTTGGTTCCGACGCTATCGCGCTGGCGCCCTGGACCCGCCGGATCGCTTATCTGGAAGAAGGCGACTGGGTCGTCGTCCGCAACGATGAGGTGCGGATCTTCGATCGCGACAATCAGGCTGTCGAGCGGCCGATCGTGACAAGCGAAGCCAATGCCGAGACGATCTCCAAGGGCAACCACGCGCACTTCATGCGCAAGGAGATCTTCGAGCAGCCGCTGGTCGTTGCCCAGACCCTGCAGAGCTATGTCCGCGCGTTCGAGGGTGAGGTCGCCATCCCCACCGCCGACTTCGACTTCAGCCAGGTTGACCGGGTGACCATGGTCGCCTGTGGAACCAGTTTTTATGCCGGGATGGTCGGCAAATATTGGATCGAGCGCTTTGCACGCGTTCCGGTCGACATCGATGTCGCGAGCGAGTTCCGCTATCGCGATCCGGTGCTCGAAAAGGGCGGCCTCGCCCTCTTCATCAGCCAGTCGGGCGAGACTGCCGACACGCTGGCCGCGCTTCGCCATGCCCGCGCCGAAGGTCAGAAGATCGCCGTGGTGGTGAACGTGCCGACCAGTTCGATGGCACGCGAAGCGGATCTGCTGCTGCCGACCCGCGCCGGGCCGGAGATCGGCGTTGCCTCGACCAAGGCGTTCACCTGCCAATTGGCGGTGCTGGCCGCGTTGGCGGTCAATCTAGCGCGCGCTCGCGGCCGGATCACGGCGGACGAGGAGCGTGAGATCGTCGCTCACCTCGCCGAAGCGCCCGAAGCGATGGCCCGCGCGATCGACCATGACGAGGACATCAAGGCGATGGCGCATCTCGTCGCCCCCGCCCGCGACGTGCTCTATCTCGGCCGCGGCCCGGACTATCCGATGGCGCTGGAAGGCGCGCTGAAGCTGAAGGAAATCAGCTACATCCATGCCGAAGGTTATGCTGCCGGCGAGATGAAGCACGGTCCGATCGCGCTGATCGACGATGCGGTGCCAGTGATCGTGCTGGCGCCGTCAGGACCGTTGTTCGACAAGACCGTCAGCAACATGCAGGAAGTAAGCGCCCGCGGCGGCAAGATCATCCTGGTCAGCGACGCGCAAGGGATTGCCGCGGCGGGTGAGGGCTGCGTCGCGACCATCGAGATGCCGGCGGTGCACGAGCTGATCGCGCCTCTAGTCTATGCCGTGCCGGTGCAGCTCCTTGCCTATCACGTGGCGGTAGTGAAGGGCACCGACGTCGATCAGCCCCGTAATCTCGCCAAGAGCGTGACGGTGGAGTGATCGCCTAGCTGTCGAGCCAGGTGCGATAGGGCAGCCAATGCTGGGCGTGGACTCCGAAGGTGAGCCAGGTGAACAGCACGGCGGCGCTGTAGGCAGAGACCAGGACCGTCCCGAAGCCGCGCTGGACCAACGTGCCGGGAATTCGCGCCAGGACGACGAACTGGATCGGCAGCAGGTACAGCGCGATGCGATCGACGGCGGTCGACGAAGGTGAGATGGCAAGCGCGATCGCACTGCCGATCGCGACCAGCGAGAAGTTGCGCCACAGCTTTTCTTCGGTTTCGCTGAAGCCGAAGCGGCGCCGGAACAGCAGAAAGATGATTCCGGGCAGCAGCGACATCGACACCCGGATCGCCGCGCCGGCCGAGCTGTAGCGTGCGCCGATGTAGTTCTTGACGAGGGTATCGACGCTGTCCTGCAGCAGCAGGGTGTAGAGGCCGAGGCCCGCGGTGGCGAGCAGGGCGAGGTCGACAATCCTGCGGCGATTGCCGAGGAAGGCGACCATCGGCAGGCAGACCACGGCGCTCTTGTGGAACAGCGCCGCCAGCGCGACCCAGAAGATGAAGCGCGGCAGGCTTCCGGTCCGCAGCAGGTTCGCGAGGCCGAGCATCAGCAGCCCGAGCGCCGCTGCCTGCCGGGTGTAGCCCATTGCGAC
Source organism: Sphingomonas sp. LHG3443-2 (assembly GCF_049896405.1). NCBI lineage: Bacteria > Pseudomonadati > Pseudomonadota > Alphaproteobacteria > Sphingomonadales > Sphingomonadaceae > Sphingomonas > Sphingomonas sp. LHG3443-2. Next base: position 1,805,359 of record NZ_JAFCUG010000001.1, read on the forward strand.
GACCACGATGAGGTAGGGCACGGCAAGGAGCAGCGAGAGCCACGGGTTGGGCTCCCGCCGGACCAGCGCGGCAAGGCCCCAGACGGTGATTGCGGCGCAAATGAGATTGACCAGCCACACCTCGCCGCCGACCTGCTGCACCAGCCAGTTCAGGACGGCATAGCCGGGATCGCTCTGGAGCAGGCTCTGGTCGAAGGTGCGATAACCGGCGCGCTTGAAGATGAACTCGTAGGCGTTCCAGTCGCCCCCGACATCATAGCGCAGACCGATCATCAGGGTCATGCCGATCAGCCCGACGATGGCGACGAGCGACAAGCCTGGACGGCCAAGTGGCGGCATCCAACCCGGATACTGCTGATACTGCAGCTGCAGCTGCAGCTCCGCCCGCGGCTGGCGCTGGGACAGCATCACGCCGCAGAAGAAGAAGGCCCAAAGGAGCCAGTAAGGGATCACGCCGCGCCGTCCCTCAGCGGGGCAAGTGCCCCGACTTTGCGCTCGCTTAGGCCCAAGTCTCTGCTATCGGAGTGTCGCAGCCTCATGGGGCGCGGCGTAGCGAAGCGGGGAGTAGCAGTGAAGGGGATTATTCTTGCCGGCGGGAGCGGGACCCGTCTCTATCCGGCGACCTTGGCCGTCTCCAAGCAGATGCTTCCGGTCTACGACAAGCCGATGGTCTATTATCCGCTCGGGATGCTGATGCTGGCGGGCATCCGAGACATCCTGCTGATTTCGACGCCGCATGATCTGCCGCTGTTCCAGCGCCTGCTTGGTGACGGGACGGAATTCGGCATCCGCGTGAGCTATGCGGAGCAAGCCGAGCCGAACGGACTTGCCGAAGCCTTCATCATCGGCCGCGAATTCATTGGCGACGACAAGGTCGCACTCGTGCTGGGCGACAACATTTTCTACGGCGCCGGCCTTGGCGATCTCGCCCGCGAAGCCGCCGCACGCGAGAGCGGCGCCACGGTGTTCGCTTATTCGGTCGAGGACCCCGAGCGGTACGGCGTTGCGACCTTCGATGCCGACGGCAAGGTGACCGACATCGAAGAGAAGCCTGCCAATCCGAAATCGCACTTCGCGGTCACCGGCCTGTATTTCTACGACAACCGCGTGGTCGAGATCGCCGCCTATCTGGCACCCAGCCCGCGCGGCGAGCTCGAGATCACCGACGTGAACCGCGCCTATCTTGCCGCTGGCGACCTCTACGTGACCAGGCTCGGCCGCGGCTTTGCCTGGCTCGACACCGGCACGCACGAAAGCCTTCTCGACGCCAGCAGCTTCGTCCGCACCATCGAGCATCGCCAGGGCGTCAAGGTGATGTGCCCCGAGGAAATCGCGCTCGAACAGGGCTGGCTCGATGGGGCGGCCGTGCTGAAGCGGGCCGAGCAGCTCGGCAAGACGCCTTACGCCGGCTATCTGCGCCGCCGGGTTCAGGAGCTTGCCCATGCTTGAGGTTCGGGCGACCAGCCTCGAGGGTGTGCTCGAGATCCTGCCGCGACGGATCGGCGATGATCGCGGCTTCTTCTCGGAAGTGTGGAGCGAGCGGAGCTTTCGCGAAGCCGGGCTCGACCATGTCTTCGTGCAGGACAATCACAGCCGCTCGGCGCGGGGCGTGCTGCGCGGCCTTCATTATCAGCTCGAACCCGTTGCCCAAACCAAGCTGGTTCGCGTGACCCGCGGCAGCGTATTTGACGTCGCAGTCGACATCAGGCGCTCCAGCCCGACGTTCGGCCAGTGGACCGGCGTCACCCTGTCGGCGGAGAGCTGGAACCAGCTGCTCGTCCCGGCCGGCTTCGCCCATGGCTTCCTCGCGCTCGAGGACGAGAGCGAGGTGCAGTACAAGGTTACGGCGCCCTACAGCCCTGACCATGATCGTGGGATCAACCCCGAAGATCCCACCATCGGCATCGACTGGCCGCTGCCCCGCGATCAGTGGCTTTTGTCGGCCAAGGACCAGAACGCACCCCTTCTCGCAGAGGCGGACATTTTTTCATGAATGCCATTCTCGTCACCGGCGGTGCCGGTTTCATCGGCAGCGCGGTGGTGCGCCGGCTGGTCGCTTCCGGCCAGCGCGTCATCACCCTCGACAAGCTTACCTATTCGGGCTCGCTGACCAGCCTCAAGGAGGTCGAAGGCGCCGCCAACCATCGCTTCGTCGAAGGCGATATCGGCGATCAGGCGCTGGTCGGCGCACTGCTACGCGAAGAGCAGGTCAGCGGCATCATGCACCTCGCCGCCGAAAGCCATGTCGATCGCTCGATCGACGGGCCGGGCGTGTTCATCGAGACCAACGTCGTCGGCACCTACAAACTGCTTCAGGCCGCACTCGATTATTGGCGCAGCCTCGAAGGCGACGCGAAAGAAGCGTTCCGCTTCCACCACATCTCCACCGACGAAGTCTTCGGCGACCTGCCCTTCGACAGCGGCTTCTTCACCGAGGAAACGCCCTACGCGCCCTCGTCGCCCTACAGCGCAAGCAAGGCGGCGTCCGACCACCTGGTTCGCGCTTGGCACCACACCTATGGCCTGCCGGTGGTGCTCTCCAATTGCTCCAACAATTACGGACCGTACCACTTCCCCGAAAAGCTAATTCCCTTGGTCATCCTGAACGCGCTCGAAGGCAAGCCGCTGCCGGTCTACGGCAAGGGTGAGAATGTCCGCGATTGGCTGTTCGTCGAGGACCATGCCGCGGCGCTCGAGACCATCTTCCGCACCGGCGTGGTCGGCGAAAGCTACAATGTCGGAGGCAAGGCCGAGCGGACCAACCTGCAGGTGGTGGAAGCCATCTGCGACGTGCTGGACGAGCGCCGCCCCCTGGCGGATGGCCGCCCGCGGCGCGAGCTCATCACCTTCGTCACCGACCGCCCGGGCCACGACCGGCGCTATGCGATCGACTGCTCGCGGATCGAGCGTGAACTTGGCTGGACGCCCTCGGTCGATTTCGAGCAGGGCCTTGCCCGCACCGTCGACTGGTATCTTGCCAACGAATGGTGGTGGGGCCCGCTGCGTGAGGCGTATGCCGGCGAGCGGCTCGGCAAGGCCTGATGAGGGTCCTCGTCACCGGGCGTGACGGTCAGCTTGCGCGGAGCCTGGCAGAGCGGGCGGCTGGGTACCCCGATCTATCGCTTCATTTCGCCGCGCGTCCCGAATGCGACCTGGCCGTTCGCGAATCCGCTGCAGCCGCTATTCGCACGGCACAGCCGGACCTAGTAATCAGCGCCGCGGCGTATACCGCCGTCGACAAAGCGGAGGCGGAGCCCGATCTCGCGCACCGCATCAACGCCGACGCCGCCGGCGAGATCGCCGAGGCGGCGGCGGCGGTCGGTGCCCCGCTGATCCACGTTTCCACTGATTACGTCTTCGGCGGCACTGGCAATGCGCCGATGCGCGAGGATGAGCCCATCGCCCCGCTTGGCGCCTACGGTCGGACCAAAGCCGAGGGCGAGGCCGCGGTCCGCGCGGGGCAGGGTGATCACCTGATCCTTCGCACCGCGTGGGTCTATTCGCCGTTCGGCGCCAACTTCGTGAAGACCATGCTTCGCCTGTCGCGTGAGCGCGAGGAGATTGCGGTCGTCGCCGATCAGGTCGGATCTCCCACCAACGCGCTTGATCTTGCCGAGTTGATCCTTGCGCTTGCGTCACGCCGCGCGACCGGCGACCGCGCCGGCTGGGGTGAGACCTATCATGCAGCTGGCAGCGGGCAGGCGAGCTGGGCGGAATTCGCCGCCGAAATCATGCGCGTCAGCGGCGCCGCGACGCGCATCAGACCGATCCCGACCAGCGAGTTCCCGACTCCTGCGCAGCGGCCGGCCTGGTCGGTGCTCGATGGCTCCAAGCTTCGCCACGCCTTCGGGCTCGCCCTCCCCGACTGGAAAGACAGTCTCGCACCGGTCGTAAAGAGGCTGCTGGACGAACGCTGATGCGGGTGCTTGCGTTCACCCGCTACGACCGCGATGCGGCGAGCACGCGCTATCGCCTGCTCCAGTTCCTGCCCGCGCTGGCGGACGCCGGCATCGAGGTCGAATGGCACCCGCTGCTCGGCGATGGCCACATGAAGCGGCTGGTCGAGGGGCGTGGCGGCGCCGGAAGCGGCGTTGCCGCAGCCTATGCGCGCCGCATGGCGACCCTTGCTTCCGCTCGCAAACCCGATCTCCTCTGGGTCTATGGCGAGCTGTTTCCCTACTTGCCGGCCGCCCTTGAACAAGCAGCCATGCCGCGCCGGGTGCCAGTCATCTACGACTGGGATGATGCCTTCCATCTTGCTTACCAGGCCAACGGGAAGGCAGCGGTGCGCCGCCTACTGGGTGGCAAGTTCGATCGCCTCCTGAAAGGAGCCGCGGCGGTCACCTGCGGCAACGATCTGCTCCGCGAGCATGCCGCGCGTTTCTGTGACCGCACGGTCGTGGTGCCGACGGTCGTCGATACCGATCGGTGGCGGCCTTCAACGCCACTGGCCGAGCGGCCGATCATCGGCTGGATCGGTAGTCCGACGACGTGGGCCAACATGCGGCCTTTGCTCCCCCTCCTCGAGCGGCTTCACCGTGACACGGGCGTCCGGGTCCGCGCCATCGGTGCTGGCTCGGCAGCGGAGGCGGACCGGTTCGATGGTCTCGACCTCATCGAGTGGAGCGAGGACAGCGAGATCGGGATGGTGCGATCATTGTCGATCGGCATCATGCCCTTGCTCGACCGGCCGTTCGAGCGGGGCAAAAGCGGCTTCAAGCTCATCCAGTACATGGCCTGCGGTTTGCCCGTCATGGCCTCGCCGGTGGGGGTCAACAGCAGCATCGTGGAGGAGGGGAGAAACGGATTTCTCGCTACCAGCGAAGCGGAGTGGGAAGTGGGGCTGCGCCGCCTGATTGCCGATCCCGCGCTTCGGCAACAGCTCGGAGCCAAGGGCCGCGAGCGGGCGGTCGCCAATTATTCGCTCGCGTCGCAGGCACCGCGGCTCATCGACCTCTTCCGTGCGGTCGGGCGCGGCTGATCAGCGGCTGAGTTCCGAATAGATGGCATCGTAGCGCCGCACGCCTTCGCCAAGATCGAACCAGCGCGCACGGCCTTCTCGCCAGCGCACCATGTCCGGCCGTAGCGCGTCCAGATTGGTCAGCGCACGCTCATAGCCGGGCTCGTCCAGCGTCGCGATTGAGACACCCGCACCAGTTTCCTCCAGGATACGATCGACATCGCCGACGCCCGCATTGGTGACCACCGGCAGCTCCATTGCCAGCAATTCGCCGAGCTTCACCGGCGAGCTCGCTTGCTTGGAAAAAGTCGGGCGAATGAAGAACAAGCCATAGTCGGCAGCGGCGAGGAGGCGCGGGACCTCCGCGCGGGTGCCGCCCTGGATGCGTAGCGCCCAAACGGGAATCCCGCGCTCCGCCGCCGCAGCGATGATCGGCTCGGGCGCGTCACGGGTGACGAACAACAGCACGGAAGCGGGATCACGGGCGCGCTGAACCGCGAAGAAGTCGAGCATCTCGCCGAGCATGTACCAGGTGCCGATTGACCCGAGATACGCGGCAACGGGTGCGTGCGCCGGAATGTCGAACGTCCGGCGTGCCGCATCGCGCGCGTCCGGCGTCACCGCAGGGAAAGCGGCGAAGTCTGCGCAGCAGGGGATAACCGTGACGGGAACTGCCGACTGCACGTTCCACTTACCGCGCAAGATGTCGCGTCCGGCTACGGTCAGCACGACGACGTGATCCGCCGCGGCGAGCAGGCGCTTTTCCTGTTTCTTGAACCAGCCGTAGATCGTACGGTAAATCGGCTTGGAGACATCCCACAGCCCGCCTTCGACCCGCTCGTCCGCCCAGAAGCCGCGCATGTCGAACAGGAACCGGGTGCCCGCCTTGCGCTTCAGCCGCGCCCCGACCAGCGCGGGAAGGTAGCTTCGGCAATGAACGATATCGAAGCGGTGCTGCGCGGCCAGCCGCTCGGCCACCTTGGTCATGACCCGCAGATCCTTCAGCGTCGACAGGATCGGCGGCTTCTTGGTATAGGTTTGCGGATGCCAGTCGATCCCGGCCGCCCGGCATTGCTCCGCCAGCGCGGCGCGCTCGGCCGCCGACCGCTCCGGCTTTTCGAAGGTGATGAGGCTGATCCGGTGCCCCGCCTTTGCCAGTTCGACGAGGTAGGCGAGAACCTGGCTCGGTCCCAGCGGATCGGTTAGACCGTCATAGGAAAGATATAGAATGGCGGCCATGACGGCGGCCCGCTTAGAGAAGATGCAGTCCGCTGGACAGCCCTCGCCACGTGGGGCAATGATTGGGCCTGTTCACTCAACTTTCGAAAGCCGCCGTGCCCCGCAATTATTCTTCCCGCAAGCGTGTGATGGTTACCGGCGGCGCCGGTTTTCTTGGCTCCCACCTGATCAAGCGCCTGCTCGACGACGGGCACGAAGTGCTGTGCGTGGACAATCTGTTCACCGGCACCAAGGACAATCTGAAGGCGGTCGCAAGCAACCCGCACTTCGAGTTCCTGCGGCACGACATTACCTTCCCGCTGTTCGTGGAGGTCGACGAGATCTACAATCTCGCCTGCCCGGCCTCGCCGATTCATTACCAGCACGATCCGGTGCAGACGACCAAGACCAGCGTGATCGGCGCGATCAACATGCTGGGGCTTGCCAAGCGGCTCGGCGCGCGGATCTTCCAGGCTTCGACCAGCGAGGTCTACGGCGACCCCCACGTCCATCCGCAGCAGGAAAGCTACTGGGGCAACGTCAATCCGATCGGCCCGCGTAGCTGCTACGACGAGGGCAAGCGCTGCGCCGAGACATTGTTCTTCGATTACCACCGCCAGCACGGGATGGAGATCAAGGTCGTCCGGATCTTCAACACCTATGGTCCGCACATGCACCCGGCCGACGGGCGCGTGGTGTCGAACTTCATCATGCAGGCGCTGAAGGGTGAGCCGATTACCATTTACGGTGACGGCAGTCAGACCCGCAGCTTCTGCTACGTCGACGATCTCATCAACGGGTTCGTCAAGCTGATGGAATCGCCGGCCGAGATCACGGGTCCGGTGAACATCGGCAATCCGAACGAATTCACCATCCTGGAACTCGCCGAAATGGCGATCCGGCAGACCGGCAGCAGCTCGGAAATCATCCGCATGCCGCTGCCTGCCGACGATCCCAAGCAGCGCCAGCCCGACATCAGCGTCGCTCGTGAAAAGCTCGGCTGGGAGCCGACCGTTCCGCTTGAGCAGGGCTTGGCGCGGACGATCGACTATTTCCGCCGCTTTGTCTGAGCCGCCGGCCGCGGCTCCACCCCGGCCACGGCGAAAGGTCGCTTTCTTCCTGCCCGACATGGCTGGGGGCGGGGCGGAGCGGGTGCAGTTAGAAATCATGCGCCATCTCGTTGCGGCGGGGCATGAAGTGCACCTCGTTCTGGCCTTCAGTGGCGGGGTGTTGCTCCCGCTGGTGCCCCCTGGCGTCCGTGTCGTGGAGCTGCAGTCCTCTCGCCTTGCCGCGAGCGTGGCAGGGCTCGTTCGCTACCTGAAGGCAGAGTGCCCATGGTCGCTTCAGGCGATCATGTGGCCCTGCACGGTGATCGCCATTGCCGCGAGGGCTCTGGCTCGTTCCCGCACCAAGCTGGTGCTGAGCGACCATACGTTTCTCTCCGACCATTACTCGGGCGCGCGCAAGCACATGGCGCTGCGAGCCAGCATGAGTCTGCTTTATCCCCGCGCCGAACACCGGGTCGCAGTGTCGCGGGGAGCTGCAGCCGATGTCGCAAAGCTTGCTGGCCTGCCGACCGAGGCTGTCGAGGTGATCTACAATCCGGTGGGATTGCCCGAGACGATTGAAACCACGGCGGGCGCATGCGAGTCCTGGGCTGGCGCCTCGCCCCGCATCATCTCCGCCGGATCGTTCAAGGCAGAGAAGAACCACCAGCTTCTGATCCGAGCCTTTGCGATCGTAGCGGAGCAACATCCGCAGGCGCGGCTGATCATCCTTGGCGAGGGATCGCTGCGGGGGGAATTGGAAGCGCTGCGCGACGCACTCGACCTTCGCGACAAGGTGGTGCTGCCGGGCTTCCAGCTCGACCCCTGGCCCTTCTATGCGGAGGCAGACCTGTTCGTGCTCTCCTCCGACTACGAGGGCATGTCGCTGGTTCTGGTCGAGGCGCTGCACGCCGGCCTGCGCGTGGTGAGCACCGACTGCGAAGCGGGACCGGCCGAGTTGCTGGAGGGTGGCCGGTATGGCCGCCTTGCGCCGGTCGGCGATCAACGGGCGCTCGCCCACGCCATGCTGGACGAACTGGACGCACCACCAAATGCCGTGCGGCAGCGGGCAAGGGCGCGGGAGATCAGCGGTCCGGCCAATCTTCAGCGTTACGAAGAGCTTCTTGCCGGCTGAGCTGTAGCGGCTAAGCCTCGCAGGTGCCTGACGTCAGCATCATCATTCCGACCTACAATCGCGCAGCCCTCCTGAGCGGTGCGATCGACAGTGCGTTGGCGCAGGGCGAGCGCTACGAAGTGATCGTGGTGGACGATGGGTCCACCGATGACACGGCCGCCTTGCTGGCGGGCTATGGCGACCGCATCCGCGTGCTGCGCCAAGCGAACAAGGGGCCGAGCGCGGCAAGGAACCTGGCGGCAGAAGCCGCGCGCGGTGACTATCTCTTCTTCGCGGACTCTGATGACCTTATCGAACCGAGCGCTGTAGGGCGCCTGCTTGACGAGGCCAGGCTCCTCGGACCGACCAAAATCCCGTTTGGCGAAGCCACGACCATCGACGAGGCTGGTCGCCCCGTTGAAGCCGCGAAATATGGCTTCGGCTCGGTCCGACGGGGCGAGGAGCTCGACTTTGCCGGGCTTCTCTCTGGAACGATGCCGCTCTGGCTGACGCTGCTTCCGGCCGCATTGTTTCGCAGGCTCGGGGGTCTTCGACCCGGCCTCCGGCTTGGCGAAGACCAGGAATTCGCAGTCCGAGTTCATGCCGCTGGCTTGCGTTACGTCGCAACCGAGGTGCCGACGATCAACGTCCGGATCCACGACGCGCCGCGGCTGTCCGGCACGGCTAATCGTGAGTTCGGAAGCCGCGCGGTGCAGTTGTGGTCGGCGATCACAGAGGAGGTTGCCGCCGTTCCGGAGTTCGACTTGCACGCGCGGCAGGCCATGGAGGAAGCGATCTGGGTCGCTGCACGCGATGCCGCGCGAGCGCGCGACCGGGTTGCAGCAGAGCGGCTGTTCGCCATGGCGCAAGCGATCGACGGCGGTGTCGTTAGAACAAGCCCCTTGCCGCTGCGACTGCTGAGCCAAGGGGTCGGCGCCTATCGTGCCGAGCGCGGGGCTGAACTGGTCAAGCGCCTGCTTGGACGCCGCTAAAGCCGGCCGAGCTTGCGCTTGGCTTCGAGCTGCAGGCTCCACAGCGCTGGCGCGAGATACATGAAAGCGGGGCGCAGGCGGTCGGGCCATGACAGCTTGGCATCACGCAGCAGGCGGGCTGCGAGACTCAGCCGTTTGCCGTATGGCGCCGCGGCAAGATCAAGCGGCGCTGCGTTACAAGCTTCCTGCCGGGCGAGAGTCTCCCGTAAGCCCGGCGCAACGGCAAGGTCGGGGCGCGCATCAAGATCCCGCTGCATCTGCGCAAAGCCGTCGCGCAGCCAGCGATGCACCTTGAGGCCGCTGCCCCACAGGGTCTCACGTGCGCTGTTCGCCAGGAAGTCCGCCGAGATGCCGCCAGTGCGATAGCGCAGCAGCGGCTCCTCGACATAGGCGATTCCCCCGCCCAGCGCGGCGCGGAAAGGCAGGATGCGGTCTTCGCAATGGATGTGAGACCCAAGCGGCGGGAAGCGCTCGAACAAGGTGCGGCTCCACGCCTGGGTCGCTCCCAGCACGCCTTCGCCGCTCTCGGCTAGCTTCAGCGGGCTGGGATTGGTGCGGAGCAGGGCGGCTGGCTTGACCACCGCGCCAAGCTCACCCTCGGGCGAATAGCGGCGAGTGTCGCTGTGCAGGAGATCGGGTCGGGGGCTGGCCGACAACCATGCTTCGACCAGACGCTCGACGCGGTTCGGTTCGGACACGTCGTCGCCGGCATTGATCACGATCAGCTCACCGGACGACAGCTCTCCTACCTTCTGGATATGGCCGCCGATGTGAAGGTTCGACGCATTACGGTTGAGCCGGACCCGATGCGGGCCGTCGTACGCCGCGGCCAGCGCTTCCATGCGGGCGAACGTGCTGTCGGTGGAGCAATCGTCGCTGAGCAGGATCTCAAGCGGTTGATGCGTCTGCGTAAAGGCGGCGCGGACCGCCTCCTCAATATACTCCTCCTGGTTGAAGGCAATCACGGCCAGGGTCACCAGGGGGCGCTCACGCATGCTCATGCCCGGCGGCCTACCCACCGCTGAAAATGCTGTCCACCGCACCCTATCGGTTCAGGCCTTAGGAGGCAGGCTCCACGCCGCGTTTCGGGAAGATCAGGAAGCGCAGTTCCCGATATACCAGGGCGATCCACAACAAGGTGAGCAGCGCTCCGACCAGTGTCCCCAACCAGAAGTCGAATTGCGCGGCAGCGAACACGCCAGCTGCGGCGCCGAGCAAGGCCAAGAAGAGAACATAGGTCTTCGTCCGCCACGCCGAGCGCCGGATCCAAGCGGTCGTGATCCCAACCGCGAGGAGATAGGCGGACGCCCCGCACAGCGTGGCAATCGCCGCGCCTTCGAAGCCCAAGGCGGGAACCAGCAGCTTCGCCGATCCGATCGTCACCACGGCGGCACCGATCTCCAGGATCAGGTACAGCTTGCTGCGGGCGGCGGCGAGCAGGCAGAAGCCCAGCGGCCAGGCTGCGATCTGAACTAGATTGCCGAGAACCAGCCAGCGAAGCGCCGTGGCCGCGTCGTCGAACGCATCGGCGTAGAGCAGCCTCAGCGCAAACGGCGCGAGCGCCAACAAGCCCAACACCACCAAGCCGGCGAGCATGAGCAGCGTTTCCGTCTGCTCGTTGATCAGCCGGACCGCCGTCTCCCGGTCGTCGATGACGCCGCTCAAGCGAGGGTAGAAATCGCTACCGATGCTTTGCAGCAGCACCCCGACATAGATGGTCGAAAGCGCCAGGGCCGCCTGGAACAGGCCGACCTCATGGATGCCACCTTCGACACTGACAATCGCCCGCACCGCGAATTGCGAGCCATAGGTCACAAAGGTGCCAAGCATCATCGGAGCGCCCATCAGCATGAGCCAGCGGCTCTGCTCGAAGGCTGCGGAAATGGTCGTTGGCCGCGGCCGTGCAAGGCGCCGGGCGAAGAGATGCGCTGCAAGCCAGCTCCCTACGGGCGTTGCCAGGATATACGGGAGGATCGCCGCGTCGCCCCAGATCAGCAGAACGGCAACGCCAAGCGCGGTCGAAATGGCGGCACCGACGACCCCTGCTCCAGCAACCCAGCTGACCTTGCCGGACCCTGCAATCAGGGCGACCTGACTTGCGGTGATGATGGACAAGGCGACAGCTGGAGCCATCCACCCGACCATCGAGCCAAGTTCCGGTTGCTCGAGCACGTGATCGGCAATCGGTTGGCGGCAGAGGTAGAGCAGCACCCCGCTCAGCGTGGCTGCAAGCACCGTGCCCAGCGTCACTCCCCAGCGAACCTTGGCAAGCTCCTCGTCACTACCGCCCGCTTGCTTCGCCGCAACCTCGCGCACGGCGGCGTTGGGGATGCCAAGCCCGCCGAGCGCGCTTGCCGACTGGATCAGCGACAGCATCAGCCCAACGAGGCCAAGGCCGCTTGGCCCCAGCAGCACCGCGGCGAACTTATTGCGGATGAGCGAGATCAGGATGTTCGCCACCCCCGCGCCGCCAAGCAGCGAGGTAGCGCGCAAGATCTGGCTGTGAGACGTCTTCACCATCCGCCCGGCTCAGGCGAGCGGGCGAGCGGGATTACCAACCCAGGTCTCGCCTGCCGGCACGTCACGGGTGACCACCGCGCCCGCCCCGATCATCGCACCGGCACCGATACGCAGGCCTGGCAGGATAACCGCGCCCGCTCCAATGGAAGCGCCGCGCTCGACCACCGTACGCGCATAGGCTTGCGGATGCTGGCGCGAGCGAGGCTGCTTGTCGTTGGTGAAGGTGGCGTTCGGCCCGCAGAACACATCGTCCTCGAGCGTAACTCCATCCCAGACGTAGACCCCGCACTTCAGGGTCACGCGGTCGCCGATCGTGGCTCCGCCTTCGACCAAGGTATGTGCGTTGAGATTGCAATCCGCGCCGACCTGCGCGCCGCCGAGCACGATTGCGAACTGCCACACGCGGGTTCGCGCGCCGATCGCCGCGCCGGGATGAACCTCCGCTCGCGGGTGGATCGTCGCGTCGGCCGCGATCACTGCGCTGCCGCCTGTCGCACCGCCTCGACAACCCGCTCAGCCTGTTCGCCAGCGAGATGCGGGCCGATGGGGAGGCTCAGCACTTCGCTTGCGAGCCGTTCGGCGATCGGGAAAGCGCCTTCGCCGAGGCCGAGGTCGGCATAGGCTTGCTGGCGGTGCGGCGGGATGGGGTAGTGGATCAGCGTCTGGATGCCCGCTTCTGCCAGCCGCTCCTGCAGGTGATCGCGCTCGGGGCTGCGGACGACGAACAGGTGCCAGCACGGATCGGCCCACTCGGGCACTGCGGGAAGGATAAGATTCGTGCCGGCAAGGCGCTCGAGGTAAAAGGCCGCTGTCGCGCGCCGGCGCTCGTTCCACTCGGCAAGGTGCCTGAGCTTCACCCCAAGCACTGCAGCCTGCACCGGGTCGAGGCGGCTGTTCGTTCCCCGTACCTCGTTCACGTAGCGCTTGTGACTGCCGTAGTTACCCAACGTGCGGATGCGGTCGGCAAGCTCGGGATCGTTGGTCGTGACCGCGCCCGCGTCGCCCAGTGCGCCGAGGTTCTTGCTTGGGTAGAAGCTCCAGCAGACCACGTGCCCGTGGGCGCCGACCGGCTGGCCCTTGTAGCGCGCGCCATGCGCCTGCGCCGCATCCTCGACGAGCTTCAGCCCGTGCCGCTCGGCGATCTCCAGCATGGGATCGAGGTCGGCGGGCTGCCCGTAGAGATGGGTCGGAAGAATGGCGCGGGTGCGGGGCGTAATCGCCCGCTCGATATTCGCTGGGTCGAGATTGTGCGTGTGCTCGTCCGGTTCGACCAGTACCGGCGTCGCGCCCACCATGCTGATCGCCAGCAGCGTTGCGATATAGCTGTTACTGGCGGTAATCACCTCGTCCCCTGGACCGATCCCGAGCGCGCGCAGGGCCAGGTGCAAGGCGTCGAGGCCGTTCGCGACCCCGACGCAATGAGCGGCGCCTACCGACGTCGCAAAAGCCTGCTCGAACGCCGCGACTTCGGGGCCACCGATGTACCAGCCAGAATCCAGCGTTCGGCTCACCGCCGCGTCGATCTCAGCCTTGAGCGCGTGATAGGCCGCGCCAAGTTCCAGGAACGGTACGGTCACGCAGCCGCGCCTTCGACCAGCGCCATGAAGTCGTCGTGGTTCCGGATGTAATCGGCCTCGTCGTAGAGGTCGTCGGCAAGCACCAGCAGCACGCAGCCGGGCGAGAAGTCGTGCATCTCGTGCCAGACCATCGGTGGAAGGGTAAGCCCCTGGTCGGGGCGGTCGAGGGTGACGGTGACCTGCTCCTTGCCATCGTCGAGCAGGATGTCGCACGAGCCGCTGACCGCCACCACCATCTGCTGCAGCCGGTGATGCGCGTGGAAGCCGCGGCTGACGCCTTCAAGCGTGCCGAAAATGTAATAGGTGCGACGGATGTCGAAAGGCACGTCCTTGCCCGTTTCCAGCGCGATCAGGCTGCCACGCTCGTCGCCGCGAAGGGCGAAGTCGATGATCCGGCAGCCGGCGGGAAGGGTGGGCAGGGTCAAGCGAGGCTCCGGACGGAATACTGCCGCCGCTTCTAGAGGCAGGGGGTGGGGAGGCAAGGCCTCGCCGATGCGGAGGATGTTTCAGCGGTTGTGGTGGTGGCGAAACCACTCGACGAAGCGCGGCACGCCTTGATCGAGGCTGGTGCGCGCCGCGAACCCTGTATCGCGGGCGATGGCGCTGGTGTCGGCAAAGGTGTCGGTCATGTCGCCGGGCTGCATCTCGGCGTGCTCGACAATGGCCGTGCGGCCGGTCGCCTGCTCGATCAGGGAAACCAGACGGCCAAGCTCTTCAGAGCGGCTGTTGCCGATGTTGTAGATGGCGTGAGGGCCGCGGCTGCCGCCGGGCTTCGCGCTGCCGTCTGCTGCGGGCGGGCGATCGAGGGTGCGGATCAGCCCATCGACGATATCGTCAATGAAGGTGAAATCCCGGCGCATCCGGCCATGGTTGAACAATTTGATCGGGGTCCCAGCGAGCACCGCGTCGGTGAACAGCCACATCGCCATGTCCGGCCGGCCCCAGGGTCCATACACAGTGAAGAAGCGCAGCCCCGTCTGCGGCAGCGCGAACAGGTGAGCGTAGCTTTCGCTCAGCAGCTCGTCGGACTTCTTGGTTGCCGCGTAGAGCGACAGGGGCCGGTCCGCGCGCTGGTCGACCGACATCGGCAAGGTCGTGCCGCCGCCGTAGACCGAGGAGGAGCTTGCATAGACGAGGTGCCCAATTTCCCGGTGCCGCGCCAGTTCGAGGATGTTGGCATGGCCAACGAGGTTGGAAAGAATGTAGGTCGCCGGCGCTTCAAGGCCGTAACGAACGCCCGCCTGCGCGCCGAGATGGACGATGCGGTCGATCTCGACCCTTGCCAGCGCGGCCTCGAGCGCCGCCGCATCGGCGAAATCGAGTTGGTGGAAGGCGAACTCCCCGCCCGCTCGGCCGATCTCGGCCAGCCGGGCGTGCTTCAGCGCCGGGTCGTAATAATCGTTGAGGTTGTCGATCCCGACCACATGCTCGCCGCGGGCAAGCAGGGCCCGGGTGACATGCATCCCGATGAACCCTGCGCAGCCCGTGACGAGGACCGCCATGGCGAGTTCAGCCGCGCTGCTCGCCGCGCCCAATGCCGCGGTAGGAGAGGCCCGCCCGCTCGACGTCGGCGGGATCGTAGACGTTGCGCAGGTCGATGAGGTGCTTGGCCCGCATCGCGCCGGCGAGGCGGCGGAGGTCGAGGGCGCGGAACTCGTCCCACTCGGTCACCAGCACCAGCGCATCGGCACCGGCGGCGACACTGTAGGCGTCCTCGGCGAAGGTGACGCCGGGAAGCATCGGTTCGGCCTGCTCACGCCCGACCGGGTCAAAGGCGATGACCTCGGCGCCGCCTTCCTGCAGGCGCTTGATCAGCGCCAGGCTCGGCGCATCGCGCATGTCGTCGGTGTTGGGCTTGAAGGTGAGGCCGAGTACGCCGACGCGCTTGCCCTGCAGGTCGCCGCCGAGAACTTCACGGACCCGGTCGGCCATGGCCGCCTTGCGCGCATCGTTCACCTCGACGACAGAGTTGACGATGCGCATGCCGACCTGCTCCTTTTCGGCAGTCTGGAGCAAGGCCAGCGTGTCCTTGGGGAAGCAGCTTCCGCCGTAGCCGGGGCCGGCGTGCAAGAACTTCGGCCCGATGCGATTGTCGAGGCCGATCCCGCGGCTGACTTCCTGCACGTCGGCACCAACGGCTTCACAGAGGTCGGCGATCTCATTGATGAAGCTGATCTTGGTCGCGAGGAAGGCATTGGCGGCATATTTGATCAGCTCGGCCGTGCGCCGGCCGGTGAACAGGATGGGGGCCTTGTTGAGGAACAAGGGGCGATAGACCTCGCGCAGCACCTCGCGGGCGAATTCGTCCTCCGCCCCGACCACGATACGGTCGGGGATCTTGAAGTCGCGGATAGCGGCGCCTTCACGGAGGAATTCGGGGTTGGAGGCGACGCTGGTGCCCTCGGGCGCGCCATTGTCGGCGAGGATGCGGGTGATCTCGTCGCCGGTGCCGACCGGAACGGTCGATTTGGTGACGATCACCGCCTTCTTGGTCAGCGCGCCGGCGATCTCCTTGGCGGCGGCGTAGACGAAGCTGAGGTCAGCATGGCCGTCGCCGCGCCGCGCGGGCGTGCCAACGGCAATGAACACCGCATCGGCGTCGCGAATGCCCTCGCCAAGGTCGGTGGTGAACTTCAGGCGGCCGTGATCGGCATTATGCTTGACGAGCGCCTCGAGCCCCGGCTCCCAGATCGGCATCTTGCCGGCGAGCAGGCCTTCGATCTTGGCAGGGACCTTGTCCACGCAAGTCACGTCATGGCCGAAATCCGCGAAGCAGGCTCCAGAAACCAGGCCCACGTAGCCGGTGCCGATCATGCAGATGCGCATAAAGTTCTTCTATCCTTCCCTGACGCGCCGGGCACTAGCGGGGGAGGGAGCCGCTGGCCAGCCCGCAGGCCCCCGCGCCCGCTTCCCTGCCGAGACTGGGCGGGGTAGAGGCGAGGCCATGTGCGGTATCGCTGGATTGCTGGGCCCCTCCGCGGGCGACGAACGCTTGCTGGAGGAGATGGCCGGTCCTATCCTCCATCGCGGGCCGGACGCGGGCGGCGTGTGGGCGGACGGGGAGGCCGGCGTCGGCTTTGCGCATCGCCGGCTGGCGATCGTCGACCTCAGCCCCCACGGGGCGCAGCCGATGGCCTCGTTCAACGGTCGCTATGTGCTGAGCTACAACGGCGAGATCTATAATCATCGCGACCTGCGCGCCGAGCTCGATGCAGCGGGCGCGACGCCGGACGGCGGCTGGCGCGGGCATAGCGACACCGAGACGCTGGCCGAAGGGATTGCCCACTGGGGGCTCGCTGCGACCTTGGAGCGTGCGGCGGGGATGTTCGCGCTGGCGCTATGGGACCGGAGCAGTAGGACGCTCAGCCTCGTGCGCGATCGGTTTGGCGAGAAACCCTTATACTACGGGTGGATCGGCAAGGATCTTGCTTTCGCCTCCGAGCTGAAGTCGATCCGCGCCTTGCCCGGCTTCAGCGCCGAGATCGACCGGCAGGCAGTCGCCGGCCTGTGCGCGCGCTCCTACATTCCGGCGCCCCTCTCCATCTACCGCGGGGTCTTCAAGCTCCAGCCAGGCTGCATTCTCGGGGTGACGCCGGGAGTCGCCCCCCGGACGGCGCCACCATCGCTCGGCGAGGCAGGACAGGGGCTGCGACTTACCCGTTACTACGACTATTCGGCAGTGGTCGCAGCCGGGCTCGCCAACCCGATCCGCGACGAGGGACAGGCCCTCGATGCCGCTGAGGAAGCGCTGCGCCAAGCGATCGCCGATCAGGCGGTAGCCGACGTGCCGGTCGGCGCGTTCCTGTCGGGCGGGTTCGACAGCTCCACCGTAGTTGCTCTTTACCAGCAGGTTTCGGGCCGGCCCGTCCGTACCTATTCGATCGGCTTCACCGAAGCGGGCTTCGACGAAGCACCTCATGCGCGAGCCGTCGCCGCCCACCTCGGCACCGAGCATCACGAGCTTTACGTCACGCCCAGGGAGGCGATGGAGGTGCTGCCGCTGCTGCCCACCATGTATGACGAGCCGTTCGCCGACAGCTCGCAGATCCCGACCTATCTGGTCAGCCGTTTCGCGCGGGCAGACGTCACGGTAGCGCTGACCGGTGACGGCGGCGACGAACTGTTCGGCGGCTACAACCGCCATGTCATCGGTCCGGCGATGTGGCGCCGGCTTCAGCCTATTCCGGCGGGCCTTCGTGCGCTCGGCAAACCGCTCGGCAGTCTGCCGCAGCGCTGGTTCGAGCTGCTGGTCCGCAGCGGCCCGCGCGGCACCGGCGCTGCCCGCATCGCCAAGGGGCTGCGCGTTGCCACCAACGCGCAAGGCCCCAACGACATCTACCGCGCCTTCATCGACGAATGGGCGTTCGAGCGCAGCCCGGTGCTGGGCGCCGCTCCGGTGCCGGACGTGCCCTTTTCACTCGCAGGCGCAAGCCCGGCGGAGCGGATGATGGTCGGCGATGCGCTTGGCTATCTCCCCGACGACATCCTGTGCAAGGTCGACCGCGCGTCGATGGCGGTGAGCCTCGAAACCCGCGTGCCGTTCCTCGATCACCGGCTGGCGGCGGTGGCGGCGCGGATTCCGATCGGCATGAAGATCGCCGACGGGCGCGGCAAGCTTATCATCCGCAAGATCCTCGACCGCCATGTGCCGCGCGAACTGACCGACCGGCCCAAAGCGGGGTTCGGTATTCCGGTCGGCGAATGGCTGCGCGGGCCGCTCAAAGCCTGGGCGGACGATCTGCTGTCCGAAGAGCGTTTGCGCCGCGGCGGGCTGTTCGATGTCGAGGCAATCCGTCGCCGCTATGCCGAGCATCAATCCGGCCACCGCGACAGCACGGTTGCATTGTGGTCGATCCTGATGTTCGAAAGCTGGATGGACGCGCAAGGGTCGGCCAGCCTGTCGAACGCCGCCTAGACCAGCCGGCCGCCTTCCAGCCGCACCACCCGGTCGCAGCTCGCCAGCATCGTCTCGCGGTGGGCGATGATGAGGATGGTGGTCCCGCGCTGTTGCAGCACGTCGAGGGCGCTCAGGACATAGGCTTCCGACGCCGGGTCGAGCGCGCTGGTCGCCTCGTCGAGCACCAGCAGGGGTGCTGGCGCATAAAGCGCACGAGCAAGCGCGAGCCGCTGGCGCTGGCCGCCCGACAGCAATTGGCCGCGGTCACCGACACGCGTCGCGAGGCCATGCGGCAAGGTGGCGACCAGCTCCTCCAGCCCTGCAAGCCGCACCGCCTCGTCCACGCGGCGCTGGTCGGGGGTGGGATCCATGAAGGCGATGTTGGCAATCAGGCTCGTGTCGGCGACGAAAGGCGCTTGCGGCACGTGCGCGACGTTGCGCTGCCAGGAAGGTACGTCGGGGGCATCAAGCGGCCGGCCGTCGATCCGCAACTGCCCGCCCGAGGGCAGGAGCAAGCCCATCACGAGATCGGCAAGCGTGCTCTTGCCGCTGCCGTTGGGGCCCGCAAGCGCGATCCGCTCGCCGCGGTGGATGGTCAGCTCGATACCGTCGAGGGCCGGCTCATCGCGGCCCGGGTAGGTGAAGCCGACACCTTCCAGCACGATGGTCGCAGCGAAGGGCAGCGGCGGCGGCGGCGGGGAGAGGTCGAGGTCGGGTTCGGCCAACAGCGCTGCCATTCGCTCCTGGATCGCTCCGGAAGAGGTTAGCGCGTTCAGGCTGTGATTAATGGTCTGGAGGAGGGGCAGGAGGCGCTGCGCGCCGAGGCCAAGCGCGGCGAGCGAGGGAAGCGCCGCCGCAATCCCGCCGCTGCGTTGTGCCAGCCACCAGGCGGCAAGAGCCAGCGCTGCGAGGCCAACACTTTCGACAAGGATGCGCGGCACTCCCTGCGCGGTCAGCAGCCGGGTGCGGGTATCGGCAAGCGCGCGATCGATGCGGGTGAAGCGTTCGGCCGCAGCACCGCGCGCGCCGGCGAGGATTAGCTCGCGCATCGCGCCGACATTCTGCTGCACTGCCGCGATGCGTTCTTCGAACCCGTCGCCGAGATCAGCGCCGGCCCGCTTCATGCGGCCACGGACAAGCAGGTTGGCGGCGGCGAACAAAGCCAGGAGCAGGCCTCCGGCGGCTAGCGCGACGGGCGCGTCATACCAGAGAAGGGCAGCCATGATGCCGATCGCCAGCACCGCTGCTCCCGCCGCCTGCAGCATCGGCAGCAGCACCCAGTAAAGCCACTGCTCGGCGAACTCGATGGCGGCGAGCGGGCCGCTGGCGCGGGCAGCGACATGGGTCGGCCAGTCGCGGGCCAGCACGCGCCGCTGCACCGCAACGATCAGCCGGTGGCCGGTGCCGAAGGCGAGGCGCTGAGTCTGGGCAAGCAGGGCGAAGCGGACCAGACCCGTCGCCAGCACTGCGCCGACGAACAGCCCGATGGTGCCTGCGTTCGCCGCAGTGCCCGTGCCCCCCAGCCACTGCCGCAGCAGCGTCACGAGACTTGCGAGAAGTGCGAACTCGAGCACTCCGCCAGCGACGGTCAGCAGCGCTAGGAGGGTGAGCTGCCGACGCCCGCTTGCCGAGAGTGCCCCGACGACCAGCCGGAACGAGCGCAAAGGGCTCACCGCTTGGCGCCGGTCAGCAATCGCGGGCGGCGTTTCGCGACCCACCACAGGAGCGTCGGCAACAGCATGGTGCCGACAAGATCGCGCGCGCCTTCGCCCAACTGCATGGCCATCGACGGCCAGCGCTCCAGCCACAGGTCATAGGCTTCGTTGGCGAACTCCAGGCCGAGCACGATCAGCCACGGCCATTTGCTCGCCAGCGAGGTACGCAGCAACGCGGCGACCATCAGTTGCAGAACGACCCCGCCCACCACGTGAAGCGTGTCCATCGGCCAGCCCGTGCTGTGGCGCACGAACTCCTTGAACTCGAACCAGACCGCGGGATCGACGCTCATCGGTTCTCGAAGCGGTCGGCGAGCGCCTGGAGCGACGCGTCGTGCGTCAGGTCGAGGTGGAGCGGCGTGACCGAGACATAGCCATCGGCAATCGCCTCGAGATCGGTCTGGTGGCCTGGCGTTTCGATCGAGGGGCCGAGGCCGAACCAGTAATAAGGATAGCCGCGCGGGTCGGTGCGCTGGACGATACGGGTGCGGCCGTAATCGCGAATGCCTTGGCGCACGACCTTGATGCCCTTGACCTCTTCGGGCGCCAATGCCGGAAAGTTGACGTTGACCAGGGTGCCGGGCTCATGCGGCGTTTGCAGCAATTGCTCGAGCACCCGCGGCGCCCAATGCGCGGCGGCGGCGTAGGGGACGGTGTCGCCCATGCCTTCGCGGGCATAGACCTGGCTCAGCGCGATGGAACGGACTCCGGCCAGCGCGCCTTCCATTGCGGCCGACACGGTGCCGCTGTAGGTCACATCCTCCGCCAGATTGGCACCGCGGTTGATGCCGGAAATGATCACGTCCGGCCGCTCGTCAGGCATCAGGTGAAACAGCGCCATCAGCACCGAATCGGTCGGCGTTCCCGCCACTGCAAAGCTCCGCTCGCCCAGCCGGCGCAGGCGGACAGGGCGGGTCAGGGTTAGCGAGTGGCCGGTGCCCGACTGCTCTTCGGCCGGAGCGACGATCCACAAATCATCCGTAAAGGCGCTCGCGACCTCTTCCAGCAGCTTCAGGCCCGAGGCGTTCACCCCATCGTCGTTGGTCAGGAGAATGCGCATGGGTCTCGCTATGCGCGAAGCCAATGCTGCGGTGCAACCTCCACAGTGCCCGCGGAAGGTTGCGTTATTTTGGCAACATGGTGAGGGAAAGGCGTTTCACCGCTTGTTCACGGAGGCGCTTATAAGTAGAGGCGCGGCAGGGGCCGAGTTGGGCTTCGAACCGGAGCTAAGCTTCGGAAATGCCTTGTGATCGCCTCTTGCGGTCCTGCGTCGAGTCAGGGGCAAGCGGCGGGTGTGCTTTGGGTTGGTACCGGCGCGCCATGGTGACCATGCCGCCGGTCTCCGACCCACTTGGGGAGGGGAAGATGGCTACCGCACTCAGCGACGTCTACGACACACCGGAACCGTTCGATCGCATCATCCTCGCCGAAGGCTATCGCCCGAGCGACGAGGAAGAGTTCATGGGGCCGACCCAGCGGGCTTATTTCCTCGCCAAGCTGCGCGCCTGGAAGGAGGCGATTGTCGAGGAGAGCCGGGCAACCATGGCCCAGCTTCAGGTCGACACGCTGCGCGAACCTGATCTTGCCGACCGTGCATCAAGCGAAACCGATTGGGGGATCGAGCTTCGCACCCGGGACCGCCAGCGCAAGCTGATCGCCAAGATCGACGCTGCCATTCGCCGCCTGTATGCCGGCGAATATGGTTATTGCGAAGTGACCGGTGAACCGATCGGCCTTGGCCGTCTGGAAGCCCGCCCGATCGCGACCATGACCCTCGAGTCGCAGGAGCGACACGAGCGGATCGAGAAGGTCAGCCGCGACGACTGACCGGAGCGGCCGATGCCTCACCGCACGACGAGCGGGGTGGGCCGGGTCTCTGACTGGCACCTCCCCGCCGCGGCGCGACAGGGAGGCGAAGTGTCAGCTCAATGCACCGTCAGGCCGAGCATTTCGTCCTTGAGGCGGAGCTTTTCTTTCTTGAGTTGGTGAAGAAGGATGTCGTCGGGGTTGGGTCGCCGCTCTTCCTGGTCAATCTGTGACTGGATTGCGGCATGCTTTGATTCGAGTGCCTCGACGTGAGCCTTTTCCATCGTGCGTCATTCCCTTTCATTGGTGTGACAGCCACAAGAAGAAACCATGAAACCGCCCGTTTGTCCCGTCCAATTTGCGCGACCTGCCGCGCCGCTGCCGCAGTTTGCCGTGGAGCTGGTCACCAAGCGTTGGGGCTTTGGCGGTAACGGACGATCATGAACGACGACCAGCCTACCGCCCGTCTGCAGGCGCTTCGTGCCGAACACCGCATTCTCGACGCTGAAATCGCCGCGCGCGCTGCGGCCGGCGATGACGACATGTTGTCGCTGGCCCGGCTGAAAAAGCGCAAGCTGCGGCTCAAGGACGAGATCCAGCTGCTGCTCGATGCCTGCGTCCCGGACATCATCGCGTAACAGGCGCGTGCAGGTTCCCGCGTCTCGCATCGGGACGGCCGGGAGCCAGACGGCCGCAACGGCTTTCCTCTTCCGAGCCTCAGCCCCTATGGTGAGCCGCATATGAAGGACGTGTCGAACCCCGAAGCCACAGCCACCGGCAGCCGCATCACGCCGCGTCTGGTCGAAAGCCTTTATACGGAAGCGATGCTGCTGGCCGACGAGGCGCGGACCTATTTCGATACGGCGAGCAGGGCGGACCGCGACTCGCTCGATCCGTTCGTCCGGGTCGGCTTTGCCTGCGAATCGCTCAAGGTCACGACCAGGCTGATGCACATTATCGCCTGGCTGCTGACCCAGCGGGCGGTCGAGACGGGCGAACTCAGCGCCGCATCGGGCCGCCGACCCGAGCGTCGGCTCGGCCACGCGGGTGCAAGCGATGCGCAGGTGCTGGCGCAGCTGCCCGAGGCGGCCAAGGCACTGATCTCGTCGAGCATCGATCTTTACGAGCGGGTGCGGCGTCTCGACGAGGAGCAACTCAGCGACCAGCCGGTGCCAAGCCCCGCGCGCGCGCTGATGGGCCGGCTCGAGCGCGACCTCATCTGGAACGCTCCGCGCTGAGCCGCTACGGCTTGGACGTGACCCAAACGCAGATCCTCCACCCCGGCCCGCGGCTCCTGATGGGCCATGGCCGCACGCCGGAGCTTGCCGGCATCCTCCCCCATGGTCCGGTGCTGCTAGTCACCGATCAAGCAGTGCGGACGATGGGGCTGCTGGACCCGCTGCTGACCGAACTGGAACGCGAGCGCGAGGTCGTCCTGTTCGATGGCGTCGAGGCCGACCCCAGCCGCGCCACCCTGATGGCGGCGGTGGACGCGGGCCAAGCGGGCAGCGCCACTTCGGTCATTGGTTTCGGCGGCGGCAGCCCGATGGATGTGGCGAAGCTTGCCGCTTATCTTCTCGGCTCGGGCGACGATCTCGATGCCATCTGGGGCGTGGGCCTCGCCCGCGGCACGCGCCTGCCGCTTGCGCTCGTTCCCACCACTGCCGGCACCGGCTCCGAAGCGACGCCAGTGGCAATCATCACCGTTGAGGGCGCCGAGAAGCGCGGCGTCAACGCTGCGCCGTTGATCCCGGACCTCGCGGTGCTCGACGCGTCGCTGACCCTCGGCAAACCCAGGGCGTTGACCGCAGCGACCGGGATCGATGCCATGGTCCATGCCATCGAAGCCTACACCTCGGCCAAGGCGAAGAACCCGGTATCCGACATGCAGGCACGCGAGGGGCTGCGCTTGCTCTCGGCCAACCTCATCACCGCCTGCGAGGAGCCGGGCAACGTCGCGGCCCGCGAAGCGATGCTGATCGGCGCGCACCTCGCCGGCCTCGCTTTCGCCAATGCTCCGGTCGCGGGCGTCCATGCGCTGGCCTATCCGCTCGGCGGCATCCACCATCTGCCCCACGGGCTCAGCAACGCGCTGATGCTGCGGCCGGTGTTGTCGTTCAACGCCGAAGCGGCACGGCAGCCCTATGCCGAGTTGGCCGCGATCCTCGACCCTTCCGCCGCCGGGCTCGGTACCCAGGCTGCCGCCGCGCATTTGGTCGAACGGCTGGAGGAGCTGGTGCTGGCAAGCGGTCTCAAGCCGCGCCTGCGCGATCATGGCATCGCCCGGGAAGAAGCGCCGATGCTGGCGCGCGAGGCGATGAAGCAGACACGGCTGCTGGTGAACAATCCGGTGCCGATCAGCGAAGCCGATGCGCAGCGCCTCTATGAGGCCGCCTGGTGAGCCGCCCGGTAACGCCAAGGCGCACTCAGTTCAGCCGCTGGCACGGCATCACGCTGCGCTGGGCCGACAATGACGCCTACGGGCACGTCAACAACACCGTCTACTACCAGTGGTTCGACAGCGCGGTGAACGCGCTGCTGGTGGGCGAGCAGTTGCTCGACATCGTCGCCGGTGATCCCATTTGCCTGGTGGTCGGAACCTCCTGCAACTACTTCGCGCCGCTCAGTTTTCCGGGCGAGGTCGAGGTGGGGCTTGCGGTTGCCGAGCTTGGCCGGTCGAGTGTGCGTTACAACCTCGGCGTGTTCGCGAAGGGGGCGGAAGAAGCGGCCGCGGCCGGCACGTTCGTCCACGTTGCGGTGGATCGTGCTGGCCGGCGCCCGGTTCCTTGGCCGGATGCTTGGCGGCAAGTGCTGGAGCGGATTTGAGCGCTTAGGCGCAGATCCTGGCTCTCGCCGCGCGATATTCGTCGGCCCAACGCGCGATCAGCTCCGCGGCAGGCTGAACCCGGTCGATCGCGCCAATGCCCTGGCCCGACCCCCAGATGTCCTTCCACGCCTTGGCCCCGCTGCCGCCACCGAAGCTCATGGCCTCCGCGCTGCTCTCGGGGAGGTTGTCGGGGTCGAGCCCAGCCTTCTCGATCGAGGCGCGCAGGTAGTTGCCGTGGACCCCCGTGAAGAGGCTCGAATAAACGATGTCCTTGGCCGACCCGTCGACGATGCCTTGCTTGTAGTCGCCCTCCGCGCGCGCTTCGTCGGTCGCGATGAAGGGCGAGCCGACATACGCCACGTCCGCGCCCATCGCCTGCGCGGCCAGGATCGCGCCGCCGGTGGCGATCGAGCCGGAGAGGGCAAGCGGGCCGTCGAACCAGCGGCGGACTTCCTGGATCAGCGCAAAAGGCGACCATCGCCCGGCATGGCCGCCGGCACCCGCCGCCACCGCGATCAGGCCGTCCGCGCCTTTCTCGATCGCCTTGCGGGCGTAGCGGTCGTCGATGACGTCATGGAGCGTGATCCCGCCCCAGCCGTGCACGGCATGATTGAGCTCTTCCCGCGCGCCAAGCGAGGTGATGACGATCGGCACCTTCCACTTGGCGCAGGTCACCATATCCTGTTCGAACCGCGTGTTGGAGCGATGCACGATCTGATTGACCGCGAACGGCGCGGCAGGGGCGTCGGGGTGGGCGCGATCATGCTCGGCAAGCGCTTCGCTGATCTCGTGCAGCCATTCGTCGAGCTGGGCTTGGGGCCGGGCGTTCAGGGCCGGGAAGCTGCCGACCACGCCTGCCTTGCACTGCGCGATCACCAGTGCCGGATTGGAAACGATGAACAAGGGAGCCCCGATTACCGGCAGTCGAAGAGTATCGAAAACACGCGGCAATGACATGGAAACCCCCGGCTGATCAGCAGTGGCATTCAGCGCTAGGTCCGGCACCGGAATGGCGCAAGCCCCAGCCCTTCGGCCCGTTTGCAAAGCCTTCAGCCGCTCGTCTATGACGTCACAGTGCCCGGAAAGACGATGGTAGCATGGATGCGTTGACCAGCCGCGGGCCTGACCAGCTTCCGCCTTCCTTGTGGCGCGACCTCGCCGAATTGTTGCCGCAGCTTGCCTGGGTGACCGACCGGGACGGCCAAGCCGTCTGGTTCAACAAGCGTGCGCTTGATTACCTCGGGCTTTCGCTCGATCAGATGGTCGGAACCGGATGGACCAGCGCGATCCATCCCGACGCCCTTCCCGTGGTCGCTGCCGCCTGGCAAAGTTCCGTCGCAACGGGGACCAGCTACGAATGCCATTATCCGCTCCGCCAGCATGACGGCCTCTACCGTGAGTTTCTGGCCCGCGCCGAGCCGCACCGGGGGGCCAATGGCGAGATCGACTATTGGTTCGGCACCAGCACCGACGTCACCGATGAACGCGCCGCGCAGGAGAAGGCGCGCGCCGCCGCCGAAGAGATCGAGACGATCTACGCCACGGCGCCGATCGGGCTGACCGTGCTCGACAAGGACCTCCGCTATGTCCGCATCAACGAACGGATGGCGGAGATTAACGGCATCGCCGCCGCCGATCATCTCGGCAAGTCGGTGCGCGAACTGCTCCCCGGCCTCGCCGACCAGGCCGAAAGCGCGCTTCGCCGGGTGTTCGCGGGCGAGGAGATCATCGGCCTTGAGCTGAACGGCGAAACGCCGGCCGCGCCCGGCGTTGTTCGGACCTGGCGCGAGAACTGGTTGCCGGTCCGCTCGGTCGGCGGCGAGATCACCTCCGTCGCTATCTCGGCCGAAGAAGTGACGTCGCAGAAGGCGGCCGAAGTCGCCCTGGAGCGCTCGGAAGCGCAGTTCCGAACGCTTGCCGAAGCGCTTCCCGGCATGCTGTTCATCACCAATTCCCGCGGCGAGAACAGCTACGTCAATGAGACCTTTGCCACCTTCTCCGGCCGCCCGAAGGAGGAACTGCTCGGCAAGGGGTGGACCGATCTGCTGCACCCCGATGACCGGGAGCGGACTTGGATCGCCTGGAACTCCGCCAAGGTCGAAGGCAAGCCCTACGAAGTTGAATATCGCTTGCGCAGCCACACCGGCGAATATCGCTGGATTGCCGCCCGCGCGCTCAAGATCCCGGCAGTGGAAAGCGATGGCCGCGACATGTGGGTCGGCACCTGCATCGACGTCCATGCCAACAAGGTGGCCGAGCAGGAGCTGCGCGAAAGCGAAGCGCGGGTCCGGGTTGCTACCGAACATGCGGAAGTCGGCTTCTGGGACGTGGACCTCGTCAACGATGTCCTGATCTGGCCGCCAGTGGTGAAGGGGATGTTCGGGATCTCGCCGGATGAGCCCGTCACCATGCAGGACTTCTACGACGGTCTTTACCCCGATGATCGCGAGCGCACCTCGGCCGCCTTTGCGGCGGCGGCCGATCCCGAACAGCGCGCGCTGTATGACGTCGACTATCGTACGGTCGGCCGGGAAGATGGCGTCGTGCGTTGGATCGCCGCCAAGGGCCGCGGCCTGTTCGACGACAACGGCCGCTGTGTTCGCGTGCTCGGCACCGCGATCGATATCACCGGCCGCAAGCAGATCGAGGAGGCTGTACGGCTCAGCGAGGAACGTTACCGGGCGCTGTTCAACTCGATGGAGCAGGGCTTCTGCACCATTCAGGTCAGCTTTGGTGAAGACGGTCGACCGTCGGATTATCGCTTCACCGAACTCAATCCCGCCTTCACCCGGCACACCGGACTGCCGCCCGAGGTGCTGAACCGCTCCGTCCGTGAGGCCGTGCCGGGGCTCGAGGAAAGCTGGTTCAACCGCTATGGCGAAGTGGCCCGTACTGGCGAACATCTGCGCTTCGTCGACCATGCCGAGCCGCTCGGCCGCTGGTTCGAGGTCTATGCCTTTCCGATCGGCGAGCGGGCCGACAACACCGCTGCTATCCTGTTCACCGACGTCACGGAGCGCGTCGAGCAGGAAGAAGCGCTTCGCCGCAGCGAGCATGAGATGCGGCTCCGCCTCAACGCCATTCCGCAGATGGTCTGGTCGACCCTGCCGGACGGCTATCACGATTTCTACAACGACCGCTGGTACGAGTTCACCGGCACGCCGCTCGGCTCCACCGATGGGAAAGGGTGGAACGGCATGTTCCATCCCGAAGACCAGGCGCAGGCCTGGGCGCGTTGGAAGCAGTCGCTGGCGACCGGTCAGCCCTACGAAATCGAATACCGCCTTCGCCATCATACCGGCACTTATCGCTGGGTGCTCGGCCGAGCGCTTCCGATCCGCAACGAAGCGGGTGAGATCGTTCGCTGGATGGGCACCTGCACCGACATCGACGACCGGATCGAAGCCGACCGCGCGTTGAAGGCCAGCGAAGCGCGCCTGCGCGCCATCTTCGAAGCGGTGCCGGTCGGCCTGATGTTCTCCGATGCCGACGGGCGGCTAACGGGAAGCAATCACCAGATCCTCGAGTTTTTGGGCCACGATCTCGTTCCCATTTCCGCAGTCAGCACCTACCGCGATGATTATGTCGCGTTTCACGGCGACGGATCGCGGGTCGAGAGCGAGGAATATCCGCTTGCCCGCGCGCTTGCAGGCGAAGAACGGCCCGAACTCGAATGCCAGGTCCAACGCGGCGACGGCACCTTGCGTTGGCTACGGTACGTCGCGGCACCGATCCGAGAGACGGACGGCACGATCACCGGCGGTGTCGTCGCTTCCATCGACGTCGACCGCGAACGACGCCTGACCGAGAGCCTGGAGCGCGAGGTCGAAAAGGTCATCGCCGAACGCGAAGCCGCGCAGGACGCGCTGCGGCAGAGCCAGAAGCTGGAAGCGATGGGCCAACTGACCGGCGGCGTCGCGCATGACTTCAACAACCTTCTGACACCGATCATCGGCAGCCTCGACCTTCTCCAGCGCAAGCAGATCCTCGATGCCCGCACCGGCCGCCTCGTCGAGGGGGCGCTGGCCTCGGCCGAGAAGGCCCGGGTGCTGGTTCAGCGGCTGCTTGCCTTCGCCCGCCGGCAACCGCTGAAGCCGCAGGCGATCGACCTCAGGCGCGTCGTTTCCGAGATGAGCGAGCTGGTCGATTCGACTTCGGGCCCGCGAATCCGGGTTGTGACCGACCTTCCCGAAAGCCTTCCCGCGGCGCTGGCCGATGGAAATCAGCTCGAGATGGCGCTCCTCAACCTCAGCGTGAACGCGCGCGACGCCATGCCCGAAGGCGGCACGCTCAGCATCGCTGCGCGAAGCGAGGGGGAGGGAGCAGGCGCCAAGCTTGGCCTGCCGCGCCAACCGCACGTCGTTCTTTCGGTCAGCGATACCGGCACCGGCATGGACGAGGCGACCCGCCGCCGCGCAATCGAGCCTTTCTTCTCGACCAAGGGTCTTGGCAAGGGAACCGGCCTTGGACTGTCGATGGTGCACGGTCTTGCCGCGCAGCTTGGCGGCGCGCTCGATATCCGCTCGGCGCTTGGTATGGGCACCACCATCGAACTGTGGCTTCCGCTCGCCGGCGAAGCCGCCAGCAGCAGTGTCCGGAGCGAAGGCGAGCCTGACGCACAGGGCGCCGGCACCATCCTGCTGGTGGATGACGAGGAACTGGTGCGCGACTCCACCGCGGGGATGCTGGCGGATTTGGGCTACCGGGTCGTCGAAGCCGATTGCGGCGAAGCGGCATTGGCCCTTGTCGCCGATGGATTGCGCCCAAGCTTGCTGGTCACCGATCAGTTGATGCCAGGGCTGAGCGGCACCGACCTTGCCGTTCGCCTGCGTGAGGCATTTCCGGCCCTGCCGGTGCTGGTGGTGTCGGGCTATGCCGATCTGGCAAGCCTGTCGCCCTCGTTCCCGCACCTCAGCAAGCCATTTCGCCAGGCCGAGCTTGCCGCCGCGCTGGAGAAGGTGACGGCGTGAAGCCGAGCCCTTATGAGCCGCTGCCCATGAGCCAAGGCAACAAGATGTGGGGCGGGCGGTTCGCCGCCGGCCCGTCCGAGATCATGCAGACAATCAACGCGTCGCTCCCCGTCGATCGGCGGATGTGGCGCGAGGACCTCGCCGGATCGCGCGCCCACGCCGCGATGTTGCGCGACAAAGGGATCATCGGGGCTGAGGACGCCGCAGCGATCCTTGCCGGGCTCGACACGGTGGAAGCCGAGTTCGAGGCGAACGGCCCGCCTACCGACCTTGCGCTGGAGGACATCCACATGGCGGTGGAAAGCCGCCTGTCCGAACTGATCGGTCCTGCCGCCGGCCGCCTCCACACCGCCCGCTCGCGCAACGACCAGGTCGCGACCGACTTCCGCCTCTGGGTCCGCGCTGCCTGCCGGGACGCTGCCGAGGCGATCGTCGACTTGCAATCGGTGCTGATCGCCCGCGCCGAAGAGCATGCGGAGACCATCATGCCCGGCTTTACCCACCTCCAGGTCGCGCAGCCGGTCACGCTAGGACACCACCTCCTCGCCTATGTGGAGATGCTGCAACGCGACGTGTCGCGCTTCTTCGCAGCCGACGAGCGGGCGGGGGAGTGCCCGCTTGGCGCCGCCGCGCTGGCCGGCACCGGCTTCCCGATCGACCGCGAGGCGACCGCCGCCGCATTGGGCTTCGACCGGCCGACCGCCAACAGCCTCGACAGTGTGTCGGATCGCGACTTCGCGCTCGATTATCTAGCCGCCGCGACCCAGTGCAGCCTGCACCTGTCGCGGCTTGCCGAGGAGCTGATCAACTGGGCAAGCCCGCCGTTCGGTTTTGTCCAGCTCAGCGACCAATGGTCGACCGGAAGCTCGATCATGCCGCAGAAGCGTAATCCCGACGCGGCCGAACTGGTACGCGGCCATTCGGGACGGATCGTCGGCCTGTTTACCGGCCTGATGATCACCATGAAGGGCCTGCCGCTGGCTTATTCAAAGGACATGCAGGACGACAAGGCGCCGACCTTCGAGGCGCACGACCTGCTGGCGCTCAGCCTCGCCGCGCTGGCGGGCAGCGCCGAGAGCGCTACCTTCAAGCCGGCCCGGATGCGCGAAGTCGCGGCGCAGGGGTTCGCCACCGCCACCGATCTTGCCGATTGGCTGGTCCGCGAGGCCGGCGTGCCGTTCCGCGAGGCGCATCACATTACCGGGCGCGCGGTGAAGGCGGCGGAGGACGCTGGCTCCGATCTCGCCGACCTGTCGCTCGACACGTTGCAGGGCATCGACGCCCGCATCGACAGCAACGTCTACGACGTGCTCAGCGTCGAAGCCTCGGTGAACAGCCGGACCAGCCACGGCGGCACCGCGCCGGTCCGGGTTCGAGAGCAGGTCGCGCGGTGGAAGGACCTACTGGATCTGTAGCTTTTTCTTGCGCTGCGCCGCGATCCGCAGCCGCAGCGCGTTCAGGCGAATGAACCCCGCCGCGTCGCGCTGGTCGTAGGAGCCAGAGCCTTCCTCGAAGGTCACCAGATCCTCGTCGTAGAGCGAGTAAGCACTCTCCCGGCCGATCACGGTGGCGTTGCCCTTGTAGAGCTTCATGCGCACGCGGCCCGAGACCATCTCCTGGCTCTGATCGATCAGCGCCTGCAGCATCTCGCGCTCGGGAGCGAACCAGAAGCCGTTGTAGATGAGACTCGCATAACGCGGCATGAGCGAATCCTTGAGATGCATTGCCCCGCCGTCGAGCGTAATGCTCTCGATCCCGCGGTGCGCGGCGAGCAGGATGGTCCCGCCCGGCGTCTCGTAGACCCCGCGGCTCTTCATGCCGACGAAGCGGTTCTCGACCAGATCGAGGCGGCCGATCCCATTGTCGCGGCCAAGCTCGTTCAGCCGGGTCAGCAGCGCGGCAGGCGACAGCGCCACCCCGTCGATCGCGACCGGATCGCCCTTCTCGAAATCGATGGTGATCTCGGTCGGCGCGTCGGGCGCATCCTCGGGCGAGATGGTGCGCTGATGGACGTATTCCGGCGCTTCGACGCTCGGGTCTTCCAGCACCTTACCCTCGCTCGACGAGTGAAGAAGATTGGCATCGATCGAGAAGGGGCTTTCGCCGCGCTTGTCCTTGGCGATGGGGATCTGGTTCTTCTCGGCGAAGTCGATCAACTGCTCGCGGCTGGCGAACTCCCACTCGCGCCACGGGGCGATGACCCGGATGTCGGGCTCCAGCGCATAATAGCCGAGTTCGAAGCGGACCTGGTCGTTGCCCTTGCCGGTGGCACCGTGACACACGGCATCGGCCCCGACCGCGCGGGCGATCTCGATCTGGCGCTTGGCGATCAGCGGCCGGGCGATCGAGGTGCCGAGCAAGTATTGGCCCTCGTACAGCGTATTGGCGCGGAACATCGGAAAGACGAAGTCGCGGACGAATTCTTCCTGCACGTCTTCGATGAAGATGTTCTCGGGCTTCACGCCGAGCAGCTCGGCCTTCTTGCGCGCCGGCTCGACCTCTTCTCCCTGGCCGAGGTCGGCGGTGAAGGTGACCACCTCCGCATCATATTCGGTCTGCAGCCACTTCAGAATGATGGAGGTGTCGAGCCCGCCCGAATAAGCGAGTACGACCTTGAGCTTAGCCATGTTTCTTCAGTCCTGCTGCAAAAGCCACATCAGCGCGCCGCGCGCCGTGTGCATCCGGTTCTCGGCCTGGCGCCAGATCGCGCTCCTCGGCCCGTCGATCACACCCGCCGTCACTTCCTCGCCGCGGCGGGCAGGGAGGCAGTGGAGGAACCAGGCTTCAGGCGCGCGTGCCATCAATGCTTCGTCGACCTGATAGGCGGCAAGGTCGGTCATCCGCCGCTCGGTCTCGCTGTCCTGGCCCATCGACACGAACACATCGCTGTAGACGACGTCCGCGCCGGCCACCGCCGCTCCATCGGCGGTCTGAATGACGCCGGCGGGCGCGTCCGACAGCTGATAGCCTTCGGGTGCGATGATGGTCAGTTCGGCACCCAGCGCCGCGCAACCCTGTGCCAGGCTGCGCGCGACATTGTTGTCGCCGTCCCCGACATAAGCCACCTTCACTCCCTCGATCCGGCCGCACAGCTGACGGATGGTGAGGAGATCGGCGAGGCCCTGCAGCGGATGGTCGGTGCCGGACAGCATATTGATGACCGGAATCGGGCTTGCCGCCGCCAGTGCCTGCAGCAGGCCGTGGTCGAACACCCGCGCGCAGATCACGCCGTGATAGCAGGCCAGCGTTCGCGCGACGTCCTCGACGCTTTCGCGCGTACCGATGCCGAGCTCGCCCTGCGTCAGGTAGATCGGATGCCCGCCGAGCTGGTGCACCGCTAACTCCATCGAGTTGCGGGTCCGGGCGCTCGGCTTTTCGAAGTAAAGCGCAGCGCCCTTGCCCGCCAGCAGCGGGGCAGGGGGCGCTTCGGCCAGCGTCAGCATGGCTGCGATGTCAGCGCTCGAGACATCGGCAAGCGTCAGGAGATGCCTCACCAGTTCGCCTCCGCCCGGATCATGGTGCCGATGCCGTGCCGCGTCAGCAGCTCGATCAGCAGCGCGTGCGGCACCCGGCCGTCGATGATGTGCGCATAAGGTACGCCGCCCTCCACCGCCTCGAGGCAGGCGGTAAGCTTCGGGATCATCCCCCCGCCGACGCTGTCATGCGCGATCCGCTCGCGCAGCTCGGCGGCAGTCAGGCGCGGAACCAGGCTGGTCTCATCCTTGGCGTCCTCCAGCAGGCCCGGCGCCGCAGTCAGATAGACGATCTTCTCCGCGCCCATGGCAATGGCGATTGCCTTGGCCGCTTCGTCGGCATTGACGTTGAACGGCTGCCCGCTCTCGTCCGCACCGATGGTAGAGACGACGGGCACCATTCCGCCGTCGAGCAGATTGAGCAGGTGCTGGGCGCGCACTTGGGTCACGTCACCGACGTAACCCAGCGCCGACGACCGCTGCGCAACCCGCAGGAGCCCGGCATCCTCGCCCGACACGCCGAGCGCCACCGGCTCCGCACCGGCCTCGCCGTTGATGGTCGCGACCAGATCGCGGTTGATCTTGCCGACCAGCACCATGCGGACGATTTCCAGCGTCTCGGCATCGGTGACGCGCAGCCCGTCGCGGAACTCCGGTTGCTTGCCGACCCGGCGCAGCATCGCATCCACCTGAGGGCCGCCGCCATGCACCAGCACGCAGCGCACCCCGACCGAGCGGAGCAGCAGCACATCCTGCGCCAACGCGCGGTCACTCTCGGGATCGATCGCGGCGCCGCCAAGCTTCACCACCACCGACTTGCCGGCGAACTGCTGGATGTAGGGCAGGGCCTCGACCAGTATCTCGGCCGTGGTGGACGGGGTCAGCAGGCTCTTGGCCAGGCCGTCGCCGTGGGTCGACGCCGTTGCGGGCACGTCGAGGGACAGGATTTCGCTCATGACGTCACGCTATTCTCTTTGATGTAGCCGGGGCCAAGATCGACCCCGATCACCCGCGCTTCGCCGCTGCCGGCGCCGAGATGGACCTCGATGCGGAACTCCTGCCCCAGCATATGCTCGGTCAGCGCCTGCGCGTCATGGGCGCAGTTGGTGCCGCCCTCAGCCACCTTGATCCCCCCGTAGCTGACAAAGCTCCCCTCGACGTCCAGCGCCACCCCGGCCGAGCCCGCTGCCGCCAGCAGCCGGCCCCAGTAAGGATCGGCGCCATACCAGCTGCATTTCACGAGGTTGTTCTCGGCGATGTTCTTGGCCGCGATCCGCGCTTCGGCATCGCTCGCCGCGCCGGTGACGTGCAGGTGCGCGAGGCGGGTCATGCCCTCGGCATCATGCGCCATCTTGAGCGTCAACTGGCGGCAGGCTTCCTCCACCGCCCGGCCGAATCCGTCGAGATCGCTCGGCGCGCCCTTGCGCCCGCTGGCGAACAGCATCGCCGTATCGTTGGTCGAGGTCGCACCATCGACGTTGAGCGTGTTGAAGGTCGCGTCGCTCGCCGTCTTCAGCATCGCCTGCAGCGTGTCGCGCGGCACGTCGGCGTCGGTGGTCAGGAACGCCAGCATGGTCGCCATGTTCGGCGCGATCATCCCGCAGCCTTTGGCCATGCCGCCGATGGTCCAGCCATCGCCCTGCACGACCACTTCCTTGGCGACATGGTCAGTAGTGAGAATGCCCTTGGCCGCCTCGGCATCGCCCTTAACCGACAATGCACCGCCAAGCTTGGGGATCGCCGGCAGGATCACGTCCATCGGCAACGGCGTTCCGATGATGCCGGTCGAGCAGACCAGCACTCCCGCAGCGTCGATGCCCAGCGCCTGCGCGGTCGCGACACCCATCGCCCGAGCATCGTCGAGGCCCGCGGCGCCCGTGCCAGCATTGGCATTGCCGCTGTTGACCACCACCGCCGCCGCCTTGCCGCCATTGGCTTGCAACAGGTCGCGGTCGAGCGTCACCGGTGGCGCACAGAACTTGTTCTGGGTGAACACTGCGGCGCAGGTGACGGGCTGCCGGTCCTCGGTCGCCAGCAGCGCCATGTCGGGCCGCGACTTCTTGATCCCGGCATGGAGCCCGGCAGCGACGAAGCCCTCTGGTGCGGTAACGCTCATGGAAACACTCCCTCGGCCGACAGGCCCGCGGCCTCGTCCAGCCCGAACATCAGATTGGCGCACTGGACCATCTGCCCGGCCGCGCCTTTGCCAAGATTGTCGATCGCGCCAAGCGCCAGCACGCGCTTGGTCCGAGCGTCGTAGCGCGCCGTCACCACCGCGCCATTGCTGCCCGACACCCACTTGGTCGCCGGCGGATCGTCGCTGACCCGCACGAACGGCTCGTCGGCGTAAGCGGCGCGCAGAACCTGCAAGGGTTCGTCCGCGGCCATCTCCCGCGCCGCGGTGGCATAGCAGGTCGCAAGGATGCCCCGCGTCATCGGCGCGAGGTGCGGCGTGAACAGCACCGTCGCGCCCAGCGCCTGCTCCATCTCGGCGGTGTGGCGGTGATTGAGCAGGCCGTAGGCCGCGAAGCTGCCGTCGACGGAGTTGAAGGCCGTACCCTCCTTCACCGCCCGGCCCGCGCCGCTGACCCCGCTTGCTGCATCGACGATGAGGCTCTCTGGATCGACCAGCCCGGCATCGACCAGCGGCTTCAGCGCCAGGATCGTCGCCGTCGGATAGCAGCCCGCCGCTGCCACCGCCTGGGCACCGCGGATTGCATCTCGGTGCAGTTCAGGGATGCCGTAGACGAAGCGATCGAGCAGATGCGGCGCTTGATGCGCTTCACCATACCAGGTTGCATAATCTTGCGGATCATGCAGCCGGAAGTCGGCGCCGAGATCGACCAGCTTGGCCCCGCTATTGAGGATCGCCTCGGCCCACTTCTGGCTTTCGCCATGGGGGAGGGCAGCGAACACGAGGTCGATCCCGTCAAGCGCCTCGGGCGTGAACCGCTCGACCTCCAGCGCCGCTGGCGGCCCGCCGATATGCGGATGCACGGCGCCGAGCTTCTGCCCAGCCTTGCTGTCCCCGAACAGGCACGTCGCCTCGATCCCGGGGTGACGGGCAAGAAGCCGAAGCAGTTCGCCGCCGACATAGCCGGAGGCTCCAAGGATGGCGGATCGAATCATGGGAGGGCGCCTATGGTCGCGTTTGCATCATTATGCAAGCTAATGCATAGGCGCTGCATGACCGACAGCCGCAATCGCCGCCTCGCAACCTTGTCCGACCTGCTCCGACGCCTCAGCCTGACCCGCCAGGACGAGTTGGTGGCCGCTCTGCGCGACGCGGGGCATGAGGTGACGCAAGCCACTGTCAGCCGCGATCTCGAGCAGCTTGGCGCAGTCAAAATCCGCCGCGGCGGCGAAACGCGCTACACCTTGCCCGATCAATGGAGCGTGGTGCCCGCCAACGAGATGCGCCTGCGCTCGCTCTTTGCCGAATGGGTTCGCAGCGCCGAGCCTGCGGGCGGCCTGGTGGTCCTGAAGACGCCGCCGGGCTCGGCGCACATGGTCGGCGTCGCGATCGACGCCAGTCCGCCGGCGGCGGTCGTTGGCACCATCAGCGGCGACGATACCCTGTTCATCGCCTGCCGCTCGGCCACCGATGCAGCGGCGCTCGCGCAAGAATGGCAAGGCTGGCTCGGAACCTGAGCGCGCTCCCGAGGCTTTGGGGGCCATGAGCGGCCCACGCATCGGCATCCTGACCTTCCACAAATGCATCAACTACGGTTCCTACTGGCAGGCGCGGTGCTTGGCGGAAGGCTTGTCGGCGAACGGTGAGGCCAAGGTCGAATTGCTCGACCATCACTGCCCATCGGTGCGCCGGGCCGAGCTTCGCTGCGCGCTTGAGCCGACGCTTCCCGAACGGACCCCGCGCGAGCATCGTTCCGCCTACAAGTCCAAGACCCGTACCTTCGAGGACGCCTTTGCTTCCATGCCCCTGTCGGCGCCCTTCTCCCTTTACGACGGGGCCGCGGCAGGGGCGTTTGACGCGGTAGTGGTCGGGTCCGATGAGGTGTGGAACCTTGCTCACCCCTGGTATGGCCACAAGCCGTTGTTCTGGGGCGAAGGCATCGCGACCGACCGCCTGATCTCCTATGCGGCAAGCTTCGGCAACTACGACGCCGCCCGCGGGCTGGACGACTTCTGGATAGACAAGCTTGCTGATTTCTCGGCTATTTCCGTGCGCGATGACAACAGCAGCCAGATCGTCGAGCGGGCGCTGGGACGAAAACCGGCGCTGGTGCTCGATCCCTGCCTTCAGTTTGCGGACCGCATCCCGCGGGTGCCCGCCCCTGAAGAGCGGCCATACGCCTTGCTCTACGGTCATGGCTTTCCCAATTGGCTCGGCCCTATGGCACAGCGTTGGGCGCGCGAGCAGGGCCTTGTCCTTCGCAGCATCGGCTACGGCAACGACTACGCCGACGAGTGGTGGATCGAGGCCGGGCCGATTGAGTTCGCCAACGCCATGGCCGGGGCGGCGGCGGTGATCACCAACTTCTTCCACGGCTGCGTGTTCGCGCTGACGATGGACAAGCCGTTCGTCGCCTGCGTCACGCCCTACCGCCTCAACAAGGTCCGCGACCTCACCGCCAAGCTGGGCGCCGAGCGCCACCTCCTGCGCGACAAGCCCACCGAGGCCGCCTTCGCCGCGCTCCTCGCCGAACCTCCCGCGGAGCAGGTCCATCGCCGGATCGTGGAACTGCGCGGCCAGTCACAGGCCTTTCTCGATGCCGCGCTTGGCTGAGTTCTCCCCGGCAGAGATCGTCCGCTCCGACCTTTGCATCGGCTGCGGGGCCTGCACCCTGACCGCGAACGACAGCGCCATGCGCTGGGACCGCGACGGCTTCCGCAAACCGGCCGGCCCCTTCGCTGCCCGCCGGAGCGAGGCGGTTGCCAAGCGTTGCCCAATGAGCCCCGCTGCCGAGAGCGAGGACGTCATCGCCGCGTCGCTCTACCCCGCGGCGCCCGACCCGCATCTTGGGCGAACCCTCGCCAGCTATATCGGCCATGTCGAAGAGGAGGAATGGCGCGCCAACGGCAGCTCTGGAGGCCTGACCTCCTGGGTAGCGGCTGAGCTGCTCCGCACCGGCGAAGTCGACGCGGTTGCCCATGTCGCGCCTGAACCTGTCACCGAGACCGGCCGCTTCTTCGGTTACCGGCTGTCGCGCAGCACCGACGAACTCAAGGCTGGCGCCCAGTCGCGCTATTATCCCGTCGACCTTGCCGCGGTGTTGAAGGAGATCGCTGCGACACCCGGACGCTATGCGGTTATCGGCGTGCCCTGCTTCATCAAGGCGGTGCATCTCGCCCGCCGCGCCGATCCGGTTCTTGCCGAGCGGATCACCCACACCCTCGGCCTGTTCTGCGGCCACCAGAAAAGCGCGCACCTCGTCGACAGCTTCGCACTCCAGCTGCACGCGCCCATGCGCGATGTTCGCGCGGTCGATTATCGCAAGAAGGACGCTGGCCGCCCGGCCAACTGGTATCGCGCCGATCTGTCGCTTGCCGATGGCAGCCACCGCGCACAAGATTGGATGCACCTCGCCGACGGAGATTGGGGCGCTGGCTTCTGGCAGAACCCGGCCTGCGACTGGTGCGACGATGTGGTGGCGGAAACCGCCGACATCAGCTTTGGCGATGCCTGGATCGAACCGCACAGCTCGGATGGCCGCGGTACCAACGTCGCCTCGGTCCGCAGCCCGGCGCTTCATGCCCTGATCGAGCAAGCACGGGCAGGGGGCAGGCTCGCGCTTGCGCCCACTACGGCCGAGATCGTGGTCCAGACACAAGCCGCCGGCTTCCGTCACCGCCGCCAGGGGCTCGCCTATCGGCTGACCTGGCACAAGCGAGGGTTGCGGCCGATCAAGCGCGTGCGCCCCTCCGCCGCCCTGCCACTCCGCCGCAAGGCGATCTATCGCCTGCGCCGCTTCATCACCCGCGCCAGCCACCGGCTATTCGCGCTAAGCTCCGCGACCGGCCGGCCGAACCTCTACGTTCGCTGGGCACGGCCGACGCTAAAGCTTTACCAAGCTCTAGCTTGGGGCGCAGGCCCGCTCGGCCGCTGGCTCGACAAAGTATCCCCGCGCGCAAAGGCCTGACGCCGCTGGCGCTTCGCCAGACGAAGAGGGGTGAGCAGTGTTTACGAAGTGCCGGAGGATGGTGGACGCACTAGGGCTCGAACCTAGGACCCGCTGATTAAGAGTCAGCTGCTCTACCAACTGAGCTATGCGTCCATGCCGTAAGGCAAAGCGCTCGGCCTCCGGGAGGCGGGCGCGGAGTGGCCTCTAGCCAGCGCCGCGGGGCTTGGCAAGAGCGTTTGGTGCGACAGCTTGCAATGTAGGAAGCCGCCTGCCAGCCTTGCGGCCGAGCAGCAATCGGAACCCGGAGCCAACGTCAACGCAGATCCGACGTCGGACCGCTGCCCTATGTGAACTTCGAGAACTTCGTTCCCGTATCAGCTCAACCGCGAGCTGGTCCGCTGTTGCCGCTCGAAGCTCATCAACAAGCCAAGGCAGATCATCACCGTCATGACCGCCGAACCGCCGTAGCTGATTAAGGGCAGCGGGATGCCGACCACCGGTGCCAGCCCCATCACCATCAGCAGGTTGATGGCGAAATAACTGAACAGCACCGCAGTGAGACCCGCGCAGCTCAGCCGGGCAAACCGATTGGGGGCACGGGCAGCAACGCCAAGGCACCAGCGCAGGACGAGGAGATAAGCGACGATTACCACCGTGCCACCGAGCATTCCCCACTCCTCTGCCAAGGTGGCAAAAGCGAAGTCGGTGTGGCCCTCGGGAAGATATTGCAGGTGGCTTTGACTGCCCTGGAGGTAGCCCTTGCCGAACAATCCGCCCGACCCGATCGCGATCTTGCTTTGGGTGATGTGATAGCCGGCGCCCAGCGGATCGCTTGCGGGATCCAGGAAGATATCGATCCGCTTGCGCTGGTAGCTGTGCAGGAAGTGGTAGATCACCGGAATTGAGGCAGCGACCAGGGCGCCGGGCACCAGGAACCAGCGGAGCTTGACCCCGGCAAGGAACATCACCGTGACGCCCGCGAAGCAGACCATCAGCCCGGTGCCGAGGTCGGGCTGGAGGATGACGAGGCCTGCCGGCACGCCGATCAAGGTCGCCGCCGGCCAGACCGCCCGAAACGTCCGCGTTTCCCCGGCGGGCAGGAGGTCGTAGAAGCGGGCGAGGGTGAGTGCGATAGCCGGCTTCATGAACTCGGACGGCTGTAGCCGGATAAAGCCAAGGTCGAGCCAGCGTTGCGCTCCCTTGCCGACGAAGCCCAGCATGTCGACCAGGATCAGCATCACCACGATGGCGATGTAAACCGGAATGCTGACCTGCTTGATCGTCGCTTCCCGGACATTGGAGATCACGATCGCCAAAGTCAGGAACATGCCGAACGCCATGCCCTGCCGCATCGCCCACGGCTCGATCGAGCCGCCAGCCGCCGAGTAGAGGTTAATCAGCCCGAACAGGCCGATGCCGGAGATCAGGAAGATCAGCCGCCAGGGCAGGCGGGCAAGCGGCTGGGGGATGATGGCGCTGGAGATCATCTCAGCGGTCGTCCGGTGCTGGCGGCGGCGCGTTGATGCTGGGCGGCACGGGTGCCGGCGCCGCGATCGGCGGCGAGCGCAGCGAGGCGGCCTGCGCCGCCGCGGCCTCGATTGCCGCCGACCGCCGCGCCATGCGCTCCGCCAGTGTACCGCCCCATTCCGCTTCCAGGCCCTCGAGCCGCTTCACCGCCTGAGGCCGGTCGAACAGATAGGTGAGGACGTCCTTGGCGACCGGCGCCGCTGCCCGCGCGCCGCCCATGCCATGCTCGATCACGACCGAGCCCGCGTAGCGCGGATTGTTGTAGGGGGCGAAGAAGACGAACAGACCGTGGTCGCGGTAGCGCCAGTCGCCGCCTTGGCCGCGCGTGGCGCTCGCCGACAAGCGGCGGACCTGCGCCGTGCCGGTTTTGCCGCACATTTCGAAGCCCGGCACCTGGAGCTTGGAAGCGCCGGCCGTGCCATCGCCATTGACGACTTCCCACATGCCCCCGCGCACCGCGTCGAGATGCTCTTGCGGGATGTCCAGCGCCTCGGCGGCCTGATTGTGCTTGCCAAGCAGTAGCGGGCGTATCTTGCGGCCACTGGCGATACACGCCGCCTGCACGGCGAGTTGCAGCGGGTTCACGATCACAAAGCCCTGGCCGATGACGGCGTTCAAGCTGTCCGAGCGAGTCCAGTCGGGCCGCTCGACCAGCCGGCGGTTCTTCTCGAAGCGGCGCTGCTTCCACTCCGAGTCGGGGATGGTGCCGTAATTCTGGCTGACCAAAGGCAGATCGAACTTCTCGCCAAGGCCAAGCAGGCGAGCCATGGGCGCGATCGCATCATAGCCGATGCGATTGGCCATGGTGTAGAAATAGGTGTTGCAGCTCTTGGCGATGGCACGCCGCATGTCGACGGTGCCATGCCGGCCGAGGCAGCGGAAGAAGCGGTTGCCGAGCTGGTAACCGCCATTGCAGAAGACCCGCTCGCTGGGGTTGATCCCGGCCTTCTGAATGGCCAGCGCGGCCATCGGCTTCAAGGTCGAGCCCGGCGGGTAGAGCGCGTTCACCGTCTTGTTCAAGAGCGGCTTGCGGGGATCCTCCGACAGCGTCTTCCATTCGGTCCGGCCGATGCCGTCCGAGAAGCTGTTGGGATCATAGCTCGGCATGGAAGCCATGCAGAGGAGGTCGCCGGTCAGGCAGTCGATGATGGTGCAGCTGCCGCTTTCCTCACCGAGCCGCCTTGCGGCATATTCCTGCAAGCCGGCGTCGATCGAGAGCTGAACAGAATTGCCCGAGCGATCGGGCTTGGGAGTAAGCTCGCGGATGAGCTTGCCGCGCGCCGACACCTCCACCCGCTGACCGCCGGGAATGCCGCGCAGGCGTTGTTCGAGCACCTCCTCGAGGCCTTCCTTGCCGATCTTGAACCCCGGCGTGATGAGCAGCGGGTTCTTCTCGGCCTCATATTCCTTGGCGTTTGCGGCGCCGACATAGCCGATCAGCTGCCCCACTGCCGCGCCGGCGGGATAGAAACGCGTGAAGCCCCGCGCCGGCTCGATACCGGGCAGCTCGGGCATACGCACGGTCACCGCGGCGTAGCGATCGTACGGGATGTTCTCGGCCACCTGCACCGGTTGAAAGCCGCGCGCTTCGCGAACTTCGCGGCGGATCCGATCGATCTGGTCGGGACCAAGGGCAAGCAATTGCGCCAGCAAGGTGAGTTCGCCTTCAGGGTCGACCATCCGCTCGGGAATGAGGTCGACGCGAAAGTCCGAACGGTTGATGGCGATGGGCTTGCCGGCCCGGTCAACGATCCACCCGCGGCGGGGCGGCACGATGATCAGCTGAACACGATTATCCTCGCTGAGGAGGTTGTACTTCTCGTTCTCCTTGATCGCGAGCCAGCCCATGCGGCCGATCAGCGTACCGGCGACAGCCAGCTGCGCTCCGCCAACGACCAGCATCCGGCGCGAGAAGACGATGTCGGCCTTGGTGTTGTTGAAGCGGCTCAAGGGTTGAGCCTCCAGCGATCAAGCGCGCTGGCGACGAACGCGGCAAGCGGGAAGGTGAGGATGGCGATAAGCAGCGGCGGGATGATCGCGAGGAGATCGTAGGGGGCACCCATCGCTGAATCGACTTCGCGCCGGGCAACTTCTGCCAGCGCCAGCAAGGAGGCGGCGAGCAGCCATTCGAGCCAATAATCCCGCCACATCGTGCGCCGATCAAGCAGATCGAGCAGGATCATCGCCCCGGTCCAGGTTGCGACGGAAAGACCGATGGGAAGGCCAAGAACAAGGTCGTTCCACAGGCCAAGAGGAGCAGCCCACCAGGCGGGGATGACGTCGCTCCGCAGCAGCCGCCATGCCAGGAGGAGCAGAAAGCCGGTCTCTGGAAACCAGCCCACCTCGGCGACCACTGGGACGAGGGGGAGGAGCGAGGCGAGAGCGACCGAAAGGGCGGGCAATACGCGGGCCAGCTTGCGAGGTCCGCGATCAAGGCGGGAAGGGCGGCTGAGAGCGGAGCGAACCACTTTATTGTTCCGCTTCGGTCGGCTCGGCCTCGGGCAGAGCCGCTTCCTCATACGGGCGCTCGACCACGGCGAAGCTGGCGCTGGCAGGATCGGCAAGCGG
This sequence comes from Sphingomonas sp. LHG3443-2, assembly GCF_049896405.1. NCBI lineage: Bacteria > Pseudomonadati > Pseudomonadota > Alphaproteobacteria > Sphingomonadales > Sphingomonadaceae > Sphingomonas > Sphingomonas sp. LHG3443-2. The sequence continues at coordinate 1,848,652 of NZ_JAFCUG010000001.1, forward strand.
GATGGCGGTGGCGCCATCGTCGTCGAGCCGGATGATCTTGGCCACTGGAACGTTGGGTGGGTAGAGGCCGCCGGTGCCCGAGGTGACGATGAAGTCACCGGCTCGAAACGGGTTGCGGCCGACCTCGAGCGGACGGACGTCGATCGTCCCGTCACCGCGGCCGGTGGCGATCACCGGCTGGCCGCCCCGCAGCAACCGCGCGGGCACGATATTGGCCCGGTCGGAGATCAGCAGCACGCGCGAGGCGGTGGCACCAGCGTCGACCACCCGGCCGATCAAACCCGCTGCGCTGCGTACAGGCATGCCGACAGCGACTCCGTCGCCGCTGCCTGCGGTCAGCACGGCGAACCGCCGCGCGCTTTCGAGGCTGGAGCCGACGATCCGGCCGGTTGCGACGGTCGCGACTTCGTTCTCGCGCAGGGCAAGCACAGACTTCAGCTGCGCATTCTCCTGGAAGATGGCGCGCGCTTGAATAGCCTGGCGTTGAAGCTTGCGATTCTCTTCGCGCAGACCGGCGTTCTGGCGGGCCGCATCCCAGTAATTGCCTGCCCCGCTGAACAGGCCGGCGGCGGTATCGGTCACGCTGCGCAGCGCACCCGTGACCGGCGCGGTGACGTCAAGCGCCGCGCCGCGCACGCCGGCGTAAGCGCTCGGCGCGACGAGGCTGAGGGCAAGCAAGCCAAGACCGATCAGCAGTCCGGCGATCGCCGCCAGAAAGCTGAAGAACAGGCCATATTGCGCCCGCCTCGACCAGCCGGCACGCGCCCCTGGACCTGGCGCCACCGTCTATCTCCCGGGCTCAGGCGGTCTGCAGAACGCCGCGGAACTGGTCTTCCTCAAGGGCACGACCAGTGCCGAGAGCGACGCAGGTGAGGGGATCCTCGGCAACGGTGACCGGAAGCCCGGTCTCGTCACGAAGCACCTCGTCCAGACCCTGCAGCAGCGCGCCGCCACCGGTTAGCACGATGCCCTGGTCGCAGATGTCGGCGGCGAGTTCAGGGGCCGTGTTCTCGAGCGCGATGCGGACGCCTTCGACGATGGTGCCGACCGGCTCGCTGAGCGCCTCGGCGATCTGGCCCTGGTTGATCGAAATCTCCTTGGGGACGCCGTTGACGAGATCGCGGCCCTTGATGTGGACCGTCTTGCCGATGCCGTCGACCGGCGGCTTGGCGATGCCGACTTCCTGCTTGATCCGCTCGGCCGTGGCTTCGCCGATCAGGAGGTTGTGATTGCGCCGGACGTAGGAGGAGATGGCTTCGTCCATCTTGTCCCCGCCGACCCGCACGGAGGTGGTGTAGGCAAGACCGCGCAGTGACAGCACCGCGACTTCGGTGGTGCCGCCGCCGATGTCGACGACCATCGAACCGACCGGCTCGGTCACCGGCATGTCGGCACCGATCGCGGCCGCCATCGGCTCCTCGATCAGATACACCTGGCTGGCGCCGGCGTTGGAGGCGGCGTCGCGGATGGCGCGGCGCTCGACCGAGGTGGAGCCCGACGGCACGCAGATCACGATTTCCGGGAAGCGCAGGGAGCGCAGTTTTCCGCCGCCGTGCACCTTGTGGATGAAGTGCTTGATCATCTGTTCGGCGACGTCGATGTCGGCGATCACGCCATCGCGCAGCGGTCGGATCGCCTCGATCTGGTCAGGGGTCTTGCCCATCATCAGCTTGGCGTCTTCGCCAACTGCCTTGACCTTCTTGACGCCGTTGATCGTCTCGATCGCGACCACCGACGGCTCGTTCAAGACGATGCCGCGTCCGCGCACGTAGACGAGCGTATTCGCCGTCCCGAGATCGATCGCCATGTCATGGCTCATCCACTTGAACCAGCGCGTCCAGAACATGCCCGCCCACTTCTTGTAAAAAGGGTTTAAGTCCAGAGACGTAACGACCACTTAACCGGTGGATCGAAGAGCGTCTCGCCCGCTTCAGCCGATTGGGCTAGGACCCTTAACATGTCAATAAGAAGGCTTCCTTCGAACCTCGTAGATCGCATCGCCGCCGGTGAGGTGGTGGAACGTCCGGCCAGTGCGTTGAAGGAGCTGGTCGAGAACAGCCTGGACGCGGGGGCGAGTACGGTCAGCATTCGGCTGTCGGCCGGCGGGACTGCGTTGGTGGAAGTGACCGATGACGGGTTCGGCATGAGTCCGGCCGACATGGCGCTGGCGATCGAGCGCCACGCCACCTCCAAGCTGCCCGACGACCGGATCGAAGCGGTGGCGAGCTTCGGCTTTCGCGGCGAAGCGCTCCCGTCGATTGCCAGCGTTGCCCATTTTACGTTGGAGAGCCGTGAGCGGGGTTCCGACGGCTGGCGGCTGGAGATCGATCACGGGGTGCGGGCAGGCGAGGGACCGGCCGCCCTGCCGCCTGGCACGCGGGTGCGGGTCGACGGGCTGTTTGAGCGGGTGCCGGCCCGTCGCAAGTTCCTGCGCTCGCACCGCGCGGAATATTCTGCTTGTCTGGATGTGGTGCGGCGGCTGGCGATGGCCCGGCCCGATGTCGCCTTCACACTGGAGCATGATGGTCGCCGGGTGCTGTCGGTGCAGCCGGCGGCGCTGCCGACCCGAGTGGCGGAGTTGCTCGATCCCGGCCTCGCGGACCACGGCCTGCCGATCGACCTTCAGCGCGGCGATCTGGCGCTTGGCGGAGTGGTCAGCCTGCCGACCTTTACACGGGGCGCTGCGGACCAGCAGTTCCTGTTCGTCAATCGCCGCCCCGTGAAGGACCGCTTGCTGGTGGGTGCGCTTCGAGCCGCCTATCAGGACCTGATCGCCCGTGACCGCGCGCCGATCGTGGCCCTGTTCCTCGACCTGCCGGGAAGCGAGGTCGACATCAACGTCCACCCGGCCAAGACCGAAGTCCGCTTTGCCGATCCGCAAGGAGTGCGCGGGCTGATCGTCGGGGGGCTGCGCTCGGCGCTCGACCAAGCCGGTCACCGCAGCGCCGCCCGGCTGCAGGCTGCGGCGCCGGTGCGATGGACAAGCGAGTTCGACACGCAGCCCTACGTTCCACCTCCTTCGTGGGACCCCGCTCGGCCGCCGCATGGGCAGGCGCCAGCCTCGGTAGCCGAAGCTCACGCCCTCTTCACCGCAGCACCAGCCGCACGCGCCGAGCCTGCCGCAGCGCCGGTGGGCGACCATCCGCTTGGCGTGGCGCGGGGGCAGGTTGCGGGGACGTACATCGTGGCCGAAGCCGAGGACGGGCTGGTCATCGTCGACCAGCATGCTGCGCACGAGCGGCTGGTGCTCGAGCGGCTGAAGCGCGGCGCTGGCAATGGCGGGGTGGCGGTGCAGGCCCTGCTTTTGCCGCAGGTGGTGGAGCTGGACGAGCCCGAAGCCGACCGGATCGAGGAAGCCGCGGCGGAGCTGCTTCACTATGGCCTCGACGTCGAGCGGTTCGGCCCGTCTGCAATCCTGGTCAGGGGCACGCCCGCGCCGCTGGGGCAGCTCGATACGGCGGGGCTGGTCCGCGACCTCGCAGCAGAGATCGCCGAGCTGGGTGGGCCTCAGGCGCTGAAGAGCCGGCTCGATCTGCTGGCGGCCACCTTTGCCTGCCATCACAGTGTCCGCGCGGGGCGGGTGCTGTCGGTCGCCGAGATGAACGCGCTTTTGCGCGAGATGGAGGTCACGCCGCACAGTGGCCATTGCAATCATGGGCGCCCGACTTGGGTAAAGCTCTCCATGCCCGATGTGGAACGACTTTTTGGTAGGAAATGAGGGGCTTACCTGAAAGCGGCCAAGCCATCAGTCAGACTGGGGCAGAAATGGTTGGCCTATGTCTGCTTTCGACCCATTGCGGACATTCGGAACCATCTGTAAAGTTGGCTCATGAAGGCCACAGCCCCTCTGCTTATGTTGCTGCTAGTGGCATGCGGTCCCAGAGCGATGCTCGAAACGGATGTTGCCCAACTTCCGAGGACGGAGAGGTTGGTCAGCGGTGACTTCAACCTTCGGGTCTCGCAACGTGGTGTGATGCTCTGGAATGGAGCACCCATCAACTCTGAAGAACTACAAAGCTTTGCAAATCAGATTGCCGCGATGAGACCGCTTCGGCTTGTCGTTCAGTTCGAAGAGAACGAGAAGAACTCGGCTCACGAAGCTGTGGCGAAGGCCCTCTCAGAAGCCAAGTCGTGCCGCCAAGGCCAGTGCTTTGAGGCTGTATGGAACGCTCCGCGCCCACCTGTAGTCTACTGATAGGTTTGTGTCGGAACCAACGTCCGCTTTCCACCCATAACAGACGTTCGTCGTGCCTCTGTTATTGACTTCCACCTTGGTGAAATTGGCGCACGCGACATCGAGCGATTGTTCGGTCGCCGCTAACCTCTTGAAATCGAACGAGCCGAGACCATCTCCCCGCTATCGTCAACAATGCGAAAGGAGGTGGTCAGATGTCTCATTGTCCCAAGTCGGTGAGCCCTGCCTCCATGACCGAGGATCTCGGCCTGTAGGTCTCGGGTCTTACCGAGCAAGGCAATGCGGGAGGCCGTCGGAGCTCAGGCTTCGGCGGCCTTTCTCTTGGGTTCGGTCGCGGCGCTGACGGTCAGCCACGCCGCGACGCCGGCGCCGACACTCACCACCGCTCCCACGATTAGCGCGGTGTGAAATGGTCCGATCAACGCTTCCCCGTCCGACACCAGCACCGACCCGAGCAGGGCCGTGGCAATCAGTCCGCCGGTTCGCGCCACCGCGCTGTTGAGCCCGCTGGCGGTGCCGGCATGGCGCTGGTCGACGGAGGAAAGAATGGTGCTGGTCAGCGGCGCTACCGCGAGCGCCATGCCGATTGCCAGCACCACGACCGCGGGGAGCACCGCCGTCAAATAGCTCGCCCCGGCATCGATCCGGGTGGCGAGCAGCATTCCAACTGCGACCACCATCGGCCCCGCCGTCAGCGGCAGCCGCCCGCCGATCCGCGCCGCGAACTTGCCCATCAGCGGCGAGGCGAGGGCGATGACGATGGCCAGCGGGGTAAGCGCCAGCCCGGCCTGGAGCGGCGAATAGCCGCACGCTTCGATCAGCACATACGGGAGGAGCAGCATGACCGCTCCGAATGCGCCATAGAGCAGGAAGGTGAGGAGGTTGGTGCCGACAAAGCAGCGATCGCTGAACATGGCGAGCGGCATCATGGCCTTGTCGCCGCGGCGTGCCTCCACCCACAGGAACAGGCCGAGCAGCAGCACGCCCCCGATCGCCAGCGCGGCAATCAAGGGGTCGACCCGCATCTCTACCGACCACAGGGTCAAACCGTAAGTGATGCCGAACAGTCCGAGGGTCGCCAGCAAGGCGCCGGGATAATCGGTTCGGGCAGCTTCCTCGTTCCGGCTCTCCGCGGCGAAGCGGGCGGCGATCAGGATTGCGCCGCCGGCCAGCGGCAAGTTGATGTAGAAAATGGCCGGCCAGCCAACATGATCGACCAGCCAGCCGCCGATCAGCGGCGCAACCGCCGCAGCCGCAGCGCCGGCCGCTGCCCAGATGCCGATGGCCTGGCCGCGCTCTTCGCCCTCGAAGGTGGCGTTGAGCAATGCCAGGCTGTTCGGCAGCAAGAGGGCGGCGCCGATCCCCTGAAGCACGCGGCCGACGAGTAACCAGGTGAGATCAGGCGCCAGCGCGCAGAGCAGCGAGGCGGCGGCGAACAGCCCGGTGCCGAGGATCAGCAGGCGCTTGCGGCCATGCTGATCCCCGAGCGCTCCGCCGAGCAGCAGCAGCGCCGACAAGGGAAGCAGATAGGCATTCACCACCCACTGCACGTCGCTTGCGCCCGCGCCGAAGCTGGCGCGGATCGCTGGCAGGGCGACGTTCAGGACCGAGCCTTCGACGAAGCTCAGGCTGGAAGCGAGGATGCAGGCGACAAGGGTCCAGCGGGGGTGCGCCGAAGCGCTTGTCGCCCCGGCACTCACCCGCGGTCGTCTTCGGCGTCGGCGATACTGGCTTCGACCATCCGGGTCCAGATGAGGGGGTCGCCGACGCTGGCACCGCTGGCATCCGTTTCGCGGATCGCCTTCAGCACGGCGAGTGCCTGGTTGCGGTGGGTCGGCCAATGCTGGTCGATATGGGAGGAGGCGGACGCTTCCGAACCGTCGGCATTGGCGCTGTGCTGGGCACCGCACAGCACGCGGGCAATTCGTTCAACGAGACTGGTGTGACCGCCCTCGGGCATCTTTTCTCTCCCTTGTTTGGCCAGTGAATGCGCGAGACTAGCTTCGGTTCAGAACCCGCCTGAACAGGCGGCGCGCGGCAACGATCAGCCACAGGCTTGCGATCACCAGGATGAGCGCGATCAGCGCCGCTGCGATCGGATTGGCGATGGCGAGGGCAAGGAGACCGGCTGTGGCGAAGTCCTCGCCGGTCGAGACGACCATGTTGCTGACCGGCTCGGGTGACGTGTTGACCATCGCGCGCGTCGCCGCCTTGCCGCTGTGCGACAGGAACGCCGCGCCGCCGCCGAGGATAAAGGCGGTCACCTGCCAGACGGGATCACCCGGATCGACGATCGCCAGCGCCAGCAACGCGCCCCCAAGCGGGCGGATGGCGGTGTTGATGCCGTCCCACAGAGTATCGATGAAGGCGATCTTGTCGGCGAAAAACTCGAACAAGGCAGCTGCACCCGAGAGCACGAGCACCCACGGATTGGCAAGCACGTCGAGCGCGACGAGCTTGTCCGGCAGGTCGATCCAGCCCAGCCGCATCGCGAAGCCGGTGACGAAGGTAACGAGGTAGAGCCGCCAGCCCGCGAGCAAGCTGGTCGAGCCTGCCAGGGCTATGAGTTCGACACCGGTCATCGCTTCGCGCCCTCTAACGCCGGTTTGGCCACATCCGAAAAGGCCTGGATGATCCTTGGATCGCGCAGTTCGGACAAGGGCACTCCGACATTGCCGGTGCCTTCAGGCTGTACGCCTTCGAAGGTCACGATATAGGCGCCGGGCTTGCCCGACCGCGCCGTTCCGCCGCCGTGGACCCCACAGCTGGTGATCCCGACATCCTCCATCGCGACGGTGCCGGAAGCAGTCTCGCCCTTGAAGGAACCAATTCGGACGGCTTCCACGCGGCGGGCGCGGGTCAGCCCATCACCAAGGATCCGATCGGTTGGCCCCGACACTGTAATCCGGGCGAGGCTGACGCGGGTCGCGCGATCGAACCAGCCGCTCTGCTGACGCCGGCGGTTCTCGTCCGCCTCGGCCTCCCCGAAGGTCCGGGCGCGGACGGCTAAGTCCGCATCGCTCTCGCCGGCGAGCCGCTGAAGCGGGGGCGGGGGCACGCAGGCCAGGGCCGGTGCCGGCAAAGCCAGCGCCAGCACCACTCCTAGCGGGGCGTGCACCCGGATCACTCGGTCAGAAGACCTCGAACAGGCCCGCCGCGCCCATGCCGCCGCCGACGCACATGGTAACGACGACGTACTTGGCGCCGCGGCGCTTGCCTTCAAGGAGGGCGTGGCCGGTCAGGCGCGCGCCGCTCATGCCATAGGGATGGCCGATCGAGATCGCGCCGCCGTTGACGTTGAGTAGCTCGTCGGGGATGCCGAGCTTGTCCTGGCAATAGAGCACCTGCACCGCGAAGGCTTCGTTCAGCTCCCACAGGCCGATGTCCTCGACCTTGAGGCCGAAGCGGTTGAGCAGCTTGGGCACCGCATAGACCGGGCCGATGCCCATCTCGTCGGGCTCGGTGCCCGCCACCGCCATGCCGACGTAGCGGCCGAGCGGGGTCAGGCCCTTCTTTTCGGCGAGCGCCGAGTCCATCACCACGCAGGCCGACGCGCCGTCCGACAGCTGGCTGGCGTTGCCGGCGGTGATGATCTGTTCCGGCCCCATCACCGGCTGCAGCTTGGCGAGATCCTCGAGCGTGGTCTGCGGGCGATTGCCCTCGTCCTTGGCAAGGGTGACCTCCTGCATGGTGGTCTCACCGGTTTCCTTGTTCTTGACCGCCATGCGCGCGGTGACTTCGACGATCTCGTCGGCGAAGATGCCGTTCGCCTGCGCGGCGGCGGTGCGCTGCTGCGAGCGGAGGGCATATTCGTCGCAGCGTTCGCGGCTGATGCCGTAGCGGTGACCGACCACTTCGGCGGTCTGGATCATCGGCATGTAGACCGCATTGTGCATGGAGAGCAGTTCGGGGTCCGAACCGAGGCGCATTTCCGGGGTCTGGACGAGGCTGATGCTCTCGACGCCGCCCGCGACGCAGACGTCCATGCGGTCGACGATGACCTGCTTGGCGGCGGTGGCGATGGCCATCAGGCCGCTTGCGCACTGGCGGTCGATCGACATGCCGGCGACCCCGACGCCGAGCCCGGCGCGCAGCGCGGCGGTACGGCCGATGGTGGTCTGGACGCCCTGCTGGAGCGCAGCGCCAATCACCACGTCCTCGATCTCGTCGTTGGCGATGCCGGCGCGCTCCACCGCGGCACGGATCGCATGGGCGGTGAGGGTCGGCGAGGGCGTCGCGTTGAAGGCGCCGCGATAAGCGCGGCCAATCGGGGTGCGGGCGGTGGAGACGATAACGGCGTCGCGAACGGTGGACATGGTGGCTCCCGGGAAGAAGTGAGTCTGTGGCTGGCTTAGCGGGACCGGAGCCTTACGCGAAGACCTGCCCGATCCAGGTCGCGATCAGGGCCGGCTTGTCCTCGCCCTCGATCTCCACCGTGACGTCGTGGGCGAACTGATATTGGCCGGGGCGCTTTTCGTCGAAACTGACGAGGACGAAGCGGCCGCGCACCCGTTTGCCGGCGCGGACCGGGGCGAGGAAGCGGACTTTCTCGAAGCCGTAATTGACACCCATCCTGGTCGTCTCGGGCGACAGCATGACGTCCGCGGCCATGCGGGAGAGGAGCGACAAGGACAGGAAGCCGTGGGCGATGGTGCCGCCGAACGGGGTTTGCGCGGCCAGCGCCTCGTCGACGTGGATGAACTGATGGTCCTCGGTCGCGTCGGCAAAGACGTTGATGCGGTCCTGGGTGACCTCGATCCAGTCGGAGGTGCCGAGCTCGGAGCCGACCTTGGCGCGGATGGTATCGATGCTGGCGACGGGCATGGGGCTTCCTCTTGGCTTGGCGTGGTGCGCGAAGGAAGAAGAAGCGAGGCCGCGGGTCAAGCCCGGTAGAGCCCTCGCGCTCGCCTAAGTTCTCGAAGTTCACATAGGGCGGGGAGTTTGCGGCAAGGCAGGTCCTCACCCTGTGAGATGGGGTGCCTGCGCTGAGAAAGAGCGGCGGCAGCCAAGCAGGCGCAATCCTATTGTGCAAGCACGGCGTGAGCGCTGGAGGATCGGTCGGCATATGAAAAAGGGCGCCGCATCAGCGACGCCCTTTTGCGAGACGATTGTGCTGGCAGATTACGCCATCTGCGCAATCGCGGTGACGCGACGACGGCGACGCATGGTCGCGCCAATCGCGCCGAAACCGACCAGCATCATCGCCCAGGTGCCCGGCTCAGGAACCGCGCTGACCGCCAGCGAAATGCCGCCGCGGTTGTCGCCGAGGAAGTCGTCAAAGATGTAGAAGGACACATTGGCCGGTGCAGCCAAGGTGAACTGCGCCGAATAAGCGGCGGCCTTGGCGAGCGAAAGCTGCGCCGTGTTGTAATAAGCATCACCCGGATTGATCGGGCCGATACCGCCTTTGGCGGCGCCATCACCCAGCGAATAGGTGATGCCATCGATCACATACTTGATGCTGTTCTCGAAACCTTGCGAGCAATTCTCGCCATTCGAGTCGCAACCGGCGCTGCCGCTGAAGCGGCTGAAGGCGTCGTACAGGCCGCTGGTGAAGCTGAGGTCATAAGTTCCGGCTCCCAGCGCAACCACCACCGGGTTGCTGCCGTTCGTCGACGCGTTGGCAGTGCCGTCCACATTGACCACGGTTGCCGCCTGTGCTGCCGGAGCGATGAGGAGCGATGCACCCATAAGGCCGGCGGCAACGAACTTGGTAACCTTCATCTCACTCTCCAGACAGGCACGCGAACTGGCGCCGCGCGAATCGTTAACTTATCTTTAACCGTCTAGTTAGCGACAAAGTAAATGGGAAGAGGCGAAAGTCGTACCAGAATTGGACTGGCTTGCTGTCCAAGCGACGCCGCCGCGAGGCCTTGCTTTCTCAAGTCGTTACTGATCGCGCCGGCGTATTTACCGCATAGGGCATGACCAGCGTCCCGTCCGGCGCCGCGGTGAAGGTCGTCTGTGTCGGATACGCGAACTCAATTCCTTCTTCGGCGAAGCGGCGGAGGAGGGCGATGATGATGGCGGCGCGCTTCGCGAACAGGACGTCGGCGTCGAGGCCGTCGTGGCGGAACAGCAATTCGTGGTCGAGGCTGGACGCGCCAAGCGCGGTGATCACGCAGCGGTGGAGGCTGCAGCCCGGCTGCGCTTCGACCACTTCGCGAGCGATCTCGGGCACGCGCTCGAGCTTGTCCGAGGAGGTCTGGTAGACAAGGCCGAAGCGCAAGGTCTCCTGCCGGCCGTCACCTTCGGCAAGGTTGCGGATTTCGCGCTCCAGCAATTTGGTGTTGGCCATGATCACTCGCTCGCCGGTGAGGCTGGTGAGGCGCGTGGTCTTGAGGCCGATCTTTTCGACGGTGCCGGTGGTGGTGTCGAAGCGGATGGTGTCGCCGCGGCGGAACGGCTTGTCGAACAGGATGGCGAGCGCGGCGAAGAGGTCGGAGAAGATGCCTTGCGCGGCAAGGCCGATGGCGATGCCGCCGATGCCGAGGCCGGCAACCAGCGCGGTCACGTTGACACCGAGATTGTCGAGGATGACGATGATTGCGATGGCGAATACCGCCACGCTGACCAGCACGCGAATAACGCCCATCGCGTTGCCGAGCGTGGTTTCGCCCGGCCGCTCGCCGACACGGGCGCCGATGACGCCGAGGATCAGCTCGCGCGCCCAGACCGCGGCCTGGATAGCGAAGACGATGATGAAGGCGTTGTGAAACAGACGGTCGATGCCGTTCGGCAGCTCGGCATAGGTGAGCACGATCTCGAGCGCGGCGGCGGCCATGAACAGGACGCCGGTCTTGGACAGCACGCGGCCGATCACGCCTTTCCAGGTGGTCGAGCCGGGATCGGCGGCGACGATGCGGTGGCCGACCGAGCGGGCGATCAGCATCAGCCCGACCAGGCCGACCGCAACGGCAAGGCCGATCGCCAAGGCTTCGCGGTTAAGGGTGAGCCAATCGACGAATTGGGCGAGCTTGATGTTCATCGGCGGCGGGATGGCGGAGGGGCAGGGGCGGGGTCAAGGCCGGCGCGGCGCGGCGTCGCTCAGGCGTGCTGGGCGACCTTTTCCGCCACTGCATCGACCTTGGCGAGCGACACGTCGGCGGCTTTCACCGCGGCGTCGACGTTGCTTTCGGCTTCCTTGCGCTTGGCGGGCTTGCGCTTGCCCTTCATCAGCCAGTTGATGAGGCCGACTTCTTCGCTGGAGAGGTATTTGCGGGCGCGGGGGCGTTCGACCGAGCCAAGCGGGCGCTTTGGGTCTTCGCGGGCGGCTTCGATCAGCTTGGGATGGACATAGGATTTGCGGCTGATGGCGGGCGTGTTGCCGAGCGCTTCAGCAACGGGTTCGAGCACGGTCTTGAGGCTGATCTTGCGCACCTCTTCTTCCTGGGCCGAGAGCATCTGGTCGAAGGCGATCACCGACGCGCCCCACGTTCGGAAGTTCTTGGCGGTGAAGTCGCCGCCGGTCGCTTCGCGGATGTAGTCGTTGACGTCGGAGGAGGAGACCGCGCAGGCCTCGCCGTCCTCATCGACATATTGGAACAGGTTCTGGCCGGGCAGTTCGGTGATCTTGGCTACCACCCGCTTCAGCTTCGGATCGGTGATGGCGAGTTCGCGGGTGATGCCGTGCTTGCCCTTGAACTTGACCAGCAGCTTGTTGCCGGCCTTCTTGAGGTGGCGACTACGCAGGGTGGTGGCGCCGAAGCTCTTGTTTTCCTTGGCGTAGCTCTCATTGCCGATGCGGATATGCTCGGTGTCCAGCAGGCGGACGACTGCGGCGAGTACGGCGTCGCGGCTGGTGGCTTTCTTGCCGAGGTCCTGTTCGACCTTGCGGCGAAGCTTGGGCAGGGCGGCGCCAAACTCCACCGTGCCGAGATATTTCTTCTTGTCCTGCCGCCCGCGGAACGCGTCGTGATAGCGATATTGCTTGCGGCCCTTGGCATCGCGGCCGGTGGCCTGGATGTGGCCGTTGGGAAACGGGCAGAACCACGCGTCGGTGTAGGCGGGGGGGAGCGCGATTTTGTTGAGCCGGTCGATCTCGTCGCGGTCGGTGATGCGGTTGCCGTCAGGGTCGAAATAGGCCCATTTGCCCTTGATCTGTTGGCGGGTGATGCCGGGCTGGTCGTCGCAAGAGTGGCGGAGGCGAGCGGAGGTGGCTTGTTCCATCTTGCTTCGTGAAGCGCCGGAGCCGTAATGCTTGTTCCCATGCAGACCAAAGTCCTGTTCATGGCGTCCAACGGTTTCGAGCAGGACGAGTTGTTCGTGCCCTTGGAAAGGCTGCGCGCGGCGGGATGCTTGGTGAAGGTGGCGGCGCCGTCGCGTGAGCCGATCCGCGCCACTGTGCTGGACGATCCCGGCGAGTGGATCATGCCCGACCTCACCATCGACGAAGCAGAGGCGACCGACTGGGATGCGCTGCTGTTGCCGGGCGGGCTGATCAATCCCGATCATCTGCGCACGAACGGCACGGCGGTGGCGCTGGTGCGGGCGTTCGTGGCGGCGGGGAAAGCGGTGGGAGCGATCTGCCACGGGCCGTGGCTTCTGATCGAGGCGGATGCGGTGCGGGGCAAGCGGGTGACGGGCTGGCGCTCGATCTGCACCGATCTGCGCAACGCCGGTGGGCTGGTCGACGACGGCCCGGTGGTGAGCGACGGCAAGCTTGTGACGGCAGTCGGACCGGCGGACAGCGCTGCCTTTGCCGATGCGCTGCTCGAGGCTGCGCGGCTAAGGAAAGCCTAACCATTTGGCCTTAGCCCTGCCGTTATGGACAGGGGCGGGGACGAACTGATCGGCTGGAGCATCGACGGGCTGGCGGCAGGGCTGCTCGGCATGGCAGGCGGGGCCTGTCTGCTGCTGCTCGGCCTGCCGCGCGAGGCGATCGTCGCAGCAACGTTGCTGTGTCTCGGCTCGTTGGCCTTGCTGCGCCAGGTGCGGCCCGAGGCGCGGCGGTTCCGGGTGCGGTCGTTCGACTTGCCACCCGTAGAATTTACCGTGAGCGAGCCCGAAGCGCATGTGCTGGAGCTGACCGAACTTGTCGCCGACGAGCCGCTGGAGCTGGTGGACGAGCTGCCCGAAGCGCCCGAGGACAGCCGCGTGGTGCAATTGTTTGCGCCTCGTCCGCTGCCGACCCCGGGCGAGCTTGCCCGGCGGATTGACCATCATCTGGAGCAAGGTGGGGAGAGCCATGGCGGCAAGGTCCTCGAACTCGAGGTCGATGCCGCCGCGGCTCTCCGCCAGGCGCTTGGCGATCTGCGCCGGAGCCTTGCTTAATCGTCAAGCGTCAGGGCGGCGATCTCCACTTCGACCTTGCCGTCATCGCGCAGGATCGGACGGCCCACCACCTCGATGTCCGCGACAAAACCGCGCGGCATCTCGAATTCGGCTTCGGACAGGCCGGCAAGCCACAGGCTAACGAAGCGCAGCGGCTCCGGCCCGCCGATCGCAAAGGTCGCGGTGTGGCGCTCGCCATCGAGCGTAAGCGAGTTCCACTCCACCGTCTTCCAGTCGATAAGAAAAACCCTGTTGCAGTCCTCCCCGGCGCGCTGCAAGAGTAAGCGCAGGAGGACCCGGGCGTAGGAGGTCATCTTGGGCCGGTTCATTTCTTGTTCTCCAGGTAGGCTTTTACCTTTTCTATCGTCTGCTGGCGCGGTTCACGTCCGCGACGCAGGTCGAACACAAACCTCGGATCTCCCATGGCTTCCCGGCCAAACCGCGCTGCACTGAAGTTCTCTGCGTTAAGAAAACGCTCAACGACTCTGAGTAAATACACTTTCTACAATCCCCGCACCCACGACGACTCGGCAAACACAGATGTTCCAATCCGCTTCCTACATGTCTAGGGACAATCCTATGGTCGATAGGGATTTAACTATGGATGCGCGCCAGATGCTCGAGCAGCTGTGCCGAGAACGGGGGCAGGATTATGCCAGCCTGTCCCGGCTGATCGGGCGCAACAGCGCGTATATCCAGCAGTTCATCCGCAGAGGGACGCCGCGCCGTTTGCCCGAGATAGAGCGGCGGTTGCTGGCACGGCACTTTGGCGTGGCCGAGCAGATGCTGGGCGCGGACGCCAACCCGGCTCCGACCTCCGGACTGGTCCCGGTCACCCTGCTGGATCTCACGGTATCGGCAGGGCCGGGTACGGTGGCGGGGAGCGAGCAGCCTGTGGCGCAGATCGGCTTCGACCCGGCGTGGCTTAACCGGCTAACGGCAGCCGGGGCGGACGAGCTCAATCTCGTGCAGGTCGAGGGCGATTCAATGGCGCCGACACTGCTTCCGGGCGACGACATCCTGGTTGATCGCAGCGATGGAGAAGCGCGGGTGCGCGACGGCATCTATGTCCTGCGCATCGAGGACAATCTGATGGTGAAGCGTCTGACACTGCATCCGGTGACCCGCCGGGTGACGGTGCAGTCCGACAATCCCGCTTATGCCGACTGGCCGGACCTGACGCTGACCGACATCAATCTCATCGGCCGGGTGATCTGGACCGGGCGGCGGGTGGCCTAGCGGCGCACGAACCAGAGCAGAACGGCAATCACGGCCGCGACGCCAACGCCAATGATGGCGCCGAGGCTCGGCTGATCCTTGGCGATACCGATCACCGATCCGGCGATGAAACCGATGAAAAGAAGCAAGCCGCCGGCATAAAGGGCGGTGGATCCGCTGCGCTGCATGAGGCCCCTTAGGCAAGCATCCTCCGCTCGCCAAGCGGTGTGCGCGCATAACAGATAAGGTGAACGCGTCGTCAATCGCGTTTGGTCGCCGTCCGTTGGGCCTTGCGGACTAAGACCGTGCCCATGGTGACCTTTATCGCTTCCCGCCGTGCCCTTGATGATGCCTGCCAGTTGATCGCGAATTTCGGTGCCGACGCAGGAATGGAAGCAGCGGTCCGGGCCGAAGGCGCGCGCGATCGCGGCAACGTGCTGCGTTTCTGCCATTGGCGGCAGATCGAGCGGGTGATTGTGACCCTCGCCAGCGACGAGCCGGTCGGCACCGTTCACTGAGCCATCCTTTTCGTTGACGAGTGCCCGGGGTTCGGCTTCCTTCGCGCCCTATGAACCATTGGACCTATCGCAAGACCGTCGTCGCGCATGACGACATGCCCGAGCACCACCGCCTGGCGCGCACCCTGTCGTGGCCGCATCTGGTGGCGCTCGGCGTCGGTGCAATCGTCGGCACCGGCATCCTGACCCTGATCGGGGTCGGGGCGGGGAAGGCAGGTCCCGCGGTGATCCTGAGCTTCGCCATTGCCGGCCTGATCTGCGCCTGCGCGGCGCTGGCTTATGCCGAGGTCGCAACGATGATCCCGGCGTCGGGATCGGCCTACACCTACAGTTATGTGGTGTTCGGCGAGCTGATCGCCTGGATCATCGGATGGAGCCTGATTCTCGAGTACAGCCTAGTGGTGAGTGCGGTGGCGGTCGGCTGGTCGGGCTATGTGACTGGCTTCCTGGCAAGCCTAGGCTGGGCGCTACCCGTCACCTGGACCGCGGGACCGCATGCCGGAGGCGTGCTGAACGTGCCGGCGGTGGTAATCATCGGCCTGGTCGCGGCCATGCTGATGGCGGGAACGCGGGAAAGCGCCACGCTGAACGCGATCCTGGTGCTGGTGAAGCTGGCCGCGCTGGCGTTGTTCATCTTCGTTGCCCTGCCGCACTTCCAGGCGAGCAACTTCGAGCCGTTCATGCCGTACGGCTTCCCGCGTTCCGGCCCGAGCGGGAGCGAAGTCGGGGTGATGGCCGCCGCGGCGATCATCTTTTTCGCCTTCTACGGCTTCGACGCGATCGCAACGGCGGCCGAGGAAGCCAAGAACCCCGGACGCGACCTGTCGATCGGGATCGTCGGATCGATGGTGGTGTGCGTGGCAATCTACGTGGCGGTGGCCGCCGCCGCGATCGGCGCGCTGGCGTTCACCCGCTTTGCCGACAGCCCCGAGCCGCTGGCGCTGATCCTGCGTGAGATCGGATCGGGCTGGGCCGCGCAGCTGCTGGGCGCCAGTGCGGTGATCGCGCTGCCGACGGTGATCCTCGCCTTCTTCTACGGGCAAAGCCGCATCTTCTTCACCATGGCCCGCGACGGCCTGCTGCCGCAGGGACTCGCCCGGGTGTCGAGCCGGGGCAGTCCGGTGCGGATCACCCTGTTCACCGCCGCGGTGGTGGCGGTGATTGCCGGCCTGTTCCCGCTCGACGAGATTGCCGCGCTGGCCAATGCCGGCACGCTGGCGGCATTCGTCGCGGTGTGTGCGGCCATGCTGGTGCTTCGCCGCCGTGATCCGGGTGCCGAGCGCAAGTTCCGGGCGCCTGCGGCGACCATTATCGGGCCGCTTGGCATCCTTGGCTGCTTGTACCTGTTCTGGAGCCTGCCGGCGCAGACCCGCTGGTATTTCCTGCTGTGGAACCTGATCGGCCTCGCCGTCTATGCCTTGTGGGCGCAGCGGCAGGCGGCGCGGACGCGGGCAGCGGTGTGAGCCTGCTGATCGCCTTGACCATAGCGAGCGCCGCACCGGTGCTGGCGTGGGAAGGGGGGGCAGTGGTTCACGATGGAGCACGCACCATCGCAATCGGCGTTCGCTCGCGGATGGAAGCAGACCGGATCGTCAGCGAGACGTGGCCGATCGTCGAGGGCGAGACCAAAGGCTTGCGGCGACTGGTCATACCGACATCGGGAGCGGCAACGCTCGAACGCGGCGGCACGGTGGTGGACATGCCGCCTGCCTTTGCAGTCGAAGAACGCGCACAATTCGCTTTCTAGCGGCAGCTGCAGGAGGCGGCACGCAGCTGTGCGAAGGAGCCGCCCGGGATAGCCATGTCGGACGCCGTTGTGGTCGATTCCACCTCGTTTCGATGTCGCGGCAATCAGCTGCGGACCGCTGCCAACTGGGTTGCAGCGGAGGGGTCGCCAGTGCGGCCGGAGTTCAGGATCGTCGGCCTGTGGCGCTCAGGGGAAGCCGTCTTTCCGCGGCGGCTGGAGATCAGGCGTGACGGCCGGCCGTTCTTTGATCTCGACGTGACTCGCTTCACTAGCCGTCAGGCGCCCTAGCGGCCGATCGGGCCTGTCACAAACCAAGTCTGTGATGAAGCTCCCCGAGGTCGCTGCGACCCCACTGTTTGGCCCACGGTCCGCTCCCGGAGCTGCTTTCCCGCAGATAGTCGGGCTTGACCCAACGAGGGCCGGCAACGCTTGGCTTGGCGGAGGCAAGGACCTGCAGGTCGAACGGTGCGTGGAACTTCAGGCCTGCAGTGTCGCCTTGCGCCCAGTTGACCGTTGCAAAGAAAGAGCCGGCCGTATCGAGGTCAAGAAGAAGCTCGGCGCCAATCTCTAACGGTTGCTCGCACTGGATTAGCACGCCGCCTTGCGAGATGTTGCGCAGCCGCACCGGCGAGCTGTCGTGAGCGTAGTGAATGAGCCCCGACCAGATCAGCGGGTGGCGAAGAGGGCGTTCAGCTTCGTTGCGCTGCTCGGCTGGGTCGGCTTCGGCCGCGTCACCCGCTGGCGCTGCGGCGCTGGCTTGCTCCTGCCGGCGAGCTTCCGCTTTTGCGACAACATCGGGGAAGGAGCGGCTGATCACCTCGCGGAGCATCCGTGCGGTTTCCTCGGCGCTGGCATCGATCCGCGTTTCATGGGCGAATTCGAGGCCGAGGCGCTCACCCCGAACCCAGCGCACCGCCGCTTCGACCTGGCCGCACTCGCCGAGCTGGAGAAGAACACGGTCCCAGAGCTTCAGGCCCGCGGCGCCCTCGATCATGGCGCCGCCACCGGACAGGTTGATGAGAGTGGCCGTCTGGCGCGTCTCGTTGTGGAGAACGTCCACGGTTTCGTGAGGGAGGCGGTGCCGATCGCCGCCCCGGTGATTGGCCTTGCGCAGGGCGTCGCGCTTCACAGTGATGCCTGAAAAGCGCTCGTCTTCATCAGTGGTGGCAGGAGCGGAGGAACCGCGTTTCTTGGTGCGCAGCAACGGTTCTTCCGCGCCACGGCGAGCCAGTGCCCAGTCGCCAATCTCCTTCATGCCGGCCCGCCAATCCCTGTCCAGAGTAAGGGGGCAAGGACTAGGAGCCATTGATTACGGATGATTTAAGCGGGGCTCCGGCGCGACCACCGGAGCCCCAGGATCGTCAGCTCGAATAATACATGTCGAATTCGACCGGACTGGGGGTGGTCTCCCAGCGCATCACTTCTTCCCACTTGATGTCGATGTAGGCGTCGATCTGGTCGGCCGTGAAGACATCGCCCTTGAGGAGGAAGTCCTTGTCCGCGGCGAGGCTGGTCAGCGCCTCGCGCAGCGAACCGCAGACGGTTGGCACGTTGACCAGCTCGGCCGGCGGCAGGTCGTAGAGGTTCTTGTCCATCGCCTCACCCGGGTGGATGCGGTTCTGGACGCCGTCGAGGCCGGCCATCAGGATCGCTGCATAGGCGAGATACGGATTGGCCATCGCATCGGGGAAGCGGAACTCGACGCGCTTGCTCTTTTCGCCCGTGCCGTAGGGAATTCGGCAGGAGGCCGAGCGGTTGCGGCTCGAATAGGCCAGCAGCACCGGCGCTTCGAAGCCCGGCACCAGCCGCTTGTAGCTGTTGGTGGTCGGGTTGGTGAAGGCGTTCAGCGCGCGGGCGTGCTTAATGACGCCGCCGATGAAGTAGAGCGCGGTGTCGGAAAGGCCGGCATAGCCGTTGCCCGCGAAGAGGGGCTTGCCGCTGCTCCACAGCGAGAAGTGGGTGTGCATGCCCGAGCCATTATCCTTGGCGATCGGCTTGGGCATGAAGGTCGCGGTCTTGCCATAGGCGTGGGCGACCTGGTGCACGACGTACTTGTAGACCTGCATCCGGTCGGCGGTCTGGACAAGGGTGCCGAAGGTCAGGCCAAGCTCGTGCTGGGCGGCGGCGACCTCGTGGTGGTGCTTGTCGCAGGGCAGGCCCATCTCGAGCATGGTCGAGACCATCTCGCCGCGGATGTCGACGGCGCTGTCGACCGGTGCGACGGGGAAATAGCCGCCCTTGGCGCGCGGACGGTGCGCCATGTTGCCGCCTTCGTAGGTGCGGCCGGTGTTGGTCGGCAGCTCGATATCGTCGAGGTGGTAGTAGCTGCCGTTGTAATCGTCGCCGAAGCGGACGTCATCGAACATGAAGAATTCGGCTTCCGGCCCGACGTAGACGGTGTCGGCGAGGTTGGTTTCCTTGAGATAGGCCTCGGCGCGGGTCGCGGTGGAGCGGGGATCGCGGGCGTAGAGTTCGCCGGTGGCGGGCTCGACCACGTTGCAGCAGACAATCAGCATCGGGGTCGCGCTGAACGGGTCGATGTAGGTGGCGCCCAGATCCGGCATCAGGATCATGTCGCTCTCGTTGATCGCCTTCCAGCCCGCGATCGACGAGCCGTCGAACATGAAGCCGTCTTCCAGCATGTCCTCGTCGATGGCGCCAGCGGCCATGGTGAGGTGCTGCCACTTGCCTTTGGGATCGGTGAAGCGAAGATCGACCCACTCGATCTCCTCTTCCTCAAGGCGTTTCATGATGGAGTGAGCGGTCACCTTGTCGGCCATGGGAGAATCGTCCTTGCTTGTCTTGATCGTGCGCGGACACCGATTCCAGCGGGCGCGGCCAAGGCCAAGTGCAGGGTGAATTCTTCGCGGGAACTCGCGCTCAGCCGAGCAGAAGGCCGGGACCTGCTGCGGCAAGCACCACGCTCGGCAACAGACCGGCGAGGGTGGCAAGGGCAAAGGGCGTGCGGTTCATCGAGGTAAGAGCGGCGCCCGCGGTGATCAGGGGCCCGGGAGCGCCAGCAACGCGAAGCGCGACGACAGCGTAGGGCCCAAAGCGCGTGAGTCGCGCTTCCAAGGGTTCGAGCCGGTGACCGAATCGTCGGCGCAATCGCTCGGCACCGAATCGGCGCGTCAGCGCAAACAGGAACAGGCTGCCGGTCACGGCGCCGGTGGTGACCGTCAGCACTGCGAGCCAAGGCCCCAGCAGCAGCCCGCCGGTCAGGCTCATCGGGATCAGCACACCGGGGATCGAGCAGGCAGTCAGCGTGGTGACGAGAAGATAAAGGAGGAGGGCACCGCCGATCGTGCCGCCGATCGCCGGCAGCAGGGGGGCAAGTTCGAGGTGAAGAGTGGCGAGGTCCATCTTCCACTGCCAATGAACAAGGGGCAGAGGCGTTCCCCGCGAGAGCGCGGCGGGAGGCTCTTGCCGTCTCGCCGTTGCCTCCGCGCAACGCGGCGTTATGAGCCGATTCATGGCAAGCGAGGGTAACATGCGCATCGAGGCGCTTGAGCATCAGCTGATGCGGGCGTGGCTCGAGGGTGACCGCAAGATGATGAAGAAGCTGCTGTCGAGCCGCTTCAGGCTGGTGGTCGGGGGCAAGGCGCCGGTGCTGCTCGATCGCAAGAGCCTGGTCGAAGCGGCCGGGACGGGGTGGCGGCTGCATGGCTACCGCTTCGGAAACAGCGTTTATTCGCGCAAGATCGTCCAGTCGGCGCTGTTCGCGGTTGAGGTCGAACTCAAGATCGAGATCGACGGCGTGGATCTGTCGGGCAGCTGGTGGATGGCGGATTATTGGCGGCGGTCAGGTATTGCGCAGCGTTGGCAGCTGACCGACCGGCAGCTGGCGCGGCTGGACGACGGCACCCGCTTCCCCGATGCGGTGCGCGCGCTTCAGCTCTGGCGTTAGAATGAGCGGCGCTGAGCCGCGACCAGCATCCTGAGCAGCATGGCAACGGGCCGCGGCACGCCGACCTTGCCTTCGAGCCATAACGATACGGCCGAACGGCTGACCCCGATCGCATTCGCCAAATCGTTTTGCGTCCGATAGCCAAGCGCGCGCATGTGGCTGCGCAGCTCTTCGGGCGCCATGGAAGCGAGGCGGGGATCGTTGGTGCTCACGTGCTGCGTAACGGCTTAGATCGCGTCCGGGCCTTCGTCACCGGTGCGAATGCGGATCGCTTGTTCGATAGGGGAGACGAAGATCTTGCCGTCGCCGATGCGGCCGGTGCGCGCAGCGCTTGCGATGGCCTCCACCGTGTTGGTGACCAAGCTGTCTTCGACCACCACTTCGATCTTCACCTTGGGTAGAAAGTCGATCACATATTCGGCGCCGCGGTACAGTTCGGTGTGGCCTTTCTGGCGTCCGAAACCCTTGACCTCGGTCACCGTCATGCCGCTGACCCCGACGTCGTGAAGCGCGTCCTTCACGTCGTCCAGCTTGAACGGCTTGATGATCGCTTCGACCTTCTTCACGTCAACTTCTCCCACGCCCTGCCGAAATCACCTTAGACATCGTCTTGGCTTTGCCGCAATTCCCCGGCAACGGCGCTGGCCATGCGTCAGGCAATCATCCTGTCGGCGGGGCAAGGATCCCGCCTCGGCCATCTCACTTCCGACCGGCCCAAGTGCCTGATCGAGTTCGGCGGGCGCAGCCTGCTCGACCGCCAGCTCGACGTGGCTGCAGCCTGCAGCGTGAGCCAGGTGGTGGTGGTGACCGGCTTTCGCGATCACGCGATCGAAGAAGCGCTGGAGCGGCGCCGCGCTGCCGGTGAGGGACCGGCGGTCCGGACCGTGTTCAATCCGTTCTATAAGGTCGCGGACAACACCGGCTCGCTGTTCATGGCGCGCGAGGCGCTGCAAGGCGACACCCTGGTGTGGAACGGCGACACGATGGTCAGCCCGGCGCTGATGAAGAAAGTGGTCGCCAATAGCGGGCAGAGCGGCATCTGCGTCACCATCGACCGCAAGCCCGAGGCTTATGACGCCGACGACATGAAGGTGGTCGAGGATGGCGGCCGGCTTCGGGCGATCGGCAAGAGGCTGACCGACGAGGATGGGGTGAACGCCGAATCGATCGGCCTGCTCGCCTTCCGCGGTGACGGTGCCGAGCGCTTCCGGGCCGCGATCGAGGAAGCGATGCGGTCGCCCGAAGGCACGCAGATCTGGTATCTGCGCGTCATCCACCATCTCGCTCAGGAGAGCGAGGTGTGGACGCTCGACATTGCCGGCGAACAATGGGGCGAAGTCGATTTCCCCGAAGACGTCGAGCGCGCCGAGGCGATGGTCGCCGGCTGGTAGCCGCCGCTTAGTAAGGCGGCTGGTGCAGGCCCTTGGGGCTCGTCGTAAAGATCTCGCAGCCGTCTTCGGTAATACCGATCGAATGCTCGAATTGAGCTGACAGCGACCTGTCGCGGGTCACTGCCGTCCAGCCGTCGTCCAGCATCTTGCAGTCCGCGCGGCCGATGTTGATCATCGGTTCGACCGTGAAGAACATGCCCGGCTTGAGCTCGGGCCCGGTGCCCGCGCGGCCGGCGTGAACCACTTCGGGGCTGTCGTGGAACAGCCGGCCAAGCCCGTGGCCGCAGAAATCGCGCACAACAGAATAGCGGTTCTTCTCAGCATGGCGCTGGATTGCCGCGCTGATGTCGCCGAGGCGGTTGCCGGGCTTGGCCTGTTCGAGCCCGAGCATCAGGCATTCGTAGGTGATGTCCACCAGCCGGCGTGCTTTCACCCCAACGTCGCCGACGAGGTACATACGGCTGCTGTCACCGTGCCATCCGTCGAGAATTGGGGTGACGTCGATGTTGACGATATCGCCGTCCTTCAAGGGCTTGTCGCTCGGGATGCCGTGGCAGACCACATGATTGATCGAGATGCAGCTGCTGTGGGTATAACCGCGATAGCCGAGGGTAGCCGGGACCGCTCCAGCCTCGCGCATCAGGCGGTATATGGTGGCGTCTAGCTCGGCGGTGGTGATGCCGGGTGCGACCAGGGGCGCCAACGCGTCGAGGATCTCGGCTGCCAAGCGGCCGGCGGCGCGCATGCCGGCGAATCCGGCCTCGTCATGGAGCTTGATCACGCCGCTGCGCGCTTCGCTGCGGTCCTCCGCGGCTACGGTGATGTATTGCGTCATTTCTGCTATCTAGGGGTTCGGGCGCGAAAAGTCGAAGGAGCGTGGGGTGAGGCGCAGGACTTTTCTCCAGGGCGGGGGCGTGGCGCTGCTTGGGGTCGGACTGTCGGCGCGAAGCTGGGCGGCCGATGCGCTGAGCCGTCAGGATCTTGCCGGCGACGTCGCCATCCTGCGCGAAGCGATGAAGCTGCATCCGGGGCTTTATCGCTACCAGTCGCCGCAGATGTTCGAAGGGCGGGTGCAGCGCTTCGCAGCGGAGTTCGGGCAGGCGCCTGACCTCGCAGGCCGCTATCTTGCGCTGGCCAAGCTGACAGCAGCAATCCGCTGCGGGCACAGTTACGGCAACTTCTTCAATCAGAAGAAGGCCGTCGCGGCGGAGTTGTTTGACCGTCCGACGCGGCTGCCGTTCCATTTCGTGTGGGTCGACCGGGCGATGGTTGTCACCGGCGATGCGTCGGGAACCCTAACGCGGGGCACCCGGGTGATCGCACTGAACGGCGAGGAGCCTGCCGTGCTTCGCGATCGTCTGGTCGGGCTGGTCCGCAGCGACGGGCACAATGATGCCAAGCGTATTTCGCTGCTGGAGGTCCGGGCCGACGATCGCATCGAGACCTTTGACGTGTTCCAGGGCTTGCTCGCGCCGCCTTCGAAGGGCGAGCATCGGCTAAGCTTGGTTGAGCCCGGTGGCCGGCGCCGAGAGCTGTCCCTGCCGGCAATCGGCCTCAAGGCGCGGCAAGCAAGCATGAACGCGCCCGAAGACAAGGCGGACGCGCCGCTGTGGCAGTGGGCGATGCGGCCGGATGGGATTGCGGTGCTGACGATGCCCGGCTGGGCGATCTGGGACAGCAAGTGGGATTGGAAGGGCTGGCTGAGCGAGCGCCTCGACAGCCTGAGCAGTGCCAAGGGGCTGATCGTCGACCTCCGCGATAATGAAGGCGGGGCCGATTGCGGCGATCCCATCCTGGCGCGGCCGATCGACCGCACCTGGACTCCGCCAACCCTGCAGCAGCGCCTGCGCTTTCGCCGCACACCGGCCTCGCTCGACCCCTATCTCGACACCTGGGATCAGAGCTTCCGGACACTGGGGGAAAAGGCGACACCCTTGCCTGGCGGCTTCTTCCTTCGTCCGGGCGGAGAGGATGCACTGACGATCGCCCCCGCCGGCAAGCGGCTGCCGGTACCAATCGCGGTGCTGATCAGTCCGGTCAACAGCTCCGCCACCTTCCAATTCGCTCAGAACCTGCGGGCGATCGGCGGGGGCAAGCTCTACGGGCGGCCGACCGGCGGCAACCTGCGGGGCATCAATGGCGGCTGCTTCTTCTTCGTGCGGCTGCCGGCGAGCGGGCTGGAGTTCGACCTCCCGCTGGTCGGTTATTATCCGGAAAGGCGGCAGCCCGATGCTGGTCTTCAACCCGACGTGTTCGTCGCGCCGACCATCGCGGATATCGCGGCAGGGCGCGATCCGGTGCTGGAGCGGGCAGCGGGAGACCTCGTCCGAGGGTGAGGTTGCCGGACCGCGGGGAGGAGCCTAGCTGAACCCACATGGCAAGCGCAAAGA
Source organism: Sphingomonas sp. LHG3443-2 (assembly GCF_049896405.1). NCBI lineage: Bacteria > Pseudomonadati > Pseudomonadota > Alphaproteobacteria > Sphingomonadales > Sphingomonadaceae > Sphingomonas > Sphingomonas sp. LHG3443-2. Next base: position 1,873,291 of record NZ_JAFCUG010000001.1, read on the forward strand.
CCTGGACCGCCGCCCTCCTCGTCATCGGGGACGAGATCCTGTCGGGCCGGACCCAGGACAAGAATGTCGCGCAGCTGGCGACCTGGCTGAACGTCCAGGGGATCCGCCTCGCCGAAGTGCGGGTGGTGCCGGACGTGGTGGAGAAGATCGCCGCTGCCGCCAACGCGCTGCGAGCGGAAAACGATTATCTCTTCACGACCGGCGGGATCGGCCCGACCCATGACGACATCACGGTGGATGCCATTGCCGCAGCCCTTGGCGTGGAGGTGGTGGTGCATCCTGACGCCCGCGCGATCCTCGAGCGTTATTACGAAACGCGCGGCGGGGTGACGGACGCGCGGCTGCGAATGGCCCGGGTGCCCGATGGCGCGGAGCTGATCGTCAACAAGGTGTCGGGAGCCCCCGGCATTCGCCACGGCAACATCTTCATCCTCGCGGGCGTGCCGCATATCGCCGCGGGAATGCTCGACGCCCTGACCGGCACGCTGGAGGGCGGGCGGCCGGTGGTCAGCGTGACCTTGGGCGGCATGGTGCCGGAGAGCGAGGTTGCGGACCTGCTGCGCGAGACCGAGCGGGCGCATGAGGGGATCGCGATCGGGTCTTATCCATTCTTCCGTGATGGCCGCGTCGGCGCGAATTTCGTGGTGCGCTCGGAAAGCCGGGAAGATGCGCAGGCGGTCGCCGACCTTCTTCAGGCGAGCATGGAGAGCGCCGGTTATTCGGTGGTGATGGGCGGGGTGTGAGCGGCCCACCAATCGGCATAAGGCGTGTTCTTGGCGAGGTGGCGGTTCCAGTCGGGATCGCCATCGTCCCACCACACCGGCCCGCGCTCGCCCAAGGCTCGCTTCGCCGCATCGACCCGCGCCCGGTCGCGCTTGCGGCGGGCGTCCATCAGCTCGATCACCAGCTCCTGCCGGCGATCAGGGGCGAGCGCGGGATTGCTTGTTCGCCACAGACGGCCACGTACCACGAAGTAGCGGCCGTCCGGCGTGACGGGATAATCTTTCCTCAGGCGTCGACCACCGCCTTGGGCGGCACGACCTGGCTGTGGTGGACCACGGTCCAGTCCTCATGCCCACGGCGCATCATGGTCGAGCTGGCATAGCAGCGATAGGTTTCCTTGCCGCGCTTCGCTTCGACCTGGTAGCCGATCACGATCAGCCCTTCGTGAGGTCGATTGACCTTGGTGTCGGAGAAATTGACCTCGTCCCACCGCGGCGTCTTCTTGACCGCTTCCTTGGCCTGGTCGCGGGTGAAGATGAAGGGTTCGGCCGGGAGGCTCATCACGACATTCTCGTCGACCAACGTCTCGTACACGTCGCCGCCGCCGTGCCACAGCTTCTCTTCTATTTCCCAGATGCGCTCGTCTTCCATCTAATCGTCTCCTCTTGTCCCACCGAACGGGCGGGAACGAGGGAGGTTCAACGGCGTTGATTTAATAAGCAGCCTTACTATATATCGTGTATGGAGCAACTGGCCTGGGACATTGGCGAGACCGCGCACGCGCTTCGTCGCGCATTCGATAGGCGGGCGGCGGAGCTCGGCATCACGCGTGCGCAATGGCGGGTGCTTGCACACCTGGATCTTCAGCCGGGGCTGCGGCAGGTGGACCTCGCCGAGCGGATGGATATCGAGCCCATCACCTTGTGTCGGATCGTCGACAAGCTGGAGGAAGCCAACCTCGTCGAGCGGCGACGCGATCCGGGTGACCGGCGCGCTTGGCAGCTCTACCTTTGCGAGGACACTGCGCCGCTGATCGCGAAACTTCACGCGCTTGCCGACAGTTTTTCCGCCGAGATTTTCGGCACTCTTGCTCCGGCAGACGTTGAGCAGACCCGCGCACTGCTCGCCACCATCAGACACAATATCACCGGCCTGACGCCGGTTACGAAGGCATCGGCATGAACCAGGAAACCAAGATCACCGGCACCCCGCTGGAGGACGAGCAGGTCGTCACCGGCGCCGAAGCGGCCGAGGACACGCCGGCCAAGGCCCCAGCCAAGCGCAAGCGGCTGCTGCTGTTTCTGATCGTGCCCCTGCTGCTGCTTGCAGGCGGGGCGTGGATGTGGTGGTCGGGGCAAGGCAAGGTCGAGACCGACAATGCCCAGGTCAAGCAGGACATCACCTCGGTCGGAGCGCAGATCAGCGGTCCGATCTCGGAGGTGCTCGTCAAGGAGGGGCAGCAGGTCCGCGCCGGGCAGGTCCTGTTCCGGATCGATCCCGAGCCGTATCGCGTGGCGCTCCTGTCTGCCGAAGCGCAGCTGGCGCAAGCGCGGCTGGCGAAGAGCCAGGTGGTGACCGCCGCCGCCGGTACCGGCGCTGACATTGCCGGCGCTCAGGCACAGCTCACCATCAACGAACGCGCGCTGGCCCGCCAGGCCGAATTGCTGCGTCAAGGCTTCACCACCCGCGTCCGCTATGACGAGGCGCTGGCCGACGTCACCGCGTCGCGCACGGCTCTGGCCGACGCCCGCTCTCGTGCCGCCAACGCCGGTGCCGCCATTGCGCCAGGCGGCGAGCAGCCGGGCGAGGCGGCAGCCCGTGCGGCCATCGCGAAGGCTCGCCTTGACCTGTCGCGCACCGAAGTGCGTGCGCCGACCTCGGGCGTCGTCGCCAATACCGATCGGCTGTTGCCGGGTCAGCAGGCGGCGCCGGGCATCGGACTCTTGTCGCTAGTCGGCTCGGGCGACAGCTGGGTCGAGGCCAATTTCAAGGAGAAGGATCTTGCGCGCATGGCGCCGGGCCAGCGCGCTCGGATCGAGATCGACGCCTATCCCGGCCTCGAGATCGTCGGCCGCGTGTCGAGCATCGGCGCCGGTACGGGCAGCGAATTCGCCATCCTTCCGGCGCAGAACGCCAACGGCAACTGGGTCAAGGTGACGCAGCGCGTGCCCGTTCGCATCCGCTTTGACGGCAAGCCCGCCAAGCCGATGATCGCCGGTCTCAGCGCCACGGTCACGGTGGATGTGGAGTAAGCCCCGCCCCCTCGCCAGGGTGCCCAGGTCATGAACGCCGCGTCGCAACCGCTCAACCGCACGCAGCACCTGCTTCTCACCATTGCGGTGATGCTGGCGGTGCTGATGCAGGTGCTCGACACCACCATCGCCAACGTCGCGCTGCCGCACATGCAGGCGAGCCTCGGCGCCACGCAGGAAAGCGTGAACTGGGTGCTGACGAGCTATATCGTCGCCAGCGCCATCGCGATCCCCATCGCCGGCTGGTTGTCCGAGCGGATCGGGCGGCGGCGGCTGATGATCATGGCGGTGATCGGCTTTACCGCCGCATCGATGCTGTGCGCCATCGCCACCTCGCTGCCCGAGATGGTCGCGTTCCGCATCGTCCAGGGCATCACCGGCGCCTTTCTCGTGCCGCTGGCGCAGGCGACGATGTTCGACATCAACCCGCCCGAAAAGCACGCGCAGGCGATGGCCCTGTTCGGCGGCGGGATCATGATCGGGCCGATCATGGGTCCGGTGCTGGGCGGTTGGCTGACCGACAGCTTCGACTGGCGCTGGGTGTTCATCGTCAACCTTCCGGTCGGCGTGCTGGCGGCCGTGATGCTGTGGCGGACCATGCCGGAAAGCGAGACCAGCCGGAGGCGCTTCGACCTTGCCGGTTTCGCGCTGCTGGCGCTGGCGCTCGGCTCTTTGCAGATGTTCCTCGACCGCGGTGAGAGCCAGGACTGGTTCGAAAGTTGGGAGATCATCATCGAGCTTGGCCTCGCGATCGCCTTCATGTGGATGTTCGCCGTCCATACGCTCACCGCCAAGGCGCCAATCTTCGAACGCGGCATGTTCGCCGACCGCAATTTCGCGACCGGCCTGCTGTTTATGGCGGTCACCGGCGTGCTGCTGCTCGCCGGCCTCGCGCTGCTGCCGCCGCTGTTGCAGCATGTCTATGGCTATAGCGTGCTTCAGTCCGGGATCCTGACCGCGCCGCGCGGTGTGGGGACGTTGATTTCTATGCTTGTTGCGGGCCGTCTCGTCGGCAAGCTCGACAGCCGCTTGCTGGTGGTGGCGGGGATCAGCCTTATGGCGACCAGCCTGTGGATGATGACCGGCTTTGCGCTTGATCAGCCGGCGGGTCCGGTGATCTGGTCGGGCGTGATCCAGGGGCTCGGTATCGGTCTCATCTTCGTGGTCATGCAGAGCCTCGCCTTTGCGACGCTGAAGCCGATGCTGCGGACGTCGGCCGCCTCGCTGCTCAATCTTGCTCGCAACATCGGCGGGTCGATCGGCATCGCGGTGGTCGGCTCGCAGCTGGTGCGGATGACCCAGGTCGCCCATGCCGATATCGCAAGCAACGTCACGGCCTCGACCATCCCGACCGACCCCGGCCTGCTGGAGCGGATCGGGCAGCAAGGCGACATCGCGCTAGCGGTGATCAACGCCGAGGTGACACGGCAGGCGGTGTTCATCGCCTATCTCGACGACTTCTGGCTGATGATGTGGATCACGCTGGCCGCGCTTCCGCTGGTGCTTCTGCTCCGCAAGGCGAGCGCTTCGCAGGACGGTCCGGCGGCCCATGCCATGGCTGACTAGTTCGGCTAGGGTAGGGGCATGACGGATATTGCTACCCACCGCTGGGCCGCCTCGGACGGAGTCGAGCTTGCCTTTCACGAAACAGGTGCCGGCCGCGCCGTTATCCTGCTTCATGGGCTGTTCTCGGACGCGAACATGAACTGGATCAAGTTCGGCCATGCTGAGCGGATTGCGGCGCAGGGCTTGCGGGTGATCATGCCTGACCTGCGGGCGCACGGGAGCAGCGGGAGGCCGCACGGAGCGGAGCATTATCCCCGCGGCGTGCTTGCCCGCGACCTTCGCGAGCTGGTCGCGCATCTCGATCTCGCGGATTTCGACCTCGGCGGATTTTCGCTCGGCGCACGGACGACGGTTGAGGCGGTTGGCGAAGGATTGAAGCCGAGCAAGGCGATCCTCGGCGGCGCCGGCCTTGAAGGGCTGCGCAATTGGCAGCGGCGAAAGACCTTCTTTCTTGAAGCAATTGCGGGCTTCGACACCCTGCCGCGGGGCGATCCGCACTGGCTCTCGATCCAATTCATGAAGAGCCAGAAGATCGACCGCACCGCCGCTGCCCTTCTGCTGGAATCGTTCGAGGACGCCTTTGAGGGCTGGCTCAGTGCCTTCACCATGCCGATCCTGGTCGTGTGCGGGAGCGAGGATGACGACAATGGTTCGGCCGAAGAGCTTGCCGTAGCCATCCCTTCGGCGGTCTTCGTCGAGGTGCCGGGAACGCACATGTCCAGCGTTACCAAGCCGGAATTCGGGCAAGCCATTGCGGACTTCTTGACGGAGGGGTGAGGCGGGCCCAGGGATTTGGCGCAATCTTCCCCAGTTGAAGGCGTCAGATCCATGAAATTGGCCGCTTCGGTTTCCCTCTTCGCCCTTGCCCTCGCCGGCTGCGCCGCGACACCTGCGGAGCCGGTCCAGACCGCGTCCGCAGCAGTGGCGGCGGACGCCGCTCCGACGACCGCCCGCACACCGGAAGGGGCGCGCCAGTTCATCGCGTCGGTCGAGAAAGACCTGCTCGATCTGTCCAACATATCGTCGCGCGCACAGTGGGTAAACGCGACCTACATCACGGACGACACCGACGCGCTGGCCGCCTATTTCGGCACCATCGGCACCGAAAAGGGCGTCGCCTACGCCAAGGAAGCCGCCGAATTCTCAAAGGTGCAGGGGCTCGATCCCGAGACCGCACGCAAGCTCAACATCCTGCGCGGCGCGTTGGTGCTGGCGGCACCGTCGACCGAGGGGGCGGCGGCCGAACTGAATACCATCTCGACCCGCCTGTCTTCGACCTATGGCAAGGGCCGCGCAACGCTCGACGGCAAGACCATCACCGGCGACGTCGCCGAGGAAGCGATGGGCGAGCTGCGCAATCCCGCCAAGACCGCCGAAGTGTGGACCAGCTGGCACAACAATGTCGGCCGCCCGATGCGGCAGGACTATACCCGCATGGTCGAGATCGCGAACCAGGGCGCCAAGGAGCTCGGATATGCCGACAGCGGCGCGATGTGGCGGTCGGGCTATGACATGAGCCCCGAGGAATTCTCGGCCATGTACGACCGGCTGTGGAGCGAGCTGACGCCGCTCTACAACCAGCTCCATTGCTACACCCGCGACCGGCTGAACGCGAAGTATGGCGACCGCGTGCAGCCCAAGACCGGCCCGATCCGCGCCGACCTCCTGGGCAACATGTGGGCGCAGGAATGGGGCAACATCTATGACGTGGTCGCGCCCAAAGGAGCGGGCGATGTCGGCTATGACGTCACCGAGCTGCTCAAGGCCAAGAAGAAGACCCCGACCGACATGGTGAAGATCGGCGAGGGCTTCTACACCTCGCTCGGCCTCGCGCCGTTGCCGGAGACCTTCTGGCAGCGCAGCCAGATCGTCCGACCGGAAGGCCGCGAAGTGATCTGCCACGCGTCGGCCTGGGACCTCGACAACAAGGACGACCTGCGCATCAAGATGTGCACCAAGGTCAACGGCGACGATTTCGTTACCATCCACCACGAGCTTGGCCACAACTACTACCAACGCGCCTACAACAAGCAGCCGTTCCTCTACCTCAATGGCGCCAATGACGGCTTCCACGAGGCGATCGGCGATTTCATCGCGCTGTCGGTCACGCCGGAATATCTGGTGCAGATCGGCCTGCTCGACCGTTCCAAGGTGCCGGACGCCAGCAAGGACACCGGCCTGCTGCTGCGCCAGGCGATGGACAAGGTAGCGTTCCTGCCATTCGGCCTGCTGGTCGATAAATGGCGCTGGGGCGTGTTCGACGGCTCGATCGGACCGCAGCAGTATGAGGCGGGATGGAACCAGCTTCGCCTGCAATATCAGGGCATCACGCCGCCGACCCAGCGGAGCGAGGGCGACTTCGATCCGGGCGCCAAGTACCACATCCCGGCCAGCACGCCCTACGCGCGATACTTCCTGGCGCGCATCCTCCAGTTCCAGTTCTACAAGGCGGCGTGCGACATGTCCGGCTGGAAGGGCCCGCTTCACCGCTGCTCTTTCTACGGCAACAAGCAGGTCGGCCAGCGGCTGAATGCCATGCTGGAGATGGGCGCGAGCAAGCCGTGGCCGGATGCGCTGGAAGCCTTCACCGGCAGCCGCGAGATGAGCGGCAAGCCGATGCTGGAATATTTTGCGCCGCTGCAGAAGTGGCTGGAAGAGCAGAACAAGGGCAAAACCTGCGGCTGGCAGGCCTGAAGCACCGCGGCCGGGCCCAGCCCGGCCAGGAGCCGCGAAAGGCCGGCCGACCGGCGCGAAGCGATCGGATCTACGTCACGGGACTTGTTCCCGTGACGGCCTCCTCATTCAGCTCATTCCGGCGGCCTTGATGCGCCGTTGCGCTTCGGCGGTGCCGATGTCGCGGTTCTCTTCCTTGGCCCACAGGAACAGCGCGCCCGCCGCGACCGAGCCGAGTACTGCGGCGGCGGCAAGCGGGTGCATCTGCGCTTCGAGCAAGAGCGACGTCTTGCGCTTGAACGGCTCCTGATTGCCTTCGACCCGGCCATCACGGCGCGGCTCGAACAGATTGTCGGCAGTGCCAGGCGCGGGCGGCACTTCAGTGGTCTGAGTGGCTTCACCGCCCACTAGCTCCATTCCCTTGTCGGCAAGGCGGGGCAGGGATGGGGCGAAGGTGGTGAGCGCCAGACCGCCGCCGCCGACGATCAGGCTGCGGCGCTGCTTGTGCGCGGCGAAGCAGATGGCCTTGGCGACCAGCTCCGGATCGTAGAGCGGCTGGGGCAGGCGCGCGGGCTTCTTGAGCTTGTTGCGGGCATGTTCGGGATACATGGTGTCGATTGCGGCGGGCTTGATCAGCGTCACGCTGACCGGCGCGCCTTCCTGCTCAAGCTCCATTCGGAGGGTGTCAGTGAACTGCATCACCGCCGCCTTCATTGCGCAATAGGGACCCTGCAGCGGGATCGCGCGGTTGGAGAGAACCGAGCCGATGTTGATCAACGCGCCTCCTTCGGCCTTCAGGTGCCTGGCCGCGACGAGGCTGGCTTCGACGAGCCCGAAGTAGCCGACGTCGAAGACACGGCGATGCTCGTCCGTGGTCACGTCCTCGACCCGGGCGTACATGGCGGCGGCGGCGTCGTTGACCCAGGTGTCGACCCGGCCGAACGTTTCCAGCGCATGGTCGAGCAGGCGCTTGGCCGAGCCTTCTTCGGCGATATCGAGATCGAGCGCGGTGGCCGTCCCGCCCTTGTTGCGGATTGCCACCACCGCTTCGTCGAGCGCTTCCATGTTGCGGGCGGCAAGGACGACCTTGGCGCCGGCCGCAGCTGCACGGCGGGCAGTGGCGAGACCGATCCCGCTTGATCCTCCCACGATCACCATCACCTGATCCGAGAGAGGCTTGAGCGACACGGCCATTGTTGGGTTCTCCACATGTGACAAGGGGTGCCGGCCAAAAGCCCGACACCCCTGATCAATCCTTCAGCGCCGGTTAGGCTCCGTAGGAGATGGCTCCGACCTTGGTGTCGGTCTTGGCGTTCTGATCGAGGCCCGTGTCACCAGTCTTTGCGCTGGTGCTCGTGTTGCCGGTTGAGGCGCTGCCCGTCTGAGCGCTGCTCGTCGACGCGCCGGTGCCGCCGCTGGCGGCGGCATTGGTGCTGGTGCCGGACGCGGCAAGGCTTGCTGCCTGCGCTGCCGATGGGCTCGCGCTGGCGTCGCCGGTTGTGCTGGTCCTGCCTGCGCCGGCAGTCTCAAGGCTGCGGTCGCTGCTCGTCGCGCCCTGCTTGAAGGCACCAGCGCCCTTTACATGATCGCCCAAGGTGTCCTGGCCCCAGTTCATCAGCGGCTTGTCGCCCTTGCCTCGGGTGAGGAAGAACGCCGCGGCACCGGCTGCCACGGTGGCGAGCGCGGCGGCGGTATAGGGCCGCTCTTTCACGGTGTTCACCACCACGTCACGGCGGCGTTCACGGTCGCCGTCATTCCTGCGGCGGGTCTGATGGGTGCGGTTGGTATCGTCGTTCTTGGCCATGCCCTGGTCCTTTCGTTACGCGAAGGTCTCAGGCGGCAAACGAGTGGGTGGGCGGCTTGTTTCGGGTAAATCAGCGCAGGAGCGCCGTTCCGTGCCGGAGGGAAGACCGAGACCATGGCAGGCGACGCTGCCTTGCCATGATCCCGGTCATGAGGTGCCTTAGAGTTGCTCGAGCAGTGTTTCGGCGCTCGAAGCGCGATATTCACCCGGGGCTTCGACGTTCAGCTGCTCGACCACGCCGTCGTTGACGATCATCGAGTAGCGCTGCGAACGGACCGAACCCATGCCGAAGTTGGAGCCGTCCATGGTGAGGCCAAGGGCCTGGGCCAGCTGGCCGTTGCCGTCGGCGATCATGGTGATGTCCTGGCTGCCCTGGTCCTTGTTCCAGGCGGCCATGACAAAGGCGTCGTTGACGCTGGTGCAGGCGATTTCGTCCACGCCCTTGGCGCGCAGGTCATCCGCCTTTTCGACATAGGACGGCAGGTGCTTGGCCGAGCAGGTTGGGGTGTAGGCACCCGGCACCGCGAACAGGGCGACCCGCTTGCCACCGAAGTAATCAGCGGTGGTAGTCGGCTTGGGGCCTTCGCTGGTGGCGATGGTGAGCGGCATGTCGGGGATGCGGTCGCCGGTCTGGATGGTCATGGGAGGGGAACTCCTTGGGTTGATCCGATGCCGCGCTCTATCCGGCGATCGTTACGCCAACAAGGCTTGTGCACCCGCGGGCACATGGCATGCTAAAGGGATGCCGGACCTTCCGTTTCTTTCCGGAAAGCTGTTGCTCGCCATGCCGGGCATGGCCGACCCGCGCTTCGAACGAAGCGTTACTGCCTTGTGCGTCCACGACGAAAACGGGGCCGTGGGCATCGGGATCAGCCACAAGCGCGCCGGAATCCGCCTGCGCGGACTGCTGAAGCAGCTCGATCTCGACCCAGGCAAGGCGCCGGACGAAGCGATCCATCACGGCGGCCCCGTGGAGCCGGGACGCGGCTTCGTGCTTCATTCGGACGATTGGGGCGGGGAGGACACGCTGCAGGTGGTCGGCCCAAACGGCAAGCTGTGGGCGATGACGGGAACCATTGACGTGCTTCGCGCCATCTCCGAAGGGCGGGGACCCAGCCGCTGGCTGGTGGCGCTCGGCTATGCAGGCTGGGGACCGGGGCAGCTTGAGGACGAGATGACCCGGCATGGCTGGTTCGCGTCAGAAGGAAGTTCCGACATCCTGTTCGGGACACCCACGGACGAACGCTGGGCGGCGGCCTTCAAGCAGGAAGGTATTGACCCTCGGCTTCTCGCAAGCGAGACGGGCGCCGCGTAAACTGTGTCGAAATTGTAACATATCGAAAAAGTTCCACGTAAATTCAAAAAGGTTGCATCCTCTTCCTAGTGGGAGATGTTTGCAGCCTTGTTCCGAGTTTGAGGAAATGCCTTCTCATGAATAAGTTTGAATTTCTGAATGCCACGGCGCTGCGCAGCGTCGCCGTCGCGACCCTCTTTGCCGCAAGCGCCACGCCGGCATTTGCTCAGGATGCAACGGACGTTGCCGTGCAGAATTCGGCGCCGGCCGCCGATGCCACGACCGAGCAGGAGCTTGAGTCGAACACGCAGGCCAGCGGCGACGAGATCGTCGTCACCGGGTCGCGTATTCGCCGTCCCAACCTCGAAAGCACCGTTCCGATCACCTCGATCAACGGTGAGGAGTTCTTCCAGACCGGCCGTACCTCGGTCGGCGACACGCTGAACGAACTGCCGGCTCTGCGCAGCACCTTCAGCCAATCCAACTCGACCCGCTTCCTCGGCACCGCCGGCCTCAGCCTGCTCGATCTGCGCGGCCTCGGTTCGCAGCGCACCCTCGTGCTGGTCAACGGCCGTCGTCACGTCGCAGGCGACATCCTCAACAATGCCGTTTCGCCCGACGTCAACACGATCCCGACCGACCTCATCGAGCGTGTCGACACCGTTACCGGCGGCAACTCGGCGATTTACGGTTCGGACGCCATCGCGGGTGTCGTGAACTTCATCCTCAAGGATGATTTCGACGGCCTGCAGGTCCGCGGCCAGGGCGGCGTGTCGATGTATGGCGACGCCGGCTCCTATTATGTCAGCGCGCTGGGCGGTAAGAACTTCGCTGACGGTCGCGGCAACGTCGCGATCAACCTCGAATATTCGCGCCAGAACGACTTCTACGCCTCGGGCCGTCCGAACCTTCGCAACGCGAACGGCTTCGTTACCGTCGATACCGATCCGGCGTCGGCGACCAACGGCAGCGACGGTGTTACCGACACGCAGTTCGTGAACGACATCCGCAGCGGTATCTACAGCAACGGCGGCACGTTCCTCTCCTACCTCGGCGGCGACAGCTACACCCCGTATCTGTTCACCCCGACGGGTCAGCTGATCCTGCAGACCGGCACCCCGATCGGCCTTGCCCCGCTGCCGAGCTACATCGGCGGCAACGGCAGCTCGTTCCGCGAAGGCAAGCAGCTAGCCCTGTCGCCGGCACTCGATCGCTACAGCGCCAACCTGGTCGCCAAGTTCGAGATCAGCCCGGCGCTGGTGCCGTTCATCGAGGCGAAGTATGTTCGCACCAACTCGATCGGCAGCCAGAGCGGCCCGTTCTTCTTCTCGGGCGGGACCACGGGCAGCGACCGTGAGTTCTTCTACACCACCAATCCGTTCCTGAGCGCTCAGGCGCGCGGCGTCATCAACGACTATTACGGCTATGCGCCGGACGAAGAAGGCACCTTTACCTTCATTCGTAACGTCGTTGAGCTCAGCAACCGTGACGAAAAGGCCAAGCGCGAAACCTATCGTGCGGTGGGCGGTATCCGTGGTCGCTTCAACGACGACTGGAATTACGAACTCAGCGCCAACTATGGTGAGTTCCGCGAAAAGACCCGCATCCTCGGCAACGTGAACCTGCAGCGCTTCCTGCTGGCGATCGACGCCGTTGACGCCGGCGTCGCTGCCGGTGGTGCCGCGAACGGCCAGATCGTCTGCCGTGCGCAGGTCGATCCGGCTGCGCGCATCGCCTTCGAGGCGGCGGGCAACCCGGCCTTTGCCCAGTCGCAGCTGGCTGCCGATGTCGCGGCCTGCGTGCCGATCAACCTGTTCGGCGAAGGCAACATCACGCCGAACGCGCGCAGCTACCTGCTTCAGGACTCGCTCGCGAGCGGCAAGATCACCCAGTTCGTCGCCAGCGGCTTCGTCAGCGGTGACTCGAGCCAGTTCTTTGAGCTTCCGGGCGGCCCGATCGGCTTCGCCATCGGTGCCGAATACCGCCGTGAAACCACCAACTACGTCCAGGATGAGGCGACCGCAGCCGGTCTGACGTTCTACAACGCCATTCCGCCGTTCAATCCGCCCTCGTTCGAGGTGAAGGAAGCGTACGCCGAAGTCCGTCTGCCGATCATCCGCGACTCGTTCATCCACGAACTGTCGCTCAGCGGCGCCGGTCGTATCGCAGACTACAAGGGTTCGACCGGCACGGTGTATTCGTACAACGCGGGCATCGATTTCGCCCCCGTTCGCGATCTTCGCCTTCGCGGCAACTACTCGCGCGCCGTGCGTGCGCCGAACCTGACCGAGCTGTTCACCGTTCCGGGCCAGAATTTCGCCACTGTCGGCGATCCCTGCTCGGCGCGTAACATCGGCACCGGCTCGGCCACCCGCGCCGCTAACTGCACCGCGGACGGCGTGCCCGCCGGCTACGACTTCGTGTATCGTCAGTCGCTGGGCTTCCTGTCGGGCGGTAACGAGAACCTGAAGGCGGAAATCTCCGACTCCTACACGGTCGGCGGCGTGTTCCAGCCGCGCTTCCTGCCCGGCTTCTCGCTGTCGGTGGATTATTACGACATCACCGTGAAGGACGTGATCAGCTCGCCGTCGGCGCAGGGCATCATCAATGCCTGCTACGACGCGGCCGATCTCAACAACCAGTTCTGTGACCTGTTCGCTCGTGCTGGTGCGACCGGTGGTCCGCGTGGGGAAATCCCGGGGCAGATCCTCGAGAATAACCTGACCGTGGTTCCGCTGAACTACGCCCAGCTCAAGGTGCGCGGCATCGATTTCGAAGCCGCCTACACCAAGCGCTTCGGTTTCGGCACCTTCAACACCCGGGCGATCTACACCCGCGTGCTGCAGAACGACTCGTTCCTCTCGCCCACCGATCCGGGCCGTGCCGACCAGGCGCTGTTCGAACTCGGCGATCCGCGCGATGCGTTCAACATCAACAGCTCGCTCAAGGTCGGCGCGGTGACCTTTGGTCACAAGCTCCGCTACATCGGCAAGATGACCCCGGGCGCGTACGAGAACAACTTCAGCAAGCAGGGTCGTCCGCCGCAGAACGCGGATGCCTTCCCGATCGTGTTCTACCCGGAGCGTTGGTACAACGACGTTCGCCTCGACTTCGAAGCGACCAAGAAGTTCAACTTCTACCTCGGTGTCGACAACGTCGCGAACGAGAAGCCGCCTTACGGCCTGACCGGTGCGGGTGGCGGCAGCGCCATCTACAACAACACCGGCCGCTTCTTCTATGCCGGTGCGATCGCCAAGTTCTGATCGCATTTCGTAACCAAGACTGGGGAGTCGAAGGCATCTGCTTTCGGCTCCCTTTTCTTTCACCTCTCTTGCATGTTCATTCGTCAGGCTCGCCAATGACCCCCGCCGATCTCAAATCCGCCGATGCCGAGCGCATCCTTGAGCAAGCGAGCCGGCGGCCCGAGTTCGTTCGGGCCGCGCAGGCGTTCATGGCCGGGCGCCTGACCGAAGCCGAGCATGGCGCGCGAGCAATCCGTGCCAGCCATCCCGACGATCCCGCCGCGATGCTGCTGCTGGCCGAGATCGCGACGGTCGCCGGGCTTCCGAACGAAGCAATTGCGCTCCTGACCGAAGCCTCGTCCCTGCTTCCAGGGCATCGCGAGACGCTCACCAAGCTGGCCGAGCTGCTGTTCCGGCAGAGCTCGTTCGAAGCCGCGCTCCAATTGCTCGATCGGCTGGTGGCCGAGAAGCCCGATGATCTTCGCGCCGCGACGATCCGCCTCAGCCTGCTGACCCAGATCGGTCGGTATGAGGATGCCGAGGCGAGCTTCCGCTCGCTGATCGCCAGCTATCCGGCGGACCCGAGGCTGCCGCTTGGCTATGCCCACTTGTTGCGGACACTTGGGCGCGCTGACGAGAGCGCTGCTCTCTACCGGGCAACCCTTGAACGCTCGCCGACGCTCGGCGAGGCGTGGTGGGGCCTGGCCGACCTCAAGTCCGGGGTGCTTGGGGCGGACGACATCACGACGCTCGAGACGCTGCTGGGTACGGGCGGGATCGACATCAACCAGGCGCTTCACATGAGCTTTGCGCTCGGCAAGGCCTATGAGGATGCCGGCAATTACGAAGCGTCCTTCCGGGCGTATGACCAGGCCAACCGTCTGACCCGCAAGACGCGGCCTTACGACGCGAGTACGACCGAGCAGTTCGTGGATCGCTCCATCGCCTTTTTCGACCGCGCTTACTTCAAGCGCACGCAAGGTTGGGGCGCGGACGCACGGGCGCCTATCTTCATGCTCGGCATGCCGCGTGCCGGATCGACCCTCCTGGAGCAGATGCTGGCCAGCCATCCGGACATCGAGGGCACCGCCGAGCTACCTTACATACCGCAGATCGCACATGAATTGCTGGCGGAGCGATGGACCGACGCTCCTGTTCCTTATCCGGAGATCCTCTCTCAGCTCGATCAGGAAGGCGCTGAGCGGCTGGGGCAGGAATATCTGAAGCGAGCGAGCGTGCACCGGCGGACTGAGCGGCCGTTCTTCATCGACAAGCTCAATGACAATTGGCCGCACATCGGCCTGATCCAGACCGTCCTGCCGAACGCGATCATCATCGACGCGCGGCGCGAGGCGATGGCCTGCTCGTTCGCCAACTTCAAACAGCATTTCGCGCGCGGGCGCGACTTCGCCTACGATCAGCGCGACATCGCGCGTTACTACCGCGACTATGTCCGGCTGGTTGCTCACTTCGATGAGGTGCTGCCGGGCCGCGTCGTGCGCGTCGAGCATGAGCGGCTGGTCGCCGATCCGGAAGGGGAACTGCGGCGGGTGCTGGACGCGATCGGGCTGCCGTTCGACCCGGCGTGCCTACGTTTTCACGAGAATGCCCGACCGGTGCGAACCGCCAGCGCGTCGCAAGTTCGGCAGCCGCTCAACAAGCGGAGCGGGGAGCTGTGGCGGCACTACCGCCCGTGGCTGGGGGAGATGGAGCAGGCGCTCGGCGACCTCGCTCCCGAGTAGGGAAGGGCGGGCCCGGCAACCGGACCCACCCTCCATGCATCAGTAGCGGTAATGCTCGGGCTTGAACGGGCCCTGCGGCTTAACGCCGATGTAAGCGGCCTGCTTGTCGTTGAGCTGGGTAAGCTTGACGCCCAGCTTCTCGAGGTGGAGCGCGGCCACCTTCTCGTCGAGGTGCTTGGGCAGGACGTAGACGTCGTTTCCGTACTTCTCGCTCTTGGTCCACAGCTCGATCTGTGCCAGCGTCTGGTTGGTGAAGCTCGCGCTCATCACAAAGCTCGGGTGACCCGTGGCATTGCCGAGATTGACCAGGCGGCCCTTCGACAGGACGATGATCTTCTTGCCGTCCGGGAATTCGACCTCGTCGACCTGCGGCTTGATCTCGGTCCACTTCATGTTGTTCAGCGCGCCGATCTGGATCTCGCTGTCGAAGTGGCCGATGTTGCAGACGATCGCCATGTTCTTCATCGCCCGCATGTGGTCGACGGTGATGATGTCCATGTTGCCGGTCGCGGTGACGAAGATGTCGGCGCGCGGAGCGGCTTCTTCCATCGTCACGACTTCATAGCCTTCCATCGCGGCCTGAAGGGCGCAGATCGGATCGACTTCGGTCACCAACACGCGCGCGCCGCCATTGCGGAGCGAAGCGGCCGAGCCCTTGCCGACGTCGCCGAAGCCGGCGACCACGGCGACCTTGCCGGCCAGCATGACGTCGGTGCCGCGGCGGATGGCGTCGACCAGCGACTCCTTGCAGCCGTAGAGGTTGTCGAACTTCGACTTGGTGACGCTGTCGTTGACGTTGATGGCCGGAAAGGGGAGCTTGCCCTGCTTTGCGAGCTCATACAGGCGGTGGACGCCGGTGGTGGTTTCTTCCGACACGCCCTTGATCGTCTGGACGGTCTTCGTGAGGTAGCCCGGACGCTCCTTGAGGAAGCGGTTGAGGGTGGCGACGAAGACTTCTTCTTCCTCGTTGGTCGGGGTGAAGAGGGTTTCGCCCGCTTCGACCCGCGCGCCCCACAGCGCGAACATTGTGGCGTCGCCGCCGTCGTCGAGGATCAGGTTGCAGGTCTCGTCCTGGCCCCAGTCGAAGATGCGGACGACATAGTCCCAATATTCTTCCAGCGTCTCACCCTTGACGGCGAACACCGGCACGCCCGTCGCGGCGATGGCGGCGGCGGCGTGGTCTTGGGTCGAGAAGATGTTGCAGCTCGCCCAGCGGACCTTGGCGCCGAGCGCGGTCAGGGTCTCGATCAGGACTGCCGTCTGGATGGTCATGTGGAGCGAGCCCGTGATCCGCGCTCCCGACAGCGGCTTGGACGCGCCGAACTCCGACCGAAGCGCCATCAGGCCCGGCATCTCGGTTTCGGCGATCTCGATCTCCTTGCGACCGAAGTCGGCGAGCGAGATGTCCTTGACCAGGAAATCACCGGTGTCCGCGGCGCGGGTAAGGGTTTCGGTCGACACGTTCATCATCTCCTTGGGGTGGCCGCATCCGCGAGGGTCGGAAGGCCGATCTGAGACGCCCCCTAGCCGAGAGTGTCGATTCTGGAAAGGCCGGGTCGGTCGGGCCGTCGGCGCACGATATTCTCACAAACAAAATGGCCGCCCCGGTTAGGGAGCGGCCACTCTGCTGGATTCACGACAGGCTTAGAAGCGAACTTCCACACCGGAATAGAAGTAACGTCCGATGTTCCCGAAGATGGCCGACCCTTCGCCGGTGCCAGTGGCGTTGAACGGCGGGAGGGTGTCGAGGATGTTGTCCACGCCGACGTAGAAGCGGAACTTGTTGTTGTCCGGCTCAAACGTGACGCGGGCATCGTGGTAGAAGGTCCGTGGGTAGAAGCGCACCGGATAGGCGTCGACGTTGGTCGGCTGACGGCCCTGGAACGCGAAGTTGTTCTCGTACGCGGTGATCAGCTGGCGATCGATGAACTTCAGGTCGTAGCCGATCGCGATCTTGCCGAAATCGATGTTGGCGCTGAAGTTGGCTTCCCATTCCGGATCACCGAGTACGCTGACCACGTTGGTAGCGCGGTTCGGTTCGCTGATGAAGGTGTAATACTCACGATTCATCAGGTAGCTGACGATAGCGCGCAGGTTGACGTCGGCGGTTCCGACCTTCCGACGGTAGGCCGCATCGAAGTCGATACCGCGGGTCTTCAGCTTCGAGAAGTTGAAGGGCTGGTTGAGGAAGCCCGGACCGGTCACCGGCAGCGCAACGTCAGCAAGACCAGCGAAGGTACGGCTAGACTGGCCGGCGAAGGTGAAGTCCGAGAACACGTTGCCGGTCGACGGACGACGGAAGACCGCCGCGCAGAACGGGTTGTTGATGGTGACCGGATCCTCGTAGCAGGCGTTCACGATCGCCTGGCCGCTGAGGCCCGAAATCGCCTTGGTGATCTCGATGTTGTAATAATCCACCGTCAGCGAGAAGCCCGGGACCCAGCGCGGCTGGAACACCGCACCCACCGTGAAGCTCTTGCCGATTTCCGGTTCGAGGTTCGGGTTGCCCTGATTGAAGCCCGAGATGTTCGCACCCGAGGTGTTGGTGAACGGACGAACCGTGCCGTCCGGAAGGGTGACGGTGGTCGGAATACCGGCCTCCGCACACCGCGCCGCGCGGTTCGGATTGTCGTTGATGACCGTCTGGTTGCAGGGGTCGGTGATCGTGTTGAAGGTCTGCGCCGGCGTCTGGTACAGATCGCCGAGATCCGGTGCACGGACTGAGCGAGCATAGCCGACACGCAGGCGAAGATCACGGACCGGAGCCCAGATGCCGCCGATGTTGTAGGCGTACACCACGTCGTCCCGCGTGTTATAATCCGACGCACGGCCAGCGGCCTCGAGCGTCAGCTCGTGGAACAGGGTGCGGTTGGCGAGAAGCGGAAGGCGGAGTTCGGCAAACGCCTCGTACACGTTCAGCGGCGGCGGGTTGAATGGCGCTGCGGCGTTGAGGAAGGTCGCACCCGACTGGGTGAAGTCATCCGAGTCCGAACGCGCCGTCTCGCGGCGATATTCGAAACCAAGCGCGCCGCCGATCGGGCCGCCCGGCAGTTCGAACAGGCCTTCGCTGGTGCCCGACACGTAGCCGGTGAAGTTGAGCTGCTCGGCCCGTGCCTTGAAGTTCGACGTGTAGAGCACGTAGTTCGCCGCACGCGGGTCGATGTTGCCCTGCCCGAAGAGGTTCAGCGGGAAGCAGTTCGGATCGTCGTTGGTGGTCGACGTATCGGCGTTGACGGCGCAGACGACGCGCTGGTTCTGGCTGTTCAGGACGAAGTTGGTGCCGGTGAAGGACGCCGGGGCCACCACCGCGTTGCTGGCGCGGTTGAAGTTGGCGATGACGACGTTGCCGCCGCTGTCACGCTTAATGTCGGTGCGGCCGTAGCTACCCGCGACTTCGTAGTTGATCGAACCCGACGCGGTGATGTCGCCGCGGAAGCCGGCCACCGCGCGATAGGTTTCGCGGGTGTTGATTTCCGAACGCGTGCCGAGATCGTAGTTGAAGCGGAAACCGGTGAACGACGTCGCACCCGGCGCCGAGATGTTGACCAGCGTCTGGCGCGCCTGCGGGGTCAGGAAGCCGTTGTTGAACGAGAACACCGGGCTCAGCGTCGCGTTGACGAAGGTCGCCTGGTTCGACGCCTGGTCGGCGACGATCCTGACATACTTGCCTTCGAAGAAGGGCTTGAACCCCTGCGAGATGTCGCCGTTGATGAGAATGTTACCCGAAATGCGCTCGCTTTCAGGGATGAGCTGACCACCCTCGAGACCTGCCGAGGTCAGGCCGCCGAAGCGCGAGCCGCCCACGGCGCGGAAGTCCGCAGTGATTGGGTCGACGACCAGCGAGCCATCGTCGAGGAACAGGAAGTTGCGCGACAGCAGACCGCCCGTCGGGCTGGTCTGACCGGTGCAGACCAGCGAGCGACGCAGTTCGACGGCAGCGAAGTTCGGGTTGGTCGGAGCAACCGCCGCCGGGCAGGTCACCTGGACGGTGGTGCCGCCCGACAGGTTGCCGAAGGGGGCGCCGACATCGAAGTACTGGCGATCCGGGATACCGTCCGAGCCGCGGATGACCGCCGGATCGCAGAACGGGATCGAGCCGGGGATCGGAACGCCCTGGGCGTTCGTGTTGCACTGGATGTCGGTGTCGGTGACGTAGAAGCCAGCCGGACCCTGTCCGGGCGCAGCGCCGGTCTGGCTGATGCGCTGCCTGTTCAACACTGCTTCCTGGCGGGTGAATTCAAACGAACCGGCGACGTTCACGCGGTTGTCGAAGAAGTTCTTACCGGCGGTCACGGTGGTGACATACGAACCGCGGTCACCACGGCTCGAGATGCCGGCCTGAGCCCGCGCCTGAAGGCCTTCGAAGTCGCGCTTCAGGATGAAGTTCACCACACCCGCGACGGCGTCCGAACCGTAGATGGCCGAGTTGCCGCCGGTGATGACGTCGACGCGCTCGAGCAGCGCCTGCGGGATGGTGTTGGTGTCGACCGCGCTGCCACCGGGCGTCGAAGTGACGTGACGACGGCCGTTGACCAGCACCAGGGTGCGGGAAGTGCCGAGGCCGCGAAGGTCGAGGAGGTTCAGACCCGACGTGCCGATGAAGCGGGTCGAGTTCGCCTGGCTGTAGGTCGAGCGAAGCGCCGGCAGATCGTTGAGCGCGTCACCCAGCGACACGTTGCCGCTGTCGAGCAGGTCCTGCACGCCGACCGAGGTGATCGGCACCGCCGAGGTCAGGTTCGGCGCACGGATGCGCGTGCCCGTGACAACGACCTGGTTGCTGTCGGCCGTGTCGTTCTGACCGGATTCGAGCTCAACTTCGCTTTGAGGATTGAGGGTCGCCGGATCCGACGATTCGGTCGGTGTTTCAGTCTGCGCCGGAGGAGCAGTCTGCGCCTGAGCAGCAGTGAAGCTGCCCATCGTAAAGGCAAACCCGACTGCCAACGTGCGGAGCGCGGTGGCGCTCAGCAGCATCTTGTTGTTCATGTAAGACAATCCTCTGCGTGGAAGAAAATTCAGCGGCCTTTGTGCCGTGTCGTTCGTCGAACGCAATCATCCGTTCATCTAGGATTAAAACTTTTGGAACCTGTCGCAAGATTGTCACAGAAGCCGCGCGGCCGCTGGCACCTGTGACACAGCAGGCGCAGCGGCGGGCGTTAACTCCTCGAAATCCGCACGGTCGCTTCTGTTTCGCGACGACGCTGATATGAACCCTGGCATGGGCGGGCAGGGGAACATCATCGATCAGGACGTGCTGGTGTTCGCTCTTGCGGGATTGTGCCTGCTGATCGGCATTGCCCTCAGCATCGCGGCGATGCGGCAAATGGCCGCGGCACGCGCTACGATGCGATCGGCCCGGTTTGTTCGTGAGCTTCTCGAAGCCGGCCCATCACGGGCGATCCTGGTTCATGCCGACGGCAGCGCCGAACTCGACGAAGCACTTGCCCGCGACATCGGGGTGGCGCCGCAATTGCCATCGCTGCAGGCTCTTGCCGACGTGCCGGGCGGGATCGAGGTGGATGATGCCGACCGTCTTGCGGCCCTCATCCGACCCGCCGTGCTGACGGGCGAGCGGATCGACCTTGCGGTGCGGCTCAAGGGCTCGGCGCGACTGGTCGATGTGCGTGGTGGTGCGGCGCCGCAAAGCTTTGGTACTGGCGCGGCGCTGTTGTGGGTCTCGGACAGCAGCCACGCCGCGGCCGAGCGGGGCGAGATCGCCGCGCGCTTGTCGGGTACGGAGCAGGCGCTCGGCGCGCTCACGCAACTGATCGAGGCCGCGCCTTTTCCGATGTGGGTGCGCGACGGCGAGTCGCGGCTGGCCCTCGTCAATCACGCCTTTGTGACGGCGGTCGAGGCTGCTGACGCAAACGAAGTGGTGGAGCGCGGCATCGAGCTAGTTGAGGGAAGCGGCGAGGCGGGGGCACGAGCGGGTGCCGAATCGGCGCTCAAGGAAGGGCGACCGATCGAACGGGTTCGGCCTGCGACGATCGGCGGCGAGCGGCGTATGCTCCGCCTGGTCGACGTGCCGCTTCCCGGGGGAACGGTCGCCGGCTACGCCTTTGACATTCAGGAATTGGAAGACGCGCGTTCCGAGCTCGAACGCCATGCGCTGAGCCAGCGCGAGCTGTCGGACCGGATGACCGCCGGCGCGATCCAGTTCGATCCCGATCGCACTTTGTCCTTTTATAACCGGCCATTTGCCGTTCTGTCCGAGATCGAGCACGAGTGGCTCGACGAACGTCCCGAGTTCGACCGCCTGCTCGAACGGATGCGCGAGAACCACCGCTTGCCCGAAGTACGCGACTTTCCGGAATGGAAGGCCGAGCGCCGCGGCTGGTTCACCTCGGCCGAGGAAGTGCATGAGGAGGAGTGGATCCTCACCAATGGCGATCACTTGCGTGTGGTCGGCCAGCCGCTTCCCGATGGCGGCCTGCGCATCATTTTCGAGGATCGCACGGAGCAGGTCCGCCTGGCGAGTGCGCGCGACACCCTGCTGCGCGTCCGCACCGCCACCTTCGACAATCTGTTCGAAGGCGTGGCGGTGTTCGCGTCGGACGGGCGCCTGACCTTGTGGAACCGGCGCTTCGGAGATTTCTGGAGCCTCGACGAAAGTTGGCTGGCCCAACATCCGCGGGTGGACGAACTGGTGCCCGCCTTTGCCGGCCGGCTGGTCAATCCCACCGCCGCAGCGACCCTGCGCGAACTGATTCGCGCTGCGACCGGTGAACGGCGCGCCGAGCAAGGACGCCTCAGCCTTGCCGACGGACGTCACTTTGCTTTTGCCGCAGTGCCGCTGCCCGACGGCAATGCGCTTTTCACCATGATCGACGTGACCGATTCGAGCCGGATCGAAGCGGCGTTGCGCGAGCGCGCCACGGCGCTGGAGCAAGCCGACCGCGTGCGCACCGACTTCGTCGCCAACATGAGCTACGAATTGCGCACGCCGCTGACGTCGATCGGCGGCTTCGCGGAAATGTTGCGCGAAGGTTATGCGGGCGCGCTGTCCGGGCCGGCCAAGGATTATGTCGCCGCCATCCTCGAAAGCGTGTCGCGCCTGTCGCGGCTGATCGACGACGTGCTCGACCTTACGCAGGGCGCAAAGGGCGAAGTGGCGTTGGAGCGGGAGCGGGTCGACCTCGCGGGCCTGATCCGCACGGTCACGGTGCAGATGGAGCCGGCGGCCAAGGCCAAGGGGCTGCGCTTCAAGGTGGTGATCGGGGAGGGTACCGGAAGCATCTCGGGCGACCATCGCCGCCTGCGGGAAAGCCTTGAGCATGTGCTGCGCAACGCTGTCGCCTATACCGACAAGGGCGAGGTACGGCTGGTCACCCGGGGTGATGCCGACAAGGTCGAGATCCTGATCGCCGATACCGGCCGCGGGCTGGCCGAGGAGCATCAGGGCCGCGTCTTCGAGCGCTTCACCCGCTTCAGCGAACGGCGGGGTGAGGCGGCGCTTGGCCTCGGCCTTCCGCTGACGCGCCAGTTCATCGAGGCACATGGCGGCACCGTTCAGCTGAGCAGTGTCGTCGGCAAGGGAACGAGCATCCTCATCACCTTGCCACGTAGCAGCGGTCAGCGCTGATATGTGGGTGCTGGACGAGCCTGCGATGGCGAAGGCCGGCGCTGCGCTGGCGGATGTGCTGCGGGCAGGCGACGTCGTGGCGCTGAGTGGGCCGCTCGGGGCCGGCAAGACGACCCTGGTGCGCGGCGTGCTGGCCGCGTTGGGGCACGTTGGCGAGGTGCCGTCGCCGACGTTTGCCATCGTCCAGCCGTACGACTCCACCAGCCTGCCGGTCAGCCATGCCGATCTTTATCGGTTGGAGGATCCGTCGGAGATCGAGGAACTTGGGCTGGATGATCAGCTGTTCGATGGGGCCCTGCTGGTCGAATGGCCGGAACGCGCGGGTGAGGCCGCCTGGCCACAGGCACTTCGGCTCAGCTTGCAACCGCGTCCCGATGGCCGACGCGCCTTGACTTGGGTGGTGCCGGGGGCATGGGAGGGGCGATGGCCACCGCCGCAAAGCCCCACATGATTCCGCCCGCGTCTTGCGACCGCTTTCTGGCCGAGGCCGGATGGGAGGGTGCACGGGTCGAGCCGCTGGCCGGCGACGCCAGTTTCCGCCGCTATTTCCGGGTCCACCACCCAGCTCACGGCGCAGCGGTGCTGATGGACGCGCCGCCACCGCACGAAGACCCGCGGCCGTTTATCGCGGTCGCCGAATGGCTGGTCGGCCGTGGCTTCAGCGCGCCCGACATTCTTGCCCGCGACCTCGACGAAGGTCTGCTGCTGCTGGCCGACTTCGGCGACGTACGGCTGCGCGAAACGCTCGATGAAACGCCGGACCGGGAAGACGCCCTTTACGGCCTGGCCACCGACCTCCTGGCCGAGCTTCATCGAAGTCCGCCGATGCCGGGTCTTCCAGCGCATGGGCTGGCCGAGTGGCTGACCGAACTCGAACTCTTTCTGGACTGGTATGCGCCGGCGATTGGGATCGAAGTCGATCGCGCCTCTTATGCGCAGGCGTGGGGAGAGGTGTTGGCACCGGTCGCCGCCGATGGGCTTGGACCGGTAACGGTGCTGCGCGACTTTCACGCCGAGAACATCATGCTGGTCAGCGGACGCGAAGGCCATGCCCATCTCGGCTTGCTCGACTTCCAGGACGCGCTGGCCGGGCACCCGGCCTACGATCTTGCCTCGATCCTCGAAGATGCGCGTCGTGACGTGAGCCCGGCGATCGAGGAGGTGATGCTCGACCGCTATATCGCCGCCCGGGATGAAGGCGAAGCCTTTCGGCGCGCGTATTGGGCGCTTGCGGCACAGCGCAACACCCGCATCCTTGGCGTCTTCTGCCGCTTGTGGAAGCGCGACGGAAAGCCCGGCTACCGGCGCTTCCAGCCGCGCATGTGGGGCTTGCTCGAGCGCGACCTTGCCGCGCCGCATCTTGCGCCGGTCAAGCGCTGGTTTGACGAGAATGTGCCCGCCTCAGCCCGTGCCGACGCCTGGAAGGATGCGGAATGAGCATCACGCATCGCGCCCTGCGTATCCGGCCGGACATCAGCGCCGAGGTGCCGCGCTGCGCGATGGTGATGGCGGCTGGGCTCGGTAAGCGCATGCGGCCGCTGACAGCGACGCGGCCCAAGCCGTTGGTCGAAGTGGCCGGCAAGCCCTTGCTCGACCACGTTCTCGACCGGTTGCGCGCTGCCGGGGTCGAGAAGGTGGTGGTGAATGTCCATTATCTTGCCGACAATCTCGAGGCGCACCTTCATTCGCGCTGCAAGGATTTGGAGGTCGCGATTAGCGACGAGCGCGATCTTCTGCTGGAGACCGGCGGCGGCATGGTGCGCGCACGGCCGCTGATCGATTGCGATCCGTTCTTGGCCGTCAACAGCGACAATTTCTGGGTCGATGGACCGACCGATACGCTCAAGCTGCTCGCTAGCCACTGGGACAGCGACAAGATGGACGCGCTGCTCCTGCTCGTGCCCCAAGCGCGCGCCGGCAATCATGGCGGCAGCGGCGACTTCCACATGGATTCGGTCGGACGCCTGCGCCGGCGCGCGGCGGGACGCATCGCCCCGTTCGTCTACACCGGCATCCAGATGGTTGCGAAACGGCTGCTCGACGGCGCACCCGAAGGGCCGTTCTCGACCAACATCCTGTGGGACCGGGCGATCGAAGAAGGGCGCTGTTTCGGCGTCGTCCATCAGGGCCTGTGGTTCGACGTCGGCACCCCGGCCGCCATTCCCGCGACCGAGGAAGCGCTTGCCCGAGGCTGAGCGGCGCTCGGGCCCGAGCCTGTGGTCGATCCCGGCCGAAGCAAGCTTCGCCGACGCCCTCGCGCTGGAACTGATCCGCCGTCACCAGGGCGATCCGCTGGCGCTTGCGCGGGGACGCATCCTGCTTCCCAACGCCCGCGCGGTACGTACCGTGACCGAGGCGTTCGTGCGGGCGAGCGGGACCGGGCTGCTGCTGCCGCGCTTGATCCCCATCGGCGATCCTTCGCTGGACGAGCGCATCGGCGGCGCGTTCGAGGCGCTGGAAGGCGAGGCGATCGCGCCCGCTGTCGATCCGCTTACCCGTCAGGCAGAGTTGGCCGGGCTGCTGCAACAGGTCCGCGGGCTTGGGACAGCCGAAGCGTGGAGGCTGGCGGGCGACCTTGCCGCGACGCTGGATCAGCTCTTGATCGAGGGGATCACACCGGCCGCCTTGCTGGGCAAGTTGAACGAGCAGGCGGAGCTTGCGCTTCATCAGGAGCGCGCGCTCGAGACCTTGTCGGTCCTTCTGAAGCGTTGGCCGGAACGGCAGGCGGCAATGGGGCGGATCGATCTGGTCGAGCGGCGCAATCTTCTGCTTCGAGGCACTGCCCGGCGCTGGCAAGCCGCTCCCCCCGCCGGCTTCACGGTGGCTGCGGGTATCACCACGTCGGCTCCCGCGGTTGCCGAACTACTGCGCGTCATTGCCCACATGCCCGAGGGCAGCGTCGTTCTTCCCGGGCTGGCGGACGAAGGGTTGCTCAGCGAAGAACAATGGAAGGCGCTTGGCGGTGAGGGCGAGGACGACGGACGTCCCGAGCTGACCCATCCGCAATATCATCTGAAGCTGCTGCTCCACAGGATGCGGGTGGATCGCGCGTCGGTTCGGCCGTGGCCCTCGGACAGCGCCGCGCCGGATGGCTCCCAGCGGAGCCGAGCCGCGGGTCACGCGCTGACCTCCGCCTCTTTCAGCCAGGGATGGAGCCGCCTTCCCGCCGAGGAACGATCGCTGGGCAGCGTGCGGCTCGCCGTGCTTCCCGATCCGGCGAGCGAAGCGCAAGCGATTGCCCTGACGCTCCGCCAGGCCTTGGAAACGGAAGGGCGCACCGCAGCCCTGGTGACGCCAGACCGGCAGCTTGCCCGCCGCGTCGGTGCGCATCTCCGCCGCTGGGGGATCGAGGCCGACGACAGCGCGGGCACGCCTTTGTCGCTGCTGCCGCCTGGAAGCTTGCTGCTGGCCCTTGCCGCCGCCGCCGCCGATCGCCTGGCGCCCGTGCCGCTTCTGGCGCTGCTCGGCCATCCGCTGGTGCAGGCGGGGGAGGGGCGGCGGGCGTGGATGGATGACGTGCGGGCGCTGGACCTTGCGCTCCGCGGCCCGCGGCCGTTGCCGGGCGTGGACGGGCTGCAGCGGCTGGTCGATCAACGGGTTGCGGATGAAGCGCGGGGATACCGCCATCTTCCGGATCGGTGGGAGCGGCTGAAGCCCTTTATCGCCGAGGTTGACCCTCTGCTCGGTTCCGGAACCAGCCTCGCGGGCCTCGCTGGCGCCCTGCGGGAAGCGGTGCATAGCCTTGTCGGCGACACGGCGTGGAGCGGTTCGGCCGGGCGGGCGGCAGCAGACTTGCTGGCCGCGCTGGAGGACTCGCCGGCGTGCCGCACGCTTACCATCACCGCCGAAGACGCCGTGCCGCTGCTCCGCTCGCTGCTCGACGGGATCGCGATCCGCCCGCCTTACGGCCAGCATCCGCGAATCCGCATCCTTGGCCTGATCGAAGCGCGGTTGGTAAAGACCGATCTCATGATCCTCGCCGGCCTCAATGAAGGCACCTGGCCCGCGCCGCCGAGCCCCGATCCGTGGCTGCCGGTCAGCGTTCGCCGACAGCTGGGACTGCCCGGCACAGAGCTCCGGATCGGCCTTTCCGCCCATGATTTTGCGGGGCTGCTGTGCGCCGAAGAGGTGCTGCTGACCCGCGCCCGGCGTGACAGCCGTTCGCCGACGGTAAGCTCTCGCCTGTTGCTCCGGCTGGAAGCATTGACCGGTGGCTTGCCGCGCGACGAGGCGCTTGAAGCGCTGGCGATGGCGCTCGATGAGCCCGAGCGCGAGCAGCCGGCGCTTCGCCCGGCGCCGTCGCCCCCAGCAAGCGAGCGGCCCCGGCGCATCCGTGTCACCGATCTCGACCGGCTCAAGGCCGATCCTTTCTCCTTTTACGCCAAGGCGATGCTGGGCCTCCGCCCGCTCGACGATCTTGGCGCCGAGCAGGATGCGGCGTGGCGCGGGACCATCGTCCATGCCTTGTTCGAACAATGGTTCAACGAGGACCAATGCGCTGCGTCGCGGTTGCTGCCACGGGCTCGCCAACTAATGGCGGGCGACGACATCCACCCGCTCATGCGCGCCTTGTGGGGTCCACGATTGCTTGAGGCGATTGCCGTGCTCGCCGAGGTCGAAGAAGCCAATCAGGCGCAGGGACGACGGCCATTCGCCGCTGAAGCACAGGGCGAGGCGGACATTGCCGGGGTGCGCCTGATTGGCCGGGCCGACCGGATCGACCGGCTTGCCAGCGGAGAGCTGGCAATCCTGGACTTCAAGACGGGCAAGCCGCCCGCCAAGAAGCAGGTCGAGGCCGGCTTTGCTTTGCAGCTTGGACTACTCGGGATGATCGCCGAGGCCGGTGGATTCGAACAGGTGACCGAAGCGCCGACGACGCTCGAATATTGGTCGCTAGCCAAGCACGACCGCAGGGATCAGCGCGGTTTTGTCGAGGAGATCGGGCCGGCCGAGCATATCCTGGCCGAAGCGTGCCACCATTTTATGGAAGCGGCCGCGCGCTGGCTCACCGGCAACGACCCGTTCACCGCCAAGCTCCAGCCGCGCTTTGCGCGCTACGGCGATTATGACCAGCTGATGCGGCTGGAGGAATGGCTGGGGCGGAGCTGAGCCCCGCCGTCATGCCTTACTTCTTCTTGGCTTTGCCCGAGCGGGCATAAAGCAGCGCGGCGACCAGGGCGGCGGAGCCGACGCCCACCGCGACACCCGCCTTGAAGTTGCGGTTGTCGCCATCCTTGGCGTCGCTGCCCGTCTTCTTGCCTTGATCCGCCACGTGTCGCTCCTCCTGGGGGTGTTTTGCGCGCCTCATAAACGCATGGCGTGGCCGAGCGGAAGCGTTATGACGTCAGGCACATGTCGCGTCTAACTGCACTGAAGCCGCTCGATCCCGATCAGGCCGCGGCGGCCGATCCCTTCATCCACGCCTCGCTCTCGGCCAGCGCCGGGACAGGCAAGACGCAGGTGCTGACCGCGCGAGTGCTTCGCTTGCTGCTGGAGGGTGCGTCGCCCGAGAGCATCCTGTGCCTGACCTTCACCAAGGCGGCGGCAGCTGAGATGGCGGAGCGCGTTGGCGGTCGGCTGGCTTACTGGGTAGGTCTCGACGACCAGGCTTTAGGGGCCGAGTTGGAAGCGCTTGGCAGCGTTGCTGACGACGCAATGCGGGATCGCGCCCGGCGCTTGTTCGCAACCGTACTCGATTGCCCCGGCGGCCTGCGCATCCAGACCATTCACAGTTTCTGCCAGACCCTGCTTGCCACTTTCCCGGCTGAGGCGGGCATCACGCCCGGGTTCCGCCCGATCGAGGGGCGCGAGGAAGAAGCGTTGGTCGAGCGCACGCTCGCCACCCTGGCCGAGCAATCGGCGGCGGGAGATGGCGCATTCCTCAGCGATCTCGAGGTGCTGGCCGGGCGCCTGGGCGAGGGCGACGTCCGCAAGTATCTGCGCCGCTGCGCCGGCGCGGTCGAGGGTATGGCGCGGTTCGACCGCCTGGAGAACGTCGAGCCGAGTTTGCGCGAGCTGATGGGCCTTCCTGAAGAAGGCGTCGAGGAACTGGTGGCCGCCCGCTGCCACGATGATGTGTTCGATTGCGAAGCGCTGCAGGAGTTGGCAGCCGCCTATCGCCGATGGGGGACCAAGACCGCCGAAGCGATCCTGCCCGAGATCGAGGGGTGGCTGGCGCTGGATGCTGCCGAGCGCTGCCGCAACCTCCACCGCTTTGCCCATGCCACTGTTCTGACCGGCAGCGGCGGGCGGCGGTCGGTCAAGAACCTCGTCAAGCATTGGCCTGAGGCGCAGGAAGGGTGCGACGCGCTGTGCGAACAGGTCGAGGAACTGCTCGGCCTGCTACGCGGCGATGCGCTGGTGCGCCTGCTTGCGGCGGGCCTGCGCGCAGGCAAGCGCTTCGCCGATGCCTATGCGTCAGCCAAGCGGGCCGAGGGTGTCGCCGACTTCGACGATCTGATCCGCTGGTCGCGCAGCCTCCTTGCGCAAGACGGCATTGCCGAGTGGATCCGGTTCAAGCTCGACCGCCGCACCGATCACCTGCTGGTCGACGAAGCGCAGGATTCGAACGAAAGCCAATGGGCGATCGTTAAGGCAATGACCGAGGAGTATTTCGCCGGGGCGGGCGCGGGCCCGGAACACCGCACCCTCTTCATGGTCGGGGACTTCAAGCAGGCAATCTACGGTTTTCAGGGCACCGATCCGGCCGAGTTCGAGCGCGCGCGCTCCCACTTCCGCGCGGCCGCGGACGGCGGGCCGATGCCGTTCCGCTCGCTGTCGATCAGTCGCAGCTTCCGCTCGGCGCAAGCGGTGCTGGACGTGGTCGACATGGTGCTTGGGCATCTGACACCCGAGCGCATCGGCCTGCCCGAAGCCGCGCCGCCGCATCGTAGTTTCCACGCCGGGCGCGGCGGCAGCGTCGAGGTCTGGCGGCCGTTCGCACATGAGGAGCCGGGCGACGAGGAGGACGGCGAGGAGAAGTGGGAGGACGAGGCTCACCGCCGCTATGCGAGCGAGCTTGCCGACTGGATCGCTGCGGAGATCGCGCGTGCGCCGGTGCTGGCTTCCACCGGCCGGCCGCTCGGTCCAGGCGACATCCTGGTCCTGGTGCGCAGCCGCGCCAACCTCGCGCCCTTGCTGGTCGCGCGGCTGTTCGAGCGCAAGGTCCGGACCGCAGGTTTAGACCGGCTGGTGCTGTCCGAGCCGTTAGCGGTGCAGGACCTGCTCGCCGCCATTCGCTTCGCGGTGCAGCCGCTCGACGACCTGACGCTCGCCAACCTCCTGGTCTCGCCGCTGATCGGGTGGAGCCAGGAGCAGCTCTACGATCTTGCCGGCCCGGAACGGCGGCGCAGTTTGTGGGAAGAACTCGGGCACCGGGCGGACGAGCGTGCGGACTTCCGCGCCGCACGCGACACGCTGAACAGTCTCCTTGGCATGGCGGATTATTCTGGGCCGCACGCCTTTCTGGAACGCATCTTGTCGGGACCGATGGGGGGCCGCAGGAAGCTCCTCACCCGGCTCGGACGGCAGGCGCGCGACCCGATCAATGAGCTGGTCGCTGCCGCCATCCAGTTCGAAGGCGGCGAGCCGGTGACGCTGCAGCAGTTCCTCGCCTGGCTGTCGCATGGCGACCTGGAGGTGAAGCGCGATCCCGAGGGCCGCGGCGACGCCGTGCGCATCATGACCGTGCACGGCGCCAAGGGGCTGGAAGCACCGGTGGTGATCCTTGCCGACACCACGGCCGATCCGGCGCAGCTTGGCGGGGTCAGCGCGATCCTCGACGTGCCAAGCGTTGCGGGACGTTTTCCCATAATCCGCCCGCGCAAGGACGAGGTGGCGCCGCCGTTCGACGAGATCCTCGCGACGGAGAAGAAGCGCGATCTCGAGGAGCATTTCCGCTTGCTCTACGTGGCGCTGACCAGGGCAGGGGAGCGGCTCATCCTGGCCGGGCTCAAACCGTCGCGAAGCCTATCGAAGAATAGCTGGCACAGCGTCGTGTCGGAGGCGATGGCCGCCAGTGGGCTTGAAGCGGACGCCAACGGCGTTCTTCGCTTTGCCTCTGGCGACACGCCTGCAGCCGCCATCGAAGAGGTCCGCGAGGCAGTGCCCGCTCGGGAGCCGATCCCTCTCTGGTCGACCCTGCCGGCTCCGGCCGAGGCGCGGCCGCCGCGGCCGCTCGCGCCGTCGCAGGTCGCCGCGGACATCGACAGCCGCCCGCCGCCGACCCCCGCCCTCGCCGCCGCCGCCGAGCGGGGACGCTTGCTTCACGCGCTGTTCGAGCGGCTTCCGGCGACACCGCCTGGCGATCGCAGACAAGCAGCTTTCTCCTGGCTTCAGCGCTCAGCCGGAATCGGCGACGCTGCCTTGCGCACCAGCCTCGTCGATAATGCCCTCGCCATTGTCGAGGCACCCGAGCATGCCGCACTCTTCTCGCCGGAGGCGCTGGCTGAGGCACCCATCGCTGCCACGCTGCCGGACGGTACGGTGGTTGCTGGCACGGTTGACCGGCTGCTGGTGACGAACGAGGCCGTGCGCGTGGTCGACTTCAAGACCGGCCGGCAGGTCCCACGCAGCGCGGAAGCCATTCCGCCGAGCCACCGGCGCCAGATGCAGGCTTATGGCCAAGCGCTGCAGGTGATCTTCCCCGGGCGCCGTATCGAATTGGCACTGCTCTATACCGAAGCGCCGCTGCTGCTTGCGGTCCCGCTTGAGGACGCGCCTTCATCTACCCATATGGGCGGAAACCCGAAGCAGGAGTTCTTCGCGACATGACCCAGACCATCACCGACCAGAGCTTTGCCACTGACGTTCTCGGCGCCGACAAGCCCGTGCTGGTGGATTTCTGGGCGGAGTGGTGCGGACCGTGCAAGATGATTGCCCCGGCCCTCGAAGAGCTGAGCCAGACGATGGGCGACAAGGTCACCATTGCCAAGCTCAACATCGACGAGAACCCCGATACGCCCGGCAAGTATGGCGTTCGCGGCATCCCCACCATGCTGCTGTTCAAGAATGGCGAGCCGGTCGCGCAGAAGGTTGGCGCCATGCCCAAGAGCCAGCTCGCGGCATGGCTGGAAGGCGTTCTTTAAGCCTGACGCACAGGGCGGTGCGGCCGCCGGTCGATTGACTAGGCCGCACCCCGAACCTACATCGCCCGGCACTTGAAAACGCTCGTGCGCGGGCGCGTTTGTTGTTGCCCAGCGCCCTTAAGGAAGTTCCATGCTGCAATCGTTCGCCAAGTCGCTCTTCGGCTCGAGCAACGACCGTTATGTCGCCAAGCTCCGCCGTATCGTGGAGGCGATCAACGCGCATGAGCCGAGCATCTCGGCGCTGACCGACGACGAGCTGAAGAACCAGACCGCGATCTTCCGCCAGCGGCTCGAGAATGGGGCCGATCTCGACGACCTGCTACCCGAGGCGTTCGCCACCGTGCGCGAGGCGGCCAAGCGGACGCTCGGCCAGCGGCATTACGATGTGCAGATGATCGGCGGTATCGCGCTCCACCGCGGTGAGATCGCGGAGATGCGCACCGGCGAGGGCAAGACGCTGGTCGCGACGCTCGCGACCTATCTGAACGCGTTGCCGGGCAAGGGCGTCCACGTCGTCACCGTCAACGACTATCTCGCCAAGCGCGACGCCGAATGGATGGGTCAGGTCCACAACTTCCTGGGCCTGACCGTGGGCGTCATCGTCCCCAACCTCAACGAGGACGAGCGGCGCGCGGCGTACGCCGCCGACATCACCTACGCCACCAACAACGAGCTCGGCTTCGATTACCTCCGTGACAACATGAAGTTCAGCCGCGACCAGATGGTCCAGCGGCCGTTCAATCATGCGATCGTCGACGAAGTGGACTCGATCCTGATCGACGAAGCCCGCACTCCGCTGATCATCTCCGGCCCGACCGACGACAAGAGCGAGCTCTACATCTCGGTCGACGCGCTGGTGAAGCAGCTCGGCGAAGGCGATTACGAGAAGGATGAGAAGCAGCGCAGCGTCGTTCTTACCGAAGAAGGCACCGAAAAGGCCGAGCGGCTGCTCGAGGAAGCCGGCCTCATCGAGGGCCAGAACCTTTACGACATTGCCAACACGCAGGTGGTCCACCACCTCAACCAGGCGCTCAAGGCGAACACCATGTTCCGCCGCGACATCGATTACATCGTCAAGGACGGCAAGGTCGTCATCATCGACGAATTCACCGGCCGCATGATGGATGGCCGGCGCTGGTCGGACGGGCTTCACCAGGCGGTCGAGGCCAAGGAAGGCGTCAACATCGAGCCCGAGAACCAGACGCTCGCCTCGATCACCTTCCAGAACTATTTCCGCATGTATCCGAAGCTGTCGGGCATGACCGGCACCGCGCTGACCGAAGCGCCCGAATTCTTCGACATCTACAAGATGAACGTCGTCACCATTCCGACCCACAAGCCGATCAGCCGGGTCGACGAGGACGATGAATTCTACAAGAACATCAACGACAAGTTCGCTGCCATTGCCAAGTCGTTGAAGGAAAAGCAGGAGCTTGGTCAGCCGGTGCTGGTCGGCACCGTGTCAATCGAGAAGTCCGAGCTGCTCAGCGAATATCTGCACAAGGAAGGTGTTGAGCACGCCGTTCTGAATGCCCGCTTCCACGAGAGTGAAGCGCACATCGTGGCGCAGGCGGGCCGCCTTGGCCGGGTCACCATCGCTACCAACATGGCGGGCCGCGGCACCGACATTCAGCTCGGCGGCAATGTCGAGTTCCGGGTTGAAGACGAGCTCAAGGATATGCCGGAAGGCCCCGAACGCGAGGCCGCCATCGCCAAGATCCGCGAAGAGATTGCAGCCGAGCGCGAGGAAGTGCGCCAGCGCGGCGGCCTGTTCGTGCTTGGCACCGAGCGCCACGAAAGCCGCCGCATCGACAACCAGCTACGCGGCCGTTCGGGCCGTCAGGGCGATCCGGGTCTGTCGCGCTTCTATCTCAGCCTCGACGACGACCTGCTGCGCATCTTCGGGCCGCAGACTGCCTTTGCCCGGCTGATGGAAAAGAACCTCGAGGACGGCGAAGCGATCGTCTCCCCTTGGATCTCCAAAGCGATTGAGACTGCCCAGAAGAAGGTCGAAGCGCGCAACTACGACATCCGCAAGCAGGTCGTCGAATTCGACGACGTGATGAACGACCAGCGGAAGGTCATCTACGAGCAACGCGCCGA
This sequence comes from Sphingomonas sp. LHG3443-2, assembly GCF_049896405.1. NCBI lineage: Bacteria > Pseudomonadati > Pseudomonadota > Alphaproteobacteria > Sphingomonadales > Sphingomonadaceae > Sphingomonas > Sphingomonas sp. LHG3443-2. The sequence goes on from NZ_JAFCUG010000001.1 coordinate 1,907,355, forward strand.
GATCATGGACGCCGAGCACGTCTCCGACGTAGTCACCGACATGCGCGCCGACACTGTCGAAGCGCTGGTCAACGCGCATTGTCCGCCGGGCACCTACCCTGAGCAGTGGGATCTCGAGGGGCTCAAGGAAAGCCTCGACGAGGTGCTTGGGCTGCAGCCGCCGATCGACGAGTGGTTCAAGGAAGACGGCGTCGACCAGGATCTGCTGATCGAGCGCATCGGCGGGCTGTCCGACGAAGCGATGATCACCAAGACCAGCGAGGTCGAACCCGATCGCTGGCAGGAGGTCGAGAAGACTGTCCTCATCCAGACGCTCGACCATCACTGGAAGGAGCATCTGGCGACCCTCGACGCGCTGCGCCAGGTCATTCACCTGCGCTCCTATGCGCAGAAGAAGCCGATCGACGAATATAAGTCGGAAGCCTTTGCCCTGTTCGAGCGGCTGCTGGTCGCGATCCGCGAGGACGTTACCAAGACGCTGATGCGCGCGCAGATCGCGATGGAGCCAGCGCCGCTGCCCGAGCTGCCGGCCTTCCTGACCCAGCATCTCGATCCGCTCTCGGGCCTCGACGACACCGCCGATCTCGACGCGGCGGCGCGCGGTCTGGTCGGCGACTTTGGCCCCAGCACCAACATTCCGCAGCCCGACCTGCCTGAAGGCGCCACGGCCGAGCCGATCAGCCGCAATGCGCCGTGCCCTTGCGGTTCGGGCAAGAAGTTCAAGCATTGTCACGGGCAGCTGGCCTAACTGCAAAGGCAGGCCTTTCCTCGTCTAGGCGAGGAGCGTAGCGACGAAGCAATCCAAGAGCGCGGCAGTGGATTGCTTCGCTGCGCTCGCAATGACGAGTGTCCAGCATGAACGCCTATAATCCGCCGGTTGCCACCCTCCTCGACCGCACCGCCGTGCGTCGGGACATCCGCCGCGACGAGGAAAAGGTTGTCGCCGAGCGGCTGGATCAGGCGCGGCTCAATCCGGCGCAGGCGCGGGAAGCCGATGCGATCGCCCGCAACCTCGTCGGCCATGTCCGCGGGGCCAAGCCGGCCGGGCTCGATGCGTTTTTGCACGCCTACGATCTCGGTTCGGAAGAGGGCGTTGCGCTGATGTGCCTCGCCGAGGCGCTGCTCCGCATTCCCGACGCCCGTACCGCCGACGAGCTGATCCGCGACAAATTGTCCGGCCCCGACTGGAAGGAAAAGCTCGGCGACAGCCACTCGCCGTTCGTCAATGCCGCGACCTTTTCGCTGTTGCTGACCGGCAAGGTGCTGGACGCCGGGCATGACAATCGCGGTACCTGGAGCGCGGCGCTGGGCCGTGCGGTCGGCCGCCTTGGCGAACCCGTGATCCGCACCGCGGTGGGACAGGCGATGAAGATCCTCGGCGGCCAGTTCGTGTTCGGCCGCACCATCGACGAAGCGCTGGAACGCGCCGCGCCCGAGCGCAAGAAGGGGCTTAGCCACAGCTTCGACATGCTCGGCGAAGCCGCGCGGACTCTGGCCGACGCCGACCGCTATGCCGAGGCCTATCGCGGCGCCATTCGCCGCATCGCCGCCGAGGCAGGAGAGGGCGTCGTCCGCTCGCCCGGCATCTCGGTGAAGCTGTCGGCGCTTCACCCGCGCTACGAGGCGCTCCACGCTGACGAGGCCAAGGCCTACATCATGCCGGTGCTGCGTGAGCTTGCCGCCGCAGCCAGCGCCGCAAACGTCCACCTGACCATCGACGCCGAGGAATCCGATCGGCTTGAGCTGCAGATGGATTGCCTCGAGGCGCTGGTCGCCGACGATGCGCTGTTCGCCAATGGCTGGACCGGCCTCGGCATGGCGCTTCAAGCCTATGCCAAGCGTGCTCGCCCGGTCGCCGAATGGGTGGTCGCGCTGGCCCGCTCGCGCGGGCGCAAGCTGATGATCCGGCTCGTCAAGGGCGCCTACTGGGACAGCGAGATCAAGGTCGCGCAGGTCGGCGGCTATGACGATTATCCGGTCTTCACGCGCAAGGTCGCGACCGACGTCAGCTATATGGCGTGCGCCAAGGTGTTGCTCGGCGCGCCCGACTGCATCTACCCCGCCTTCGCGACCCACAATGCGACGACCATCGGCGCGATTAAGGCGCTGGCGGGCAGCACGCCGTTCGAATTTCAGCGCCTCCACGGCATGGGCGAGGAACTGTTCGAGGGCTTGGTGAAGCTCGAGCGCGAACTGGGCCAATTGCAGACCCCCGTCCGCATCTACGCGCCGGTCGGCAGCCACAAGGAACTGCTCGCCTATCTCGTCCGCCGCCTGCTCGAAAATGGCGCCAACAGCTCGTTCGTGAACCGTATTGCCGACGCCGAGATCGACATCGAGGACTTGATCCGCGATCCGGTGACGCAGCTTGAGGCGATGGCGCCGCGCCGCAATCCCGCCATTCCGCTACCGGGCGAGATGTTCGGCACCACGCGCCGCAACAGCACCGGCTGCGATCTCACCGACATCGCCGTGCGCGAGCCCTTGCTCCGCCGCCTCGCCGACCTTGAGCGCAAGCGCTGGACGGGTGGGGAGGGTAGTGGCCCCAAGACCGAGATCCGTTCGCCGTTCGACCATGCGCTGCTGGTTGGCGAAGTCACGGAGACCAGCCCTGCCGACCTCGACGCCATGCTCGCGCGCGCCGCTGCGGCACAGGGTGCTTGGGATCTAATCGGCGGCGAAGCGCGCGCCCGTCTGCTCGATCGCACCGCCGATCTGTTCGAGGATCATCGCGAAGAGTTCTACTCGCTCTGCATCCGTGAGGCCGGCAAGAGCCTGCCCGACGCCGTGCTGGAAGTGCGCGAGGCAGTCGACTTCCTCCGCTACTACGCTGCCGAAGGCCGCCGCCTGGCGCAGCCGGTCCAGCTGCCCGGGCCCACCGGTGAGCTCAACGAGCTTCGACACCACGGCCGCGGGGTGTGGACCTGCATCAGCCCGTGGAATTTCCCGCTCGCCATCTTCACCGGCCCGGTCGCTGCCGCGCTGGCCGCCGGCAACAGCGCCATCGCCAAGCCCGCCGAGCAGACCCCGCTGATCGGTGCGTTGGCGGTTCGGCTGATGCACGAGGCGGGCATTCCCGCCGGCGTGGTCCAGCTCGCAGTCGGGGACGGCAAGATCGGCGCTGCATTGGTGTCGCATCCACTGACGTCGGGTGTCGCGTTCACCGGCTCCACCGCTGTGGCTCGTGCGATCAATCGCAGCCTTGCCGAGCGCAATGGACCGATCGTCCCGCTGATCGCCGAAACCGGCGGTCAAAACGCAATGATTGTCGACAGCTCGGCCTTGCCCGAGCAGGTCACCCGCGATGTGGTGGCCTCGGCCTTCCAGTCGGCCGGCCAGCGCTGCTCGGCGCTCCGCGTGCTGTTCGTTCAGGAAGACGTCGCCGATACCATGCTGACGATGATCCGCGGCGCGATGGAAGCGCTGTCGATCGGAGACCCGCGGCTGCCCACCACCGATGTCGGTCCGGTTATCGATGCCGACGCAAAATCCTCGCTCGACGCGCATATCGCCGAGCTTCGCGCAGCGGGGCAGGTGGTGGCCGAGCTCCCGCTGCCCGCCAATAACGGGAGCTTCGTCGCTCCGGTGATCGCGGAGCTTCCCAGCCTGGCGGCGCTGAAGGACGAGCATTTCGGACCAGTCCTCCATGTCATCCGGTGGAAGTCTGGCGACCTCGATGGAGTCATCGACCAGATCAACGCCACCGGCTTCGGCCTCACTCTTGGCCTGCAAAGTCGGATCGACACGGTGGCCGAGCAGGTCGCCGCAAAGGCACGGGTGGGCAATCTTTACATCAACCGCAACCAGATCGGCGCGGTGGTGGAAAGCCAACCGTTCGGCGGAGAGGGCCTCTCCGGCACCGGGCCCAAGGCCGGCGGCCCGCATTATGTCTCGCGCTTTGCGACCGAGCGGGTGACCTGCATCGACACCACTGCGGCAGGCGGCAATGCGACGCTGATGGCCGCGATCGACTGAGCCGGACGCGAGAAAGGGCCGGCACATCGGCCGGCCCTTCCGCCTTGATCAACGGTAATTAGTTACAGCGAACGTCGCCGCGGGTGATGGCCTGACCAAGCGCCGCGCCAAGTGCGCCGCCGGCAATGGTCCGAAGCGTCGACGAGCCGCCGATGTTGATCTGATTACCAAGCAGGGCACCAATCCCGGCCCCCACGATAAGGCCGGTCGTACCGTCATTGCGGCGGCAGTAGTAATTGCCATTCTGGCCGCGATAGATGCGGTCGTTGTAGCCGAGGCGGCGCTGGCTGTAATATTGGCCATCGCGGTAATAGCGGTCGGCGTAATAGCGGCTCTGACCAGGCTCGAAGCGATTATAGTCGTAAGCGCTGTAGCGGCGCCAATCGCGCGCATCCCGGCGCTGGGCACGCTGCAGATCGCGCTGGCACTGACGAAGCTCACGGCGATACTCGGCGCGGCTGTCGTTTCGGCGAAGGTCGCGATTACATTCGCGCACCTGCTGATTGTAGTTGCGGTTCTGGGCCTCGGCAGGCGCCGCGAGGGTCAGCGGGCTGGTCAGCGCGACCGCACCGGCGGCAAGAAGAAGGGGTTTCATCTACTCTCTCCAACAGGGTCGGCATCGCCGACTGGATGAGAGAGGAACCGTCTCTAAGGTGCCAAGGTTGCGTGAACTGAAAACAACAACCGGTTCACGGTTGTGGCAGGTACGCCACACCGGCGATTCAGATCAGCGCTGAAGAAGGATGGCTCCCCGAGTTGGATTCGAACCAACGACCAAGTGATTAACAGTCACCTACTCTACCGCTGAGCTATCGGGGAACGATGCTTGGGCGAGCGGGCCTATGGCGCAGCGGGCCGGGCTTGGCAAGCCTCAACAGCGGCAAATCACGTGGCAAATTGTTCGGCGGCGATCCGTTCGTCGAGCGCTTGCTCGGGATCGAACAACAGGGTCAACGGACGGTCCCGGTTGAGCTCGATCTCAACTTCCTCGACATCGCGAACTTCGAACTGATCGGCGACGGCGGAAACCAGCCGATCGGTGGGCTCAAGCACGCGAAAGGCGATGCGCGCCTCGTCCGGCAGGATCGCTCCCGACCAGCGCCGCGGACGAAAGGGGGCGATGGGGGTGAGCGCGAGGAGGGGCGCCGACAAAGGCAGGATCGGCCCTCGCGCCGAGAAGTTATAGGCCGTCGAACCTGCTGGCGTCGCCACCAGCACGCCATCGGACACGAGTTCAGGCAGGACGACCCGGCCGTTCACTACCACCTCGACCTTAGCCGCCTGCCGCGTTTCGCGCAGCAAGGAGACTTCGTTGATCGCCGCGTGGGTCCACTCGTCGCCGTGCACGGTGCGAGCGCGCATAGTGAGCGGAGCGATGCTCACGGCCTTGGCGCTCTCCACCCGCTCGCCGAGGCAGTCGAGCCGCCACTCGTTCATCAGGAAGCCGACCGTGCCGCGGTTCATCCCGAACACCGGCCGCGCTTCGCCGCCGTCGAGCATCTGGTGGAGGGTGTGCAGCATGAAGCCGTCGCCGCCGAGTGCGACCAGAATCTTGGCATCGTTCTCTGAAGCGAAGTGGTAGCGGCGGCGGAGCATCGCAGCGGCGGCCTGCGCTGCCTCGCCGCGGCTCGCGACAAGGGCGATTCCCGCTTCGGTCAGGTCCTGGCGGGCCGCTTGGCCCTGCGGACGATCAGCGCTCAAGCCTTTGAATCCCTGTTTTTCCGCGGCGAAGGGGACCGGCATAGCGGGGGAGGTGCGCCGCCGCCACCGTCCCGTTATGATGCAAGCCACTGGCAGGGCCATGCACTGGTCGGCGCCAAGCTTTAGGAGCGTCGCCATGGTTCCATCCATTGCCTCCCCCGCACTTGTCCCTGCCCGGCGCGCAAGCGACCATCCGGCACCGCTCGAGCCGGTGAGAACCGATCTCGCGCTTGAGGCGCTGCTCGCCGAGGACAAGGTGACCTTGGCATTCCAGCCGCAGATCAGCGTCGCCACCGGTGAGGTGGTGGGGGTGGAAGCGCTGGCGCGCGACCCTGGCGGCATGACGCCAGACACGATGTTCGCGAGGGCTGCTGCCGCTGCGCTCGGCGAACGCTTGTCGCGAGCGGTGCAACGCAAGGCGCTGCAGACAATGGGCAAGTGGAGGGGGCCGCTGGGACGCCTGCGCTTGTCGCTCAATCTGCTGCCCGAGGACCTTGCCCGTCCGGGCTATGAGCGTTGGCTGCTGGACGAGATTGCCCTTGCTGGCCTGCGCGCCGAGCAGGTGACCGCCGAAATCACCGAATCCAGCCTGATCGCCGATCCCGTCGCTGCTGCTGCGCGGCTCGCCTGCCTTCGCGCAGCGGGCGTGCGGATCGCGGTAGACGACTTCGGGACGGGTTATGCCAGTCTCGCCTGGCTGACGACCCTGCCGCTCGACATGATCAAGATTGACCGCGGCCTCATCACTGATCTTGTCGGCGGTCGGCGAGCGCAGATCGTCGTCAGAGCGCTGATCGCGCTGGCCCGCGAGCTTGAGCTACAGGTGCTGGTCGAAGGGGTCGAGGATCCCGACCAGCTTGCCCTGCTCAAGGCCTGGAACTGCGATTACTATCAGGGCTTCCTGGGCGCCAAGGCGATGGCCGAGGACGAGCTCGCCGCTTTTCTCGCCTAGGCTTCAGGCCGCCACCTTCTCGCGTTTGCCCGCCGCGGCCACCCGCGCGAGACCGCGGCTTAGCTGGAGCGCGCCGTTCAGCCGCTGTGCCGGGCTCGCCCAGTCGCGGCTGACCACCAGCTTCTGGTCCGGGCGAAGCTTCGCCGTGCCCTTGAGCCGCGCGATATAGTCGAACAATCCCTTCACATCGGGGAAGCCCGATGGCGCAAAGGTCACCACTGCCCCGCGCAGACCTGCGTCTAGCTTGGCGATCCCAGCGGCGCGGCAGTGGATCTTGGTTTCGACCACCTGAAGCAGGTTGCTCGTCTCCTCCGGCAGCTTGCCGAAGCGGTCGATCATCTCGGCCGCGAACTCCTCCACTTCGCGTGGGGATTCGAGCTCGCCCAGACGGCGATATAGGCCCATGCGAAGGTCGAGATCGGGGACATAATCGTCGGGGATCATGATCGGCGCTTCGACATTGATCTGCGGGCTGAACTCGTCCGGCTTGTCCTCGCGCGTGCCCCCCGCCTTCATGTCGAGGATCGCGTCCTCCAACATTGACTGATAGAGTTCGAAGCCGACTTCCTTGATGTGCCCCGACTGCTCGTCGCCAAGGAGATTGCCCGCGCCGCGAATGTCGAGATCGTGGCTGGCGAGCTGGAAGCCCGCGCCGAGGCTGTCGAGATTGGACAAGACAGTGAGCCGCTTCTCGGCGGTCTCGGTGATCTGTCGGTCTGGCGGGGTGGTCATGTAGGCGTAGGCGCGCGTCTTCGACCGTCCGACCCGGCCGCGGAGCTGGTAGAGCTGAGCGAGGCCGAACCGTTCGGCCCGATGCACGATCAGAGTATTGGCGCTCGGAATGTCGAGCCCGCTTTCGACGATGGTGGTCGACAAGAGCACATCATATTTGCGGTCGTAGAAGGCGCTCATCCTTTCCTCGACCTCGGTCGGGGCAAGCTGGCCGTGTGCCACGATCGGCTTTACCTCGGGCACTTCCTCGCGCAGCCATTCCTCGATGTCGGGAAGGTCGGAGATGCGCGGCACCACGAAATAGCTCTGCCCGCCTCGATAATGTTCGCGCAGCAGCGCTTCGCGAATGACGACCGGGTCCCACGGCGTGACGTAGGTGCGGACGGCCAGGCGATCGACCGGCGGGGTCTGGATCACGCTGAGTTCGCGAAGGCCGCTCATCGCCATCTGCAGCGTGCGCGGAATCGGCGTCGCGGTGAGGGTTAGCACATGGACGTCGGCCTTGAGGCTCTTCAGCCGCTCCTTGTGCGTGACCCCGAAGCGCTGTTCTTCGTCAACGATTACAAGGCCGAGCTTCTTGAACTTCACACCCTTGGCGAGGATCGCGTGGGTGCCAACCACGATGTCGATCTGCCCTTCCTCGAGCAGTTCCTTGGTCCGCTTCGCCTCGTTCGCGGCGACCAGCCGCGACAGCCGTCCGATCTCAATCGGAAAGCCCTTCATCCGTTCGACAAAGTTGGAATAATGCTGCCGGGCGAGCAGGGTGGTGGGGCACACCACCGCCACCTGAAAGCCCGCCATCGCCGCGACAAACGCCGCCCGCAGCGCCACCTCGGTCTTGCCGAAGCCGACGTCGCCGCACACCAGCCGATCCATCGGCCGCCCGGCGGCAAGGTCCTCCAGCACATCGCCGATGGCGCGGTTCTGGTCGTCGGTCTCCTCATAGGGGAAGCGGTCAACCATCGCGGGATAGGCGCTGTCTGGCTCGGCCACCACGCCCTGGCGCATTGCCCGCATGGCGGCGGTCTTGATGAGCTCGCCCGCGATCTCGCGGATGCGCTCCTTCATACGCGCCTTGCGCCGCTGCCACGCCTCGCCGCCCAGACGATCGAGCGCCACGCCCTCCTCGCCGCTGCCGTAGCGCGAAAGGACGTCGATATTCTCGACCGGCACGTAGAGCTTGTTGCCGCCGGAATATTCCAGCGCGACGCAATCGTGGGGGCTGCGACCGACCTGGACTTGGGTGAGGCCTTCGTAGCGGCCGATGCCATGTTCGGCGTGGACGACGAGGTCGCCGGGGGTGAGGGTCGCCAGTTCGGAGAGGAAGGCGTCGGCGCTCTTCTTGCGCTTGCGTCGCCGCACGAGGCGGTCGCCGAGCATGTCCTGCTCGGTCAGCACAGCGACTTGCGGAGTGGTAAAGCCGTGGTCGAGCGGCAGCACCAGCAAGGCGGTGACGTTCTGCGCGCCGAGCGCTTCTTGCCAATCTGCGACCATCTTCTGACCGGTGAGGCCATGGTCCTTGAGCAATCCGGCGAGCCGCTCGCGAGCGCCGGTCGTGTAGCTCGCCAGAACGACTTTCTGACCTTTTCTCCGTAGCTTGTCGACGTGGGCGACGACGGATTCGTAGATATTCTCGTTTTGCGCGCGCTCGGGGGCGAAATCGCGGGCGCCGGTAACGCCAAAGTCGATCACCCGTTCGGACGCGGGCTCAGGAAAGGCCGTGGCGAGGTGCACCGGGCGGTCCGCAAGGATGCCGTCCCACTCTCTGGCCGAAAGGTAGAGCGCGGACGGGGCAAGCGGACGATAACTGCCCGGCTCGGCCACCATCGCCCGTTCACGGTTGGAGAAATAATCCTGGATTGCCTCCCGCCGCGAGGTGATCGCTCCATCCACGCCGCCGTCCCGCAGCACGATGTCACCCTCGGCAAGATGGTCGAATAGAGTTTCGAGCCGCTCCTCGAACAGCGGGAGCCAATGCTCCATGCCGGCGAGCCGCCGCCCATCGCTCACCGCCTGGTAAAGCGGATCGCCAGTCGCATTGGCACCGAACTGCTCGCGGTAGCGGGCGCGGAAGCGCTTGATGCTTTCTTCGTCGAGCAGGGCCTCGCTCGCCGGCATCAGCGTGAAGGGCTTGGCCGCGCCGATGGTACGCTGATCGGCGGGATCGAACGCGCGCATGGTCTCGATCTCGTCGCCGAAGAAATCGAGCCGGATCGCGTGCGGCAGCCCGGAGGGATAAAGGTCGAGGAGGCCGCCGCGGACCGCAAACTCGCCCGCGTCCGACACGCTGTCGGTCCGGTGATAGCCGTTGGCGGTGAGCAGGGTGATGAGCTTGTCACGCTCGATCCGCTCGCCTGGCGCCAGGCGGCGGGTCAACTGGCGGATGCGGAACGGCGTCAGCGTGCGCTGGGTTGCGGCGTTTGCAGTGGTGACCAGCAACTGCGGCTTGTCGGCCTTCTCCTGCAGCCGGTTCAGCGTCGCCAACCGCTCGGCCATGACGCGCAGGGCAGGGGATGCACGATCGTAGGGCAGGCAGTCCCACGCCGGAAAGGTCAGCACCTCGAGCTCGGGCGCGAAGGCGGGCGCGTTGTCGGCCAGCGCCCGCATCGCCGCTTCGTCGGACGCGATCACTACCGCGCGACCCTTGGCGGCGCGGGCCAGGTCAGCCGTCAGCCACGGCAGAAAGCCCGCCGGGACTGACGCCAGCGTCAGCGGCTCGGAAGCCTTGAGGATACGCTGAAGGTCGCTCACCGGTCGATGGGCAGGTAATCGAGGCGCTGCATGGCGGTCATCATCGCGCCTTGGAAGCGCTCCGGCACCGCCTGGGTTCCGATGGCCCACGCCATGATGTCGACGTCCTGCTCTTCCAGCAGCGCTTCGAACAGCGTCTTGTCCTGCTCGCCCCACTGCAGGTGGTGCGCATCAAAGAAGCCGCCGATCATCCGGTCGGCTTCCTTGGTTCCACGATGATGCGCGCGCCAGCGTAGGCGCTTGAGTGTCGGATCGTCGAGCATTTGGGCCATGTAGGCAGATCGGGCGCGCATTGCGAGCGGCTGGCGCCTGAGTAGAAGGGCGGTATGCGCCCCGAGCTTTTGAACCCTCTCTTCGCCGAAACGGAGACGCTGAAAGGCGTGGGGCCGCAGGTCGCAAAGCAGCTCAGCAAGCTTGGCATCACTCGCGCGATTGACCTGCTGTTCCACTTGCCGACCGGCGCGATCGAGCGGGTGCGGGCGCCCGGCGCCTCGCCGGTGCTGCTCGGACGCCAGGTGATCCTCGACGTAACGGTGCGCGAGATCCGCCAAAGCCGCGGGCGGGGTCCGACGCGTATCCATGCCGTAGACGGCGAGGGCAATATGCTGACGCTCGCATTCTTCAACAACGGCGGCTGGGCGGCGAAGCAGCTGCCGCTGGGCGAGACGCGGACGATCAGCGGCAAGCTCGAAGCTTATGGCGACGAATGGCAGATGGTGCATCCGGAGGTGACCGAACCCGGCAAGACGGAGCCAGCGCTGAAGGAAACGGTCTACCCGCTCACCGAAGGACTGACCTCACGGCGAGTGCGTGAACTGGTGTCAGCCGCGCTGGAGCGCGCCCCGGTGCTGCCCGAGTGGATCGAGCCCTCGGTGCTCGCCCGCGAAGCGTGGCGCGACTGGCGGACCAGCCTTGCCACTATCCATGCCGAGCCCGCGGATGGCGCCGCACGCAAGCGGCTCGCCTACGACGAGATCTTCGCCAATCAGCTCGCGCTAGGCCTGCTGCGGCAGGTCAGTCGCCGTCGGCGCGGCGTGCCGCTGCGCGGGGACGGGCGCCTGACCGAAGCGCTCAACCTGCCATATGCGCTGACCGGGGCGCAGCGCCGGGTGGTGCAGGAGATCCGCGACGATCTCGGCCAGGAAGCCCCGATGCTGCGCCTGCTGCAAGGCGACGTCGGCTCCGGCAAAACGCTCGTCGCGCTGCTCGCCATGCTGGAGGCGGTGGAAGCCGGCGCTCAGGCAGCGATGCTGGCCCCGACCGAGATACTTGCCAGGCAACATCATGCAACCTTGCTCAAGCAATTGGATTCACTGGGTGTTCGAGTCGCCATCCTGACCGGGCGGGAGAAGGGCAGAGCGCGCGACTCAACGCTCATGGGCCTCGCTGACGGGTCGATCGACATCCTCGTCGGCACCCACGCCATCTTCCAGGAGAGAGTCGCTTACCGCCGGCTCGGTTTAGTCGTGATCGACGAACAGCATCGTTTCGGTGTATCCGAGCGCCTGCTGCTGACCGCCAAGGGGGCGAGCACGCCGCACTTGCTGGCGATGACCGCCACGCCGATCCCGCGCACGCTGACGCTGACGCAATATGGTGAGATGGACGTCAGCCGCATCGACGAGATGCCGCCGGGCCGAACGCCGATCGAAACCCGCGTCATCGCCGAAGAGCGTATCGGCGACGTGATCGACGGCCTCGCACGCCATGTCGCGGCGGGAGGCCAGGCTTATTGGGTGTGCCCGCTGGTCGCCGAAAGCGAGACCAGCGATGCCGCTGCGGCTGAAGAGCGGGCGGCTGCGCTTGCCCTTCGCTTTCCGGGCCAGGTCGGCCTCGTCCACGGCCGAATGAAGGGGCCGGAGAAAGACGCGGTAATGGCCGAGTTTTCGGCGGGCCGCCTCGCCATTCTCGTCGCCACCACGGTGATCGAGGTCGGCGTGGACGTGCCCAATGCGGCACTGATGATCATCGAAGGCGCGGAACGCTTCGGCCTTGCGCAGCTCCACCAATTGCGCGGCCGCGTCGGCAGAGGCTCGGCGAAGTCGACCTGCCTGCTGCTCCGCGGCGCCACGCTCAGTGAGACGGGGCGTGCGCGGCTGGCGCTGATGCGCGAGAGCAATGATGGCTTTCGTATCGCCGAGGAAGATCTGCGCCTCCGCGGGCCTGGCGAGATCCTCGGCGTGCGTCAGAGCGGGGAAGCGCAGTTCCGCCTCGCTTCACCCGAGCAGGTTCAGGAGCTCGCCCCCATGGCCACGCAAGACGCGCGGTTGCTGCTCGACCGCGACGGCGGCCTGCATGGCGAACGCGGCGAGGCGGCACGGCTCTGCCTGTATCTGTTCGAGCGCGATCAGGCGGTTGATCTGCTCCGCTCGGGCTAGGGCAGAAGCAGTCCGTGCTTCTTCTTGCCGAGGCTGAGCTTCCGCTCCGAAGTGACGGAAATGACAGCAGCAATATCGCTTACGGGCTCTCCGTCGAGCTTGACCGCTCCCTCGGCAACCTTGCGCTTGGCCTCGCCGTTCGAGGCACAAAAGCCAAGGCTGACCAAGGCCGCCAGCAACCCGATCTGGCCACCGGTCTCAACGCTCGGTAGCGCCTCGCCCGACCCGCCGCCCGCAAAGGTAGCCGCGGCTGTCGCGGCCGCAGCCTCCGCTGCCTTGCGGCCATGCAGCAGCGCGGTCGCTTCGGTCGCCAGAAGGATCTTCGCCTGGTTGATCTCGGCCCCTTGCAGCGCTTCCAGCCGGGCGATCTCTTCCAAAGGAAGGTCGGTGAACAGCTTGCAGAACTTACCGACATCCACGTCGGCCGTGTTCCGCCAGAATTGAAAATAATCGTAGGCGCTGAGGCGGAAGCCGTCAGGCCCGTCGCCGTTCAGCCACACTGCGCCCTGCGCGGTCTTGCCCATCTTGGCGCCATCGGCGGTCGTGATCAGCGGCGTCGTGACGGCGAACACCTCGGTCCCGTCGGCGCGGCGGCAGAGCTCCACGCCGTTGATGATGTTGCCCCACTGATCCGACCCGCCCATCTGCAACCGGCAGCCCTGCCGCCGCGACAGCTCGAGGAAGTCGTAGGCCTGCATGATCATGTAGTTGAATTCGAGGAACGACAGCGACTGCTCGCGTTCCAGCCGAAGCTGGACGCTATCGAACGTCAGCATCCGATTGACAGAGAAATGCCGTCCCACTTCGCGCAGGAATGGCAGATATTCGAGACGGTCGAGCCAGGCGGCATTGTCGACCAGCACCGCATCGGTCGGCCCATCGCCGAACGTCAGGAAATTCTCGAATGCCTTGCGGATGCCGGCGATGTTGGCTGCGATCGCTGCTTCGTCAAGCAGCTTGCGTTCTTCGGCCTTGAAGCTCGGATCGCCGACCTTGGTGGTCCCGCCGCCCATCAGGACAATCGGCTTGTGACCCGCCTGCTGCAGCCTCCGAAGCATCATGATCTGCACGAGGCTGCCGACATGAAGGCTCGGCGCAGTGGCGTCGAAGCCGATATAGCCGGTGACGATCTCCTTGCTCGCCAGCGCGTCGAGCCCTTCGGCATCGGTCGTCTGGTGGATATAGCCGCGTTCGGATAGGAGCCGGAGCAGATCGGAAGAGTAGGTCGTCGTCATGCGAAGGGCGCTTAGCTTACGCGGCCCGATGACGTAAGATGGGCCATGCGCTTCGAGCTTGTCCCGCACCCAACCACCGTGCCGAATCCGCCTTTCACGGTTTGGGCCTCAGCCGAACGTTCCGCCGCGTTTGGCGAGACAGCGACGCTCAACCTGTGGTTCGGGGTGAGTGCGCCCATAGGCCGCTTTGTCGTTCCTCCGACGGCGGCGGCACCAGTGCGCCGTGACAATCTTTGGCAGTCCACCTGCTTTGAATGTTTTCTGAAAGGCGATGGCGAAGAGGCTTATCAGGAATGGAATTTCTCACCGTCGGGTGACTGGGCGGCTTATGATTTCGAGGCCGAACGAGAAGGGATGGAGCTCGCCGAAGTCGCAAGCCCGCCCTACCTTCGTATTGAAGACAACCTGACCTGGTGGGGTCTCGGCGCAACGCTTTCGATTCCCGCCGAGGCGCAGGGAAGTTTCGCGCTCAGCGCCGTGATCGAGGAGCGCGGCGGTCAGCGCCACTTCTTCGCGCTTCACCATCCGTCCGCGCAGCCTGACTTTCACCACCCGGATTGCTTCACCGCGCGACTGGCTTAGACGGGACCCATGACCCTCTTCGGTATCGATCGCCTCCTCGCCGACCCCGACCTTCGCCGCCCGCTCGAGGGGCGCCGTGTCGCACTCGTCGGCCATCCCGCCTCGGTGACAGCCGACCTCACGCACAGCATCGATGCGCTGATGACGGCTGGGCTCAACGTGACCGCCGCCTTCGGGCCACAGCACGGGCTAAGGGGCGACAAGCAGGACAACATGGTGGAGACGGCGGACGAAACCGACGCCCGGCTCGGCATCCCCGTCTTCAGCCTCTACGGCGAGGTACGCCGGCCCTCGGGCCAGATGATGAGCGCCGCCGACGTCTTCCTGTTCGATCTCCAGGACCTCGGCTGCCGGATCTACACCTTTGTCACGACCTTGCTCTACCTGCTCGAAGCAGCGGCCGAGGCGGGCAAGGAAGTGTGGGTACTCGATCGTCCCAACCCCGCCGGGCGCCCGGTCGAAGGCACGATCCTGGAGCCCGGCTGGGAAAGCTTCGTCGGCGCCGGACCGATGCCGATGCGCCATGGCCTGACCATGGGCGAGATGGGGCAGTGGTTCATTGAGCACTTCAAGCTCGACGTCGCTTACCGCGTCATCACCATGGACGGCTGGAGCCCTGATGCGGCGCCCGGCTTCGGCTGGCCGACCGAGCGGATCTGGATCAACCCCAGCCCGAACGCCGCCACGCTCAACATGGCCCGAGCCTATGCCGGCACCGTGATGCTTGAAGGCACGACGCTGAGCGAGGGCAGGGGAACGACCCGGGCGCTTGAGCTGTTCGCGGCGCCCGGCCTGGACGCTCGCGCTCTCCAGCCGGAGATGGAGCGCCTCGCGCCGCATTGGCTGAAGGGCTGCGCGCTGCGGGAGATCTTTATCGAGCCGACCTTCCACAAGCATGCCCGCAAGCTTTGCTCCGGCCTGTTCATCCATGCCGAAGGTCCAGCCTATAATCACCACGCCTTCCGGCCGTGGCGGCTGCAGGCGCTGGCGTTCAAGGCGATCCGCAACCTGTCGCCCGACTACGACCTGTGGCGCGACTTCCCGTATGAATATGAGTTCGACAAGCTTGCCATCGACGTCATCAACGGCGGCTCATCGCTGCGTGCATGGGTCGACGACCGCGCCGCGGAGGCTGGTGATCTCGATGGGCGTGCCGGGCCGGAGGAAGCGGCCTGGCTGGAAGCGGTCAGGCCGCACCTTCTCTACTGAGCTTGTGTGACCGCACCTGCGGGAAGGGCGTGGGGTGCAGGCGGCGGAACAGCGGCCAATGCTCTTGCGGCAGCGAACGCGCATCGTCGGGGGCGATGTTGAGCCGGGGGTTATGCCGAAAATTCAAACTGTCGGTGAACCACGGCCGCGCATAGGTCATCGTCAGCAGCGGCCGGTCAACTGCCGAATTGTTGGCGCTGCCCCAGTGCTTCAGGTCATAGTGCATGAGGTAGCATCCACCCGGCGGAACAAAGGCAGGTACCGCTTCGCCTAGGGCCTCTCCCCGATGCGTCCCCGGGCTGAGCATGGTGGTGCCCACTTCTGCATCAAACGCGATCAGCGGCACCATGACCGTAACGGCATGCGTCGGAATGCTCGCGCCGGTGGGCAGTTCGGGGAAAAGGCGCGGGTGGTCGCGGTGGCGGTGCTGCTCGTCCGCGCCAGGGCGGGCAACCACAACCGCTACGCTGTCGAGCAAGATGTCCGGCGCCACCAGCGTGCGGAGAATCTGCAGCAGCAGCGGGTTGGCCCATAGGCGCGGTTCGAGAAACGGACCTTTGAGCGCGATGGCGAGCTGGGTGCGTTTGTCCCCGACCTCATACTGCTTGCCCAGCCCCGCTGCCTTCATGCCGGCGAACTGCTGCTCGGCTTCGTGGCGCAGGTCGTCGATGAAGAGGGCATCGAACAAGCGCGGGATAAGAAGGAAACCCTGCTCGGCGAAGCTGCTTGCAAAGGACATGGTTGCTCGCCTTCTACTTCTTGCGAGCAAGTGTACGCATCGCTGCCTCAAGCCCTTGCAGGCTCAAGGGAAACATGCGGTCGTCCATGAGCTTGCGCAGCAGCGCGGTCGAGGCGGAGTGGCCCCAATAAGGCTCCGGTGTCGGATTGATCCACGCGGCGCTGGCATAAGCGTCCGTCAACCGCTTCAGCCACACCGCGCCCGCTTCTTCGTTCATATGCTCGATACTTCCGCCGGGATGCGTCACCTCGTACGGGCTCATCGCCGCATCGCCGACGATCACCAGTTTATGGTCAGACCCGAAGCGGTGAATGATGTCGAACGTATTGATCCGCTCGGTCCACCGCCGCCGATTCTCCTTCCAAACGCCCTCGTAGATGCAGTTGTGGAAGTAATAGTGTTCGAGATGCTTGAACTCGGTCCGGCAAGCACTGAACAATTCTTCCACCAGCCGGACGTGCCCGTCCATCGACCCGCCGATGTCGAGAAACAGCAGCAGCTTCACCGCATTGTGTCGCTCCGGCCGCATCCGGACATCGAGCCAGCCGCGGCGAGCGGTGCCGTCGATGGTACCTTCGAGATCAAGTTCGTCGGCGGCGCCTTCGCGGGCGAAGCGGCGTAGCCGGCGCAGCGCCACCTTGATTGCGCGGGTGCCGATCTCACGCCGGTCGTCGAGATCCTGGAACTCGCGCTTTTCCCACACCTTGATTGCGCGGCCGTGCTTGCCCGGTCCGCCGATGCGGACGCCTTCGGGATTATAGCCGCCGTGACCGAACGGCGACGTGCCGCCGGTGCCGATCCACTTGCTGCCGCCCTGATGCCGGCCGTGCTGCTCCTCGAGCCGCTTCTTGAGCGTCTCCATGATCTCGTCCCAGGAGCCGAGCGACTTTACCTTCTCCATCTCTTCGGGGGTAAGGTATTTCTCTGCAACGAGGCGAAGCCACTCCTCGGGAATGGTGACGCTCTCCTCGGCCCCCCCGACCAGGCCCTTGAACACCTCTCCGAAGATCCGGTCGAAGCGGTCGAGCTTGGTTTCGTCATGCACGAAGACGGAGCGTGCGAGATAGTAGAACTCCTCGGGGGACTGCTCGATCACACCGGCATCGAGCGCTTCAAGAAGCAGCAGATGTTCCTTGAGGCTGGCAAGGATGCCGCCTTTGCGGAGCGCCTCTACAAAGGAAATGAACATGGACGAGCGGTTAGCACAGCCACCTTGCCGTGCGTAGGGGCCTCCAGCGCTACCCAGACAGCAGTCCGTCAGCTCTTGTCGCCTACAGTCCCGTTATGGGATGCTTAACGTCCAACACCTTTTCTCTGCGTTAACAGCAGTCCATCTCCCTCCCGTGACCCACCACACGCGAAAGTCCTGCCCACTTGCGTTATGATGACCGCCTGGCGACTGTGCTTGGCCAGCCCGCTGCGGATGCGCGCGGGCGGGCGGTACAATGGCGTCAACTGGTCGAGCTGCTGGCCCGCGGGGATGAGGTCAGTGCGGACCTTGCGGAACGCGCGATGGCGCGGATTGCGCAACTGATGAAAGATCTGCCGGTCGATCTGCTTTCCGCGACGGCTCGCGCGATTGCCGGGCGCGACGTGCCCGCTGAGCTGGTCGCGCTATTCGCGGCACGTGGGGCCGGGGCTTCGGCTGCGCTGCTTGCGGCAGCCCGGCTCAGCCCTGCGGGCTGGGCTGCGGTGCGCGCGGTCGCGGCCGAAGATGTCCAGCCCTTGCTGCTTGCGCTTGGTCACGGCGACGAGAGCGAACCGCAACCGCCGGTTCCTGATCCCGCAATGCCGACGGCCACCGTAGTTGACGAGGTTCTCACGTCACCGCCAGCGCGCGTCGTCCCGGCAGAGCCGGAGCAGGAAGAGGCGGAGGCCTTTCCCTTGCCCGGCGGCCTGTTTCGTTGGGAAACCGGCCCAACCGGTGAAATCGATTGGGTCGAGGGCATTGCCCGCGCGGCGCTGGTCGGCCGCAGCGTCGCGGAAAGCTTTGCCGATCCTTTCACAGCGCGGCTTCCCTTTGCCGATGAGCCGCTGGTGCTCGCCGAAGACGGCGCGCTCGCGGGTGAATGGCGGTGGAGCGGTGCGCCCGCTTTCTTTGCCGACACTGGGCGGTTCGCCGGCTACCGAGGTGTCGCGCGCCGCGAAGGTGACCTGCCCCAACAGGCCGAGCGCCCCGCCGCCGACGTGCTGCCCGCCGAGGACGACGGCCTTCGCGAACTCATGCACGAGCTTCGCACCCCGTTGAACGCCATCATCGGCTTCGGCGAGATTATCGAAGGTCAGTATCTCGGCCCTGCACATCGCTCCTATCGCGAACGAGCCGCCGAGATCGTCCGGCAGGCACGCCGCTTGTCCGATGCCGTCGACAACCTCGACCTTGCCGCGCGGGTTCGGTCGGGGCGGTTGCAGGGGGATGGAACAAGCGGTCTCGACGGGTTGCGCGGCGTGATCGAGGATATTCGCGGCGAGGCGGAGGGCCGCGGGTTGCGGGTGCGGGTCGAAGATCGGGCCGGGGACGCGCGCGTCGCGCTGCCGCCGCCGCTCGCCGAGCGCCTGGTGCGACAGTTCAGCGCGGCGATGATCGAACCGGCGGTGGCGGGCGAGCAGATCGGGATTGTGGTCGATCGCCTCGATTCGAGCCTTGCCATCGGCGTCGATCGGGTGACCGCGCTTCGCGGCCTTACCGAACAGCAAATCCTTGCCGATCGCGGCCGGGCCGGAATGCGCTTCGCCCTGCGGCTGGTGCAAGGATTGGCCGTGATGACCGGCGGCCGGCTCGACATCGGCGCCGACCGGCTCGTGCTGCTCTTGCCTCTGGCGACCTGAAAACGATGGTCGGGGGGACAGGATTCGAACCTGCGGCCTGCCGCTCCCAAAGCGGCTGCTCTACCAGACTGAGCTACCCCCCGACGGGCAGGCGCCTAGCAGGTGCTTGGCGCAAGCGCCACACCTCTCTCCAGATTGCCCGCAAAAGCCGTGTGCCAGAGGCGCTTGGCCGGTACGCGACACGCGGCTAGAGGGTGGCCCGGGGCCTGTAGCTCAACGGTAGAGCCAGCCGCTCATAACGGCCAGGTTGGGGGTTCGAATCCCTCCGGGCCCACCAATTACTGCTTGTTGGCGGGCGGCGCGTTGTCGCGGCTTTCTTCGCGGACGCCGCGCGCGGCACCTTCGGCACCGGCTTCGATCTTGTCGCCGGCACGGTCGGCTGCGTTGCCGACATCGCTCGCCGCATCTTCAATCGCCGGAGCTGCCTTGTCGGCCGCGTCCCTGACCTCACGACCGGCGTCCTCAAGCGCGTTGCCGACGCCATCGACCGCTCCTTCGACCTTCTGCTCGTTGACGCTGATCGAGGTCGTATCGTTGCCGGGATCGCGCTCCACGTTGCAGGCGGCGAGTGCCAGCGGAAGGGCGATCAGGGCAGCTTGGCGGATCATGGCGTTACCTCGTTGACGGTTTCGCTGGCAGAACGAGCAGGAGGGCCGTCGGTTTCCGCGCGCTGTGCGGCATTGGCGGCAGCGCGCTCGGCCTCGGCCATCAGGGCATTGGCGCTTTCGCCCGACTGCTCGGGCAGCGGCTGCACATCACCGTCGGAATTCCCGGCCTTGCAGGCACTCGCCAGCAGGGCAAGGGCGACGAGCGCTGAAAGGCGCCAGCCGGTCACCGCGCGCGCCGGCGAGCCGGCCGCGGGCGGGTCTCGACCGGACCGGCGAGCACTGCCACGGCAGTGGTCCAGGCTGCGACATTCTGCTGCATCTGCTTCTTGTCGATCATCGCCAACGTGTCATCGGGCGTGTGGTGGACGTCGAAATAGCGCGTGCCGTCCTGTGAGAGCGCAGCCCCGGGAAGGCCATCGGCCACCATCGGTCCGATGTCGGAGCCTTCGGTCTCCGTCAGGCTGCCCGGCACGATGCCGAGCGGCTGGAGCATGCGCTGGAGGCGCTTGGCCTCGGCTTCACGCTCCTTGCCGAGGCGGCTGTCGACTTTCCACACGCGGTCGGCGCCAAAGTCGCTTTCCATGATCGCGTGGTGCGGCAGCTTTCCGTATCTGGCGCGGTAATCGAGGCCCCCGAACAGGCCGACTTCCTCGGCGCCGAACCAGACGATGCGAATCGGACGGGCGGGCACGCCGGCGTCCATGATCCGCTTGGCAGCCGCCGTGACGATCCCGCAGCCGGCCGCGTCGTCGAGCGCGCCGGTGCCAAGGTCCCAGCTATCGAGGTGGCAGGAGACCAGCACCGGCGCGGCATTGCGGTCGCGGCCGGGCACTTCGGCGATGACATTGCCGGAACGCCCCTGCGTGACCTTTGACTGAAGTGTCAGGCGCAGGGTCGGGCGCTGCCCGCGAGCGAAGATACGCTCGAGCTGGTCGGCATCGGGATTGGCAAGCGCGCCGGCGGGAATCGGGGTCGCACCTTCGGCAAAGTTCATCACGCCCGTATGCGGATTGCGGTGCTCGCGATCGGTGCCGATCGAGCGGATGATGATCCCGACGGCGCCCTTTTGCGACGCTACGGTCGGGCCCTGGCGGCGGGGCGCGCCGAAGACGCCGTAGCCGCTACCGTCTTCGGTGCGCGGCATGGCGTGGCCGATATAAACGATTTTGCCGCGGACCTGCTCGGCCGGTGCGGCGCGAAGTGCGTCGACGTCGGGGAAGCTGATGACTTCGGCGCTGATCCCACCCGCAGGGGTGGAAGCGCTGTTGCCGAGCGCGGCGACCGCCAGCTTTTGCGGATAGGGACCGAGCAGCTCGGCACTTTCGGCGCCGCGTTCCCAGACCGGCATGGGGAAGTCATCGACGCGGACATTGGCAAAGCCCATCGCGGTCAGGCG
This sequence comes from Sphingomonas sp. LHG3443-2, assembly GCF_049896405.1. NCBI lineage: Bacteria > Pseudomonadati > Pseudomonadota > Alphaproteobacteria > Sphingomonadales > Sphingomonadaceae > Sphingomonas > Sphingomonas sp. LHG3443-2. Next base: position 1,928,442 of record NZ_JAFCUG010000001.1, read on the forward strand.
GCGCACCGCCCAGGCCCGGGCGCGGGCCTCGGCCTCGGTGCCGGCAAGGCGCTGGCCGACTTCGGTGGTGAGGTCTTCGGTAATCCGCCAGGCATGTTCGTCGCTGAGCGCGTCGGTGCGCAGCGCGGCGACAAAGGCGTAAGGGTCCTGGGCCCGCGTCGGCTGGGCAAGGGCGGGAAGAGCGGTCGCGGCGAGCAGGCCGGCAAGGAGGATGCGCATGAGGGCAGGGTTTAGAGCGGCCGCACCCAAGCGCAAGCACCCTAGAGCAGGCGCATCTGCCGTCCTTCGGGCGGTCGGAAGAGATCGCGGCGGAGGGTCAGGCGACCGGTGCCAAGCCCGGCCTTGCGGGTCGCGGCGGCGAAGCGGGTGCGGAGGAGATCGGCCCACGGACCCTGACCCTGCATGCGGGTGAAGAAGTTCGGATCATTGTCCTTGCCCCCGCGCATCGACTGGATGGTAGCCATCACCTTGGCGGCGCGATCGGGATAATGTTCGTCGAGCCAGGCACGAAATAGCGGCGCCACTTCATGAGGCAAGCGAACGGGAAGGTAGAAGGCGGCCCGCGCGCCCGCCGCGGCGCCCGCGGCCACGATCTGCTCGAGCTCGTGGTCGGTGATTTGCGGAACGATCGGCGCCACGGCAAGCAGGGTCGGCACACCCGCCTCCTGCAGGCGCTGGATTGCGGCAATCCGCTTGCGGCCGGCCGGCGCGCGAGGCTCAAGCGTGTGGCTGATCGAAGGGTCGAGCGAGGTCACCGACATTGCCACGGCCGCCAATCCGCGGTGAGCGGCGGGCGCAATGAGGTCGAGGTCACGCAGCACCCGGTCCGACTTGGTCGTGATGGTGAAGGGGTGGCCGGTCTCCGTCAGCAATTCGATGATCGAACGGGTGATCCGAAAACGACCTTCGATCGGCTGATAGGGATCGGTGTTGGTGCCAAGTGCGATCGGCGCCACGTCATAGCCCGGCCGTGACAAGGCCGCGTGGAGCAGCTTGGCGGCATCTGGTTTGACGAACAGGCGGCTCTCGAAATCCGCGCCCGGCGAGAGATCATGATAAGCGTGGGTGGGCCGCGCGAAGCAGTAGATGCAGCCATGTTCGCAGCCGCGATACGGATTGATCGAGCGGTCGAAGCCGATGTCGGGCGAGCTGTTGCGAGTGAGGATCGACTTCGGCCGTTCCACCGTGATGGTGGTGCGGCGCTGGGCCACGCCGTCGAGCGCCTCTACTTCGTCGAGCCAATCGCCCTCGACCAACCGTTCGGGCAGGTTGAAGCGCGTCGGAACGGCATTGCGGGTAGCCCCGCGCCCGGAAAGCGACTCGACAGCCATGCCGCTATTCTAGCACCGCGGCAGAACAGAACAAGAACATCATCGATCCGCAACATAAGTGCGCGCAAGGCGTCACATCGGTGCGCTAGCGCCAAGCGCATGGAGAAGAAGGGCTTTTCGTCCGACAAGCAGCCGCTGGCTCCGCGCCTCAGCCTGGCCGAAGAGCAGCAGCGTGCCTTTGAAGAAGATCAGCGCCGGCTGAAGCGGTCTCCGCATTCGCGCTGGCCGGATTTCCTGTTCCGCAATTAGAGTCAGCGCCTTACCGGAAATGTCGGCCAGCGATGCTGCGCCAGTTCGCTGAGCGTCGTGGTCGGTTGCCCTGAGAAACCCTCATAAACCCACAGGTTGCGCAGCACCGCAGGAACGTAGAAGCGGGTTTCCCAGAACGGCATGGATTCGATCCATAGCAAGGGATCGCCGCGATCGTTGACCTGCCAGCGGCCGACAGGAAGCGGCCCCGCATTGTAGCTGGCAATGACCTTGGGCAAGTGGCCGCCGGTCGCCGAGTGGCTGCGCATCCATTCGATCCAGGCTTGGCCGAAGCCGATGTTCACCGCCGGATTGCGCAGATCGCCGGGCTGGAGCCCGCGGGCGCGCACGATGAGATCGCGGGTCGAGGGTAGTACCTGCATCAGCCCGACCGCTCCGGCCTGGCTGACTGCTTCAGCGCGGAAGGACGATTCTTGCAGCGTGTGGGCGAGGGCCAGCGCCGGGTCGATGCGCCAGCCTTCACGCGGCGCCCAGCGCGGGGCAGGATAGCGCGCGGCGGGCTGAACACGGGCGCCTGGCTGGCCGAAATGGCCCAGGAAATGCTGGGTGGCGGCAAGCTCGAGGCGGGCGGCGGTGGCGACCAGAGCGGGCTGCTCGGCCGGAGTGCCGATGCGGGCCTGGTGGCGCAGGAGTTCGCCGGCGAGGTCACGCTCGCCGATGCGGACCAGTTCTTCCGCGCGTGCGATGTTGGGGAGACGGGTAAGACTGCCATACGCGCCGAGATCGAGTGGGCTGAGTCGGGTTTCCTGTGCCAGCGTGCGGCGGGCCAGGAGGCCGTAGAAGGTCTCGGGATTGCGGGCGGCGAGCCGAAGCAGGGGCTGGACCGCGGCCGGGCGGCGGCAGGCCATTTCGGCGCGGGCGGCCCAATAGTGACCGGCGGCAGCGAGGCTCGGTTCACGCGATCGGTCGCCCACTTCGCGAAAGGCGCGGGCGGCGCTGTTGCAATCGTTCATGCGCCAGCTGGCAAGGCCGCTGACCCATTCGGCCTGCTGCACCCAGGGCCCGGTCGGCGCGCGGGTGACCGAGACGCTTGGCGGCGGCGGGGGCGGAGCGGGCACGGTGACCTGGCCCGGCCCAAGCGGGTCGCCGGCCGGAGGCAGGATGACCACGGGCGGGGGCGGCGGCGGCGTGTAGGGGCTGCGCGCCACCTCGGCCATGCGGCGCGCTTCGGCATCCTGGCCGCGGACATAATAGATCCACGCGACCCTTTGGCCGAGTTCGGCGCGTGCTTCGGCGCTGATCAGGGGGAGGGAGGCGTTCAGCATTGCCTCGGCTCCGGCCGCGTCGTCGACCTTGACCAGCGGCTCCATGGCCTTGCGCAGGCGATCGACCTCGGGCTCGCCGGTGACCGGGCTGGCCCGGCCGCGGCGCGGCGCCGAGCCGATCGGCACCAGCGCGGCGCGGCGCGGAAGCGGCGGCGTGGCGGTCGCGCCGCGAGCGATGGCGAGGCGCTGTAGTTGCTCGGCCTGCGGCAATTCTGGTGCTTCGGCGAGCAGGGCGAGGACTTGCTGAGCGGTGACCGCGGGCGATTCCTTGGCGGTATAGAGCTGGGCGCGCGCCAGCGGCTTCAGCGGTGAAGCGGGCAGGGCATTGATGCCTGCCGCGGCCGCCGCCCACTGGCTGGAGCGGATTGCTGCAAACACGCCTGGCCAATCCTTCGGGACTACCAGCACCGGGGTGACCGGAGTGGGCGGCGGGGGAGGGACTTGGGCTTCGTGCGGCTCCTCGATCGGAGCCAAAGGATCGTCGGGCGGCGTGGTCGGCTGGGTGGAAGATAGAAGCAGCACGGATGCAAAAGCAGGTACGAACAAAATCATTCACCCATGATGAGCTGGAGGTCGGCCCAGGCGAGCGCCTTGTGGGCATTGTTGCCGAGCAAGTGCCGCGGCGGAAAGGTGACCGCCGTCGGCACACCGGCGATCCGGTGCAGCTTGCCGCGTGCGGTGGCCATTGGCTGACCGAGCAGCAGCTTGGCGGGCTGGTCGCCCAGCAGCAGCAGGCGCTTGGGCGCTGCCAGCGCGATCTGGGCGAGGATCGTATCGCGGCAGGCAGCACTGTCCGCATCCGAAAGGCGGGTGCCGGTGCCCGAAAAGCAGGTCAGCGCGGCGACATAGGCCTGGCCCGGAGCAAGGCCGACTGCACGCAGCATCCGTTCGGCCAGAAGGGCGGCGGGTCCTCCGAGCGGCTTGCCTTCGGCAGCGTCCTCAGGCGCCGGGATTCCGGTCAGCAGCATCAACTCGGCCTCCGCCGGACCGTGCGGAAGGGCGCGTGCCGCGCCGACGCGGAACAGCGGCAGGGCGGCGCTCTCGGCCAAGTGGGCGTGAAAGGCTTCCAGCGTGGTGGGAAGCGTGCCGCCGCTGGTCGGGCGGGCTGGCTGAACCGCGGGAGTCGCTTGCGGCTCGGGCGGCGGCGACGCGCGCCGCGCCCGCCAGTCGCGCGGCTCTTCCTGCACGGCGACATCGACACCAGCCTCGACCCACCAGGCAAGCAGGCTTGCCGCTTCCGCCCGGGTCAGATCGCCTGCCTCCACTCGCTCGCTCATCGCTTCCAGCATAGTCCTTGCGACCATTGACGGAAGTGGCGGTGGAGGCCAAGTCCACGATCAACGAAAAGAAGGACTTGAGCCAGGCGATGAGCGACCGGGAGTCGATGGAATATGATGTCGTGATCGTGGGTGCGGGGCCGGCCGGGCTGAGCGCTGCGATCCGCCTGAAGCAGTTGGCCAACGAAGCCGGCCGCGACCTCAGCGTCTGCATCCTTGAAAAAGGCTCGGAGGTCGGCGCCCACATCCTGTCAGGCGCGGTGATCGATCCCAAGAGCCTCGACGAACTGCTCCCCGACTGGCGCGAGGACAGCTCTTGCCTGCTTGGCCGCGTGCCGGTCACCAGCAACCACCATTGGGTGCTGACCAAGAGCAAGAAGTACAACCTGCCGCACCTGATGATGCCGAGCTTCCTCGACAACAAGGGGACGTTCACTGGCAGCCTCGCCAATCTCTGCCGCTGGCTGGCCGGCAAGGCGGAAGAGCTTGGGGTCGAAATCTTCCCCGGCTTCCCGGCGGCCGAGGTGCTTTATAACGACGATGGATCGGTGAAGGGCGTGGCGACCGGCGCGATGGGCATCGCCCGTGATGGCAGCCACAAGGGCGACTACCAGCCCGGCATGGAACTGCACGCCCGCTACACCTTCTTCGCCGAGGGCGCGCGCGGAAGCCTGACCAAGCAGCTGAAGAAGCAATTCGACCTCGAAGCCGACTGCCAGCCGCAGGTTTACGGCATCGGCATCAAGGAGTTGTGGGACGTCGATCCTGCCAAGCACAAGCCGGGCACCGTGATCCACACGCAGGGCTGGCCGCTGGACGATGCGTGGGGCGGCGGGTGGATCTACCACCAGGACAACAACCAGGTGTCGATCGGCTTCGTGGTCGCGCTCAACTACAAGAACCCGCACCTGTCGCCGTTCGACGAGATGCAGCGCTACAAGCAGCATCCGGCGATCCGGCCCTTGCTCGAGGGCGGGCGGCGCGTGTCGTACGGCGCGCGGGCGATCAACGAAGGCGGATGGCAGAGCATTCCCAAGCTCGCGTTCCCGGGCGGCTGCCTGATCGGTTGCTCGGCGGGTTTCGTGAACGTGCCGCGGATCAAGGGCACGCATACGGCAATGAAGTCGGGCATGCTGGCAGCCGAGGCGGCGTTCGCTGCCGTGGCTGCAGATCGGCGCAGCGATGTTCTTGCCGATTACGAGCCGTCGGTCAGAAATGGCTGGATCGGTGAGGAATTGCGCAAGGTGAAGAATGCCGAGCCGGCGGTTGCCAAGCTCGGCGCGACGATCGGCACTTTGGTCGCGGGCACGGACATGTGGCTGCGTCACCTGGGGCTCAGCCTGCCGTTCGAGATGAAGCATCATCCCGATCACGAGACGTTGTGGCGCCGCGACATCGCCCCGCCGATCAATTATCCGCGGCCCGACGGGGTGATCAGCTTCGACAAGCTGTCGAGCGTGTTCCTGTCGAACACCAATCATGAGGAGGACCAGCCGGTCCACCTGCAGCTCAAGGATCCGACGATTCCGACGCGGGTCAATCTGCCGGAGTATGACGGCCCGGAGCAGCGTTACTGCCCGGCCGGCGTCTATGAATATGTGGTCGAAGGCGGCGCGCCGCGGCTGCAGATCAACGCGCAGAACTGCGTTCACTGCAAGACCTGCGACATCAAGGATCCATGCCAGAACATCAACTGGGTGACCCCGGAGGGTGGCGGTGGCCCTAACTACCCGAACATGTAGTCTCGTCTTCGCTCTTGCGCTGGTAGCGGCGGTTCCGGCGAGCGCCGCATCGGGGCGGGAGCGGGTCGACTTTCTTCGCTCGGGCGCCGCGACCTTCGTGGCGGCGCGGGCTGCCGCCGATGCCGGAGACGCGCGCCGGGCGGCCATGCTCTACGCCAGCCTCGCTGCGGCTGACCCTGGCGACGGGACGATGGCCCAGCGGGCGCTTAGTCAGGCGATCCTCGGGGGCGACATGCCGCTTGCGCTGCGGCTTGCCGGGCAGAAGCCATTGCCCGACCTCCCGGTCGAAGCGCAACTGCTGCGGATCGGCGAGGGCCTTCGGACCCGTACCCTCGACAAGCAGCTGACGCGCGAGTTTCCGCAGCAAATCGACTTCATGGGACCGTTCGTCGGTGCCTGGCACCTCGCCGAGCGGCGCCGGTGGAAGGAAGCCGTGCAGCTGCTCGACCGCGTTGCCGCCGACGCCCCGCTCGCCGAGCTGGTGCCTGAGCAGAAAGCGCTGATCCTGCTCGCTGCCGGACGCAGCGCCGAGGCGCGCTCGTTGATCCAGCCGGCGCTCGCAGCGGCGCGTGGCCGTTCGAACCGGCTTCGCATCGCCTTTGCCTCCGGCTTGGCTGCCAATGGCGATCGCGACGCTGGACTGGCGCTGCTGGCTGGGCGTGATTCGACCTTGCGGCAAGCCGCCGCCGTTCTTGCCGCAGAGCGCAAGCCCAAGCCGCTGATCGCCACCTCGGCGCAGGCTTATTCCGAACTGATGACGGCGCTGGCCGCCAGCCTCGATGGCGAGGATAACCGGACCCTGCCGCTCAGCGTCGCTCAGGTCGCGCGCTATGCCGATCCGCGCAACGAACAGGCGTCGCTGCTGGTCGGCCTGCTGCTTGATCGCAGCGGGCGCGAGAATGACGCCCTGGCTGTTCTTCGCAGCGTGCCTGACGCGTCGCCGTTCGCGGGCGAGATGCGCGACGCCGAGGTGCGGGCCTTGCTGGGTGCCGACCGCAAGGAAGAAGCGCTTGCCCGCGCCCGCGCCTTTGTGGCGGGGGACGATGTCCAAGCGATCGACTGGCTGCGCCTCGGAGATGTGCTCGACGCGATGGACCGTCACAGCGACGCCGCCGTCGCTTACGGCGGTGCGGCAGCGGCGGTGCAGGCCGGCGGGGCAGGGCCGGAGCCCTGGTCGATCCACCTCCTGCGCGGTGCCGCGCTTGAACAGGCCAAGATGTGGCCGCAGGCTGAAAGCGCGCTCGAACTGGCGCACCGGTTGGCGCCCGAAAATGCGTTGGTGCTCAACTATCTTGGTTATGCCCGGCTGGAGCGTGGGCAGAAGCTTGACGAAGCCGAGGCCATGATCGCCGAGGCAAGCCGCCGCGCGCCGGACGACGCGTCCATCACCGACTCGCTCGGTTGGGCGCAATTCAAGCGCGGCAAGGTGACGGAAGCGATTGCCACTCTCCAGCGCGCGGCAGCCGCCGATCCCGGCCAAGCCGAGATCCACGAGCATCTTGGTGACGCCCTCTACACCGCCGGGCGCAAATATGAGGCGCGCTTTGCGTGGAATGCGGCACTGGTGACGGCCGAAGACCATGTGCGGGCACGGATCGCGGCCAAGGTGGCCGGCGGTCTCCTCCCGGCGACCGCGGCACCGTGAGCAGGCCGCCAGCAACCGAGATTGCTGCCGCCAAGATCAACCTTGCGCTGCACGTGCGGGGCAAGCGACCGGACGGGCGGCACGATCTCGAGACGATCTTTGCCTTCTGCACTGACGGTGACCGGCTGACCGCCGAACTGGCCGATGATCTGTCGCTGACCGTGACCGGACCCTTTGCGGCCATGCTGGACGACGGGGCCGACAATCTCGTGCACCGAGCCGCTGCGGCGCTCGCGGCCGAGGCACGGGTGGGCAAGGGTGTTCGCATCACCCTGGACAAAAGATTGCCGGTGGCGAGCGGGATTGGGGGCGGATCGGCGGATGCGGCGGCGGCCCTGCGGCTGCTGACAAGCCTGTGGGGTGTCGACCCCGCATTTGCTCAGCGGATTGCGCCGAGCTTGGGAAGCGATGTGCCTGCGTGCCTTCTCAGCATGACCGCTCGCGGCGAGGGGGCGGGAGACACGCTGACCCTGGTCGATGCGGGCGTGGCGGGAGCGCCGATCCTGCTCGTCAATCCGCGGCTTCCGCTGTCCACGACAGCGGTGTTTGCCGGTTGGGACGGGGTCGACCGCGGTGCGCTTGGCGAGTGGCGCAACGGGCGCAACGACCTTGAGGCGCCGGCGCGCGACCTGGTGCCGGAGATTGGTCGGGTGCTCGACTGGCTGACGCAGTGCGACGGGGCCGACGTGATCCGCATGTCGGGCTCGGGCGCGACCTGCTTCGCGCTTTTCGAGAGCGAAGCGTTGCGTGACGCAGCGGCGGCGGCCTGCCCGCCCGACTGGTGGCATCTCGCGAGCTTTCTCCGGTGAGCGCCGGCAGGCCGATCCTTACCGGCGAAGCCATGCGCGCGGCCGAGGCATCCGCACCGTGCAGCCTTGCCGAGTTGATGGAGCGGGCGGGGCGGAGTCTTGCCGAGGCGGCTTACCGGTTTGCCGGCCCCATGCCGGCGCTGGTCCTATGCGGTCCCGGCAACAATGGCGGCGACGGCTATGTGGCAGCGCGTCATCTCGCAAAGCGGGGCGTGCCCGTCCGGGTGGCTGCGCTGGGCGAGCCGACCAGCGACCTTGCCCGTGCGGCGCGGGGGCAATGGAGCGGGACGGTGGAGAGCCTCGACACGTGCGCGCCGGCGCCGCTGCTGCTGGACTGTCTGTTTGGAACGGGCCTCAAGCGAGGGCTGGAACCGCTTGTGATCGAACGGCTTTGCTCGCTGGCCAACGGGTCTCACCTTGCCATCGCTGCCGACCTGCCGAGCGGGGTCGAGACTGATAGCGGGGCGCTGCTGTCGCCGGTGCCGCCGTTCGACCTCACCGTGAGTTTCGGCGCGCTCAAGCCAGCGCACCGGCTGATGCCGGCAATGGCGCGCATGGGCCGGGTGGTGCTCGCCGACATCGGAATTGCCGCGGACGACCGCTGCTTCGAGATCGGCGCGCCGGCGCTGCCGGCGGTAGCGGCGGATGCGCACAAATATAGCCGCGGTCTGGTGCATTGTCTGGCGGGCGAAATGCCCGGAGCGATGGCGCTGGCGGCGAGTGCCGCGGCCCGGAGTGGCGCGGGCTATGTCCGTGTCTCCACTTCTCGCCCGATCGCCGGCTTGCCGCGCAGCGTGGTCGAGGTCGGTGACGCCAAGCTCGACGATCCGCGGATCGGCTGCGTGCTGGTAGGACCCGGTCTCGGCAAGCTGCCGCAGCTGCTAACCCTGGCGCTGACCAGCAGCCGGCCCAAGGTAATCGATGCCGAGGCGATCGGCCTCATCGGTGATCCGGCGCGGCTGAAGGGACAGGATGCCATTGTGGCGCCGCACGCGGGCGAGTTCGAGCGCCTGTTCGGCACGCTTCCCGGCAGCAAGGCCGAGCAGGCGCTGGCCGCCGCTGAGGCCTCTGGTGCGGTGGTTGTGTTCAAGGGCGCCGACACGCTTGTGGCAAGCCCCGACGGCCGCCTCGGCTTCGCGCCGCCAGCGCCGGCCTGGTTGGCAACAGCAGGGACCGGCGATGTCCTCGCGGGCATGATCGCAGCATTGCGGGCACGCGGCATGTCGGCGTTCGAGGCTGCTTGCGCCGGTGTCTGGTTGCATGGCCGCGCGGCGGAGCGGGCAGGGCCGGGCATGATCGCCGATGATCTTCTGGAGCATCTATGAGCGAGGCCATCGTCAGGATCGCTGCGCGGGGCGACGGCGTCACGGCAAGCGGCCGCCATGTCGCGTTCGCGGCCCTGGGCGATCTCGTCGACGCCGACGGTGCGATCACGCCCGGTCCGCACTGCCAGCTGCCGCCATGCCGTCACTTTCCCGAATGCGGTGGCTGCCAGCTCCAGCATGTCGATGACGCGGCCTATGTGGAATATCTCATCACGCGGGTTGCGGGCGCGCTGGCGCAGCACGACCTCGCCTGCGAGATCCGCACGCCGCACTCGTCACCGCCGCGCAGCCGCCGCCGGGCCACCCTTCGGGCACTCAAGGCCGGCAACAAGGTGGTACTCGGTTTCAATGCCGAGAAGTCGAACCGGGTCATCGACCTTCAGGAATGCCACATTCTTCGGCCCGAACTGTTCGCCTTACTCAGCCCCTTGCGCGACCTGCTCGGCAAGCTCCTTGCGCCCAAGCGGACGGCCGAAGTGCAGCTGACCCTTGCCGACCAGGGCGCCGACTTGCTGCTGCAAGGTGTCAAGGCGGAGGGCTTCGAAGCCGCGCAGGGGCTGGTCGACTTCGCGCAGGAACAGGGTCTTGCGCGGCTCAGCCTCGATGAAGGGCTCGGCCCCGAGGTCCGCTGGGAACCGCGGCCCGCCACCGTGACGCTGTCGGGCCGTCCGGTCCCGCTGCCAATCGGCGCTTTCCTGCAGGCCACGCATGACGGCGAGGCAGCGCTGGTCGAGGCAGTGCGGGAAGGGGTGGGCGAGGCTCAGACGTGCGCCGATCTTTTCGCCGGCATCGGCACCTTTGCGCTGGCGCTGCCGGGCAAGGTGTTGGCGGCCGAAGCGAGCCGCGATGCTGTGTTGGCCCTCAAGCGGGCGGCGCCAGCGATCGCTGCGCAGCATCGCGACCTCTACCGCCGCCCCCTGATGGTGAACGAGCTCGCAGGGTTCGAAGCAGTGGTGCTTGATCCGCCCCGCTCGGGCGCTGAAGCGCAGGTGGCGGAGCTTGCAGCCTCAGGCGTGCCGCGTATTGCCTACGTCAGCTGCAATCCCGCGACCTTCGCGCGCGATGCGGCGGTATTGGTGTCAGGCGGCTACCGGCTCGACTGGGTCCGTCCCGTCGGACAGTTCCGCTGGTCGACCCATGTCGAGCTGGCGGCCGCCTTCAGCCGTTAGTGCCAGAGGCGAAGGCCGGCGTGGATCGTCAGGCTGGCGAGGCACAGGGTCGATAGGGCAAACAGGGTCAGCCGGATCGCCACTACGTTGACGGTCGCCTGAACGATGCTGTGGATGATGCGCAGGATTACATAGCCCCACGCCAGCATGACGTTGATCGGATGGTCGAAGCCCATCAGTACCAGCGCCAGCACGATCGCGTAGAAGATCGTCGGCTGTTCCATCAGGTGATTGTAATTGTGCGCTTTCCACTGCGCCTTGGCTTCCGGGCTATTGTCGAGCGCAGCGCCGCGCGATCCCGGCGGAATGGTGCGCAGCGACACGCCCAGCCGCTTGAACGCGCCGCGTCGTGATACCGCCATCCACACCAGCATGACGAGCGACCAGGCGACCAGCGCGACGACCGGTCCAAGCAATGCACTCGGCTGTTCCAATGAAAGACCCTCCCCGTTTGTGGCGGGGAGGGTCTGTCATTCGGCCTTGGTTCGCAAGCGAAACTTAATCGAATAGCTTGGCGAACTGGCGCTTGGCACGGGTCTTCCAGTGGCCGCGGTGATAGGCGTCGGACGCCAGCAGCGGCAGGACCGAGGTCGCTTCGGCGAAGACCATCTGTTCGAGCGCGGTCGAGACCTTGCCCCAGCTGGCGGCTTCCTGAAGGGTCGAGGAGGAGCAGGCGCCGTCACGCACGTCGGCAACAGTGATCTGCACGGCATACTTGTGCACCTCGACATCCTCGTGGCCGAGGATTTCGGCGCAGACCACGGTGTCCTGCGTGAAGTTCTTCGGAACACCGCCGCCGATCATCAAGAGGCCGGTGGTGCCGGCCTTGATCTTGATGTCGGTCAGTTCGCGGAAGTCGGCGATCGAATCCATCGTCATGTAGCGACGGCCCGCCTTCATCGCGTCGACCTGATGCTTGACGAGGCCGAAGCCGGCCGAGCTGTCGGTGAAGGCAGGGCAGAAGATCGGCACGTCATGCTCGTAAGCGAGCTTGACGAGGCTGTTGTCCTTCTTGCCGTTCTCCAGGAGCCACTTGCCCATCTCCTTGATGAACTCACGGCTCGAATACGGGCGCGGCTCCAGCGTGTCGGCGATCTTGCCGATGGTGAAATCGGTGTCCTGCAGCTGCTCTTCGTCGATGTAGGTATCGTAGATACGATCGATGTAGAGCGAGCGGAGCGTGTCATCGTCAGGGATTTCAAGCGCTTGGTAGTGCTTGTGACCAAGGGCTTCGAAGAAATCCATGTCGACGATCGAGGCGCCGGTGGCGACGATCGCATCGACCATGTTGGAGCGGACCAGCTCGGCATAGAGGTCCATGCAGCCGCCGGCCGAGGTCGAACCGGCGATCACCAGGATGACCGAGCAATCGGGGTCGGCCAGCATCTGGTTGTAGATGCCGGTCGCGCGCGACAGGTCGCGGCTGGTGAAGCTCATCTTGCCCATCGCGTCGACGATCGGGCGGGCATCGAACTTGGTGATGTCGATGTGCTCGACGGTGCTGGAAAGCAGCTCCGCCTTGCGGGTGTCGTTGATTTTGGTTTCGGTGTTCATGATCGTCTTCCTTGATGAAAACGCCCGTCATCAAGCCGTCACCCCGACCTCGAGCCGGGGTCTGCCTTTTCTTCGATCGAGCAAGAAGAAGGCGGATGCCGGGTCAAGCCCGGCATGACGAGTGGAGGCGGCGATACGCTCAGCCGCCTCCTTGTCTCTTTTACAGCTTCACCACGTTGGAGCGCGACGGTGCCGCGGCTTCGCCGTAGAGCGAGGCCATCGGCGCATCGGTCACGACGACCGACCAACCGTTGGCCGAGCCGAAGCCGTTGAACTGCGTCCGCATCGCCGAGCCGTAGGCGCCCAGCATGCCGATCTCGACATAATCGCCGGGGCCGACGTCGCCGGGCAGCTCGAACGGGCCGACCATGTGATCGAGATCGTCACAGGTCGGGCCATAGAAGCTAAAGCCGTGCGGGCGGATGTCGCTGTCCTCGTCGCGGACTAACCGGACGGGGAAGCGCCAGCCGATATGCGCGGCGTCGAACAGGGTCCCGTAGGCACCGTCGTTGATGTACAACTCGTCGCCGCGGCGCTTTTCAACGCGCACGAGGACCGAGGCATATTCGGCGCACAGCGCACGGCCCGGTTCGCACCACAGTTCGGCCGAGTAGCTAATCGGGAGCTTCTCGAACGATTCGTGGATCACGGCGAAGTAAGCTTCGAGCGGCGGCGGCTCCATGCCCGGGTAGGACGAGGGGAAACCACCACCGACATCGACGATATCGACGGTCACCGCCGCTTCGACGATGGCGTCACGAACGCGGGCCATCGCTTCGGCGTAAGCGGCCGGGGTCATCGCCTGGCTGCCGACGTGGAAGCAGAGGCCGAGCGCGTCGGACGCCTGGCGGGCGGCCATCAGCAGTGCCTTCAGCTCCGCCGGATCGGCACCGAACTTGGAGGCGAGGCTGAGCTTGGAGTGCTCGGACGAGACCCGCACGCGAACGAGGAGGTTAAGGTCGCTCGCCGCAACGCCGTCGGTGGCGGTCGCCGCGACGATCTTGTCCAGCTCTTCCAGGCTGTCGAGGCTGAAGGTGCGGACACCGTGGCCGTGATAGGCTTCGGCAATCGCTTCCTCGGCCTTGACCGGGTGCATGAAGCAGAGGGTCGCCTCGGGCAGCGTATCACTGACCAGGCGGACTTCGCCGATCGAGGCGACGTCATAATGGGTGACGCCGCCATCCCACAGCACGCGCAGCAGGTCGGGCGAGGGGTTCGCCTTCACCGCATAGAGCGACTTGCCGGGGAACTTCTCGACAAAGAAGCGCGCAGCGGCACGTGCGGCGTGGGGACGCAGCAGCGTAACCGGCTGGACCGGCTTCAGTCGTGCAATGTCAGCCGCACCGGAAGCGACAAAGGATTCGGTGCGATCGGAACGGGGCGCTAGCCCCAGCGCGAAGGGGTGCTCAGCCAATGCAAGGGACCTCCAAGTGCCTTTCGGCGACAGTTGACGAACAGCTGCCTTGCGGTTGGAAGTCCCATGGGGCAGCGAGAGGCGCGATATATGGAGGGGGTCACCTTAACGCAATCTTTTTCGCGGGCCTCATTCGTCACAATCCCTACGGCTTGGCGCAGACCGGGCACGCACTATCCAAGGTTCTGATGAGAAACGAGAATTTTCCCACCGGCGACGATGTGTTGAAGGCGGCCGAGCGGATCGCTGGCCTTGTCGTGGAGACGCCGCTGAAGCCGGTGCGGCTGAACGGCCACGACCTGTGGCTCAAATGCGAGTCGCTGCAGACAGGTGGGTCGTTCAAACTGCGCGGGGCGAGCAATCGGCTGGCGCTACTAAGCGAAGCCGAGCGCAAGGCCGGCGTGGTTGCTTTTTCGAGCGGCAATCACGCGCAAGGCGTGGCAATTGCTGCGCGGCGCCTTGGTGTGCCCGCAACCATCGTCATGCCCTCGGACGCCCCGGCGCCCAAGGTCGCGGGCACGCGGGAGCAGGGTGCGGGAATCGTCTTCTACGATCGGGCAAGCGAGGACCGCGTCGCCATTTCCCTTGCATTGGCAGCAGAAACTGGCGCGGTGGTGGTGCCGAGCTTCGACGATCCGCACATTATCGCAGGGCAGGGCACGGCGGGGCTGGAGATCCTGGAACAATGCCCTGGGCCGGTGCGACAGATCGTGGTCTGTTGCGGCGGCGGCGGCCTTGCTGCGGGGATCGCGCTGGCCTGCCCGGACGCGGACATCGTGATCGTGGAACCGGAAGGATGGGACGACATGGGGCGCAGCCTTGCGCTCGGCCATATCGTGCCGGTCGCACCTGACGCGCCGCCGACCTCGTGCGATGCGCTCCAGACTCCTCTAGTGTCGCCGCTGACCTTCAGCGTGCTGAAGGAACGCGGAGCGGCGAGCGCCGCGGTCAGCGAGGCAGAAGTCCGGGCTGCGGTCCGCTACGCCTGGCATGAGCTTGGGCTGATGGTGGAGCCGGGAGGCAGTGCGGCGCTGGCGGCCGTGCTGGCTGGCAAGGTCCCCGTGGTCCCCGGGACGGTGGTGATGGTCACCGGCGGCAACATGGACCCGGCGATGCACGCCGAGTGGGTCGCTTGAGCCTTCAGGCGCTCGCGCTGGTGCGGTAGGAGCCCGGGTCCAGGTGCGAGGGCGAATAAAGCTCGACGCTGCGGGTCAATTCTTCCAGTTCTGCGGCGAGAGTTTGCAGTTCGGCCACCAGCGCCTTGGGATCCGCGTGTTCGAGGCCGAGAGACGCGTCGAGCAACGTGTCCAGCATCATGGTAATGCAAGGCAGGATGGTGCCTTCGATCCGCTCGAAAGCGTCGGCGAGCTTCTGTTGCTGGTCGGCTGCGATCATGACGAACGCCATTTAGTGTAACAGCGGTTAAGAAGCCGTTTCGGAGAGAACATGAATCAGACGGCCTCGACCCTCCTGTCCATCGTCATGCTGGCCGCGCTGGTGCTGCTGGTGTTCGGCGCCCGCTTCGCCTGGGCGGGCACCTATCGAAAGCAGGGGCTGCTGATGATCGTGGTCGCCGTGATCCTGGTCGCCAACGTGCTGATCTGGGTGCTCTAGGCCTCTATCGGCCGAGACGCATGTCCAGATAACCGTCGACGCTCTTCATCAGAAGATCGAGCTCGTTGGCGAAGAAATGGTTCGCGCCCGGGATCGTGTCGTGATGAATGGTGATGTGACGCTGCGTGCGCAGCTTGTCGACCAGCTTCTGGACGCTGGCCGGGCTTACCACCTCGTCCTGCTCGCCCTGGATGATGATGCCCGACGAAGGGCAGGGGGCAAGGAAGCCGAAATCGTACATGTTGGCCGGCGGGGCGATCGAGATGAAGCCCTTGATCTCCGGACGGCGCATCAAGAGCTGCATACCGATCCAGGCGCCGAAGCTGACGCCGGCGACCCAGGTCTGCTCCGCCTCGGGGTGGATCTGCTGCACCCAGTCGAGCGCGCTGGCGGCATCGGACAATTCACCGATGCCGTTATCGAAGGTGCCCTGGCTCTTGCCGGTGCCGCGGAAGTTGAACCGTAGCGTCGCGAAGCCGCGCTTCACAAAGGTTTGATACAGCAGCTGAACGATCTTGTTGTTCATCGTGCCGCCCGCCTGCGGGTGGCTGTGCAAGATCAGCGCAACGGGCGCGCGGGGGCGCAGACCAGGATGAAAACGGCCTTCGAGGCGGCCTTCCGGCCCCGGAAAGATGACTTCGGGCATGGGTCTCTTTTGTGTAGCTGACGGGTGCAGGCGGCGCGCTTATATAGAGCCGAGCCAACAAACAGCAATCACAAGGTATCCGTGCCTCACCGAGCCCGCATCTATCTCGACCATGCCGCGACCACGCCGGTGCTGCCCGAAGCGCGTGCGGCGATGGCGGAGGCACTGGCGCTGTGGGCCAATCCGTCGAGCCCGCATGGCGAGGGGCGGGCAGCCAAGGCCGCGCTGGAGCGGGCGCGGGCGACGATCGCCGAAGCCTTGGGCTGGAATTACGACATTCTATTCACCAGCGGAGCGAGCGAAGCGGTCGGGATCGCTGCCGCCCGCGCCTTGCCGAAGCGGCGGCTGGTCGGCGCGACCGAGCATGACGTCGTACCCTACCATATGGGCGAGGCCGCAACGCCGCTGGCGGTGGATAAGCACGGGCTGATCGACCTTGACGGGCTTGCGGAACATCTCAGGGGCGAGCCCGCCCTCGTCGCCGTGCAGCACGTCAACAATGAAATCGGCGTGACCCAGCCGATCGACGCTGTGGCTGAGCAGGTCAGGGCCGCAGGTGGGCTGCTGCTCGTCGATTGTGCGCAGTCGGCTGGGAAGATCGCGCTTCCGGAAGCCGACTTCATTGCGATCTCCGCACACAAGTTCGGAGGGCCGCCAGGGACGGGCGCCTTGCTGGTCAAGGACTTGGCAACGCTGACCCCGTCTGGAGGTCAGGAAAAGGGCTACCGTCGCGGCACCCAGAACCTGCCGGGAATAGCTGGCATGGCAGCGGCACTGCAGAGCGGAGCACACCGCGACGCCATGCCGCTTCTGGCAATGCTTCGCGAGCGGCTTGAAGCGGGGGTGATGGCGAGTGGCGGCTCCATCATCGCTGCCGAAACCGAGCGAATACCGGCGATCAGCGCCATTGCCCTTGTGGGTTCGTCGCGAGACAGCCTGCTGGTTCAACTCGATCTTGCCGGCTTCGCGGTCAGTGCCGGCTCGGCCTGTGCCAGCGGCAAGATGAAGGCTAGCCGGGTGCTGGCGGCGATGGGCGTGCCGCCGGCCGTAGCTGACGGAGCACTGCGGCTGAGCTTCGGCCCCCAGACCAGCGAGGCCGATATCGACGCCTTTATTGCTGCCTTCGACGCCATCGCCAGGCGTCGCCGAGCGGCATGATCTACCTCGATTATCAGGCGACCACGCCCCTGGCGCCCGAAGCAAAGGCCGCGATGCTGCCGTGGCTCGACCGTTTCGCCAATCCGCATAGCCCCAGCCGCGCTGGGCGCGAGGCCGCTGCAGCGGTCGAACATGCACGCGGGCAGGTGGCGGCGCTGCTGCCCACAGACGGTGAGACGATCTTCACCTCGGGCGCGACCGAGGCGCTCAACATGGTGCTGCAAGGCACCCGCGGCCGCATCATCACCCTCGCGACCGAACATGCCGCGGTTCTTGATACGGTGGAATGGCTGCGCAGCGAGGGCCGCGAGGTTGAGGTGCTTGCCGTCGGGGCGGATGGGCTGATCGACCTCGACCGTCTTCGACAAGCGCTGCAGACCCCCACGGCGCTGGTCGCGGCGATGCTGGTCAACAACGAGATCGGGGTCGTCCAGCCTATCGCCGAGATCGCGGACCTTGCCCATGCGGCGGGGGCGTTGATGCTGTGTGATGCGGTGCAGGGGTTTGGACGACTGCCGCTGCCGCAAGGTCCGGATTTCATCGCCGTCAGCGCTCACAAGATTCACGGACCCAAGGGTGTCGGCGCGCTATGGCTGCGCAGTGGCGTGACGCTCGACCCGTTGCTTCACGGCGGTGGGCAGGAGCGGGGCCTGCGTTCGGGCACGCTGTCACCGATGCTTTGCGCCGGCTTCGGCGCTGCGGCAGCGCTGGCGGCGGAGCGGCTGGACCGCGATCGCGCGCATGTCGAGCGTCTATGGCAGAGCGCGCTTCAGACCCTCGGTCCCAGTTGGATCGTCAACGGCAGCACTGAGCAGCGCTATCATGGCAACCTCAACGTGCGTCGCGACAGCCTCGACGCCGCGCGGTTGCTCGCTGACTGTCGCCAGGTCGCCTTTTCCTTGGGGTCGGCTTGCGCCAGCGGATCGGGACGGCCGAGCCATGTGCTGCGCGCGTTGGGGATCAGCGATCGCGAAGCGCGGCAGAGCATCCGGCTTGGGTTTGGGCGCTACACAACCCTCGACGAGATAGTCGAAGCTTGCACCCTCTTAAGGAACGCGGCCGAGGCACAACAACGGTTTGCGGCATGACCTTGGTACGGTTTTTCAGGTCTGACGGTTCGCTCGACCGGGAGGTGGAGGCTACCGAAGGCGACAATCTCCTCGATGTTGCGCAGGACGCGGGGCAGCCGCTCGAGGGCACCTGCGGCAAGTGCATCAGCTGTTCGACCTGCCACGTTATCCTCGCGCCCGAGGATTTCGCGCGTCTGCAGGAAGCGAGCGAAGAAGAGGAAGATCTGCTCGACCTCGCCGGGAACGCACAGCGGTTCAGCCGCTTGGCCTGCCAACTGACGGTGAGTGGTCCGACGATGACGGTAAGGATGCCTGGTTGAGGCAAAAGGTGGGAGCCGGAACGACCCGAGACGAAATCGTTGTGGCTGCTTCCTTCCGGACCTGACCAGGTTGGCGACAATCCCGTCCGCCCGACTCCCGCGGCGCATATGGCGGGCTCGGGGCTCGAGTGCAAGAAGTGGCGCAGCGCTTACGCTCGCCCTAAGGTCGGCGCCGCATGACCGACGACGAATCGCAGCACGACGAACCGGGCCTCGGCCTCGATCTTCCGGCCCAGCCGCTGGAGAAGAGCGCGGCCGCCTCGCCCTACCGGGTGCTCGCCCGCAAATATCGTCCGCAGAGCTTTGGCGAGCTGATCGGGCAGGACGCGATGGTGCGGACGCTTGGCAACGCGATCGACAGCGGCCGTATCGCCCACGCCTTCCTGCTGACCGGCGTTCGCGGGGTCGGCAAGACCTCTACGGCGCGGCTGGTCGCCAAGGCGCTCAATTGCATCGGGCCCGACGGCAAGGGCGGTCCGACCATCGATCCGTGCGGCGTGTGTGAGCCGTGCAGGGCGATCGCCGAAGGGCGGCACATCGACGTCACCGAGATGGACGCCGCCAGCCACACCGGCGTCGACGATGTTCGCGAGATTATCGAGGCCGTTCGCTATTCGGCGGTCAGCGCGCGCTTCAAGATCTACATCATCGACGAAGTTCACATGCTGACCAAGAACGCCTTCAACGCCTTGTTGAAGACGCTCGAGGAACCGCCGGCGCACGTCAAATTCCTGTTCGCGACCACCGAGGTCAACAAGGTGCCGGTAACGGTGCTGTCGCGGTGCCAGCGTTTCGACCTGCGCCGCATCCCGGCCGAGAAGCTGGTCGATCATTTCCAGCGCATTGCGGAGATCGAGCAGGTTTCGATCGAGCCCGATGCGTTGCTGATGATCGCTCGTGCGGCCGAGGGTTCGGCGCGCGATGGCCTGTCGCTGCTCGATCAGGCGATTGCGCATGGCGGCGGCGAGGTGAAGGCCGAAGCGGTGCGCGACATGCTTGGCCTCGCAGACCGCGGCCGGGTGCGGCGTTTGCTGTCGCTGCTGATTGCTGGCGATGCATCCGGTAGTCTTGCTGAACTAGACGAAGCGCAGGCGCTGGGGATTGACCCGACAGCGCTGCTGCGCGGGTTGATGGAGCAGATCCACGCCGCCTCTCGCGCCAAGGCGGGGCGCGGCGGCGATCCGCTCGCCAGTGTGGAGGAGCGGGCAGCGAGTGAGGAACTGGGCGGCTCGCTTGGCTGGTCGCAACTCCACCGATTATGGCAGCTGCTGTTGAAAGGGCTGTCCGACGTCAGCCTTGCCCCCGATCCGAACGAAGCGGCGGCAATGGTGCTGCTGCGGCTAGTCCACGCTGCCGACCTCCCCGATCCCGCGGCGCTGCTGGCAAGGCTGCAGGGGCAGGGTGAAGGCGCGGTAAGCGCTCCGGCAGCTCGTCCCGCTCCGTCCGCAGCGCCTCGGGCCGAGATGCCGGCCCCGGTGCCAGCGCCGGCCTTCGAACCCGCCGCGCCCTCGCTTCCGCCAAGCTTCCCGGCACTGGTCGACTTCATCGAGAGCAAGGGCAAGGCCATTCGCGCCGTCCAGCTCCGCAATCAGATCGGGCTCATCCGCTATGCGCCGGGCGAGCTTGCGCTGAAGCCGCTGCAGCCACTCGGCGCCAATTTCACGCGCGAGTTCGAAGCCGAGCTTCGCTCCGTCACCGGCGCGCCGTGGCAGGTGACGCTGGGCGACGGCGAAGCAAATCCCTCGCTCGCCGCGCAGCATAAAATGGCGGAGGAACGCGCCCGTGACGCCATTCTGAGGGAGCCTTCGGTGGCCGCCGTGTTTTCCGCCTTTCCCGACGCCATTCTTGAATCAGTTAGCCCCAAGGACGTGAACCATGCCTAGCCTCGAAGAAATCATGCAGATGGCGCAAAATGCGCAGGCCGAGCTCCAGAAGGCGCAGGACAATCTCGACAAGATCGAGGTCGAGGGTCAGTCGGGCGGCGGTCTCGTCAAGATCAAGGCGTCGGCCAAGGGCCGGATCATTGGCGTGTCGATCGACGAGACGCTGCTGGTGCCGGCGGAAAAGACGATGGTCGAGGACCTCATCGCCGCCGCGCTCAACGACACTCGCGCCAAGGCCGACCAGGCTGCCGCGGCCGAGATGCAGAAGATGAGCTCGACCCTGCCGATGCCGCCGGGCTTTCAGATGCCGTTCTAAACCGGCGCCGCTTGACTCGCCGTAGCGTGACGTCACTCTCTTCGTTCGGAGGAGAGACATCATGAGTATCTTGGGCGCGATGCAGCACCACCAGCTTCGGGTGATGCGCCTGGTCGATCACGCCAGCCGGGAGCATGGCAGCCGCGAGATCGTCAGCGCCTGGGCCGACGGCACCGTCAGCCGCACCAATTGGCGCAGCGTGGCGCAGGATGCGCGGCGCATGGCGAAAGCGCTGACCAAGCTCGGGATCAATCGCGGCGACCGCGTCGCGACGCTGGCGATGAACCACGCGCATCACCTGACCAGCTGGTATGGGGCGGTCGGCATGGGCGGCATCCTCCACACCATCAACCCGCGGCTGTTTCCCGACCAGCTCGCCTACATCGCCAATCATGCCGAAGACCGCGTCCTCATCTACGACAAGGCGTTCGCGCCGCTGGTCGAGAAGCTGAAGCCGCAGTGGAAGACGATCGAACATTACGTCTGCATGGACGATGGCGAATTCCGGGCCTGGATCGACAAGGAAGACGATGATTTCGCCTGGGTCGAGGGCGACGAGCGCGAGCCGATGGGGCTGTGCTATACCTCCGGCACCACGGGCAATCCCAAGGGTGTCCTTTACGAGCATCGCTCGACCATGCTGCATACGTTCGTCGAGGTTGGACCCGACGTGTTCGAGCTGTCCGCGCGTTCGACTTGCCTGCCGATCGTGCCGATGTTCCACGCCAACGCCTGGGGCGTGCCGTGGGCGGCGCCGATGGTCGGGGCCAAGCTGGTGCTCAGCGCCGATTATCGTCCGCAGCAGATGTGCGACCTGTTCCGCGAGGAAGGCGTCACCCACTCCGCGGGGGTCCCGACCGTGTGGCTGGGCATCATCGACTATATCGAGCGCACCGGCGCCGAGCTCGGTTCGCTGAAGAGCGTTACCATCGGCGGGTCGGCTGCTCCGCGGGCGATGGTGGAGTGGTTCCGGCGCAAAGGCGTGCGGATCGGGCACGCCTGGGGCATGACCGAGACAAGCCCGATTGGCACCTGCGGCAATCCGCCGGCCAATTGGGACGACATGACCGACGAGGAGCAGGTCGACTTCGTCTGCCGCCAAGGCCGCATCCCGTTCGGGGTGGAGCTTCGCATTGTCGATGACGCAGGCAACGAGCTGCCGCGCGACGGCGTGGCGTCGGGCCGCCTCCAGACCCGCGGGCACTGGATCGTCGAACGCTACTTCAAGGAAGAGCAATCGGCGACCGACGCCGATTGCTGGTTCGACACGGGCGATGTCGCCGCGCTGCACCCGGACGGCACCATGCAGATCACCGACCGCGCCAAGGACGTGATCAAGTCGGGCGGGGAGTGGATCAGCTCGATCGAGCTCGAGAATGCGGCGGTGGGCGTACCCGGCGTCGCCGAGGCCGCTGCCATCGGCATCGCGCATCCCAAGTGGGACGAACGGCCGTTGCTGCTGGTGGTCCGCTCGGCAGGTTCGACCGTCCATGAGGAGACAATCCGCGAGCATCTGGCGAAGCACGTCGCGCGATGGTGGATGCCCGACGCGATCGAGTTCGTGGAAGAGCTTCCCCACACCGCCACCGGCAAGCTCAGCAAGAAGACGCTTCGCGAGCAGTGGAGAGATTACAAGCTGCCGACCGCCGCGCAGATGGTCGGACGCTGAAGGCTGTGCTAGAGACTTTGGCGTCAGAGGGCCGGGCGGCCGCGTCGGAGCCATAAACTTCGCCGAGGAAAGTCCGGGCACCACGGAACAACGGTGCCGGGTAACGCCCGGCCGGCTCGTCTTCGGACGGGTCGAGGGACAGTGCCACAGAAAGCAGACCGCCGCTTCTCGGAGCGGTAAGGGCGAAAGGGTGCGGCAAGAGCGCACCGCGGGGCCGGCGACGGCAACGGCCAAGGTAAACCCCACCGGGTGCAAGACCGAATAGGGGCGGCATATGGGCCTTGTTCCGGCCCGTCGCCCGGGTTGGTCGCTGGAGCCTGCCGGCAACGGCAGGCCGAGAGGAATGGTCGCACATCCGTCTTTGGGCGGAGGACAGAACCCGGCTTACAGGCCCTCTGGCACTTTCGCAGCTTCCGACTAGTTAGAACCTCAATGGCCCGCTCTACCCGTTCCAACGACTGGGGATTTCCCCGCTGGCGCTCCTATGCCGACAAGGGACGCGAGGCGGCCAAGGTGCGTCTATGTGACCGGGAAGGCTGCATGGAGCCCGGCGACCGCCCCGCGCCCAAGGCCCCCAACAGCCCGGAGCGCTGGCATTTCTGCGAGGCGCATGCCGCCGAGTACAACAAGAACTGGGACTATTTCGCCAATCTTTCGGCAGCCGAAGCCGCTGAGCGCGAGGCGAACGAGCGACGCGGCGCCAACGGCTACAAGCAAAGCTCGCACTATGCCTGGGGCGGGCCCGGCGACGGCACTCGCAGCCGCGAAGAGATGCGCGCGCTATCGGTGCTCGAGGTCGAGACCGACGCCAGCTTCGACGAGATCAAGGCAGCGCACCGCCGCCTGGCGAAGGCCAGCCACCCCGATCTCAAGCCCGGCGACGAAGAAGCCGCCAGGCGCTTTCAGGCGGTGCAGGCGGCCTATGACGTGCTGCGCAAGGCCGAGGAACGGAAGGCGACGTCGGCTTAGTCGACGCTGACAAAGGTCGCCGCGCTATGGGCGATCGGCTTTGTCTCGTCGCCGCCATGCGCCACGCCGCGGACAAAGGCGACCTTGCGGGTGATCTTGTAGCATTCGCACCGCGCGATCACGGTCTCGCCGCGTGAGGCCGGGCGAAGGTAATCGAGGCGCAGATCAAGCGTCACCGCCGCGCGAAAGCCGCCAAGCGCCGTCCAGATCGACGTGCCCGAACAGGTGTCGATCAGGCTGACGATCGCGCCGGTGGCGATAATGCCCTCCTCGGGGAGGCTGACCAGTTCGGGGCGCCATGGAAGCGCGAGTTCCACCCAATTGTCGCCGTGGTCCCGGTATTCGAGGCCAAGTGCACGGCCATGTCCGACTTCCCGAGCCATGGCAAAGAAGGTCTCGGGATTGAACGTGCCGCTGACGCCGTCGCGAAAGTCGCTCATGCCAGGCGCTGCGCGGTGTCCTGCACCAGCGCGATCATGTTCGGGATGCCCTGGGTTCGGTTGGACGACAACTGGCGGGAAAGGTCGAAAGGGGCGAGTTCGGCGGCGATGTCGGTAGCCGCGATCTCCCCCGGCGAGCGGTCCTGCACCGCGCTCAGCACCAGCGCCACAATGCCCTTGGTGATCGCGGCATTGCTGTCGGCAAGGAAATGCAATCGGCCATCCTCGAGCCGTGTCGGATAGACCCACACACTGGCCGAACAGCCGCGCACCCTGGTCGCATCGGTCTTCAGCGCGTCGGGCATGGGCTCGAGCTCACGGCCGAGGTCGATGAGAAGGCGATATCGCTCCTCGCCTTCGAGCAGCTCGTAATCGTCACGCAGGTTGGCAAGCGAAGGCAAGGGCATGAGGTCGGCGTTAGGCGAAGCGGAGCAGGCGCGAAAGGTCAGCGGTTGCGAAGATCCTCGATCTCGCGCGCAAGGCTGTTTTCTTTCTCGACCGTGATCCGCTCGAGCACTTGGATGCGTTCCTTCAGCTGACGGACCTCGTTCCGCAGCTGGCGGGCTTCGGCACTGCCCTGCGGCGGCGGCAAGACCTCGCCATTCTCGTCGGTGCGGATGCCCATCTTGTGCTTCACGATCTGATACAGAAAAATGAGCCCCATCAGGACAAGGACGAACTCAAAGGGGTTCACTGCACCTTCTCCCGCATCGTCTCGAAGCTGACCGGGCTATCGCGCAGCGCTTCGATCTGGGCAGCGGTCTGGATGCCGGCATCGGTCGCGATCCGCTCCAGCACCCGGACGCGCTGTTCGAGTTCGGCGATGCGGGTGGCATATTGAGCCGCTTTCTCGGCAGTCTTTTCGCCGACCGCGGAGATCTGCCGATCCTTCATCTCCATGGTGCGCATGTAGACCTTGGCGAGAATGGCGATGATCGGGATCATCATGCCGATGATAGGGATCATGAGTGGCGACATGGAACGGGATCCTTGAAGCGAAGATTAGCGGGTAAGTTCGGGTTCGCGGTCGCGAAGGGCTTCGATCTGGGCAGCGGTGTGGAGGCCGCCATCGGTGACGATGCGCTCCAGAACGGCCAGGCGGCGATTGATCTTCTCGCCTTCAGCGCCGTCGGCAAGGGCAGGTGGCTGGACCGGAGTGGCGGCCAGGCGTTGATCGACCAGCTGATCGACCCGGCGGCGGAGGCGGCGAACCACAAACACCCGAAGGTAAAGGGCGTAAGCGGCCAAGGCCCACAGCCCGGTAATCAGCATCACAAAGGCGGTTTCATCGACCACGGCCATGGCGGCACTCCGTTTAAGCGTTGAAGAGGTTAGCGCAGCTCTTCGATCTCGCGGGCGAGGCTGCGGTTGTTGGTAAGGACGTAGCTTTCGACATCGGCCAGGCGGCGGTCGATCGCCTTCATGCTCGACCGGATTTCGCGCGCGGTGCGGGTCGGCGAGGAGCGGACCTGCTGCCAGAAACGCTTGTCCTCGGGCGTGTCGTTGCTGAGCTCGCGCGGGCGGTCTTCGGCGATCATGCCGATGATAAAGTAGAGCAGGAGAATGAAGCCGGTGATTAAGACGCCAGCCACGGTGGCGATGCGTATTATGGTAACGTCGAGCCCGGTATAGTCGGCGATGCCGGCGCAAACGCCCATTACCTTGCCGTTGCGCTTGTCCTTGTAAAAGCGGGTGCGGGTCGGCGGCTGCGTCGCCATCTTAGCGGACCTCCCGCATGCGGCTGCGCTCGGCCAGGCGCGCGAACTCGGCGTCGAGATCCATGTCGAGGCCGCGGCTCGAACTGTCGCTCAGCGCCTGCTGCTCGGGCGCGCACTGTTGGCGCCAGTTGGGATTCTCGGCGGTCATGATCCGCTCAATCGAGCACATCCGATCGTCGAGCCGGCGGGCAAGGTCGTGCAATTCTTCCAGAAGGCGCTCGTCGCCGCCGGTCAGCGTCGCGGCCGTCTTCCAGCGAGTCACGTAATGCATAATCAGCCATGGCAGGCCGACTACGATGCCGATAACCACCAACCCCCAGATGAGATCATCCACCCTTATTCCCCTTTATTCGCGAGGCGCGCTTTCAGCGCTTCCAGTTCCTTGTCGACCTGCTCTTCGGCGCGCAGGTCGGCGATTTCTTCTTCGAGGCTCTTGGGCCCCGTCATGCCAAGCGCCTCGGCGCGTCCTTCCGCGAAGTCGGCGCGGCGCTCCAGCAGTTCGAAACGGCTGAAGGCATCCTGGGTGCGGCTACCGTTCAGCATTTCGCGCGCCTTG
The DNA here is from genome assembly GCF_049896405.1 of Sphingomonas sp. LHG3443-2. NCBI lineage: Bacteria > Pseudomonadati > Pseudomonadota > Alphaproteobacteria > Sphingomonadales > Sphingomonadaceae > Sphingomonas > Sphingomonas sp. LHG3443-2. The sequence continues at coordinate 1,954,602 of NZ_JAFCUG010000001.1, forward strand.
GCGCTGGTCACCGCGGTTTCGATGCGCGTGGAGATCGAGTTCTGGCGGGCGCGAGCTTCACGCAACTTGCCCTGGAGCTTGGCGATATCCGCCTCATAGGTCTTGAGCGTGCCGTCGATCACAGCAACTTCGTCCTCTAGGCTCTTGGCCATGTCGGCCGCCTTTTGACGCTCGATCAGAGCCTGCTTGGCGAGGTCCTCGCGGCCTTTGGAAAGGGCGAGTTCGGCCTTTTCGGTCCAGCTGTCGGTCAGTCCTTCGAGACGAACCATGGCGCGGCGCATTTCCTTGGCGTCGGCAATGCTGCGGGCTGCGGACGCGCGAACCTCAACCAGCGTTTCTTCCATCTCGAGAATGATCATGCGGATCATGCGCGAGGGATCTTCCGCCCGATCGAGAAGCTCGGTGAAATTGGCGGCCATGATGTCCCGGGTGCGGGAAAAAATGCTCATTCTAATCGTACCTCACGAGAGTGGGGCCCTGTCTGTGACACCAACTATGCATGAGCCGTGCCAAAACCATGGAAAGACGAGAACGGCGGGTTTTCACTTGTAAGCGCTTGACGGTTGGTCGGAAAAAACTTGCCAAGCCTTGGAAAATCACACCAACTCTGCCTCGTGGCACGGACCCAGAATTTCATTGGCCAGAGCCTGCCGTTCCTCGACGCGGTCGAGCGGGCGAGCCGTGCTGCGCCGCTCAACCGTCCGGTGCTGGTGATCGGCGAACGCGGTACCGGCAAGGAACTTATCGCCGAGCGTCTGCACCACCTGTCGGGCCGCTGGGCCGGGCCGCTGGTCACCATGAATTGCGCGGCGCTGCCGGAAAATCTGATAGAAGCTGAATTGTTCGGGCATGAGGCAGGCGCGTTCACCGGCGCCGCCAAGACCCGCAAGGGCCGCTTCGAGGAAGCCGATGGCGGCACTCTATTCCTCGACGAACTGGCGACCCTGTCGAGCCCGGCGCAGGATCGTCTCCTGCGCGCCGTCGAATATGGCGAGGTGACGCGCATCGGCGCCAGCCGTCCGGTCAAGGTCGACGTCCGCATCGTCGCTGCCACCAACGAACATCTGCCGCGCCTGACCGACGAGGGCAAGTTTCGCGCCGATCTTCTCGACCGGCTGAGCTTCGAGGTCGTCACGCTGCCTCCGCTGCGGCTGCGACAGGGCGATGTGTCGCTTCTGGCCGAGCATTTCGGGCGGCGGATGGCGTCCGAGCTGGAGTGGGGCGGCTGGCCTGGCTTCTCGAAGACGGCGATGATCGCGCTGGAAACCTATGGTTGGCCCGGTAACGTGCGCGAGCTTCGCAACGTGGTCGAGCGGGCGGTCTATCGGTGGGACAGCCCGGAAACACCGATCAGCGCCATTCAATTCGATCCCTTCGCCTCGCCCTGGTCACTCGGCGCACCAGCGGTGGCGGCGAGTGCGGCGGCCGTGGGTGCTCCAGCGGCAGAATTCGACCCCGGCGACAACGTTCCGGCAGCCGCGGCGCCTGGCATCGAGACGAATGACTTCCGCGCAGCGGTGCATTCCTATGGACGCGCGATCCTTGAGCAGGCGCTGAAAGCCAATCGCTTCAACCAGCGCGCGACGGCGGCGGCGCTGAGCCTCAGCTACGACCAGCTCCGCCACGCGTTGAAGCGGCATAAGCTGATGGACAGCGAACCCGCCTGAGCCTCCTTGCGTTGACAGGTCACTGGCCGCTGACCACATGGCCGGTATCGTCTTACCAGCCCTAGGAGCTCGATCATGGCCTTTTCCGTCGCCCCCTTGCCGTATGACTATGCGGCGCTCGAGCCGACCATCGATGCGGCGACGATGAAGCTGCACCACGACAAGCATCACCAGACCTATGTCGATAACCTCAACAAGGCCGTCGAGGGTGATGCCTCGCTGCAGGGCAAGAGCCTGGAAGAGCTGGTCGCCAATGCCGGCAGCGGCTCAAAGGTCGTTCGCAACAACGGCGGCGGCCACTGGAACCACAGTTTTTTCTGGGAGATCATGGCGCCGGCTGGCGGGCAGGGTCCGTCGGGCGAACTGGCGCAGGCAATCGACAGCGCCTTCGGCTCGCTCGATGGCTTGAAGGAAAAGTTCAACGCCGCCGGCGCCGGTCAGTTCGGTTCGGGTTGGGCATGGCTGGTCGCCGTGCCGGGACAGGGGCTGGTCGTCACCTCAACCCCGAACCAGGACAATCCTTTGATGGACGTCGCTGAGGTCAAGGGCACGCCGATCCTCGGCAACGACGTGTGGGAACACGCTTATTACCTCACCTACAACAACCGCCGCGCCGATTATCTGAAGGCGTGGTGGGACGTGGTGAACTGGGACAAGGCGGCCGAGCATCTCGCTTCGGCCAAGTAAGCTAGTCTTTCAGGGGGCCTCGGCGGTGAGCCGGGGCCCTCACGCTTTCAGCCGGTAACCGGTCCGGAAGATCCAGAAGATGCCGAGCAGGCAGGTCGCGGCGAACGCCAGCGTCGCGCCCAGCGCCAGCCCGAAGCTCACGTCCGCGGTGCCGAAGAAACACCAGCGGAAGCCGTTGATCAGATAGACGACAGGATTGAACAGGGTGATCGTCCGCCACGGCTCGGCCAGCATGTCGATCGAATAGAAGGCGCCGCCGAGGAAGGTCAGTGGCGTGACGACCAGCAGCGGGATCACCTGCAGTTGCTCGAACCCCTTGGCCCACACCCCGATGATGAAGCCGAACAGGCAGAAGGTCACTGCGACCAGGATCAGGAAGGCGAGGGCGGCGATCGGATGCTCAACCCGCACGGGCACGAACAAGTGTGCGGTGGCGAAGATCACCAGCGCCACCAGGGTCGCCTTGGTCGCCGCCGCGCCGACGTATCCGATCACCGTCTCTACCGCCGAGAGCGGCGCCGACAGGATCTCGTAGATGGTCCCGGTGAAGCGCGGCATGTGGATGCCGAAGCTCGCGTTGAAGATGCTTTCGGTGAACAGGCTCAGCATCATCAGCCCGGGCACAATGAAGGCGCCGTAGGGAATGCCGTTGATCTCGGTCATCCGGCTTCCGATCGCTGAGCCGAAGACGATGAAATACAGGCAGGTGGTGATCACCGGCACCGCCATTCCCGTCCACAAGGTGCGGCGGAAGCGATGCATTTCGAACTTGTAGATGGCGAGGACGCCGCGGACGTTCACTTGGCGCCTCCATGGATCAGCCCGACGAAGATGTCCTCCAGGCTGGATTGCTTGGTGTCGAGATCCTTGAAGGCGATCCCCGCGTCGCGCATGGCAGCCAGCAGCGAGGGGATGCCGGTTCGCTCGGCATGACGGTCGAAGTCGTAGGTCAGCGTCAGGCCGTCGTCCGACAGCTGCGGCTTCCAGTCGGCAAGCGCTGCCGGCACCTGGGGCAGCGGCTCGGCGAGCTGCAGGTGCAGCGTCTTGCGGCCGAGCTTCTTCATTAGCTCGGCCTTGTCCTCCACGAGGATCAATTCACCCTTGTTGATGACGCCGACCCGGTCGGCCATCTCCTCGGCTTCTTCGATGTAGTGGGTCGTCAGGATGATGGTGACGCCGCGCTCGCGCAGCTGGCGGACCATCGCCCACATTTCCTTGCGCAGCTCGACGTCGACACCGGCGGTGGGTTCGTCGAGGAACAGGATGTCGGGTTCGTGGGCGAGCGCCTTGGCAATCATCACGCGGCGCTTCATGCCGCCCGACAGATCTTTCAGGATGTTCTTGCGCTTGTCCCACAGGGTGAGGTCGCGCAGCACCTGTTCGATATGCGCGTCGTTGCGGGGCAAGCCGAACAGTTCGCGGCTGAAGGCGACGGTGTTCCAGACCGGCTCGAACACGTCGATATTCATTTCCTGCGGCACCAGTCCGATCCGCCGCCGCGCCGCCTTGTAGTCGCGCCGCCAATGCGCGCCTTCGACCAGCACTTCGCCATCGGTCGCGCGGACAAGACCGCAGACGATCGAGATCAGCGTGGTCTTGCCTGCGCCATTGGGGCCGAGCAGCGCGAAGATCTCGCCCGACCGGATGTCGAGATCGACGCTCTTCAGCGCCTCGGTGCCGCTGGCATAGGCCTTGCGCAGGCCACGGATGGAGAGGGCAGGCGCAGTCATTCGACGGGTCCGGGTTCCTGGGGCTTGGCTTCCTCGGCGGTGAGGCCGTGGCGAAGCAGCATGGGCACGTTGGCGGCGGCAAACAGGAAGGTGAGGGGAATAGCACCCCACAGCTTGAAGCCGACCCAGAAGTCAGTGCTGCTGTTGCGCCAGACCGCTTCGTTGACGGCGGCCATTACGACGAAGAACACCGCCCAGTTACGCGTCAGCTTGCGCCAGCCTTCTTCGTCGAGGCCGGGATAGGCGCTGCCGAGCACCATCTTGAGCAGCGGTTTGTCCTGCCACAGGCCGAAACCAAGCAGCGCAGCGACAAAGAGATAGTAGATGGTGGGCTTCAGCTTGATGAAGGTCTCGTCGTGGAGCCACAGAGTGACGCCGCCGAGGACCACCACCATCACGCCGCTGAACCATAGCAAGGGCGAGACGCTGCGATAGCGGATGGCGGAATAGATGACGGCGGCCACCATCGCGATCATGAAGGCGCCGGTAGCGACGAAGATCTTGGCGAGCGCGGGTACCGGGGCCAGCGCGTTGACCAGGAAGAAGATGATCAGCGGACCGAAGTCGATCAGCAGCTTGGAGGCGCCCGCGGGTTCCTGCGATTTCGCGCTCATAGCGTCAGCCCGGCGATGGCGCGGGCAACGGCGCGCGGGTTGAAGGGTCGCAGGTCGTTGACGCCTTCACCGACACCGATGGCGTGGATCGGCAGCTTGAACCGCTCCGCAGCCGCCACCAGCACGCCGCCGCGCGCTGTACCGTCGAGCTTGGTCATGACCAGCCCGGTGACCCCGGCGAGGTCGCGGAATACCTCGATCTGGTTGAGTGCATTCTGCCCCGTCGTCGCATCGAGCACAAGAATGACGTCGTGCGGGCTTTCGGGGTTCAGCCGCCCGAGAACCCGCCGGACCTTGGACAATTCGTCCATTAGGTGCGTCTTGTTCTGCAGCCGCCCAGCGGTGTCGACGATCAGGCAGTCGATGCCGGTCTCCGTCGCCTGTTTGACGCCGTCGAACACGATCCCGGCCGCATCACCGCCTTCCTTGCCGCTGATGACCGGCGCGTCGATCCGTTTCCCCCAGATGCGCAATTGCTCGATCGCGGCTGCGCGGAAGGTGTCGCCGGCCGCCAGGATGACGCCATAATCCTGCTCCTTGAGCCAGGAGCCGAGCTTGCCGATGGTGGTGGTCTTGCCCGAGCCGTTGACGCCGATGACCAGAATCACGTGCGGGCGGGGGAAGCCCCAGATGTCGAGCGGCTTGGCGACGGGGGCGAGGATCGCTTCCATCTCCTCGGCGAGAATGGTGCGCAGGCCGCGTTCGTCGAGCTGCTCGAACCGCCTCGCGGCAATGGCATTGCGGATGCGCTTGGAAGCTTCTGGACCGATGTCCGACGCGATGAGCGCTTCCTCGATGTCGTCCAGCGTCGCCGTGTCGAGCGCCGCCTTGGCACCGGTGCCGAGCCCGCCGATATTGTCGCCAAGACGATCGGCGGTTTTGCGGAAGCCGCCAGTAAGTTTGTCGAGCCAGCTCATGGAAGGTCGATAAAGCCCTTGAAGACGTGGGTGGCGGAGCCGCGCATGCGCACCGGCTCTCCGGGCTGCCAGACGATCGAGAGATCGCCGCCCGCCATGTGGACCCTCGCCGGCGAGGTGACAAGGCGCGCACGGATGGCGGCGATGGCGGTGGCGCAGGCGCCCGTTCCGCAAGCGCGGGTAAGTCCGGCTCCGCGCTCGAACGTGCGCAGGTGAACGACGCCATCTACTACGCTGGCGACATTGACGTTAATGCGCTCTGGGAACACCGGGTCGGTCTCGATCCCTGGCCCAAGCCCTTCGATGTCGGCGTCTTCCAGGTCGTCGACGAAGAACACAACATGCGGGTTGCCGACATTGATCGCTTGCGGCCGGTCGAGGTTCTCCCATCCCATTGGCATGGGGTCCGTCGGCAGCGGATAGGCGAGGGGGATGGCGTCCCACTCGAACCGCGGCTCGACCAGGGTGACCTCGACCTCGTCGCCATCGGCAGAACCGCTGAGCATCCCGCCGGCGGTATGGATAGTGGCCGCGCCAGTCAGCTTCACCACGCAGCGGGTGGCATTGCCGCAGCTCTGCACCTCGCTCCCGTCGGCATTGAAAATGCGTATCTTTACGTCGGCCTGATCGCTCGGCTCCAGCAGGATCAGCTGGTCGCAGCCGACGCCTTCGCGCCGATCAGCGATGTGCCGGGCAAGCGCCTCGCTCATCTCCAGCGGCTCGTCGCGCGCGTCGAGGATGACGAAGTCGTTTCCGAGCCCATGCATCTTGTGGAATTGCCGAAGCATCACGGGCGACTTAAGCGGGCTCGGAACCTTAGTCCACTTCTCCGGAGTTTCCCGGCAATGCCCCGCGCCGCCCAAGACGTCATGCAATCGCTGATCTTCTCAGCCGTCCTCGATGCCATTGCCGCGCTGAAGAGCGCGAGCGGCAATCTTCCCAACAACTTGCTGCGGCAAGTGCAGGCGATCCACGGCAACGTCACCATGGCCGACCTGCCCAAGGAACTGCAGGACGCGATCGCTGCCAGCACCCGCGCGGCCTTTGCCGGGCTGCTCAAGGAAGGCTATTCTGTCGCGCCGCGTGATGCCGGGCCGGCACGTCCGGCGCCGCGGCAAGGCGAGGTAGTCGGTCGCGGGGTCGATCGGCCGACACGTGGTCCTGCGCGCGGTCCGCGTGGCGATGGCCCGCGTGGGCCGCGTTCGGATGGCCCACGTAGCCCTCGTGGCGACCGCCCTGCCGGCGGACCAGCGAGAGGCCCGCGTGGACCGCGTCCACCCCGGCAGGGCTGACGAGTGAGCGACACGCCTGCCGAGCAGCGGCCGCGGCCGCTCGCCTTCCTGCCGCGAGCCTTGTTCGAACCGAGGCACCCGGCGCGTTACGTTGCGCTCGCCTGGGCCTGCACTTTCTTCCCATCTCTTCTGCTGTCGGCGATCGCTAGCCACCTGGTGCCGAATTCAGGCCCGGAATTCCCGGAGGTGAATTCGGGATTGCTGCTGTTCCTGCTGGTCGTATTCGCGCCCGTGCTGGAGACGCTGATCATGGGCGCGGTCCTGCTGGTACTTGAGCGGTTCTTCGGCTTCCTCCCGGCGGTGCTGCTCAGCTCGGCGGGATGGGGACTCGCCCATTCGCTGGAGGCGCCCGCCTGGGGGCTGGTGATCTGGTGGCCGTTCCTGATCTTCTCGATCGTCTTCCTCATCTGGCGCAAACGCAGCCTCGGGGCGGCCTTCGCCCTGCCGATGCTGGTCCACGCTCTTCAGAACCTGGGACCGGCGCTGCTGATGGTGAGCGGCGTCAACGTCTGACCGCCGCTCACCACCGGGATTACATCGGAACGGGTGCACCCAGCTTTTCGGCGATGCGGCGCACTTCCTCGTCGCTTGGCGGCTCCGGCATGTCGTGACCCGCTGTCGCCGCTTCGTCCGGTATACCGGGGCCGGTGCCTGCGATGGTCTCGTTCTTGGGCGATTCGTTCGGTCCGGTGCTGATCTTCTCGCTGTCCTGCATGGTGTTCGCCACTCCTTGCCCGAAGGTCATATCGGAAAGGCCAAGGTAACGCCCCGGTTCCGGGCTTGATTGATTAGCCCGGCAGCCCGTCCCATATGTGCGGGGAAGCGAGCCGCGGCGTTTGGCGGCTCCAAGGAGCTTGAACGTTGACCCTCTCTCTGCCCATTCTTCCCCTTCGCGACATTGTTGTCTTTCCCAAACGGATTGTTCCCCTGTTCGTCGGGCGCGAAAAGTCGGTTGCCGCGCTCGAGGCGGCGATGGGCGAGGACAAGCAGATTTTCCTCGTGGCGCAGCTCGATCCGTCGGAAGATGATCCCGACAGGGACGCGCTTTACGATCTCGGCGTGATCGCCACGGCGATGCAGCTGCTGAAGCTGCCTGACGGTACGGTTCGCGTGCTGGTGGAAGGGGTGAAGCGCGCCCGGCTGCTCAGCCTGTCCAACGAGGAAGGGCATCTCACCGCGGAGATCGAGGAAGTCGACGAGGAAGCCGCTGAAGGCCCCGAAGCGCAGGCGCTGATGCGCTCGGTGCTTGAGCAATTCGACAATTATGCCAAGCTCAACAAGCGTCTTCCGGCCGAAACCGGCGTCCAGCTGGCCGAAATCGAGGAGCCGTCGGTGCTCGCCGATGCGGTCGCTTCCAACCTGTCGGTCAAGGTCGCCGACAAGCAGGCGCTACTCGGCGAACTCAATCCCGCTCGCCGGCTGGAGATGGTGTTCGCCTTCATGGAAGGCGAGCTTGGCGTCCTGCAGGTCGAGAAGAAGATCCGCAGCCGCGTTAAGCGGCAGATGGAGAAGACCCAGCGCGAATATTACTTGAACGAGCAGCTGAAGGCGATCCAGCGCGAGCTTGGCAATGAGAGCGAGGATGGCGGCGACGAGCTGGCCGAGCTCGCCGCCAAGATCCGCAAGACGCGTCTCAGCAAGGAAGCCCGCAACCGGGCCAATGCCGAGCTGAAGAAGCTGAAGGCGATGGCGCCGATGAGCGCCGAGGCGACCGTGGCGCGCAATTATCTCGACGTGCTGCTCGGCCTGCCGTGGGGCAAGAAGAGCAAGCTCAACAAGGACATCGTGGTCGCCGAAAAGGTGCTCGACGACGACCATTACGGGCTTGAGAAGGTCAAGGACCGGATCGTCGAATATCTCGCGGTCCAGGCGCGTACCAACAAGCTGAAAGGCCCCATCCTGTGCCTCGTCGGCCCGCCCGGCGTCGGCAAAACCTCGCTAGGCCGCTCGATCGCGAAGGCGTGCGGACGCGAATTCGTGCGCCAAAGCCTCGGCGGCGTGCGCGACGAGGCCGAGATCCGCGGTCACCGCCGCACCTACATCGGCTCGCTGCCCGGCAAGATCGTGTCCAATCTCAAGAAGGCCGGCACGTCCAATCCGCTGTTCCTGCTCGACGAGATCGACAAGCTAGGCCAGGACTTCCGTGGTGACCCCGCGGCGGCGCTGCTGGAGGTTCTCGACCCCGAGCAGAACAGCAAGTTCCAGGACCATTATCTGGAGCTCGATTACGACCTTTCCGACATCATGTTCGTCACCACGGCGAACAGTCTCGACATGCCGCAGCCCTTGCTCGATCGCATGGAGATCATCCGCCTCGAGGGCTACACCGAGGACGAAAAGGTCGAGATCGCCAACCGCCATCTCATTCCCAAGCAGCTCGAAGCGCATGGGCTGAAGGACGGCGAGCTGACGATCGCCGATGACGGCCTGCGCGCGGTGCTGCGTTATTACACGCGGGAAGCCGGCGTCCGCACGCTGGAACGCGAACTCGCCAAGATCGCGCGCAAGGCGCTGCGCCGCATCCTCGAAGGCAAGGACGAGAGGGTGACGGTCACCGCCGACAACCTCAACGACTTCCTCGGTGTGAAGCGCTACCGCTTCGGCGTCAGCGAAGACGAGGACCAGATCGGCGCTGTCACCGGACTCGCCTGGACGGAGGTGGGCGGCGAACTGCTGACGATCGAGGCCGTGACGGTGCCCGGCAAGGGCCAGATCAAGACCACCGGCAAGGTCGGCGAAGTGATGAGCGAAAGCGTCCAGGCCGCCTGGAGCTTCGTCAAGGCGCGCAGCCCGGCCTATGGCGTCAAGCCGAGCGTATTCGGCAAGAAGGATGTCCACGTTCACTTGCCCGAAGGCGCGGTGCCCAAGGATGGCCCGTCGGCCGGCATCGGCATGGTGACGGCACTCATCTCGACCCTGACCGGCGTTCCGGTCCGCCGTGATGTTGCGATGACCGGCGAGGTAACGCTGCGCGGCCGGGTGCTTCCGATTGGCGGACTTAAGGAAAAGCTGCTCGCGGCAATTCGCGGCGGGATCACGACCGTGCTGATCCCGCAGGAGAATGAGAAAGACCTCGCCGAGCTTCCCGCCAACATCCGCGAAGGGCTGACCATCGTGCCGGTGGCCCATGTCGACGAGGTGCTTGTCCGGGCGCTCAGCGCCAAACTGGAGCCGATCGAGTGGACGGAAGCGGACGAACATGCCGCCGAACCCGTCACGCCGACGCAGGGACAGGCCTCTTCGGCGCTTCGCCACTAGAGAAACTGTCACGAAAGCGGCACTGAGCCGAAGCACATGTAGTTGTTCCTGCTGGCGAAGTGCCTGCGGGCGATGGGAAGGATTGAATGAACAAGCAGGACCTTATCGGGCAGATCGCCGACCGCGCCGGATTGAACCGGATGGACGCGGCGCGCGCCGTGGAAACGATGCTCGAGGTGATTACCGACGCGCTTCGCCGCGGCGACGAGGTCCGGCTGGTCGGCTTCGGCAATTTCGTGGTGACCCGCCGCAAAGCATCGGTCGGCCGCAATCCGCGTACCGGCGAGCCGCTGCAGATCGATAGCACGGCTCAGCCCAAATTTCGCGCTGGAAAGCTTCTCAAGGAAGCGGTGCAGTAATCACGCTGGACAGGGGTGGGGCGGTTCGCTAACCGCCCCTCTCACCCAAGGCGTGGGCGCGTAGCTCAGTGGTAGAGCACACCCTTCACACGGGTGGGGTCGCAGGTTCAATCCCTGCCGCGCCCACCACGCCTCCTCTCCAAATGCAGTGCCCAGCGCGCTCTAGTGCAGATAGTTTGCGCTGAAGCTCGCCACCCGGCGAAGTTCGTCCCAATCCTCGAGCAGAATGTCACGGCCCTCGCGCCGGATCAGTCCCTGCCGCTCGAGATCGGCGAACACGCGGTTGACGTTGACGCTGGTCTGGCCGGTGATGTCGGCGATCTGCTGCTGGGTGAAGGGGTTCATCAGGCGGCGCTGGTCGGGATCGACCCCGCTGCGTTCCGCCAGTTCGCACAGCAAGTGAACCACCCGCGCGGTTGAATCGCGGCGGCCGCAATTGAGCAGCCACTCATATCCGATATCGGCATGACGCTGCGTCAGCTTCCAGAAAAAGCGCGCGAGTTCGGGATTGGCGTCAACGATCGGATCGAAGTCGCGCTGCTGCCCGACAAGGACGCGGCTGCGCACGATCGCTTGGATACCATAGTCGGCGACGCGTTCGCCCGGCAGAATCCCGTCGCCGGCAAAGCGCAGTGCGATGATCTGGCGGCGGCCGGCGCCATCGCCCTTATATTTGGCGAGGATACCGCTTTCGACAAAGAAGACCTCGTTGCGGTCGACCCCCGCCTCGCGGAAGGGCCGGCGCGGATCGACCTCTACCGACTTGCTCGGCATTTCGTCCAGCAGGGTCGCCAGGTGAGGCTCGAGCCCGGCTCTCACCAGGGCGTCACGGAGCCCGACCTTCTCACCGGCGGCCGCCCTCGAGCGCTTGCTCATCGTCGTCACCTTTCGCTCCCTGCCATGAGAGATATCGGAGCGTAGGCGAGCGGGTGCAAGTGAATTAACACAGGTTATAAATTACCTTCTTCATTGGCGGCCGAGCGCCAGGAGTCGCGAAGCGCTTCGATAAGCGCCTCAGAAACGGGATGAGTGGAAGAAAGATCGGGAAGGCCAGGCCAACCCTTGTCCTCGAATTCGGTCGTTTCGAACCGCCGCGCGCCGGAATAGCGGGGCAGGACGTGGAAGTGCACGTGGGGATCGACCATCATCAGCATGAGATGGTTGATCCGCTCGTAACGGCTGAAGCGGCGAAGCACGCGCTCCATGCGGGCAATCAGTTCTCCCTGCTCGGCAAAGGCGGCGGGAGGAAGGTCGCCATAGCTGGTCTCGCCACTCAAGGAGCAGAGCACCAGGCTGCCAAGCGTCGGTTGAGCGGGGCGAACCAGCACCGCCCAGTGACAGCCTTCCTGAATCAGTGTTTTGGGATAACCGAACTTCAGAAGTGTCGCGTTCGGCAGGTGGTTACGCATCAACTCACTGGACTTGGCTTGCATCACGGCGACACCCCCCTTAAGGGGCTGACGCGCTGTGCCAAGCCGTATTCGACACGGTCTGTGCAGTTGTGGCGATCGTAGCTCAGTTGGTTAGAGCATCGGTTTGTGGTACCGAGGGTCGCGGGTTCAAGTCCCGTCGATCGCCCCATCATCCTTCCTTTCAGCGATCCGGATTAGACCCCCGCACATGACCGATCTGTGGAGCCTGCCCGATTTCGACGGGCACGAGGCCGTGACCCATGTATCCGATCCCACCAGCGGATTGCGCGCGATCATCGCGATGCACAGCACCCATCTCGGGCCGGCGGCGGGCGGAAGCCGTTTCTGGCATTATGCGAGGGGCGAGGACGCGTTGACCGACGCTTTGCGTCTGTCGCGCGGCATGAGCTACAAGAACGCGATGGCGGGGCTTCCGCTGGGCGGCGGCAAGGCGGTGATCCTCGCCGACGACAATCGCACCAAGACTCCCGCCATGCTGGCCGCCTTTGGTCGCGCGGTGGAGATGCTCGGCGGTCGATATGTCACGGCCGAAGACGTCGGCATCGGGGTCGCGGACATGCAGGCGGTGCGCCGCGAGACGCGTCACGTTGCCGGGCTTCCGGTGGCGGAAGGCGCGGTCGGCGGTGATCCGGGTCCGCACACCTCGCTTGGCGTCTTCCTCGGGATCAAGGCCGCGGTTCGCCGCGCGCTCGGCAAGGATAGCCTCAACGGTCTGCACATCGCGATGCAGGGCGCCGGCAGCGTCGCCAGCGGTGTGGCTCGCCGTGCGGCGCAGGAAGGCGCCCGTCTCACCATCGCCGACGTCGATGCGGCCAAGGCCGCAGCGCTTGCGCAGGAAGTCGGCGGGCAGGTCGGCGATCCGGCCACCATTCTCGCCACCGAAGCCGACGTAATCAGCCCCAATGCGCTGGGCGCAATCCTCGAAGACCAGAGCATTGCCGCCTTGCGCGCCCCGATTGTTGCCGGCGGCGCCAACAACCAGTTGGCGCGGCCCGAGCATGGTCCGGCGCTGATGGCGCGCGGCATCCTCTACGCTCCCGATTACGTCATAAATGCCGGCGGGATCATCAACGTCTCGACCGAGTATCTCCAGGACGGCGATGCCGACGTGGTGCGTTCGCGGATCGAGGGTATTCCTGACCGCCTTGAAGCGATCTGGAGCGAAAGTGTGGCGAGCGGGCGCGATCCGGCAACGGTTGCGGATGGCATGGCCCGCAAGTTGATCGGTCGGGGTTAACAGCACTCGCCAAGGCACGTTGGTTCCATCTGCTTCAGCCTAGTGCAAAGCAGATGGAACCATCATATGGGGCGCAACAGGCTCATGCACCGCTTCGCCAACCCCGCCCGTTTCCTGAAGATCGCCCGGCCCGCCACGGCGTGGCTGCTCGGCCTCGGACTCTTGCTGAGCGCGATCGGCATCATCGGAGCGCTGTTCGTGATGCCGCCCGATTATCTGCAAGGCGAAACCGCGCGGATCCTTCACATCCATGTGCCGGCCGCCTGGCTTGGCATGGGCGGTTGGACCGGGATCGCGGTTGCCTCGGCCATGCAGATCGTGTGGCGCCACCCGTTGGCCGGCGTCGCGGCGCGCGCGATTGCGCCGGCGGGCGCCATGTTCGCCTTTCTTTGCCTTGCCACAGGCTCGATCTGGGGGCGCCCAACTTGGGGCACTTGGTGGGAATGGGACGGGCGTCTGACCTCGATGCTGGTGCTGTTCTTTCTCTACTGCGGGTACATGGCCCTGGCCGCGGCGGAGAAGGAGAGGGGACCCGATGGCCGAGCGGCGCCCGTGTTCGGGCTGGTCGGCGCCGTCAACATCCCGATCATCCACTTCTCGGTGCAATGGTGGAACACGCTACACCAGGGCGAAAGCATTGAGCTGACCGGCACCTCGATAGCGCCCGAGATCCTTTGGCCATTGTTCTTCACCCTGTCCGGCTTCTCCGCGTTGTTTGGCGCGATCGTGCTGCTGCGGATGCGGACTGAGCTGGCAGCGACCAAGGTCGAGGCGCGGCTGCGCCGGACGGCAGCGGCATGAACCAGTGGGCCTTCGTTATCGCCGCTTATGCGGTCTTCCTGGCGGGTGCGGGTGGGCTGCTCGCCTGGGCGCTGCTCGCCTGCCGCACGGCCGAGCAACAGGCTGAAAAACTGAGCCGCAAGAAATGACCCTTGCGCCCAAGCACCAGAGGCTGGTGCTGGTCCTGCTGGCGGTGGCCGCGCTGATCGGTGCGGTGATGCTGGCGATGTGGGGCCTCTCCGATCGGGCTGCTTATTTCCGCACCCCGCAGGACGTTGCCGCTGGACGCGCCGAGGTCGGCGTTCCGCTGCGGCTCGGCGGCATGGTGCAGCAGGGCTCGATCAAGCGAATGCCCGACGGAGTTAGCGTCGCCTTTGTGCTGACCGATGGCGTGGGCCAGGTGCCGGTCCGCTTTACCGGCATCGTCCCCGACTTGTTCAAGGAGAACAGCGGCGCCGTTGCCGAGGGCGAGCTCGCCCGCGATGGCACCTTCGTCGCGACCACCATCCTCGCCAAGCACGACGAGCGCTACATGCCGCCGCAGATGGGCAACCAGGCGGCCGAGCTGATGACGCGGGAGACGGTGAAGTGATTGCCGAAGCGGGGCTTGCCGCCCTGTGGCTCGCCTTCTCGCTCGCGCTGCTTCAATTCGGATTGGCAGTCGCGGGCAATCGCCTCGGCGATCTCAAGACGCTGGTTGCCCCGGTTGCGGTGGCACAGGGTGCGCTGACCCTGCTCGCCTTCGCGCTGCTGATCTGGCTGTTCCTTCGCACCGACACCAGCGTCGAGCTGGTCGCGGCGAACAGCCACAGCGCCAAGCCCTTCATCTACCGCTTCTCGGGCGCGTGGGGCAATCACGAAGGCTCGATGCTGTTGTGGGTGACCGTGCTGTCGGCCGCCGGAGCGCTGCTTGCGCTTGTCGAGCGGCGCCTGCCCGAACGCAGCCTTCGCGCGACGCTTGGCGCGCAAGCGCTGCTAGCGCTTGGCTTCTTCGGCTTCCTGCTGATCGCCTCCAATCCCTTTACCCGCCTAAACCCGGCGCCGCCGCAAGGGCAGGGGCTGAACCCGCTGCTGCAAGACCCCGGTCTCGCCTTCCACCCGCCGACACTCTACCTTGGCTACGTCGGCTTAAGCGTCGCGTTCAGCCTTGCGGTCGGCGCGCTGGTGACCCGCGAAGTCGGCCCGGCCATGGCCCGCGCGATGCGACCGTGGGTGCTTGGGGCCTGGGTGCTGCTCACCATCGGCATCGTCGCCGGCAGCTATTGGGCTTATTACGAGCTTGGCTGGGGCGGCTGGTGGTTCTGGGACCCGGTCGAGAATGCCAGCCTGATGCCGTGGCTTGCCGCCACTGCCTTGCTCCATTCCATCAACGTGCTGGCGGCCCGCGGGTCGCTTCGGGCCTGGACGGTGATGCTGGCAGTGGTCGCCTTCTCCATGTCGATGATCGGGACCTTCCTGGTCCGCTCGGGCATCCTCACCAGCGTTCACAGCTTCGCGGTCGATCCTACCCGCGGCAGCTTCATCCTTGGCCTGTTGATCTTCTACACCGGCGGAGCGCTGCTGCTGTTTGCGCTGCGGATCGCATCGGTCCGCGAAGGCGCGCGGTTCGAGCCGGTCAGCCGCGAAGGCGCTTTGGTCGCGAACAACCTCATCCTCTCGGTCATCCTCGGCACCGTGTTCGTCGGCACGCTCTACCCCGTCGCGGTGGAAGCGGTTTCCGGCGAGAAGATCTCGGTCGGTCCACCCTATTTCAACGCGGTGACGGGGCCGCTGGTGCTGATCCTAGCCGCGCTGCTGTTCATCGGCCCGCTCCTGCGCTGGCGGCGCGACACACGGCCCAATCTGCGCCGGATCGCGGTTCCAGCGATTGTCACCGTCGTAGCCCTTGCGCTGACCTTCGTCGTGCCCGCGATGAACTGGTTGCCGCGGCTTGGCCTGGCCTTTGCAGCGGGTCTGGCCACGGCGAGTTTCCTGCCGCTGGCTGGACGCGAGCTGCGGCGCACCCCGCTGGCCATCTGGGGCATGGTGATCAGCCACCTTGGAATAGCGGTGGCGATGATCGGCGCTGCATCCGATGCTTCGCTGACCCGCGAGACGCTGGCGGCTGCGCGCATTGGCGAAACGCTGACCGTTGGCCCTTGGAAGGTCCGCTTCAACGGCGTCGACCCGGTGGCCGGTCCCAACTGGACCGCGATCGAAGGCCATCTGGTCGCGACTCGTGGGGGCACCTCGATCCGGCTCGATCCGCAGAGCCGCTATTTCAGCTCGCCGCCGACCGAGACCAACGAAGCGGCGATCATCACCCGTCTCGACGGCCAGCTCTACACAGTGATCGGCAAGCGCGAAGGCGACCGGTGGCAGATGCGTCTTTGGTGGAAGCCGATGGTCACTTTCATCTGGCTGGGCGGCGCCCTGATCGCACTGGGAGGGCTGCTCGCCCTCATCGGCCGCCTGCGCCGTGAGCGTGGCCGACCGATTGTCGCCGAGGCGCGGACATGAGCCGCCGGGCCTGGCTCCTCGTGCCGCTGCTTCTGTTCGTCGGCTTTGTCGCCGCCGCAGCCTGGCGGCTGAGCGCGCCGCCCGACACGTCCATCCGCTCGCGCATGGTCGGGCGCGACGTGCCAACCTTTGCCGCAGCCCCGCTGCTGCCCGGTCGCCCGGGCCTCGCCAGCACCGACCTAGGGCAGGGCAGGCCGCGCCTGGTCAATTTCTTCGCCAGCTGGTGCGTGCCTTGCATAGCCGAGGCGCCGGTGCTGCTGGACCTCCAGAAGCGCGGCGTCGTCATTGACGCGATTGCGCTGCGCGACGACCCTACCGATGTTCGCAAGTTCCTCGCCGATAATGGCGACCCGTTTGCTGCGCTAGGCAGTGACCCTGTAGGTGAGGCGCAGATAGCATTCGGCTCGTCCGGCGTGCCAGAAAGCTTCATCGTCGATGGCAAGGGCGTCATCCGCTACCAGCACATCGGCCCGATCACGCCCGATCAGGTGCCTGAGATGATGGCCGAGTGGGAGAAGGCGCGATGAGGTTGCGTCTCGCACTCGCCGTGCTTGCCCTGCTTGGCGCCACGGCCGCCAGCGCCGATTCGAACCGTCCGGCTGCGCCCTATGCGTACAAGCAGCTTTCCGACCCGGCCAAGGAAGCCAAAGCGACCGAGTTGATGACTGAGCTTCGCTGCCTGGTCTGCCAAGGCCAATCGATTCACGACAGCGATGCCGAGATGGCCGGCGACATGCGCCACCTCGTCCGCACCCGGATCGAAGCGGGCGACAGCCCCGATCAGGTGCGCAATTTCCTGATCGACCGCTACGGAAGCTGGGTGAGCTATCAGCCGCGGCTTGACCGTGAGACCTTTGTCCTGTGGCTCGCGCCGCTGGTGCTGCTGATCGCCGGCGGCTTCCTGGTCATGCGACGCATGAAGGTTCGGCGCTGATGGGCTGGCTGTGGTTGTTCCTGCTGCTCGCCGCCACCGCCGGCGGCCTGTGGGTCGCGGGCAAGCTGCGCGGTGCCGCGCTTCAGGTGACGCTGGCCGCGCTGATGCTGGGCGCTGCGGGCTATGCGCTGCAGGGGGAGCCCGACCTGCCGGGTGCGCCGCGCGAAGGGGGGCTCAGCCGTCCGGCCCTGCCACTTACCGAAGCGCGACAGGCGATGCTCGGGCACTTCACCGCGGGCGAACGCTATCTGCTGATCGCGGACAGCTACGCCCGGCGTGGCAATACGACCGAGGAATTGGGCGCTATCCGGGCGGGGCTCAAGGCTTATCCCGACAATCTCGCTCTGAAGATCGGGCTGGCCAATGCGCTGGTCGACCATGCGCAGATGATCACGCCGCCCGCCGAACTCGCCTACGAACGCGCGCGGCAGGCTGCGCCCCGCCACCCGGCGCCCTTGTTTTTCGAAGGCCTCGCCCGCGCCCGTTCAGGCGATCTCGAACGGAGCCTGGAGCTGTTCCGCGCCGCGCTTGCGCTGACGCCGGAGGGCACCAGCTACCGGCCAATGATCGAACAGGCTGTCGCCATGGTCGGTAACTCGCTGGCTGAGCAGCAGGCGAGATCGAGACAGCCGGACGGGCAGGGGGCACCGCCTGCCCCCCAGCGTTCGCCGCAGCCTTAGTCGCTGCGCCCGGTTTCTTCCTGAAGCGCGTCGATCTTCTTGGACGCCTCGGCCTTGCTCAATTCGGGATCGAACTCCTCGCCGGCTTCTTCGCTCAGCGTCTGGAGATAGGAGGCCTGCGCCCCCGTCATCGGCTCGCTGCCGGTGGTCCAGTGATCGGGATCCTTGACCGCATTGCCGGTCGGATGCGCCTTGGGATCGGTGTCGGGTTTCGTCGCCATTCTTCTAACCTTCTCAAGCAATTGAGTTGGCTGAAGAACGACGACGTTCCTTTTATGTTCCGTGCGGTTTAGACCGGCACGAACTCCAGATCGAGGGCCTCTGCGACGGCCTGGTGGCGGATCTTGCCGCCGCTGACGTTGAGGCCGTTGGCAAGATGCGGGTCGGCCGCCATCGCCGCTTCCGCGCCCATGTTGGCGAGCTTCAGCGCGAAGGGCAGGGTCGCATTGTTCAACGCGAACGCGCTGGTGCGGGCGACCGCGCCCGGCATGTTGGCGACGCAATAATGGATCACGCCATCGACCTCGTAGACCGGGTCGGCATGGGTGGTCGCATGGCTGGTCTCGAAACAGCCGCCCTGGTCGATGGCGATGTCGACCAGCACCGACCCACGCTTCATGGTCTTGAGCATCTCACGGCTGACGAGCTTGGGCGCCGCGGCACCCGGGACCAGCACCGCGCCGATCACCAGCTCGGCCTCTTCCACCGCATGGGCGATGGCGGCGCGGCTGGCGTAAGCGGTCTTGATCTGGCTGCCGAAGAACATGTCGAGCTCGGCCAGGCGCTCGTTCGAGATGTCGTAGATGGTGACGTCGGCGCGCATGCCGACCGCCATCTGCGCCGCGTTGACGCCGCTAACGCCGCCGCCGAGGATCGCTACCTTGGCCGGCGCAACGCCCGGAACGCCGCCGAGCAGCACGCCGCGGCCGCCCTGCGCCTTTTCGAGATAGTGCGCGCCGACCTGGATGCTGAGCCGGCCCGCGACCTCGCTCATCGGCTTGAGAAGCGGCAGCGCGCCCGAGCGTGACGTCACCGTTTCATAGGCGATACAGGTCGCGCCCGACTTCATCAGTCCCTCGGCCTGCGGCTTGTCGGCGGCGAGGTGGAGGTAGGTGAACAGCAGGTGGTGCGGCTTGATCATCGCGATCTCGCCCGGCTGCGGCTCCTTCACCTTGACGATCATCTCGGCCGTTTCGAACACCGAGGCGGCGTCGGGCAAAATGGTCGCGCCCGCTTTCACGTAAGCATTATCGGGGCAGTCGATGCCCATGCCAGCGCCGGTCTCGACGAACAGCTCGTGGCCGGCCGCGACCAGCTCCTTGACCGAGGCCGGGGTAAGGCCGACACGATATTCGTGGTTCTTGATTTCCTTGGGCACGCCGACGCGCATGGACCGATCGCCTTCTCGAGAGTTGATGCTTGGTGTTTGCGCGCGCCTATAGCCCCAGAACAAGCGGTAGCGCCAGCCGATTGCGGGCAGGGGTCGGCACTGCTAGGGGCCCCGCCCGATGAACGTCACCGCTGAAGGCGCTGCCCAGCCCGCCGAACCGGCGGTGACCGAGGACAGCCACGGCCACCATGTGCAGGGATCGCTCGCCAAGCTGATGCTCGGCGCGGCTGGAATCGTGTTCGGCGATATCGGCACGTCGCCCATCTACGCTTTCCGCGAGACCTTCGCTGGCCACCACACGCTCGAACCCGACCGGCTGCACATCTACGGTGTGCTGAGCCTGATCTTCTGGTCGATGATGATCATCGTGTCGCTGAAGTACGTCAGCATCATCATGCGGGCCGACAACAAGGGGGAGGGCGGAAGCCTTGCCTTGCTGGCGCTGATCAACCGGTCGACCAGCACCACCCGGCGTTGGACTGGCGGGATCGTGATGCTGGGCGTGTTCGCGACCGCGCTGTTCTACGGCGACTCGATGATCACCCCGGCGATGTCGGTGTTGTCGGCGGTTGAGGGTTTGAAGACCGTCAGCCCGATCTTCACGCCTTACGTATTGCCGCTGGCGGTGGGCATTCTCCTTGGCTTGTTCGCCATTCAGGCCCGCGGGACGACCAAGGTCGGTAATCTCTTCGGCCCGGTGATGATCGTCTATTTCGTCACCATCGCGGTTCTCGGTGTGATGCACACCGTGAACCATCCGGCGTTGCTGTTCCAGATGCTGAACCCCGGCAATGCATTGCTCTTCTATTATGCCGAGCCGCTTCCGGCCTTTATAGCCATGGGTTCGGTGGTGCTGGCCGTGACGGGCGCAGAGGCGCTTTACGCAGATATGGGGCACTTTGGCCGCCGTCCGATCCGCTATGCCTGGATCGGCGTTGTGGTCTGTCTGCTGCTGAACTACCTCGGCCAAGGCGCGATGCTGCTGTCGCAATCGCCCGAAAGCGCACGGGAACTGGTCAAGAACCCCTTTTTCTATCTTGCCCCCGAATCGCTGCGCTTGCCGCTGGTTCTGCTCGCAACCGCCGCCACCGTGATCGCCAGCCAGGCCGTGATCACCGGCGCTTTTTCGCTGACGCAGCAAGCGATCCAGCTTGGCTTCATCCCGCGCCTCCGCATTCTCCAGACCAGCGAGACTGCCAAGGGCCAGATCTACATTCCGGTGGTGAACTGGGCGCTGATGGTGGCGGTGGTGCTGCTGGTGATCAGCTTCGGCAGCTCGTCCAACCTCGCGGCGGCCTACGGCATCGCGGTGACCGGAGCGATGTTCATCGACACTCTGCTGTTGGCAGTGGTCTTTTTCTCGCTCTGGAAATGGCCCGCGTGGAAGGCCGTGCCACTGCTGGCGCTCTTCCTGCTGGTCGACATCCTCTATTTCGGTGCCAACCTGCTGAAGGTGCCGGACGGCGGCTGGGTGCCGCTGGTCGTCGGCGTGATCGGCTTCACCCTGCTCACCACCTGGGCAAAGGGCCGAAAGCTGATGATGGACCGAATGGCCGAAGCGAGCCTGCCGATGGAAGTGTTCGTCAAATCAGCCGCCGGCAGCGCCACGCGCGTCCCCGGAACCGCCGTGTTCATGACCTCCAGCGCCAAGGGCGTGCCCCATGCGCTGCTGCACAATCTCAAGCACAACAAGGTGCTGCACGAACGCATCATGCTGCTGACGGTGAGGATCGAGGACGTGCCCAACGTGCCTGAGGAGCGGCGGCTGGAAACGCAGGATTATAGCGAGGGCTTCTTCCGCGTGATCCTGAGGTATGGCTTCATGGATGAGATGAACGTGCCCGACGACCTCGGCAAGCTGCGCGATTGCGGCCCGGCCTGCCGGATGATGGACACGAGCTTCTTCCTCGCGCGCCAGACGCTGATCAGCACCGCGCGGCCCGGGATGGCGAGCTGGCGGGAACGGCTGTTCGCCTGGATGTTGCGCAATTCGGAAAGCGCCATGGAATTCTTCAAGCTGCCACCAAACCGGGTGGTCGAGCTCGGCAGCCAGGTCGAGATCTAGGCCCAAAGGTCAGAGGCGCAACTTTGGGCGCCTCTCCGGCATTGGCGGCAAATGGATCAAACCGCCTCGTGGATCGCGACCGCCGCGACCATCATCGCCGCCTGTTTCACCGCCTCGAACCTTGGCAGCCGGATCACCGGCATCGGCTTCATCATCTTCACCGTCGGCTCAATCGCCTGGTTTACAACCGGGCTGCTGACCGGTCAGCCGGCGCTGGTCTGGACCAATGCCGTCATGACGTTGCTCAACCTGTTCGGCGTGTATCGCTGGCTCGGCCGGCAGGCCAAACTGGAAGAGGGGGCGAGCAAGGCAGCTGAAGCAAGCGCGGCGGCTCCTGGCGATGATTTGTTTCCGGCGTCCAGCCTGACCGCGTCGCGCCTGCTCGGGCGCGGCGGCGAGGTGCTTGGCAGCACGGTGGACGCGATGCTGAGCTGCAACGGTGGCAAGCTGCGCTACCTGGTGGTGGCGCAAGGCGGCCTCGCTGGAGTGGGCGAGACCTTTCGCCGGGTCGACTGGCATTACGCTGGCGTGCAGGACGGTTCGGTGAAGACCGACATGTCCGCCGAGGAGTTCGACCGTTTGCCCGAACTTCAGAAAGATAAGTGGCCCGGAGCGTGAGCGTCTTCGCCAAGGAAGCGAGATCATGAGCGGTGCGCTTATTGTGACGGCAGCGCTTGGAGCTGAGGACTTCGCCTGGCTCGACGGCCAGCGCCGCGCCTACTTCCCGCCCGAGCGCAACCAACTTGCCGCGCACCTCACTATGTTCCACGCCCTTCCGCCAAGCGCAGAAGCAGAGGCGGGTAGGGTGCTGGCGCGAGAAGCGTCTGCGAAGCCGCCGCAAGCGAAGATCGCAGGGCTGATGAACCTTGGTCGTGGAGTCGCCTATCGCATCGTCTCCGACGATCTGGAGGCGATCCGGCGCAACATTGCGGAGCACTTTCACGGCTTCCTCACCGCGCAGGATTCGCAAGGCTGGCGGCCGCACGTCACGATCATGAACAAGGCCGAACCTTCTGCCGCCAAAGCGCTGCTGCGTGAACTGGAGGCGACGTTCAGCCCACGCCCACTCAGGATCGCGGGGTTGGAGCTCCACCGCTACCTTGGCGGTCCGTGGGAACGCCTCGGGCGGTGGATCTTTCGCGGCTAGCTGAGGTCGCCGACCCCGTCGCAGCTGAGCTCGAACGCGGCCATGCCGGCTTCCAGCACGCTTGCCAGCATCGGCATCTCGAGGAACTGGTCGACCACGCCGCCTGCAGCCACCTCGTCGGTGGCTTCGGCCATCGCTTCGTCCCAGTCGGATGCTTCGTAGGTGCCCTGGCCAACCCAGCAGAAGGCAAGCAGTTCGGCCTGCTGATCCTCGCCAAGGTCGTCGATCACCGCACGAAGTTCTTCCTCCACGCCGTCATTGATGTCGTCGTCGAGTACCGACAGGGCTTCTCCGCTATCGTCGTCGTCGACGTTGTCGGCGCCTTCACCCTCGTCATAATCGGAGGGCGTCTGGGCCTCATATTCGCGCGCTCGCAGTATGATGCGGCACAGGGTGTCGAGCGGCGTCAGCGGGTCCATCTTCATTGTTCTCCTTTGCGCCTCCCAACACGGCGCAAAAGCAGCGGTTCCTTGGCGTTGACCGACCGGGACCACCCGCGTATAGGCCCGCCCGCCGTCACGGCACCCCGAACGGGGGCGGAGTAGCTCAGCTGGTTAGAGCAGCGGAATCATAATCCGCGTGTCGGGGGTTCAAGTCCCTCCTCCGCTACCATTCGAAGTGCTAGGGACGGCGACGTCAAAAACCCGCATGGGAGGCATCATAGCCCGGTGCGTGCAGCCGCAAGGTCGCATGTTCCCGCTTCCCAGAGGATCAACCGGAAGGAATTATCCATATGGCGAGCACGCTCGTCTCGATGCAGCAGCTGCTTGAAGCTGGCGCTCACTTTGGTCACCAGACCCACCGCTGGAACCCGCGCATGAAGCCGTACATCTTCGGCGATCGCAACGGCGTTCACATCATCGATCTTTCGCAGAGCGTTCCGCTGTTCGCTCGCGCCCTCGACTTCGTGCAGCAGACCGTTGCCCGCGGCGGCAAGGTGCTGTTCGTCGGTACCAAGCGCCAGGCGCAGGACGCTGTGGCCGAAGCCGCCGGCCGTTCGGGCCAGCACTTCGTCAACCACCGCTGGCTCGGCGGCATGCTGACCAACTGGAAGACCATCTCCAACTCGATCAAGCGCCTCAAGAGCCTTGAAGAGCAGCTCGGCGGCGACACTGCCGGCCTGACCAAGAAGGAAGTCCTTCAGCTCACCCGCGAGCGCGACAAGCTTGAGAAGAGCCTCGGCGGCATCCGTGACATGGGCGGCCTGCCCGACGTCATGTTCGTGATCGACACCAACAAGGAAGAGCTGGCGATCAAGGAAGCCAACGTCCTTGGCATCCCCGTCGTCGCGATCCTCGATTCGAACTCGAACCCTGAGGGCATTGCCTTCCCGGTTCCGGGTAACGACGACGCCAGCCGCGCGATCCGCCTCTATGCCGACGCCGTGGCCGAGGCCTCGACCGCTGGCAAGACCGGCAACCAGCAGCGCCAGGGCGTCGACATCGGCGCAATGGCTGAGCCGCCGGCCGAAGCCGCGCTCGAAGCGTAAGCTTCATCCCCGTCGCATCGGCGACGGATTTCGGTGGAGAGCTGTCACGGTGGTGACGCTCTCCACTGCTTTTCAGATTTTCTCCCCCCAGCTCCTCCCGTCAGCGGGAGGGGAGCAAAAGGAATTCACACATGGCTGACATCACGGCCGCGATGGTCAAGGAACTGCGCGAGCGCTCGGGCGCCGGCATGATGGACTGCAAGAAGGCGCTTGCCGAAAACAACGGCGACATCGAAGCGTCCATCGACTGGCTTCGCGCCAAGGGTCTCGCTTCGGCGGGGAAGAAGGCTGGCCGCACTGCCGCCGAAGGTCTCGTCGGTGTTGCCGTGTCGGGCAACAAGGGCGTGGTCGTGGAGGTGAACTCGGAAACCGATTTCGTCGCCAAGAACGAGCAGTTCCAGGGTTTCGTTCGCGACGTCACCCAGCTTGCGCTGAGCGGCAACGGTGACGTGGACGCGCTGAAGGGCGCCACCATGCCGTCGGGCAAGTCGGTCGAGGAAGCGCTGACCGAGAACATCGCCACCATCGGCGAGAATCAGAACCTGCGCCGTGCGAAGATGCTCAGCGTCGATAACGGTGCAGTCGTGGCCTATGTCCACAACGCCGCCGCACCCGGCATGGGCAAGATCGGCGTGCTCGTCGCGCTCGAAGGCGATGCGCCGGCCGAGAAGCTCGAAAGCCTCGGCAAGCAGATCGCCATGCACATCGCCGCCGCCAATCCGCTGGCGCTGACCGGCGAAGCGATCGATCCGGCTGTGATCGAGCGTGAAGCTGCGATCGCGCGCGAGAAGAACGCCGACAAGATCGCCGGCAAGCCTGCTGACATCGCCGAGAAGATCCTCAAGGGTCCGGTCGACAAGTTCCGCAAGGAAAGCGCGCTGCTGACCCAGGCAGTCGTGTTCGACGGCAAGACCCCTGTGCAGGACTATGTCTCGGCAGAAGCCAAGGCGGCTGGCGGTTCGGCGACCATCGTTGATTTCGTCCGCTTCCAGCTTGGCGAAGGCATCGAGAAGCAGCAGAGCGATTTCGCTGCCGAAGTGGCTGCCGCCTCGGGCGTCAAGCAGGGCTAAGTCGTCCGCTCTCCTCCCTCGGGAGGGGAGAAGATACTTCCCAAGCGGGCGGCGGCGCTTATAGAAGCGCTGCCGCCCGTTTCACATCCGAAAGACCGCCATTCCCATGCCCCGCCGCTTCAACCGCATTCTCCTGAAGCTGTCGGGCGAGGCGTTGATGGGGCCCGGCCACTTCGGGATCGATCCCGACACCGTCGCCGCCATGGCCGCCGAAGTGAAGGCCGCCAAGGAGGCCGGTTTCGAGCTGTGCCTTGTGATCGGCGGGGGTAACATCTTCCGCGGAATGGCGGGCGCCGCCAAGGGTATGGACCGCGCCCAGGCCGACTACATGGGGATGCTCGCGACCGTGATGAACGCGCTCGCGGTGCAGAACGCGCTCGAGCAGATGGGGGTCGAAACCCGCGTCCAGTCGGCGATCAAGATGGATCAGGTGTGCGAGCCGGTGATCCGCCGGCGCGCCGAGCGCCATCTCGCCAAGGGTCGCGTGGTGATCTTCGCCGCCGGCGTCGGCTCGCCGTATTTCACCACCGATACCGGTGCCGCGCTCCGCGCTGCCGAAATGAAGTGCAATGCGCTGTTCAAGGGCACCAGCGTCGACGGCGTTTATTCGGCCGACCCCAAGAAGGTGAAGGACGCCAAGCGGTTCGACACCATCGGCTTCGACAAGGTGCTTGCCGAAGACCTCAAGATCATGGACGCAGCCGCGGTTGCGCTGTGCCGCGAGAACGATATTCCGATCGTCGTCTTCAACGTTCGCCAGCCCGGCAACCTGGCCAAGGTGCTTGCGGGCGAGGGCGTGGCGACGATCGTTCAGGACCAGGAGGAACGTTAAAATGCCAGCCTATGACAAGGCCGATGTGAAGCGCCGCATGGCGGGGTCGGTGGAAGCGCTCAAGAACGATCTTGGCGGCCTTCGCACCGGGCGCGCTTCGACCGCGCTGCTCGACCCGATCCAGGTCGAGGTCTACGGCGCCAAGATGCCGCTCAATCAGGTCGCCACGGTCTCGGTGCCCGAGCCGCGGATGATCTCGGTCCAGGTGTGGGACAAGTCCAACCTCAATGCAGTGGAAAAGGCGATCCGTTCGGGCGGTCTCGGGATCAATCCGATCACCGACGGGCAGATGATCCGCCTGCCCATTCCGGACATGACCGAGGAGCGCCGCAAGGAGCTTGCCAAGCTCGTCAGCCAATATGCCGAAAAGGCCCGGATCGCCGCTCGCAACGTGCGCCGTGATGCGATGGACGCGCTGAAGACCGACGAGAAGAAGAAGGAAATCAGCGAGGACGAGCACAAGAAGCTCGACACCGAGGTCCAGAAGATCACCGACGACACGATCAAGGAGATCGATGCGGCGGCGCAGGCCAAGGAAAAGGAAATTCTCGGCAAGTGAGTTCGACCACCCCGCTGGTGCCGAGCGACGTCGAGGCACGCGATTCCTCGGCCACGCTCGGGGCCGGCGGGGCAGCAATTCCCCGCCATGTCGCGATCATCATGGATGGAAATGGCCGTTGGGCGTCCCGGCGGTCCTTGCCGCGGGTCGCCGGCCACCGTGCCGGGGCCGAAGCCGTTCGCCGCACCATGCAGGCGGCGGTCGACAACGGTGTCGAGGTCCTGACGCTGTACGCCTTTTCCAGCGAGAATTGGCGGCGTTCGGAAGATGAAGTCAGCGATCTCAAGGGGTTGATGCGCTTCTATCTCGAGCGCGAGCTTGGCACGCTGCAGAAGGAAAAGGTTCGCCTCAAACTGATCGGCGAACCGGCGGCGTTCGGAAACGAGCTTTACGAGCGGCTGCAGCAGGCGGTCGATGAGACCCAAGACAATGATCGACTGACGCTGGTTGTCGCTCTCAATTACGGCAGCCAGGCCGAGTTGGCGGGAGCGGCAAAAGCACTCGCGCGCGGCGTGCGTGACGGCACGGTCGATCCCGAAAGCATCGACATCGCCGCAGTCGAGGGACTGCTCCACACACGCGATCTGCCGCCGCTCGACCTCCTGATCCGCACCAGCGGCGAGGTCCGGCTCTCGAATTTCCTGCTGTGGCAGGCGGCTTATGCAGAGCTGCATTTTGTCGACACCTTGTGGCCCGACTTCGACGAGGCAGCGTTTGGCGCGGCATTGGGTGAGTTCGCGCGCAGGCAGCGGCGGTTCGGCGGGCGATGAGCGAGATCGCGCTTCGTACTATCACCGGCGTGCTGATGATCCTGACGGCGCTCACCGCCGAATGGTTCGGCGGCACCGCCTTCGCCATCCTGGTCGCTGCCGCCGCGACCGCGATCTACTACGAGTGGGCCAAGATGGTCCGCGGCTGGGGCCTGGGCTGGCACCTTAGCGGCTTCGTCTTCGCGCTGCTGCCCGCCCTGTCGCTGCTGTGGGTGCGCGAACGGGCAGGGGTGCCGGCGGGAAGTCAGGGTTTCGAGCTCGTCCTGTGGGCGTTCATCGTTACCTGGAGCGCCGACATCGGTGCCTTCTTCACCGGCCGGACCTTTGGCGGGCCCAAGCTCGCGCCGACGATCAGCCCGAACAAGACCATCTCGGGTCTGATCGGGGGCCTGATCACCGCCACCCTGCTGGGCGGAATCTGGGCGCAGAACCAGGGCCTGCACTGGGCCTGGCTGCTGCTCGCCCCGATCTTCGCCTTTGCCGCGGCGATTGGTGATCTGTTCGAAAGCTGGATGAAGCGTCGTGCCGGGGTCAAGGATAGCGGGCGTATATTGCCGGGACATGGCGGCGTGTTCGACCGCCTCGACGGTTTGGTGCCGGTAGCCGTGCTGACCGCGGTCGGCGTGATGGCGGGCCTCGGCTGATGAAGCGGGTCGCCATCCTTGGCGCGACCGGGTCGATCGGCAGCTCGACCCTTGATCTCGTCGAGGCGGAGCCGGACCGCTTCGAGGTGACCGCGGTGACGGCGGCTAGCAACGTCGCCGACCTTGCTGCCATCGCTCGCCGTACGCAGGCTTCGCTGGCGGTTATTGCCTACGAAGCGCGCCTGGGCGAGCTTCGCGAAGCTCTGGCTGGCACCAACATTCAGGCCGCGGCAGGTGAGGGCGCATTGGCCGAAGCCGCGCTATCGGCCGACTTGGTGGTGGCCGCAATCGTTGGCACTGCCGGCCTCGCTCCCGTCATGGCCGCGGTGCGCGCTGGACGCACGATCGGGCTCGCCAACAAGGAAGCTCTGGTCTCCGCCGGTGCGCTGATGATCGAGGAGGCCAAGCGCTCTGGCGCCACGCTGCTGCCGATCGATAGCGAACATAACGCCATCTTCCAGTGCCTTGCGGGTCAGGATTGCGACAAGGTGGCAAGATTGATCCTGACCGCCAGCGGCGGTCCGTTCCGGACCTGGAGCGCCGATGACATGGCGCGGGCGACCCCGGCGCAGGCGGTGGCCCATCCCAACTGGTCGATGGGCGCCAAGATCAGCGTCGACAGCGCGACCATGATGAACAAGGGCCTGGAGCTGATTGAGGCGCATCATCTGTTCGGGCTGCCCGAAGAGCGGATCGACATCGTCGTCCACCCGCAGTCGGTGATCCACAGCCTGGTCGAATATGCCGACGGTTCAATGCTGGCGCAGCTTGGCAGCCCTGACATGCGGGTGCCGATTGGCCACGTCCTTGCCTGGCCCGAGCGGATGGCAACGCAGGCGCGGCGCTTGGACCTGCTAGAGGTCGCGCGGCTCGACTTTGAAGCCCCTGACGACCGCCGCTTCCCTTCACTCCGGCTGGCCCGCGAAGCGCTTCGCCGCGGCGGCGCGGCGCCACTCACGCTCAACGCGGCCAATGAGGTAGCGGTTGAAGCCTTCCTTGGCGGCGCCATTCACTTTGGTGACATCGCGGCAACCGTAGAAGAACAGCTGGAGCGGCTGGACCAGCCGCTGCCGGGTTCGATTGACGAGGTGCTTGCGCTTGATGCCGAAGTGCGCCGACACACGCGGGAACGCTTCCAGGTGGATGCAAACTGATGCTTGAGACGCCGCCCCTGTGGTTCCTCGCGCTGGCGTTCCTGGGCGCGATCGGCCCGCTCGTCTTTATCCACGAGTTCGGCCACTACATTGTCGGCCGCTGGTTCGGCATTGGGGCCGAGACCTTCTCGATTGGCTTTGGCCGCGAGGTTGTTGGCTGGACCGATAAGCGCGGCACCCGCTGGAAGGTCGGCTGGCTGCCGCTCGGCGGCTATGTCCGCTTCACCGGCGACATGAATCCGGCCAGCATGGGCCAGAACCTCGATCAGCTCAGCCCCGAGCTTCGCGCTCGAAGCTTCCATGCCAAGCCGGTGTGGCAGCGCGCGATGGTCGTATTTGCCGGACCTGCCGCCAACTTCCTCCTCGCCATCCTGATCTTTGCCGCTTTCATCGCTGCCAATGGTGCGCCGCGAATGCCGGCAATCGTTGCTTCGGTGCTTCCGGGATCGCCCGCCGCAACGATAGGGCTTCAGCGCGGTGACAAGATCGTCGGGATCGACAGCAAAGAGGTTCGCCGTTTCGACGACCTTGCCGACTACAGCCGGCTTCGCCCGAACGAGGACGTGCTTCTCACCATCCAGCGGCAAGGCCGGACGTTCACGGCCGCCACTCGGCTGGCGGAAGTGACCGAAGCCGATCGGTTCGGCCAAACCTACCGCGTCGGACGGCTCGGCGTTGCCACTGGTGAGCGGGTGTTCGAGCCCGTTCCTGCCTTGCAGCTGGTGCCGGAGGCAGTTGGGATTACGGTCTCGACGATCGAGAACACCGCGCTTGGGCTGTGGCAGATCATCACCGGGCGCCGGCCGCTGCAGGAGCTGGGTGGTCCGATCAAGATGGCGCAGGTCGCCGGCCAGGTCGCCAGCATTGGGTGGTTCGAGTTCGTCCAGCTGATCGCCTTTTTCTCGATAAACCTCGGGTTCATCAACCTGCTGCCAGTTCCCATGCTCGACGGGGGTCATCTGGCGCTCTACGCGGTTGAGGCGACACGTCGCCGACCGCTTGGGGCCCAGGCGCAGGAGTGGCTGTTTCGCGGCGGGTTCGCCGCCCTCATGACCTTGATGCTGGTTGCGACCCTCAACGACCTCGCGTCGGTGGGCCTGTGGCAGACATTGGGGCGATTGTTGGGCTAAGCCTGCCTTGAACAATGAGGGTTGGCGCGGCAGGGGCCCGCGTCTAGTAGCGTCGCGGGCATTTTCAGGTGTCCGAAGGCGTCACCCATGTCACCTCAACGCTGGTGGGGACAAGATTACGTGAGTTCGAAAGGCGACAAGGCTTTGATCAATCGCATGAGGGCGACGCTTCTGCTCGGCACCATTATCGGTGGCTGGGCTTCACCCGCGCTCGCCCAGCAGGCCGCAGCGCCCGCTCCCGCGACGGCGGCAACGACGACGCAGCCCGCGCCAGCAGCGGCGGCGCCGACTGCGCCGGCGGTTCAGCAGCGCACCATTCGTTCCATCTCGGTCCAGGGTGCCCAGCGCCTCGAGGCCGAAACGGTGCGGTCCTATGCCGGGCTCAATCCGGGCGACACCTACGACACCGAGAAGCTCGATGCGGCGATCAAGGCGCTGTATGAGACCGAGCTGTTCGCCGATGCCCAGATCCAGGGCGCGGACACCGGCAACATCGTGCTGGTGGTGCGCGAGAACCCGGTGATCAACCGCATCGTGCTTGAAGGCAATAAGCGCATCAAGGACGACAAGATCCTGCCCGAGATCCGGCTTGCGCCGCGGCAGATCTTCACCCGCACCAAGGCCCGCAGCGACGTCGAGCGGATCATCGAGCTCTACAAGCGCCAGGGCCGCTTCGCCGCGCAGGTCGAGCCCAAGGTCGTGACACTCGACCAGAACCGCGTCGACCTGGTGTTCGAGATTTCCGAGGGCGACAAGTCCAAGGTCCGGGCGATCAACATCATCGGCAACGAGCAGTTCGACGATGGGCGCCTTCGCAAGGAGATGTTCACCCGTCAGAGCGGCGGCGTGCTGGGCTTCCTAAAGTCCAACGACAGCTATGATCCCGACCGCCTTGCGGCCGACCAGCAGAAGCTGCGCGCCTTCTACCTGACGCAGGGCTATGCCGATTTCCGCGTCGTGTCGGCGCTGGCCGAACTGACGCCCGATCGCCGCGACTTCGTGATCACCTACGTGGTGGAGGAGGGCAAGCGCTACAAGTTCGGCGACATCACCGCCGAATCCGAACTGCGCGACTTCAAGCCGGAGCTGATCGTTCAGCTTGCCGGCGTGAAGAAGGGCGACTGGTTCAACGCCAAGGCGGTCGAGGATGCGGTGACCCGCATGAACGAGGCCGCCGGGCTGCTCGGCTATGCCTTCACCGAGATCGATCCCAACTACGAGCGCAATGCCGAGACCCAGACCATGGGGATCGCGTTCCGGGTCGGCGAGACCCCGCGCACCTACGTCGACCGCATCAACGTCAGCGGCAACACCAGCACCCGCGACAAGGTGATCCGCCGTGAGTTCCGCGTCAACGAGGGCGATGCCTTCAACACCGTCAAGGTGAAGCGCAGCCAGGACCGCATCCAGAGCCTCGGCTATTTCCAGGAAAAGCTGGAGATCAAGCAGGAGCAGGTCGCGCCCGACCGCGTCGCGCTCAACGTCGAGGTGGAAGAAAAGCCGACCGGTCAGCTCCAGCTGTCGGCAGGCTATTCCAGCCTCGAGCGGTTCATCCTTGCTGCCAGCGTCGAACAGAACAACTTCCGCGGCATGGGACAATCGCTGTCGGCCGGGATCAACTATTCGCGCTATTCCAAGTCGATCCAGCTCGGCTTCACCGAGCCCTATCTGTTCGACAAGCAGATCTTGCTTGGTGGTCAGGTGTACCGCCGCGACTTCAACAGCTTCAACTTCATCGGCAACGAGCGCAACCGCACGTACAGCCAGATCCAGACCGGTGGCGGCATCTCGCTCGGCTTCCCGGTCAACGAGTTCATCAACTTCGGCACGCGCTACACGCTGAACTTCGACAACATCACGTTGGCGAACCGGCCCGAATTCTTCACTGATGGGCAGTGCGACCCGCTCAAGGCCGGCCAGTACCTTTGTGACGAAATCGGCAAGCGGACGACGTCGCTGATCGGCTACAGCGCGGTGTTCGACAACACCAACGGCATCCGCGCCACGCGCGGGCAGCGGCTGTCGTTTAGCCAGGACTTTGCCGGTCTTGGCGGCGACGTGCGTTACATCCGCTCGCGGGCCGAAGGGACGAAATATTGGGGCATCGGCAGCGGATTCATTCTCTCCGCGCGTGCCGAGGGCGGCTACATCCATCCGCTGCAGGAAGCCAAGCGTCCGGGGCTTGATCCGATCCGCATCTCGGACCGCTTCTTCACCCCCCAGCTGCGCGGTTTCGACATCCGCGGCATTGGTCCGCGGATCCGTCGCACCAGCTATTCCGCTGACGCCAGTGCGCTGCTGGATGATAACGGTCAGATCACCGACGCGCTTGGCGGCCGGGCTTATTATTCGGGCCGGCTCGAGCTTGAGATCCCGCTCGGTGCAGGTGCGCGCAACCTCGGTCTTCGGCCCTCGGCGTTCGTTGATGTCGGCTCATTGTTCAAGCTGCGCACGCCCAATCTGCTCGATCGGCCGGGCACCTGTTTCTACGTGCCCGCAGCAACCGGAACCACCCCGCCGGCGCCGCAGGTGCTCAATCCCGGTCAGACCAGCGCCAATTGCGCCGCTGCGCCGACCGGGACCGCGCTCAGCTTCCAGCCCGGCTATCGCGAGGAATTTCTTGGCAATAGCGCCAAGCCGCGCCTTGCGATCGGCTTTGGCGTGAACTGGACCTCGCCGTTCGGGCCGCTTCGAATCGATCTCGCCAAGGCCCTGCTCACGCAGGAAGGTGATGATCCCAAGCTCTTCCAATTCAACGTAGGGACTGCATTCTGATGACCAACAAGCTCCTTCTCGGCCTCGTTGCGGCAGCCGCCGTTGTGTCGCCGGCTGCTGCCCAGAACCGACTTCCCCCCGCTGTCGTAGCGGTTGTCGACTCGGGCCGCGTTTACTCCGAATGCACCGCCTGCCGGGCGGCGCTGACCCAGCTTCAGAGCCAGGCAACGGCGCTGCAGACCCGCCAGCAGGCGCTCGTTGGCCCGATCCAGACCGAGGGTCAGGCGATCGAAGCGGCGATCAACGCGCTTCCGGCGGCTCAGAAGCAGAACCCGCCTGCCGCTCTGCAGCAGCGCGTGCAGCGCTGGCAGCAGTCGCAGCAGACCGCGCAGACCGAGCTGCAGGGGCTCCAGACCCGCCTGCAGTCGACGCAGGCGCACGTCCGCCAGCAGCTCGACGCGCGTCTTGGTCCAATCATCAATCAGGTGATGACCAGCCGCGGCGCGAACATCGCGGTCGACACCGATGCCACGCTGGCCCGTGCCAATGGCGTGGACGTCACCAATGACGTGCTCACCGCGCTGAATGCGCAGGTGCCGTCGGTCAGCGTCACCCCGCTCCCGCAGCAGGCGCAGCCGGCTCAGCAGCGTCCGACCGGCCGTTAAGCCATGAGCGAGGGGGAGGGCGCCGCCACGGCTGTCACGCGTGACATCCGCCAGGTCATGGCGGCGCTGCCCCATCGCTATCCAATGCTGCTCGTCGATCGGGTTTCCGAACTCGTCGTCGACGAGCGCATCACCGCCATCAAGGCGGTGACCATCAACGAGAGCTTCTTTCAGGGGCATTTCCCCGGCCGTCCGATCATGCCGGGCGTGCTGATCGTCGAGGCGCTGGCGCAGGCCGCCGGCGTGCTGGCAGTGGAAAGCCTCGGCCTCGCGGGTTCGGGTAAGCTCGTTTATTTCATGGCGATCGACGGGGCGAAGTTCCGCACCCCGGTTGAGCCGGGCTGCCTGCTCGAGCTGAAGGTCAGCTTCGTCCAGAAGCGTTCCAGCGTCTGCAAGTTCGCTGGGCAGGCGTTTGTCGACGGCAAGCTCGCCGCCGAGGCCAATTTCACGGCGATGATCGCCGATCCGCCAAAGGCCTGAGCGCCCAGCCGGCTTGCGCGGGCTCGACTTCGAACACCGACGCGAAGTCGGGTGACGCGAGCAACTGCTCCGGCGGCAAATCGGCGACCAACCGGCCGTGGTCGAGCATCCACACGCGATCGAAGCGATGCAGCAGCGTCAGGTCGTGGAGTGCCAGCGCAATGCCGGCGCCCTCACGGGCAACTTCATCCAGCAGATCGAGCGTTCGAAGAACCCAGGCGGGATCGAGGTTGGATAGTGGCTCGTCGAGCAGGAGGAGCCGCGGGCGTTCGGCGAGGGCCCGGGCGAGCAGCGCCCGCGCGCGTTCGCCGGTGGACAGGCGGTCGATCGTCCGCTCCGAAAGGTCGGTCAGCCTGAGCCGTTCCAGCAACTGATCGACGCGGGAGGGGTTGGGTCTCGTGAGGCCGAGAGCGATGACGTCGCGGACCGGTATCGGCCATCTCACATCGCGGCTGGCGGGGAGAAAGGCGAGGAGCTTTGCTCGGCGGGCGGGCGGGACGCGTTCCAGCAATTCGCCGGCCACTCGGGTCTTTGAGCCCACTGCTTCGATCCCGGCTAACACCTTCAGCAGCGTGGTCTTGCCGCTGCCGTTGGGCCCGATCAGCGCGACGCGTTCGCTGGCTGCGATCTCAAGGCGCATCGCTTGGAGACGCGGTGGAACGGCGACATCGGCGTCGAGGATCGCCGTCATGACGCCAGTCTCCCGCGCATGCCCAGCAACACCCACAAGAACACGGGCGTTCCGATGCTCGCGGTCACGACTCCGAGGGGAATGGTGCGGCCGAGCGGCGCGAGGCGGGTCAGCAGGTCGGCGGCGACAAGGATGATCGCACCGATCAGCGCTGCGGGAAGAAGCGCTTGGCCTGGGTGACCGCGGGTCAACCGCCGTGCGATAACCGGTGCGATGAGGCCGACAAAGCCGACGGCGCCGCACACGGCCACGCACGCGCCGACGGCGATGGCGGAAAGAAGTACCACCTGCCCCCGCAGCCGCTCGGGCGCCACCCCCATCGAGGCGGCGACGTCCTCGCCAAGCGCGAGACGATCGAGCGCGCTGGCTTGGCGAGTGAGGAAGGCTGCCGCGACGAGAGCCGGGAGAAGCGCGGCGGCAGCCTGGCCAAGGCTGCGATCGACCAGGCTGCCCATCAGCCAGTCGAAGGCTTCGTAAAAGGCGAATGGTGAGGGGGCGAGCGCCAGCGCGAGGCTGGTGACCGCTCCGGTAGCGAGGCTGATGGCGAGACCTGCCAGGAGCAGGGTGGCGGCGTCTGGCCGCCGTCCGGCCACCGCAAAGAGGAGCAGCAGGGCAAGTCCGGCACCGGCAGCACCGCTGACGCCCATGGCCAAAGGTGAGGCTAGGCCGAGGAAGGTCGATCCAACCACGGCGCCGAGCGCTGCACCGCTGCTCGCGCCGGTGATGTCGGGAGAGGCGAGGGGATTGGCGAAGAGGGCTTGGAGAGCGGCGCCGGTCAGTCCCAGGACCGCGCCATAACCCAGCCCCAACAACAGGCGAGGAAGCCGGAGCTCGATCAGCACCAGGTGTGCCAACTCCTCCGGCCCTCGCAGCGGTGCAAGCGGCAGGAGCAGCGCGGCGGCGCAAAG
Organism: Sphingomonas sp. LHG3443-2; assembly: GCF_049896405.1. NCBI lineage: Bacteria > Pseudomonadati > Pseudomonadota > Alphaproteobacteria > Sphingomonadales > Sphingomonadaceae > Sphingomonas > Sphingomonas sp. LHG3443-2. The sequence goes on from NZ_JAFCUG010000001.1 coordinate 1,990,398, forward strand.
CGCGAAGGCCAACAGCAAGGCGGCGCCGGTTTTCATCGCGCGGCCCAACGGGCACGAAGGCGGGCGACCTCATCAAGCATGGGGAGCCCGCCGCAGGTCCAGGGCCGCCCGTCGGTTAATATCGTCCGCGGAGCAAGGCGCTTGACGAGCGGGTGGTCGAGCCAGGCGGCTCCCCGGCTCGCCTGACCGGCGCGATAGTTGCTGCGGATCAGCCATTTGGGCGGGCTCGTTGCCAGCGTTTCAAGGCTGAAGCGGCTGTTCGGCAAGGCTGGCTGGCGGAAACCCGCGAGCGCCAGCCATGACGCGCTGAGCCCTTGCGGCGACAGGCTGAGGCCGCCGCCACCAAGGAACGCGCCATCCTCCAGACCGGGCCGTGTTGCTTCAAGCCGCGCCAGTCGCTGGCGGTAGGGAAGGGCGGCTGCGGGTCGTCCGACCAGCGCTGCCACCTGCGCTGCCTGCGCGACAACCTCCTGCGGGCTCGAAGGATAAGGTAGCTCGATCAGCCGCGCTCCGAACCGCCGAGCGAGCGCCTCCCGCGCGCCGCCCGCTCCGCCCATCGCAAGGATAAGCTGCGGGCGAAGCGCAATCACGCTTTCGAGCTTGCCGTCATTCGCCCGATGGGTTCGCGCCGCCCGCCACAAGGCCGTTTCGCGCGGCGAGTGGCTGAGGTGGCTGACCGAGACGATCTGCCGCGGCTCGGCCAGTAGCAGCAGCAGCTCGTCTGTGCACAGGTTGAGTGACGCGACCCGCAGCGCCGCGTCAGCGGCCTGCACCAAGGCGGATGCCGGCAAAGACGCTCCTCCCTTCTGCGCGATAGCCGACGACGTCGACCACCTGGCGGTCGAAGACATTGGCGACCCGGCCGAACAACTCAACCGTGGGTGCGACGCGGTAGGCCAACCGGGCGCTGCCGAGCCAGTAGGACCGCAGCCGTACCAGCGGCGCTGGAAAGAGATCGAAATCACGGTCGAGCCGAGCGCCGGTGTAGCTTAGCGCAGCGCCATAGCTGAGGCGCCCAAGCGCTCCATCGGCTGCCACGGAGCCGCTGTGGCGGGGCCGTCGAAGCTCACGCCCGGCAGGCTCCGAGGCATCGAGATAGGCGTAGGTGGCCGAAAGGTTGAGGTGCTCGCCGCCCCTCCAGCCAGCTTCCACCTCGACGCCTTCGCGCTTGCTACGGCCGCTGGCATTGACCGCGGACATGAAGTCGGCGCTGGAGACGATCTCATCGCGCAGATGCTGGCGATAGGCGGTGACCGCCCCTCGCCACTGACCGGAGACAGCACGCAGCGACACTTCGCCGCCGCGGCTCCGCTCCGGCTTCAAGGCAGGATTGCCGAGGTAGCTGCCGGGAAAGAAGCCGTAGAGATCGAAGAAGGTCGGCTGGGCGATCCCTTCGCCCCAGCTCCCGGCCAGCTGCAGCCCGCCGCCAAGCGCAACCAAGGCGCCAGCGCGAACGGTGGTTGCGTCGCGGAAGTCGCTGAAAGCATCATGGCGGAGGGCCAATGTGGCAATCACCGGGCCGGCTTCACCGCGATATTCCGCCGTCACCGCCGACTGGTCGCGTTTGCGGCGCTGGTTGGTGAAGCCGCCGAAGCTGGTGTCCGACGCGGTAAACCGCTCGCCGGTCCATTCGCCCGCAACGGTGAGGCGATGCGCCATCCCAGCAGCGTTCAGCTCACGGGCAACGTCGGCAGTAAAGGTGTCGCGGCGGCCGCCTGTGCGGTTCTGCTCCACATCGGCGAGCAGGTTGCGGTTGCGCGAACCAAGCCGCGAGGCGCCGATCGAAAGCGTCCAGCCATCGTCCCCGAACCTCGCGCCCAGCCCCCCGGCAGAAAGCCGGTTGCGGCTGCTGTCGGCGGTATCCGCGCGCAGAAACGTGGCCGGATCCGACCCGTCGAACTCACTTCGAGCAGCGATCCCGAAGCCCGACGCGCTGAGGGTGAGCGGGCCTTTCTGCCAATCGAGCCGACCGCGCAGCACCGCGTTTCGGTAACCGTCGCGGTCGCCAGGTCCGCCAGCAAAGGCGTTGATGCCGCGCGCGCCTTGCACGCCCGCACCAAGCCCGACAGTTAGACCACCGCTCTGGTAGCCAGCCGATCCGCCGATCCGTGCAAATCGCTGGCTGCCCGCTTCGCCAATGGCGTTGACGCCGTTTCGTGGTGCGGCGCTCACGGAAATCACGCCCCCGATGGCTTCGCTACCCCACAAGGCCGACTGCGGGCCGCGGACGATCTCGACCCGGTCGGCTAAGTCGGCCGAGAGCAGTTCGAAGCGCGGCTCGTTGCCCGCGGCTGGATCGTTGGCCCGGATTCCGTCGATGAACAGCAAGGTGTGGTTCGCCTCGGCCCCGCGCAGGCGAACCTGGCTCTGCGATCCGGCTGGCCCAGCAACGGCGAGGCTGGCGGAGGGGGTGAGGCGAAGCAGACTGGCAAGCAGGGGTTCGCCCTGGCGTTCGACCGTCACAGGCTCGATCAGGCTGACGCTGGCCGGCGACGTGTCACGGCGCTCGCCGCCACGGGCGGCAGTGACGATGATGGTGTCCGCCGCCACCGGCGGAGGAGGAAGGTCAGAGAAAAACAATGATATACTCCCGGCAACTTGACACGTTTTCGCAAGTCGTCGCGGAGGCTTTTGCCACGTCTTCCGCCTGGCCCCGGACGGTTGAACGGACGACGGTTCAGGCCGAGTATCGGACTTGCCGGCGTTTGTTCGCTGGCACACCGTTCCGGGCAGAGCGCCGGGATCGCACCGGCTTCCTCGGGTCTGAACCCGCGGCGCTTGTCCGTCGCGGCGGGCCTTCTTGTCAAGCAGGCGGTGCTCGGCTAGGGGGCGGCGACCTTTTCAAGGCTGGTCGGAACCAGCCACATCCACAAGGACACGACCCATGAAGAGCGGTACCCACCCCGACTATCACTTCATCACCGTTGAGATGACCGACGGCACGAAGTTCCAGACCCGTTCGACCTGGGGCAAGGAAGGCGACACCCTTCACCTGGACATCGATCCGACCGCTCACCCGGCGTGGACCGGTGGCACCGGCAAGATGCTGGACGCGGGCGGCCAGGTGGCGCGCTTCAACAAGCGCTTCGGCGGCCTGTCGCTCGGCAAGAAGTAAGTCGAGCCTCTACCCGTGACGCAAGGACGCCCGGCTCCGACCCTGGAGACCGGGCGTCTTCGTTTGCGCGGCTGGCGACGCGAGGATTTCCGCCAGAATTACGCGATCATGTGCGAGCCCGCGGTGCACCGCTTCTTCGGGCCCGAGCCGATGGGCGAGGAAGAATTGTGGCGCCGTATGTGCGCGGCGGCGGGCAATTGGCTGATGAACGGCTTCGGCGGCATGGCGGTTGAGCGGCTCAGCGACGGCAAGTTGGTCGGCAACGTCGGCCTGTTCACCGCGCGGCGTGCGTTCGAGCCGCAATTCGGCGACCAGCCTGAGATGGGATGGATTTTCGCCACCGGGACCCACGGCACCGGAATGGCGCATGAAGCCACGTCGGCGCTGCTGGCGTGGGCCGAGGGGAACCTGCCGTCGCAACCGATATGGGCGATCATCAGCAACGGCAACGATCCGAGCTTCAAGCTCGCAACAAGACTCGGCTTCAAGCCATTGGGCGAAGTCGATTATGACGGACCCACCACCGTGCTCCAGCGGCCTAGCTGGTAATAGCAGCGCGCCGCTCGTCTTCCATCCGGGTCAGCGCTTTCCGGTCGGGCTTGCCGATCATGGTGCGCGGCAGATCGCCGAGGATTTCGATTGCGACCGGCCGCTCATGCTTGCCGACCCGTTGGCACAGCGCCGACATTAATGCTGCCGGCGCGGCTTCGTCGCCCTCGTTGAGCACCACAAAGGCCTTTGGCCGCTCTCCCACGCGCTCATCCGGCACGGCAATGACCAGCGCCTCCTTGACCGCCTCATCCTTCAGCAGCGCCGCCTCGACCTGGCTCGGGAAGACCTTGAATCCGCCGACGTTGATCATGTCCTTGGACCGATCGACAAGGCGGAGATAACCGCCCGGCTCGACATAACCGAGGTCGCCGGTGTGGAGCCAACCGTCTGCAAGCGGCTCGGGCCTGCTCTCGGCCGCGCGCCAGTAGCCGGTCATCACCTGCGGGCCGCGGATCAGGATCTCGCCGGTCTCTGACGGTCCAGGCACCCGGTCGGGCGCATCGGGATCGGCAATGCGGATTTCGGTGCCGGGCAGGGGTATGCCGGCGGTGCCGGCGCGGGTCTCGCCGACATAGGGGTTTACCGAGACGACGCCGCTGGTTTCGGTCAGGCCATAGCCTTCGAGTACGCGAGCGCCGGTGGTCGCCTCGAAGCGTTCCTTCAGCGCTGACGTCATGGCGGCACCGCCGGAGAAGCATTGCTGCACCGAAGCGAAGCTCGTTTTCGCGACATCGGGATGATCGATCATCGCCTGATACATGGCGGGCACGCCGGCGAGATCGGTCAGGCGGTTGCGGCGGATGGCCGCCAGCGCTTCGCCGGCATCAAAGCGAGCCAGAAGGGTGATCGTCCCGCCGGAGATAATGCTGCGATTGAGGACGCAGCTGTTTGCGAAGATGTGGAATAGCGGCAGGGCGCCCAGCACACGACCGTCCCGTTTGCCGTGACCGGGATCGATCGCGGCGAGCTGCTCGGCATTAGCGGTGAGGTTGGCATGGGTCAGCGCTGCGCCCTTCGGCACACCAGTGGTGCCGCCGGTATATTGGAGAAGGGCGATGGCCGAGGGTTGCACGTTGGGAAGCGGCTTGTTGCACCCGGGCTGAAGTAGCTCCTGCCAGGCAACAATGCGTGGATCCTTGGGGAGAGCCTGCCGCTCCTTGCGCTTCAGCAGGCGAAAACCGAGCGCCTTGGCCGCCGGGAGCACTTCGGGAAGATTGCCGACAATCAGATGCTTCAAGAGCCCGTCGTCGAGCAGCCGCTGCATCGGCGCCCACAGTTTGGCTAGGTCGAGGCAGACCATGATCTCAGTGCCAGAGTCGCGCGCCTGGAAAGCGACTTCCTCCGGCGAGTAGAGCGGCGAGAAGTTGACCACCGTCGCGCCCGCGAGCAACGCACCGTAATAAGCGACCGGGTAATGAGGCGTGTTCGGCAGGAACAGGCCGACGCGGGTGCCGGGCGTGACGCCGAGATCGAGAAAGCCTTGCGCCGCCGCCCGCGCTTCACGGAGCAGCGCGGCGTAGGTCCAGGTGCGCCCCATGAAGTCGAGCGCGACACTTCCACCGTGGCGAGCCGCGCTGCGCACCAGCAGCTCACCAACGGGAAGCGGCTCCGGCACCCAGTTGGTGGGCACCGGATGACCAGTCGTGCTTGCTTCGACGTTCAAATGCTTTCTCCGGCGCCCTGCACTTACAACAATGTAAGTACGCTAGGGATGCAGCCGGTCGACGGCAAGTCAGATCGACCGCGCAATCAGCTCCTTCATGATTTCGCTTGTCCCGCCATAGATGCGGGTCACGCGAGCGTCGCGCCACAGCCGGGCGATCGGATATTCGTTCATGTAACCGGCGCCTCCGTGAAGCTGCAGCGACGTATCGCAAGCGGCGAACTGGAGCTCGGAATGGAACAGCTTGGCCGCGCTCGCTTCTGACGGGGTAAGCTTGCCGTCGAGATGGCGCGCAATCGCCCAATCGAGGTGCGCCCAGCCGACCTGCAACTTCGTCTTGAGGTCAGCGAGCGTGAAGCGGGTGTTCTGGAAGTCGAACACGCTTTTGCCGAACGCCTTGCGGTCCTTCGTGAACTCGACCGCTAGATCGAAGGCGCGCTGGGCAGCGGCCTGACACTGCACGGCGATCGACAGGCGCTCCTGCGGCAATTGGTTCATCAGCATTGCAAAGCCGCCATTCTCGGCACCCAGCAGGCGGTCGGCGGGGAGGGGGACTTCGTCGAAGAACAATTCGGACGTGTCGTTGCCGTGAAGCCCGATCTTGTCGAGGTTGCGGCCGCGGGTGAAGCCTTCGTCACCAGTCTCGACCAGGAACAGCGAGATGCCGCGCGCGCCGCCTTCTTCGGTGGTGCGGGCGCAAACGATGACCAGATCGGCGGCCTGCCCGTTGGTGATGTAGGTCTTTGAGCCTGACAGCCGCCAACCGTTTCCTGACTTGCGAGCGATGGTCTTCATGCCCTGAAGATCGCTGCCGGCAGCCGGTTCGGTCATCGCAATCGCAGTGATCGCCTCGCCCGACACCATCTTGGGCAGCCATTGCTTCTTCTGTTCCTCGCTGCCGTAAGCGACGATATAGTCGGCCACGATATCGCTTTGCAGTGACCAGCCAACCGCGCTTCCGGCATAGGACGCTTCTTCCGAGACGATGGCATTGAAGCGGAAGTCGAGGCCGGGGCCGCCATATTCGTCCGGCACGCCGGGGCACAGCATCCCGGCCTCGCCCGCGCGCAGCCAGGCTTCACGCTCGACAATGCCGTCGCGCTCGTGGCGATCGGTATCCAGCGTGGCGACGACGCGCCGCACCGTGTCGCGAAACGCGTCAAGATCAGCATCGAACAATGTACGCGACGAGGTATCCAGCATGCACGTCCTCCTTGGCCTTTGCTGCAGCCTAGGCGACAAGGCGGCAAAGGAAAGGTTTCAATGACGGGCGCGCTTCACGGATTGACGATCATCGAGATGGCAGGGCTGGGACCTGGCCCTTTCGCGGGGATGATGCTGGCCGACCACGGCGCGCGAGTGATCCGGGTAGAGCGGCCCGGCAATCTGGCGGTTCCGAACGATCCCCTGACCCGCAGCCGCGAAAGCATCGCGCTTGATCTTCGGCAGGAAGAAGGGCGCGACATCGTGCGCCGGCTGGCGGCAACCGCCGATGGTCTGATCGAAGGCTATCGGCCGGGCGTCATGGAACGGCTTGGGCTCGGTCCGGAGCGCTTGCTCGCCGGCAACAAGCGGCTGGTCTACGGCCGCGTGACTGGCTGGGGTCAGTCGGGGCCGCTGTCGCAGGAGGCAGGCCACGACATCAATTACCTGGCGCTGACCGGATTGCTTTCTTGCATCGGCGAAAAGGATCGTCCGCCCAGCGTTCCGCTCAACCTCGTCGCGGATTATGGCGGCGGCGGGCTGATGCTGGCGTTCGGGATGGTGGCGGCGCTGCTCTCGGCGCAACGTTCGGGTGAAGGGCAGGTCGTTGATGCCGCAATGACGGACGGTGCGGCGCTGACCGGGGCGCTTATCTACGGCCTCCGCGCGGCCGGTCTGTGGCGCGACGAGCGGCAGTCGAACCTGCTGGACGGGGGCGACCCCATCTATGGCTGCTACACCTGCGCTGACGGCAAGGAGGTGGCGGTAGGTGCCATGGAGCCGCAGTTCCGCGCTGCCCTCTACGAGGGCTTGGGGGTGCAGCCCGGTGCATCTCGCGAGGTCATCGCCGCCGCTTTCGCAACCCGGTTGCGCGAGGAGTGGACCCGGCACTTCGCCGGCAAGGACGCCTGCCTTGCCCCGGTGCTCGGCCTGAACGAAGCACCGGAGCACCTGCACAACCAGTTTCGCGGCACCTTCTTCGACCTTGACGGGGTGGTCCAGCCCAGTCCGGCGCCGCGGCTAGGTGCCACGCCGCCGCCGCCCCCGCGGGCACCGCGCCCTGAGGGAGCCGATGGGGGCGCCATCCTTGCCGAGCTTGGCTTCTCTGCCGAACAAGTAGCCGATCTCAGCGCGCGAAAGGTGCTGCTGTGAACCCGCAGTTCGAAACCATGCCGGTCAGCATCTTCGAGGAGATGAGCCTCGCCGCCACTCGGCATGGTGCGGTCAATCTGGGGCAAGGATTTCCCGATTTCGGCTGGCCGGATCCGCTCATCGACGAGGCAGCGCGGCTGCTGCGCGAAGGCAGCAACCAATATCCGCCGTCACGCGGCCTGCCGGTCCTGCGCGAAGCGCTTGCCGATTTCTACGCCGAGCGCCAGAGCTTGGCCCTCGCCCCCGAGCAGTTCGTCGTCACCAGCGGCGCGACCGAAGCGATCGCCGCGGTGCTGCTCGCCGCGATCGAGCCAGGTGACGGCGCCATCGTCATCGCGCCCGCTTACGACGCGTATGCGCCGCTGATCCGCCGTGCCGGGGGCGACGTGCAGGAAGTCGTCCTCCGCCCGCCTTCGTGGCGCATCGACAAAGCGCTTCTCGCCGGCGCTGTGACCGCTGCGACCAGGCTGCTGGTCGTCAACAATCCGCACAATCCTACCGGGCGGGTGCTGGATGCAGCGGAACTGCAAGCCGTGGTGGAAATCGCGAGAGAGCATGACTTGCTGGTCGTCTCTGACGAGGTGTGGGAGGAAGTGTTGGCGCCTGGCGCACGCTTCACATCGCTGGCATTCCTCGCGCCCGAACGGACGATCAAGATCGGGTCGGCGGGCAAGATCTTCTCGCTGACCGGCTGGAAGGTCGGCTGGGCTGCCGCTCCGGAGGGCCTGTCCGGTATTATCGCGCGCGCCCATCAATATCTGACGTTCGCCACCCCGCCGCATCTGCAAGCCGCCGTGGCAGAGGGGCTGCGCCATCCCGAGTGGCTCCACGCTCCGCGCGAAGGCTTCGCCCGTGCTCGCCAGCGGTTGGCAGATGGTCTCGAAAGTAACGGCTTCGCGCTGCTGCCGAGCGAGGGCACCTATTTCCAGTGCATCGATCTTGCCGCATCGGGTATTTCGCTCGACGACCGTGCCTTCGCTGATCTTGCAGTGGTTGAGGCCGGGGTTGCGGTGATCCCCTTGTCGCCGTTCACTGAAGGTGTGCCCGAGCGCGGGCTCGTTCGCCTGTGCTTCGCAAAGCATGATGCGACCATTGATGCCGGAATCGCCGCCCTGGCAAGAGCACGAGACCTGGCTCGGGCGCGCTAGGCGCCGATGCGCTGCCGCTCGTGCTTTTCGTCCGACGGGCGGGTCAGCAGCTTCCAGCGCCGTTTGTGCCGGCTTGCCCAGGCCACCAATTCGTCCGCTTCAAGAGGGTGGGCGAGGAGATAGCCCTGGATTAGGTCGCAACCGAGCGCGCGAAGGAGGCTGAGCTGCTCAGCGGTCTCGACACCCTCGGCAGTGACCTTGAGACCGAGGCCATGCGCAAGCTCGATGACCGAACGCACGATCACCTGATCGTCACGGCTGGTGGTCAGTTCCGTCACGAACTGCCGATCGATCTTGATCTCGCTGAACGGCAGGCGGCGCAGCTGCATCAGCCCCGAATAGCCGGTCCCGAAGTCGTCCAGGGCAAGGCCGACGCCCTTGATCCGGAAGCGGGTTAGCGTGTCCATCATGTTGATCAGCGGCTGCGTCGCGCCTTCAGTCAGTTCCAGCACCAGCCGGTCGGTCGGCACGCTGAGCGCCCGGCAAAGCCGCTCCACAAGGTCGGGGAAGTCGAGCTGCTCGAGGCTGATCGCCGAGATGTTGACCGCCACGGACGTGTCGAGCCCTGCCGCTTTCCAATCGCGCCATTGGCGAAGCGCGGTGCGGAGCGCCCATTGGGTGAGGTCGTCGATCAGGCCATGCTGCTCGGCCAGCGGCACGAAGCGGGCAGGGGGGATGGCGCCAAGTTCGCTGTGGGCCCAGCGGACCAGCGCCTCCACGCGAACGAGGCTGCCATCGACGGCGTCAACCTTGGGCTGATAGACCAGTCGCAGGCCACCTTGCCTGAGCGTTCGCTCAAGCTCGTCGAGCAGCCGCACGTCCTTGGTTTTCACCCGGCCCTGGCCGGTCGGAGCGAGGTCAGCAGCGATTCGAGATCGTCAAGCCGCACCGGCTTCTCCAGCGGCCCCGCCATCTGCAGACCAAGTTCCGTTCCGAGCCGGAAGGCGCTTTCCAGCACCCGACGGTCGAAACCCGACACGATCAGCACCGGTCCGCCAAAATCATGCTCGGCCAGGAAACGCAGGAATTCCACGCCGTCGGTGTTCGGCATGCCAAGATCGAGCACCACCACAGCGGGTTTGGCGTCGCCAAACGCGTCAATGAAGCTTTGCTGGTCGGCGGCGACGGTCGGGTCGAAACCGGTCATCCGGGCAGCGGCCGCCATATAGTCGGCGAGCGCGGGTTCGTCGTCGATGAGCAGCAGGCGGGGCAGGTCGGGCATTAACTTAACCCCTTCACGCCTTTGCCGAAGACTTGCAACCGCTTCTTAACCGTGGAGGCTTTAAGACTCGGTCGCCGCGCTCTTGCGTGGCCCTTCCGCGAGGGAAGTCGTGAGGGAGACGGGAACGCGTGTTTCACAGCCTGATCCGCCGCCAGCTCCGGCGCCCGGCCGAAGTGGATGCGGCTGCCTTTGATTCGACCACCGTTTCGCTCAGCCTCGCGGTGCCCCGCCCGCCGGAACGCCGCACCGACGATCGCGTACTGCCTACCCTTCGCGTGGCGAAGATGGACAGCGCGATCGGCGAGCAGCTGATCCGCATCCGCAACATGTCCGCCGGCGGCCTGATGGCCGATTGCAGCCGCTGCCCGCCGGTCGGTGCGGACGTGCGCATCGAATTCAACAATCAGGCAATTCCCGCCAGCGTGGTATGGATCCGCGAAGGGATGATCGGCCTCAAGTTCGACCAGAGCCTCGACCTTGGTGAGTTGCTCGCCGGCCGCAAACCGCGCCACGGCTTCCGCCCGCGCCCGCCGCGGCTCGAGGTCGGCTGCTCAGCCAGCGTCAAGATCAACAAGCTTTATTACAAGGTCGAGGTTCACGACATGTCGCTTGGCGGCATGAAAGTCGGCCCGATCGACGAATATTGCATTGGCGCCAAGGTGGTTGTGGTCGTCGAGAGCCTGCGCCCCATCAAGGGCGAGGTACGCTGGTACAGCGACCGCCGTGCCGGCATTGTTTTCGACCGCGAACTGAGCTTCGAGGAGCTAGCCGAATGGGTCGGCAAGCGGCTCGAACTCGCCAGCCTCAAGGCCAGCTACCGCCACTGATCCCTCGCAAACGCGGGGCCCCGAACCTACATCCACTCCGAGATTCTGAAACGGAGTGTGTTGATGAGCGAACAACAAGCCATTCTCGCCGGCGGCTGCTTCTGGTGCACCGAAGCGGTGTTCCTCGACGTCGCCGGCGTGAGCGGGGTCGAGAGCGGCTATATTGGCGGGCAGACCGTCAATCCGACCTACAAGCAGGTGTGCGGCGGCGACACTGGCCATGCCGAGGCGATCCGGGTCACCTTTGATCCCGCGGTGGTCGAATATGGCGATCTCCTCGATATCTTCTTCGTCACCCATGATCCGACCCAGCTCAATCGCCAGGGCAACGACATCGGAACGCAGTATCGCAGTGCCATCTTCCCGCTATCGGAAGAGCAGGAAAGCGAAGCGCGCGCCAAGATCGCGACGCTGAACGAGGAGCAAGGCGGCAAGATCGTGACCACGATCGAACCGGCCTCGACCTGGTATCCAGCCGAAGACTATCATCAGAATTATTGGGAGACCGAAGGCCAGCGCAATCCTTATTGCATGGCGGTCATTCCCCCAAAGCTCAACAAGTTGCGCAAGAGCTTTCAGGACCGCTTGAAAGCTGATGCCTGAGCTTGCCGGCCCTCTCCGTTGTCGTGGCGGGGAGGGTCAGGTCAGGCGGCTGAGGCCGAAGGCTGCGAGAAAGCCGGCGACACTGATCAGCCCCGCGAAGTCGTGGGTGCCCTCGAAAGCTTCGGGCACCATCGTGTCTACGATCATGGTCAGGATCGCGCCTGCCGCCACGGCCTGGACGAACGCAACCGCCTCAGGCGCCACGCCGTCGAAGAGGACATAACCAAGCGCCGCGGCGATGCCTGAAGCAAGAGCGATGCCGGCCCACAGTGCGAAGACCGCGAGTGGCCGCTTGCCCTCCGCCTTCATACCCGCTGCGCTCGATAGGCCTTCGGGAATGTTGGAAAGGAACACGGCGATTACCGCCACCAATCCGACCGCGCCGCCTTTCAGAAGGCTGACGCCGATGACGATGCTCTCCGGAATACCATCCAGAAGGGCGCCGAGTGCGAGGGCGGAGCTGTTGTTCGGGTGTTTGTCCGCTTGCGCCTCGCGCTTCCCTTCATTGCTGCGCTTGCGGTGACGGGCGCCGCGGTGGCTCAGCCAGTAGTTGGCGAGTGTGTAGACCAGCGCGCCGGCCAGGAACCCGCCGGCCACCGGCGCGAAACCGCCTTGCCGCCAAGCTTCGTCGACGAGTTCGAAGGATAGGGCGGAGATCAGGACGCCGGCGCCGAACGCCATGATGGCCGCCACCACCCGCTGCTTCAGCGGCACGAACCAGCCGACCAGCGCGCCAAGCAGCAGCGCGGAACCCGAGAGGAGGCCCCACAGGCCTGCTTGCAACGCCACTGGCATGAACGCGCTAATGCCTGAGCCGTTTGGAGGTTGCCGGTCCGGGCTTCCGCGCGGCCGTGCCAGCCGCTAAGTCCCTCGAATGGCTCGTCCCTGCTTCAAGCTCGAGAAGGATCACCCGCTTCCGCTCGCCGGCGTGGACGAGGCGGGCTGCGCCCCGCTGGCAGGGCCGGTGGTCGCCGCGGCCGTGATACTCGACCGTGAGCGCTTTCCGCGAGGGATCGACGACAGCAAGAAGCTCAGCCTTGAGGCCCGCGAAGCGCTGCACGGCAAGTTGATGGTCCAGGCGCGCTGCGGCGTCGGCATCTGCAGCGTGGAGGAGATCGACGCGCTCAACATCTACTGGGCGCGGATGCTGGCCATGGCCCGCGCGGTAGAGGCGCTCGGATTCGACCCTGCCTTTGTGCTGGTCGACGGCAATCGCTGTCCCAAGTGGGAGCGGCCCTCCAAGGCGATCATCTCCGGCGACGCCCGCTGCCGGTCGATCGCCGCGGCCTCGATCATCGCCAAGGTCACCCGCGACCGGATCATGGCCGCGCATGCAGCGGATTATCCGGGCTACGGCTGGGAGCAGAATCGCGGCTACCCGACGCCAGACCACCGCCGCGCGCTTCGCGAACTCGGCCCCACGCCGCTTCACCGCCGCACCTTCGGACTTGTCCGCGACGTGCTTGCCGAAGCCGCCCAGCCAAGGCTCGCCTTCGCCGCCGAATAGAAGGCGCTGCAGCTGAGTCCTCGCCGCAACACCACATCAGCTTGAGTCCGCGCCGCGTCCCCGGACTCAACATCTTGTGCTCTGCTCGTTGCGGACTCGTTCCGTTCTCGCGAGCCCTGCACGGCCGTTAACCCTTTCCTCGTTGACCCGAACTCATGGCGGACTCACCATGGCGGCCGTAAGCAGGGGACACGCATTCATGAACCTCATGACGCCCGTTCAGGACGCGCTGCCGCGTGTCCGCCGCAAGAACGACGCCGATCCGAGCGGGCGGATCATTGCAGGCGACTGCATCGAGGCCATGCGCGCGCTTCCCGCGGCAAGCGTCGACCTGATCTTTGCCGACCCGCCCTACAATCTGCAGCTTGGCGGCGACCTGTTCCGACCCGAAGGCGGACGCGTCGACGCGGTGGACAATGATTGGGACCGGTTCGACAGCCTCGCCGCTTACGACAAGTTCACCCGTGCTTGGCTGACCGAAGCAAGGCGATTGCTGAAGGACGATGGCGCGATCTGGGTGATCGGCAGCTACCACAACATCTTCCGGGTGGGCGCCGCGCTGCAGGATCTCGACTTCTGGATCCTGAACGACATCGTGTGGCGCAAATCGAACCCGATGCCGAACTTCCGCGGCACCCGCTTCACCAATGCCCACGAGACGTTGCTGTGGTGTTCCAAGTCGCAGGACAGCCGCTACACCTTCAATTACCGCGCCATGAAGGCGCTGAACGACGACCTCCAGATGCGCTCCGATTGGGTGCTGCCGATCTGCTCGGGCGGTGAGCGATTGAAGGGCGGAGACGGGCACAAGGCGCATCCGACGCAAAAGCCGGAGAGCCTGCTCTACCGGGTGCTGCTCGCCTGCACCCAGCCGGGCGACACGGTGCTCGATCCGTTTTTCGGCACCGGCACCACGGGCGCGGTCGCCAAGCGGCTTGGCCGGCACTGGATCGGTATCGAACGCGAGCCCGACTACATCGAGGTTGCGCAGGCGCGGATCGCGGCAACGCTGCCGCTCGACGAAAGCGCGATGGAGACCGTACCGGACAAGCGCAGCCAGCCGCGGGTCGCCTTTGGCTTGCTGGTCGAAAGCGGACTGGTGCCGCCAGGCACGGTGCTGATGGACAGCAAGCGCCGCTGGAAAGCCGCTGTGCGGGCCGATGGCTCGCTGAGTTGCGGGCCGCATGCCGGCTCCATCCACAAGGTCGGCGCCGGGCTCAACAAGGCGCCGAGCTGCAATGGCTGGACCTTCTGGCATATCGAGCAAAAGGGCCGGCTGGTGCCGATCGACACGCTTCGCCAAGAGCATCTGGCGGGACTCGCCTGAGCCCCATGACTTTTCGCACCATTATCCGCCCGACCGGCTTCGTCGATGCGCCGTTCGGCTATGACGGGCAGGTCGCGCGCCTCGCCGGCACCATGTGCTGGTTTTCCGCCGTCGAGCTGCTGCACGTCGGGAATGACGGCCGGATCACTACTGAGCTGCTTCCGGTGGAGCGGCTCGAGGCGAGGCTCGACACGGCCACCATGGCTTCGGACTGGGCTGCGCTCACTGCGCCGCGCGCGCCGCTGAAGCTGGGCGAGCGAACCATCCGGCTCGACCAGCCGCAGGTGATGGCGATCCTCAATGCGACGCCCGACAGCTTCTCGGATGGCGGACAGATTGCCACCCCCGAAGACGGCTTTGCGGCCAACGAAGCGGGTGCAGCCATCCTCGATGTCGGCGGCGAAAGCACGCGTCCCGGGGCACGAGCGGTGTGGGAGGGCGACGAGGTCGAGCGGGTCGTGCCGCTCGTTCAGCGCCTGGCGGCCGGCGGGGCGGCGGTGTCGATCGACACGCGCAAGGCGGGCGTCATGGAAGCCGCGCTTGGCGCCGGCGCGGCGCTGGTCAACGATGTGTCGGCGCTGGGTTGGGACCCGCGTTCGGCCGAGGTGGTGGCCAAGGCCGGCGTGCCGGTCGTGCTGATGCATCACCAGGGATCGCCCGAGACGATGCAGGAAGCCCCTTCCTATCCACGCGGCGCGCTGGTCGAAGTGTTTCTCTGGCTGGAAGACCGGATCGCTGCCGCGGTCGATGCCGGCATCGCGCGGGACCGGATCATCGTCGATCCGGGCATCGGCTTCGGCAAGAACGTAGCCCACAATCTTGAGCTGATGAACGGTCTCGCCGCCATTCACGCGCTGGGCTGCCCGCTCCTCGTCGGTGCAAGCCGCAAGCGCACCATCGGCGCGCTCCACAATGAAGCGCCCGCCGACCGCCGGCTGGGCGGCAGTGTAGCACTGGCAGTGAAAGCGGCGGAACAAGGCGCGCACCTCGTCCGAGCGCATGACGTGTTCGAGACGGTTCAGGCACTACGCGTCTGGCGTGGCCTTCGCGATCAGGCACTTACGCCGCGTTTCTAGGAACCCACCGCAACGATCATCGGGCCGATCGGGACGAGGCTGTCCATGCGACCGTTCGCGGGATCCCACAGGCTTGATACCGCCCCATCGAGGTAGAGGGCGTTGCGGCACTCTAGCGGTCCGGCAAACAGCCGCGCGAACTTGCCGAAGCTGACGGGCGCGTTGCTGATGACGAGCACTGCGACCCCATCGCCATCGACACCCACTCCGTTGCGGACATAACGCGAACGCCCATCCGCGTCGAAGCGCGGGTTCACCGTGCCGTCGATCACTAGCATGAGCCCGCTTTGCGTCGCCAAACGCGTCTCGGCCACGGGCGCATAATCCTCGGTGCGGACGATTACGGCGCGCCCGTCACGGCGAACGATGAACACGCCGTTCGGCTGCAGACGAAAGTTGCCGCCGCCATCGGTGCGACGATTGAGGGGACGTGCTTCTTTGCCGTCCTGGATGGCGAGGCCGATCGGCCGCCCAGCCTCATCGAACATGCCCGCATTGACCGCAAAGCGGACCTTGCTGGCGCGCTCGCCAAGCACCTGCTCCAGTGCGACGAAGCTGCGCAACGGACGACCGCGCTGATCGTCCAACGCCAGCTCCAGCCGTGCGTCGGGGTCACGGCAGACCGTGAAGCGCTGCCCTTCGAACATGAGCGATCGGCACGGCCCGGGTGCGCTTGCGTCCTGGATGTCGGGTGCCGGCTCGGGCCGCTTGCAGGCGGCGAGCAGGAGAACAAGGAGCAACACGATTTGCATCGTGCGCCCATGTGGCGGCATCAGGCGCCGGTGTCGATGCCGAGCTCGGCCAGCTTTCGATACAGGGTGGAGCGGCCAATCCCGAGACGGCGCGCGACTTCGGTCATCTTGCCGCGATAATGACCGATGGCGAGTCGGATGAGATCGCCCTCGATCTCTTCCAGCGAGCGGAGATGCCCGTCCGCCTGCCACAAAGTGATTCCCTGGCCGCCCGCGAGCGCTGCGGACGCCGCCGTGGCGCCGATCTCCCGCGACGTGTCGCCGACCCGATTGGAGAACTTGGACTGCAGCGCGATGTGCGGGAAATCGTCGGCGGTCAGCGCCGATCCTTCGCATTGCAGCGCAGCGCGGAACAGGACGTTGGACATCTGGCGGACGTTGCCCGGCCAGCCGTAGCGCATCAGCACCTGCAGCGCGTCTTCCGCGATCGACAGCGGGCGGATCCCCGGCTGGCCCGTGTGCCGTGACAGGAGGTGGCGGGCGAGGGCAGGGATGTCACCGCTCCGATCGCGCAGGGGCGGCACCGCGACCACCGTTCCGGCGAGCCGCTCGGCCAGGCCGCCGTCGAAATTGTCGGGAAGTGGCTTGCTCGAGGTGGCGATCAGCCGGACATCGACGCTATTCGATCCGTTGCAGCCAACCGGCCGAACCTCGCCGGTGGCCAGCACTCGATCGAGCGCGGCTTGGGTCGAGAGGGGAAGATCGCCGATCTCGTCGAGCAGCAGGGTGCCGCCGTCGGCTTCCACCAGCTTGCCGACCCGCTCTGCGAAGGCGCCTGGGAACGCACCTGCGACATGGCCGAACAGCTCGCTATCGACGATGTTGGACGGTACCGCGCGGCAGTCCAGCGCGACAAACGACGCGCGGCTGCGCGGGCTGGCTTCGTGCACTGCGCGGGCAATGGTCTCCTTGCCGGAGCCAGCTTCGCCGACGATCAGCAATGGCAGGCGGCTGCGGGCGGCCTTGGCGGCCACCGCCAGGGCAGCGCGGAAGTCGGGGGCGCCGCCGACCAGCTCCTCGAGCGCGAGGCTCGGCGCCATCTTTTCCGACAGCGGCGCAAGCTCGCCCGAGGCGCGGCGACGATCGGCGTTGACCGCGAGAGCCTCGAGCAGTCGCTCGGGCGCGACCGGACGGACCAGGAAGTCGCTGGCACCCGCGCGCATTGCTTCCACGGCCTGACCAACCGAACCGCCTTCGGCGAGGACGATGATCGGGAGGCCGGGCCGGTCACCGCGGAGCGCGCGGACCAGTGCCGGGCCAGCTTCAGGGTCCCACCGGCCGACCAGCACTGCCCTGATCTCATGCCCGGTCGGACCGCCAAGCAGCTCCTGCACCTGTTCGCCTGACGGGCTGCCAAGCGTGTTCCACCCCGCACGCGCGGCGGTCGCGGCGACCAGCCGTCGTTCAGCGGGATCGGCATCGACCAGCAGCAGGAATCGAACGGTATCGGCGCGCACGGCTTGAGCTCCCTCGTGCACCAACCTAATCCGGATCAGTAAAGAAACAGTGACGGACTGGGGGCTTGGGAGCAGGGCCTCGAGCCGCTATGACCCTCGCCAAAGAGCCAGTTTCAAGGGAGCAATCATGGCCGCCGAACCCACGTCCAATTCCGACAGCCCGGTCGATTTCAATCGTGCCAAGGAAGATTACAGCCTCCTCATTACCCTGCTGAAATGGGGCGTGGTGATCGCGCTGCTCCTCGGCTTCCTCGTCATGATCCTGCTGGCGAGCTGACCGACTTGAAGGTCGCGGTCCTCGCCGAAACGGCGCCGGGCGAAACCCGCGTCGCCGCCATTCCGGAAACGGTGAAGAAGCTCGGCGCGCTTGGTGCCAAGGTTTCGGTGGAGAAAGGTGCAGGTCGGCACGCGGGGATCAGCGACCAGGATTTTGCCGACGCGGGGGCCACTACTGGCCCGCGTACGCAGGTGCTGGATGGCGCGGAACTGGTGCTCAGCGTCAGCGGCCCCGAAGCCGACGCACTCGGCGGCGTTGCGCCCGGCGCGCTGCTGGTCGGGATTCTCGATCCATTCCGTCGGCGCGAAGCGATCGCGGCCTATGGCAGTGCCGGGCTCGAAGCGTTGGCAATGGAGTGGATGCCGCGCATCACCCGCGCGCAATCAATGGACGTGCTGTCCTCGCAGTCCAACCTTGCAGGCTACAAGGCTGTGATTGACGCCGCCGCGGCTTATGGCCGTGCCTTTCCGATGATGATGACCGCTGCCGGCACCGTCAGCCCGGCCCGTGCCTTCATCATGGGCGTGGGCGTCGCGGGGCTACAGGCGATCGCCACCGCCCGTCGCCTCGGTGCCCAGGTCAGCGCCACCGATGTCCGCTCCGCCACCCGCGAGCAGATCCAGAGCCTCGGCGCCAAGCCGATCTTTGTCGAAGGGGTCGCCGGGATCGAAGGCGAGGGTCAAGGTGGCTATGCCGGCGAGACCAGCGAAGAATATCGCAAGGCGCAGGCCGAGCTCGTCTCCAGCCACCTCGCCAAGCAGGACATCGTCATCACCACCGCGCTGATCCCCGGCAAGCCCGCGCCGCGTCTCATCAGCGACGCGCAGGTCGCGACCATGCGCCGCGGCAGCGTCATCGTTGACCTCGCCGCCGACGCCGGCGGCAATGTCGAAGGCTGCGTTCCGGGGGAGAGCGTGGAACGGCATGGGGTGATCATCATCGGCGCCAGCAACCTTGCCCGCTCGCTCCCTGCCGATTCGAGCGCGCTCTATGCCCGCAACCTGTTCAACTTCCTGTCCGCCTTCTGGGACAAGGAGGCTGGGCGTCCCGCCCTCCCCGACGAGGACGAGATCGTGAAGGGCGTG
The DNA here is from genome assembly GCF_049896405.1 of Sphingomonas sp. LHG3443-2. Classification (NCBI taxonomy): domain Bacteria; kingdom Pseudomonadati; phylum Pseudomonadota; class Alphaproteobacteria; order Sphingomonadales; family Sphingomonadaceae; genus Sphingomonas; species Sphingomonas sp. LHG3443-2. The sequence continues at coordinate 2,009,364 of NZ_JAFCUG010000001.1, forward strand.
CGTCTGACCAAAGGTGGCAGCATTGTCAGCGAGCGTCTCGCCTGATGGGCCTGTTCTCGGCGACCGAGGTCGATACGGATGAAATCGCCCGTCGCTACGCTGCCTTGCTCCTCGACGGCGAGGAAGTGCTGATCGCCTTCAAGACGGTGCGCGACATCGCTTTCCTCACCGATCGCCGGCTGTGCCTGGTCAATATTCAGGGCTGGGTCGGCAAGAAGGTCTCGATCCAGTCGATCCCCTACCGATCGATCACCCGCTTCAGCCTCGAGACGGCGGGCACCTTCGATCTGGAAGCCGATATGGTGTTCTGGCTGGCGGGCGCGGCGCAGCCGCTGGAGATCAAGATCGGGCGCGGGAGTAATCTCACCATGATCCAGCAGGTGCTGGCCCACGGCATCCTCCGCCGCTGATCAGCCGGGCAGGGTGCAGCAATCCACCCAAGTCGCCTGCGTGACCTCGGCCAGCCGCGACGGCGTGATCTCCAGCGATGCGTTGCGGCTCCCCGCGGCGGGAAACACGGTGTCGAACGCGCGCAGGCTGACGTCGGCATAGACGGGCAGCGGCGTCGCCAGCCCGAACGGACAGACGCCGCCAACGACATGACCCGTCGCGGCCAGGGTCGCCTCAGCGTCGAGCATCCGAATGCGCCCGCCGAACGCCGCCTTGCACTTGAGGTTGTCGAGCCGCGCGTCACCGCGGGTGACCAGCAACAACGTGCGTTCGCCGACCCGAAGCGCAATGGTCTTGGCGATCCGGCCCGGTTCCACGCCAAGGGTCGCGGCAGCATCCGCGACCGTCGCGGTGCTGTCGTGCGCTTCGATCAAGCCCAGTTCGGGCGCGTGCTCGGCCACCCACACCTTGACGCTTTCAAGGCTCATTGACCCACCAGATGAACGGCAATCTCGCGCTGCCTTGGCCGGTGGAGATGCTCGCACAGATAAATGCCCTGCCACGTTCCAAGCCGCATCCGGCCATGCAGGACAGGGATCGACAGGGTTGCCGCGGTCAGCGCCGAGCGGAGGTGGGCGGGCATATCGTCCGGCCCCTCGTCATCATGTTCGTAGTCGCGCGACTCGGGCGCGATCCTCGCGAGCCAACGCTCGAGGTCGCGGCGGGCGGCCGGCGCCGCATTCTCCTGGATCAGGAGCGAGGCCGAGGTGTGGCGGACGAGAAGGGTCAGCAGGCCCTCCCTCATCCCCTGGTCGGCGACCCACGCCGCCACCGCGTCCGTGATCAGGTGCAGGCCCTGACGCGGCGCGGTGACGGTGAAGGTGCCAAACGCCTGGCGCATTGGCTCAGGCGGCCTGCATTTCCTTGTCGAGGTTCTGCACGACGGCCTCGAAGAACTGCTCGGTGGTCATCCACGGCTGGTCCGGACCGACCAGGATGGCGAGGTCCTTGGTCATCTTGCCGCTCTCCACGGTTTCGACGCAGACGCGCTCCAGCGTTTCGGCGAACTTCACGACCTCGGGGGTGTCGTCGATCCGGCCACGGAACTTGAGGCCGCCGGTCCAGGCAAAGATGCTGGCGATCGGGTTGGTCGAGGTCGCCTTGCCCTGCTGGTGCATGCGGTAGTGGCGGGTGACGGTGCCGTGCGCGGCTTCGGCCTCAACGGTCTGGCCGTCGGGGGTCATCAGGACGCTGGTCATCAGGCCAAGCGAACCAAAGCCCTGCGCGACCTGGTCCGACTGGACGTCGCCGTCGTAATTCTTGCAGGCCCAGACGAACTTGCCGCTCCACTTCAGGGCCGAAGCGACCATGTCGTCAATCAGGCGATGCTGATATTCGATGCCGGCTTCCTCGAACTTCGCCTTGAATTCGCTGTCGTAGATCTCTTGGAAGATGTCCTTGAAGCGACCGTCATAGGCCTTGAGGATGGTGTTCTTGGTGCTGAGATACACCGGCCAGCTGCGCTGCAGGCCGTAGTTCAGGCAGGCGCGGGCAAAGTCGCGGATGCTCTCGTCGACATTGTACATGCCCATGGCGACGCCGGCGCTTTCGAACTCGAACACTTCATGCTCGATGACCTCGCCGTCGACTCCTTCGAACTTGATGGTGAGCTTGCCGGCGCCCGGCACGCGGAAATCGGTCGCCTTGTACTGGTCGCCGAACGCATGACGGCCGACCACGATAGGATCGGTCCAGCCCGGGATCAGGCGGGGTACGTTGCTGATCACGATCGGCTCGCGGAAGACGACGCCGCCAAGGATGTTGCGGATGGTGCCGTTGGGGCTCTTCCACATCTTCTTGAGGCTGAACTCCTCGACGCGCTGCTCGTCGGGGGTGATGGTGGCGCACTTCACGCCGACGCCATATTGCTTGATCGCATTGGCGCTCTCGACCGTCACCTTGTCATCCGTCGCATCGCGGTTCTCGACCGAAAGGTCGTAATACTTAAGATCGATGTCGAGGTACGGCAGGATCAGCCGCTCGCGGATCCACTGCCAGATGATGCGGGTCATCTCGTCGCCGTCGAGTTCGACGACCGGGTTCTTCACCTTGATCTTGGTCATTTGCCTGCCTGCTCTAGATTTGCCGAGCGCAGGTAGCGGCGGCGAGCCGCTCTGGCAACGCGGGCGTGGGCTCGTTAGAGGGGTGGCATGGCGCATATCGACAATCCCGACAGCCAGCTGACCGCGGTCAAGTGGCGGTTCCCCTCGGTGCATCCGGAAGGGCGAAAGTTCGCCGTCATCGCCGGTGCGATCGCCTTCTTCCTGCTGATCCTGGAAAGCGAGTTCGCCGAACTGCTCGGCTGGCTGATGGTCGGCGTTACCATCTGGGTGGCGGCGTTCTTCCGCGATCCGGTGCGGACGACGCCCTCCGATCCCAAGCTGGTCGTCTCGCCGGCCGACGGGCTTGTCACGATGATCGTTCGCGTTCCCGCACCGCCGGAGCTGCGCGGCGAGCTGGGTGAGGGGGAGTTCACCCGCGTTTCGGTGTTCATGAGCGTGTTCGACGTTCACATCAACCGGACCCCGATCCCCGGCGTCATCCGCCGCATCGCCTATGTCCCGGGCAAGTTCCTCAATGCCGATCTCGACAAGGCGAGCGAGGATAACGAGCGGCAGCACTTCGTCGTCGAGGGCGATGGCGGCGTGAAGATCGGCTTCACCCAGATCGCCGGCCTCGTCGCACGCCGCATCCTGAGCTTCGTCAAGGAAGGGCAGCGCGTTTCCAGCGGTGAGCGGATCGGTCTCATCCGCTTTGGCAGCCGGGTCGACGTCTATCTTCCCGCCGGCACCGGCTCGCGCCTGCTGCTCGGTCAGCGGGCGATCGCCGGAGAGACGATCATCGCCGTGTTGGGCGAGGATCCGCTTCTGAACGGAACCAGCCAGTGAAGCCTGCCGAGGGTCGCGGGCTGCCGCTGCGCGCCTTTATTCCCAATTCCGTGACGGTGCTGGCGCTGTGCGCCGGCCTGACCGCGATCCGCTATGCCTTCAACGAGGATTGGGAAAAGGCGATGATCGCGATCGTCGTCGCGGGTGTGCTCGACGGCCTCGACGGCAATATCGCGCGGCTGCTCAAGGCCAACAGCAAGTTCGGCGCTGAACTCGATTCGCTGTGCGACAACATCGGCTTTGGTACCGCGCCGGCGCTGATCCTGTTCCAATTCTCGCTCGACAGTGCGCCCAAGTTCGGGTGGACCGTCGCGCTCGCCCTTGCTGTCAGCTGCGCGCTTCGCCTGGCCCGCTTCAACGCCCGGATCGATGCCGACGTTCAGCCGCACAAGTCCGCCGGCTTCAACACCGGGGTTCCCGCCCCGGTTGGGGCAGGGCTCGCTTTTGCCCCCATCTATCTGTGGCTGATTACGGGCAACGACCTGTTCCGCAGCTGGCAGCTGGTGATGCCGTGGACCCTGTTCATCGCGGTGCTGATGATCTCGGCAATTCCGACCTTCAGCTGGACCTCGATCCGTATCCGCCGAAGCTGGCGGATCGTCGGGCTCGGAGCGGTCGCGTTGCTTGCCGCGGCGCTGATCAACGAGCCGTGGATCACCCTGCTCGTGGTGTCGTTCGCCTATCTAGCGAGCGTGCCGTTCAGCCTTCTCAGCTACGGCCGGGTCAAGCGGCGGCGCGCAGCTGAGGCCGTGCCGACACCGGCTGGCTGACGCGGCGGGTCGATACGCGGACCGTCACCGGACGGGTGACCAGCACCGGTTCGGACAGCAGCGAATGGCCGCGAAGTGCAGGCGCGATCTTGTGGAGATTGCTGGCAATCGTCTCACCAAGGGTAAGCAGGCCGAGGCCCAGAACGGCAGTGAAAGCGAGTACAGTGAGAACCAGCATGGCACGTTCTTCCCTTGTTCTTGGGTAGCGCAACGGAGACCGATTCATTTCGTTCCAAGACGAACCGGAAAACCTTGCTTCTGAGCCAGTGTTCTCTCTTCGTTCGCTTCGTGTCAATATATTTGTTCTTGCTCCGTTCTCATCGGCCTATATGACGCGCTTGTAGAACACCGATCACGTCGGCGAGGGAGACCTCCCGTGCATGCAAGACCACGAGGAGGTGAAACAGGAGGTCGGCCGCTTCCTCGGTCAATCCCTGCGAGTCGCGGCTGACCGCAGCCAGAGCCACTTCGACGCCTTCCTCGCCAACCTTCTGCGCAGCGTTCGCCGGCCCGTTGGTAAGCAGACGCGCGGTATAGCTTTGCTCCGGATCAGCCTCAGCTCGGGCGGCGATGATGCGTTCCAGCGTTCCCAACCACCCGCCGCCGCCAAGCAACTCGCCAAAGCAGCTATCGGTGCCAAGGTGACAGGTCGGCCCCGCAGGGTGAGCGCGGACAATCAAGGCGTCGCCATCACAATCGGCAGCGATCGCAACGAGCCGAAGCACGTTGCCGCTGCTCTCTCCCTTGCGCCAGAGCCGCTTCTTCGACCGGCTGAAGAACGTCACGAGGCCAGTTGCCAGCGTTGCGTCCAGCGCTTCCCGATTCATGTAGCCGAGCATCAGCACCTGATCGGTTGCTGCATCCTGCACCACGGCGGGCAACAGGCCGTCCATCTTGTCCCAGGCAAGACCGCCTACATCCAGATTTTCGTCGGTCATCGCCGAACCTCCACGCCTTCGCTGTCGAGCCACGCCTTGAGCTCGCCGATGTCGATCACACGGTCGTGGAACATCGTCGCTGCCAACGCGCCGCTTGCGCCGGCGCGGAATGCGTCGCGAAAATGCGCGGGCTGACCAGCGCCGCCGCTGACGATCAGGGGCACGCTGACCACGTCCATGACTGCGCGGGCATGCGGCAGGTCATAGCCTGCACGCACCCCATCCTCGGCCATGGCATTTAGCACGATCTCGCCTGCGCCCCGCTCCGCCGCTTCGCGCGCCCAGTCGACCGTCAACCGGCCGCTATCGCGTGTCGAAGCCGCGTCGCCGGTATATTGCTTTACCCGATACGTTCCGCTTGCGTCGCCCAAGCTGTCGATCCCCACGACGATGCACTGGCTGCCGAAATCCTTGGCAAGGTCGGTGATCAGCGACGGAGTCTCAAGCGCGGGCGAGTTGATCGACACCTTGTCGGCGCCGGCGTCGAGCACCGCGGCGGCCGTATCGCGGTCACGAATGCCGCCCGCGACGCAGAAGGGGATGTCGATGACGTCAGCAATGTCGCGCACCCAGCCCAGATCAACGCTGCGCCCCTCTGCACTGGCCTTGATCTCGTAAAAGACCAATTCGTCCGCGCCTTCGGCCGAATACCGCAACGCATGCTCGACAATGTCGCCGATGTCGCGGTGATCGCGAAAACGCACGCCTTTGACGACGCGGCCATTGGCGACGTCGAGGCAGGGGATGATCCTAGCGGCGGGCATGCAGCGCCTCCGCCAGCTGGAGCCGTCCTTCCCACATCGCCCGGCCAAGGATCGCGCCCGCAGTGGTGAGCTGCGCCAGATCCTCGAGCGACGTCACGCCGCCGCTGGCCTGAATCTCGAGATGCGTGAGGCGCTCCACCGCTTCGGCAAGGAGCGCGTGATTGGGCCCGTCCAGCATGCCATCGCGCCCGATGTCGGTCAGGAGGAGGTGCCTGGCGGAAGGATAACGAGCCGCAACGTCCCACAAGGTCAGGCCGCTATCCTCCTGCCAGCCATGCGTTGCGACCATCGGCTCGCCTTCGACCCGTACGTCGAGGCTAAGGGTGATGTGCTCGGGGCCAAAGCGTTCGAGTAGGGCGGTCGTGGCCGCGGGATTGCGTACGGCAAGGCTGCCGACCACTACCCGTGACGCGCCAGCATCAAGCAGCGCCGCGACATGTTCGGCCGAACGGACGCCGCCGGCGACCTGCAGTTTCAGGGGTGAGGCAGCCGCAAGTGTCTTGAGGAGCTCGTGCTGAGCAGGCGCGCCGGCCTTTGCTCCGTCAAGGTCGACCACATGCGCCCAGTCGGCGCCATCCTCGGCGAAAGAACGCAGCGCGTCTGCTGGCGCAGGGTCGTAGAAGGTGACCTCGTCGAACCGCCCTTGCCTGAGCCGCACGACGCGGCCGGCGATAAGGTCCATCGCGGGATAGATAATCATGATGCCAGCCAAGCCTGAAGAAAGCGGGCGCCAGTGGGGCCGGAGCGTTCGGGGTGGAATTGCGCGCCGGTCCAATTGCCCGACCGGACGACGGCAGGAACAGTGACGCCATGATGCGCCCGTGCAATGGTACCAATGCCATCCGGAGCGGCGAAGCTGTGCGCGAAATAGACGTAATCGCCAGAACTTACTCCGCATGTCTCGGACGTGACCTCAAGCCGGCTCCAGCCCATGTGCGGTACCGTGAATTTTGGGGTGGGGGTGAGCTTGCGCACGTTGCCGGGCAGCAGGCCGAGCATGGGCACGTCGCCTTCCTCGCTGCGCTCGAACAGCAGGTGCATGCCAAGGCAGATGCCAAGCGCAGGTCCGGCGAAGCCGCGCAGCGCATCGGCTAGCCCCAGCGCGTTCATCCGCTCCATTGCGAACCCGGCCGCGCCGACACCGGGCACGAAAAGACGCTCGGCACTTGCAATGCCCTCCGGCGTGCTTGTCCGCTGCACCTCTGTCCCGAGGCGGCGAAGCGCGGTCTCGATCGAACCGAGATTGCCGTAGCCGAGATCGACCAGGGTGACGCTGGTCACAGCATTCCCTTGGTGCTTGGCAAGGCCTCGCTTTTGCCTTCAATAGCAAGAGCCTGGCGCAGCGCTCTTCCAAACGCCTTGAAGCAGGCTTCGACCTTGTGGTGGTCGTTTTCGCCGGCCACTTTGACGTGGATGGCAGCGCCGAGGCTGTCGGCGAGGCTGCGGAAGACGTGCGGGGTCATTTCGGTGGGAAAGTCGCCGACGTGGGTGGCGGCGAACTCGCCCTCGAACCGGCAGAAAGGCCGGCCGCTAAGATCGATCAGCACCTGTGCGCTGGTCTCATCCATCGGCAGCGCAAAGCCGAAGCGGCCGATGCCCCGCTTGTCGCCGAGTGCGGCTTTTAGTCCTTGACCGAGCGCGATCGCCACATCCTCAATGCTATGGTGGGGATCGATCTCGAGGTCGCCCTCGCAGCTCAGCACCAGGCTGAAACCGCCATGCGCCGCCACTTGGTCGAGCATGTGATCGTAATAAGGAATTCCTGTCGCGATCTGTCGCGGCTCGGCGCGGTCGAGATCGACGGCAAGCGCAATGCGCGTTTCCTTGGTGTCGCGGGCGATTTCTGCCGTTCGTCGGGCGCTTCGCTCGACGACCACGCCAAACGCGGCAAGGGCGGCGTCATTTTCGGCTGGGGTGCCGACGGTCAGCCGGATGCCGCCGGGAGCCGCTTTGGGACGATAACGGACGCGAATGCCCTCGGCGGAGAGCCGGGCGGCCAAACGGTCGGTGTCCTCTGTCTCCAGGAACAGGAAGTTGCCGGCGCTCGGATAGACCTTGCGAACGTAAGGCGACTGGCGGAGCAAGGGCGCGATCCGCTCACGCTCGGCAAGCAGTTGCGCGATCCGCTCCCGGTGCACCGCACGCCGCGCCGGCTGCAGTGCGTCGAGTGCGGCGGCGATCGACGGGGTTGGCAAAGGGTAGGGCGGCAACGCGCGAGCGACGATCTCCAGCGTATCGGCTGGGCCAACCAGGCCGCCGACTCGTGCCCCGGCAAGGGCAAAGGCCTTGGACAAGGTCTTCAGCACCAGAAGGTTCGGCCGCGCGACGGCTTCCGCGACAAGGCTCGGCGTGTCGCTGAACTCGAGATAGGCCTCATCAGCGAGGATCATGACATCCGGCAGCGCGTCCGCGAGGCGCAGGATGGCGACCGGATCGACCGCGTTGCCGGTCGGGTTGTTGGGCGTGCAGAGGAACAGGAGCTTGGTGTGCGGCTCGCCCTTCACTCGCTTGATCACGACATCCGGATCAAGGTCGAACGTCGCTGTCAGCGGGATATCGACCACGCCCGCCCCCTGCGCCCGCGCGAAGTGGGCGTAAGCGGAGAAGCTGGGGCTCGTCACCGCCACCTTGTCTTCGGCTCCGCGCAGGAAGGTGCGGCAGAGGAGGTCGATCGCATCGTCGCCACCACGGGTGACCAGGAAGTGCTCGGGCGCGACTCCGTAGAGTGACGCCATGGCGGCACGTAGGCGCTGCGGCTGTGGCTCGGGGTAGCGGTTCACGCCTGCGGCGAGGTTGCCGCCCGACAAGGGCCCAAACGGGCTCTCGTTGGCGTCGAGCAGAATGGCATCGGAACTGACCTCACGGTTACCGAGGTCGAAAGGCTCCAGCGCGAGGATCGCGGGCCGGGCGAGGCGGCGGGCAAGGTTCATGCCGCCCTCGCTTCGGCGGCGCGGGCATGGGCTTCGAGCGCTTCCAGGCGGGCCAGCGCCGCAGCGGGGGCAGCAAGGGCCCGGCCGGCTTCCGGGGATACGCGCTGAATGCTGATCGCCTTCATGAAGCTGTGCACGGTGATCCCGCTCCATGCCCGGGCCGCGCCGTCGGTGGGGAGAACGTGGCTGGAGCCGGCCAGATAATCACCGAAGCTCTCGGCCGCCGCATGACCAGCGAAGATGGCGCCTGCGTTGTTGATCGCGCGGACCAAAGGCTCGGGATCGGCAACCGCAAGGCACAGGTGTTCGGGCGCATAGGCATTGGCCACGGCAGCGGCGTCCGCAAGATTGCGGACAAGGATGGCGCGGCCATGCTCAAGCGAGCGGCGGGCAAGGTCGGCGCGGGGTAGGTCGGCAACCTGCCTCTGCACCTCGGCAGTGACTGCTGACCTGAATTCCTCGCACTCGGTGACCAGCAGCACTTGGGCCGAAGCGTCATGCTCCGCCTGGCTGAGGAGGTCCGCGGCCACCGTCGCCGGCGATGCGCTGCGGTCGGCAATGACCATCAGTTCCGAAGGGCCCGCCGGCATGTCGATCGCGGGACCACCGGAAAGCGCGCTGACCTGTGTCTTGGCTTCCGCAACCCAGGCGTTTCCAGGGCCGCAAATCTTGGGGCACGCGGGTATGCCGCCAGCACCAAAAGCCAGCGCGGCGATCGCCTGCGCGCCGCCAACTGTCCAGATGCTGTCGATGCCGCACAGCTCGGCTGCCAGCGCAATGGCAGGGTCCAGGCCTCCAGCCGTCGGGGGCGTGACGACCACGATCTCGCGGACGCCGGCGGCGAGAGCGGGAAGGGCGAGCATCAGCAGGGTCGAGAAGAGGGGGGTCGCCCCGCCTGGAACATAGAGGCCGACGCGGTCGAGCGGGCGCCAGGCTTTCTCCACAAGGAGTCCCGGCATCGTCTCGACCCGCGTGTCGGTTGGCCGGCTCGCTTCATGGAAGCGGCGGATGTTGGCGGCGGCGAGCTCCATCGCCGTGATCGCGTCGGCAGGGAGGGATTTGCGGGCGGCTGCGGAGATTGGTGCGACGGCAACCTCGTCCGGCACCTGCCCGTCGATGCGGGTAGCGATCCGCCACAAGGCGTCCCACCCGCCGCTACGCACGTCGTCAAGGATCGCCGACACGCCGGCGACCAGTTCCGGTGAGCGGCGGGCCGGCGGCCGGGCAAGCGCGGCTGCTCGCCCGCTGCCGTCGAGATCGGACCAGTTGAGCGGGGTCACAGCATCATCTTCTCGATGGGAAGAACCAGGATCGCCGACGCGCCCGCGCCCTTCAATTGTTCCAGCGTTTCCCAGAACACCGATTCGCGAGCCACGGCGTGGACGGCGAAATGACCCGGGCGCCCGTGCAGCGGGATGATCGTCGGAGCGTCAGCGCCCGGCAGGATCCGGGTGATCGCAGGGAGCGCTTCGGACGCGGCATTGAGGAGGATGTATTTGGCGTCTTTGGTTTGCAGCACGCCCTGGATGCGGCTGAGCAGGGCGGCACCGAGCTCTTCGCGACCCGATGGGACGGGCCGCGTGGTGCGGATCAGCACCGCTTCGCTGTCGAACACGTCGGCGACGGCCCGCAGGCCATTGGCTTCGAGCGTTGCTCCGGTGGAGACGAGATCGCAGATGAACGGTGCGATCTTGAGCCGCGGGGCAAGCTCCACCGCGCCGTTCATCTTGACCACGCTTGCTGTGATGCCCTGGTCGGTCAGCCAGCGCTCGACGATGCGCGGATAGGACGTCGCGATACGCTGTCCAGCGAGGCTTTGCGGCCCGTCCCAGGGTGCGGCTTCCGGTGCGGCAAGCTTCAGCGAGCATCGTGCGGTGCCGAGTTCGGCGACGATTTCCACCGCCGGCTCAGACGAGGATAGGCGAAACTCTTCCAACACGTTGCCGCCGACAATCCCGAACTCGCACACGCCGTCGGCGACAAAGGTCGGAATGTCGTCGTCGCGCACGAACATGACGTCGGCAGCAAAATTCTCGACCCGGGCGGTCAGAGCATTGCGGCCGTTCTGCAAGCGCAGGCCCGCGCCCTTGAGCAGGTCACGGCTGATGTCGCTCAGCCGGCCATTCTTCTGAATGGCGATGTGCAGCCGGTCGTCGTCAATCAGCATCGGAGAGGCTTTCGCTAGCGGCAAGGGCATCGATCGCGGTGCGGTAGCCTTGATGCGGCTCCTGCCGAAGGAAGCGGGCGATGCGGACGATGGTGGTGGTGGACACGCCGGTGGCGTCGTGAATGTCGCGGTAGGAGAGGTCGGTTCCGTCGAGCAGCCGGGCAACGTGCCAGCGCTCGGCAAGGGCCCGGATCTCCTGCGGGGTGCAGAGGTCGGTCAGCAGGCGCGCCATGTCGTCTGCGGAAGCGGGCGTCAACAGTGCGCGGCACAGCTCGTCGGTGAGCATTGCGCTGTCGCGGGTCGGGGTAGGAGCAGGCACTTCTTGTTCCATCATGCTATTACGCTGGAACGTAGCTAGGAGTGCCGACAAGCATAGTCAACCGCCAGCGGCTCTTTGGCTGCATGCGGGTTCTGACGTGGCAGTGGTGTGCAGGTCCGGTGGGCGCCGGGATCGCCCAGACAGCAAAACGCCCGGGCCACCTTGCGGCAACCCGGGCGCCTTCGCGTGACGATTGCTCGCCAGCCCCCTTGGACCATTCGCGGCAGAGGAGGCGCCGCGGCTTGGAACGAGGCGAGTGGTGCCCCGTTTTGTGCGTGTTGTCATCAGCTTAACTTCAAGCGTGCCGAAATCGCACATGATGTGTGATGGCCGAGCAACAGTGCTGGTGTGATTGCCTGTTCATCTTGGCCCCTCTAGGAGCCATGCCATGCGCCTTTCACAAGCCTTTTTGCCCGTCCTCAAGGAGAGCCCCGCGGATGCCCAGATCGTCAGCCACAAGCTGATGCTGCGCGCCGGCCTCGTCCGCCAGACCGCTGCCGGAATCTACGCCTGGTTGCCGCTTGGGCTGCGGGTCCTGAACAAGATAGAGCAGATCGTCCGCGAAGAGCAGGACAGGGCCGGCGCCATCGAGCTGCTCATGCCGACGCTTCAGTCGGCCGACCTTTGGCGGCAGAGCGGACGTTACGACGCCTACGGGCCCGAGATGCTGCGCATTCGCGACCGCCACGACCGTGAGATCCTCTACGGTCCCACCAACGAGGAGATGATCACCTCCCTGTTCGCAGCCGAAACCCGCTCCTACCGCGAGCTTCCGCGGACGCTTTACCACATCCAATGGAAGTTCCGCGACGAGGTTCGCCCGCGCTTCGGCGTGATGCGCGGCCGCGAATTCCTGATGAAGGACGCTTACAGCTTCGACCTTGACGAAGCGGGGGCGCGTCTCAGCTATTACAAGCAGATGCTGGCCTATCTTCGCACCTTCCAGCGGATGGGCATCCAGGCCGTCCCCATGCGCGCGGCAAACGGCCCGATTGGCGGCGACCTCAGTCACGAGTTCATCGTGCTTGCGCCCACCGGCGAAAGCGAAGTGTTCTACGGCGCGGCCTACGACCAGTTCGACTGGAGCCAGGCGGACCTCAACTATGCCGATGAGGCGGGGCTGAAAGGCCTGTTCGATCGCGTCAACACAACCTACGCCGCCACCGACGAGACCCACGACGAGGCAAAATGGGCCGAGCTTCCCGAAGCCACCCGCCGGACCGGGCGCGGGATCGAGGTTGGGCACATCTTCTACTTCGGCACCAAGTATAGCGATGCGATGGGGCTCAAGGTATCCGGGCCGGACGGCTCCACCGTCAGCCCACACATGGGCAGCTACGGCGTTGGCGTCAGCCGCCTGGTTGGTGCGATCATCGAAGCGAGTCACGACGACAACGGCATCATCTGGCCCGATGCGGTGGCGCCGTGGCAGGTCGGTATCATCACCATGCGCGGCGATGATGCGGCGTCGCAGGCCGCCGCCAATGACCTCTATGACAAGCTCACGGCCGCAGGGGTGGAGACCCTCTACGACGACCGGGATGAGCGGGGCGGGGCGAAGCTTGCGGGCATGGACCTGATGGGCTTGCCCAAGCAGATCATCATCGGCCCGCGTGGGCTTGCCGCCGGAACGGTCGAGCTTAAGGACCGCCGCACCGGCAATAAGGAAGATATCAGCATCGAAAGCGCGCTTACGAGGCTCACCGCATGATCCTTTCCCGCTACGAGCGGATCATTGCCAAGCGTTATCTTCTCCCTGGCAAGGGCGAAGGTGAGCGCTTCATCTTCCTCGTTTCGATGATCAGCCTCGCCGCCGTTGCGCTCGGCGTTGCGGCGCTGATCATCGTGATGAGCGTGATGAACGGCTTCCGCGCCGAACTGTTCGAGAAGACGGCCGGGCTCAACGGCCACGCCATCCTGCAGGGCTATGATGGCCGGCTGGAAGGTTGGCAGGGGGTCGCGGCCGGCGCCTTGAAGGTGCCCGGCGTTACGTCGGCCTTGCCCCTCATCGAGCAGCCGTTGATGGCGAGCTCTAACGGCCGGGTCGAAGGCGTGCTGGTCCGCGGAATGCGGGTGCAGGACATTCGCACCAACCCGGTGCTGACCGGCGGCGTTAAGAGCGGCAGCCTCGGCAATCTTACGCCCGGCTGCAACTGCGTCGCCATCGGCACCCGCCTCGCTCAGCAGCTCGGCACCTTCCCGGGCGGCGAGATCAGCCTGATCAGCCCCGAAGGCCGCTCGACGCCCGTCGGCACCGTGCCCCGGATCGTCAGCTACACAGTGGCTGCCACCTTCGAGGTCGGCGTCTACGATTATGACAATGCGTTCGTGATCATGCCGATGGAAGATGCGCAGACCTTGCTGATGCTGGGCGATGCGGTCGGGATGGTTGAGGTCAAGGTCACTGATCCCGACAAGATCCAGGATCAGATGGGCGCGTTGAGCCAACTCGTGCAGGGCAGGGGCGCCGCGATCGACTGGCGCAGCATGAACGCCGCCATCTTCGAAGCGCTCGAGGTCGAGCGCGTGGCGATGTTCGTGGTCCTTTCGCTGATTATCCTGGTGGCGGTGTTCAACATCCTGTCGAGCCTGATCATGCTGGTCCGCGCCAAGACCCGCGACATCGCCATCCTCCGCACCATGGGCGCGAGCCGAAAAGGCATGATGAAAGTCTTCGTCACCGTCGGCACGACAATCGGCTCGCTGGGCATCCTGTTCGGGCTCTTGCTTGGCGCGCTGTTCCTGTTCTTCCGCCAGCCGATCGTCGACGCCATCCAGTGGATCACCGGCCAGAACCTGTGGGATCCGAGCGTGCGTTTCCTCAGCGAATTGCCGAGCAAGACCGATCCGGTCGAGGTGACGGTGATCGTCGTCACCGCCTTTGTCCTGAGCTTCCTCTCCACGCTCTACCCGGCGTGGAAGGCGGCGAGCACGGATCCGGTGCAGGTGTTGCGTTATGAGTGAAGCGGTTCTCGAAACACGGGGCCTCAAGCGCTCCTTCACGCAAGGCGACGTCACTATCACCGTGCTGAACGGCGTCGACCTGGCAGTGCAGCCGGGCGAGATCGTCGCGCTGCTCGGTCCTTCCGGCTCGGGCAAGTCGACGCTGCTTCAAGCCGTCGGCCTGCTCGAAGGCGGGTTCGAAGGCTCAATCCGCATCAACGGCCGGCAGGCCGAAGCGCTCGACACCGATGGCCGCACCGACCTGCGCCGTGAGGCGCTCGGCTTCGTCTACCAGTTCCACCACCTGCTGCCCGACTTCACGGCAATCGAAAACGTGACGCTGCCGCAGCTCATTCGCGGCGCCGAACCCGAGCCTTCGAATGAGCGGGCCGTGGCGCTGCTGACGGCGCTCGGCCTCGGCCATCGCCTCAGCCACCGTCCGGCAAAGCTTAGCGGCGGCGAGCAGCAGCGCGTGGCGGTCGCCCGTGCGCTCGCCAATCGGCCGCCTCTCGTCCTCGCCGATGAGCCGACCGGCAATCTCGACGAGCATACCGCCGACGTGGTGCTGGCGGAGTTTCTCAACCTCGTCCGTGAGGAAGGCAGCGCGGCGCTCGTCGCCACGCACAACGAGCGCCTTGCCCGCCGGATGGACCGAGTGGTCCGCTTGCACGAAGGGCGGCTGGAAGGACTGGGACCAAAGCCCGACTGAAGCGTTGCAGCCGCCATGGTTCAGCGCCCTCCTTTCGACCGCAACAATCCGCCGCCACCGGGCGGCTTCGATCCGCGCTTTGCGGATGAGCGAAGGGACAAGGGCGCTGATCCGCGCGGCGGCCGCCTCGATCCGCGTTACGACCAACGTGACAGGCGAATCGATGATCGCGGCGATCCCCCCTATGGCGGGCGCCCCGACCCGCGCTACGAGAACAGCGACCCGTTTGATCGTGGCCGCGCACCGCCGCCAGCCGGCCCTGGACCCCGGCGAAGCGGACCCAACCGCTGGATGCTGATCCTCGGCGGATTGCTGCTGCTTGGTGCCATCTTGTTCGGGCTGTCACTGACCCGTTCGGGACCGGGCTCCGACGCGCTCAGCAACGACGCCGAGGGCGAGGCTGAGCAGACTGCCGCAGTAGCCGATCCCGAAGCGCGCTGCGCCGCACCCGCCACCTACGACCTCATCAAGCGCGAACTGTTCCGTCAGGCGGCCACGACGCGCGGCTCCGACCAGGCCGCGTTCGACCAGCTGTCCGGCTACTCGGCCCTCCGCGTCACCAAGCCCGTCCTGCGCGAGCAGGACGCCGGGCTGGAGCGGGTCAGCTGCCAGGCTGACGTCGCGCTGGACCTGCCTCCCGGCGTGCAAGTGGTCGGCGGACGTCGCTCCCTCACCGCCAGTATCGGCTACAATCTTCAGCCCGCCGCCGACCGAAGCGGCGACGTCGTGACGCTGAGCGGAGCGGAAGGCATTGTCGTGCCGCTAGCGACGCTCGCCCGAACTGGTGCGGTGGGCACCACCAACGACACCCAGCCTGTGCCCGAGCCGACAGCCCCAGGCGCGATCGTTCCACCGACCGCGCCTGCTAACCCGGCACCGCCAGAAGCGCCGCGCCCGCCCGCTGTAGCTCCGGACCAGTCCCCACCGCCGCCTGCCGTGCCGCCAAGCGCAAGTGCCCGCCCGAGCTTCAACTGCGCGCGGGCCAGCACCCGCGGGGAGATCGCGGTCTGCAACAGTTCGGAACTTGCCGCCTTGGACCGGCAAATGGCTACCTTCTACGGCACTGCCTATCGCGCCGCCGACCCGGAAGCTCGTGCGCTGCTGGAACGCACCCGCACGCGCTTCCTGGGCTTCCGTGACCGCTGCCGGAGCGACGCATGCGTGGCGGACGCCTACCGCGGCCGGATCAGCGAAATTCGCGACATCTCGGACGGTCGCTGGCGGGGCGAGTAGCGGCCGGCCAAGCGACGATGTTGGGGATAAGTCGGGCTCTTCCGCTTCCCTTGCGGAGGTCCCATCTTTAGACCTCCCTCATGGCTTTCGTACCCCTTCGCGTCCTGTCTTCCTTCTCGATGCTCGAAGGCGCGATCGAGCCCAAGGTGCTGGCCAAGACGGCTGCCAAGCGCGGCTTTCCGGCGTTGGCGCTGACCGACCGCAACGGGCTCTACGCGGCAATGGCGTTCAGCGACGCAGCGATGGATGCTGGAGTGCAGCCGATCATCGGCGCGACTCTTGGCGTCGCTCGCCCGGCCGAATGGGGCGGGGCCAAGGAAACGATCGACTGGCTGGCGCTGCTTGCCAAGAACGAGGCGGGTTACGACAACCTCTGCGGATTGGTCAGCAAGGCGCATATGGAGCGCCCCGATCATCTGACCCCGCACGTCACGATGGCCGATCTCGAGTCCCATGCAGAAGGGCTGATCGCACTCACGGCAGGCGGAGAGGGGGCTATCGTCCGGCTGCTTGCCGACGGTCAGGCAAGCAAGGCACGTTCGGCGCTGGAGAAGCTTGCAGCCTTGTTCCCGGACCGTCTCTACGTCGAAATCAGCCGCCGTGGCGATGCTGCCGAAGAAGCGGCAGAAGGCGCGCTGCTCGACCTTGCCTACGACCTTGCCCTGCCCTTGGTTGCGACCAATCCCGCGCTCTATGCCGAGCCGCATTTTCACGCCGCGCACGACGCCATGCTCTGCATCGCCAACAGTGCCTACGTTGACGAGGCCGAACGACCACGTTCCAGCGAACATGCCTGGCTGAAGGGCGAGGCCGAGATGACGGCGCTATTCGAGGACCTTCCAGAAGCGCTTGCCAATACTCTGGTGGTGGCTCGCCGCTGCGCTGTCTCCGCTCCCAAGCGCCGCCCGATCCTGCCGCGCATGGGCGACGACGAAGACGAGGCGCTCCGCGCCGCTGCCCACGCCGGCCTCGAAAAGCGGATCGAGACATATGCCGAAGAGCTGAAGCCCACCTACCGCGAACGATTGGACTTCGAACTCGACGTCATCGTCCGCATGGGGTTCGCCGGCTACTTCCTGATCGTCGCCGACTTCATCCAGTGGGCCAAGAACAACGACATCCCGGTTGGCCCTGGCCGCGGCTCGGGTGCAGGCTCGGCAGTGGCATGGGCGCTGCTCATCACCGACCTTGACCCCATCGAGCTAGGGCTGCTGTTCGAGCGCTTCCTCAACCCCGAACGCGTGTCGATGCCCGACTTCGACATCGACTTCTGCGAAACGCACCGAGACAAGGTCATCCGCTACGTCCAGGGCAAGTACGGCCGGGACAAGGTGGCGCAGATCATCACCTTCGGACGCCTCAAGGCCCGCGCCGTGCTCAAGGACACGGGCCGGGTGCTGCAAATGAGCTACGGCCATGTCGACCGGCTGGCGAAGCTCGTTCCCAACCACCCGACCGATCCGTGGACGCTGGAGCGTTCCTTGAACGGCGTCAGTGAGTTGGCTGCAGAAGTGAAGAACGAACCGCAGGTAAAGCGGTTATTCGACTTAGCGATGAAGCTCGAAGGGCTGCCACGCCACAGCTCCACCCACGCCGCCGGCGTGGTGATCGGTGACCGTCCGCTGCAGGAGTTGGTTCCGCTCCACCGCGATCCACGCTCGGACATGCCAGTCACCCAGTTCGACATGAAATATGTCGAGGGTGCTGGTCTCGTGAAGTTCGACTTCCTTGGCCTCAAGACCCTGTCGGTGCTGAAGGAAGGTCAGCGTCTCCTCAAGAAGCGCGGGGTCGAGGTCGATTACGCCGAGCTCAAGTGGGACGATCCGGCGGTCTACGAACTCCTCCAGCGCGGTGACACGGTGGGCGTGTTCCAGCTCGAATCCGAAGGCATGCGGCGGACGCTGGCAGCGGTTCGGCCGACCAACTTCGGCGACATCATCGCGCTTGTATCGCTCTACCGCCCGGGCCCGATGGACAACATCCCGCTGTTCGGCGACCGCAAGAACGGCCGACAGGAAATCCAGTATCCGCACGCCCTGCTCGAAGATGTGCTCAAGGAAACCTATGGCATCTTCGTCTACCAGGAACAGGTGATGCAGGCCGCGCAGGTGCTGGCCGGCTACAGCCTTGGCGAAGCAGATCTTCTCCGCCGAGCGATGGGCAAGAAGATCAAGGCCGAGATGGATGCGCAGCGCGAGCGCTTTGTCGACGGCTGCGGACGGCAGAACATCAAGCCAGCCAAAGCCAATGAGCTGTTCGACTTGATCGACAAGTTCGCCGGCTACGGCTTCAACAAGAGCCACGCTGCCGCCTACGCGCTTGTTGCCTATCACACCGCTTGGCTGAAGGCGCATCATCCGGCGGAATTCTACGCCGCGTCGATGAGCTACGACATCCACCAGACGGACAAGCTCTGTCTGTTCGTCGACGACCTGCGCCGCATGGGCCAGACCCTGCTCCCGCCTGACGTCAACGCCAGCGAGGCCGCGTTTGATGTGCAGGATGGCGGCGTCCGCTATGCGCTTGGCGCGCTCAAGGGCGTCGGCGAGAAAGCGATGGAGGAACTGGTCGCCGAGCGGCTGAAGCAGCCGTTTGCCAGCCTCGAAGATTTTGCCGCGCGGATCGATCCGCGGATCCTAAACCGCCGCCAGCTCGAAAGCCTCGCTTCCGCCGGCGCACTCGACAGCCTCAATCCGGACCGCGCCGCGGTGCACGCCGGAGCGGAGACGATCCTCGCCCACGCCGCCAGCGCGCACCAGGAGAAGACCAGCGGGCAGGGCGGCCTGTTCGGCGGCGGCAGCGACGGCCCAGCCGAGGTGGTGCCGATCCGCCTACCGCGCGATGCGCGCTGGACCCTGGCCGAGCGTATGGCGGCTGAGCGCGACGCTTTCGGCTTTTACTTCTCGGCGCATCCAGTCGACCACCACAAGCATTTGCTCGCCGCGCACAAGGTGCGGCAGTCCACCGAGCTTGGTGCCGTCAACATTCCCGCCGATGGGCGCGGGGCGGCCACCATGGCGGGCCTCGTCGAAGAAGCGCGCTGGCGCACCTCGCAGAAGGGGCGGCGCTTCATGATGGCCCGCTTCAGCGACAGCGGCGGCCAGTTCGACGCCACCGTGTTCGATGACGAGGCGGCCGCGGCGGTCGAAGCGGCCGCCAAGGCGGGCCAATGTGGCCTCCTCACCGTCGAACTCGACCGGCGCCCTGGCGAGGAACAGCCGCGGGTCACCATCAAGCGCTTCCAGCCGCTGGACGAGCTGGCCCGTCGAAGCCGGGTCGAGCTGACGGTGCGCTGCCCGGACGACAAGGCCATTCCGGCGATCCTAGCCGAGTTCAAGAACCTGGCCACAGGAAGCGGCATCGTGCGGCTGGTGGTGCCGGTCAGCGACGGGCGGACGGCGCAATTGCTTCTGCCCGGACGCTTCGCCGTCGATGCCGAGCTCGGTGCCAGGCTTGAACGCTTCGTCGGCGAAGGCGGCGTCACCCTCGCTGCGGCCGAACAATTGCGCTTGGTTGGCTGATACGAAAAAAGCCCCGGCATCGCTGCCGGGGCCTTCCGAGATGAAGAGACCTGCCGGCCTCAGTTCATCTTCATGCCTTCCTTGTTCATCAGGCTGGTGATCTTGGCGTTCTGCTCCTCGCTCAGCGAGTTCTTGAAGCGCGGATAGACCTGCTCTTCTTCCATGCGCGCATGCTCCTCGATGAGGTTGCGGAACTCGCGCACGGTAGGGAGGAACTCGGGGCTGTCCTTTTCCATGTTCTCAAGCCGGTAGAGGTAGGTCTTCACATAGCCATGCTCATGCTCGAGATGGTCGGCATCGACCGTCTCATTGGCTTGGCGAAGCGCCGGATAGACGACCTGCTCTTCCTGATGAGCATGCTTGTTCAGCGCATAATGGATGGTTTTCACCAGCGACGCGCGCTTGCCGGTGTCGCTGTCCTCGGTCGCCAGCAGCAGGTCGAACTTGGCAAGCGTCGCCTTATGTTCCAGCGCCAGAATCGAGTCCCACTCGTTCCCTGCCATCATCGATTCCGATGTCTGCTGGAGGAATTTGCGAGCCCAGTTGGCGCCGATGCCAATTGCCGCGCCGGCCGCGAGCGCGCCGAGCAGCGGCAGGGCGCCGCTGTCATTGTCGCCGAAATTGAAGGCGCTGCGCTCGTTGCTGCTGCGGCGTCGATTGTCACTCTTCTTCCCGGTCGAGCGGGTACGATCACGAGTGTCGTTACGCGTGGCCATGGTTTTACCTCCTCATGGGTGATTTGCTTGGCCCGCTAACGGGCGGGGCAGGGTGGCCGTTCCTGTTGCGAGTGGTTTGCAGGACCGGCCACCCGAGCGTCGCGGCTCAGACGTCGGCGGGTTCTTCCGCCTTGGTGTGGTTGACGATCAGCGCTTCAATATCGGGGATCGGGCGGCCGCTCATCTCCTTGTTGATGGTGCAGACCACGCGCTTCTCGACTTCCTTGTGCAATTCCTTGCGGAGCACGCCCAGCGCTTTGGGCGGAGCGACGATGCAGAGGTGCTCAAAGTCGCCGCGAAGCGCGCGCAACCGCAGCTTCTCCGCAGCTTCCTTGACCCAATTGTCTTCTTCCTGCTGCTTGAAGTCGGTCTCGCTCATCGCCGGTCGATGAGCTTCCCCGCCAGCAGCGCCGGCCGCCGCGGTCCCGGGCGCGTCAGTCTTGAGTTCGCGATCGAACGAAGCGTCATCGCGCTCTTCATGCGCTTCGGTGCGCAGGTCGATCTGGTTCGTGTCGCCTTCGTTGCGGAAGAACAGCATCTTGCGGCCGTCGACCACCAGCACCAGCGCACGATTGGGAATGGGCATCTAAAACTCCTCCTTGCCTACAAGGAAGAGAACGGACAGCCCTCGCGAGGGTTGCGCCCCGGTGTGACCCGGGGCGCCCTGATCACTCCTCGCTGACGCCCGGATCGACCGGCTTGTCGAGTTCCTGCTCGGCCGTATTGGCGCCGTCGTCGATCGCGACCTCGCCGTCGTTCAGCACCTCGACCTCAACCTCGTCCTCCTCGTCGATCCGGGCAACGGAGACGACATGCTCGGACGGATCGACGCGGAAGATCATCACGCCCTGCGTATTGCGGCCGGCGATGCGGATCGACCCCACGGTAGTGCGGATCATCTTGCCCTGGTTAGTGGCCAGCATGATCTGTTCGCCCGGCTTCACCGGGAAGCTCGCCACCACGCCGCCATTGCGCTCGGAAGTATCGATGTTGGTGATGCCCTGGCCGCCGCGACCGGTGCGGCGATACTCGTACGCGCTGGTGCGCTTGCCGAAGCCGTTTTCAGTGACGGTCAGGATGAACTGCTCGGCATCCGCCATTTCGGCGATGCGATCGGCCGACAGCGTGCACTCGCCCTCGCGCTCGCCCTTCCATGGCGCGAAGCGGAGATAGGCTTCCTTGTCTTCCTGGCTGTTCCCGGCGCGATGCAGGATCGACATGGAGATGACCTCGTCGTTCCCGAGAAGCCGGATACCGCGGACACCGGTCGACGAGCGCGACTGGAATTCCCGGATGGCGGTCGACATGAAGCGGATCGCCTTGCCGCAGCGAGTGGCGAGCAGGACATCATCGTCCTCGCTGCACAACGCCACGCCGATCAGCCGGTCGGTCGAATCCTCTTCCTCGCCCTCGTCGGCGATCCCGAACTTCATCGCGATCTTGCCGGCGGTGGGGATGTTCTTGAACGCATCCATGCTGTTGCGCCGGACCGCGCCATGAGCGGTCGCGAACATCAGGTGCAGCGCGTTCCATTCTTCCTCATTCTCGGGAAGCGGAAGCACGGTCGTAATGACCTCACCCGCCTGAAGCGGCAGGAGATTGATCATCGGTCGGCCCTTCGCAGTCGGTCCGCCCTCGGGCAGGCGCCACACCTTCATGCGGTAAACCCGGCCGAGGTTGGAGAAGAACAGCACCGGATTGTGGGTCGAGGTCACGAACAGGTTGGTGACCGCATCCTCGTCTTTGGTGGCGATTCCGGAGCGGCCCTTGCCGCCGCGCTTTTGCTCGCGGAACACCGACAGCGGCGTGCGCTTGATGTAACCCGTCATGGTCACCGTCACGACCATGTCCTCACGTTCGATCAGATCTTCGTCGTCGATCCCGTCGAACGCGGCGGCGAGTTCGGTCTTGCGCGGCGTGGCGAACTCGCGCTCGACCTCGTCGAACTCCTCGCGCATGACCTCATAAAGGCGGATGCGGTTGCCGAGGATCTCGAGCAGCTTGCCAATGTCGCCGGCAAGGCCTTCGAGCTCGTTGCCGATCTCGTCGCGGCCAAGTGCAGTCAGGCGGTGGAGGCGAAGGTCGAGGATCGCCTTTACTTGCGCTTCGCTGAGCTGGTAATCCTCGCCCACGGCCTGCGCTTCAACCGCTTCAACCAGCTGGATGTAGGGGCGGATCTCGTCGCCCGGCCATGCCCGCGTCAGCAACGCCTCGCGCGCTTCGGCGGGAGAGGCGGAGCCGCGGATGATCCGCACCACCTCGTCGAGATTGGTGACCGCAACCACCAGGCCAAGCAGGATATGCGCCCGCTCGCGCGCCTTCATCAGTTCGAACTTGGAGCGGCGGGTGATGACCTCTTCGCGGAACTTGACGAAGCTTTCGATGATGTCGCGCAGCGTCAGCGTTTCGGGACGGCCTGAGCGGATCGCCAGCATGTTGGCCGGGAACGACCCTTGTGCCGGGGTGTGCCGCCACAGCTGGTTCAGAACCACCTCGGGCGTCGCGTCGCGCTTCAGCTCGATGACGACGCGCACGCCCTCACGATTGCTCTCGTCGCGGATGTCGGAAACGCCCTCGATGCGCTTGTCCTTGGCGGCTTCGGCGATCTTCTCGACCAGCGCGTTCTTGCCCTGCTGGAAGGGAATTTCGGTCAGCACGATCGACTTGCGATCGCCCCGGCCTTCCTCGACCTTGTACTTCGATCGCACCACGATCGAGCCGCGGCCGCTGGTATAGGCCGAACGGATGCCGGCAGTGCCGAGAATGATGGCGCCGGTCGGGAAGTCCGGGCCCTTCACATGCTCCATCAGCTGTTCGGTGGTGACCGCCGGATCGTCGATATAAGCGCGGCAGGCGCTGATCACTTCGCCAAGGTTGTGCGGCGGAATGTTGGTCGCCATGCCGACCGCAATCCCGCCGGCGCCATTGACCAAGAGGTTGGGGAAGCGCGCCGGGAGCACCTGCGGCTCGCGCTCGCTGGCATCGTAGTTCGGCTGGAAGTTGACCGTGTCCTTGTCCAGATCGCCGAGCAGGAAGCCCGCGACCTTGGCCAGCCGCGCTTCGGTGTAACGCATGGCGGCGGGCGGATCGGGGTCCATCGAGCCGAAGTTGCCCTGGCCATCGATCAACGGCACGCGCATCGACCAGTCCTGGGTCATGCGGGCCAGCGCGTCATAGATCGCCGTGTCGCCGTGCGGGTGATACTTACCGATCACGTCACCGACGATGCGGGCGGATTTACGGTACGGTCGATTATAGACGAAGCCGTTTTCGCTCGCCGAGAACAGGATACGCCGGTGCACCGGCTTCAGGCCGTCACGGACATCCGGCAGCGCGCGGCTGACGATGACGCTCATCGCATAGTCGAGGTAGGAGGTCTTCATCTCCTCGACGATGGAGATGGGAGCGATGAAATCGGTCGGCATGGGCGGGCTGTCCGCCGGGGGCATGGTGGCCAAGTTCAATCCTGATGGTTGTGCTTATCGTTGTGCCATCAGGTCTAGCAGCGCGCGCGTGTACGCGCGAGGGAATTCGAGGGTTTCCTCAGCCCTTGACGAAGAGTGGGCGGGCAGGGGTGCTGCCCTCCGCGTCATGAGCCCACCCATCGCGGTCGAAGCCGTTCAGCGCCGCCAGATCGCTTACCCGTTCCTCGCACAGCCAGCGCGCCATTGTGCCGCGCGCCACCTTGGCTGTGAAGCTCTGGAACTGGAGGCCCTTGGCGGTGCGCACTCGGAAGTCGGGGCTGACCAGCGCGACGCCCTTCTTCGGCACGAACGGCTGCACCACCGCAAAATATTCATTGCTGGCAAGGTTCATCAGAATGCCCGACCCATCCGCCTTCACATCATCGAGAACGGACTTCGCGACCTTGCGCCCCCAATGCTCCACCAGCTTGCCGCCGCTCGGGCTCCAGGCGGTGCCCATCTCGAGCCGATAGGGCTTCATCGCATCAAGCGGCCGCAGCACGCCGTAAAGCCCTGACAGGATGCGCAGGTGGTCCTGCGCAAAGGCGATCGTTTCCTCATCCGCGCTGGCCGCATCGAACCCGCGATAGACGTCGCCGGCAAAGGCGCGGATGGCGGGGCGCTTTTCGGCCTTGCGGAAAGTCTTGAAGCGGGTCGCGTTGAGCTCCGCCAGCTTGTCGGAAATGTGCATCAGCCCGGCGAGGTCATCGGGGCTGAGCTTGGCCGCGGCGCGCGCAATGCTGCCCGCCTCCCGTTCGAAGCGCGGCGGGGTGACCTCCTCGGTGAACGGGGTGGCGAAATCGAGCGTCTTGGCAGGGGAGAGCAGGATGATCACAGGGCAGGGCGGCTAGCAGTGACACGGCCCATCCGTCCATACCGTCGCCTAACCCTCTGAAAAGCCACGGTTCAAACGTCATTCACGATGATTCGGGCTGAAGCGCTGGCGAGGGGCGCTCTGCCGAGTTAAAGGCGCCTGACGCATTTCACATGTCTGACGGAGGACTGTTCATGACGACCAAGGCCGCGGCGCTTCTCGCCGCTTTGCTGTTCACAGCCGCCGCGCCGCTTCCGGCCGCAGCCCAGCGGGTAAAGGCTCCCGCTCCCGCGTCCGCCACCAACCAGAAGACGGTCGCCATCTCCAAGGAGGCCCAGCCCGCAATCAAGGCGCTTCAGGATGCCGTCACCGCCGGCCGCATCGCCGAATTGCCGCAGCTAGGTCAGAACGTGCTTGCGGTGGCCAAGACCCCGGCCGATCGCTTCTTCGCCTATCAGCTTCAGTTCAAGCCGGCGCTGGACGCCAAGAACGACCCCATGCTGCTGGCAGCGGTCGAGGGCGCTATTTCCACCGGCTATCTGCAGGGCGCTGAACTCGCCAACCTGCATCGGGTCGCCGCCAAACTCCGTGCCCAGAGCAACAGCTATGACGCTGCTTCCGCGCACGTCGAGAAGGCCATTGCCCTCGACCCAAACAATTCCGAGCAGCAGTTGATCCTGTCCTCGATCCGCGACCGGCAGAAGCGTCCGGCGGAAGCCTATGCGGCGCTCGAAAAGGCGGTCGCCCTCGACAAGGCGGCCGGCAAGGCTACCGATCCGGCGGTTCAGCGGCAGATGTATGCGCTGGCGGTGAACAACCGGCTGCCGCAGGCGCGCAGCTTGGCGCTCGCACAGGTTCAGAACAACGCCAGCCCGTCCACCTGGCGCGCCGCCATCAAGCTGGCCGAGCAGCAGGGCAATTTTGCCGCTGCCGACAAGGTCGATCTGTTCCGCCTGCAGCGGGCAACCAAGAGCCTTGAAGGTGAAGGCGATTACTACCCGTACGTCGACGCGCTGATCACCCGCGGTCTCCCGGGCGAGGCCAAAGCTGTGCTCGAAGAGGCGTTCGCCGCCGGCAAGCTCGACAAGACCAAGTCGCCGTGGAACGACCTCTACAAGTCGGCTGTCACCCGTGACGCCGCCGACAAGAGCGCGCCGAACGGCGACGTCTATCTCGGCCGCGGCGACTACGCCAAGGCTGCGGCGGCGTATCGGGCGCAGGTCGCCAAGGGTGGCGCCGGTGCCGACCTCGCCAACCTTCGCCTCGGCATTGCGCTGGCGCGTAGCGGCGACAAGGCCGGCGCGACCACCGCGTTCAACGCTGTCCAGGGCAGCCGCGCAGGCATCGCCCAGCTGTGGCTCGCCTACCTTCAGAGCGCCGCTTAAGCAGTGATCCGCCCCGGCTTCGGTCGGGGCGGCATCCGCTCTGGTTAACCGAACGGTAAAGCCTCTTGCCTACTTCAGCGGGGACAAAGTCTCACGTTCGGAGTTTGCATGGCTACCGCCGGTCTTGAACAGGTTACCGAAGACGCGATCCGCACCGTTGCGCGAAGCTGCGGGTCGCTGTCGATCGAATGTTCGGACGTCGCCGGTTACGTCAACGACGTGTCGCAGCGCATCGGCGGCCACTTGAAAGCCCTCGACGGGTTGGAAGAAGTCACCACCCGTCTCCTCGCCGACCAAGCCCGCGTGTCGGATTCGACTGACGAGGCGCGGCTCCTTTCCGAGCAGGCCAAGGCCAAGCTCGAGGCCGGGCGGGAAGCCATCGAACAGACCATTGCAGGCTTCAAGGGCCTGACCGAGTTGGTGGTCGAACTGGGCGACCGGATGGCCGGCTTCGCGTCGGCGATGAACCAGGTGCAGAGCGTTTCCTCGACCATCGAGGCGATCGCACGCAAGACCAACATGCTGGCGCTGAACGCCACCATCGAAGCGGCGCGGGCAGGGGATGCCGGCCGCAGCTTCGCCGTCGTTGCAGCGGAAGTGAAGAAACTCGCGCACGACACCCGCGCCGCAACCAGCCAGATCGGCCTCACCATCAGCGAACTGACCCGCGAGGCGGGCGCTGTCACCACCGAGATCAAGACCGGCGTCGACCGCAGCCGCGCCGCGCAGAAGGGCTTCGGCCAGATCAGCGAGACGGTGCGCGAAGTGAGCGAGATCGTCGGCATGGTCGACCGCCAGACCGAAGGCATCGCGCACTCCACCAGCCTCATTCAGAACAGCGTCGACCGGGTGAAAGCCAGCCTGACCGACTTTGCCGAAGACGCCCGCGAGAATGGCGGGGCGCTGGGCGTCGCGCAGCAGCGTCTCGCCAAGCTCGAGATGCTGTCCGCCACCATGCTCGACACGCTCGCCAACTCGGGCGCCGAGATCGACGACACGCCGATGATCATCCTCGCGCAGGACGCCATGCGCTCCATCGCCGAAGTGGTGGAACGCGGCGTTCGCGAGAACGCGATCACCATGGGCCAGGTGTTCGACCGCCAGTATGTGCCGATCGCCGGCAGCAATCCGGTGCAATACGACAATCAGTTCTGCGATTTCGCGGACGAACACATCCGGCCGCTGCTCGACCGCTACAAGATCAAGGACGCGCGGATCCTGGGCTCGGCCATCACCAACATCGACGGCTTCCTGCCGACCCACTTGTCCGAGCGCTGCAACACGCCCGGCCCCGATCCGGTGTGGAACGACGCCAATTGCCGCAATCGCCGCATCTTCATGGACGAGCAGACCCGCGCCGCCATCGAAAGCGACAAGCCAGCGATGCTGATGACCTACCGCATGGAGCTTGGCGACAAGTCCTATCCGGTGAAGAACGTCTTCGTGCCGCTGTTCATCAACGGCCGCCGCTGGGGCAATTTCGAACTCGCCTACCGCGAGGAATAAGCGTCTTCACGCTGCACGGTGCTCACGAGAACGAACGACAGGATCATGAGCAGGTACCAGCTGCCGTACTTCGCCACGCTGACCATGCTCCATGCCGAACGCTGCTGGGGGTAGAGCCACGCGTTCGAGTAGGTTCCGATGTTCTCGGCAAACCAGATGAACAAGGCGACCAGTGCCCATCCGAGCAACAGCGGCATCGCTCGCTCGGTGCGGTAGGTCGTGAACCGCACGGACGTTCGCCAGAACAGGATTGCCGTTGCGGCGAACAGTCCAAGCCGGATGTCCGGCAACCAATGATGCGCGAAGAAATTGACGTAGATGCCAGCTGCAAGTGCCGCAACGACAGGCGTCGGGGGGTAGGCTTCAAATCGAAAATTGAAGATGCGCCAGACCCGCGCGATATAGCTTCCCACCGCCGCATACATGAAGCCTGAGAACAGCGGCACGTTGCCAATCCTGAGCAGGGCAGGTTCGGGATACAGCCAGGATCCCTGCGCGGTCTTGAACAGCTCCATGATCGTTCCCGCGACGTGGAAAGCGAGAATGACCCTGGCTTCGCCCCAGCTCTCGAGCCGGAAGGCAAGCATGGCGGCCTGGATGGCCACCGCACACAACGTCAGGAAGTCGTAGCGAGCGATCGGCGCGCCCGCCGGGTAAAACAAGTGGGTCGCCAGCAGTAGCGCCAGCATCGCCCCGCCGAAAAGGCAGGCCCAGGCTTGCTTGAATCCGAACAGCAGGAACTCGAACAGGTATCGCTGCCAGCGCGGACCAACCGCAACGGCCTCAAGCCGAAGGCGGACCTGTTGGAAGCGGCTGTGCTGCGAACTCAACCCTTGCGGCGGGCCATGAAGGCGAGGCGTTCGAACAGCATCACGTCCTGCTCGTTCTTGAGCAGCGCGCCGTGCAGGGGCGGGATCGCTTTGGTCGGATCACGCTCCTGCAGCACGTCGAGCGGCATGTCCTCGTGGAGAAGCAGCTTCAGCCAATCGAGCAATTCGCTGGTGGACGGCTTCTTCTTGATGCCCGGTACGTCCCGCACGTCGAAGAACAGCTCCAGCGCCTTTGTCAGCAGGACCTTGCTGATGCCGGGAAAGTGCACCTCGACGATCTTCTCCATCGTCGTCCGGTCGGGAAAGGCGATGTAGTGGAAGAAACAGCGGCGAAGAAACGCGTCGGGCAGTTCCTTCTCATTGTTCGAGGTGATGACAACGATCGGCCTTTCCTTGGCCTTCACCGTCTCGCCCGTCTCGTAGACGTGGAATTCCATTCGATCGAGCTCCTGCAGGAGATCGTTCGGAAACTCGATGTCGGCCTTGTCGATCTCGTCGATCAGCAGCACCGGCAGCTGCGGCGCGGTGAACGCGTCCCACAGCTTGCCGCGCTTGATGTAATTGCGGATGTCGTGGACCCGCTCTTCGCCGAGCTGGCCGTCGCGCAGCCGCGCCACCGCATCATACTCGTAGAGCCCCTGGTGGGCGCGGGTGGTCGATTTGACGTGCCACTCGATCAGCGGGGCGTTCAGGGCCTTGGCGATCTCGTGCGCCAGCACGGTCTTGCCCGTGCCCGGCTCACCCTTGACCAGCAGCGGGCGGCGCAGGGTGACGGCGGCATTGACCGCGACGCGCAGGTCGTCGGTCGCGACATAGTCGGAGGTTCCGGTGAAACGCATGAGACCGCCCTAGCAGGGCGGGGAAGGGCTTAGTAGTCCTCGCGCGCTTCGCTGCGAGCCTCCAGCAGGTCGAACAGCGCCCGCTGCTGAAGAAGCAGCTGCTCAGCCCCGAACCGGATCGCGCGCTCGGCCGCAACACTGCCGGCGCCCGCTTCGAGCACATCGAAGATGCTGGGTTCGTCAGGCAGGGCGCAAGGGGGCACATCGGTGCCGACCCGCACCGCCACCTTGTCGAGCAGCGGACGAAGCGCAAACCAATCGGCGACCAGCGCGGTCGCGGCGCCTAGCGCACAGCCGCTCCGCTCCGACCGGGCGAGCGTCTCCAGCGCATGTCGCTGCGCAAGCAGCGCAGCCTCGGTTTCGGCGGCACCAGGCGTGCTCGGGACCGGCCCGACTGCGGAGGTCAGGCGGACGAGATACAACCGTTCGCGTTCGAACGCCGATGTGGCGCTTTCCAGCCACGCCCGTACCGGCGCCGGCGGTGCGCTGCCCAGCGCCAGTTCAACCACCGTCGGCTGCCGCCCGTAGACGGCGCACAGCAGGTGCACGAAATCGTCGAGATCGCGGGCGCGATAGGGCGCAAGCGGGCCGGCGAGGTCTTGGGCATGGGCATGCGCGCCGCTGCCAGCCGCGCCGAGGCGCGCGGCATGAGCGTCGGCCACTGCCGAGCTCACCTGCCGAGCCACTCCCGAATGCACCATTACCTGTCCCTTTCCTCACGATCTCGAAAGAACCGAAGCCGTGACTTAGGAGCGCAAGCTATACCAAGCCGCGTAAAGACAGGGTTAGCGCGCCCTTAAGGATCCGGTGAGGCCTTGCTGCGCCGCTTCCGCCGCTGCACTATTCAGCGATTGGAAAGCGTTGTCGAAATACCGCAAATCAGCTACAAGTTACTGATACAAGGCGGGTTTTGGCCCCAAGGTGGCCGGCGTAAAAGGGGTGTGCAGCGAATGAAACGAATGCGGTCCGCGCTGGCGTTCGGCGCCTTGTCGCTCAGCCTTTCTGCCTGCGTCCAGACCAGGCAGATCGCCGATCTCCAGTTCACGCCGCCCCAGGGCGATTACAAGCTGCTGGTGATGCGCCCTGACGTGACGGTCGGATCGGTCAAGGCCGGTGGCCTCACCGAACCGCGTGCAGACTGGACCGAGGCGGCGCGTGCCAACATCGTGACGGCGCTTCGCAGCCAGCAAGCGGGGAGGGGCGGCCAGACCCTGGTCCTCGATCGCCGCGACGCGCTGCCGGGCGTCCCTGCCGACACGGTTGCCGAGCTCGAGCGGCTCCATTCCGCGGTCGGTAGTTCGATCGCGCTGCACAAGTTTCTTGGCGCCGATCTGCCGACCAAGCGTGGCCGCGGGCTTGATTATACGCTCGGCGAAGATGCGGTGAAGCTCGGCCGTGCAACCGGCTACGACTACGCCCTCTTCATGCACGCCGAAGACAGCTTCGCCGACAGCGGCCGTGTCGCCTTGCAGGTGCTCGGCATCGCGGGGTGCTTCGTCGGCTTCTGCGCGCCCAACATCGGCGGCGGCGGGCAGAGCGCCTACGCCAGCCTTGTGGACCTTCGCACCGGCGAGGTGGTGTGGTTCAACGTCGTGCAAGCCGGCACGCAGGTCGCGGGCATCAAGCTTGGCGACATCCGCAAGCCCGAAGGCGCGACCCAGCTGGTCGACCGCCTGCTCGGCCGCATGAAGCCGGGCAGGGATGTGCGCCGCGCCCAAGCCGCTGCGGAGAAGGCACGATGAGCAGCCTCGACCTGTCGCGCCGCGCCCTGCTCGCGGGCGGTGCCGCTGCGCTGGTTGCCGGCCCCGCTTCGGCGCGGATTGCGCCCGCCTCTCTCAAGCCGCTGATCGGTCCCGGCTACAAGCCCACCGACACCGACGAAAAGAGCCTCTGGCAGCAGATGGAGCGGGTCGAGGAAGAGGTTGCGGGCTCCAACCTCCTGATCCGGGATCCTGCGCTCAATCGTTATCTGCAAGGACTGATCGGCAAGGTCGGCGGTCCCGCGGCCAAGGACATGCGCATCTATCTCGCGCGCGTGCCCGAATTCAACGCGATGATGTTCCCGACCGGGTTCACCGTCTTCTTCTCCGGCCTGCTCCTGCGCATGCGCGACGAAGCGCAGCTGGCGGGTGTAATCGCCCACGAAAGCAGTCACTTCCTGCTGCGCCACCAGATCCGCAGCTGGCGCGACATGAAGCGCAAGAGCAACATCTTTGCAGGCCTTGCGATGGTGGCGGGCGTGGCGGGCGGGGCGGCCGGTACCTACACCGGCGATCTCGTCCGCCTGGCCGAACTCGGCACCATCCTGACCCTGTTCAAGTACAGCCGCCAGCTCGAAGCGGAGTCCGACGCACTCGGGGTCAAGCTGATCGCGGACGCGGGCTATGCGCCGATGAGCATGTCGGAAACCTGGGACCAGCTCATCACCGAGCTCGAATGGTCAGCGAAAGAGCGGCGCAAACGAATCGACCGCGGATACAGCCTGTTCTCCACCCACCCGGCGCCGCGCGAGCGGCTCAAGGACCTCGCCATCTCGGCGCAGGAACTGACCGTGCCCGGCCGCAGCTACGACCGCGGGCGAGAACGCTACCTGCAGGCGATCGCGCCCGTCCGTGCCAGCCTGTTCGACGACCAGGTCAAGCTCAACGATCCGGGCGCCAGCCAATATATCGTTGAGACGCTCGCCCGCGATGGCTGGAACGGCGTTCTGCTCTTCAATCGCGCCGAAATCTTCCGCCTGCGCGAAGGCATCCAGAACCAGCACGCCGCAGCGCTCAATTATGCGCAGGCGGTGAAGTATCCCGACGCGCCGGCCGATGCGTGGCGCTGGCATGGCGTCATGCTGATGAAGCAGGGCAAGATGGCGGAAGGGCGCACCGCGCTTCAACGCTATCTCGCCATGGCGCCGAGTGCGCCCGATGCGCCGTTCGTGCGCCAGATGATCGTGGGTTGAGGGGCAAGACAATGCGCAAGAACAAGATGGTGAAGAGCCTCGCGCTCGCCGGCGCCCTGACGCTGAGCCTGTCCGCCTGCGGATCGACGGGGTCGTCGCTTGGCGGCTTTGGCAGCCCCTATGGCCTCGTGCGCTCCGGACAGACGATCAACGTCGGCTCGGGCGCCATGAGCGTGACCAGCCCGCGCGAGTGGAATCGGCAGGGCGGCTTCTCCTTCACTGACGTGCGCTGGGTCGAAGATTGGACGCTGAATGGGCCGTATCTCGACGGCATCACCTTTGTCACCGGACTACCCGACAACAAGCGCCTGATCTGGCAGGAGTATAAGGCTGACCGCCAGGTGCCGCGCTTCCGCTCGACCATGACCGCGCCGGAAGTCGCCAGCCTGCTCGAAACCCTGTTCCGGGTCGAAGGCGGCTCGGTCGAGTTCAAGACGCTTGGACTTGCGCCCCGTAGTTTCCTCGGCGCGAACGGCTTTCAGTTCGATTTCGAGCATCTCGATGGTGACGAAGTCTGGCGCAAGGGCAGGGCAGTTGGCGCCATGATCGACGGCAAGCTCTACATGGTCATGCTCGATGCCACGCGGGCGCATTATTATGCGCAGGCGCTGCCCGACTATGAGGCGATGGTGCGAAGCGCGGTGCGCCGCAAGTAAGCGCCGTGCAACATTGTCATTCGCCGCGCCGTTGAGCGAGGCGTGACCGACCTCAAGAACCTTCCCGATTTCGAACCCGCCGCTCCCGTCGAAGAAGTGGATGCGGCGGTTGCCGATGTGCTGATCCCGCATGCCGAGAAGGCCGCGACCAGAGCCCTTGGCGCGGTCAGCGATTTGTCGGACCAGGAACCGCTCTACGCCGCCTCGGCCTCCGTGCTGGTCACTGCGGCCGTACTGCGCGATGGTCCGACCTGGCGCACGGGCACGCGGATCCTCGCATCGCACCTGCTCGCCACTGCGCTTCGCGGCGTCATCAAGAAGATGGTCGACCGCACGCGCCCGGAAGCGGCTGCGCGACGCGGCGACTACGTCCTGCGTGAGGGCGAGCGGCACGAAAGCGACTTTAACAGCTTTCCCTCCGGTCACACCGCGGGGGCCGTCGCTGTCGCCATGGCCGTCGGACGCGACAATCCGGGGGCGCGGCTGCCCGCGATCAGTCTCGCGGCCGTGTCTGGCGCGGCGCAGATCCTCCGCTCCCGCCACTATGTCACGGACGTGGTGGCGGGCGCGGTCATCGGGATCATTGCCGACGAACTGATAGACGCTGTGATCGTCAGGGCGCGGCGGGTCTGACGCGAAGCCGATCAGGCGATTGGCGACACCGGTGTCGAGGGAGTCTCAGTGCCTGGCGCGGTGGGCGAGGGAACGTCGATCGGCGCATGCGCCGGCGGTGCTTCCTGCGGGGCCGGGGTCGGCTGGCCAGGCTCGCTCGGCTGCGCGGGCGGGGCGGGTTGTCCCGGCTCGCTTGGCTGCGCGGGCGGGCTTGGCTGACCAGGAACGCTGGGTTCGGGTGCACCGGAATCGAAACCGGGGGCGTCGTCGGGGAAAGGCGGGAGCTGTTGCATGAGGATTGAACGCGCTGATCGTGCGCTTGGGTCCGCCCCGGTCATCCTTGGTCCCCAATGTCTTGCCCCCACCCCCAACGCTGCTATAGGGCCGCCCCTGACGCTCGCGCGGGCGTGGCGGAATTGGTAGACGCGCTGGTTTTAGGTACCAGTATCGCAAGATGTGGGGGTTCGAGTCCCTTCGCCCGCACCAGTTTCGCCCGGCCAAGGGCGAATATCTATCCACTTGTTATCCAGGATTCCTTGTCACCATGCAGCACGTCGAGATCGAGAACGAAGGCCTGAAGCGGGCCTACCAGCTGACCTTCACGGCAGCCGAGATCGACGAGCGGATCGCTGGCGAGGTGAAGCGCATCGCTCCGACCATCCGCATGCCCGGCTTCCGCCCGGGCAAGGTGCCTGCCAACCTCATCCGCAAGATGCACGGCGACGCGCTTTTGCAGGACGCGCTCAACACCACTATCCAGCAGGGCGTGCAGCAGCTGCTGACCGAGCAGAACCTGCGCCCGGCGATGCAGCCGCAGGTGGAGCTCAAGGAAGGCTATGCGCCCGGCAAGGACGCCGAGGTGACCGTTCGTCTCGAGACGCTGCCGCAGGTTCCGACGCCGCAGATCGAAGGGCTGAAGCTCGAGCGCCTGACCGCTGAAGCTGACGAGAGCGCCGTCGACGCGCAGGTCGCCCAGTTCGCCAGCAACGCCAAACGCTTCGAAGATGCGCCGGAAGGCAAGGCGGCCGAGAGCGGCGACCAGGTCGTGCTCGACTTCGTCGGCAAGACCTCGGACGGCGTCGCCTTCGAGGGCGGCACCGGCACCGACATGGCTGTCGAGATCGGTTCGGGCACCCTGATCCCGGGCTTCGAGGACCAGTTGATCGGCGCCAAGGTCGGTGAAGAGCGCACGCTCAACGTCACCTTCCCGGACGATTACCCGGCCGAGAACCTCAAGGGCCAGCCGGCCACCTTCGACGTCAAGGTCACCGCGGTGAAGACCGCCGGCGAGACCAAGATCGACGACGAGTTCGCCAAGACCCTCGGCCTCGAGAGCCTCGACCAGCTGAAGGGTCTGCTGCGCGACCAGCAGACGCAGGAGCTGAACGGCCTCACCCGCACCCACATGAAGCGTCGGCTGCTCGACCAGCTGGCCGCGAGCCATGACTTCGAGGTTCCGCCCTCGATGGTCGAAGCCGAGTTTGCCAACATCATGGCGCAGCTCGAGCATGAGGCCGGTCACGAGTCCGATCCCGAAGCCGCCAAGGCCGAACTGGAAAAGGACAAGGACGAATATCGCAAGATCGCCGAGCGCCGAGTCCGCCTGGGTCTGCTCCTCAGCGAAATCGGGCAGGCCAACGGCGTGGATGTCTCGAACCAGGAGATGAACCGCCTCATCGCGCAGGCCGCGCAGCAGTATCAGCCCGCCGACCGCGAGCGTTTCATCCAGTACATCCAGCAGGAGCCGATGGCCGCCGCCCAGCTGCGCGCCCCGCTGTATGAGGACAAGGTCGTCGACTTCCTCTTCACCAAGGCCGACATCACCGATCGCGCCGCGACCCGCGCCGAGATCGAAGCCGACCTCGAGGCCGAGGAAGGCCATGTTCACGGTCCGGGTTGCGGCCACGACCATGGCGGCGACGAGAAGCCGGCTAAGGCTGCCAAGAAGTCCCCGGCCAAGGGCAAAAAGCCCGCTGCCACCGAGGAAGCGCCCGCTGCCGAAACCGCCGAGACGGCTGCCGAACTGAAGCCCGCCGCCAAAAAGGCCAAGCCGGCCAAGCCCGCCAAAGGCGCGGTCGAGGCCGAAGCTGCCGAGCCCGCCCCGGCTGAGCCCGACAAGGACGGCGCTGGCGCCAAGGCCCCGGCCAAGAAGTCGAAGAAGGCTTCCGCCTGAGTTTAGTGAAGACTAACTGGCTCCGTTCGCCAACGCGTTGATCCGCCTGGGAACGGGGCCAATTTCCCAAGAGCCACGACCGCAATGAGTGGAATAACCCAGAGAACGCGGGCACCATAACGGTCGTGCGGGGTCGACAGCCCACCGCAAATGATCGCGTTAAAAAGCACACCGGCCGCGACTGTCAAAGCGAGCTGCCACCCGAGCAGCCTGTACCGAACCAATATAGGCAATGCCAATAGCGCGAGAATCGCCACCGCGATGCTAAACTTTCCGTAAGAATCAACGATAGGAGCGAGCGCGCCCGCGTCGTGGAGTCGCGTTTGATCTACAGTGGAACCGGCGGGACTGTTTCCACTGTTGCGATCAATGTCGCGAAACTCGCTCAATTGCATAAGTCCAAGTTGGCGAGCGGCAGAGCGAACTGTGCTCTGCAAAACGTCGAACGGATAGGCTTTCACGACTTCGAGAACAAAGCGTCCTTGCTCGTCGGCGAGCCGGCGCTTGCCAGCGGCATCAAGCGTGTTGAACACGCCTTCGAACGGGTCGGTACTCCACAGAATGTTATCACTGCCCTGCAAACGACGATCTCGAAATTCACAAACATAGAATTTTTCCGTGTCACATTTTTCCCGGATCAGGCGAAGGCCCGGGCCATCGTCGATTAGGCGGGCAGATAGGAACGGAGGGCGAACAGGGGGTGAGCCAAGAGCGGCATTTACGCCCTTTACGAAAACTGTTTCCCCCAAGAGGCCAACCATGGCGGCAACTAAGACGAGAAGAACGCGGCCCCATCGACGATCCTGCTTATTCTGCCTCCAAGTTAATATCGCCCCTAATGTACTAAGGCCGAGTAGAATCAGGACGTGGCTCGAGTGAAATAAGGCCGCCGCCATGCAGTGCATAAACCAGGCAATTGCGTGATTGCGACTTAGTCGGGGCGAAAACATCAGCATGGCAGCCGCGATGATCGCAATTCCTGAAAAGACATCGGGCATGACGAATGACGTGAAGAACGGGGCGGTAGTCGTTGCCGCTAACAAAAGAAGAAAGATTGCCGCCCATCCAAAGCGTTTACTTTTGCCATCGCCGCCTAAATCCGTCGTCAGCAATAAGACTGTACCACCAACAACTGCCGCCTGCATAAGCACTAACAGCCAGAAGCTTCCGGTTAGAGCGGATATGTAGGCAAACACGCCGTAATAAGCCGAACGTCCGAGCAGGGTCACCCTGTTCTGATCGACTTGCTCTTGCTCGCTTTTCGGCGGCGCTGCAGGGTGTACACGCTCGCCCTGCGTCTGGCGAGCAAGGCGATCAACCTCTCCCGGACGCGTCCATTCGGTGGACAGACCAAACGTCTTGTACACAGCCGCATCGACAACCCGAACGTAAGCGCTTGAGTCCGGAAATAGGAACGGTTGTCCATGCAATAGGGCGGGCCAAAGAAGGCTCAAAGTCGCCAGCACGAAAGCAAGTGGTGCCAAAATATACGAGGCTGGCTTCGACCCTGTCACTTTTCGTATGCACCGACGCTGTGATTACGGGATGGGCATAGGTGGACGGCCTAAAGGGTGCAACGGCTTGCCTGTGCCGAAAGCACACAGTGGTTTTTAAAGACAATTGACCATTAGGTCGTACTCCCCTGTATCAGCGGCATGATCACTGACTCCCAACCTAACTCCAGTTCGCCTTCCGCGACGCCTGCAATGGTTAGGGTTGCCGTATTGCTGCCCTGCTATAACGAAGAAGCTGCGATCGGACAGACCGTCGCCGGCTTCCGCGCTACGCTGCCTGATGCAACCATTTACGTCTACGACAACAACAGCCGTGATCGCACGGTAGAGGTCGCTCGGGCCGCAGGAGCCGTGGTCCGCACCGAGCGGCAGCAGGGCAAAGGCAACGTAGTTCGCCGCATGTTCGCGGACATTGAGGCCGACATCTATGTGATGGCTGACGGCGACCTCACCTACGATCCCGCTGCCGCCCCTGCGATGGTCGAGATGGCGCTCCGCGAGCAGCTCGACATGGTTGTCGGCACCCGGCAGCATGATGCCAAAGAAGCCTACCGGGGCGGCCACGTGCTGGGGAACCGCCTTTTTACCGGCCTGCTGAGCTTTTTGTTCGCGCGCAGCTTCACCGACGTCTTCTCTGGCTATCGTGTTTTCTCGCGGCGCTTCGTGAAAAGCTTTCCAGTGCTCTCCGCCGGTTTCGAGATCGAAACCGAGATGAGCATTCACGCGCTGGAACTACGGATGCCGGTGGACGAAGTTACGACCGCATACGGTGCCCGACCGGAAGGCTCAGCATCCAAGCTCAGTACGTACCGGGATGGATGGCGGATTCTGAAAGTCATGCTCAACCTGTTCCGGACAGAGCGTCCGTGGTTCTTCTTCGGGTCGGCCGGCGCTTTGCTGGTACTGGCGGCGCTGCTGCTGTCGATCCCGCTCCTCGCCACCTACATCGACACCGGCCTAGTGCCACGTTTTCCGACCGCTATCCTGATCACCGGCATGGTGATCATCGCCGTGCTGTCATTCTTGGCTGGGCTGATCCTTGACACCGTCACCCACGGCCGCCGCGAGCTTCGCCGGCTTGCCTATCTCGCGCATCCAGCACCTGGTTCCTATCAGTCTTGAACTCTACCTCCCGTCCGCCGATGTAGTCTCGACATCAACCGACAGGATAAGTCTCTTGCCCGATCATCAGGACATCGTTTCCGGCCTCGTTCCCATCGTCATTGAGCAATCGAACCGGGGCGAGCGCAGCTTCGACATTTATTCGCGGCTGCTGCGCGAGCGAATCGTCTTCATCACCGGCCCGATCGAGGATCACATGTCCTCGTTGATCGTCGCGCAGCTGCTCTTCCTCGAGTCCGAGAACCCGAAGAAGGACATCTTCATGTACATCAACTCGCCGGGCGGCGTGGTCACCAGCGGCCTCGCGATCCACGACACTATGCAATATATCCGCCCGCGCGTCGGCACCGTCTGCATCGGTCAGGCCGCGTCGATGGGCAGCTTTCTGCTCGCCGCGGGCGAGCCGGGCATGCGCGTCGCGCTGACCAACAGCCGGATCATGATCCACCAGCCGTCTGGCGGCGCGCAGGGCATGGCGTCGGACATCGAGATCCAGGCGCGTGAAATCCTGCGCATGCGCACTCGTCTCAACAGCCTCTACGCCAAGTACACCGGGCAGGATCTCGATCGGATCGAAAAGGCAATGGACCGCGACAGCTTCCTCGAAGCCGACGAGGCCAAGGAATTCGGTCTGATTGACGCCGTGTTCGACAAGCGTCCGGATGCTGCCGACATGGAGCAACTTGGCATGGGTAGCGGCGGCGCTCCCGAATGAGTCCGCAGCTCGATAATCAAGAAAGGGCGGCTCTTCGCGGGGCCGCCCTTTTCGGTATCAGAAGGCGCTGAGGCCGGTGATCGCCCGTCCGAGGATCAGCGCGTGGACGTCGTGCGTGCCCTCGTAGGTGTTCACCGTTTCCAGGTTCAGCGCGTGACGGATGACCTGATATTCGGCGCTGATGCCGTTACCGCCATGCATGTCACGGGCGATGCGGGCGATCTCTAGCGCCTTGCCACAGTTGTTGCGCTTGATGAGGCTGATGGTCTCAGGGATGAGCTCGCCGTCCTCGAGCCGGCGGCCGACGCGCAGCGCCGCTTGCAGGCCGAGCGTGATCTCGGTCACCATGTTGGCGAGCTTGAGCTGCACGAGCTGCGTTGCCGCCAGCGACCGTCCGAACTGGTGGCGCTCCAGCGTATAGCTGCGGGCGGCATGGAAGCAGGCCTCGGCCGCGCCCATCGAGCCCCAGCCGATGCCATAACGGGCTCGATTGAGACAGCCGAACGGGCCCTTTAGCCCCTCCACGTTGGGCAGAAGCGCGTCTTCGCCAACCTGCACGCCGTCCATCACGATCTCGCCGGTGATCGACGCGCGCAGGCTGAGCTTCTGCTTCACCTGGGGGGCGGAGAGGCCCGGCATGCCCTTCTCGAGCACGAAGCCACGGATCTTGCCGCCATGCGCTTCCGATTTCGCCCAGACGACGAACACGTCGGCGATCGGGCTGTTGGTGATCCACATCTTGGCGCCCGACAGCGAGTAGCCGTTGGCCGTCTTCTTGGCGGTGGTGCGCATGCCGCCGGGGTCGGAGC
This sequence comes from Sphingomonas sp. LHG3443-2, assembly GCF_049896405.1. Classification (NCBI taxonomy): domain Bacteria; kingdom Pseudomonadati; phylum Pseudomonadota; class Alphaproteobacteria; order Sphingomonadales; family Sphingomonadaceae; genus Sphingomonas; species Sphingomonas sp. LHG3443-2. The sequence continues at coordinate 2,049,104 of NZ_JAFCUG010000001.1, forward strand.
CCGCGTCCGGTTCGGTCAGGCCGAAGCAGCCGACCAGCTCACCGGAAGCGAGACCCGGCAGATACTTGCGGCGCTGTTCTTCCGACCCGTAGGCAAAGATCGGATACATGACGAGCGAGCTCTGGACGCTCATCGCCGAGCGATAGCCGCTGTCCACCCGCTCAACCGCGCGAGCGATCAGGCCATACGCGACATAGCCGAGTCCGGCGCCCCCATATTCGGCCGGGATGGTTGCGCCGAGCAGTCCGAGCTGGCCCATCTCGCGCAAGATCTCGCGGTCGAAACTCTCCTCGAGATAGGCTTCGGTGACGCGAGGCTGGAGCTTCTCCTGGGCATAGCTTTCGGCGGTATCGCGGACGAGGCGCTCGTCTTCGGTCAACTGCTCGTCGAGGCCGAACGGATCGGACCAGTCGAACGGCAGGAGCTTGGGCTCGTGGGCGAGGGCGGGATCGGGGGTCTTGAGCATGGGTCGGCCTCTAGCCGAGGTGGCCGGTCGCTTCCACCCCGCCCTTGGTTGACCGGTGCTGCCGATAGAGGAAGGCAAGTTGGGCGCTCATCACCAGAAACGAGCACAGCCGGCCGAGCACCAAAGCCGCGCCAGCGCCGACGAGCCCGTGCGCAGTGGTGAGCGCAGGCAGGCTTCCGACGAACACCATCGCGCCGAGGATGTTCGCGACCAGCGGCCCGCCGGGTTTGCCGAGGCTGTAGAACATGGCCGGCAGCGGAAAGGCTAACGTTGCGATTACCGGCAGCATCAGCAGCACGGTAAGCAGCGGGGCGGCGGGGGTGAACTCGGGTCCGAACACAAGCGCCAGCAGGCGCTCCCCAAACAGGCCGATCAGCACCCAGGCGAGCAGCGCCACCATCGTGCCGAGCGCCATCGTCCGAAGCATCAGCCGCCAGGGCCGGGACGAGGAGGGATCGTGCCGCATCAACTCGGGATGGACGGCCTTGGCCATGAGGTCGATCGGGCTCTGCACGGCGTCGATCAGGCTGGTCGCGACGCGGTAAAGGCCGGTCGCGGCAGGGCTCAGCAGCCCGCCGACCAGCAGACGCGCGACCGGCCCCCAGGCACTGTTGACCGAAGCGGTGAGGTTCACGGTGAACGCAAACCGCCAGCCTCCCTCCAAGCCCCGCGCCCGCACCGTTGGACGCAGTCCTTTGAGCCATCCGCGCCGGCGCAGTTCCTGGATAGCGGCGCTCCACAGGTAGATGTCGCCGAGGAGATCGGTCGCTGCCCAGATAATCAGATAGGCGATGAGATCGAGGTTCAGCAGATAAGCGCCGATCACCAGCGCCAGTCGGACCCAGGCGTCGATCGGCGATTGCCAGGCGATGAGGTCGAAGCGATCGAGCGACCGGAGTACGCCATTGGCCGCGCCCGATGCCATGGTCGGGATCAGCAGGCAGTAGAGGAGGGCCGGCGTGCGCAGGTTGTCGGGAATGCCGAACCATCCCGCCAGCAGCGGAAGCAGCGCCATCGCCAGCAGCATGCCGCCGATCCCGGTCAGCAGATCGAGCCCGAGCGCGAAGGAGACCGCGCGGCGGAACGGCTCAGGATCGCCTTCCGCGAGCGGACGGCTGCCATAGCGGATGATCACCTGCCAGGATTGAAAGTGAGTGAGGCTGCTTGCCGCCATCGCGTAGCTGTGAACCAGCAGCAGGAAGCCGACCCCCGTCGGACCGAGGTCCCGCGCGGCGAGCGCCAGAACCGCCAGACTCGCAATTGCTGCGGTGCCCTTGGAAAGGCCAAGGAGAGAGGTGTTGCGGAGGATCGAGCGCATGGCGCTATCCTCGAACCACCGCCTCATCGCGGCTCTCCGAAGCTGGCGAGAATGGCAGCAGCGGCCCGCTCGGCCGAGCCTTCGAGCGGTCCGAAGGTATCTGCCACGGCCGCCCGCTGAAGATCAGCGAAGCGGTCAGGCGCAGCCAGCACTGCCTGCAGCGCCGGCACGACAGCGTTCGGACTTGCAACGTCGCCTAGGTGCCAGAAAGCGTAATCAGGGTCCTGCTCCCAAGCCACATCATGCGCGTTGACGAACAGGCAGGGTCGGGGCTTCAGCAAGAGAAACTCGTACACTTGGCTCGAGACGTCGCCGAGGTAGAGGTCGGCCACCGCAATGTGGCTCATGTCGATCATCCGCGGCGAGCCGGTGTCGACCAACACGCGGCCCGGCACGGCTAGCGACTGCCAGCGCGCAAGCTCGTCAGCCGATGCCCCTTCAAACGTGCGGATGTGAGGGGCGACGATGAGGTTCAGGTCGGTGTTGCGGGTGATGTCGCGAACAATGTCCGGCGCCCGCTCCAGCGATGACAAAGCCGAGCGGAAGTGCGGATTGTAGAGGATGATCGGTCGATCATTGTCGAAGGGCGCGGGAAGGGCACGGGCCTTGGCCGCGAGGTACTCAGCCTTGGCATAGCCGACCTCGCGCACGCGCTGGGGCCCGACACCGCTCTCAACCATCCGCCGCGCGGTCTTAGGGCCGGCGACGAGCACCCGATCGAAACGGCGGAAGCGCGGTTCGAAGGACACCGCGCGGTCGCCCGCGCCATGCGGCTGACAGATGAACAGTGGCCGGGTCACACCCATCCGCTTAAGGGCAATGGAGGTGCATTCCGCGGTGACCAGGGCGTCTTGCCCGCGAAGCAGGTCGCGGCTGCGCCATAGCATTGGCAGCTTGGCAAGGCTCGGCCGACCCAGTCGGTCGAGCCAGCCGAACCGCCGCAAACGCTGAATCCGCACGCGAGCTTGGGGGAAGTCTGCCAGCACATCTCGCACCGTTTGCTCTGTTGCAGCACCGGCGCAAAAGGCGGTCACCTCCACATCGCCGTATCGCGAGAGGGCTGCGGCGACCGGAAGGGTATGGGTGACGTGGTGAACCCCGCCGACATACAAAAACGCAATGCGGCGCGTCGTGCTCATCCCTTGAGAAAGGGACGGAGGGCGGCGGCAGAAGGACGTCCCTTGACCGGCAGGATGGGCATGGCGGCATCCTTGCCAAGCGCGACCAGGCCCTCTGGGTGACGATGCGCCAATCGCGCAAACTGTCCGATCTTACCCGCATCCGCCATGACCCACCGCAGCGCCGCCTTCATGACGATAAGGTCGAACACCCGGGTCAAAGCCGCTTCCTGGTAAAGGCTGTGCTTGCGATTGGCGCCGCGGATGCGCTCGAACCAGCCTTCGGACCAGCCGATCAACTCGTCACTGATCTGATTGCCGAAGCATCCGCCCAAGATGACGTGCCGTCGCAAGTCCTCGTCGTCGTGCGCGATCTTCAGCCGGGCAAGCGCGCGTCCGCTGATCAACATCTGCCGTTCGATGATCCGCTCGACATTGCTGCGGATGGTCTGACCCGGATGAATGCGCCGCGCGATCAGAAACTTGGGCAGGTTCTCGGCACTGAACCGGTCGGTGAAGCGGGCGAACATGTCGACGTCCTCGCATACCGGAAAGGCAGGATCATAGGGCACCGCTCGTATCGCCTCGGCGCGGCCGAATATGCTGCTCTGCTGAAAGGCCGAGCGGAACAGCAGCAGCGCCCGGATCTCATCATGGCTCCGGAAGGGAACGCGACCGGCCGTCATCAGGGTGCCGTTGGCCTGAATCTTGCGCGCCGCGCTGCCAATCATGTCAGTGCACGGGTGCCGCTGGAGATAGTCGTGCTGCACCTGGAGTCGTTCAGGATGGCAGACGTCATCGCTGTCGAGCCACGCAATGTAGCGGCCGCGAGCTTCCGCCAGCGCCCTGTTGCGGGCAAGCGGGATGCCTTGATTGGGCATTGTCCGCACGAGCCTGACGCGCGGGTCGGTAAAGCCGGCGACGACCTCCGCAGTCTTGTCGGTCGACCCATCGTCGACCACCACCAGCTCAAGGTTCGTAAAAGTCTGCGCCAGCACGCTCCGCACCGCCGCGGCGATGGTGCCCGCGCGGTTGTGGACGATGATGAGGACGGACACAGCAGGCACACCCATCGCCGCCGTCTGGCCGAAGCCCCGCCCAAGGGCAAGCACGGCAGGAATGCGGGCGCTGGCGGATGGGGTGGGATTCGAACCCACGGTGAGCTTCCACCCACGGCGGTTTTCAAGACCGCTGCCTTAAACCACTCGGCCACCCATCCTCACGAACCGACCATCGCAAGTTCGGTCGCATTCAGCTTGTGCCGCCTAGACCGGCTGGACGGCTTGGCGCAAGGCGGGGCTGAACGCCGCGGCCAAGTCGTGCGTTGATGCGTCATGGTTGGGGAGGGCAAGGGCAAGGTGGCGGTTCGGTGGAGCTCTTCGCTTGTCTGCCTGGTGGCGGTCGCCCTCACTCCGGCGAGCGCGATGCAGGAACGCGATCCGCTGGCGCCCTTGCCGACCACGTCTCAGCCGCAACAGCCAGCGCCGGTCCTGGTGGTTCAGCCGCGTGTGGTTGCGCCCACGCCGCCTTCCTACGCCGCCGTCAGCGGGTTCGAGCGCTACAAGGGACAGCTTGCCGCAAGTGTCCGCGCCGCCGGCGTGCGCGACGCCACCATCTCAGCCGTTATCCCGTCGCTTCGGCAGAATGCTCGGGTGATTGCGCTCGACCGTGCGCAGCCCGGCGGCCCTCCAAACAGCCAGGTCATCCCGCCCTTCGCGCCTTACCGAGCGCAGCACGTCACGACCGATCTCATCACGCGTGGGTCTGCCCGTTTCCGCTCCTACGCGCCGCAGCTCGCCTGGCTTGAACAGCGCTTCGGGGTCGAGCCGCAGGTGCTGATGGCGATCTTCGGACACGAGACCAGCTACGGCCGGATCACGGGCACCTTCGACCTGCTCGAAGTGCTGGCAACCCTCGCCTACGAAGGCCGCCGCCGCGCCTTTTTCGAGGAAGAGTTCATTGCGGCCCTGAAGCTGGTCGATCGCGGTACCCCGCGTGCACGCCTCAAGGGCAGTTGGGCCGGTGCCACTGGCTTTCCGCAGTTCATGCCGTCCAACGTGCTGCGCCTCGCGACCGATGGTGATGGCGACGGCGTCGCCAATATCTGGAGCAGCGAGATGGATGGTCTCGCATCCATCGCCGCCTACCTGCAGGATGCCGGATGGAAACGCGGCGTGCATTGGGGCGTGCCGGTCAACGTTCCCGCGGCGCTCAACCGGGCGGCGCTCCGCACCACCTTGGTGCCGCCGCGCTGCCCGCAGGTGTTCCGCCGGCACAGCCGCTGGCTGACCATGCGCGAATGGCGCGCGCTCGGTGTCCAGCCGCAAGGGGCCGCGCTGCCCGAAGGCGAGATGGCGACGCTGATCGAGCCGGACGGGCAGGGGGCGACCGCTTATCTGCTGACGAGCAACTATCGGGCAATCCTCGATTACAACTGCTCTAACTTCTATGCCTTGTCGGTCGGGCTGCTGGCTGACCGGATTGCGGCAGGCCGCTGATTTAAGCGGAGAGGAGGGCTTCAAGCCGCCGAGGCGGGCGGCTACGACAGCCACATGAATCGTCCCCGCCTGCTTGCCGCCCTGCTGCTCACCACCGCCGCCAGCGCCGCCGTTGCCGCTGCTCCGCCGTTCGAGACGCCGGCGCGCGTCGCCTATCTTGTCGACCTGTCGTCGGGAGCCACGCTCCTCGCCAAGGACGCGGACAGGCCGATGCCTCCTGCGTCCATGGCCAAGATGATGACCAGTGAGGTGGCGTTCGAGCTCATCAAGTCCGGCCAGTTGCCGTTGTCGAAGATGTGCACGGTTAGGCCCGAGACCTGGAAGCAGTGGCATAGCGCTGGCTCGACCATGTTCCTGTCGGTGAACGAGCAGGTCAGCGTCGAGAACCTGCTGCACGGCGTCGTCACCTTGTCTGGCAATGACGCCAGCGTGGTGCTTGCCGAATGCATCGCCGGGACCGAGCAGGCCTTTGCCGCGCAGATGAACGCGCTTGCCAAGCGGCTCGGCATGAAGAACAGCCGCTTCTGCAATGCGACCGGTTGGCCCGACGAAGGCTGCACCGTCACGACCGCGCGCGATCTCGCGACGCTGGCGCGAGCCTCGATCGAGCGGCATCCCAAGCTCTACAAGCAATTCTATGGGCAGCCGAGCTTCACCTGGGGCAAGACCTTGGGTGCCGGCGCCGACATCACGCAGGCAAATCGCAATCCGATCCTTGGCGTGGTGCCGGGCGCAGACGGGCTCAAGACTGGGCACACGGAGGAAGCGGGCTACGGCTTCACCGGTTCGGCCGAGCAGAATGGCCGCCGCCTGGTGATGGTACTGGCCGGGCTCGACAGCTTCACCGGGCGCATTGCCGAATCCAATCGCCTGATGAACTGGGGCTTCGCCGCCTGGCAGTCGCGGCCGCTGTTCGCGGCCAACGCAGCCGTGGGCTCTGCTGAAGTCCAGCTCGGTGACGAGAGCCAGGTTCAACTGGTCGCTCCACGACCGATCGCGGTCAGCTATCCCGCTGGCGCAGTTGGCGGCGAGCCGAAGATGCGGATCGCGTACAACGGTCCACTCAAGGCCCCGATCGCCAAGGGCGCAGAAGTCGCGCAACTGATCGTCACCACGCCGGACGGCACCGTACAGCGCATGCCGCTGGTCGCTGCTGAAGCGGTGGACGAAGCTGGCTTCTTTGGCCGCTTCTGGCTTGGGCTGAAGCAGCTGGTCGGACTTGCCTGATTTGGTGACGCGCGGCCGCTTTATCACGCTCGAGGGCGGGGAAGGGGTCGGCAAGACCACTCAGCTCCGAGCGCTAGCCGACGCCTTGCGTGCTCGGGGCATCGACGTGGTCACTACCCGTGAGCCTGGCGGCAGCGACGGCGCGGAGGCCATTCGCCGCTTGCTCCTCGAAGGCGGTGAAGAGCGTTGGAACGCGCCGGCCGAAGCCTTGCTGTTCGCCGCTGCCCGCACAGACCATGTCGACAAGCTGGTCCGCCCTGCGGTCCAATCGGGACAATGGGTGCTGTCCGATCGCTTCATCGACAGTTCGCTTGCCTATCAGGGCGGAGCCGGTGGCCTCGGGATCGAAGCGGTGCGCGCCATTAACGCCTTCGGCATTGAGGAGTGGTTCCCCGACCGCACCTTGCTGCTTCTCCACCCCGACGGTGCCGAGCGGGCCCGGGCACGTGACGGCGAAGTGTCGGACCGCATCGGCGGCCGTCCTGCCTCCTACCACGAGGGGGTGGAGCAGGCGTTTCGCGACATCGCTGCTGCCGAGCCTGAGCGGGTGCACCTCGTCGATGCTTCCGGTTCGCCTGAGCAGGTGACCGGACGCCTGCTTACCGCGCTCGAGGACCTGCTGTGACCATCCTCGGGCAAGATCGTGCCGTCGCCGCCTTTCGCGAGGCGCTGGACAGCGGCAGCCTCCACCACGCCTGGCTTCTCGCCGGCCCTCGCGGAGTGGGGAAGGGGAGCTTTGCGCGGGCCGCTGCGCGCCGCGTGCTGGCAGGGGCAGGCGGCCCGCCGGTTGATCTCCCCGGCCTCGACACACCACCCGATCACCGGATGGTGCGGCTGATCGACGCCGGCAGTCATCCCGACTTTCGCCTGATCAAGCGCGAGGCGCATGAGAGCGGCCCGAAGAAGGGTGAACTGCGCCGCGGCATCAGCATCGACCAAGTGCGCAAGCTTCAGGAGCTGTTCGCCGTCGCGCCGAGCCTCGGCGATTGGCGGGTGGCCATCATCGACTGCATGGACGAACTTGAGCCGCAGGCCGCCCAAGCGCTTCTCAAGACGCTCGAAGAACCCCCGGCCAAGAGCCTGTTTCTGCTGGTTTCACATTCGCCGGGCCGCCTGTTGCCGACCATCCGCTCCCGCTGCCGGCGACTTGATTTTCAAACGCTTGATCAGGCCTCGCTCGACGCAATCCTCCAGGCCGAGCGCCCCACCATGTCAGCGGAAGACCGCGCCCGCCTGATCCCGCTCGCAGGCGGCTCGGCAGGGCGCGCGCTCGACTTCGCTGAACTTGACCTTGGCCCGCTGGCGCAGGAGGCGCTTTCGATTCTGCGCCACGGCGATCCGGATAACGCCCGTCGCTCCCGCCTAGCTTCCAGCCTCGCGCTCAAGGCAGCGGGTCCGCGCTATGCCGCCTTTCTCGACATGGTGCCGCCTCTGATCGCCGGCGAGGCGCGGCAAGCGGAGGGCATGCGGCGCCTGCGCGCGGCCGAAGCCTATGAACGCGCCCGCGAGACCGCGTCGCTTGCTCCGCGTCTGTCACTCGATCCTGCGAGCACCGTTTTTGCGCTCGGCACCATCATGGCAGAGGTATCGGGAAGCTAGGCGCGGTCTTCCTCTCCGCCCAAGCCTTCCCTAAAGCGCTCGGGACATGTCCGAGCCATTCTACATCACCACCGCCATCGCTTACCCCAACGGCCGCCCGCACATTGGCCACGCCTATGAGGCGATCGCCGCCGACGTCATTGCGCGCTTCATGCGTACCGAGGGCCGCGACGTCCGGCTGGTCACGGGGACTGACGAGCACGGCCTGAAGATGGTCCAGACCGCTCGCGGACAAGGGCGCGACACGCTCGAGTTCGCGGACGAAATGTCGAGCTATTTCCGCGCGATGTGCGATGGCTTGAATATCAGTTATGATGCGTTCGTCCGTACATCGGAAGAACGCCACCACGCTGCCAGCATCGCGCTGTGGAAGGCGATGGAAGCCAATGGCGACCTTTACCTCGACCGCTACGAAGGCTGGTACTCCGTCCGCGACGAGGCCTATTACGACGAGAAGGAACTCGTCCCCGGCGAAGGTGGCGAGAAGCTGTCGCCCCAGGGCACACCGGTCGAATGGACGGTGGAGGAAAGCTGGTTCTTCAAGCTTTCCAACTACGCCGACCGCCTGCTCGCCCATTACGAAGCCAATCCGGACTTCATCCGTCCCGAGAGCCGCCGCAACGAGATTATCCGCTTCGTCGCAGGTGGCCTGAAGGACCTCAGCGTCAGCCGCACCAGCTTCGATTGGGGAGTCCCGGTGCCGGGCTCGCCGGGGCATGTCATGTACGTCTGGGTCGACGCGCTGACGACCTACATGACCGGCGTCGGTTTCCCCGACGATCGCGCCGAATACGACCGCTTCTGGCCGGCGGACCTCCACCTCATCGGCAAGGACATCGTCCGCTTCCATGCGGTCTATTGGCCCGCCTTCCTGATGAGCGCCAAGCTGCCGCTGCCCAAGTCATTGTTTGGTCATGGCTTCCTGCTCGCCCGCGGCGAGAAGATGTCGAAGAGCCTCGGCAATGTGGTCGATCCGATGGTCCTGGCCGACACCTATGGCGTCGACTCCCTGCGCTACTTCCTGATGCGCGAGGTCAGCTTCGGGCAAGACGGCAGCTATTCGGACGAGGCAATTGTTACCCGCTGCAACGCGGAACTCGCCAACAGCTTCGGGAATCTGGCGCAACGCACCTTCTCGATGATCGTCAAGAACCTCGGCGGTAACCTGCCGCCTGCCGGAACCGCAGAGGACGACGCCGCGCTGCTCGCCAAGGTAGCCGAGGCGGAGGAGGGGGCGAAGGCCCGTTTCGCCGACTATGATTTTTCCAGCGGGCTCGAAGCATGGATGGCCGCGGTGTTCGCCGCAAATGCCTATGTCGATGCGCAAGCTCCTTGGGCGCTGCGCAAGACTGATCCGGCCCGCATGGCCGAAGTGCTCGGCACGCTGGCAGTGGTGGTTGAACGTCTCGGGGCCATCGTCGAGCCAGTCGTTCCCGCTTCGATAGCTAGGCTCGATGCTTATCTGAGAGAGGGGAGGGCCGCGCGTCGCCTCTCCTCGCCGAGCCCGATCTTCCCGCGCCTCGAGTTAGCGGTGGCGGAGGAGGAAGGCGCGTGACGCTGATCGACAGCCACTGCCACCTGAATTATCCCGGCTTGGTCGAGCGCGAAGCCGAAGTGCTGGAAAGCGCCCGCGCGCGCGGCGTCTCGGGCTTCCTCAATATCTCCACCCGCCAGCGCGAATGGGCCGAGGTCGTGGCCGCCACCGAGCGTCATTCCGACGTCTGGGCGTCAATCGGCGTTCACCCGCATGAGGCCGACGCACACCCGGATCTCGGCACCGCCGCCCTGGTCGATGCTGCCGCGCATCCGCGGGTTGTCGCCATCGGCGAATGCGGACTCGATTATTATTACGATAAGTCGGACCGCGACAGCCAGAAGGCTCGCTTCCGCGCCCAAATCGAGGCTGCACGGCAGGCCGACCTCCCGCTCATCATCCACACTCGTGATGCCGAGGAAGACACCGCCGCCATTCTCTCGGAGGAAGCCGAAAAGGGTGGGGTAAAGGGCGTGCTCCATTGCTTCACCGGCACCCAGTGGCTTGCCGAGCGTGGCCTCGACATCGGCTTCTACGTCTCGCTCTCGGGGATCGTCACCTTCAAGAATGCCACGGAGTTGCAGGAGGTCGCCAAGAACATCCCTGAAGACCGGCTGCTGGTTGAAACCGACTCCCCGTTCCTTGCCCCGGTGCCCAACCGCGGCAAGCCGTGCGAGCCCGCCTTTGTTGCCGACACCGCGGCTTTTGTCGCCGGGTTGCGGGGTACGTCAGTCGAGCAGCTGGCTGACAGCACCACCGCCAACTTCTTCCGCCTCTTCAACAAGGCGCGGCCGGCCTAAGTGAAGCTCCGCATCCTCGGATCGGGCACCAGCTCGGGCGTTCCTCGGATTGGGAACGATTGGGGTAGCGTCGATCCAGCCGAGCCGAAGAACCGCCGCCTGCGCGCCTCTGCGCTGGCGACGATCGGCTCGCAATGCTTTCTGATCGACGCCGGACCGGATCTTCGCGAACAGCTCAACACCGCGTGCGTGAGCGCGGTCGACAGAGTCATCATCACCCACGATCATGCCGACCACATCCACGGGCTCGACGACCTGCGCCAGGTCGCGCACAATCTGGGCGACCAAGTTCCCGTGCACGGCCGTGCCGACCTGATCGAGCGCTTGCACATGCGCTTCCGCTACCTGTTCGAGGGCAATGCACTCTACCCCGCAGTGTGCCGGACGCACGTGATCGACGGCGAATGGCAGGTGGAAGGCGCCCGCGTGCGCTTCGTCGATCAGCCGCATGGCCGCATCACCAGCCTCGGGATCCGCTTCGATGAAGGCGGGCGAAGCCTGGTCTACGCCATTGATTACGTCGAACTGACAGACGCCATGGCGTCACTCTACGAAGGCGCGGACATCTGGGTTTCCGACTGCCTTCGGCGCCGTCCGCACCCGACCCATGCGCATCTCGATGCGGTGCTCGGCTGGGCGCGCGAGCTCAAGGTCGGGCATCTTGTCCTCTCGCACCTCGACAACAGCATGGACCATGCCCAACTAGTGTCCGAACTGCCCGACTGGGTCGAACCAGCGTTCGACGGGCTCGAACTGGAGCTTTGATTTCAAGCACATGGACGATGGTCAGCTTCCCAGTGCGTTGATCCTGCTGGCCATGCTGGTGTTCATCGCCACCAGCCTGATCGGACGCGGGCTCAGCGTCGGCAAGGCTGCTCGCATGGGGTTTGCGTGGCTCGGCATCTTCGCAGTCGCGTTCGCCCTGTTCGCGTTCCGAGGGGAGTTCTCGACCATCGGCGCGAGGCTCAAGAGTGAGGCGCTTGGCGAAGCACCCGCGGTGGTAAGCGGCGGCGCAGTCCGCATCGCCAAGCGCGACGACGGCCACTTCTGGGTTGATGGCAAGGTGAACCGGCAGGGGGCCCGCTTCCTCATCGACAGCGGCGCGACCACGACCACCATCTCGGCGAGCCTCGCGCAAGCAGCTGGTCTGGAGCCCGGCATGCGCGGTGATGTCGTCAGCACCGCCAACGGGACTGTCTTCATGCCGCGGGTGACCGCGAGCCTGGTCGAGATCGGCCCAATCCGCCGCAACGACAAATCGGTCAACATAAACCCAAGCGACAGCGTCAACGTGCTTGGCATGGACTTCCTTTCAAGCCTGTCGAGCTGGGGCGTTCAGGGCAACACGCTGGTGCTCCAACCATGATCACCAACGACATCCATCTCGGCGGGCTCTACCTGCTGATGGCCGTCATGCTGATCGCCGGCGCGCTGATCGGGCGGCGCGCACCGCTCGCCCGAGGGATCACCTCGATCCTGGCCTTTGTCGTGATCTTCGGCGCTGGCTTCATCGTGTTCAGTTTCCGCGATGACCTTCATTACGTGGCGCAGCGCCTTGAGGCAGAAGCGACCGGCAAGCCGGTGCAGCTTGCCAGCGATGTCATTCGGGTTCCGATCGCGGTCGACGGCCACTTCTGGGTCCAGGCGGAAGTGAACGGCGTGCCGGTAGACTTCCTTGTCGACAGCGGCGCGACCATGACCACGATCGGCCGCAAGACCGCTGCGCTTGCGGGAGTGGCCGTCAGCGATGGTCGCAATCAGGTCGTTCGCACTGGAAACGGCCTGATCCGCGTGGCGACCGGGCGCGCGCAGACTTTATCGGTCGGCGACATCGAACGGCGCAACGTTCGCATGTTCGTGGCTGATGGGGACGAGCTCAACGTTCTTGGCATGAATTATCTGACCAGCCTGAAGCGGTGGAGCGTCGAAGGGCGGTGGTTGGTGCTGGAGAGCTAGATCACAGCCATTTCAAACCCACTTTACATAATACTTATTATCAGACTTAAATGGTACTTCCAGACGGGCCTGTTTTCTTGCTCTCGCTGGATTGCGCTTGGCGCGCTGGCATCGCAAGTCGCCAAACATGACGACTGCCTTCAAGCCCCTTCCGCAACCCGATGCATCCGCAGCCTTGCGGCGACTGATGACGATCATGGCCAAGCTGCGTGATCCCGCCAGCGGTTGCGAATGGGATAAGGTGCAGACCTTCGAGACAATTGCGCCTTACACGATCGAAGAAGCCTACGAGGTCGCGGATGCGATACAGCGCGGCGATCTCGGCGAACTCAAGGACGAACTCGGCGATCTCGCGCTGCAGATCGTTTTCCACGCCCAAATGGCGGCCGAAGCCGGGCATTTCACCATGGCGCAAGTGCTTGACGCGATCAGCGACAAGATGGAGCGCCGCCACCCGCATATCTTCGGTGATGATCCGACCGGTGGTCATCACCGCTGGGAAGAGATCAAGGCGGCAGAGCGTGCAGCCAAGGCGGACGACCCGAGCGTGCTCGCCGGCGTCGCCTTGGCGTTGCCGGCGCTCGAGCGCGCGGCAAAGTTGCAGCAGCGAGCCGCTCGCACTGGTTTCGATTGGCCCGACATTGAGGGTCCGAGGGCCAAGATCTTGGAGGAATTGGAGGAAGTCGCCACCGCCACAAGCGACGAGGATCGCGAAGAAGAAGTCGGCGACCTACTGTTCGCCGTCGTAAACCTCGCACGCTTTCTCAAGATCAACCCTGAAGAAGCTCTGCGAAAGGGCAACGCCAAGTTCGAGCGTCGCTTCAGAGCAATCGAGGCCGAGCCCGGGTTCAGCTCCATGAGCCTCGAGGAGCAGGAACGGCTCTGGACCGCGCAAAAGGCGCGCTGAGGTGCGCATTGCGCTCTACCAGCCGGAGATTGCCGGCAACGTTGGCGCAGTGCTTCGGCTTGGCGCCTGCATGGGTGTCGCAGTGGATCTGATCGAGCCAATGGGCTTCGCGTGGGACGATCGCCGGGTCCGCCGCACGGCAATGGACTATATCGACCATGTCGAGGTCGCGAGACACGCCGACTGGGTGTCCTTTCGCGTCGCCAATGAAGGTGCCCGTCTGGTCCTCTTCTCCAGCAAGGCGACGCAATCGCCCTACGATCATGCCTTTGAGCCGGACGATATCCTGTTGTTCGGCAAGGAAAGTGCCGGCGTGCCCGAGCATGTCGTTGCTGCCTGCGACACCCGCCTGCGCATTCCAATGCGACCGCAAGTCCGCTCGCTCAACCTTGCCACATCGGCCTCGTTGGCGCTTGGCGAAGCGCTCCGCCAGACCAAGCAGATACCGCCGCTCTAAAGCGACTGCCAGCGCTGCAAGTTCTCGGGCGTCAGGCGGACAGCCAGGAACATCTCGTCGCCCTCGGCACGGCTTTCGAGCACCTCACCGCTACGGTGAAGCCAGGCGATCCGCTGACCGTCGCTCGCCGGCAAGCGGAGGTGATGCACGCTTGCCCCTTCGCGAAGCATCTGGCCGACGCGGTCGAGCAGGCCATCCGTCCCCTCGCCGCTCAGCGCGGACAAGGTCACCACGTCATCGCGCCGCGCCGCTTCGTTGAGGACCGCCTCCTGATCCTCTCCGCCGAGGAGGTCGATCTTGTTCCAGACCTCGAGCCGAGCCGGCCCCTCTTCCCCTTCACCGAGGCCCAGGCTGGTCAGCACTTGCTCGACATCGGACTTCTGGGCGTCGCTGTCGGGATGGTGGATGTCGCGCACGTGGATAATGAGATCGGCCGACGCCACTTCTTCCAGCGTGGCGCGAAACGCTGCGACGAGTTCGGTGGGGAGATTGGAGACAAAGCCCACCGTGTCCGACAGGATCGCCTTGTCGAAGCCCGGGAGCTGAATCTCGCGCATGGTCGGATCGAGCGTCGCGAATAGCAGGTCTTCGGCCAGCACGGTCGCCCGAGTCAGTCGATTGAACAGCGTCGACTTGCCGGCATTGGTATAGCCAACCAGCGCAATCACCGGCCACGGCGCGCGCTTGCGGCGGTCGCGGTGAAGCGCGCGGGTGCGCTTCACCTGCTCCAATTCCTTCCGGATACGCGCCATGCGATCACGGATCAGCCGGCGATCGGCTTCGATCTGGGTTTCACCCGGGCCGCCGAGAAAGCCAAAACCGCCGCGCTGGCGCTCAAGGTGGGTCCAGCTGCGGACGAGCCGACCGGCTTGATAGTCGAGATGGGCAAGCTCGACCTGAAGCCGCCCTTCCGCCGTCGCTGCGCGTTCACCGAAAATCTCGAGGATCAGCCCGGTGCGGTCGATGACCTTGGCTTTGGTGCCGTCCTCAAGGTTCTTCTGCTGCACCGGCGTCAGCGCGGCATCGACCACCAGCACCTTGGCGTCGGCCTCCTCGGCGCGGGCCGCAATCTCCTCCACCTGACCCTTGCCGAACAGGGTCGCTGGGCGAGGCTGACGGATGCGGAAGGCGATCCGGGCCGCGACGTCGAGGCTGATCGCTTCGGCTAGGCCCGCCGCCTCGTCCAGGCGGGCGTCGGTGGTTCGAGCGTTGGACTCGTTGGAACGGTCGGGCAGCACCACCAACGCGCGCTCGCCGCGGCGCAGGCCATCGCGGTCCGCTCGGTCAAATCCGGTGCTCACGCCGCGTCCTCCGCATCGGGGTAAGCCGTCCCTAGCTGGAGCGAGTGCGCTGGCTGCATGGTCGAAACCGCATGTTTGTAGACAAGCTGCACCTGGTTGCCGCGGCCGAGCAGCATCGAGAAGCGGTTGAATGCCACCACCTCACCCTGCAGCATGACGCCATTGACCAAGAACACCGTCATCGCTGCTCGCTCGCGGATGGCGGCGGCAAGGAACAGGTCCTGCAGCGTCGCCCTCCCCTCTTCCAGCCCATCCCCGCGAAAGCTCGCAAGCTCGATGTCAATCGGCGCCTCGGCGGGGAGAATGGTCGACATCGCGTGCTTGTAGATGAGCTGCGCCACGCCCTCGCGGCGGAGCAGTAGCGAGAAAGCATCGAACCAGGTGATCACGCCCGTCAGCTTGACCCCTTTGACCAGAAAGATGGTCACAGGAGTCTTGGATCTGCGCAGGCTGTTGAGAAAATGATCCTGTAAGCTGAGGGACTTGGACGGCATTGATTGCTGTTCTTCTTATTATCGTTGCGAGCCTTACAGCTTTAACGCTCCTCCTCGCCATTCTGTCCCTTGTCGCCAAGCCCGAGCGCCTTGAGCTTCCGGTGGAGGGCCGAACGCTCCATTCCGATGAAGCTCGCCGTGCGGCTGATGTTGCCGGAGAAGCGTCGAATCTGGACCCGGAGATACTCGCGCTCGAAGCTCTCGCGCGCTTCGCGCAGCGGCGAGCCCATGATCGACAGCGTTGCCGAAGACAGCCCGCCCGACCCACCGCTATCGAGCACTTCGGTCGGCAGCATGTCCACGTCGATCCGGGCCAGCCGGTCACCCGGAGCCATGATAACCGTCCGCTCGATGATGTTGCGGAGTTGGCGAACGTTGCCGGGCCAATCATGCGCCTGAAGCGCCGCCAGCGCCTCATCGGAGAGGTTCGGCGGCGGCATCCGGCGCTCGGTGGCGAACCGCGCCAGATAATGTGCGCTGAGCTCGGGAATATCCTCGCGCCGCTCGCGTAGCGGCGGAATACGCACCGGCACCACGTTGAGGCGATAGTAGAGGTCCTCGCGGAAACGCCCGGCGGCGATTTCTTCCGACAGGTTGCGCGACGTCGCGGACAGAACGCGAACATCGACTTTCACAGGACGCTGCCCGCCGACACGGGTGAAGCTCTGGTCGGTCAGCACGCGCAGGATCTTGCCCTGCGTCGTCAGCGGCATGTCCGCGATCTCGTCGAGGAATAACGTGCCGCCGTGGGCCTGCTCCAGGAAGCCAGGCCGCGCGACGCCGTCGTTTTCGGAGCCGAACAGTTCCTCCTCGACCCGGTCCGGGTCCATCCGCGCCGCGGCGACGGTCACAAAGGGTCCGGTCGCGCGGGTACTCCAATTATGAATGGTCCGCGCAGCAATCTCCTTGCCGACCCCCGCCGGCCCGGTGATCAGGACGCGGCTGCCGGTCGGCGCCACGCGCTTCAACGTCGCGCGAACGGTATTGATCGCCACCGATGAGCCATTGAGCTGGTCCTCGGTCCCGATCCGCATCTTGAGATCGGCATTTTCGCGGCGCAGGCGATCGGTTTCGGTGGCTCGGCCGACGAGATGAAGCAGCCGGCTCGCCTCAAACGGCTTTTCGATGAAGTCGATCGCCCCTTCGCGGATCGCGGCCACGGCGGTGTCGAGATTGCCGTGCCCGCTGATCATCAGGATCGGCAAGGACGGATCGCGACGCTTCACCTCTTCAAGCAGTTGCAACCCGTCCATTCGCGAACCCTGCAGCCATACGTCCAAAAGAACGAGGCTCGGGCGGCGGCTTTCGATCGCGTCCAGTGCTTCGGTCGAATTGGCGGCGGAGCGGACGGCATAGCCTTCGTCCTCGAGCACGCCGGCAACCAGCTCGCGGATGTCGGCCTCATCGTCGACCACCAGCACTTCAAGTGCCATCTCAGGCAGACTCCTCGTCTTGGGGTTGTTCGGCCGCCTCGGCCAGCAGGGCCAGGCGGGCTAGGTCGAAGGCGATGCGGACATGGGTGCCGCCGCCGGGGCGATCGAGGAAGGCGATCTCGCCGCCATGCTCCTCGACGATCTTCTTGACGATGGCGAGGCCAAGGCCAGTGCCGCGCACCCGCGTTGTCATATAAGGCTCGGTCAGCCGCTCGCGATCTTGGGGCAGGCCGACACCCGTGTCGTTGAGGTCCATGACGAGCTGCCGCTCATCCTTGGTCAGGCGCAAGGCGACGCGATCCCCTTCGAGGCTGTGCTCACCGCGATTGCGCCTGCTTTCAATCGCTTCCACCGCATTCTTGACGACGTTGGTCAATGCCTGGCCAAGCTGGCTGCGGTCGCAGATCATGCGAATATCGCCCTGTGGCGGGTCGAGGGTGAAGGTGATTCCAGGGTGCGCCACCTCGTGCAGGAACAGGCTGGTGCGCGCGATGTCGTGGACGTTCTCGTCACGAAACTTGGGCTTGGGCATACGCGCAAAGTTGCTGAATTCATCGACCATGCGGCGGAGGTCGCCGACCTGCCGGATGATGGTCTCGGTCAAGCGCCCAAACGTCTCCGGATCGCTTTGCACTTCCTTGCCGAAGCGGCGCTGGATCCGCTCGGCGGCAAGCTGGATCGGCGTCAGCGGGTTCTTGATCTCGTGGGCGATACGCCGGGCGATGTCGGACCATGCGGCCCGACGCTGGTCGGCGAGCTGCTCGGTGATGTCATCGAACGTCAGCACCCAGCCGTCAGCATAGCGCACTCGCTTCACCGCCAGCGTCCGCTGCCCGCCTTCGGCGCGCACAAGGACATCAGCCTCGCGCTGGTCCCCGCAAAGGAATTCCTCCAGCTCGTGGCTGACCTCGTGCAGCGCACGATCCTCGATCCCCTCTGCGCCATGCTGGAGCAGCGCCTCGGCCGAACGATTGGTGAGGAGAATGCGACGATCATTGTCAAGCGCGATGACGCCAGCGGTCACCGACCCCAGCACCGCCTCGATGAAAGCACGGCGGGTGTCGAGCTGCGTGTTTACGGCCTTCAGCGCGCCGGTTTGCTCCTCAAGCCGGCTGGTCATCCGGTTGAACGCCGCGGCCAGCACCCCGATCTCGTCGTCCTTGCGGTTAACCGCCACGCGAGCGGAGAAATCGCCCTCTTCGACCCGCCCAGCAGCCGTCACAAGCCCGCCAAGCGGCCTCACGAGACGATCAGCAAGACGCAGCGCCACGAAGATGGCCAGCCCGACGATGATCAGTGACCCGAGCAGCAGGGCAGCGTTGAAGCGAAGCTGATACAGCCGCGCCCGCTCCTGCAGCGTCCGATAATCGACCAGCACGCTGTCGGCCCGATCGAGCTGCTGCTTCAGCGCCGGCTCGAACACCCTCGCCGAATAGAGGTAGAGCCCCTCGCTTTCGGGAACGCGGGTCAGCGTGCCTACGCGATCAGCGGAATTTACCTCTACCCACTCACGCCCCGCAAGCTCTTTCAGCTTGGCCGGCGTGATCAGCGTGTCGAGTGGCCGATCGTAGGGGTTCACCAGCACCTGCGTGCGGACCACTCCGTCGTCTCCTGCGGTGAAGATGATCGCTTCACTGAGATTTCGCGGGAGCACCTGTGAGCGGGCAAAGGCATCGGCGAAGCGGATGTCGTCCAGCGAGTAGCGTGGCAGGAGGATACGGACGATATCGACCGCCATGGTCGTCGTCTCGGCCGCCACGCGGTCGACCTCCTGCTGATAGGCGCCGCGTGCGATCTGGACGCTGTTCTCCAGCATGCCTCGCGCCTTGTTGGAGAACCAGAACTCCAATCCCGACTGGAGCAGGAAGGAAGCGAAGATTGCCACCAGCACTGTCGGCACCGCGGCAATGATCGAGAACAGCGCCACGAGGCGAGTGTGAAGCAGGCCAGTGCCAAGCTCACCCTGCGCCGCGCGCTTCACCGCCAGCCGCCGGGTCAGCAACACCATCAGCAGGATTGCGGGGATGAGATTGCCGACCAGCAGCAAGGCAATCAACGGCGGCGAGGCCATTTCGGTGGGGTCGCCGCGCGCCAGCGTTGCGTAGCTCGAGCCCAGCATGACCAACAGCAGGCCGGCGGTGACCAGTTCCAGCACGCGGTAAAAGCGACCGTTCGCCCGTTCGGTCGCCAACCAGCGCTTCAGGCTGGGTGGCTGATCAAGCGTGGAAGCGGCCGAGCGGGCATCCATGAAGGTGCCCTAGCATGGACTTGTGGCGCAAAGAACACAGTTTGTGGCGATCCGCGTTAACTTTCTTTCGGACTGGCCCGGCGCAGCGCTCAGGCTGCCGCCTTGCTCAGCCAAGGCGCGTAGAAGTCGCGCAGCATCTGCACCACGACCTTGGGATCGTCGATCGTGTTGACCTTCTGGCGGAACTCGGCCGATCCGTGCAACCCCTTGGCATACCAGCCGATATGCTTGCGGGCGAGGTTCACGCCGGTGTGCGCGCCGTAGAGTGACTGCATGGCGTCATACTGCTCGAGAATGATCGCCAGCTGCTCGTCCATGCTCGGGTCGGGGCGTTCGCCGCCCGCCAGATCCGCCAGCACCTGCCCCAAAAGCCACGGCCGACCATAAGCACCGCGGCCGATCATCACGCCGTCGGCGCCCGACTGGGCAAGCGCCTCGCGCGCATCCTCCCGGCTATTGATGTCGCCGTTGACGATGACCGGCAGCGATACCGCTTCCTTGATGCTGCGAACGAAGCGCCAATCGGCCGTGCCCTTGTACATCTGATTGCGGGTGCGGCCGTGGACGGTGATCATCTGTGCGCCGAGGTCTTCCGCGATGCGGGCAAGTTCGGGCGCGTTCAGGCTATCGTGGCACCAGCCCATCCGCATCTTGACGGTGACCGGCACCTTCACCGCCTTGACGGTGGCCTCGATGATCGCGGCGGCCAATGGCAGGTCGCGCATCAGGGCGGAGCCGGCGTCGCCGTTCACCACCTTCTTGACCGGGCAGCCCATGTTGATGTCGATGATCGCCGCGCCCCGCTGCTCGTTGAGGCGCGCGGCGTCGGCCATCTCCTTGGGACTGCACCCAGCGAGCTGAAGGCTGACCGGCTCCTCACTGGGATCCCACAAGGCCTTTTGCAGGCTCTGCCGGGTCTCGCGAATCGCGGCCTGGCTGGCGATCATCTCGCTCACCGTCAGTCCCGCACCGAAGCGCTTGACGATCTTGCGGAACGGCAGGTCGCTGACGCCCGTCATCGGCGCCAGGATGACCGGCGCGTCGATGCGGACCGGACCGATCGAGATGGGCTTGAAGCTGTCCATGGGAGTGCGCGCCTTTACAGGAGCAGGCCGCTGCGGGCAAGGCGGGCGCCGTGGACAAGGTCACCGCCCTCATCGTCGCAGCCGGCTGCGGCACCCGCATGGGCGGGGACATGCCCAAGCAATATCGCCGCCTTGCCGGCAAGCCCCTCCTCCGCCACGCAGCCGAAGCGCTCAGCTCGCATCCGCGCGTGACCGCCGTCAGGGTCGTCATCGGCGCCGGGCAGGAGGAGCTGGCCGCCGCTGCGCTTGCCGGGCTCGATGTCGGCACTCTCATCATCGGTGGTGCGGAGCGGGCGGACAGCGTTCGGGCAGGCCTGGCCGCGGTGGAAGACGGCGTCGTCCTCGTCCACGATGCGGCCCGTCCGTTTTGCCCGCCGGAGGTCATCGACCGGCTGATCGACGCGCTTGGGAAAGCCGATGGCGCAGTTCCGGTGCTGCCGGTCGCCGATACGCTGGCCAAAGGCGACAGCGAACTGCGCGGCACGGTCAACCGCACGCAGCTGCTCCGCATCCAGACCCCGCAAGCCTTTCACCTCGAGGATTTGCGCTACGCCTACGACGAGGCGGGCAGCGGCGCGCCGACAGACGAATCCACCGTCATGCAACACGCCGGCCTCAAGGTCGCAACCGTTGCCGGGGATGAGGCCCTGCATAAACTAACCTCGCCAAGAGACTGGGAACGCGCCGAAATGATGCTTGCTGCCCGCATGATCAGCCGTTCGGGCACCGGCTTCGACGTTCATGCCTTCGAAGGCCCCGGACCGCTCGTCATGGGTGGGATCACCATCGATCATCCGCACGGCCTGGCCGGGCATAGCGACGCTGACGTCGTGCTTCACGCCATCACCGACGCGCTCCTCGGGGCCGCGGCGCTGGGCGACATCGGACAACATTTCCCACCATCGGATCCGCAATGGAAAGGCGCGGCGAGCGACCGCTTCCTGCGCCACGCGGCCGACCTCATCGGGGACAAAGGCGGGATCATCGATCATGTCGATTGCACGGTGATCTGCGAAGCCCCCAAGGTCGGGCCGCACCGCGCCGCCATCCAGGCCCGTGTCGCCGAGATCCTCGACATCCAACCCGGGGCGGTCAGCATCAAGGCCACCACCACCGAACAGCTGGGTTTCGCTGGGCGACGCGAAGGTATAGCCGCTCAGGCGATCGCTACCATCCGCCTGCCGGCTTGAGGTTGTCGCCCATGGACTCGCTGCTCCCGCCCGAACTGGTCGATCGCGCCCGCTCTGTCATCGAGAAGAACCGGACCGCTGGTCGACGTATCGCCGTGGCGGAAAGCTGCACCGGCGGGCTGGTCAGCGCCGCACTGACCGAAGTGCCGGGCAGCAGCGCAGTGTTCGAGGCCGGCTACGTCACTTATGCCAACGAAGCGAAGATGGCCGCACTTGGCGTTTCCGAGGACGTGCTCGACACCTTCGGAGCTGTCAGCATCGCGACCGCCTGGGCAATGGCCAAGGGTGCGCTGGCGCGGTCCGGCGCTGACGTAGCCGTAGCGATCACCGGTATCGCGGGGCCCGATGGCGGAAGCGCCGCCAAGCCTGTCGGCACCGTTGTCTTCGCCCGTGCCGAACGCGGCCAAGGGGACGACGCCATCATCGCTGATACCAAGCTGTTCGATGCCGCCTCGGGGCGCAGCGGGATCAGGCTTCAGGCAGCGGTGTGCGCGCTGGAATTGCTCGAACCATAAAGCGCGTTCGCCCGCTCTTCGAAGGCGTTGGTCATCTTGCGCAGAGCGCGGTCGAATACCTGTCCTGCAACCGCTTCGAAAATCCGGTTCTTGAATGCAAAGTCGACGGTGAAGCCGAGGTTGGTGCCACCTTCGGCTGGCTCGAACCGCCACTCGTTGTGCAGGAATTTGAGCGGCCCCTCGACATAATCGACGGTGATGCGGCTCGGCCGCTCCTTCGCAACGCGGCTGGTGAACCGCTCGCGAAAAGCACCGAAACCGACGATCAGGTCGGCCACCATCTCGGTCTCGCTCGACGAGCGCACCCGCACTGCGGTCACCCACGGCAGGAACTCGTCATATCGCTTCACGTCCGCGACCAGATCGAACAGCTGGTCGGGCGTATAGGGCAGGAAACGCTGTTCGCTGTGGCGCGGCATCGACTAACGGGCGAGCCGCTCCGCGCGGGCCGCCTGCATCTTCTTGAAATCGTCGCCGGCATGATAGCTCGAGCGCGTGAGCGGCGAGGCGGCGACCAGCAGGAAGCCCTTGGCCCGCGCGATCGCGCCATAAGCCTTGAACGCGTCCGGGGTAACGAACTCTTCCACTGTCGCGTGGCGCGGGGTCGGCTGAAGATATTGCCCCATGGTCAGAAAATCGATGTCGGCCGAGCGCATATCGTCCATCACCTGATGCACTTCGAGCCGCTGCTCGCCCAAGCCCACCATGACGCCAGACTTGGTGAAGATGGCGGGATTGCGCCGCTTCACGCTCTCCAGCAGCCGCAGCGAGGCGTAGTAGCGCGCACCCG
Organism: Sphingomonas sp. LHG3443-2; assembly: GCF_049896405.1. Lineage (NCBI taxonomy): Bacteria > Pseudomonadati > Pseudomonadota > Alphaproteobacteria > Sphingomonadales > Sphingomonadaceae > Sphingomonas > Sphingomonas sp. LHG3443-2. The sequence continues at coordinate 2,072,040 of NZ_JAFCUG010000001.1, forward strand.
GACGAATGGTCGGATAGAGCCTCGGCACCGTTTCGAGATTGTGATTGTAGACGTCGGGCCCGGCATCGACGATCCGCGCCACCGCTTCCTCGCTCTTGTTGCGGAAGTCGGGAGTAAGGATCTCGATCGTGGTCTTCGGCGTCTCACGGCGGAGTGCTTCGATCACCTTCACGAACTGACTGGCGCCGCCATCGGGAAGATCGTCGCGGTCGACGCTGGTCACGACGATGTGCTCTAGCCCGAGTTCGGCCGCGGCAATGGCGGTGTTCTGTGGCTCAAACGGATCAACCGCGCGCGGCATGCCGGTCTTGACGTTGCAGAAGGCGCAGGCGCGGGTGCAGGTGTCGCCAAGGATCATCACCGTGGCGTGCTTCTTGGTCCAGCACTCGCCGATATTGGGGCAAGCCGCCTCCTCGCACACAGTCGCGAGCTTGAGGCTGCGCATCAGGCGCCGGGTTTCGGCATAGCCTTCGCTGGTCGGGGCCTTGACCCGGATCCAGTCCGGCTTGCGGACCCGCGGGGGGTTGGGGACGGGCAGATCGGCAGGCGCGTTCATGGCCCGCCATGTAGCGAGGAGGGGGTGCTTCTGCCACCCCTCCCCTAAGTCACTTAGCAGCGAACCGAGTTGTCGTAGATCGGCTGGCCGTTGCGATCGACGTAATAGCAATAGCCGCGGGTATCGCGATAATATTGCCGATTGTTGATCACCGCGCCGAGCACCGCGCCCGCGATGCCGCCAGCAACCGCGCCGCCGACGGTGGAGACACCCGGAACAACCGCGCCGACCACGCCGCCAGCCACTGCGCCGACCGCAGCACCGCTCGCCGCACGGCTCGCCGTGTTGTTGCGGTTGCCGTAGTAGGGATCGTTGTAGCCGGTCGTGGCGCACGCGCCGAGCGAAAGGCTTCCGACGAGCAGTGTCGTCATCATCACCTTCTTCATGGGTCGTCTCCTGGAGCTATTTACCTTGCATCAGCGCCCCTGCGGCCTTGCGGTTCCATCAGGCCCGGATTGCCAAGGGCGAGTGCCTGATCTAGCCGCCGGAACGAAGCTGCCTTGCCGCTTTGTGGTCCCCTCTTCCAGCGAACATGGTGCCATGTCAGAATTCCAAGCTCTGCTCAGCGGCTACAACCGCTTCCGCTCCACCGGCTATCGTGACCAGCGCCGGCGCTGGGACGAACTAGCGACTGGTCAGGAGCCACCGGTGATGATCATCGGCTGCTGTGACAGCCGGGTCGATCCCGCCACCATCTTCGACACCATGCCGGGTCAAGTGTTTATCCTTCGTAACGTCGCCAATCTGGTTCCGCCGTTCGAGCTCGGTGGCGGTCTCCATGGCGTCTCCGCCGCGCTGGAATTTGCAGTCACCAAGCTTGGGGTGAAGCATATACTGGTCATGGGTCACGGCATGTGCGGCGGCGTCAGCGCCTGCCTGGCGGGGCATGGCGAACCGGATCGGATCTTCATCGACAAGTGGATCGGCCTGCTCGACCGGGCCCGCGACAAGGTTCTCGCGGAAACGCCAGCAGACCCGCAGCGGGCGCTGGAACTCGAAGGCGTGAAGGTGAGCCTTGCCAACCTCCGCACCTTCCCCTTCGTTGCCGAGCGGGAAGCCGCAGGCCAGCTCGAGCTTCACGGCGGCTGGTTCTCGATTGCCGAAGGCACGCTTTACACCCTCGACGAACAGGCCGGGAAATTTGCACCCCTGCCCGACCGCGACTGAAGCAGTGGACCGCGACCGCAACATCGCCCTGCTGATCGACGCCGACAACGCGTCGCCTGATCACCTTGACGAGGTTCTGCTGGTGCTGGGCGAGCTCGGCGCGATCAATGTCCGCCGCGCATACGGAAATTGGTCAAAACAAGCGCTTAAAGGCTGGGGAGAATTGACCACCCAGCATTCGATCCAGCCGATCCAGCAGTTCGACGTCGTCAAAGGCAAGTCAGCGACCGACATGCGCATGGTGATCGACGCCATGGACATGCTCTATCGCGGCGGTCTGGAAGGCCTCGGCATCATGTCGAGCGACAGCGACTTTCTCCCGCTCGCTCAGCGCATCCGGGAGGCCGGAATTCCGGTCTACGGGTTCGGCACCGCCAAGACCCCGATCAGCTTCAAGAACAGCTGCACCCGATTCGTCGATGTTGGCGCTCTCGCCTGCAACGAGGAACAGCAGGCCGAACCCACGGCAGAAAGCCGCGCCGCCAACGACGAGCTGCTGAACCTTCTCGGCGCTGCCTGGAAGCAGAGCAAGCGCGACGCCGAGGGCTTCGCCTCGCTTTCCGAAGTCGGCCAACGCGCCAAGGCGGTGCTGAGCTTTTCGGTTCGCAATTACGGAGCTCGGTCGCTCAGCGAACTGGTGCGCGGCATGCCGGAATTTCAGGTCAGAGAGACCGATGGCGGCGGCCTGCTGGTGCGCCGCGTCCGCTAGGCGCCACGTCGGAACCCTCGCTCCCCTCCCCCGTTTCGCCAGTCAAACCATCTTCGTGGGAGACTGACACATGGCCGATGCCGAGCGCGCCGAAGAACTGAAGCAGCTGTTCTGGGAAGAGCTGAAGGACAGCCCGTTCGTGATGATCGGCCTGCAAGGAGTCGAGGACAGCCGCACCCGCCCGTGGACCGCGCAGGTCAACTGGCAGGACGAAAAGGACCTGCAGCAGGGCGGCGACATCTATTTCTTCGGCGCCAAGTCGGAAGCGATCGTGAAGGGCTTGAGCGAGAACAATCGCGTGGTCTGCACCTTCGTGTCCAAGGGCCACAAGGTCTTCGCCCACATTCACGGAACGCTGCAAACGATCGAAGATCGCGCTTTGGTGGACAAGTTCTGGAACCCGGTGGTCGCCAGCTGGTACAAGAACGGCAAGGACGATCCCGACCTGCAGCTGCTCCGCTTCGACACCAGCAAGGCCGAGATCTGGAAGGCGGAGGCAGGCTCGACCTTGGTAGCCGCTGCGCTGAAGCTCCTCGGCCGCGAGCCGGGCAAGGACCATCAGCAAGAGAATCAGGCTGAAGTAGCCCTCTGAACCGACCCGCCGCCGCCTGTGCCGATTATGTCACAGGCGGCGCTCGCTATCGAATTACAGTGGCTAAGTGCGGAACCTGACATAGCGTATGCCGTTCTTTGGCGACGCTCGCATCTCCTGCGGACGTGCAATGTTCTGAATCGTCGACGGATCTTTGCCTTGGCTAGTGACCCATCCCGTGAAATGAACTTCAGCATCGGCAGTGCTCCCGACCCATGTGAGGACGCCGGTGCGCTCAAGGCGAAGGCCGAGCGCTGTCGCCGTCTTGCTGCAGGAATCTCGGACAAGCAGGCTTCCGAAGTGCTGAAAGGCATGGCCTTCAGCTATGAAGAGGCGGCCCAGCGCCTCAACATCCCACCACAAGAGAACTGAGCCGACGGGCTGGCGCCACGACCTTCATTCGGTCTAGCTCACCCTCATGGCGCGACAATCCTCCCGTTCTCTTGGCAAACGTCGGTCACGCTCGTGGCCGGCGCGAATCGCGTTTGGACTGGTCAAGCTCGTGCTTGGCCTGCTCCTGCTGTCGGTCGCCTGGGTGCTGCTCTACCGCTTCATCAATCCGCCGATCACCGCGACCATGGTCGGTGACGTCGTCGCCGGGCGCGGCGCGGAGCGGCAGTGGATGAGCCTCGACGAGATTGACCGCGACATGGTCCGCGCGGTGATCGGCGGCGAAGATGCAAAATATTGCGCGCACTCGGGCTTTGACTGGGACGCCATTTCCGACGCTGCGCGGCGCAACGCCAGCGGCGGCAGGATCCGCGGCGGATCGACCATCAGCCAGCAGACCGCCAAGAATGCCTTCCTGTGGCAAGGCGGCGGCTACATCCGCAAGGGCATGGAAGCCTGGTTCACTTTCCTCATCGAGCAGCTTTGGGGCAAGCGTCGGATCATGGAGGTGTATCTCAACGTCGCTGAGACGGGGATCGGCACCTATGGCGTCAACGCCGGCTCGCAGCGCTATTACGGGCATGACGCCAGCGCGATGACCCGGACGGAAGCGGCGCGGCTGGCGGCGGTGCTGCCGCTGCCCAAGGGCCGCGAGGCGATCGCCCCGCGCGGGTTCACCAAGCGCTATGGAAACAGCATTGCAGCGCGGATCGGAGTGGTTGCCCGCGATGGTCTTGATGTTTGCGTGTACGAAGGCGAGGTCGCGCCGCGCGATCGCACGCCGCCGCCGAGCCGCAAGCCAGTGACTCTGCCCGGCGCGGATGTCGAGACATCGACCCCGCCTCCTCCCCCGCCGCGCGAGGTGCTGGAGCAGCTACCGGCCGAGCCTGAGCCGCTCGCCGAACCGCAAGTGGTGGAAGAGGAACCGGCCCAAGCGCTCGAGCCAGAACCCGCGGATCAGCCGCCACCGGCAGAGCCGGAGAACGGCCTGTAGCTCAGGGGAACAGGTGCTCGACCTCGACGTCGGGCAACGCTTCGCGGATCAGCATGCTGCGGTGGCAGCCTTCCGGGTGCCGTTCGTAGCAGAGCAAAGCCGACGGCTTCTCTTGTACCAGTGCACCAAGCTGCGCGGCGGCCGCCATTGCTTCGGGCAAGGCGAGCTGCCCGGCATAGATGCGCTCCATCTCTGCCGTGCGTCCCTTGCGGGCCGCTTCGCGTCCGTCGGCTGGCGTTCCGAGGGCCCGCAGATGGACATAGCCAATGCCTTCTTCCTCCAGCGCCAGCCGTAACGGCGTCTTGGAGAAACCCGGTCGGCGCGACAGCGGCAGTGCGCGGACGTCGATCACCTGAGCGACCCCCGCGGTCTTGAGCGCCGCCACGAACTCGGCCGTGGTGGTCGCCTCGTAGCCGATGGTAAAGACCCGCGGGCGCGTCAGACCGGCCCCACCAACGGGAAGCTCGGGATGGCGACATCGAACGGGCGGCCCTCGTCATCGACCATCTGGTAGCTGCCTCTCATGCGGCCGGTGGGCGTCGGCAGCGGGCAGCCCGAGACATAATCGTAGGAGGCGCCGGGCGCGATCACCGGCATTTCGCCCACTACGCCCTCACCCTTCACCTCGTGGATCGAGCCGCGCCCATCGATGATGGTCCAGCTGCGCGCGAGCAGTTGCACGCTCGCCTCGCCATGGTTCTCGATGCGGATATGATAGGACCAGAACCAGCGCCCATTGGTGGGCGCCGATTGTTCGGCAAGGTAGCTCACCGCCACCCGCACCGTGACATCGTCGGTCACCGCTTCGTGCGGGAAAAGGACGGCCAAGCCGATCGCGCTCATCGGGTCACGCTAACAGGCCGGCGGCCCTGCGCAACCGGTGAGTGAGCCGTTCGCGGGCGTCCCACGCTGGATCGGCCGGGCGATCAAGGATATCGCGGCGCAGCCGGCGACCGGTCAGTGACAGGCCCGGCAGCCAGTCCGCCGCTGCACGCGCGACCAGCTCGGGTTCAACCCCGAAGCCGAGCTCTGCCAGCAGCAGCAATTCGTAGCGAAGCAGCGCCGGCCCCCATCCGCTTGCCGAGAGTGCCGCGCCGATCGCCTCAAGGAGGCCGTCCAGTCCTTCGTAAAGCGCTGGATACGCCTGGTGCTCTGGCAGCACCTGCGCCGTTACCGCTGTCACCCACAGGATCGCGGCGGCCGGCAGCGGCTCGGTCATCAGCGGCGCGCGGCTGCGGGTCAGCTCGACTTCGGCTTGCGGGAGCTGGGTTTCGTTGCGAGCGGCAAGCCTGGCTTCGACCGCGTTGCCCGCAAGCAGGATCGGTCGCATCCGCCGCCCTCTCGCCCCCCGCACATAGCCAGCGACCAGGCCGTGATCTCGCGTCAGCAGGCGCACCACCGCGCCATGCTCGCCGTGCGGACGTAGCGCGAGGACGATGGCCGCCGTGGTCAGCCGCACACGCTATCCGCCGGGATGGAAATAGTCATACAGCTGCCGCGCGGTGGCCTTGCTGATCCCCGGCGCTTTCTCGAGGTCCTCGAGCGCCGCTCCCTTGACCGCCCGCGCGGTGCCGAAGTGCATTAAAAGCGCCCGCTTTCGGGTCGGTCCGATCCCGGGAACCTCGTCGAGGGTCGAGGTGGTGAGGTTCTTGGCGCGCTTGGCGCGGTGCGTCCCGATGGCGAAGCGGTGCGCCTCGTCGCGCAGTCGCTGGAGATAGAAGAGCAAGGGCGAATTGACCGGGAAGGTCAGTTCTCGCCCGTTCGGCAGGTGGAACACTTCGCGCCCTTCGCGCCCGTGGTGAGGGCCCTTGGCGACGCCGACCACCGGCACGTCGTGGACGCCGGCATCCTCCATGATCTCCAGCACGGCATTCAGCTGCCCGCGCCCGCCATCGATGAGGATCAGGTCCGGCCATTCGCCGCTGGAGCGATCGGGATCGTCCTTTTCGAGCCGCTGGAAGCGCCGTTCCAGCACCTCCTTCATCATCCCGAAGTCGTCGTCAGTCGCCGCCTTCTTGATGTTGAACTTGCGATAGCTGTTCTTCACGAACCCCTGCGGACCCGCGACCACCATTGCCCCGGTGGCGGCGGTGCCCATGATGTGGCTGTTGTCGTAGACCTCGATCCGCTTGGGCACGTCCGCGAGTTCGAACGCATCGGCAAGGTCGCGCAACAGCTTGGTTTGGGTCGTGCTTTCGGCGTGGCGGCGGTCAAGCGCTTCCACTGCATTCCGGCTGGCCTGCTCGATCAGCTTCTTGCGATCGCCGCGCTGCGGCCGCTCGATCAGCACCTTGCGGCCGGCCTTTTCCGCCAGGGCCTCGGCAACGAGTTCGCTTTCGGCGACCTCGCGATCGACCAGGATCCGTTTGGGTGGCGGCAGGTCTTCGTAGAACTGGATCAGGAAGCTCGACAGCACCTCGTCCTCGGGCACGTCGGCGGTGTGGCTCGGGAAAAAGGCGCGATGGCCCCAATTCTGCCCGCCGCGGATGAAGAAGGCCTGGATGCACATGGTGCCGCCCTTCGCCGCAAGAGCGAAGATGTCGGCATCGCCCAGCCCTTCGGCATGAACCGTTTGTGTGCCCTGGATGTAGGTCAGGGCCCGGAGCCGGTCGCGATAGATGGCAGCAAGCTCGTAATCCTGCTTTTCGGCCGCTTCGCCCATCTGCTTGGACAGGCGCGATTGGACCCCGGTCGACTTGCCAGCCAGGAAGTTCTTCGCGTCATCGACCAGCTCACCATAAGCGCTCGGCTCGATCCGCCCGACGCACGGACCTGAGCAGCGGCGAATCTGATAAAGCAGGCATGGCCGCGAGCGATTGTTGAAGAAGCCGTCGCTACAGGATCTTAGCAGGAAGAGCTTTTGCAACGTGTTAAGAGTGCGGGTGACCGATCCGGCACTTGCGAACGGCCCGAAATACTGCCCCTTGGTACGCCGCGCGCCACGATGCTTCTGCACCCGCGGAAAAGCATGATCCTCACGAAGCAGGATGAAGGGGAAGCTTTTGTCATCGCGCAGCAGCACGTTGTAGGGCGGACGGAAGCGCTTGATCAGCTGCGCTTCGAGGAGCAGCGCTTCGGCCTCGGTGTTGGTCGTGACAATGGTCATCGACCGTGTCTGCGAGACCATCCGCTGTAGCCGCTTCGACAGCCGGGCGACTTGCGTGTAGTTCGTAACCCGGTTCTTCAGCGCGCGCGCTTTGCCGACGTAAAGTACCTCGCCGCGCGAATCCTGCATCCGGTAAACGCCCGGGCGTATGGGCAGGGTCTTCACCACATTGCGGATGGCAGCGACACCGGCCTCAAGGTCAGGCGTCTCCCCGCCGCCCTTGACGGTGGTGGTTGCAGCATCCTCGTTGAAGCGCTCGTTCGCGCGGGGGTGTTCCGGTCGGTCAGCCGGGGTGCGGTTCATGGCGCCGCATGTAAGGGCTCAGCCGTCTCGGCGGAAGCACCGGAGGCGGAATGTTCGCGCGTGTACAGGAAGCTTGCAAGCGAGAAGGACGGCAGGAACTGGCCGATCCAGAAGCCATAATAACGAATATCGGTGCTGCGCTGGCGGGGCCAGTCGCCCAGCGCAGTCGCTAGCCGGTCCATGTCGATATACTCGCGGCACAAAGCCGAGGAACGATAGCGTTCGATGCCCTTCCTCAGATCAAGGGGATCAATGGCAGCGTGGAAGTCGACGTTTTGGCGGCCCCGGCGGGCCGGGCGCAGCACTTCCTCAGGCAGGAGGTCACCGAAGGCCCGATCGAACAAAGCTCTGCGATCGGGCGCGCTCGTCAGCAGCGAACTTGGGAGCGACAGGATGAGCTCGAACAATTGTCGATCGTCCCAAGGGCAGAACTGCTCCACGCCGTAAAGGGAGCGACCCACCGGAAAGAGGGTTCCGATATTGGAAGCGACCTCCTGGATCAGCGGGCGATAGGCCGAAAGCGGGCGAGGATCGTCGTTGTCGGGCGTCAGGGCGATGAGGCGCTCGCGCAAGGGGCCTTTGAAGAAAGGAAAATCGTTCAGCAGCGGCTTCTGCTGCCCTCGCTTGCGCCCTGCCTCGTAGAGAGGGCGAGGGAGCGAAGCCCCAATGCTGACGCGAACGATGTCACGTAGCCCCACGCCCTCCCTCAATAGCCGAGCGCAGACGCGAAGCCATGCGGAAAGCCCCTCCTCCCGCCGAACGTCGACCAGATGGGCAAGGCCCCCAGCGCTGACGGTGAAGTTGCCGTCGTCACCCGTCAGCAGGGTCTGGATTTTTCTCTCGCCGCAAAGGGATAGCTGCGGGATGGTCCAGGACAGCGGCACCGGTTGGTGGATCGGGTCGGCAAGCTGGCGATGCAGTTGATCGAGCACCGACGCAAGCGGCACCGGCACCGGGCGCAGAAGATGATGCTCGACGTTTGGGTAGCGGGCCGCCGTAGCAAGAGCGCCGGCGCTTTCGTCATATTGGTAGCGCTGATCCGCAGCCGGTTGCCCTACGCATGGAACGGCGGTGATGGCGACGAGCGAGCGGTTCTGTGACGCCAGTCGCCGCGCCGCCAGGGCGCAGAGGAGACTGCTGTCCCGCCCACCGCTCAGCTGCACGGCAATCGGGTCATTTGGCGGAAGATAGCTCTCGACGATCGCTTCGGCCCGCTCTCGAAGCTGCTCGGCCGCTCGGGAAAGCGAGGCGTTCGGCTGGATGGCGATTGCGCGCGGGTTCCACCAGGGCCGAAAGGATAACTTGCGGCCGCTGACAACAAGTTCAAAGCCGCCGGTCATGCGGAAGATGCCCGGATGGATCGTCCGCGTTCCCTCAACCGTCACGGAGCCGCTGAACCGTTCGGCGAGTTCGTCGACGTCGAATTCTGACCCCCCGCCGACGATTGCGATCAGCGGTGGAAGGCTGTCCGAGAGGACCATTTCGCCTTCGTCGGTCAGAGCACCGAATAAGGGAAACGACGAAGCCGGAGCGAGGGAGATATTCCAGCCGTTTGAACTACGGACAACGGCAAGGCCGTCTGCAAGGACGTCCGGCCATCGCGAGAACTGGTCAGCTAAAGATCTTTCCGCCCGTGGTTGCTCGTTCTCTAGATCAGAGCGGCGAGCCACCAAGGCTGCCACTCGCCCATCGGAGAGTTGCAGATGGCGACCTTCAACACGCGAAGCACCGTTTGCGGGCACGCACAAAAGCGCCGAGCCATCTTGCGACAGCTCGGCGGCGAAACCAGCGTATTGAGAAGGCGGCTGCACCGAAGTGCCAACGGCCGCCAACCTCAAGACAAACAGCCAATCAGCTATACTGGTTGCCTTGGCCCTTGGTGCCGCCATCGACACCAGTCTTGGTGCTCGACGCTTCCGCGCCGCCCGCGACCAAACGCCGCAATTCCGGCTTGCTCCACACCTTCTTCATGAACCACCTCTAGCGCGCATCAGCATATGATGACTTGATAACTGCGGCCTAACCTACCTGTTCCGGAAGCGCAATGCGCGCCGGATCAGGCCGCCGCCGCCACTGTACCGTTTTCCCGCTCCGACAGGATCCATTCGACGGCCTTGCGCGCGTGAATGGCGGTAGTGTCGTAGACCGGCAACACATTGGCGCGTGGATCGACCGCCAGCACCAATTCGGTACAGCCGAGCACAATCGCCTCGACCCTCTTCTTGCCGAGTTCGGTGATCAGCGTCTTGAGCTTGCGCTGGCTTTCGCGGACCACCCTTCCAGCGGCCAGTTCTTCGTAGATGATGCGGTCCACTTCGCCGACCCAGCTATCTTCGATCGGGGCGAGCGTGATACCGCGGGCTTCGAAATGGCTTCGGACGTGCGGTTCGATCATGGTGACACGGGTTCCGAGGAGCGCGACGGTGCGGCGACCGTCCGCAGCGATCCGCTCCGCCGCGGCTTCCCCGATGTGAAGGACTGGCAAGGGCAAGGCGGCGGCGACCGCGTCATAGTGCTTGTGCATGGTGTTGGAGGTCAGGATGAGGCCTTCGGCACCCGCGTCACGGAGCCGCTCGCAGGCCTGGATCACGATCTTTTCGCCGCCAGCCCAATCACCGCGCCGGTGGAAGCCCGCGTAATCATCCTCGCAGTCGAGGCTTTCGATCACCAGACGCGCGCTGTGGAGCCCGCCGAGCCGTGCCGCCACGCCCTTGTTGATATGCTCGTAGTAGAGCGCAGTGCTGTTCCAGCTCGCCCCGCCAACGATCCCGAGCTTCTTCACGTCTCAATCCCCTCGCCCCGCTGCGTTCAATCTGTGCAGCGCCAATTAGTTAACGGGGTTCTTGTCTCGCAGACAGACGGTCTCGGCAAGCGGGTTAGCTTAGATTCTGGAGCAGTTTAACGCGGCAAAGATGGACTGTTGCGGCGCGGCGACAAAGCGTTGCGGAGGTGCAAGGATCGCTCCTCAGGCCAGCGACTTCACAATCTCCTCGACCATCTTCTTGGCGTCGGCCAGCAGCATCATCGTGTTGTCGCGGTAGAACAGCTCGTTGTCGACGCCCGCATAGCCTGCGCCGCCCATCGACCGCTTGATGAACAGCACCGTGCGGGCCTTTTCGACATCAAGCACCGGCATGCCGTAGATCGGCGAGCTCTTGTCGGTCTTGGCGGCCGGGTTGGTGACATCATTGGCGCCGATCACGAAGGCAACATCGGTTTGCGCGAACTCGCTGTTGATGTCCTCCAGCTCGAACACCTCGTCATAGGGCACGTTGGCTTCGGCCAGCAGCACGTTCATGTGCCCGGGCATGCGGCCGGCGACGGGGTGAATGGCGTATTTCACCTTCACGCCCTCCTTCTTGAGGAGATCGGCCATTTCGCGCAGCACATGCTGGGCCTGGGCGACCGCCATACCGTAACCCGGCACGATGATGACCTGATCGGCCTGCTTCATCAGGAAGGCGGCGTCTTCGGCCGAACCACGCTTGTAGGGGCGGTCGATAACCTCTCCCCCGCCGCTCGACGCGACCGCGCCGAAGCCACCGGCGATGACGCTGATGAAGCTTCGGTTCATTGCCCGGCACATGATGTAGCTGAGGATCGCGCCCGAACTACCGACCAGCGCGCCGGTGATGATCATGGCGCTGTTGTGCAGGGTAAAGCCCATCGCCGCCGCGGCCCAGCCCGAATAGCTGTTCAGCATCGACACCACGACCGGCATGTCGGCGCCGCCAATCGGAATAATCAGCAGGAAACCGATTGCGAAGCTGAGCGCCAGGATCGTCCAGAACACCCACGGCGCCTGATCTTGCGTGAAATAGGCGACCAGTCCGAGAATGGCGAGGAGAGTGCCGAGGTTCAGCACATGCCGCCCCGGTAGCAGGATCGGCGCACCGCCCATATTTCCGTTGAGCTTCAGGAACGCGATCACCGAGCCGGAGAATGTGATGGCACCGATTGCTACACCCAGGCCAAGCTCGATCCGGCTGACCGGATTGATCATCAGGAACGAGGGCGCGGCGATCGGGGTGATGCGAGTCGCGATTCCAAAAGCTTCGGGGTTGAGGAACGCCGCAGCACCCACCAGCACCGCGGCGAGGCCAACCAGGCTGTGAAAAGCAGCAACCAACTGCGGCATCGCCGTCATCTGGATGCGCCGGGCCCCGACAATCCCGATGCACGCGCCAACCGCGATCGCGGCGAGGATGAGCCCCAACGTCGACCAGTCGGCTTGGAAGGCGGCCGCACTGGCGACGTCGCTGCACACCGCAGTTCCAATGGGCTGCGTGCCTTCAACGTCCTGCGTGCAAAGGCGCATCGGACCGCCCGGCTGAGAAAGGCGGGGCATGTGCGTAATCAGCGTCGTCAGAACGGCGACGGCCATGCCGATCATGCCCAGCCGATTACCGCGTTGGCTGGTCGAAGGGCTGGAGAGCCCTCGCAAGGCCAGAATGAAACAAACGCCTGAAAAGAGATAGGCGAGCATCACCCAGGCGGGCGTGTCGTGCACGCCGCTCATTCGGGCCGCTCCTTCTTCTTGTACATGGCAAGCATTCGGCTGGTCACCGCGAAGCCGCCGAAGATGTTGATCGAGGCCAGCACAACTCCGAGGAGCCCGAGCCATTTTGCGATGGCGTTGCCCGATGCTGCGGCGGCGATCAGCGCACCGACGATGATGACGGAGGAGATGGCGTTGGTCACTGCCATCAATGGCGTGTGTAGTGCCGGTGTGACCGACCAGACGACGTAGTAGCCGACGAAACAGCTCAGGACGAAGATCGACAGGATGGAGATAAAGTCCACAAGCCCTCCCTTCAGGTGCGCGGAGCCCTGTGTGGCACAGCAAGGCCGCGCTGCCGAGGCCTAAAATCCATGTGCGCCAACCACGCTCTTGTGTCGTTCACCGAACGTGAGTTTCCGATTTAATAACCTTTATCGGCCACAGGGATATCATGGGCTCGGAACCCGCCACCACTGATAAAGAGGGCCAGCGGCCATGGCGCTTGCTGCTGTGGTCTCTTTTTGCTGCCCTTCTTTGTTGGGCTGCGCAGCTTGGCTTGCCCCTCGAAGTCTATCTCAAGGCTGCGCGCAACGCGACGCACGTGACCAATGCCAGCGGAGATGTCGTCTTCGTCGGGATTGACGACAAGAGCATATCAGAAGTGGGATCGTGGCCGTGGAAGCGGTCCACGCAAGCGCGCTTGATCGAACAGGCGAGCAAGGCAGGCGCGAAAAGCATCCATCTCGACATCGTCTATGATGGCCCCTCGACGCGTTCCGAAGATGCGAAGTTTTCCGAAGCCCTGAAGCAGTCAGGCCGGGTTGTCCTCGCCGATCGCCATTTGCTCGGCACCTGGGGCAACTTCAAGCAGCCGGAAACCCGTCCGCTGCCACAGTTCCGCAAGCATGCGCGAACGGCGAGCATCTCGACCGTTTACGATTTCGGCGGGATCATCTGGAACACGAGTCTCTCCGGAGAGATCGATGGCAAGGAAGTGCCGACCTTCGCCGCTAGCCTCGCCGACATTCGAGGCGTGCCCAATCGCCAGTTCTGGATCGATTATTCGATCAATCCTGAGAGCATTCCCTTCCTTCCTGCCGCCGACCTCCTCAACGGCCGCTTCGCCGCCGGCTCGTTTACGGGCAAGCACCTGGTCATCGGTCTCGATGCCGACCAATTGGGCGATCGCTTCTGGATCCCAGGCTGGGGCAAGATGGCTGGAGCCAACGTCCAGATCCTCGCCGCCGAGACCCTCAAGCGGGGCATGCCATCGTCCCTCGGCGCGGCGCCGGGCATGATCCTGGCCTTTCTGGCCGCGCTCGTGGCAACTCTCGCGACGCGTCCGCGGCGCATTGCCCCGCTCGCCCTTGCCCTTGCATTTCTGATCCTGCTGGCCGGCCCGCTGGTCCTGGAGCATTTCTACCTTTCGGCAGAAGTGGTTCCCGGTCTGCTCCTGGTCAGCATCGTGAGTGGGCGGCTTAGCTACCTTCGGTACAAGAGCCGGGCCCGGGTGCACGAGCAGACGGGCTTGCCCAACTTCGCGGCACTCCGCACGTCGGGTAAGATTGACCGCGCTCTGGTCCTGGCCAAAATCCACAACCATGCCGAGATCAGCAGTTCGCTGTCCGAGGCGGAGCAGCAAGACGCGTATCGCCAAGTCGTCGCACGACTGTCGGCCGGCGATCGCAACGACCTGCATCAGGGTGATGACGGAACTTTCGCCTGGACCGTCGCCAATGGCGCCCCCATCGGCAATCATCTCGAAGCCCTGCACGCGATGTTCCGCTCGCCCGTGCAGGTCGCCGGGCGCCAGATCGATGTCGCGCTGACCTTCGGTGTCGAGCTTGGCGTGTCGCGCACGCTTCCGAACCGGATAGGTAGCGCCGTGCTTGCCGCCGACGAGGCCTGGTCCGAGGGTCTTCGTTGGAAGCTCCACGATCCCGCACGCCAGGAAGAAGTGAACTGGCGCGTGTCGCTGCTTGGTGAGCTCGATCAAGCTATCGACCAGGGCGAAGTGTGGCTCGCCTACCAGCCGCAACTGGACATCAAGTCTGGCCGAATCATCGGCGCCGAAGCGCTCGCCCGCTGGACCCACCCGCTCAAGGGACCGATCAGCCCAAGTGAGTTTGTCGCCGCAGCGGAGACCAATGGCCGCATCGGCAAGCTCACCGACTTCGTGCTCGATCGCGCGATCAGCTCGGGCGCGGCGATCAATCGGCGGCGGATCGACTTCCAAGTCGCCGTCAATCTTTCCGCACGCCTGCTAATTGACCGTGAGCTCTACGCCCGGATCGAGACCATGCTGAGCGCGCATGGCCTGCCGCCCTCCCGCCTGACGCTTGAACTGACCGAAACCGCCTCGCTCCAGGATGCGGACAGCGGGCTGGCGAGTCTCTGCGCCCTGCGCGACCTCGGCGTGCGTATCGCCATCGACGATTATGGCACTGGGCTTTCGACGCTGGACTATCTGAAGAAGATTCCGGCCAGCGAGATCAAGATCGACCAGAGCTTCGTCAAATCCATGCGGGTCAATCGATCCGACCTCATCATGGTGCAGTCGACCATCGCCCTTGCCCACTCGCTCGGCCGGTCGGTCGTGGCCGAGGGTGTCGAGGATCAGCAATGCCTCGATGAACTCAGCCAGATGGGCTGCGATGTGGCGCAGGGCTTCGCCATCGGCCGCCCGATGGGCGTTCGGGAGCTGGTGCAGCGGCTTCAGATCCGTACCGCACGCCGGGCCGCCTGACCCAAAACCAAACAACAGTTTGGAACAGATATTGGCGCGCAGGGTCATGCTCCGCGCGCTTTTTTCGTCATGGCTAATAAACATGCCTAATCGTTTGCTAACCGTTTCGATTAAGGTTAATACTGCTTCCCGAGCGGCGAGAATCGTCGCGCAACAGGGAGCTGGACCATGTGGAATTTCTGGAACTGGCTGTGGGGCGCTGGCGCTACGAGCACCGGCGGCCGCGGCTAAGCAAGCCTCGGTTTTAGCTAGCTAAAACCGGAATTTTGATGCGCGTCGTGACCTCGGTTGCGGCGCGTATCTGCTTTTGGTGCACTGGTTCCGCCCGATCAGAACGCGAGTGACGGCCCGATTCGCTCGCTGCGAATACCAAGTGCGATTGCCCGGCCCGGCAAGCGGCGGAGTGCCGGGAAGTGGTCCAGCATCAGCAAGGGCCAAGGCGGACGACGGCGTTGCCCTTCCTCGCCCAGCATCGGGGCAAGCACCTTGTCCTGCGCGATCTTCTGCACCGTTTGAATCAATCGAGTGGACCCTGCCCTTCGCCGCTGCACGCGCGCAAGAAGAGCATCCACGTCGCCTTTGTTCTTCAAGGGCGGTGCCAAGATATTAGCGGCGGCCACCGCGTCCTGGACGGCCAGGTTGATGCCGATGCCGCCCATCGGGCTCATTGCATGAGCGGCATCGCCAATCGCCAGCAGACCGGGGCGGTGCCAGCGTGTCAGGCGATCTAGGCTGACCTCGAGGAGGTGAAGATCGCCAGCCGTGTCCAGGTCGACGCTCACTTGGCCGAGACGCGGCTCGGTGCTCTCGATTGCTGCAGAAAATGGCTTGGGGCCTTGGCGAAGCAACTCGGCTGCTGCACCCTTGCGGACGACGAAGGCACACTGCCAGTAGGAACCCCGGTCGACCCGAACGAGGATTTGCCCCCCATCAACCGCGATCCTCAGTGTCCCTTGTTCAGGGCTCCGCTTGGGCAGCGAGAACCAGATCACGTCGATGGAAGAGCCAAGATCCCGCGACGCTAGCCAGCCGTCGCGCCTGACGATGCTGCGGCGTCCGTCGGCGGCAATGACCAGACGACTTTGCACGACCTCACCTGTGGAGAGGCGCGCTCCACCGATGCGGCCATCGCTCGTCAGCAGCCGCTCAGCCGCGGTTCCCATGTCGATGCGGAACCCCGGCCAGCGAAGCGCCTCCGTGCGGAGGAAATCGAGGAAATCCCACTGCGGCATCATGGCGATGAAGGGGGTCGCGCTTCGAACACGGCTGAGATCGCCGACCACCATCTCGCGCCCATTGATGCGCAGTTCCGCGCGGGTCAGACGCTGATGCGGACGGGCAAGGAACGCCTCGAGCAGGCCAAGTTGCCCGAGGATGTCCATCGTCGAGGGGTGGACCGTGTCGCCGCGAAAGTCGTGCAGGAAGTCGGCATGCTTCTCGACCACGCGGACCGAAAGCCCGGCGCGGGCGAACAGCAGCCCTGCCATCATGCCGCACGGTCCTCCGCCGAGGATCAGTACGTCGGTGTTCGTCATCGCCGCCCCGTGGCTCAGGCCTTCTTCAAGGCGCCCGGCTTGTGGGCGGCTTGCTTGCCGTCGTCGGTTTCAACGAGATATTCCGGGTTGTCCTTGGTCGCTGCGACATGATGACCCTTGATGTCGGTGCCGCTGGTGAGTTTCTTGACCACCTTGCCGTGAGCAGTGCCCCCATGACTTGACCAAGTGACCTTGTCGCCGGCCTTGAAGGTCTTTTCTGCCATCAGATCGTTCCTTCTTCTGAGTTGAACCGTGGAACGGCCGGTTGCCTGACTTGGCTCCCCGTCCCCGCTACGGCAGAAGGGCCGTCATGGCAGGGGAATTAGGCGGTCAGGGGCTGCATGACGCATTGGTGATCCTTGGCGCTGCCGGGATCGTCATTCCCGCCTTCGCCCGGATCCGCATCTCGCCCGTGATCGGCTTCATCCTGGTCGGCGCGGCGATTGGCCCTGCCGGGCTCGGTGCGCTGGCATCGGAGCATCCGTGGCTCGCTTCCATCACCATCAACGATCGCGAGCGGATCGAACCCTTTGCCGAAATCGGCATCCTGATGCTGCTCTTCGGCATCGGGCTGGAGCTCAGCTTTCGGCGCTTGTGGGCGATGCGGGGCAAGGTCTTCGGCCTTGGTGGCTTGCAGATGCTGGTTACCGGCTTTCTGCTCGGTCTTGGTCTCCTGTTCAGTGCCGGCTTGTCGGCGCCGTCCGCCGCGATCCTCGGCCTTGCCCTGGCAATGAGCTCGACTGCGCTTGTCATGCCGCTCGCCGGTACGGCCAGCACGACCGGCCAGACTGCGCTTGCCATCCTGCTGCTGCAGGATCTCAGCCTTGTTCCCCTACTTCTCCTCCTCGATGCGAAGAGCAGCCCCGATGCCTTGCTGCAGGTGCTGGTTGGCGGCATCCTCGTGATCGGCGCCCTGCTGCTGATCGGCCGGTTCCTTTTGTGGCGCCTCTTCGCGCAAGCCGCGCGAACCAAGAGCCCTGAGCTGTTCCTGGCGATCAGCCTGCTGGTCGTCATGCTGGCAAGCCTTGCTACCGGATCGGTCGGGCTTGGCGCTGTGCTCGGAGCGCTGATTGCCGGTCTGCTGATCGCGGAAACGGACTACCACTCGGAAGTCGAGGTCATCACCGCGCCCTTGCGAGGCCTCGCGCTCGGCATCTTCCTCATCACGGTCGGCATGCGGCTCGACCTCGCCGAACTTCTCGCCGTCTGGCCACAACTGATCATCGCGACCGCCGTCGTGCTCGCAATCAAGGCGCTGGTCATTTTCTCCCTGCTGCGCTGGCGCAAGAACCGGCGCGGCACGGCGGTGGAGACGGGTCTGCTCATGGCCAGCCCCTCCGAACTCACCCTGATCGTGCTGGCGAGCGCCTTGGCGGCGGGCGTTCTGGACTCTGCCACCGCCGCCTTCTGGACCCTGGTCACGGCTTTTGGGCTAACCCTTACCCCGCTCCTCGCCGCGGCTGGGAGGCGAATGGCCCGCCGTATTGATCCGCAGGCACTGGCGAGCGGCGTGTCAGATACCAAGGGGGTGACCCTGATCTTCGGTTTCGGCCGGGTCGGTCGCATCGTCGCCGACATGATGGCGGAGCATGGCCGTGCTTACTTTGCGGTCGACGGCGACATCGATTGCGTCGCGAGTGCTCGGGAGCGCGGCTACAAGGTTATCTTCGGCGACGTCGCGCGCGGCGACGCGGTCGAGCGGTTCGGCCTTTGCGATGCCGCCGCACTGGTGCTGACGATGAACGATCCGGTGCTGACCGTGCGCCTGTCCCGCGAAGTGCGCGCCGCCTGCCCCGACCTCACCGTGGTCGCCCGTGCGCGCGACGGCGCCCATGCGGCGCAGCTCTACAAGGCAGGCGCCACCGACGCCGTACCCGAGACCATGGAAGGCTCGCTGCAGATCAGCGAAGCGGTGCTGGTCGATATCGGCGTTGCCATGGGCCCGGTCATCGCCTCCATCCACGAAAAGCGCAGCCAGCTTCGCGCCCAGATTCGCGAAGCTGGCGAATTGGCCGAGGAGCCAATGCTGGGTCGGCGGCGCTAGGCCGACACCTTCGCCAGCGTGTCGCGGATGGCGGCAAGCGCCTCGTTCGCCTTGGCGCCGTCAGGACCACCGCCCTGCGCCATGTCGGGGCGGCCTCCCCCGCCCTGCCCGCCAAGCGCCGCCACCGCCGCCTTGACGAGGTCCACCGCACTGAGCTGACCGGCAAGGTCAGCTGTGACGCCAGCAGCCACAGACGCGCGGCCGTCAGTGACCGCAATCAGCGCTGCGGCACCGCTGCCGAGTTGGTTCTTCATCGCGTCGACTTCACCGCGCAGGCCCTTGGGGTCGAGCCCTTCGACCACACGGCCGAGGAACTTGACGCCGGCAACCTCTTCCGGACCTTCCGCCTGCGCGCCGGAGCCGCCGCCAAGCGCCAACTGACGCTTGGCTTCGGCAAGCTCACGCTCCAGGCGGCGAACCTGCTCGGCCATGGCGGCGACCCGCTGCGGGGCCTCGTCGGGCGATGCCTTGAGGCTCGCGGCGATAGCGCGAAGGCGATTGTCGCGCTCGAGCAGCCACTGACGCGCGCCTTCGCCGGTCAGTGCCTCAATCCGGCGCACACCGCTGGAGACCGCGCTTTCGGAGATGATCTTGAACAAGGCGATGTCGCCGAGCGCATTGACGTGCGTGCCGCCGCACAGCTCGACGCTGTAGGTGCCCTCGCCGCTCGTTCCCATCGAGAGAACGCGAACTTCGTCGCCATATTTCTCGCCGAACAGCGCCATTGCGCCTTCAGCGATCGCCTCGTCCGGGCTCATCAGGCGGGTCGAGACCGGCTGGTTGTGACGGATGTGCGCGTTCACTTCGGCCTCAATCGCGGCGAGGTCGTCGGGGCTGAGCGCGCTGTCGTGGGCAAAGTCGAAGCGGAGGCGGTCGGGCGCTACCAAACTGCCCTTCTGCGTCACGTGCGCACCGAGCCGGTGACGGAGGGCTGCGTGGAGCAGGTGGGTGGCGCTATGGTTGGCGCGTATCGCGCGGCGGCGCTCCTCGTCGACCTTCTGCGTCAGCGTGTCGCCGACCTTGACGATGCCTTTGCTCACCTTGGCACGAAGTAAGTGGAGCTTGCCGAGCTGCTTCGAAGTGTCCTGAACGTCAGCCTCAAAGTCATTGAGACTGCTTAGCATTCCCGCATCGCCGACCTGGCCGCCGCTTTCAGCGTAAAAAGGTGTCTGGTTGAGAAGAAGTTCCACTTCCTCGCCCTCACCTGCCTGCTCGACGCGCTCGCCCTCGCGGACAATGGCGAGCACAACGCCTTCGCCGTCATGGCCAGCGTAGCCGGTGAATTCCGTCGCCCCATGCTGTTCGGCGAGGTCGAACCAGACCTCTTCCGACGCTGCCTGGCCCGAGCCCTTCCATGCAGCGCGGGCCCGCGCCTTCTGCTCAGCCATGGCAGCGTCAAAGCCGGCGCGATCGACTTCCAAGCCCTGTGCGCGGAGCGCGTCCTCGGTGAGGTCGTAGGGAAAGCCGAAAGTATCGTAGAGCTTGAAAGCGGTCTCGCCCGGCAGTGTACCGCCCTTCCCTAGGCCGGCGGTGGCTTCGTCGAGCAGGCGGAGGCCGTTAGACAGGGTCTGACGGAAGCGGGTTTCTTCCTGGCGGAGGGTCGCCTCGATGAGCGGCTGAGCGCGGACCAGTTCGGGATAGGCAGCCCCCATCTCGGCCGACAGCGCCGGCACGAGGCGGTGCATCAGCGGCTCGGACGCGCCCAGCAGGTGCGCGTGGCGCATCGCGCGGCGCATGATCCGGCGCAGGACGTAGCCGCGCCCCTCGTTGGCCGGAAGCACGCCGTCGGCGATCAGGAAGGAACAGGAGCGCAGGTGATCGGCGATGACCCGGTGCGAAGCCATCTGCTCGCCCTCGGCGCGTGTGCGGGTCAGCTCTTCCGACGCGTGGATCAGCGCCTTGAAGGTGTCGGTGTCATAATTGTCGTGAACGCCCTGCAGCACCGCCGAGACGCGCTCCAGCCCCATGCCGGTGTCGATCGACGGCTTGGGCAGGTCGGAGATGATGACGTCATTTTCCTGCAGATGCTGCATGAAGACGAGGTTCCAGATCTCGACGAAGCGGTCGCCGTCCTCGTCCGGGCTGCCGGGAGGGCCGCCGGGGATGTGGTCGCCATGATCGAAGAAGATCTCACTGCACGGACCTGAAGGGCCATCCGGCCCCATTGCCCAGAAATTATCCTTGGTCGCGATGCGGATGATCCGCTCGTCGGGCAGGCCCGCGATGCGCTTCCACAGCGAGGCCGCTTCATCGTCGGTGTGGTAGACGGTGACCGTCAGCCGATCCTTGTCGAGGCCCCATTCGCGGGTGAGCAGGTTCCAGGCGAGCTCGATCGCGCGATCCTTGAAGTAATCGCCGAACGAGAAGTTGCCGAGCATCTCGAAAAAGGTGTGGTGGCGCGCGGTGTAGCCGACGTTGTCGAGGTCGTTGTGCTTGCCGCCCGCGCGGACGCACTTCTGCGACGAGACTGCGGTCGAGTAGGGCCGCGTCTCGAGACCGGTGAAGACGTTCTTGAACGGCACCATTCCCGCATTGACGAACATCAGGGTGGGATCGTTCTGCGGGACCAGTGGCGCAGACGGCTGCCGGCTGTGTCCGGCGCCCTCGAAATAGTCGAGGAAGGAGCGGCGAATATCGTTGGTCGAGGTCATGGGTCGCGCCTCTACCACGGCTTTGCTGCGGTGCGGAAGATGGCGCTTGGGCTTGCCTCCGGAACCCGCTCACAGCAACTTTGTTTCACCTAAGCAACAAGTGGAGCCATGACATGGGCGGACGTGACTGGACCTCGACAGCGCTGGCCCTGCTGCGGATCGTCGCAGCCCTGCTGTTCATCGAACATGGCACCGCCAAGCTGATCGGCTGGCCGCCGAGCGAGATGCCGCAGCCACCCGGCGGCTCCCTGATGTGGATCGGCGGTGTTCTGGAAGCGGTCGGAGGGGTTTTGATCCTTCTAGGCCTGTTCACCCGTCCGATAGCCTTCATCCTCGCTGGCGAGATGGCGGTTGCCTACTGGATGTTCCACGCGCCGCAGGGGCCGTTCCCGATGAACAATGGCGGGGACGCCTCGATCCTGTTCTGCTTCGTCTTCCTGTTCATTGCCGCGGCCGGTCCAGGGCGCTTGGCCCTCGACCACAGCCGGCGTAGCACCGCCAGGATCGACTGACCCTGGCGGCGTTGCCGCTTAGCGGGCGAGCTTCTTGTAACTGGTCCGGGTAGGACGGTCGGCTTCCGGCCCAAGCCGGCGCTTCTTGTCTTCTTCGTAGGCTTCGAAATTGCCTTCGAACCATTCGACGTGGCTGTCGCCCTCGAAAGCGAGGATGTGGGTCGCGAGACGATCGAGGAAGAAGCGATCGTGGCTGATGACCACGGCGCAGCCGGCGAAGTTCTCGATCGCATCTTCAAGCGCGCCCAAAGTCTCGACGTCGAGATCGTTGGTCGGCTCGTCGAGCAGCAGCACGTTGCCGCCCTGCTTCAGCATCTTGGCCATGTGCACGCGGTTGCGCTCACCGCCCGACAGCTTGCCGACGTTCTTCTGCTGGTCCGGACCCTTGAAGTTGAAGGCACCGACATAGGCGCGGGTTGAGGCGTCCTGGCCGTTGACCTTCATATGATCGAGGCCGTCCGAGATTTCCTCCCAGACGTTCTTCTTGGGATCGAGATGGTCGCGGCTCTGGTCGACATAGCCTAGGCGCACCGTCTCGCCGACGCTGACCTTGCCGCTGTCGGGCTCTTCCTTGCCGGTGAGGATCTTGAACAGGGTCGACTTGCCCGCGCCGTTGGGGCCGATCACCCCGACGATGCCGCCCGGCGGAAGGGTGAAGGATAGATCTTCGAACAAGAGCTTGTCGCCATAGGCCTTGGAGATGTTCTCCACCTCGATGACCTTGCCGCCGAGGCGTTCGGGCACCTGAATGACGATCTGCGCCTTGCCGATCCGCCGGTCGTCCTGCGCGTCCTGCAACTGCTCGAACTTGCGGATACGGGCCTTGGATTTGCTCTGGCGAGCAGCCGGGGTCTGGCGAATCCACTCCAGTTCACGCTGCAGAGCCTTCTGCTTGCCGCTCTCCTCGCGCGATTCCTGCTCGAGGCGTTTTGCCTTCTTTTCCAGGTAGGTGGAGTAGTTACCTTCGTACGGATAGTAAGACCCGCGGTCGAGTTCGAGGATCCATTCCACCACATTGTCGAGGAAGTAGCGGTCGTGGGTGATCATCAGCACCGCACCGGCATATTCCTTGAGGTGGTTTTCGAGCCACTGGACGCTTTCGGCGTCGAGGTGGTTGGTGGGCTCGTCGAGCAGCAGGATCGAGGGCTTCTGGATCAGCAACCGGGTGAGCGCGACGCGGCGCTTTTCACCGCCCGAGAGGTCTGTAACCGGGCTGTCCGACGGCGGACAGCGTAGCGCCTCCATCGCGATCTCGAGCTGGTTGTCGAGCGTCCAGCCATCGACCGCGTCGATCTTGCCCTGAAGCTCCCCCATTTCCTCCATCAGGGCGTCGAAATCGGTGTCGTCCTTGGGATCGCCCATCTCGGCCGAAATGGCGTTGAACCGATCAACCATGTCGGCGACATCGCGGGCGCCGTCCTTGACGTTCTCGAGCACCGTCTTGGAGGCGTCGAGTTCCGGTTCCTGCTCGAGGTAGCCGATCGTGATGTTCTCGCCCGGCCAGGCTTCACCGGTAAACTCCTTGTCGAGCCCGGCCATGATCTTGATCAGGGTCGACTTACCCGCGCCGTTCGGACCGACGATGCCGATCTTGGCACCCTGGTAGAATTGCAGGTTGATGTTGTTCAGCGTCGGCTTGTTGGCGCCGGGGAAGGTCTTCGTGAGGTTCTTCATCACGAAGGCATATTGAGCGGCCATGGGGTCGCGTTTCCTTGTGTTCTTGCAGCTTCGGGGTTGCGCGCCAGATAGTCGCTCGGGCGGCCTTTGCCTAGCGGGTCATGGCTCGCCCTGAGGCCGCGGCAGAAGCAGCGCCAGGAGCTTGGCGCGGCATTCGCCGTCGATGATGCCATCGATCCGTTCCGGGCGAAAACGACGCTGAAACGCGATCACCGCTTTCCAGCTGTCAGTAACGTCATAGCCGAAGCGTTCGAGTGCCAGCAGGAAAGCAGCGTCGGACCAGTAGGGATCGATGAGGTGGCGGGTCGGGCTGGGCAGCGCCAGCCGGCGTTTGGCCAGCGCATCCCACGGAAACAGCTCGCCCGGGTCCTCCTTGCGGGTCGGCGCGATGTCGGAATGGCCTACGACGTTGCCCCGGCCGATGCCGTGACGATCCTTGATCCGCGCAACCAGCGGAATGAGGGCCGCCATCTGTTCGTCGGGAAAGGGTCGGTAGCCGAATTCGTGCCCCGGATTGACGATCTCGATCCCGATGCTGGCGCTGTTCACGTCGCGCACGCCGCGCCAGTAGCTCTTGCCCGCGTGCCAGGCGCGGCGCTCCTCGGGAACGAGCCTGTAGAGCGTACCGTCTTCGTCCAGGCAATAATGCGCCGATACCTTGGCTTCGGGCGAACAGAGGCGATCCAGCGCGCCTTCGCAGGTCGGCATGCCGGTATAATGCAGCACGATCATGCTGACCGGTGCAGCGCGCTCGTCATGGTTCGGTGATGGGCGAGAAATGGCGTCCACGGCACCATCGGACAGGGCTCGGCCGATCACGTCAAGCGCTGAATAATTTAGGCGGCTTTCGCTGACGGATCCCGGTGCCGATACAAGCCGCGCATTTCGCGATCCGCTTCCAGCGAAGGCGCCTGCCCGATCACCGTTTCACCCGCGCCGAGCATCAGCCAGCCATCAGGCCCGAGCGCGGAAGAAAGACGATCGAATGCCTTTCTGCGCGTATTCTCATGGAGATACAGCAGAACGTTGCGGCACAGGATGAGGTCGAACCGACCCGGATGCGGTGCCGGCTCAAGGAGGTTGTGTACTTGAAAGCGGACCGACTTGCGCAACGCTTCCACCGCGCGCCAGCCGTTGGCGCCTTCTTCGAACCAGCGGATCATCTGCTGAACGCCCAAGCCGCGCTGAACCTCGAACTGGGTGTAGCTGCCCTCGCGTGCGCGGCTCACCATCCCTTCGCTAACGTCCGTGCCAAGGATGTCGATCGTCCACCCGGCCCACCGCTGCGGGTCCTCGGCGAACAGCATGGCAAGGCTGTAGACCTCCTGTCCCGCCGAGCAGCCCGCGGACCAGATGCGCAGCGTCCGCGATGCTTCGCGCCGACGCGCGAGTTCGGGCAAGGCCGCCGCCTTGATGAGATCGAACGGCAGGCGATCGCGGAAGAAGTAGGTTTCGTTGTTCAACAAGGCCTCCACCACGCGGGTCGAGAGACTGGGCTCGCGGCCCATGACAAGGATGGTGATGAGTTCGTCGATGCTGGCAATGCCCCGCTCGCGAAGCAGTTGAGAGAGCGCCGTCTCCAGCCGCCAGCGACGGCTCATGGTCAGCTGCTGGCCGGTACGCGCTTCAAGGAGTCCGGCGAGGATGCGCGAACTCGAGTCACTTATCTGCATGAGGGTGGCCAATCCGGGACGCAACACGGCGGGCAAGCTTTTCGGGCGGGAGGATCGCAGCGGCGAGACCCGCATCGGCGACGGCGCGAGGCATGCCCCAAACAGCGCAGGTCGCCTCGTCCTGCACCAGCACGGAACCACCTGCACCGACCAGTTCGGTGGCTCCTTGCACTCCGTCTCGTCCCATGCCCGACAAGATCACCGCGACAGCACCTGGAAGGCGCAGACGTGCGAGTGAGGCAAGCATTGGATCGACACTAGGCAGGCAACCGCTGGCGGCACGGCCGCGCTGCAGATGCACGTGGAGCGCGTCGGGCCTGCTGCCCTCAATGGTGAGATGGGCATCACCCGGTGCGATCAGGATCTGGTCGGCAATCAGCGGCGCCCCTTCGACCGCGATCCGGGCCGGGCGGCCGGCGGCCGTGCCTAGCTGACGGGCGAAAACATCCATGAACGGCACCGGCAGATGCTGCGTAACAAGAATGGGAGCACCGATGCGCTCCCGAAGCTGGCCGAAAAAGCGGCCGAGCGCATGAATGCCGCCCGTGGAAGCGCCGATGGCTAAGAGCGACAACGGATCGACGCTCATCGCCTGGAGCGGCGCCATCCCTGCGGGCCGCGCAGCGGCGAGAGGCTCCGCCTCGACCTGCCCGAGGGCGCGGATCTTGGCCATCAGGATATCGGCAAAGCGGCCTTGGATTCGGCCGGTGCCGGGCTTCAGCAACGTATCCGCGGCGCCTTGCGCCAGCGCGGAAACGGTGGCCGCGGCACCATCTTCGGCAAGGCTGGACACGACCAGCACGCGAGCGCCGCGGGCGGCGGCGATGATCTCGGGGAGCTTGCTGAGTCCCCCTGCCCCGGGCATCTCGAGGTCGAGCAGGATGACGTCGACCGAGACATGAGCAAGCGCCTCGACAGCATCCTCGGCCGTGCCCGCAACAGCTGAAATCTCGATCCCGCCGCCAAGCTCGACCATGCGGGTCAGCACGGCGCGCGCGACCATCGAATCGTCGACGATCATCAGCCGGATGTTGCGCCGGCCAGGCGGCGACGCCGCAGTCAGTCGTGCGAGCGCCGGTGCCACGGGTCAGGACCTCAGGCGACGCCGACGAGCTGAAGCTTGATGTGCAGCGTTTCGCGGTCGAACGGCTTCATCACATATTCGTCGGCACCGGCTTCGAGCGCGGCGCGGATGTGCGCCATGTCGTTCTCGGTGGTGCAGAAGACGACCTTGGGCTGATCCTCGTGGCCACGCTGGCGCAGGAGCTTCAGGAACTCCATCCCGCTCATCACCGGCATGTTCCAGTCGAGCAGGACGACATCGGGCATCGACGCTTCGCAGCGCTCCAGCGCCTCGCGGCCGTCGCCGGCCTCCTCGACGCTGAATTCGAGCGTCTCGAGGATGTGGCGGGCGACCTTCCGGATCACCTTCGAATCGTCGACGATAAGGCAGGTCTTCATGGGGCTGAGCACCGTTCCTGGGGTCCTGACTGAGGTGTTGATTGGGTTCTAAGGGGCGAAGCGTTAAGAAAGGGCTGTCACGCCGCCTGGCGGGCTGCGTCGGGGCCGGCGATCAGCCCTTCGACGTCCATCAACAACAGGGCGCCTTCCTCGCTCTCGACCATACCGGACGAGACGCGTTCCCACCCCTCGCCCATCGCGGCCCTGACCGGAGTTGGATCGCCAGCGGCTTCGAGCACGTCTTCGACCCCGTCGACAATCAGCGCGTAATGATGGCCGTCCACTTCCGTCACCGCGGCTTCGAGCACGCCGTCGCTGAGATCGGGAGCGGCAAGCCCAAGCGAGCGGCGGCAGCAGATGACCGTGAGCACCCGGCTGCGCAGCGCCGACAGGCCGGCGACGTGCGCGGCGGCGCGCGGCACCGGGATCAAGGTATCGAGCTCGACAACGCTCTCGATCCGGGCGGCGGGAAGGGCGACGCGTTGTCCGGCAATCCGAACAACCAGCAGCAACTCGTTCATTCAGCGTCCCTTTGCGGCTGCCGCGTCGCGCAGGGCCAGCATCAGGCCGGCGCGATCGTAGCGGTAAACATGGTTCTCGTTGGCGGCGCCCTCGGCATCCGGGCTGAGGAACAGCGTCCGGCGTGCTTGCGTCGCAGCCGACGTCCCAGCCCAGGCGATCGCCAGGTCCGCTTCGGTCTCGGCGTCGGCGGGCACGACCGCGTAGCCAGCAGCTTCGACAATCGGACGAAGCATGTTGCGGACCCAGGGGTCTTGCAGATCAAGTCGGCAAATCGGCGCTCCTGCTGAAGCGTTGCTGCCAGCGTTCGCCGCGCCAGCGAACAGCCAGTGCGCGTCGATCAGTTCGGCTGGTTCTCCGGCAACAAGGGTCACGCCTTCCACCAGGCCTGGGGCGTCCGCCGGAATGATGTGGTCGGCGATCGCGTCGAGATCGATAACCTCTTGGAACGCAAGGCCGAGCTGCGTCTCGCCATCGCTGAGGCGGAACAGGCGGATCTTGGTTCCGGCATCGGGAAGCGACGTGAGGCCTTCGAGCGGCAGGATGTCCTCGCCAAGCTGAACCCGGACGCGGCCGGCAGCAAGCGACACGGCGCCACCCGCGACTTCCTCGATCCGATCAACAACGCCGAGCCGGATCGCCCGGCGAGCGCCGGTGCAATCCCGGAACAGCAGCACGGGAGTGGCTTCTTCGGTGATTGCCGCAGCCGCTGCGTCTTCCAGCAGGCGAACGCTGCGTTCCTGCGCTTCGAAGCGGACCCCTCCGACGCGCGCCAGCCCGGCAGGATCAAACAGCAGGATCGGCGAGCCATCGTCGGCCAAGGTGGTGCCGGCGTATAGGCCGGTCGCCATGACTGCGGGCGCGGCAGGCTTCACCACCAATTCTTCATGATCGTGAACCCGGTCGACCGCCAAGGCATAAACGTCGCCGCCAGCGGGTTTGAGCACAATCAGCGTGCGATCGTTGTTGGGCAGCGGGCTGCCAAGGCCAAGCAGGTCGGCGAGCACGATCTGCGGCACGCGGCGCCCGCGGATGGTGACGAGGCCGGCACCGCCGACCTCCGACAACTGCACGCTGTCCCCGCTCGCCCGCACGATCTCTTCGATAGCAACCCGCGGAATGGCGAAATGCTGGGCTCCAATGGAAACGGTCAGCGCCGGGATGATGGTCAGCGTCAACGGCACGCGCAGTGTCATGCGCGTCCCCTGCCCGGCCTTTGAATCCACTTCGACCACGCCGCCGATGCGCTCGACGTTGGAGCGCACCACATCCATGCCGACGCCGCGGCCCGAGATGCTGGTCACCGCCTGGGCGGTCGACAGACCCGCCTCGAAGATCAGCTGAAGCTGTTCCTTGGGCGACAGTCGTGCTGCCTCGATCTTGTCGAGAATGCCGGCTGCAACCGCCTTGTCGATAAGGCGCTGGCCATTGATGCCGCAGCCGTCATCGACGATGTCGATCAGGATCTGGTTGCCCGATTGACGCGCGGAGACGCTGAGCAAGCCGATTTCGCGCTTGCCCGCCTTGAGGCGCTCCGCTGGCGGTTCGATGCCGTGGTCCACCGCATTGCGGACGATATGGGTCAGAGGATCGCGGATCATCTCGATCATCTCGCGATCAAGCTCGACGTCGCCGCCATCGATATCGACCAGCACCTGCCGGCCCAGCTCGGACGAAAGGTCGCGGACCATGCGTGGCAAGCCGACGAACAGGCTCTCGATGCGCTGCATTCGAGTGCGGGTGATGGCGTCGCGCATCTCGGCAATGATGCCACTCATCCGCTCGAAGGCACTGTCGACGGCCACATCGGCGCTGCTGTCGCGAAGGCGCCGGGCGAGCTCGTTGCGGGCAAGCACGAGGTCCGAGACGCCGCTCATCATGCGATCGAGGAGATCGACCGAGAGGCGAATGGTGCGCGGAGCCGCCTGTCCCTGCGGAACCGAGGCGACGGCGGAGACCGGCGCAGCTGGAGTTGTCTGTTCGGCGCCTGGCTTCAGCGCTTCGATCAGGTCGTCGTCGCTGCCACTTGGAAGCGGTGAGCCGGCGGCGATTACTTCGACCATCTCGCCGATGCGATCGATGATGGCGAGAACGGCGCTGACCAGCGACGGGTCGGGCTGGCGGCGGCCGGCGCGGACGTCGGCAAGCGCGTCTTCTGCTGCGTGGCTCAGCGCCTCAAGGCGCGGGAAGTCGAAGAAACCGCAATTGCCCTTCACCGTGTGAACAAAGCGGAAGATGCTGTCGAGCCGGGCGCGATCCTGCGGCGCGGCCTCCCAGGCGACGATCTCTCCGCCGAGGCTTTCCAGCATGTCCCGGCATTCGGAGACGAAATCGGCAATCAGGTCGTCCATGGCCCCACTTCGCGTCTGCTGACGAAAAGCCGGGTTAGCGGGCGAGAGTTAAAAGGCCGTTAGTGGCGGCAAGCGATCAGGCGAGGAACGCGGGATCCAGGACGATGCGCCCGTCTTCGAGATCGGCGATGCCGGGCCTGTAGGGGATCAGCGACTTCTTGCCGCTCGCCAGGGCAATTTCGAGAAGGTCCCCTGCCCCGAAATTCTCGACCGCCGCGACCGTGCCAATCGCGCTGCCCTCCCGGTCGACGCAGGCAAGGCCGAGCAGATCGGAATGGTAATACTCACCCTCCTCAAGTGGCGGCAAGGCGTCACGCTCGACCTCGATCAGCGTGCCGCGCAAGCTTTCGGCGGCGGAGCGATCGTTGACGCCCTCCAACCGGGCGATCGGGCTCTTCGGGGTGCCGCCAGCCTGGAGGAGGCGGCGTGGCGCACCGTTGACCAATACGATGTCATGCGCCTTGAGCGCGTCGATCCCGTCGGCGAACAGTTTGAGGCGCACCTCGCCGCGGACGCCATGGGCACCGGCGATGGCAGCGAGGGTGATACGTGCGGTCATAGGAGAAGCTGGTCGGCTCCGCCCCGGACTGACCGGGACGAAGCCGACACAAAGCGCTTACTCGGCCTTCTCGGCGCCTTCGGCCGGAGCGGCGTCGTCCGAACCTTCGGCCGGCTCAGGCTGGGTCGGGGCGCTGACCTCTTCGGCCGGGGCGTCAGCAGCCGGGGCGTCGGCGGCCGGAGCCTCCTCGGCGGCAGGCTCTTCGGCCGGCGTAGCAGCGGCGGCGGCAGCGGCTTCGGCTGCCTCAGCGGCCTTGGTAGCACGCTCTTCAGCGCGTTCAGTGGCCTTTTCGCCCGGCTTACCCTTGTTCGGGTTGTTGCGCGCCGCGCGCTCCTTGAGGCCGGCGGCGTCGAGGAAGCGCGCAACGCGGTCGCTCGGCTGTGCGCCGACGCTCAGCCAATGCGAGATGCGGTCCGCGTCCAGCTTGACGCGCTCAGGCGAATCCTTCGCCAGCAGCGGGTTGTAGGTGCCGACCTTCTCGATGAAGCGGCCATCGCGCGCGTTGCGGCTGTCAGCCACGACGACACGGTAATAGGGACGCTTCTTGGAGCCGCCACGAGCCAGGCGAATTGCTACTGCCATTTGTTCATTCCTTCTCTCAAGTCTTTGTTACTTCTTACCGAAATTATTACCGCCGGGCGGCAGCCCGAACGGGCTGGAACCGCCGGGAAGACCGGGCAGACCAGGCGCTCCAGCACCCGGCAGAAGTCCGCCCATGGCGCCTTCCATGCCGCCCTTGCCGAACAGCGCGGCAAGCTTGCCGAGGCCACCCATCTTCTTGAGGCGCTTCATCGCGCCTTCCATTTCCTGGTGCATCTTCAGGAGCTTGTTCACCTCCTGAACGGTGCGGCCGCTGCCCTTGGCGATGCGGATCTTGCGCTTGGCGTTGATCAGCGCGGGCTTGGCCCGCTCGGTCGCAGTCATCGAGGACAGCATGGCTTCCAAGTGGACCAGCGCCTTGGTGTCCTGCGCCTTTTCCATCGCGCCCTTCATGCCCTTCATGCCGGGCATCATGCCGGCAAGCGCACCAAGGCCGCCCATCCGCTGCATCTGCTGCAGTTGCATGCGCAGGTCGTCGAGGTCGAACTTGCCCTTGGCCATCTTGGCCGCGAGCTTCTCGGCTTCCTCGACCTTGATGGTTTCCGCGGCGCGCTCGACCAGGCTGACGACGTCGCCCATGCCGAGGATACGACCGGCCACGCGGCTGGGATGGAACGGCTCGATCGCGTCGAGGCCTTCGCCCGTGCCGGCGAACTTGATCGGCTTGCCGGTGACCGCGCGCATCGACAGGGCCGCGCCGCCGCGGGCATCGCCGTCCATCCGGGTCAGGATGACGCCGGTCAGCGCAATCTGGTCGGAGAAGCCCTTGGCGACATTGACCGCGTCCTGGCCGGTCAGGCTGTCGACCACCAGCAGGGTCTCGGCCGGACGGCTGACCTCGGCCACCGCCTTCATCTCACCCATCAGGGCATCATCGACGTGGAGACGGCCAGCAGTGTCGAGCAGCAGGACATCATAGCCCTGCAGTTTGGCCGATTGCACCGCTCGGCGGGCGATCTCGACCGGGGGCTGGCCAGGAACGATCGGCAGCGTGTCGACACTCGCCTGGCGACCGAGCACTGCCAACTGCTCCTGCGCCGCCGGACGGGCAACGTCGAGCGAGGCCATCAGCACCTTCTTGCGATCCTTGGTCGCAAGACGCTTGGCGAGCTTGGCGGTCGAGGTGGTCTTACCCGAGCCCTGGAGTCCGACCATCATGATGATGGCGGGTGGCGCAACGGCGAGCTCGAGCTCGCTGCTGTCCGCGCCAAGCATCTCGACCAGGGCGTCGTTGACGATCTTGACGACCTGCTGCCCCGGCGTGACGGAGCGCAGCACTTCTTGGCCCACAGCACGGGTGGTGATCGTCTCGACGAAATCGCGGGCGACCGGCAGCGCAACGTCGGCTTCGAGCAGGGCGACCCGCACGTCGCGCATGGCGCCGCGCACGTCGTCCTCGGTGAGGGCGCCGCGGCCGCGAAGCTTGTCGAACACGCCGCCAAGGCGGTCGCTCAGGGTCTCGAACATCAACTCAACTCCGGTATCGAAAGGCGCAAAGCGGCAAAACGCCGGCGGGCGAAACCTCGCCGGCCAGCGTACCCCGAAAGGCGCTCATCGATGTGTGTCACTGGGACGATGGGGCGCTTAGCCGAAGGCGGGCAGAAGTGCAACCAGCACCCCTGCCCTGCCTCCTGAACGATCAGGCCGCGGCGTCGTCCGCCTTGTCGCGGTTGGCGTAAACGCGGACCGGTTCCTTGCTGCCGGCGACCACGTCTTTGTCCACGTGAACCTTCTCGACGCCGTCCATGCCGGGAAGGTCGAACATCGTGTCGAGCAGGATCGCCTCGAGGATCGAACGAAGGCCGCGCGCGCCAGTCTTGCGTTCGATCGCCTTGCGGGCGACCGCATTCAGCGCGTCGTCGGAGAAGACGAGATCGACTTCTTCCATGTCGAACAGCTTGGCATATTGCTTGACCAGCGCGTTCTTCGGTTCGACCAGGATCTTGACCAAGGCCGCCTCGTCGAGATCCTCGAGCGTGGCGATGACCGGCATACGGCCGATGAATTCGGGGATAAGGCCGAACTTCATCAGATCCTCGGGCTCAGTGTGCTTGAGCACCTGGCCGGTCTTGCGCTCGTCCGGACCAGCAACATGCGCGCCGAAGCCGATCGACTTGCCCTGCAGACGGTCGCCGATGATCTTCTCGAGACCCGCGAACGCGCCGCCGCAGATGAACAGGATGTTGGTCGTGTCGACCTGCAGGAACTCCTGCTGCGGATGCTTGCGGCCTCCCTGCGGCGGAACGGAGGCGGTGGTGCCTTCCATTAGCTTCAGCAGCGCCTGCTGGACGCCCTCACCCGACACATCGCGGGTAATCGAGGGATTGTCCGACTTGCGGCTGATCTTGTCGATTTCGTCGATATAGACGATCCCGCGCTGCGCCTTTTCGACATTGTAGTCGGACGCCTGAAGCAGCTTGAGGATGATGTTCTCGACGTCCTCACCGACGTACCCCGCTTCGGTCAGCGTGGTCGCGTCGGCCATGGTGAAGGGCACGTCGAGGATGCGGGCCAGCGTCTGCGCAAGCAGGGTCTTGCCGCAGCCGGTCGGGCCGATCAGCAGGATGTTCGATTTGGCGAGCTCGACCTCGGTGCCGCTCTTGGCGCCGTGGTTGAGCCGCTTGTAATGGTTGTGGACGGCGACCGAGAGGACGCGCTTGGCGCGGCTCTGTCCGATCACATAGTCGTCGAGCACCTTGCAGATCTCCGCCGGCGTTGGGACGCCGTCGCGGGTCTTCACCAGCGCGGACTTGGATTCCTCGCGGATGATGTCGTTGCACAGCTCGACGCATTCGTCGCAGATGAAGACGGTCGGCCCGGCGATGAGCTTGCGCACTTCATGCTGCGATTTGCCGCAGAAGCTGCAGTAGAGCGTGCTCTTGCCGTCGCCACCGGAAAGCTTGGTCATAATCGTCCTTGTGTCGCCAGACGCCGTAGCGCCCGGACGGGCAGCCTAGCCCGCTTGTTTGCCGGATACAAACTCTCAGAAGGCTTAACGCGTTGCGTGGCTCAGGTGAGGATGTGGAGAGGATATGGCTTCCGTGCCACGGTCCGGCAAGGGCTGGCGTGAAGGAAGCGCTTACCTGCCAGCAGCTTGAGCCGATTTGCACGCTGCTGGCTGGGGCGGCAGGATTCGAACCTGCGCATGCCGGTACCAAAAACCGGTGCCTTACCGCTTGGCGACGCCCCAGTGCGCGGGGGGCTTATAGCGGATGAAAACCGCTCGGGAAGCCTCCGCGTGGCGTGATCAATCAAGCGGCTTCTTGTGGGTCTCGGGGAGCCAGATGGCGCTTACCATGAACGCCATCGCCACCACCGCGATGGTGTACCAGAGGCCGGCGTAGGCATCGCCCGTACGGACCACGATGTACTGGCTGATCAACGGCAGAAATCCGCCGAAATAGCCCGACCCGATGTGATAAGGCACGCTCATCGAGGTGTAGCGGATACGCGCCGGGAACATCTCGACCAGGATCGCGGCGACCTGCCCGTAGGTCATGGCCGACAGCGCCACCATCACGGCGACGGCGAGGATGATCATCCACGGGCGTTTCTCGGCCGGGTCGGCCTTGTCAGGATAGCCGGCGGCGGCAAGCGTGCTGGTGTAGGTAGCCTGATCGAAGCCTTCGATCCGCTGCTCGCCCACCCGCAGCGCGACCGCACCGGTTTCTGCCTTGGTGTAGCTCACACCACGCTTGGAAAGGTAGTTTAAGGCTTGCGCGCAGGGCGTCTTGTGCTTGGACGCGAAGACATTGAAGTCGCAGTTCGCCGGCAGTTCCAGCGTCACCGGATTGGCCTCGGCCGCCCGGGCGAGCGCCGGGTTGGCGCCGTTCGCCATCAGGTGGAACAGCGGAAACAGCAGCACCAGCGTCAGGCCATAACCGATCAGCAGGATCTTCTTGCGCCCAACCCGGTCCGACAGGGCCCCGAAGCCGACGTACAGCGGCGCGGCGAGCGAGGCGCCGGCGGCCATGTAGAGCAGTGCTTCGGTCTCACCGACGCGGGCGGTGCCCTGCAGGAAGTAGAGCGTGCCGAATTGGCTGGTATAATAGATCACCGTCAGACCCGCGGCGACGCCGAACAGGGCGACCAGCACCCGCTTGATGTTGCCGGGATAGGTGAGGCTGTCCTTGAAGGGATTGCGGCTAGTGGTGCCGGCTTCCTTCATTGCCTTGAACACGGGGCTCTCGTTCAACTTCATCCGGATGTAGAGCGAGATGGCGAGCATCACGAGGCTGGACAGGAAGGGGATCCGCCAGCCCCAGGCGTCGAACTCCTCGGGCGTTAGCGCCGCGCGGCAGGCGAGCACCATGACGAGGCTGAGGAGGAAGCCCCCGACCACGCTGACCTGGATCCAGCTGGTATATTGGCCGCGCTTGCCCGGTGGGGCATGCTCGGCGACGTAGATCGCCGCGCCGCCATATTCGCCGCCGAGTGCCAGACCTTGAAGCAGACGAAGGCCGACGAGAAGCGCGGGAGCGAGGAGGCCGGCGCTCGCGTAGGTGGGGAGGAAACCGATGGCGGCGGTGGCGCCGCCCATCAGGCTGATGGTGATGAGAAAGGTGTATTTGCGGCCGACGCGATCGCCGAACCAGCCGAACAGCAGCGCGCCCAATGGCCGGACCCCGAAGCCGGCACCGAAGGCGGCGAGGCTGGCAAGGGTCGCCGCGGTGGGGTTGTCGGCGGGGAAGAACAGGCGGCCGAGCAAGGCCGCGAGAATGCCGTAGACGAAGAAATCATACCATTCGAAAACGGTACCGAGCGCGCTGGCGGTGATCACCAGCCGGTCGCGCTTCGGGTCTACGACATACTCATCCGCTGAGCCTGCGGCACTCGCCATAACGAAAACTCCCCCTCGCCTGCGGTTCTAGCAAGGCGCAAAGAGAGGGCAAGCGGGTCAGCCGAGGCGGCCGTTCACCAAGTCGTCGTAATCCTTGGCGAGCTGCTGCTGGAGCGCGCCAATCTCGAACCGCCACGGACCCGCTGACTGGACAAAGGTCACTTCGGCGGCCGAGCCGGTGAGAAAGAAGCTTTCGAAGCTCTCCAGTTCTTCCGGCCAGATCGCCCGCTCCTGCACCTCGATCCCGCGGCGCTGGGCGAGGTCGATCAGCGTCTGGCGGGTGAGGCCATTGAGGAAACAGTCGGGCGTCGGCGTATGGATCACGCCGTCACGGATGAAGAAGGCGTTGGCGCCGGTCGCCTCGGCCACCTGGCCCCGCCAGTCCATCATCAGCGCGTCGTCGAAGCCGCGCGCGTCGGCGCGGGCCTTGGACATGCTGGCGATCATGTAGAGGCCCGACGCCTTGCTCTGCGTCGGCGCGGTGTAGGGCGCGGGACGGCGCCATTCGGCGAGGTCGAGGCGAATGCCCTTTGCGGCCTTTTCGGGCGGGTAGTATTTGCCCCAATTCCAGGCGGCGATCGCGAGGTGCGGCTTGGTCCCGATCGGATTGACGCCCATGCTCTCCGACCCGCGCCAGGCGACCGGGCGCATGTAGGCGTCGGTGAGGTTGTTGGCCTTGAGCACTTCCTCGCAGGCGGCATCGATCTCGGCGACGCTCCACGGCAATTCGAAGCCGATCAGTTCGGCCGACCGGCGAAGGCGCGCGCTGTGGTCGGACAGGCGAAAGATCTTGCCGCCGTAAGCACGCTGGCCTTCGAACACGCTGGAGGCGTAGTGGAGCGCATGGGTCAGGACGTGGACGTTGGCCTCGCGCCACGGCACCAGCTTGCCATCGAACCAGATCCAGCCGTCGCGGTCGTCGAAGCTCACGTTATCTTTCCCTTCAGAAACTTGAGCGCGGCTTAGGAGCCGCGCGTCTCTGCCGCAAGTTCAGCGGACCGCGCGGTGGCGGCCGCAAGGGTGTCGTCGATAAGCCGGGGCAGGTGCGCGTCGAGTATCTTGAGGCCCGCCTCGGTGGTGCCGTTGGGGCTCGTTACCCTCCGGGCGAGGTCAGCCATGCTCTCGCCGCTGGACGCCGCCAGCCAGGCCGAACCGAGCACCGCCTCGCGCGCGGCGGTGAGCGCGAGACCGGGGTCGAGCCCCCTGCCCTCACCCGCGGCGGCGAAGGCGGCGATGAAGCGCGCGGTGTAGGCGGGGGTCGAGCCGGCGACGAAGCCGATGGCGCCGAACTCTTCCTCACTGGCGCACCACGGAGCGAAGCCGAGCATCGAGAACCAGGGCTGAAGCTCGGACTGGAGCGACGGGTCGGAGCAGAGAAGCGGCAAGACGCCGCGGCGGACAGCGACGGGGAGGTTGGGCATGACCCGGACGACGGCGCGGGCGCGAGGGAAATGGCCTTGCAGGGTGGCCATGTCGGCACCGGCGAGGATGGAGATCACCGTGGTGCGCGAGGTGACCCATTGGGCGACTTCAGGGGCCAGGGCGCGGAGTTGTTGGGGCTTGAAGCCGAGGACGATGCGGTCCGGGACGAGGCCTGCCTCGCCCACCGTTCGGACGGTGCGGATGCCGGGGACCGGGGTGCCGCTGGGGCGGACGGCAGTGAAGCTGCCGGGGTCTTCGCCGGCCATCAGCCAGCCGGCGACCATCGCCGAACCCATGTTGCCGCAGCCGATGAAAAGCGTGTTGGTCATTGCCGTCCCCAGCCGAAGTTCTCGAAGTTCACATAGGGCGGCACGGTGGAATCATTGCTTTTCCGCCCTTTTGCGAGTCGGCGCTTCCAACGGGGGGAGCTGAAGCCGAGCCACGCGAATTCCTACATTGCAAGCAGCTTCACGCCTCGCCCGCAGTCTCGATCAGCGCAGCCTGGATCGCTTCGGTCGGACTCTTGCCGCCCCACAGCACGAACTGGAACACCGGATAGAAGCGCTCGCATTCTTCCAGCGCGGCTTCGCTCAAGGATTCCGCCTGCTCGAAGCTCAGGCCATCGTCGCCGCCATCGACCAGCGCCGCGTAGCGGAACACGATCAGGCCGCTCGACGACCACAGCTCGAAATGGCCAAGCCAGAGCTGCTCGTTCACCAGGCCCAGCGTCTCGTACATGGCAGCGCGCTTGTCGGACGAAACCTTGACGTCGGGGAATGCCAGGAACTGGAGGACGCTGTCCTCGGGACGCCAGACGCCGCGAAGCTCATATTGCGCCCAGCTGCCGGGCGCGGAGGCGACGATCTCGCCGTCGCCGGTGCGCTCATTGGCCCATCCGCGCGCCTCGAAATAGGCTTCGAGCACCTCGATCGGGGCGCCGTCGTCGCGCTCCTCACCGGCATTGTCGTCGTCGCGAGCGGACAAGCTCACTCCTCAGGCGTCTCGATGCCGGTGGTGCCGGCAGGCGGAGCCTTGGTGTCGCCGTCGGGCGTCTTGCGGCCGAACTTGCCGCCCTTCAGCGCCGCAATCTCGGCCTTGAGAGTCTCGACTTCCTCACGGGCGGTGGCAGCCATCTGCTTCACCGCCTCGAACTCGTCGCGCGAAACGAAGTCCATGCCGGCGACCCATTCCTTGGCCCGCTCACGCATGCCGTCCTGCGCCTCGCGGGTCATGCCCGCCACGGTTCCGGCGGCGCCGTTCATGATCTTCACGAAGTCTTCGAAGAAGCGGTTCTGCGATTGCATAAGCTTAACCCCCAGTAATCCCGAGCGGCGCACGGTCGGCGCCAGCATTGAGCTTGCCCGTCTCGAAGTTGAGCGCGGTGGCAAGGCACAGCCACGGCAGATAGGGCACAAGCAGCAGAGCCGCCACCCTGTTCAGTGGCCAGAAAGCGATAATCGTGGCGGTGACCAGCACGTTCATGCCCATGATCAGCAGGAACGCCCAGTCGATGTAACCGGCGCCGAAGAAGGTCGGCGACCAGGCCCAGTTGAGCAGCAGCTGCGCGAAGAACAGCGTGAGGGCAAGGCTACGCTGCCGCGAGGCCGGGCGCGCGAGGATCAGCGCAAGGGCGATCCCCATGAAGGTGTAAAGCGTGGTCCAGGCCATGCCGAAGGCCCAGCCCGGCGGTTGGAAGCTCGGCTTTTCCAGCGGCACATACCAGCCGTTCGAGAAACCGCTGTTGGAAAGGTAGCCGATCGCCGATCCCACGGCCACCAGCACCGGCGCGGTGATGAGGGCGATCTTCCACCAGGACCGGCGCGGCGGTCCGTTGCGGCGATCGAAATTTTCGGCCATGGTGGCCATGGTTCAGCTCTCCTTGCAGGCTGCGAGCAGGAACTCGACATTGCCTTCCGGCCCCGTGATCGGGCTACGCGTCGTTCCCAGAACCCTCCAGCCCCGCGAAGCGATCCATTGTTCCACTTGCCCGACGACGCGGGCATGGACGGCCTCGTCGCGGACTACGCCGCCCTTGCCGACTTCGCCGCGCCCCGCTTCGAACTGAGGTTTGACGAGCAGCAGTGCGCGGCCGAAAGGCTTCACGAAATCAATGGCTTTGTCGAGAACCTTGTGAAGCGCGATGAAGCTCGCGTCGCAGACGAGGAGGTCGATCGGCTCGGGGATATGTTCTGGCGTCAGGTGGCGGGCGTTGGTTTGTTCGAGCACCACCACGCGGGGGTCCTGGCGCAGCTTCCAGGCGAGCTGGTTGGTGCCGACATCGACGGCATAGACCTTCGCCGCGCCGCGCGAGAGCAGGACGTCGGTGAAGCCGCCGGTGGAAGAGCCGACATCGAGACAGGTGAAGCCGGCAGGGTCGATGCCGAAATGGTCGAGCCCGCCAACCAGCTTCAGGCCGCCGCGGCTGACCCACGGGTGGTCCTTGCCGCGAACGTCGAGCGGGGCGTCGGGCGCGATGGTGTCGCCGGCCTTGGCGATCTTGCGTTCGCCGGCGAAGACTAGGCCGGCCATGATCAGCGCCTGCGCTCGGCTTCGGCTTTCGGCGAGGCCGCGGTCGACAAGCGCCTGGTCGACGCGCTGCTTGGCCAAGGGGTTAGGCCCGCGCCCCATTCTCCACGCCGACGCTGTTGCGGCGGAGCGCTTTCAGGACGGTGTCGACGATGTGCGGGGCGTTGAGGCCCGCTTCGTCATATTGCTTGGTCGGATTGTCCTGGTCCTGGAAGGCGTCGGGCAGGCGCATGGTGCGGAGCTTGAGGCCGGCATCGATCAGGCCTTCATCGCTGGCCATGGTGAGGACGTGGGCGCCCATGCCGCCGACTGCCGCTTCCTCGATCGTCACCGCGACTTCGTGGGTGGTGAGGAGCTTGCGGATCAGCGCCTCGTCGAGCGGCTTGGCAAAGCGCATGTCGGCAACGGTGGTGCTAAGGCCCATGCTTTCGAGCTGCTCGGCCGCTTTCTCGGCTTCCTCGAGGCGGGTGCCGAGCGAGAGGATGGCGACGGTTTTGCCTTCGCGCACCACCCGGCCCTTGCCGATTTCTAGGCTCTGGGGCTCGGCCGGCATAGCGAGGCCGCGGCCGTTTCCGCGTGGGTATCGGACCGCGATGGGGCCGGTGTCGTGCTTCGCCATGGTGTGGACCATGTGCGTCAGCTCGACCTCATCCGCCGCGGCCATCACTACGAAGTTGGGCAAGGTGCAGAGATAGGCGAGGTCGAACGAGCCGGCGTGGGTGGCGCCATCGGCCCCGACCAGCCCGGCGCGGTCCATCGCGAAGCGGACCGGCAGGTTCTGGATCGCGACGTCGTGGACGACCTGGTCGTAGGCGCGCTGGAGGAAGGTCGAATAAATGGCGCAGAACGGGCGGAAGCCTTCGGCGGCAAGACCCGCGGCGAAGGTCACCGCGTGCTGCTCGGCGATGCCGACGTCGAACATCTTGTCCGGATGGGCTTTCTCGAACACGTCGAGCCCGGTGCCCCCCGGCATGGCGGCGGTGATGGCGACGATCTTCTCGTCGCGGTTCGCTTCGGCGACGAGGGCGTCCGCGAACACCTTGGTATAAGCGGGTGGGCCGCCGCCGGGGCCCTTGTCCTGCTTGCCGGTGACGACGTCGAACTTCACCACGCCATGATATTTGTCGGCGCTGTTTTCGGCGGGCGCGTAGCCCTTGCCCTTCTGGGTCACGGCATGGATCAGCATCGGGCCGTGGTCGCTGTCGCGGACGTTTTCGAGGATCTCGACCAGGCTGAGGATATCGTGGCCGTCGACCGGGCCGACGTAGTAGAAGCCCAGTTCCTCGAACAGGGTGCCGCCGGTCATCATCCCGCGGGCATATTCCTCGAAGCGCTCGGCCGCGTTGCGCATGGGCTTCGGGAGCTTGCCGGCGAGGCGCGCGGCAAGCTTGCGGGGGCTGAGGTACTTGTTGCTGGAGACCAGGCGCGCGAGGGCGTTGCGGAGATTGCCGACCGGCGGAGCGATCGACATGTCGTTGTCATTGAGGATGACGATCAGGCGGTTGCCGCCCGCTTCGGCATTGTTCATCGCCTCGAACGCCATGCCGGCGGTGGCCGCGCCGTCGCCGATCACCGCAATGGCGCGGCGGTTGGCATTCTCGAGCTTGGAGGCGACGGCGAAGCCAAGCGCGGCCGAGATGCTGGTCGAGCTGTGCGCCGCGCCGAACGGGTCATATTCGCTTTCGCTGCGCTTGGTGAAGCCCGAGAGCCCCCCGCCCATGCGCAGCGTGCGGATGCGGTCGCGGCGGCCGGTCACCACCTTGTGCGGATAGCATTGGTGACCGACGTCCCAGACCAATTTGTCATTGGGCGTGTCGAAGACGTAGTGGATGGCGACCGTCAGCTCGACCACGCCGAGGCCGGCACCGAGGTGGCCGCCGGTCACCGACACGGCCGAGATCACTTCCTGTCGAAGCTCGTCGCAGAGCTGGGGAAGCTGGCTCTTGTCGAGGGCCCGGATGTCGGCGGGCAGGTGGATGGTGTCGAGGAGCGGGGTGGCGGGGCGCGAACTCATAGACGAATTCCCCTACAGCGGCGCGCGGGGGAAGTCGAATAGGCCTTTCGCCCCCTCGCCTGCCCGGAACCTTTTACGCGCAATCCTCGCAGGTGCCGCGGACCTCGATCACCGGGCGGGTCGGCGCGAAACCGCTTTTTTCCGCGGCT
The DNA here is from genome assembly GCF_049896405.1 of Sphingomonas sp. LHG3443-2. Taxonomy (NCBI): domain Bacteria; kingdom Pseudomonadati; phylum Pseudomonadota; class Alphaproteobacteria; order Sphingomonadales; family Sphingomonadaceae; genus Sphingomonas; species Sphingomonas sp. LHG3443-2. The sequence goes on from NZ_JAFCUG010000001.1 coordinate 2,113,637, forward strand.
TTGCGGACGCCTTGCGAAATGCTGTCATCGTCGATGTGCTTGGCCTGGCCGCAGTGATCGCAGATCAGGAAAATGCAGTCGTGGAGGCATTCGGGATGGTTGTTCGCGACATAAGCGTTGGCGCTTTCCACCCGGCGCGCAAGGTTGGCGCCGACGAACAGGTCGAGGATGCGGTAGACGCTGTTGGCGGCGACCCGGCGTTCCTGCGCCTTGCTGACTGCTTCGGCGATGTCATAGGCGCTGGCCGGGCGATCGAACCCGGCGAGGGCGTCGAACACGGCTTCGCGCATGCCGGTCCATTGTTCGCCGCTGGTGGTGAGCCGGTCGCGGGCCGCGCTTTTCAGGTCCTCGCCGCCGTGATCGTGGTGATGGTGCTTGGCCATGGGCTTACATAGGCGTTGCGGCCCCTGTTTCACAAGGGAAGCTGGCAGGCCCGACCGGCCCACAGGCGCCCCATCTCGAGCGTAAGACTTAGGTGCGCCGCCCGAAGGGATGCGCGGTGCCGCGGCGATTGAGGTCGTGACCAAGCGCGAGGATCAGCACGCCGAGCATGGTGGCGACCGCTTCGGTGCCGTCGTGCGGCAAGGTCAGCGAGCCGGCCATGACGCCAAGTCCCATGCCGCCGACCGCACTGGGCATCACGAAGCCATGTTCGAGGATGCCGCGGCCAAGCGCAAAGGCGCCGAGCGCCATCGCCAAGGTCAGCCCGATCTCGTGAATCCAGTGCGAGCCAAGCAGGCCGCCGAACGCCGACACAAAGGCAAGCAGCACCGTGGTCGCAAGACAGTGGACAAGGCACAGCCCGGACAGGCCGATGGCCAGCCGGTCCCACAGCGGGTTCGAGGCGTGCGTGTCACTCATCGTTGCGTCGATGTTATAGTGCAACATGGTAGAGGTTACAACGTCTCCCCCATGAAAAGTTGCACCGGAAAGGTGGACAATTCGTCCGCTTGCCCCCTTCTCCAACCACGCTCATATGCCCGGCCACATGACCGCTGACGTTCTTCGCTCCCCGACGGCCCGGCCGCTGGCCGTGTCAAACTGGCTGCTCAGCCTGTGTGGCCTCATCTTCGTCATGGTGGTCGTCGGCGGGATCACCCGGCTGACCGAAAGCGGGCTGTCGATCACCGAGTGGAAGCCGATCACAGGCGCCATCCCGCCGCTGACCGAAGCGCAGTGGCTACGTGAGTTCGAGCTCTACCAGCGCATTCCCGAATATCAGCAGATCAACCGGGGCATGAGCCTCGACGAGTTCAAGAACATCTTTTTCTGGGAATGGGCCCATCGCCAGCTTGGCCGGGTGATCGGGCTTGCCGCGCTGCTGCCGCTGGCGTGGTTCGCGTTCAGGAAGGCCATCCCCAGCGGCTATGGCTGGCGGACGGGCAGCATCTTCCTGCTGGTCTGCGTGCAAGGCGCGATTGGTTGGTGGATGGTGGCTAGCGGGCTGACCGAGCGGACCGACGTCAGTCACGTCCGGCTGGCTGTGCATCTTCTAACAGCGCTTTTCATTTTCGGTTTTGCGCTTTGGACGGCGCTCGACCTGCGCGCGCCCGGCGCGGTGCCGCGCAAGATCCCGACGTTCGGGCTGTGGACCTTCGCCGCCCTGGCGCTACAGCTGTTGTACGGCGCTTATGTCGCCGGGCTGGATGCAGGCTATGCCTTCAACACGTGGCCGCTGATGGGCGACTCGCTCTATCCTGCCGCCGCGCCGTGGCTGGAGCCGTTTTTCCGCAACTTCGTCGACAATCCGGTCACCGTGCAGTTCATCCATCGCTGGTGGGCGTTTGTGGTGCTGGCCCTCGCAGTGGTGCTGGCGCGCAAGCTCAAGCGGGTCAGCCGCAAGCATTCGATCGCGCTTCATTCGGCGATTGGGACGCAGATCCTGCTCGGCATCTGGACCCTGTGGTCGGGTGTCGACCTGCATATCGCGGTGACGCACCAAGCGACGGCGGTGCTGGTGGTGGCGAGCTTCGTTGCGGCGGTGCATCGGCTCGCGGCTCCGGGCTCAGTGACCGAGAGCGCAGCGGCGCCGCTGGTACCGAGCACGGCTGACGGCCGGTGAGCATCGTCACAGTCTATTGCGTGTTCGCCGACGAAGCAGAGGCACGGCGGATCGGGCGGCTGGTGGTCGAGGAAAAGCTCGCCGCCTGCGCCAACATTCTTGGTTCCTGCCGCTCCATCTATCGCTGGCAGGACCGGATCGAGGAAGCGAGCGAGGTACCCGCCTTGTTCAAGACCACTGCCGACGCCGCCGAACAGCTGGTCGAGCGGCTCGCCCTACTCCACAGCTATGACGTGCCGGCGATCACCGTTTGCCCGGTCGAGCGGGCACTCGAAAGCTATGCGACGTGGGTCGGCGACAATGTCGCGAAATCAGCAGGGTAGCATTTTACCCGCCGTGAAAGCGGCTGTTTTGCTTGACTTTCCACTCCCCTCCCGCGATTAGCCCGGCACAAGCGCTGCCCGGCTGGGCGGCGTTTTCCTGTTTGAAAAGGGTTTCACGAGCCATGAAGGCGCTGTTGAAGACCACCAAGTCGGCCAAGCCGGCTGAGGTCGAGAAGAAGTGGCATCTGATCGATGCCGAAGGACTGGTCGTCGGCCGTGTCGCCACGATCATCGCCAACATCCTGCGCGGCAAGCACAAGCCGAGCTTCACCCCGCACGTTGATTGCGGCGACCATGTCATCGTGATCAACGCCGACAAGGTCCGCTTCACCGGCCGCAAGGCGCAGCAGAAGATCTACTACAAGCACACCGGTTATGCCGGCGGCCTGAAGGAAGTCACTGCCGCCAAGGTGCTGGAAGGCCGCTTCCCCGAGCGCGTGCTCGAGAAGGCCGTTGAGCGCATGATCCCGCGTGGCCCGCTCGGCCGTGACCAGATGCGTGCCCTGCACCTCTACAACGGCACCGAGCACCCGCATAACGGCCAGGACCCGCAGACGCTCGACGTCGCGTCGATGAACCGCAAGAACAAGGTGGGCGCATAAGATGGCCGACAAGAAGTCCCTCGCCGATCTCGGCGCCCTGACCAGCCAGCCGGCCCCGGCTCCCGAAGCCGCCGCCGCTCCGGCCGAAACCGGTGCTGACGCCAACGGTGCGGCTCCGGAAGCCGCTGCCAGCGACGAGCCGGCTCCGTTCGTGCCCGCCGTGTCGGACGCTCCGCTGCGTGAGCAGCAGCTCGACAAGTTCGGCCGTGCGTATGCGACCGGCCGCCGCAAGGACGCCGTTGCGCGCGTCTGGCTGAAGCCGGGCTCGGGCAAGATCGTGGTCAACGGCCGCGACCAGGAAGTCTATTTCGCGCGTCCGACGCTGCGTCTTGTCATCAACCAGCCGTTCGGCATCACCGATCGCGCCGGCCAGTACGACATCATCGCCACCGTCAAGGGCGGCGGTCTGTCGGGCCAGGCGGGCGCCGTGCTGCACGGCATCGCTCAGGCGCTGACCCGCTACGAGCCGGTGCTTCGCACCACCGTCAAGCGCGCCGGCTTCCTGACCCGCGATCCGCGCGTCGTCGAGCGTAAGAAGTACGGCAAGGCGAAGGCCCGCCGCAGCTTCCAGTTCTCGAAGCGCTAAGCTTCTTTTTCCAACCTCAAACGGAAGAGGCGCTCCGGTCGGTCCGGGGCGCCTTTTTCTTTGGGTTCATCCGGGCGGCGACGCGCCGGCGTTCTCCCAGCGGTCCTGCAGCGCCTTGTAGTCGTCGGTGCGCTGTTCGGGCAGGCCCTCGGTGTTGAGCCAAGCGCGGTGCATGCTTTCGGCGCCGAAATGCGAGGTCGGTCTGAAGCCGTAGGGATCGTCGAAGGCGGCGACGGTGAGGTCCATCATCTCGCTGCCTTCGAGGAAGCGGAAACCGAGCGTCGTGCCGCAGGTGGCGCAGAAGGGGCGCTCCGCGATCGGCGAGCTGCGATACCAGTTGGGCTCTTCGCTCCAGGTCACGTCGGCCTGGCGGACGTTGAGCATGGCGAGGCTGACGTTGCCGCTGGCGCGCTGGCACATGCGGCAGTGGCAGAGATAGGGCTTGGCGTCGTCGTCCACCTCGGCGGTGAAGCGCTTGGCGCCGCACGCGCAGCCGCCGGTCATCGTCGTCATTCTCTGCCCTCCTGTGCTCAGCCCTTCTGCAAATGCTTCCGCCCCAGCAGTTCGGCGATCTGCACGGCGTTGAGCGCCGCGCCCTTGCGGAGGTTGTCGCTGACGCACCACAGATTGAGGCCGTTCTCCACCGTCGGGTCTTCGCGGACGCGGGAGATGAAGGTGGCATAGTCGCCGACGCATTCGACCGGGGTGACGTAGCCGCCCGGCTCGCGCTTATCGACCAGCATGACGCCGGGCGCCTCGCGCAGGATGTCCTGCGCTTCCTGGGCGCCGATCTCGCGCTCGAACTCGATATTGATGCTTTCCGAATGGCCGACGAACACCGGCACCCGGACGCAGGTCGCGGTGACCTTGATCTTGGGGTCGAGGATCTTCTTGGTCTCGACCACCATCTTCCATTCTTCCTTGGTCGAGCCGTCGTCGAGGAAGTCGTCGATGTGGGGGATGACGTTGAAGGCGATTTGCTTGGGGTAGAAAGCGGGCTCCACGCTGTCGCCGACGAAGATGTTGCGGGACTGGTTGAAGAGCTCGTCCATGCCCTGCTTGCCGCTGCCCGAGACCGATTGGTAGGTCGAGACGACCACCCGCTTGATCCCCGCCGCGTCGTGCAAGGGCTTCAGCGCCACCACCATCTGCGCCGTGGAGCAGTTCGGATTGGCGATGATGTTGCGGGCGCGGTAGCCGGACAGCGCTTCGGGGTTCACTTCGGGCACGACCAGCGGCACGTCGGGGTCCATGCGGTAGAGCGAGCTGTTGTCGATCACGGTGCAGCTTGCGGCCGCGGCGCGCGGCGCGTGGACCTTGCTGACCGCGGAGCCCGCGGCGAAAAGGGCGATGTCCCAGCCGGTGAAGTCGAAATGCTCGAGGTTCTGGACCTTGATCTCTTCGCCACCATCGCCGAAGTCGATGATGTCGCCCTGGCTGCGGCTGGAGGCCAGCGCCGCCACCTCGTCGAGCGGGAACTGCCGCTCCGACAGGATCTGCAGCATCTCGCGCCCGACATTGCCCGTCGCGCCGACGACGGCGACCCGATAACCCATGGCTCTTCTCTCCGGAAATCCCTGAGCCGCGCATATAGGGAGCGCGGCCCCCAAGCGAAACCTACTTGGCCGGCGCGATCCCGTTGCGTTCGAGGAAGCGCAGCATGGTGCCGTAGCGGTGGACCGAGATGTTGGGGCCGGCGACCGCATGGGTCTTGCCGGGATAGACCATCGTTTCGAACGGGACCTTGGCTTCCTGCAGCTTGGCCATCAGCTCGGTCGAGTTCTGGAACAGGACATTGTCGTCGCTGAGGCCGTGGATCACCATCAGCGGATCGGTGATCTTGGTCGCGTCGGTCAGCGCGCTGGCCTTGGCATACGCGTCGCCGTCGGTGCGGGGGTCGCCCATGTAACGCTCGGTATAATGGGTATCGTAAAGCTCCCACTTGGTCACCGGGGCGCCCGAGATGCCCGCCGCGAAGGCACCGGGGGCGGCCTGGAGCAGCTTCAGCACCATGTAGCCGCCATAGGACCAGCCGCTGACCGCCACCTTGTCGCCAGCCACGAAGGGCTGGGCCTTGAGCCACTTCAATGCGGCGAGCTGGTCGGCGACTTCGACCCCGCCCAAGGCACGGTACGCTGGCTGCTGGAAGGCAACGCCCCTGCCCTCTTCGCCGCGATTGACGACCTGGAACAGGATCCAGCCTCGCTGGACGAGATATTGATTGAGCGCGCCGCTGAAGCCGGTTTGCACGTCCTGCGCGGTCGGGCCGCCGTAGACGGTCATCAGCACCGGCGCCTTACCGCCGCGTTCCTGAAGGCCGGGCGGCAGGATCAGGCTGTAGTCGAGCTGGGTCTTGCCGTCGGCGGCGGTGAGCTTGCCATAGGTGGGCGCGATGCGCGGGTCGTAATAAGGCGCGAAGGGATGACCGGCGGCAAGGCGGTTCTCCTCGATCCAGGCGAGGCGCTTGCCCGCGGCGTCGGCAAGCCAGACCTGCGCTGGCTGGGTGACCGAGCGGCTGGTGATGACCGCGAGCTTCCCGCTCTTGTCCATGGTCACCGAATTGTTGGTGCCGTTGGGCGTGAGTTGCACCGGCTTTGCACCACGCTTGCGATAGTCGAGCGAATAGAGCTGATATTCGATGGTGCGTTCCCGGTTGGCGGTGAAGAAGAGCTTGCCGGCCTTTTCGTCGAGGCCGACCACTTCGCCGAACGCCCAGGGTCCGGACGTCAGCGGCGTCGAGCGGCCTTTCGCCCAGCGATAGAGGTGGCGGTGGCCGCTCTTTTCCGAGGAATAGAGCAGACTTCCGTCCTCGAGCGGCCTCAGGTCTTCGTGGAGGTTGATCCAGGTCGGCGAGGTGTCGGAGAACAACAGGGTCGACGCGCCGGTCGCGGCGTCGACGCGGAGATAGTCGAGGCGCTTCTGGTCGCGGGTCTGGCGTTGGACGATCAGGCTGCGGCCGTCCTTCATCCAGTCGACGCGGGTGAGATAGACGTCGGGGTTGGTGCCGAGGTCGGCCTTCACCTTGCCCGAGCCGTCCGGGTTCATGAGGTAGAGATCGACCTTGGCATTGTCGGTGCCCGCGCGCGGGTAGCGTTGCTGGACCACGGTGGTCTTTTCGGCGCCGATCGCGGCGCGGGTGGCGACCTCGACCCCGCTTTCGTCGACCCGCGCGACGGCGATGCGGCGGTCGTCCGGCGACCACCAGTGACCGCGGGTGCGCTTCATTTCTTCCTGGGCGATGAATTCGGCGAGGCCCCAGCTGACCGTCTCTGACGCGCCGTCAGTGATCTTGGCCGCACGGCCATCGGCGAGATTGATGACGTGAAGCTCGTGGTCCGCGACGAAGGAGACGAAGCGGCCCGTCTCGCTGACCGTGCCGTCGAGTTCGGTGTCCTTGCTGTCGGTCAGGCGGCGGACCTGTCCGTCGAGGCTGGCGAGATAGAGATCGCCGTCCAAGGGCACGAGCAGGCTCTTCCCGTCAGGCGCCCATTCGTAGCTGACGATACCCTTGATATTGGCGGTGCGCGCCCGCTCCTGCTGCATCCGCGCCGCTTCGCTCAAGGCGGCGCCGCTGCCGACCTTCTTGCTGTCGACCAGCATCCGCATCTGGCCGGTGGCGGGATCGATCGCCCACAGGTCGTAGCGCTCGGTGTCGTCGGGGCGATTGCGGAGCAAGGTCGCGAGGCGGCCGTCGGGCGATAGCTTCACCATGCGCGGGACGGGCCCCGAGAGCGAGGGCGCCGCGAACACGCGCTCCAGCGTCAGCGGCTGTCGCGGCTGAGCACTGGCGGCGGTCGCGGAAAGGCCGAAAGTGGCGGCGGCGGCAAGCAACAGGGCGCGAGTCATGAGGCGGCGGTAACCGCGACCGCGGCGATTGGCAAAGGGCCTGCAGCCGCTAAGCTCACGGCGACAGGGGGGTAACGATGCGCCGATTGCTGCTGCTTGGACTGATCGTCGTTGGCCTGCTGCTGGGGATGGCGGCAACGCGCTGGCTGAGCCTGCCGCCGCCGCTTCGGGGCGAGAATGCCGCGGGCGAGTTCAATGCTGTGCGGGCCAAGGCGCGCTGGGCGCGGGTGCTGGGCGATCAGGCGCCGCATCCCGCCGATAGCCCTGCCAGCGACCGCGTACGCGAGCGGTTGGTCGGCGAGCTGCGTGCGTTGGGGCTGCAGCCGGTCACGACCGATCGCTTTGCCTGCAACAAGCTCAAGAGTTCCAGCGGGGTCAGCTGTGCGCGCGTGCGCAACGTGCGCGTCACCATCGGCCCGGATGGTGCCGCGCCGCACCTCCTCGTCAACTCGCATTACGACAGCACGCCGGTCGGACCGGGCGCCTCCGACGCGGGCATGGGTGTCGCGTCGATGCTGGAAGCCCTCGCCTTGCTCAAGGATCGCCCGCTGCGCCGGCCGGTGACCTTTCTCTTCAACGAGGGCGAGGAGCTGGGGCTGATCGGGGCGCGTGCCTTTCTCGATGCCGATCCGCTGAGCCGTAACGTCGATACGCTGATCAATCTCGAGGCGCGCGGCACGACCGGGCCGGTAAACATGTTCGAGACGTCCGTGCCCAACGCGGCGGCGGTGGCGCTGTACGCCCAAGCCGTGCGCAATCCTGTCGGCAACAGCCTGGCGGTCAGCGCCTATCGGCTGATCCCCAATTCGACCGATGTCAGCACGTTTCTCGAGGATCGCGACTGGCTGACGCTGAACTTCGCCCCGATTGGCAACGAGACGCGCTACCATTCGCCGGGCGACGATCTGGCGGCGATGGATCCGGCGACGTTGCAGCACATGGGCGACCAGTTGCTCAAGGTGGCGAACGGTGTGGCCGGACAGAATGGCGTCGACCTGCGCAAGCGCGACGGTGATCGGCTGTTCATGAACATCGGCACGCGCTGGCTGTTTACCTTCGGCCTCGTGACCCCGCTGTTCGCTGGAGTGCTCCTCGGCGTCGCCATCCTTTCGGACGGCGTGAGGAGGCGGCGGCAGGGGAAGCTGGGCAACTTCCTGCGCGTCGCGAGCGCCGTTCCCTTCCTTTTGGTGGCGCTGCTTGTTCCCGTTGCGGCGGCGTGGGCCGGACTGGCGGTGGTCGGGGCCTTTCGCGAAGGACAGTTCTGGCGCGCCAACCCCCTGGCGACCGAGCTGGCCATCTATGCCGGGGTCATTGCGCTTGGTCTTGCGCTGCTGGCGCTGGGCAAGCGCTGGAGCGTGGCCGAGCTGCGCCGCGCCTGGTGGCTGCTGTTCGTCGCCATCGGCATCGCCTTCAGCGTCGCCGCCCCAGGGGCGATGGTTTATTTTCTCCTGCCGCCAGGTATCTTCCTGGTGGGCACGTTTGCCGGTGCGCGTCGCTGGCCGGCGGTTGAGACCGTTGCCGCCCTCCTCGCCGCCTTGACCTTATTCGTGACGATGGGCGGGGCGCTGGGGCTCATCCAGGATCTGGTTAATGCCGGGCCGTTGTGGATCCTCGCCCCGTTCGGTGGGTTGCTCCTGATGCCGTGGTTGATCGAAGCGACGCCGTTGCTGGCGGACCTGCGCTGGTCGCGTGCAGCGGGGGTGGCGTTGGCTTTCGCCGGGCTGGCGTGGATTCCGGCGGCGCTCGCCCCCGCCTACAGCGCCGACCGGCAGCAGCAATGGACGCTGCAATATGTCGTCGGCGCCGGGCCGGATCAGCCGTTCTGGTCGGTGGTGAACGACTGCAAGGCGTTGCCGCAAGCGTGGAAGAGCCTGGGCCAGTGGCGGCTCGGCACGCTGCCGCTCGGCACGCGCCAGCGGTGGATATCCCCGGCGCGGCCGGTCGCGGGGCTGGTCCCGGCGCGCGCGCTGCCCGTGGAAGCGGTGGCGCGGCCCGGCGGGCGGCGGGTCCAGTTGCGGCTTCAAGCCAATGGCGCCGACAACATCGTATTGCTCGCACCCGAGGGAGCGGCGATCGCCGGGCTCGGCATACCGGGGCAGGTCCGCGCGATCGATGCCAGGCGCACCAAAGGCCCCTACAGCCTCAGCTGCACCGGCCGGTCGTGCGATGGTCAGGTGGTAGAGCTGCTGGTGGGCCCGCAGCCGGTCAAGCTGCAGGTAACGGGGACGCGCTGGGCGCTGCCCGCCGCCGCTTCGCCGCTGGTGGCAGCACGGCCTGCGAATGCCCGCCCGCAATATCTGCCGGATGCCACCATCACTATCGAGCGCATCCGGATCTGAGGCTTGAAAGAAAAAGGGCCCGGCCTTGCGGCCGAGCCCCTGTTTCTTGCGCGAACGCTGTGGCCTTACTCGGCCGCGGCGGCCGTGTTCTTGGCCGGGCGCGGATCGCGGCGCTCGGCGATACGGGCCGACTTACCGGTGCGGCCACGCAGGTAGTAAAGCTTGGCGCGGCGGACGACACCGCGGCGGACGACGGCGATCTCTTCGATCGACGGCGAATAGAGCGGGAACACGCGCTCGACACCTTCGCCGAAGCTGATCTTGCGAACGGTGAAGTTGGAGCCGATGCCCTTGTTCGAACGGGCGATGCAGACGCCCTCGTAGTTCTGGACGCGGGTGCGCTCGCCTTCGACGACGCGGACGCCGACGCGGAGCGTGTCGCCCGGACGGAATTCGGGGATGGCGCGCTTGGCGGTGAGCTCGTCGATCTGCTCACGCTCGAGGGTCTGAATCAGGTTCACTTCGATCTACCTTCGTCTCGTTGCCGCGCACCAGAGGGCGACGCCTGCGAGACGCCCCCATGGCGCTCGTACAGGTCCGGCCGCCGTAGCCGTGTATCTTCGATTGCCCGGGCTTTACGCCATGCGGCAATCTTCGCATGATCCCCCGATCGCAGCACTTCGGGGATCGTGCGCCCTTCCCACTCTTGCGGTCGGGTATAATGCGGATGTTCGAGCAGCCCCGTTTCGAAGCTCTCGTCCACACCGCTATCGGGGGCGCCCATTACGCCGGGAAGCAGCCGAACGCAAGCATCGAGCAGCACCATCGCGCCGAGTTCGCCGCCGGAGAGGATATAGTCGCCGATCGAGACGGGTTCGAGGGGGCGGGCGTCAAAGATTCGCTCGTCGAAGCCTTCGAAACGGCCGCAGAGAATGATGGCCCCCTCTCCTGCCACCAGGTTGCGGACCTTTGACTGGGTGAGTGGTGCTCCGCGCGGACTCATGGCCACGATCGGGCGGCCGTCGGCCACGCTGTCGATGGCCGCGGCCAGCACGTCGCAGCGCAGCACCATTCCCGCTCCGCCCCCGGCCGGCGTGTCATCGACCGTGCGGTGCTTGTCGATGGCGAAGTCGCGGATGTTGGTGGCCTCGAGGCTCCACGTGCCCTGCTCCAGCGCACGCCCGGCCAGGCTCGTGCCGAGCGGGCCCGGAAACATGTCCGGGTAGAGGGTGAGGACGGACGCGCGGAATGTCATCGCGATTGCCAATCCTTGGACCAACCACCGGCGTCAATTGCTGCTGCAATCTCGCGGAGCGTCAATCGGTGCGGAAAAGATGTTGGATCAGGGACACTCAAGCTATCGCTTCCCATTACCGCCTTTTTCAGCAGCATCCACGGGATCAAAATCGGCGCAACGAATAAGGCTCTGCACCCGCGGTACGAGTTGGTTTGATCAGTGTAATAAAGCCAAGGAATTGTGTGAACGACGTCGCCGAATTCATTCAGCAGTTCCTGCACGAAGTCGTCCACATCAATACCAAAGATCAAAAGGTCTTGGCTGATCGCGTCAGTTGGCTCGATGGCACCTTCCCAGCCGCCGCGGGCTTGCATGAAGCGCCAGGTAGCAGCGATCACTCTCGCCTCAGTGGTGCGCTCTGCCATCGGCGCAACCTAGGCGGAACAATACGTCCCGCCAAGCTATTGCGGCTTCATGGCATCCGAAGCACCTTTTGACGTCCTGATCATCGGCGGCGGCCCGGCGGGGTTGACCGCGGCCATTTACCTTTCGCGCTTTCACCTCGACATCGTGGTGGTGGACGAAGGCAAGAGCCGGGCAAGCTGGATTCCCTGCAGCCACAACCATGCCGGCTATCCTGACGGGATCAACGGCAAGGAGCTGCTCGAACTGATGCGCACCCAGGCGCAGAAATACGGCACCAGGATCGAGACCGGGCGCGTGCACCGGCTCGACAAGGAAACGGACGGCCTGTTCACCGCTGAATGGGGCGCCGGAGCGCAGCGCGCCCGCGCCGTGCTGCTGGCGACCGGGCTTACCAACCGCAAGCCGCCAATGGACCCCGAGCTTCACGACGAGGCCATGGCGCGCGGGCTGATCCGTTATTGCCCGATCTGCGACGGCTATGAGGTGACTGACAAGCGCGTCGGGATCATCGGATCAGGCAAGGGCGGCGTCGGCGAGGCGATCTTCCTGCGCTCATACACCGCCGACGTGACGCTGATCGCACCGGACAGCGCGCTCGAGCTTCCGGAAGAGGATCGCAAACGGCTGGAGGAAGCCGGTGTGGCGCTTGTCGATGGTCCTGCCGAAGCGATCGGCTGTGTCGAGAATTGCATCACCATCGACACGGCGGACGGGCTGCTGAGCTTCGACAGCATCTATCCCGCGCTTGGGAGCGATACGCACACCGCCCTGGCGGCGATGGTGGGCGCCGAGATCAACGAGGAGGATTGCTGCCTCGTCTGCGACGAAAAAATGCGCACCAGTGTCGAGGGGTTGTATGCGGCGGGCGACGTCGTTCACGGCCTCGACCAGATCAGCCACGCGATGGGCGAAGGCGGGCAAGCGGCCACCACCATCCGCAACGACCTTGCCGCCAAACGACCGCTGCTCCGCCAGCCAGTGGTGCTGCCTGACGAATCGGAGACCAAGCGCGAGCAGGTCGAGACCGGCGACGCCTGAGCGGTCTTAGAAGACGGCTCCGATCAGCAGCACTGGGCTGTCTGCGGGCGAAATCTGCAGCTTGCCGCGGGCTTCGGTGATGAGGGCGTGGGCGAGCCACGCCCCGGCCGCACGCGGCTCGATGGTGCCGGCAGCGCCGCGTTCCAGGGTCGCGCGAAGGTTGGGATCGAGCAACAGCCGCGGCCCCTCGGCACGGATCACGATCTCGGTCCCGTTGGCCCCGCGTTCCGCCCCGATGTCGAGCTGACCGCCGCGGACCAGCGCGTCGCCGGCAACCAGGGCGAGGTTCAGCAGCACCTTGACCGCTTCCTTGGGCAGCTTGTCGGCCGCGACCATCCAGCCGAGTTCGATCTTCTTTTCGGCGCCGAACAAGCCTTCGAGCGCCGTGCGCGCCTCGCGGGTGTCGATCTCCTCGCCAAATCCGCCAGCAGCGCCGAAGGCTAGCCGGAAGAACTTGAGCTTGGCCGCGCTGGCCTTGGCGCTCTCTGCGAGCAGTTCGAGGCAGCGCTCCCGCATCTCCGGGTCCTGCTCGTCGGCCATCAGTTCGAGGCCGTTGTTCAAGGCCCCGACCGGACTGAGCAGGTCGTGGCACAGGCGGGAGCAAAGCAGACTGGCGAGGTCGATCGCGTTCATGGGCGGACGTGGTGGCTGATGCTGGTCATTTGTTCAACCCAATGCGTGGCGACCTTGAAAGTAGCGTGGCGGTTCCTAATTTATCCTATCCAATGACCGGGGGGTCCGACATCATCGACGTGGCGCTGGACGCCGGACACGCGGGCTGGCGGCTCGACCGCGCGCTTGCTGATGCCCTGCCGACCATGAGCCGCGAGCGGTTGAAGAGCCTGGTCAAGGCCGGCGCACTCGACCGCGAGGGGCGGCTGGTGCGGGATCCTTCGCTCAAGGTCGACGGCTCCGAGCAGTTCCGCCTGACCGTGCCGCAGCCCGAACAGGCGAGCGCCCCGGCGCAGGATATCCCGCTGGTCATCGCCTACGAGGACGATCACCTGCTGGTGGTCGACAAGCCCCCCGGTCTGGTCGTCCATCCTGCCGCCGGCAACCTCGATGGGACGCTGGTCAATGCCCTTCTCCACCATTGCGCTGGGCGCCTCAGCGGCATCGGCGGAGTGGCACGGCCGGGGATCGTCCACCGCATCGACAAGGATACGTCGGGCTTGCTGGTGGTCGCCAAGACCGATGTTGCTCATGAGGGTCTGGCCAAGCAATTCCAGGCGCATACCATCGAGCGGCGCTATCTGGCAGCGGTCGGGGGACGACCGGCGAAGATGGAAGGCAGCGTCGATGCCGCCCTTGCCCGCTCCACCCACGATCGCAAGAAGATGGCGATCGTCGAAGCGGATCGCGGCAAGCGGGCGGTCACCCACTATAAGGTTCTGGGAGTGACCAACGCTGCGGCCAAGATCGAATGCCGACTGGAGACCGGGCGGACGCATCAGGTCCGCGTCCACATGGCCAGCATCGGCCATCCGCTGCTCGGCGACCCGGTCTATGGCCGGGCACCGGCGCAGAAGCTGCGTGAATTATTGAACCGGCTCAACTTCCGGCGCCAGGCGTTGCATGCGGCAAGGCTCGGCTTCGTTCATCCGGTGACCAAGGACCGTCTATCGTTCGAAAGCGCCGTTCCGCAGGATATGCAGGAACTGTTCAGAGCGCTTGGGGTATAGGATTTCAGGTGTCAGGGTGGTGGGGAAAGCCGCCCGGACAAGCAAGGACGCAAGAAACACGATGGCACAAGCGAAGGCAGTTTCGATCCCAGCAGGCGCCGGCGAAGTCGGGCTCAACCGCTATCTGTCTGAGATCAAGAAGTTTCCGATCCTTGCACCGGAAGAGGAATATATGCTCGCCAAGCGCTGGCGCGAGCATAACGACACCGATGCGGCCGCACGGCTGGTCAACAGCCACCTGCGACTCGTGGCCAAGATCGCCATGGGCTATCGCGGCTATGGCCTGCCGGTCAGCGAGCTGATCAGCGAAGGCAACATTGGCCTGATGCAGGGCGTCAAGAAGTTCGAGCCCGACCGGGGTTTCCGCCTGGCGACCTACGCCATGTGGTGGATCCGCGCGAGCATCCAGGAATTCATCCTGCGCTCGTGGTCGCTCGTAAAGATGGGCACCACCGCTGCGCAGAAGAAGCTGTTCTTCAACCTTCGCCGGATGAAGAACCAGATCGACGCGTTCGAAGAAGGCGACTTGAAGCCCGCCGACGTGACCAAGATCGCGACCGATCTCGGCGTCACCGAGGACGAGGTCATCTCGATGAACCGCCGCATGGGCATGGGCGGCGACACCAGCCTCAATGCGCCCCTGAAGGGTGACGAGGGCGCCGAGAGCCAGTGGCAGGACTTCCTGGTCGACAACGGCCCGCTGCAGGACGAGCTGGTCGCCGAGGAAGAGGAAAAGCAGGTCCGCCATGCGCTTCTGACCACGGCGATGGGCTCGCTCAACGACCGTGAGAAGCACATCCTGACCGAGCGCCGCCTGGCCGACGATCCCAAGACCCTCGAGGAACTCTCGCAGGTCTATGGCGTCAGCCGCGAGCGGATCCGCCAGATCGAGGTACGCGCCTTCGAGAAGCTGCAGGCCGCGCTGATGAAGAGCGCGACCGAGCAGAGGCTGCTGCCGGCGGCTTAGCGTTATTTTGGTAACCATGAGGGAGTAAGTGGCGGTCATGGGCTTCCACACTCCCCTGTGCCGCTTCCTTTACACGCTGGAAGTGCCGCGTCTTGGCGGCAAGCCGGCGCAGGCGGGCGCCTTGTGCTGGCGCCGGGAGGGCAAGCGGCTCGAGGTGCTGCTGGTCAAGGCTCGCAAGTCCGGCCGCTGGGTGCTACCTGCCGGCTGGGCGCTACGCGGACGACCGCTGGCAACCACGGCCAAGCGCGAGGCGTGGGAAGAAGCCGGGGTGAGCGGCACGGTCGCGAACCAGGTGCTGACGGTCGTTCCCAAGCGCAAGCGCTACCGCCTCGCCGGTGAGATCGAGTGGCAGATGGCGGTGTTTCCGCTGCGCGTTGACAGTGTAGCCGACGATTATCCCGAGGCTTCCGAGCGGCAGCGCGGCTGGTTTTCGCCGGAGGAAGCGGCGAAGTTGGTCCATCCCTCTTCCCTCGGCCCGGTGCTGAAAGACATCGCTGGCGGCCGTTAACGCCGGCGCAGCAGCGCGAGCCCAGCCGCGGTGACGAGCAGCGCTGCGCCCGTCTTCTCCCGCCCGCGCGTCTTGAGGAAGCCGAGCCCGAGCGTCGCCAGCCCCGAACTCAGCATCGAGATCTTGCGGGCACCGGCAAGTTGGCTCGTGCGCGAAACTACACGGCTGGCGAGATAAGGATGTCCTTCGGCGTGAGCCGGAGGGGAAGCGGCCAATGAAGGCCGCGGTTCAGGCGCATCGCCCATTCCCGGCGTGCCGCCCCTGGTCTCTTCCGTGCCCGCCGCGACATTGTCCGCGCTCCATGCACCGCGGCTTCCAAGCGGTCTCTCGCCGCCCTTGGCGGTGGTGTCGCGGGCCGTCTGATGCTCCACCTCGCTGTTGAGCTCGGCGCCGAAGATCAGGATGTAGCTCGACAGGTAGAGCCAGGTCAGCAGCACCACCACGCTCGACAGCGCGCCGTAGGTCGCGCCGTAGCTGGCGAAGTTGCGGACGTAGAAGCCGAAGGCAAGCGTCAGCAGCAGCCAGACCACGGCGAAGAAGATGGAGCCCGGCGTCAGCCACGTCCACTTGGCCTTTTCCCGGCTCGGCCCATAGCGGAACAGCGTCGCCGCCGCGGCTGCAGCGATTGCGCCGAGGGCAGCATAGGTCACGGCCGAGGTCAGGAAGTGCCCGACGGGTCCAGCCTTCGGAAGCAGCTTCTCGATCGCCGACAGGATCCCGATCGCAGCGCCCACGATCCCGGCCATCAGGACCGCGCCAAGGGTCATCGCCAGGGCAAGCAGGGTTGTCTTGACGAAACCGCGCTTTTCTTCCTCTTCGTAGGCGATGTTAAGCGCGGTGATGATCGCGCTGGCGGCGTTCTTCGCGCCCCAGAAGGCGACTCCGATCGCGATCAGCAGGCCGAAGCCCTTCTTGCCGCCCGACGTCTCGACCACGTTCAGCAGTTGCTCGCCGATCAGCTTGGCCGCTTCGCCCGGCAGGAAAGCGGTCAGCCCCTGTGCCTGGCGGACCACCGTTTCGGGCGAGGCAAACAGGCCATAGGTGAGCACCGTCGCGCCGAGCAGCGGCACCAGCGCGAGGAAGAAGTAAAAGGCGACGCCCGCCGCGACGATCCCGACATTGTCCTTGCCGACTTCTTTCCACGTGCGCTTGGCGATCTCGATCCAGCCTGGCCGGGGAATGTCGGTCGGCTTGGCAGCGGAGCGGCCGTTGTCGGCGGTGGCGGCAGCGGTGGCCATGGGAACGCGGCACTCCAGGACGGGTGGAACAAGAACACGCGCCCAACCGACGGTCCGCCGCGACCGTTCCTCTTGCCAACCTATGCGAAGAAGCAGAGCCTTGCCGTCCCTGGCGCAAGGAGGCGCCCCGCAGCGACTCGGCGCGCCCCAACCGGCACGAGAGGAGAGCTGCAACCATGCATGAGGCAATCAAGGGCACCAGAGCCATTGCGCTGGTCGGTCCGGCGGGTGCAGGCAAGACCTGCCTTGCCGAGGCGATGCTGTTCGCCAGCGGCACGATCGACCGGCAAGGCGACACCGCCGCCAAGAACAGCATCGGCGACTGGAGCCCGGAAGCGCGCGCTCGGGGCGGATCGACCGAACTCAACCTCATGGGCTTCGACTGGCTGGGTGAGCGTTTTGCGCTGATCGACGTGCCGGGCGGAACCGGATTCCAGGCCGATGGCGCCCGCGCGTTGGCACTGGCCGACCTCGCCGTGGTGGTGGTCGACCCCGATCCAGCTCGCGCGCCCCTTGCCGCGCCGATGCTCCGGTTGCTGGACGAGCTTGGCCTTCCCCACATGATCTTCGTCAACCGGATCGACGGCGCGCGCGCTTCGATCGGCGAGCTGCTCGAGGCGCTCCAGCCCTTGAGCGTGTCGCCGCTGATCGCGCGGCAGATCCCGATCACCAGCGGCGACAAGGTCACCGGCTTTATCGACATCGCACTGGAACGCGCGTTCCATTATCGCCCGGGCCAAGCTTCCGAGCCGATCGCCATGCCGGCCGAGCTGGACGCGGTCGAAGCGCAGGCCCGCACCCATCTCCTCGAACAGCTCGCTGATCACGACGACGCGTTGCTCGAACAATTGCTGATGGACGAAGCGCCCGAGCCGATGCGCGTACTGGACGACCTCGCGCGGGAGACGAGCGAGAATCTGGGTGTGTCGGTGCTTTTCGGGTCCGCCTCCAGCAGCTTTGGCGTGCGCCGCCTGATGAAGGCGCTGCGCCACGAGGCCCCGGCCCCCTCCGCCACCGCCGACCGGCTCGGCGTCGACGGGCCCGCCTTTCATGCGGTCAAGGTCAGCCATGCGCACCAGCTTGGCCGTCTGGTGATCGGGCGATTGCTCGGCGGCTCGCTCAAGGAAGGGCAGGAGCTGAGCACGACCGACGGCCGGGCGATCAAGGCCAGTGCCATGTTCACCCTCCAGGGCGAGCGTAACCAGCGTCTTTCGGACGCGCCCGAAGGCAGCATGCTCGCCCTCGCCAAGGCGGATGCGCTTCACGCCGGCGACTGGGCGGGGAGCGGCGCCCTACCCCCCGAGCTCGACGTGCCCCTTCCCTCACGCAATTGCCGTGTCGCGATCCAGCCTGCCGACCGCAAGGACGACGTCAAACTATCGGGCGCCCTCCACAAACTCGTCGAGGAAGACCCGACCTTGCATGTCGAGCATGACGAAGAGGATCATGCGCTGGTCCTGTCCGGCGTCAACGAGGAGCAATTCGGCGTCGTCCTTGCCCGCCTCAAGCGCCGTCACGGCGTTCAGGTGATGCAGCGACAGCCCAAGGTCCGTTACCGCGAATCGATCCGCCGCGGCGTGACGCAGCGCGGACGGCACAAGAAACAGTCGGGCGGGCATGGCCAGTTCGGCGATGTCGTCATCGACCTTGCCCCCCGCAGCCGCGGCGAGGGCATTGCCTTTGCCGAGCAGATCCACGGCGGCGCCATTCCGCGGCAATATGTCCCCGCGGTCGAACAGGGCGTGCGCGACGCCTGCATGAAGGGGCCGCTCGGCTTTCCGGTGGTGGACGTTGCGGTGACGCTGACCGACGGCAGCTACCACAGCGTCGATTCGAGCGAACTCGCCTTCCGCACCGCAGGGCGGATCGCGATGCAGGAGGCTCTGGCCGCCGCCCAGCCGCATCTCCTCGAACCGGTGCACAAGGTCGCGGTGGTCACGCCCTCCAGCGCCAGCAGCAAGGTCGGAAGCGCGCTCGCCGCCCGCCGCGGCCAGCTTCTCGGCATGGGTCCACGCGACGGCTGGGCCGGGTGGGACCGCATCGAAGCGCTGGTCCCCGAAGCCGAGCTGCAGGGCCTGGAAGGCGAACTTAGGAGCCTTAGCCAGGGGCTTGCCACCTATGAGGCAAGCTTCGACCATCTGGCCGAACTCAACGGCTCGCTGGCCGACAAGGTGGTCAAAGGCCGCGACCTGCAGGACGCCTGAAACCTACCCGGGCTTGTCATTGGGAGCGAAGCGAAGCAATCCAGCGCACAACTGGATTGCTTCGGCGCTCACGCGCCTCGCAATGACGCGTGAGGAGATGCTTTCGTGGCGAAACGCCTGACCTGGTACATTTTGGCAGCGCTGGTTCTCGGCCTGATCACCGGCTGGGCGATCAACGCCGGGATCGGTGACGCGACGCCAGAGGGCAAGGCGCAACTGGAAGAGATCGCCGGCTATTTCGGCATCGTCACGACCCTCTTCCTCCGGCTGATCAAGATGATCATCGCCCCGCTGGTGTTCGCGACCCTGGTCGCGGGCGTGGCGCACATGGGCGATACGGCGGCGCTCGGCCGGGTCGGCGCACGAACGATGGCCTGGTTCATTACCGCCAGCCTGATCTCGCTGACCCTGGGCCTCATCCTGGTCAACACGCTGCAGCCGGGCGTCGGGCTCAACCTGCCGCTGCCGCCGGTCAATGCCGCGAGCGGGGTCGACACCTCCAACTTCGACCTTGCCAAGTTCGTGACCCACGTGGTTCCGGCATCGGGCATTGCGGCCATGGCCGAGAACGAGATCCTGCAGATCGTCGTTTTCTCCCTCTTCGTCGGTGTGGCGATCACCGCGGTCGGCGAAAAGGCCAAGCCGCTTGTGCGCGCCGTCGAGGGCCTGGTCGAGGTGATGCTGGTCGTGACCGGCTATGTCATGCGCCTGGCGCCGCTGGCGGTGTTCGCCGCGGTTGCCGCCTCCATCGCCGAAAATGGTCCGGGGGTGATCATCACCTTCGGCCAGTTCATCGGCAGCTTCTACCTCGGGCTCGTGATCCTGTGGTGCCTGCTGTTCGGGGTGGCTTTCCTGGCGGTCGGGCGGCGCGTGTCGCATCTTGCGCGCTATATCCGCGATCCGCTGGTGCTGGCCTTCTCCACCGCCTCGTCGGAAGCGGCTTATCCGCGCACGCTGGAAGCGCTCGACAAGTTCGGCGTGCCCCCGCGCATCGCCAGCTTCGTGCTGCCCTTGGGCTATTCGTTCAACCTCGACGGCTCGATGATGTACATGACCTTTGCGACGATCTTCATCGCGCAGGCTTATGGCATCGACCTCAGCATCGGGCAGGAGATCCTGCTGCTCCTCACCCTGATGATCACCAGCAAGGGCATCGCCGGCGTGCCGCGCGCCAGTCTGGTGGTGATCGCGGGCAGCTTGGCGATGTTCAACATTCCCGAGGCCGGGCTGCTGCTGATCCTCGCCGTCGACCATTTCCTCGACATGGGCCGATCGGCGACCAATGTCGTCGGCAATGCGGTGGCGAGCGTGCTGGTCGCCAAGTGGGAAGGCCCGCTCGACGCGCCGGAATCGCCGGTGATCGAGCATACGCCCGCGCCCAGCCACATGCCCCCACCCCCGCCAGAGACCTGAGCGACACGTGGACCTCACTGCCCTGCCGGAGCGCTACCGGCTGATCTTCTGCGACCTGTGGGGCTGCGTTCATGATGGGCGCGCGATCCTGCCTGGCGTGCGCGAGACACTGACCGCGTGGCGACAGCAGGGCCGCCGCGTGCTGTTCGTCACCAACGCTCCCCGCAGCGCCGACGCGATCCGCGCTCAATTGCTGCGGCTCGACCTCGACCCGGCGCTGGATGATGGGATCGTCACTGCCGGCGAAGCGGGCCTGGCCGCGGTCCGCGGACGGCCGGTGGGCTTTTGCGGGACAGAAAGCGATCGCGCCGACCTCACCGCCCGCGGGCTGGTGATCGCGGAAGACGGTTATGACGAGCTGGCCTGTGCCGGGCTGGACGTGGGGGAGACGGTCGCCGACTATGACGGGCGCCTTGCGACGTGGCGCTCGGCGGACGTGCTGATGCACTGCCTCAATCCCGACCGCATCGTTCATCACATGGGCGAAGTCATGGTCTGCGCCGGCGCACTTGCCGACGCCTATGAAGCGCTTGGTGGCCGGGTCATCTGGTACGGCAAGCCCTATCCGGCAATCTACGAGCATGCACTGGCACTCGGCGGCAGCCCGGCGAAACATGCCGTGCTGGCGATCGGAGACGGGCTCCAGACCGATATGGCGGGTGCCGCCTCCTTCGGCATCGATGCGGTGTTTGTCGCCGGTGGCATCCACGCCGGGGAAGAAGCCCGATTTGCCGAAGGCTGGGCGCCGGTCGCCATCGTGGCGAGCCTCGGAACCTCCGCGCAGGCCAGCGCGTAGAGCAGCCTCCTCATGGTTTCCCTGCATCACCCCTCACCGCTCGGCGCCGGGCCGCGCCCCGGCTCGCGCGAGACGATCGCGCTGCTTGCCGCGCTGATGGCGCTGAATGCGATAGGCATCGATGCGATGATCCCGGCGCTGGCCGATATCGCCAGCCACCTCGGTGTCGAGGAAGAGAACCGCCGCCAGCTTGTCATCATCGCCTACACCATGGGCTTTGGCGTCGGTCAGCTGTTCTGGGGGCCGCTGGCCGACCGTTTCGGGCGAAAGCCGACGCTTCTGACCGGGATCGCGGTCTACGTCTGCTTCGCCCTGGTCTGCTCTGCCGCCCCCAGCTTCGAGCTGTTGATCGCCGGTCGCGCCTTTCAGGGAGCAGCGGCGGCGGCGACCCGGGTGATCGTCCTCGCCATGGTCCGCGACCTGTTCGAGGGTGAAGCCATGGCGCGGGTGATGAGCCTGGTCGCGATGGTGTTCATGGTCGTCCCGGTCCTTGCCCCGAGCGTCGGTCAGCTGATCCTGACCGTCGGCCCGTGGCAGTCGATCTTCTGGGTGCTCGCGCTCTACGGCGCAGTGATCGGAGCCTGGGCGTTCCTGCGCATTCCCGAGACTCTGCGCGACGAGCATCGCCGGACCCTGCACCTCTCCGACCTCGCCGAAGGCGCTAAAGCCGTGGTCACCGACCGCCAGTCGCTGGGCTACACGCTGGCACAGACCGCTCTGTTCGCGGGTCTCCTCGGCTACATCTCTTCGATTCAGCAGATCGTCTTCGACGTCTTCAAGCGGCCCGAACTGATCGGCGTGGTGTTCGGCGCGGTCGCGGCGCCGATGGCGCTGGCGAGTTTCACCAACAGCAAGCTGGTCGGCCGCTTCGGCCTTCGCCGCGTGGCACATTTCGGTGTGCTGGCATTCGCGATGCTGGCCCTGGGTCATGTCATGGTCGCTACCTTCATCGGCGAAGGCCTCGCCGGCTTCGTGATTGGCCAGGCGCTGGTGCTTGCCAGCTTCTCCTTCTGCTCGGCGAATATGAACACGCTTGCCATGGAACGCATGGCGCGGGTGGCGGGCATGGCGTCGTCGATCCAGGGCGTACTCAGCACCATCCTCGCGGCACTGGCCGGTTTCGCAATCGGACAGGCATTCGACGGGACGCAGATCCCTTATCTTTGGGGGCTGACGCTGTGCGGCATCAGCGGGCTTGCGCTGGTGGTGCTTACCGATCCGCACCGTTTGTTCGAGCGGTTGCAGCCGCGGCATGATCCAGCACTGCACGGCCAAGCGCCTCAAGTTGGTTGAGATCGCGCGGGCGGGCGAGGCGGAACACCGGCACTGAAGCGGCGACCGCGGCGACCGTTCGCCAATGCTCCGCGCGCCATTCGGGACGGCGATCGGCGAAGCCGCCGCGATACGTATGGTCGAAGAGCGCCGAGGCGGCCGCCGCCCCGCCACAGCGTTCGATCGCGATCTCCGGCCCGTCTTCCAGGACGTAGACCGCACGCAGCGGCAGAGGGTCGGCAACC
This sequence comes from Sphingomonas sp. LHG3443-2, assembly GCF_049896405.1. Lineage (NCBI taxonomy): Bacteria > Pseudomonadati > Pseudomonadota > Alphaproteobacteria > Sphingomonadales > Sphingomonadaceae > Sphingomonas > Sphingomonas sp. LHG3443-2. Next base: position 2,136,361 of record NZ_JAFCUG010000001.1, read on the forward strand.
AGCTGGTCGATCGCGACCGGCAGATCCCATTTCTCCACCGCATCGTCGGCGTAGCTCGGTTCGAGGCCCTCGTTGTCGAGACCGAAGCGCTCCATTGCTTCACGCCACAAGCGCACCCGCGGCGGTCCGGGATAGGCGAGCACTTCGTCGGCTACAGCTTTAAGCGCAATGACGTCGTCGCCGACGATGCGGCTTCCGTTGCGAGCGAACCAGGCAGCCAGCGTCGACTTGCCTGCCCCTGACGCACCCGCGACGGCGATCGCGCTGCCATGCAGTTCCACCGCATTGGCGTGGAGCGGGAAGAGGCCGCGCTGATGAAGGATCAGCCCCATGGCGCTTCCGAGCAGGAACAAGCGCAGGTTGCGATCGGACACGCCTTCCCGGGCCTCGACAATGATCTCGCGCCCACCGCTGACCTTGAAGGAGCCAGCCTCCGCGATGACGAGGTCTGGTTTGTCGCCGACCGCGCCATAGCGAATGACGACGTCCGGGACCGAATCCGCCGCCGCTGAAACGAGCTTCGGCAGTGGCACCTCGCTATCGATGACGAGGCCGAACAAACGAACGAGGCTCATGGCGAAGGCACCGCCCGCTTGGCACCGCGGCTGTTCCCTTCCGCCCTGCCGCCGCTAAGGACGAGCGCATGGAGCCAATGCTCACCCTTCTTCTCGATTGTTGCCGCCCTCACCTCAGCGATGCCGATCTGGCGCTGATCGGCGCGCGCCTTGCCGCTGGCGACGGCAAGCGGCTTGCCTTTCTCGCCCGGCGTCATCGCGTCGAAGGGCTGGTGTGGCGTAGCATCACGCGCGCCGGCATCGTGCCCTTGGGCGCGCAGCCGATTGGAGAAGCGGCGCGGCGCATTGCGGCCGACGGCTTCGCCATGGCGCTCGAAAGCGGGCGCGTGCACAGCGCCTTCAGCCGGGCCTCGCTGCCGCACCTGTTCGTCAAAGGCCAGACCCTCGGCGCGCTGGCCTGGAGCGATCCGCTGCTCAAGCAGCAGCTCGACATCGACCTGCTGGTGCCGCCCAACGCGATCAACAAGGCGGGGCGACTGCTCGAAGCGCTTGGTTACGTGCAGCAGGTCCCCGATCCTTCCGTCGACGCGGCCGATTGGCATCGCTCGCACAAGGAAAGCCAGTGGCGCAGCGATGACGGGATCCTGCTCGATCTGCATAGCCGCCTGGGCGATCATCCGGCGCTGCTCCCCACCGCTACCGCGACCGTCACACCGAGGAAGGTGGAGGTGCCGGGCGGCATCGCGCTGCCGACCCTGCCGGATCGATTGCTCCTCCCCTATCTCGCCGTGCACGGCACTTCCAGCGCGTGGTTCCGGGTTAAGTGGCTGGCGGACTTCGCGGCGCTGGTTGGCCGCACTCCGCCCGAAACCGTGGCCACGATTGCCGACCAAGCACCGCGGCTCGGCGCCGGACGGACCTTCGCCGCGGCGTTGATCCTTTCCAACCGGCTGCTCGGCACGAGATTGCCCGACAATCTGGAGGCCGACCGCGCGACCTCGCGGCTGGTCGCCCTTGCCACCGCCATGATCGGCAATCCCGGTGAACCGACGCAGCAGCGTTTCGGCACCTTGCCGATCCACCGTTCGCAGCTGCTGATGGTGCCGGGCTCGCACTATTTCCTCAGCGAAGTGGTGCGAAAGCTCGGGCAGCTGCTTATCCGCTGACCTGACCATCATCGTCCAGCGAGAGGTGCCGCGGCGCTCGTTCCCGCCTGCGGGAGCGCGATTGTGACCCACCCGAATGGGTGCGCGGTTCGGCCATGAAGGCGAGCGAAACGGCGAACACCGCCTGAATGGCTGCATCGCGCAGCGGATAGTCAACCAGGCTGTGCGCGAGGATTGCGCCCGAAGCGATGGTCGCCGCCAGGGCGATGGGGTCGGGTTGCTCCGCCCGCCACAACCGAACGGCGCGAGTCCCCCACCACAGGATCAGCGCACCCAGCAAGAGCGCGCCGAGGAGACCAGTTTCGAGAACCCATTCCAGCGGATCACTGTGCGCGTGATTGACGAAGAAGGAGTCGACCAGCGCCGAGTTTTCGTAAAGGCGGTAATATTCGCGGAACGTGCCAAGGCCGGTTCCGACCGGGAAGCTGTCGCCAATCGCCTGCACGGTGATCCGGTAAATGTCGGAGCGGGTTGCGACCGAGGTCGTATTGCTGCCCGCATCGGTGAAGGCGGCCAGCGCCACCAGCGCTCCCAGCATCAGCAGCATGGCCAGCCCGGCCAGGAGGCGCGGCGTCTTGCCGGCATTGGGAAGCGACACGGCCAGCGTCGCCAGCGTCACCGGTATCAGCAGCGACAAGCCAGCCATCGAGCCGTTTAGAATGATTCCCAGCACGATTACCGCCACCGCGCCAAGCGCAATGACGATCCGACCCAGTGCTGCGGACTGCCGCGATCGCCGCTCTTCCCGATGCCCCTGCTGCAGCCCGATCAGCGCCCCAAGGAACGGCAAGGTCGCCAACAGCAGAGTCGCCTGATGGTTGCTGTTGGCGAACAGGCCCGTCGCCCGTTCCGTGTTGTAGTTCTCGTAAAGGTACGGACCGCCCTGGCTCAGCTGCACCGCGCCGAGCAGCACGGAAAGGCAGGTGCCGATCACCAGCGCGCCGACGACCCAGCGCGAACGATAAGCGCCGAGCACCACCACGGCGGCGATCAGGCCTAGGGGGACGGCCATCAGGGGCAATATCGACCAGGTAGACGCCGGGGCTAGTGACACGGGCAGCCACGGCAGCGGCTCGCCGCTTAGCTCAAAACCTTCGATCACGGGCTCACGACCCGGCAGCGCGCTCCACCATTGCGGCGGGATTGGCACGAGTTGCAGCAGCACAAGCGCGAACCACAGTGCGCACAGCCACAGGAGCAGGCGGCCAGCACTGGTGGGATGGCTTCGCTGCGTCGCCATCAGCGCCCAGGCAATCAGGCCCAAGCCGCCGATCTGAAGAATAAGGTTGCGCCAAATGCCCTGCGGACTGCCGCCGAGCAGCAGACACGCCAGCAGGAAGGCGGGTACGGCAAGCTGGCGAAGTTTGACACTCATCGCGCGCCTCCCGCCGGATCGAGGCTGGCTCGGAGGAGCTCGGCAGACACGGTGCGTGGAAACTCACCCATCTTGCCCCAGAGAGCGAGACGTTGCGCCGGGCAATCGGCCGGCACCTGCAGCAGTTGCGCGCTGCCGGCGGCGTTCGCTGGCCAAATCGCCAGCGGCCGGTTTGCTTGCAGGCAGGTCACTCGCCACTCGAACGATGAAGCTCCGCCGCCACCGGCGAATTGCGATTCGAAGCGGTAAGCACCCGCAGGCAGCAGCAACAGATGATCGGCCAGCGCCGCATCTGCTCGGCCGTAGTAGACCAATCGCAGCGGTCCGCCCGGAGCCGCTTCGGCGACACCGTCGGAAGTTGCCGGCAGGCGCCACGACAATGGTCCCGCATTCGCGTCCGTCCATGAGGTCAGCCTGGTCCCGCCGCCGACCTTGGCCGCAGTCAGCATTGCACGGGCCTCGTCCATGTTCCCGGCGCCAAGCTGCCGCTCGAACGCGGTGCGAAACCACGCCGCGCCAGCGTCTCCGGCCTTGGTCAGCAGCCGCAAGGAGGGCGCGGCGGTGAGATCCTGAGAAAGGCTTGTCATCACCGCCGTGCGCAGTCCGGGATTGCTGCTCAGCACAGGCCGCACTTCGGCAATCTTGCCTGGGTCGCGAAGATAGATCGCCAGCGTGGCCGCAAAGGCATCCACGCCGCCCCCGCCGAGCCGGCGGCCAAGCACTGCGACATTGGCGAGCGCGTCGCCCACCCGCTGCTCGCGGATGAGGAGGTCGGCCAGCATGAAATGAGCCGCGGTCGAGCGTGGTTCGCGGTGGAGCGTCGCCTTGAGCAAGGCCTCGCCCCCGGCGCGATCACCGACCGCCAGCCGTTCGGCGGCAGCCGAGAGGAGCGGTTCAACCGCCAGCGGATCGACGCGGCTGACTTCCCGCATCTGCGACAGGGCCTCGGCAGGTGGCGGCTGGCGATCGCGTGCCGCGGTTCCAATACTGGCGAGTGCGAGGGTGGTGAGCGGCAAGGGGTGCGAAGGCCAAAGGGCATGCGCCGCCTCCGGCTTCTGCGCGCCAAGAGCGGCGACGAAGGCGGCACGGCCCGCCTGCACGGCGAGCAGAAGGACCGCCGCCAGGCCGATCCAGTGTAGCCATGATCGCCGAGACGGTTCGGCCGCTTCGGCTCCCATCAACTATCCTGATGATGGGGAATGAGGGCAATCCGCTCGCGCTTGTCGGCCAGTTCGCCGTAGCGGTAATTGTAGTAGCTGTAGTTGCCGTCGGTCTCGTTCGCCTTGGTCAGCAGTCCGCCGATCAGATGGGCGCCCGATGCTTCGAGATTGTTCAGCGCTTCGGCCGCCTGGCGCGTGCGCGTGCGGCCGCTTTCGACCACGAACAACACGTTGCGGCAGGTGTGCGCAATCAGCGGCGCATCGGCGAGGCCCATCACCGGCGGGCTGTCGACGATCACCATCTGGAAGTGCTGCAAGGCTTCCTCGATGATCATCCCGAACCGTGCCGTCGCCAGGAGGTCGGCCGGATTGGGCGGAAGCGTGCCGCAGGGCAGCAGCGAAAGGTTGTCGAACTGCGTCGGCGCAACATGGGCGTGCAGGTTCTCCTCGTTGGTGAGGAGCTTGGTCAGGCCGATGTCGTCGTTGGCAGCCCGGAACGCGGGCTTGCGAAGATCGGCGTCGATCAGCAGCACGTTGACGCCGCGTCTGGCGAAATTCTGCGCCAGCGCGAGCGCCGACGAGGACTTGCCTTCGGCGGGCGACGTGGAGGTCACCATCATGACGCGCGGCGCGCCATGTTCGGTGGTGAAGCGAAGCGCCGCCGCGGTGGCGCTATAAGCCTCCGACACGACCGATCACGGGTCCTTCAGATCCTCGACGAAATCGCCCTTGGTCTGGCGCTTGGGGATCTGGCCGATGCAGGCGAGACCTAGTTTGGAACGCATGTCCTCGCGGGTGCGGATGGTGTCGCGTAGGAGATCAAGGCCGACTGCCGCTCCAAGCCCACCAACCAGACCGAGGGCAAGGCCCGCGAGCAGGTTGCGCGGCAAGTTGGGTTTGAACGGGGCGCCTGCGGGCTCGGCCCGATCGACGATCGAGATCGGTGACGTGCCGATCCCGCCCGCCACGCCGATCTCCTTGTAGCGGCCCAACAGCGCGTCATACAGGCTGTTGGTATCCACCTCGCGCTGGAGGATGCCGTAGCGGACGCTGCGGCCGCGCAGGTCGAGCACCTGACCCTTGAGCGAATTGACGCGGCCCTGAAGCCCCTGTTCGGCCGCTACTGCACCGCGATATTCGGCGCCAAACGTGTTGTTGACGCCGGCGCTGACCTGCGAGGCTTCGCGGGCGATCTGCTGGCCAAGCTCATCGATCCGCTGGCGCAGGCTGATCATTTCGGGATGTTCCGGCTGAAGCGAGGCGCGCTTTTCGCTATAGTCGGCTTAACGCTGTGGGCGATTGGCCGCCACGATCACGAAAAGCGATAAGGGCTACTCACTCGGCCCTGTGCTCAGGTGTATAGACGTTCTTGGGACGACATCGGAATCGGGAAACCTATCGATCAGCCTCTGAAATTTACTGCGTCCCGCTTGCGTGAGAAAAAGTAGGGAAGATCGCCGGTCGCTTGCATGGGGCGCGCGAGTAACAAGGCCAGCGGACTCAAGGTGATCAATGTAGCGTAGTGCAGTGGTCGACGGGCAGTTAGCCATCGCACATACACTGCTAACAGAACTCATGTCTCCGGATAGGGATTTTGCGAACAGATACAGAAGGATATCCCACCCCGGGTCATAAAAAATATCAACTTCGAAAATCTCATTTCGAAGGCTGCGCATCCGCAAAGTTTTGAAGATATGGTTCTGAACTTCATCAATGCGAATTCCAGCAACTAGAGAGGCGTCACCGTCCCCATCGTTCGGTAGCAATTCGCAATCGTTCCGTCGAAATGATGGGACGTTCATGAATTAGACCTCCGACTTCTCGCAAATTCGGCGTGACGGCAACGCCCAGAACATTTGATTGCTCCAAACTGGCAGTGTAAAATTCCGCTATCGATCATCTACAAGACGATTGCGGGTCAGCGAGCCGATGAGGTCTATTTATGTCGCCATACCAGTTGCCAAGCCAATCCATATTTGACAGCGCTCGAACCCGAGAAGTGATGCAGGAAAGACGTCGTGAAATCGAAGCGCTTTGTGAAGTCTTCGCCGCAAAAAATAGTGGATCCAAAGAACCAGCGATTGCTTGGATCATGGTGGCCAACGATCTTCAGATAATCAATCAAGGACTGTCAGCCGGCAGAACACTCAACGATGCCGCGATGGTTTCTCAGATCATCGATGATGCGATTAGGCTTCAGGCAGAGGGAGTGGTATTGGTTTCGCTTGAGCCAACCAGTGATAAACATTTACTGTCACAATCACGTTTGCTTGACTTAAGACAGCGCTTTGACAGTGCGGGTATTTGCCTTCTACAGATCAACCAAATGTATCTTTGACGCTTTCATACTTCAGTAAACGTGATCTAAGCTCGACATTTCCGAGGCGACGCGCTCTTCCCGTGGGATCAGAAGAGGAGATCACCTCAGCAATCCGGCATAGAATCTGGCCAATTAAGTCAATTTCTTGAGCTCGGGCGCCGTGTTTGAATATGAGATTAGGGTCGTTTGCGAGCACATCGCCGACTGCCGACAAACGTCTCTCTGCATAGTGCAGCTCGTCTGAGATCGCCAACAACAGCTTATCTTCGGTGGCGATGTAAATTGGATTCAGCGGTGGAGGATTCTCACGGCGAATGGATTTTCGTGCGCTCACGTTTTCCACCTGACCCTTATCCTAGCTTAAGCTCCAAAGTGGACGGCTTAATTAGGATCTATGCGTTAAATTTTTCTTAAACCGGCGTCGTCTGCACGATATCGGTGGTTTGCCGGAGCAAGGATTGGATGCCTCACAACGCAAATGCTGATAAGTCGGCGGCCACGTTAATCGCCGACTTAGGGATTGCGCTCAATAGTCTGACCACTGCATTGCAGGCACTCGACAACCATAGCGAGTGCGACGCGATCGCCATATTGGTCGACCATGCTTTACAGCTTACGATATCGAAAGCTAAGTCACTGTCCGTCCGCGAGGATTAACTAGCTAGTTACTGCGGCCTTCTCACGACTAGCGGTTTAATTACTTACAAGTCCGCAGCCTTCCGCAAATACCATAGCAGGGCGTGCTCGATCCCTGCCTTGATGTCGTGGGTCGGGGCATAGCCGAGCAGCTTTGACGCCTTGCCGATATCGGCTTCGCTGTGGCGGACGTCACCCTCGCGGAACTGGCCGTAGACCGCTTCGCTGGGCGCATTGCGACCGTGACGCTGAAGGCCCTCCTGAAGCAGGCCGAACAGCTGATTGAGCGTGGTCCGCTCGCCCACCGCGACGTTGAAGACTTCTCCCTGAATCTCGTCGGGCGCCAGCGCGGCGAGGAGATTGGCCTGCACGGCATTGGTAACGAAGCAGAAGTCGCGGCTGGTTTCGCCGTCGCCGTTGATCGTGATCTGCTCGCCGTCGAGCATCGCGTCCACCCAGCGCGGGATCACCGCGGCATAGGGTCCATGCGGGTCCTGGCGCGGTCCGAAGACATTGAAATAACGCAGGCCCGTCGCCTTGAAGCCGTAGCTGCGGGCATAAACGGCGGCGTAGAGCTCGTTGACGAGCTTGGTCACCGCATAGGGCGACAAGGGATTGCCGATCCGCTCTTCCCGCTTGGGAAGGTTGGGCTCGTCGCCGTAAGTGCTGGATGAGGCGGCGTAGACGAAGCGCGTAACGTCGGCTTGCCGGGCCGCATCCAGCATCTGGACGAAGCCGGTGACGTTGACGTCGTGGCTGGTCAGCGGGTCGGCGATCGAGCGCGGGACCGAGCCAAGCGCAGCCTGGTGCAGAACCACTTCGATCCCCGCGCAGGCTTCGGCACAAGTGCGAGTATCGCGGATGTCGCCGGTGATCAGCCGGAACCGCGCGGTCTGCTCTGGGGTGACCGCAGCAAGAAGTTCATCGAGGTTGCGCTGGTGCCCGGTTGCGAAATTGTCGAGGCCGACCACCTGCTGATCGAGCCGGAGCAGGGCTTCGACAAGGTTGGAGCCGATAAACCCAGCGGCGCCAGTGACGAGCCAGCGGCGCGGCCGCTCACGCAAGGGCAGGACATGCGGTGCGAAGCCCGGTGACGCGAACAGGGCTTCAAACATGCCCGCTTTCCTTCTGGTGAAGCCCGTCGATGGTGTCGATCACCCAGCGCTTGTCGCCTTCGATCCCGAGCGCGGTGAGACGGCCGGTAGCATAGGCACCGGTGTCGATCCCGATCCGCGAGCCGACTTCTTCGACTGCCTCGCTGATGGTGTGGCCGTGGACCACCACCATACCGTGGTCGCGCGTATCGGTGAGGAAGGGCTCACGGATCCAGCGCAGGTCGCGCAGGGTCTGCTGATCGGGCGGAACGCCGGGCCGGATACCGGCATGGACCAGAAAATAGTCGCCGAAGCGCATCGAGTCCGCCAGCCCTTCGAGGAAGTGGCGGTCCTCGCGGGGAACGATATCGGCGATCCGCCGCTGCGCCGCCGCTGGGCTGAGCGATTCCAGCGCCTTGGGATCAGCGCCGTAGCTTTGCAGCATCTCGGCGCCGCCAAAGCGAAGCCAGCCGGCGACCTCGGTCGGGTCGCCCGCCAGGATCTTCAGGAGCACTTCCTCATGATTGCCGGCAAGACCGACAACCCGGAAGCCGGCAAGATCGAGGTCGCGCAGGCGCTTCAGCACCCCGGCGGAATCCGGTCCGCGATCGATGAGATCGCCGAGCAGCACGATCAGCCCTCGGGCCGGCCCGCGCATGGCATGGTCGTCGGCGATCTCGGCAAGCAAGCGATCGAGCAGGTCGAGGCAGCCGTGAACATCGCCGATCACATAAGCACGCCAACCGGCCTGGCCGCGCGCCATCGCACGGGACGAAGAGAAAAAGCGCCGGAACATGGGCGCGCCCCTAGCGACCTTTTCCTGACATGGCGATGACTGCGCTACGATAAGCGTCGATCACCAACCGCTCATCATATTCCTCTTCGGCGATGGTGCGGGAGTTTTTTGCCCACGTACGGCGCTGTTCGGGGCCGGCCGCGATCAGGCGTTCGATCGCGTCAGCAACGGCCTGAGGGGAGCGCACCTCGAACAGCAGACCGTTGACCCCATCGCGAACGATCTCGCGGCAGCCAGGGACGTCGGCGGCGAGCAACGGGCGCGCCATCGCCGCGGCCTCGAGCAGCGCGCGCGGCATGCCTTCCCGGTAGGAAGGCAGGATCACCGCGTCGGCGGCAGCGATAAAGGGGCGCACGTCCTTGGCGTGGCCCGCATGGGTCAGCAGCCCGTCGGCGATCCAGCCATCCAGTTCCTGCTTCGAAATGGCGGTGCGGTTCGCCGCCCCGAGCTCACCGACAAGCGTCACCTCAAGCTTTGGGTAGCGGGGACGAAGCAGCCGCATCGCTTCAGCCAGCTCGCGGACGCCCTTGTCGCCGAGGAGGCGCCCGACGAACAGCAGTCGAAGTGCCTCGTTCGGCCGATCCTTGGGAATGGAGCAGGCAAACGCCCGGCAATCGACGCCCGAGCCGGGGATCAGCTTCACCTGCTCGCGCCGGACCAGTCCCATCTTCTCGAACAGAGCGGCGTCGTCGCGGTTCTGGAAGAAGACTGTCGGCAAGCCGCGAAACGCCTCGCGGTACAGCGCAGCCTGGACCTTGAGCAGCAGCCCGCCGCGAATGAAGCCGGTGCCGAGGCCCGAGACGTTGGGCAAGAATGGCCGACCCGTCGCCCGTGCCGCCAGCCCGGCGTAGATGTTGCCCTTGGGCGTAAAGCCGAGCACCACCCGCGGCTGAACCTGGCGGAACAGGGCAATCAGCGCCACCAGGCTCTTGAGTTCGGCAAGCGGCGCGGTGCCATCGGCAATCAGCGGGACTTCAAAGGTCGGGAGCGACCCCACCGCGGCATCGCCGGTCGGCACCACCGCCGCCAGCGGCCAGCGACCCTCAGCTTCAAACGCGCGGATCAGCCCGCCGCGCTGGTGCGACAGGTTCCAGCTGCTGTTGGCGACAAGAAGGATGGGATGAGGGTCGGACACGGTGTCGCTGCGGCTTACGCGACCCGGCGTGACATTCAAGCCACGCCCGTCGGCTTCCTCATCGACCAGCTAAAAGACGGCATTCAGTCGAAACCGGTGCCAACTCCCGGCGTTATGGACGGAGAGTTTTACCGGTGCCGTGTGCGCGTCGAGGGGATTACCATATGATTTCAATCCGATCCAAGATGATCGCGGCTTTCTGTGGCGCCAGCATGTTGGCTGCTGCGCCTGCCGCGGCGGCTGCGCGCGCTACCCCGGTCTACGACGTCTCGCCCTGGATCTCGATGAGCGCGACGGCCGGGCCCGCATCGAGCCAAGCGCTGTGCGGTGCGGCTGTGGCGGCCGCGGCCGCCAATGCGGCGGCTCAGGCCGGCACGCCAGGCTGCGTGTTCCCGACGGTCGATGCGCCTGCCCCGCCGCCGGTCGCCGAGACTGCGCCCATCGGGACTCCGGCAGCCGTCGCCGCTGGTGGTGGCGTTGGTATCCTCCCACTATTGCTCGGCCTTGCAGCGCTTGGCGGACTTGCCGCGCTGCTGCTGTCGAACGGAGATGGCGGGACCCAGATTTCGATCAGCCCGTAACAGCGCTTCCAGCGACAAAGAAAGCGGCCGGCCCGTCCATCGACGAGCCGGCCTTTTCTTGTGTGTCGATGGCCTCAGTCGTGGTCGGCGATGAACCGCTCGAGCACTGGCGCGATCTTTTCCCGCCACTTGCGGCCATTGAAGATGCCGTAATGGCCAGCGCCCTTGGCGAGGTGATACTTCTTGTCGCCCGCCGGCAGCGCCGTTGCGAGATCAAGGGCGGCCTTGGTTTGACCGAGCCCCGAAATGTCGTCACGTTCGCCCTCGATCGCCAGCAAGGCGGTGCGCGTGATGGCTGACGGGTCAACCCGCCGTCCGCGGTGCATCATCTCACCCTTGGGCAGCAGGTGGCGCTGGAAGACGACGTCGATCGTCTGGAGGTAAAACTCGGCCGTCATGTCGCAGACCGAGCGATATTCGTCGTAAAAAGCGCGGGTCGCGTCGGCCCCTTCCTCGTCACCGTCGACCAGATGCTTGAACATCTCCCAGTGGCTGACGAGGTGGCTGCCAAGGTTCATGGTCATGAATCCAGCGAGCTGCAGGAAGCCGGGATAAACCCGGCGTCCGCCGCCTGGATACATGGCGGGCACGGTGCAGATGACATTCTGCTGGAACCAGGCATGCGGCCGCTCGGTCGCCAGCGTGTTCACCGCGGTTGGCGCCTGGCGCGTGTCGATTGGGCCGCCCATCATGGTCAGGCTGCGCGGGGTCGCCGGATGCTTGTCGGCGTTCATCAGCGCGGTAGCGGCAAAGGCGGGCACGCTTGGCTGGCACACCGCCAGCATGTGCGCGCCGGGGCCAATCTTCGTCAGCCAGCCGATCAGCGTGTCGACATAATCGTCGAGGTCGAAGCTGCCGTCCTTGAGCGGCACCATGCGCGCATCGCGCCAATCGGTTATGTAAACCTCATGGGTCGGCAGCAGCCGTTCCACCGTTCCGCGCAGTAGGGTGGCGTAATGCCCCGACATAGGAGCCACGATCAGCAGCCGAGGCTGCCCTTCGGGCGCCCCTTCGCGCTTGAAATGCTTGAGCTGGCCGAACGGCATCCGATCCACGATCTTTTCGTGAACGGGCAGCAGCTTGCCGCCGATCTTCACCTGGTCCAGCCCGAACGCCGGCTTCCCCCGGGTCGCAGCGGCATGGGCGAAGACATCGAGGCTGGCCGCCACGATCCCGCTCATTCCGTTGTAGCTCAGGGGGTTGGCGGTGCTGCTTAGCCAATCGGAGGAGTAACCAGCCCATTTGCTCGCGCCGGCAAGCCAGCTGCGCTGCACTTCATACGCGTCGTATAACATCCACTCTCACTTATATTCTCTTGCCCCTTAACATGTGTGGAACCGAAAGGGTCCGCTAACAAGGCTGCGGCGCACAGCGCGTGCCGAGGGCTTTTGAACGGCCCTGCTGCCTGCTAACCCCCGCCGCCATGGCAAGCGTGGCGGACGACAAGGGCAGCAAGGACGGCGATAAGGCCGGGCGGAGCATCGGCAATCTGAAGCTCGTGTTCAAGGCGGCTGCCCGTTATCCTTCGCGCATCATCGCCGCGCTGTTCTTCCTTGGCGTGAGCTCGGCCGCCACCCTCGCCATCCCCTATGGCTTCAAGCAGGTGATCGACCGCGGGTTTGCCGGTGGGGCGGTGAGCGGCGGCGCGGTGACGCAGGCGTTTCAATATCTGCTGATGATCGTCGCCGTGCTGGCGCTTGCTACGGGTTTTCGCTTCTATTTCGTGTCGTGGCTTGGCGAGCGCACGGTCGCCGACCTTCGCCGCCAGGTACAGCGCAACCTCCTCACCCTGCCCCCGCGTTTCTTCGAGGAGAACCGTCCAAGCGAGATCGCCTCGCGCCTTACCGCCGACACGGCGGTGCTGGAGCAGGTCGTCGGCACCTCGGTCTCCTTTGCGCTGCGCAATTTCGTTACCGGCGTGGGCGGCATCATTTATCTATTTGCGCTTAGCCCCAAGCTTGCCGGGCTGCTGCTGATCGCCATCCCCTTGCTGTTCGGTCCGATTATCCTGTTCGGCCGCAAGGTCCGTGAGTTGTCGCGCGCCAGCCAGGACCGGATCGCGGACGTTGGCGCCAACGTCAGCGAAGTGCTGGGGGCGATGAAGATCGTCCAGGCGTTCGGCCAGGAGCGCCGCGAAGAAGCGCGCTTTGCCGACGTGGTCGAAAACGCGTTCACCACCGCCCGCACCCGCATGCGCCTGCGCGCGATCATGACCGTGGTGCTGATTGCTCTGATGTTCGGTGCCATCGTGATGGTCATCTGGGAAGGCGCGATCGACGTTGCCGCCGGGCGGATGACCGGTGGCGAAATCGCCGCCTTTGTGTTCACCGGCGTGCTGGTCGGCGGAGCCTTTGCGGCGTTGAGCGAAGTCTACGGCGATCTCCTTCGCGGCTCGGGCGCCGCCGGGCGTCTGGCAGAACTGATTGCCGCCAAGGCCGAGATCAGCGCTCCGGCTCAGCCGGTGGCTCTGCCTTCCCCTGCGGGTGGCGCGCTCGCCTTCGACAATGTCGAGTTCCGCTATCCCACGCGCCCCGACAGCAAGGCGCTGCACGGCCTCACCATGCGGGTTGCGCCGGGCGAGACGGTGGCGGTCGTCGGGCCCTCCGGTGCGGGCAAGTCGACGCTGTTCCAGCTTGCGCTGCGCTTCTATGACCCGCAGGCGGGCAGCGTATCGTTCGATGGCGTCGATGCCCGCGATGCCGATCCTGCCGACCTTCGCAGCCGTATCGCGCTGGTGCCGCAGGAAACGGTGATTTTCGCCGCCAGCGCGCGCGACAATCTTCGCTACGGGCGCTGGAACGCAAGCGAAGCGGAGATCGAAGCCGCCGCCCGCGCCGCCAATGCACATGATTTTCTCCTGGCGCTGCCCGGTGGCTACGACACCTTCCTCGGTGAAAGCGGCGCCCGATTGTCGGGTGGCCAGCGGCAGCGCATCGCCATTGCGCGCGCCCTCCTGCGCGATGCGCCGCTGCTCCTGCTGGACGAGGCCACCAGCGCGCTCGATGCCGAGAGCGAAGCGTCGGTCCAGCAGGCGCTCGAGCGGCTGATGCAGACCCGCACCACGGTGGTCATCGCCCACCGCCTCGCCACCGTACGCGCCGCCGACCGGATCATCGTCATGGACGAGGGCCGCATCGTCGAGGAAGGCACGCACGCGACCCTGACCGCGCGCGGCGGCCTCTACGCTCGCCTCGCCCGGCTCCAGTTCGACGTTGCCGCATGACCGAGCCGATGAGCGACGAAAGTGCGCTATGCACCGCGTGCGGCCTTTGCTGCACCGGCGCGCTGCACGATTGGGCGCACCTCGATGAGGATGAAGTCGATGCCGCCGCGGCCATGGGCCTGCCGGTCGGCCCGCCCTCAGCGCCGCCACGCTTTTCCTTGCCCTGTCCCAAACTCAGCGGCGCGACCTGCACCATCTACGGCTCACGCCCGCGGGTGTGTGCGGCTTATGCCTGCCGCCTGCTCGAACAAGTGCGCGAGGGCCGCCCGCTCGATGACGCGCTCGGGGTGGTCGCCGAAGCGCACCGCCTGGCCGGCGAACTTCGCGCGGCGCTTGGGCCCGGGGCCAGCTACTCGGACAACCGCGCGCACTTCTTCAACGCCAGCCGCGATCCCGCGACGCAGCTTAGCTCGTTCGCGTTCACCCACTATCTGGACCGTCACTTCCGCAACCGGAACGAAGGCCCTGTGCTCACATCGGAGTTGACCAAATGAGTGCCACTTACCGCCGCACCGCCGCCACCATGTCGACCGAGGTCGGCGATGACGTGGTGGCGCTTCAGGCGGACCGTGGCTTCGCTTACGGCATGGAACAGGTCACCGCGTCGGTCTGGAAGCTTCTCGAGCAGCCACGCGACCTCGATGCGCTGGTGGGCGCGCTGACCGCCGAATATGAAGTCGACGAAGATGAATGCCGCCATGAAGTGGGCGCTCTGCTCGAGCGTATGACTGCGGAAGGTCTGGTGGAGCAGGTCCAGTGAGTGCGGCCACGGTTCTCCTCACCGAGGACAAGGGGGTAGCCCGCATCACCCTCAACCGGCCGGACCGGCTCAACAGCTTCACGGCGGCAATTCACGCCAAATTGCGCGACGCACTGGACGCTGCCGCCAGAAGCGCGCGGGTCATCGTGCTCACTGGCGCGGGCCGCGGCTTCTGCGCGGGCCAAGACCTCAACGATCGCGCCGTGGCGCCGGGGCAAGCGGTCGACCTGGGCGAAACGGTGGAGCAGAGCTGGAACCCGCTCGTCCGCCGCCTTGCCAGCCTCGACCAGCCCGTCATTGCCCGCGTCAACGGCGTAGCCGCTGGCGCTGGAGCGAACATTGCGTTGGCCTGCGACCTTGTTGTCGCGGGACGCTCGGCCAAGTTCATCCAGAGCTTCGCCAATCTCGGGCTCATTCCTGACAGCGGCGGAAGCTGGCACCTTCCTCGGCTGGTTGGGCAAGCCCGAGCCCTCGGTCTGGCGCTGACGGCCGAACCGCTCCCTGCGGAGAAGGCGGCTGAGTGGGGGATGATCTGGAAGTGCGTCGATGACGAGGTGCTCGATGCCGAAGTCGATGCGCTCGCCGCCAAGCTCGCCAGCCTGCCTCCGCTTGGCCTTGCTGCGATCAAGCGGCTGATCCGCACCAGTGGGGAGCGGACGCTGGATCAGGAGCTGGACCTTCAGCGCGACGAGATGCGGCGACTTGGTTTCACCGAAGATTATCGCGAAGGCGTGGCGGCATTTCTCGAGAAGCGGCCGGCGGTCTATCAAGGGCGCTAGGCACCGCCGTCATACTTGGCCTTGCCGCTCACCCTGCCTAGGGTGACGCCCATGAAAACCACCCAGCTTCTGAACTACGCCCGCGGTGAGTGGACCCCGGGCGACGCCGCCAGCCTGACCGAGCTTCCGAGCGCCCTCGACGGGTCCCCTGTGGCACTCACCGGCTCGGGCGGGATCGATTTCGGCGGCATGGCGCGCTTTGCCCGCGAGGTCGGGGGGCCCGCGCTGAGGGCGCTCACCTTCCACCAGCGCGCCAGAATGCTGAAGGCGCTTGGCCTCGCCATTCTCGCGCGCAAGGAAGAGCTGTACGAACTCAACTACGCCACTGGCGCGACCCGCAAGGACGGCTGGATCGACATCGAGGGCGGCGCCGGAACCCTGCTGTCCTTCTCCAGCAAAGGTCGCCGCGAGCTGCCCGATGCTCACGTCCTGCTCGACGGTGGGCTGGAGCCGCTGAGCAAGTCGGGGCTGTTCCAGGGCCAGCACATCTACACTTCGCTGCAGGGCGTGGCGGTGCACATCAACGCCTTCAACTTCCCGGTGTGGGGGATGCTGGAGAAGCTGGCGCCGACACTGCTCGCGGGTGTTCCAGCCATCGTGAAGCCGGCTAGCGCAACCGCCTGGCTGGCCGAGGCTGCCTTCCGGGTCATGATCGAAGCCGACATCCTGCCGCCGGGCGCCGTGCAGCTGGTGGTCGGCGGGGTCGGCGATCTGTTCGATCACCTCACCGGACAGGACGTCGTCAGCTTCACCGGCTCCGCTCAGACAGCGCTAAAGCTTCGGACGCATCCGGTGATCCAGCGCGAAAGCGTCAAGTTTATTGCCGAGCAGGACAGCCTCAACGCCTCCGTACTCGGCCCCGATGCGGCGCCGGGCACGCCCGAATTCGACCTGTTCGTGTCCGAGGTCGTCAACGAGATGACGGTCAAGGCCGGACAAAAATGCACCGCCATCCGCCGGGCGATGGTGCCGCAAGCCTTTCTTGCCGCCGCGGAAGGGGCAATCGCTGCCAAGCTCGCCACGCTGTCGGTCGGCGATCCGCGCGACAAGGCGACCGGCATGGGAGCCCTTGTCAGCCGCGCTCAGCGCGACAGCGTGCGCGCGGCTGTGGCAACAATCACCGCCGGTGGAGCGCGGATCGCGGTTGGCGACCCGGGCGGGCAGATCGGGCCGGACGGCGGCGCCTTCATGCCGCCGGTGCTGCTGTGCGCCGATGATCCGTGGGCCTGCGAGGCGGCGCATGACGTCGAGCCGTTCGGACCGGTCGCGACGCTGATGCCGTATCGCGACCTCCCCGACGCGGTGCAGCTCGCCAATCGCGGCAAGGGCAGCCTTGCCTTGTCACTGTTCACCCATTCGGGCGAGGTCGCGCGCGACTTCGTGCTGGGTGCCGGCGCGTTTCATGGGCGGATGCTGGTCATCGACCGCGACAATGCGAGGGATTCGACCGGACACGGCAGCCCGCTGCCCGTCCTCGTCCACGGCGGGCCGGGCCGGGCCGGCGGGGGTGAGGAAATGGGCGGGGTGCGCGGTGTCACCCATTACATGCAGCGCACCGCCCTGCAGGGCTCACCTTCCATGTTCGCGGCGATCACCTCGCAATACATCCCGGGCGGTCCCAAGCACGTCATCGACGCGCATCCCTTCCGCAAGCGGATGAGCGAACTCCACATCGGCGACACGCTGAAGACCGCCAGCCGCACCGTCACCGTCGAGGATATCGAGCATTTCGCCCATTTCACCGGTGACACCTTCTACGCTCACATGGACGAGGAAGCGGCCAAGGCCTCGCCCATCTTCGAAGGCCGGGTCGCGCACGGCTACCTGATCCTGAGCTTCGCCGCCGGCCTGTTCGTCGACCCTGCGCCCGGTCCCGTGCTCGCCAATACCGGCCTTGAGAATTTGCGCTTCCTGACCCCGCTGTACCCCGGCGATGCGATGCGGGTAGAGCTGACGGTGCGGTCCAAATCGCTGAAGAGCGAAGAGACTGGCGTGGTCCGCTGGGCGGTGGAGGTTTTCAACCAGAAGGACGAATTGGTCGCGTCCTACGACCTGCTGACGGAGAATGTGCCCTGATCAATGTCCGCTTTCGACCCGAAGCGGACACTCGGCCCTCTTCCCTGCGGCTGGGGCGGGGCTGACGTCACCCCGGACCTAATCCGGCAGGTCCTTCTTTCCGGATCCGCAAAACAGGCGCGAAGGCAAGCGGGCGCGGGTCGAGCTTGAGCTTACAATCACCTGGCTCCGTAACCGAACCTTAAGCGAAGCCCGGCACCTTCGCTCCCATCGTTAATGGCGTGAGTTACGGGCCATGTCCCCGCTCGATTGGGCATTTCTTCCACTTCAGCGCTACTTTGATTTTGCGGGTCGCTCGCCGCGCTCGGAATATTGGTGGTTCTACCTGCTGGTCTCGATCTTGAGCATGGCTTGCGGTTGGATCGACCTGGCCGTCGATCCTACCGCTGTAGTCGGTGTCGCCAGTCTGCTGGTCTCGCTTGCCACCATCATTCCGTTACTCGCCGTTTCCGTCCGCCGCCTGCATGATCGCAACAGAAGCGGCTGGAACCTGTTAAAGCCGCCCGCGCCGGGTATCGTTATGGCCATCCTCGCCGCCTTTGGACCGTTCGGACTGTTCGTTGGCACAATCATCTTCGTTGGCACATGCCTGTGGCTCGTGGTTCTGCTGTGCCTGCCCGGAACTTCCGGCCCCAATCACTACGGCGAGCACCCGTACGGCCTGCAATACTACGCCACCTGATCGTCGGATGTTTGTGCCGCCCGCCTGCTTGTGCTGGCAGTCCTCGCCAATGCCGCCGCATGCGTCTTAACGGCGATGTCTGCTCCCCACCCAAAGCAGACACCGACAGCACACAGAAAAGGCCGCCGGATCGCTCCAGCGGCCTTTTCTGTGTCGATGGAAACGAGCTTAGCGGATGCCAGCGATCGCCTGATCGATCAGCGCCTTATCGCTGGCGCCGTCGTGGCGGTCGGCGATGATCTTGGCCGCCGCCTTGGTCGCCGCATCTGCTGCGGAAGCGCGGAGCTGCTGGAGGGCGGTGCGCTCTTCGGCCGCGATCTTGTCTTCGGCCATGCGGGTGCGGCGCTCGACCAGCGCGGCAGCGTCGGCTTCGGCTTTGGCGCGGATGGCGTCGGCTTCGTGCTGAGCGCGTTCGAGCATCGCCTTGGCGTCGCTCTCGGAAGCAGCAGCCTTGGCCTCATACTCGGCCTTGATCTTCTCGGCCTCGGCGCGGAGCGCAGCGGCCTCGTCGAGCTGGGCCCGGATGCCGGCGATCTTGCCGTCCAGGGCCTTGCCGATCGCGGCCGGCACCTTCTTCCACAGCATGATCGCGATGACGACCAGCATGGACAGGCCAACCAGCATGGTCGCATCAAAGCCGAGCGCCTTGGGATCGACCACGTGCTCGACCCCGGCTTCGACTTCGGTCGCCGCGAGGGCGTTGGCGGCATTAGCCACGGACAAGCTCCTGCTGCACGGCGGCGCGCGCCGTGCCTTCATCGATGGTGAGGCCGGCAACGCGGGCAACCATCGCCGCAGTCGCTTCTGCGGCGACCGATTCGATCTCGGCCTGGGCCGAGCTGCGAGCTTCGGCGATCCGGCGCGAGGCTTCCTCGATCCGGGTGGCGGCAGCCGCATCGGCAGCCTTGACCCGGACTTCGGTGGCCTGGGCCGCAGCCGCCTTGGCCTCGGCGGCGACGCGCGCCGCTTCGGCCCGGCTCCGCTCGAGCGCGGCGCGATGCTCCGCCTCAAGGCGGTCGGCCGTTTCCCGCGCGGTGGCGGCAGTGGCGAGGTCGGCCGCGATCTGCGCGTCGCGCTTGTCGACGGTGCCCTGGATCTTGGGCACCATGCCCAGACCCACGATCAGGAAAAGCGCGCCGAAGCTGATCGCGAGCCAGAACAGCTGCGAGGCATAGATTTCAGCGATCTGATCGAATTGAGGCATCGTGGCCGTCCTTGCCCTTATTCTTCCTGCTTAGGCCTTGAGGTAAAGCAGGATGGCGATGAGGAACGACAGCAGGCCGAGAAGCTCGGCGGCCGCGAAGCCGATGAACAGACGGCCCTGCTGGCTGTCGGCAGCAGCCGGGTTGCGCAGCGCGCTCTCAAGGAACGAGCCGAACACGTTACCCACGCCGAGCGCGGCCATGCCGGCGCCGATAGCAGCGAGACCAGCACCGATCAGGGCAGCAGATTGAGCGTCCATGTGATTAAACTCCCTCTTATATTCTTTAGTGAAGATTGACCGCGTCGTTGAGATACAGCGACGTCAGAAGCGCGAAGACGTAAGCCTGGATCGCGGCGACCAGCAACTCGAGGCCGCTGATGCCGATCATCAGGGCGAAGCTCGGGATGGCGACCAGCGGGGTCAGCAGCGGGCTCGACAGGTTGACGCCCTGGATCACGAAGCCCGCGAGCACCTTCAGCAGCACGTGGCCGGCGGTCATCGCGACGAACAGTCGCAGCGCCAGGCTGAACGGGCGAACCATGAAGGACACGAACTCGACCGGCACCAGGATCGGAAGCATCCACCACGGCGCGCCATGCGGCACGAACAGGCTGAAGAAGTGGAAGCCATGCTTGGCGAAGCCGACCACCAGCACGATGGCGAACGACACGATCGCCAGCACCGCGGTGACGGTGAGATGGCTGGTGATGGTGAAGGGATGGACGCCGGGCACCACGCCGAAGGGCAGCAGCCCCAGCATGTTGGCGAACAGGATAAAGATGAAGATGGTGAAGACGTAAGGGACGAACTTGCGGCCGGCGGGGCCGATGTTCTGGTCCATCATGCTGGTGATGAAGCCCGTCACGCCTTCGACCGCAGCCTGCCAACGGCCGGGTACCAGCTCGCGCTTCATGCCGCCAAGCATGAACAGCCACACCGCAGCGAGGGTGAACAGCATCCACAGCGAGCTGTTGGTGAAGGCGATCGAGTGGCCCGCAATGCTCCAATCCTGGCCGAACAATGGTTCGACCTGGAACTGATGCATCGGATCGATCTTGCCCGATTCGGCGGCCACTAAAGGTCCCTCTTCCCGTTCGAATTCGACATCTTGATGATGCTCCAGAACCCGCTGGCGGTGCCAAGCACCATCAGCGTGATAAAGAGCATCGGCCACGTCCCCAGCAGCTTATCCAGAAGCCAGCCGATGAGCGTGCCGCCAACCAGGCCGCCGATCAGGGTGGCGAGAACCTTTTGCCCCAGCTGCTCATTGGCATCCGAAGCCGGTTTCGTGCCGGTCCTGACCGCTTCCCGCCGCTGCGCCTCGGCCAGCCTCTGTTCGAGGTGATCGAGACGAGCATCGGCCGGAAGCCTTTCGTCCTGCCGCTCGCTGTCTTCCGCCATAAACCGTCTTCTTCTCCTGTGCGTGGCGGCGCTTCCAAAAAGGAGGCGCGCGATCACGCGGGATAGGCAAAGGGGCATGGCGGCGGAAAGCTCGCCAAGGCGCGGTCCCTTTAGCAGCGCGAGGCGTGAGGTCAACCGCTGCGAGCCGCTGACCTTGCACGGCGAGCCCTCGCTGCATAGCTGCTGGAGATGGCTCTTCTCTCAGCACTTCTGCTTGCCGCTGCCCCCGTTGCAATCACCAGCGCCACGCCCGACCTCGACTTTCGCTATGTCTGGTCGAATGAGGCGCAGGCGGTCCCTGCTTTGTCGCGGCGATTCAGGGCCGATGCGGCGACCCGCAAGGCCGAGATGTTGCGCATGGCCGCAGCGGAAAAGGCGTTCCGGCGCAAGGCGAAGCTCGACTGGAACGGGCTCCAGTTCAGCCGCGAGTGGCAAACACCGGGGCAGAGCGCCGCGCTACTCTCACTCGTCAGCACCACCAGCGCTTACACCGGCGGCGCGCATCCGAACACCAACACCAAGGCGCTGTTATGGGATCGCCGCGCGAACCGAGAGATCACGACAGCCGCCTTGCTGCAGTCCGGAAAGAGCTGGGACGGCGCGATTCGGCACCCGTTCTGCGTGCTGCTCGATCGCGAGCGAGCGAAGCGGCGGCAAGGCCCGGTGAACGGCGACAATTGGGCGAGCCAGTGTCCGGCGCTGAAGGAGCTCACGGTCGCGTTGGTCGACCAAAACCGCAACGGCCGCTTCGATCATGTCGCGGTGGCGGCTGACGCTTATGTCGCCGGGCCGTATGCCGAGGGCGCCTACACGATCACCTTGCCCCTGACCGCAGCCATGCTGACCCGCCTCAAGCCCGCTTATCGCGCCGGATTCGAGCCTCAGCCGCCAGTGCAGTAATCCGGCACCGGGGCTGGTTGCCCGGCCCCGCGGGTGCGCCACTGTCCATCGGCCAGCAGGTAGCGTTCGCCGACAGATACTCGGGCGAGCAGGGTACAGCCGGCAGTGATGCCGACTTCCTGCGGGCTTACACCACGCCGCTGAGCGAGACCGGAATATAGAGCGCGGCGGCGGATGTTCAGCGCTTCCGTCTGGCTGCGCGCCTGTGCTCCCGGAGTGCCGGCCGGATAGCCGAGGTAACCATCAAACCGCTCACCCACCTGCCCCGCGGTGCGCGCATCGAAATAGGCGCTCTGCGCCGCTGCCGCTCCGGCGACCGCGATCAGCGCCAGTCCCGCCCAGCGAATCATCGCTGCCCCGTAGTGCCCGGCGTCGTCCCGGGCCGCTGGGGAAAGGCCTCGGGGTTCTGGTTGATCAGCGTATCGACGTCGCGTTGCATGCGCACCAACACCTCCTGGCGGATCGCGACGTTGAGGTTGATCTCGATCGGCTTCTCAGGCGTGCGCACATTGACGCAGCCGGTAAGCGCAAGCCCGAACGGCAGGGCGACCAGGAGCGGTCTTTTCATGGGCGGTTCCTTACAGGGGTGACTTGTTCTTCAACGGGGGTCTGGGTCTGCGTGGTATCTTCCTCGCGGCGGCGGACTTCGGTGACGATGCCGGGGATGTTACCAAGTGGTCGATCGAGCGTGGTGTCGATCAACGTGCGGGGATCGCGCAGCGATTTGGCGGTGCCGATCAGGGCACGGAAGGGCCCGCGGATCGAGACGTTGAACTTCAGGGGAATACGGCCGACGAAACGGCTGATCAGGCGCTGGGTGCCGTTGGTGCCGGCAAGGCCGACTCCATCGATCACGAGCGTGGTCCCAAACTCGCCCGCCAGATCGCCGTCCAGGCGGATGATCATCGACCGGAAGCGCAGGTCGCGCAGGGCGTTGAAGGCAAGGTTGCCCGCGGTGCCGAGGTTCGCCTTGTTGACGGCGCCGTTGTACGACAGCCGGCCACCGGGCTCGCGGCTGTCGAGGCGCCCGCCGACGATCCGGCCGCCATTGTCGTCGAAGATCATCGGCAGCACGCCGTCGAAGCGGCCTTCGGCCTTGATGTCGTTGAAGCCGAAGCTGTTGACGAACATGTTGGCGTCGAGCCCGCGCACCTCGAACGTCAGCCGCTTGGGGCTCGGCCGGCCAAGATTGAGCACGGTTTCGCGAAGGATCAGCTCGCCGCCCATGAACGGCCAGCGACCGGCCTGGATGCGGACCAGCTGGCCGGGCAGCAGCTGATAGGTGATAACGCCATTCTCGACCAGAATGCCGGGGTTGATGGTGGCGACATTGACCGTTTGGCCTGGCGCCGTCTCGAGCCCGAGAAGATCGGTGAAGCGGATCGTGCCGCTAAGGCCCGTCACCGGACCGAAGGCGGCGGCAAGGTCCATGTCGGTGGTCGAGACCTCACCGGTGGAGGTCACCTCGCCGGTGCCGTTCCAGGCGATCCGCCCCTGCCCCGTCACCGTTCCGTTGACCAGCGCAATCACCCCCTCGGTCAGGCGAGTGATCATCTCCGGCTGCAGGCCGTTCTGCGCGAAGCGTAAGCCCGGCACGTCGAGCGTCGCATTGCCGGTGCCTCGGCCAAGATCGTGGCGAATGGCGACGTTGGTGACGAGAGCGCCGGTCCCCGGGTGCCGCAACGATCCGCCGGCGCGGATGTCGTTGCTGGCCAGGCTGAAGCTGAGGTCGTTAGAGCGCAGCGGATAGAAGCGCGGCTCGGGCGAGCCGATGTCGCTGGCGGTCGCCGCGCCGTTTACGGTCAGGCGGCTGCGATAATAGAGCCAGCGGCCGTCCGCTTCGGTCAGCTTGATCGGGACCCGGCCGATGGTCGCCTCGGCGCGGGCAAAGGTGCCGCTGATCCCGCTGCCCTTGAAGGTGCCCTCGAGCGCGCCCGCATTGAGCAGGATCGGCGCCGCAGGGTTGCCGAGCCGGGCAGCGACAGTGGTGAATTCAAAGCCGCGCGAACCGACCAAGGCGCCGCGGACGGCGCGAGCGGCAAAGGGCGACGATCCCAGCCGGCCGTTCAGCGCCAGGTTGCGGGTGAACGCCCGCACCGCGACATCGCCGTCGGGCTGGCGGAACACGACGGCCTGGCCGACCGCGCAGACCGGCAGCTGGGTCCGCCCAAGTTGCAACCCACCTAGTCGCAGCGAGGCAAAGGAAACCGGGACGCAGCCCTGTCCGAATGCAAGCCGCTGCCCCGGTCCGATGGTGCCGCTGACCGGCACGCGCAACCCGGCGATACGCCCGCCGGCAAGGGGCCCGTCGAGCAGCGCGACCGTTTGAACAGTGGTGCCGCCGCTTGCCTGACCCGCGAACCGCACGGGATCGAGCGCCAGCCTGGCGCCGTTCGCTGCATAGGGCTGCATTACCAGCTGGCCGCTAACCGCGCCGCCGCCGCGCGGCATGGAGAGCGCGAGATTGGCGCTGGGCAGGCCGCCGCCGGCCGTGCGAATCCGGCCATCGAGCCGGAGCCGGTTGGTAGGCCAGTAGTAGGTGATCCCGTCCCCGCCGCCGCCGACCTGGATTCGAGCACCCGACGCGCTCTCAACATTGGCAGTCTCGACCCGCACCGCGCCGCCGCCCGCGACGTTGACGAGACGCAGCTTGCCCGAGGCGCTCATGGTGCGGGTGGCCCGGTCGAAACTTGCGCGCAGCCCCTGCGCGATCGGCTCCAGAGGGGTGCCGCCAGCCCCGCCAAGCGCGGCGGTGAGCGGCTGCGTCAGGCTTGGATCAAGATCAACGCCGTTAGCGCCGTAATCGGCGACAAGGGTGATCTGCCCTTGCGTTGCGTTGAGGAGATAATCGCCGTCGAGCCGCGTCCGCGCGGCGGTCAGCTCGGCCATCCGCGCCCCGGCGGCGCTCAGCTTCACGGTGCCCAGGATCTGCGTCGGCTGTCCCCCGAAAGTAAGATCGGCATTGAAGCGATCGAGCCGGTTCACCCCGGCAGCGAGCGCCATGGCACTCATCCGCCCGCGCCCGGTAAAGCGGTCGAAGCCTTCGGAGAAGCGGCTGTCGATGTCGAAGCGGGGCTGCGCGATCGCGATGTTGCTGGCCGGGCAAGCGAAGTTGGCGGCGCTCAGAGGTCCGCTCACCTGCGGGCGGCGAACCGCCACCGACACCGCAAAGGCTGCGCGCATCCCGGTCAGGGTACAGCGCCCGGCATCGAGGCTCGGTGAGGCGGCGGCAAGGCGGCCTTTGAACCCGCCGGTCAACTTGCCCTCGCCTTCGATCGCCACACCGATCGGGCCGTAGGGCGTCGCGACGGCAATCGAGGTATCGGCAAGGTCGACGCTGATGTCGGGCAACGAAAACGGCTTGCCCGAAGGCGGCGGAAGCAAGCGGTCGACCTGCCCCCAGGTCACTCGCCGCCCGACCACCCGGCCATGCAGGCGAACCCCGCGTGCCACCACGCGATAGAACTCGACCTGCCCGTTCCACCTGATCCGCATCTGGATCTGCGCCAGTCGCGCCGTGAGGTCGGGGCGGCGCGGATCGCCGATGACGAGATCCGACACTTGCTGGGTGCGCAGCCCGATGCGGTCGAGCGTGAAGGTCGCCTGGACCCCGCGCTTTTCAAGCTCGCGCTGGAGGATGTTGGTGGCGATCGGCCGCCGCTGACTCCACAGGACAAGCGCGGCGACGACCAGCAGGATGAGGAGGCCGACGAGCACAAAGCCGAGCAGGCGCGGCAAGCGGCGACGGCGGCGCGATGCGACGGCCACCGCTTCCCTGTCGTCGCTACTGGCCGTCGTCTCGTCCGCCACTGGCCATCAAACCTTCGTTATCCAAGACCGTTCCGCAAGCGACATGTTGCATGGCGCGACCGGAAGACATAGCGTGCACCCATGGGCGACAAGCCGAATGGCGCCGATGGGCATCGCGCGCGCCTTCGGCAACGGCTGCTGGACGGCGGCGGCGACGCATTGCTCGATCACGAGCTGGTTGAATATCTCCTGACTCTCGCCATCCCGCGCCGAGACACCAAGCCGTTGGCAAAGCAGCTGATTTCCTCGTTTGGCGGACTTGGACCCCTGCTTGAAGCGCCGCCCGCGGTCCTTCGGCGAGAGGGTCTAACCGACGGCGTAATCGGTGCTTTGGCCATCGCTCGCGCAACCGCCCTGCGATTGCTCGAGACCCGCACCGAGGGCCGCCCCTTGCTGTCGAGCTGGGATGCGCTTGGCGACTATCTTCAAGCCGCGATGAGCCATGCGCAGGTCGAGGAGGTCCGCGTCCTGTTCCTCAACGCCAAGAACGTGCTCATCGCCAACGAAGCGATGTGGCGCGGCTCGGTGGACGAAGCGGCTGTCCACGTCCGTGAAGTGATGGCCCGCGCCATCGCGCTTGGCGCCACCGCAATCATTCTTGTCCACAACCATCCAAGCGGCGATCCGACGCCCAGCCAGCAGGACATTCGCCTTACCCGCGACATCGTGGATGCGGGGCGGCACATGAAGATTACCGTTCACGACCATGTGATCGTCGGGGCGCAGGGCCGCAGCAGCCTCAGGGCCATGGGGCTGATGTGACTGCCGGTGCGGCCCCGCGACGGATCATGATTGTCGGCCAGCCGGGATCGGGCAAGAGCACGCTCGCCCGCGCGCTCGGCGACATAACCGGCCTTCCCGTTGTCCACATCGATCGCATCCACTGGCAATCAGGCTGGATCGAGCGCAGCAAGGCCGAGAAGACGCGTCTGTGCCTCGACGCCGAAGCTGGCGAGCGGTGGGTCTTCGAAGGCGGCCATAGCGTGACCTGGCCCAGCCGCCTTGCCCGTGCCGACCTGCTGGTGTGGCTGGATCGGCCGATGGGACTGCGCCTGTGGCGCGTGCTGAAGCGCGCCGTGACACAGCTTGGCCGCACCCGGCCCGACATGGCTGACGGCTGTCCCGAACGGCTGCGATCGCTTCCCGAGTTCGTCCACTACATCGTCACCACCGCCCGCTCGCAGCGGCGGAAGATCGGTCGGCTGGCGCAGTCCGCGACCTGCCCCTTCCGCCGCCTCGTCTCCGATGCGGACGCCGCCGCGCTGGTCGAGGAGCTCCGCCTTCAGTTCGCCACGAAATCCGTGTAGGCGCGCGCCCCATGCTGACCATCAACGGAATCACGGTTCGCCTTGGCGGGCGGACCATCCTCGACCGTGCCACCGCCACCATCCGCCCGAAAAGCCGTGTCGGGCTGATCGGTCGCAACGGCGCGGGCAAGTCGACGCTCATGAAGGTGATGATCGGTCAGCTCGAAGCTGACGAGGGCGAGATCGAGATGCCCAAGCGCACCCGCCTCGGCTATATCGCGCAGGAAGCGCCGAGCGGCGACGCCACCCCGTTCGAAACGGTGCTGGCGGCCGACACCGAGCGTGCCGAGTTGATGCTGGCGGCAGAGGATTACAGCGACATGGATCGCCTCGGCGAAGTCCACGAGCGGCTGCTGGCGATCGATGCCTATGGCGCGCCGTCGCGGGCGTCGAAGATCCTGCTCGGCCTCGGCTTCGATGAGGAAATGCAGGCGCGGCCGCTGGACAGCTATTCGGGCGGCTGGAAAATGCGCGTGGCGCTTGCCGCCCTGCTGTTCTCCGAACCCGACATCCTGCTGCTGGACGAGCCGTCGAACCACCTCGACCTCGAAGCGACCTTGTGGCTGGAAAACTTCCTGAAGGATTATTCGGGCACGCTGGTGGTCATCAGCCACGAGCGCGACCTTCTCAACAACGTGGTGGATACCATTCTTCACGTCGAAGGCGGCCGGCTGGCGCAATATGCCGGTGGCTATGACGATTTCGAGCGGCAGCGGGCGGAGCGGGCGGCGCAGCTGGCCGCGGCCAAGGCGAGCCAGGACGCGCAGCGTGCCCGGCTGCAGGACTATATCGCCCGCAACTCGGCCCGCGCCTCGACCGCCAAGCAGGCGCAAAGCCGCGCCAAGATGCTGGCCAAGATGCAGCCGATCGCGGCGATGGCTGACGATCCCTCGCTAAGCTTCGCCTTTCCGTCCCCGAGCGAACTCAAGCCGCCGCTGATCACGCTGGAGATGGCGGCGGTCGGGTACAGCGACACGCCAATCCTCAGGAAGCTCAACCTGCGCATCGACCCCGACGACCGGATCGCGCTGCTCGGCCGCAACGGCAACGGCAAGACCACGCTTGCCCGCCTCATTGCCGCGCAGCTCGCGCCGATGGAGGGATCTATGGTCGCCACCGGCAAGATGCGGGTCGGCTATTTCACCCAGTATCAGGTCGAGGAACTGCACGGCGAGGATACGCCGCTCCAGCACATGAGCCGCGCGATGGAAGGCATGTCGCCCGCCGCGGTCCGCGCCCAGCTCGGGCGGTTCGGCTTCTCGGGCGACAAGGCGACCACCGTCACCTCGAAGCTGTCGGGCGGTGAACGGGCGCGGTTGGCACTGGCGCTGATCACCCGCGAGGCGCCGCACCTCCTGATCCTCGACGAGCCGACCAACCACTTGGACGTCGATGCCCGCGAAGCGCTGGTGCAAGCGTTGAACGATTATGACGGCGCGGTCATCCTGATCAGCCACGACCGTCACATGGTCGAACTGACCGCCGACCGGCTGGTGCTGGTCGATGACGGCAAGGCAGTCGATTATGCCGGCAGCATCGAGGATTACATCGACTTCGTCCTTGGCCGGAACCAGCCCAAGACCGAGGCCAAGCCGAAGACGGCCAAGGGCGGCAAGGCCCGCGAAGACGCCAAGGCGCTGAAGAAGGCAGCCGCCGACGCCGAAAAGGAGAGCGCCCGTCTGACCGAGGAACGCTCGGCCCTCGATCGCGCGATGTTCGACCCGTCGGGGGCGGAACCCTCGCTCGCCAAGCTGTCGATGGGCGAACTATCCAAGCGGCGGGCCAAGGTTGCGGCGGCGCTGGAACAGGCCGAGGCCAAGTGGATGGAGCTTGCCGAGCAGCTGGAGCGCGAAGCGGCCTGACGGGGTTAAGAATGGGGGGCAGATGAGCGCAGTTGAAACCTTTGAGCTGGTCCTGCTGCTGCTTGCGGCGGTGGTCGGCCTTCACGCGCTCGCCGATAAAATTCACTTCCCGCCTTCCTCCGCCTTGCTGGTCGGCGGCGGACTGCTCGCGTTCATCCCCGGCCTGCCGCAAATCACGCTTGATCCCGAACTGGCGCTGGTCCTGTTTCTTCCGCCCCTGCTGTTCGATGGCGCCTATTTTACCGCCTTTGGTCGTTTTCGGCGGCACCTGCCCGGCATCATCTCGCTGGCAGTTGGCGCGGTGGTGTTCACCACCTGCCTTGTCGCGGTGATCGTGAAGTGGCTGGTACCGGAGCTGCCGTGGGCGGCCTGCTTTGCGCTCGGCGCCATCGTCTCCCCGCCCGATGCGGTGTCGGCCCGCGCCGTCCTGCAGGGTGTGCAGTTGCCGCGTCGACTGCAGGCGTTGCTGGAGGGCGAGAGCCTGCTGAACGACGCCACGGGTCTGGTGCTGTTCCGCTTTGCCGTTGCCGCAACGCTGAGCGGCACCTTTCACATGGGCGAAGCGATCGGCAGCTTCGCGCTATTGGCCCTAGGCGGAGCGGCCGTCGGTCTGATGATCGGCCGCGCAGCGGTATGGTTGCTCGCAAGGATCGAGGACCGCACCCTGTTCGTGACCTCGACGACGTTGATCTGTTGGGTGGCTTACCTGGGCGGGGAAGCGCTGCACGTGTCGGGCGTCATCTCCACCGTCGCGGCGGGCTTGGTGCTTGGTTGGTATCAGCATGTGGTGATGCCCGCGCGCGTGCGCATCCAGGGCACCGGCTTCTGGCGGACGATGATCTTTTCCTTGGAAGCCTTGGTCTTCATCCTGATCGGCTTTTCGCTGCGCAGCGTGGTCGACCGCGCCGGAGGCTTCGCAGAGGTGACGGCGACCATGGCATGGCCGGTGCTGGGCGTAATCGCCGCGGTGACGGTGGCGCGGCGCCTGTGGGTATTCGGAAGCGACGCGCTGCTCGCCCTTCTGCAGCGCGCAGGGCTTCGCCGCGCCCGGCCGCTTGGACCTCGGCAGGCGGGCGTGCTCGCGTGGACCGGAATGCGCGGCGTGGTGACGTTGGCGGTCGCATTGACGCTGCCAGGCGACATGCCGGGCCGCGATTTGATGCTGATCGCCGCCTTTGCGGTGATCCTGGTCACGGTCGTGATCCAAGGCTCCAGCCTCGGTTGGCTGATCCGGCGCCTGAAGCTTGAGGATACCGACCCGGCGCCGCCGATGAGCCTGCCGCAAGCCGAAGCCACGATCGCCAAGGCCAAGCTTCGGGCGGTCGAGGCCAATGCCTATGACGGCAACGGCGAACTGATCCATCCGCAGCTGCTGGAGCAGCATCGCGCGCGGGCGCGGACGTCGGCAAGATACGCCCAGGACGCCGCCGGCTTCATGGATGGCATCCAGTCGCACTTCGACGTGCTGTCGCTCGCCATCGCCGAAGGCCGCCAAGAGCTCATCCGGCTGCACCGCGCGGGCAAGATCGAGGACGAGGTGCTGCACGACCTCGAACGCGATCTCGACCTTGAGGAAGTCAGCATCACCTTCCAACGCGGGGCGCAGCTCGACCTTCGCTGACCGTCTTCGCGTTGCGACCGCGGCCCTCCCCTGCTAGCGGGCGCGGCCATGGTTCCTCGCTACTCACGCCCCGCCATGACCGCCATTTGGGCGGCCGAAAACCGCTTCCGCATCTGGTGGGACATCGAAGTCTTCGCCGCCGAAGCGATGGGCGAAATCGGGATGATCCCGCGCGCGGATGCGGCGAAGATCGTCGACGCCCATGGTCGCGGTGTGATTGATCCAGTCGACGTGCCGGCGATCGACGCGATCGAGGCGGTCACCAAGCATGACGTCATCGCCTTCCTGACCTGGGCCGGCGAGAAGCTGGGCGACGAGCGCCGCTGGCTACACCAGGGGATGACCAGCAGCGACGTGCTCGACACCGCGCTTGCGGTTCAGCTGGCGCAGGCGTCCGACATCCTGATCGAGGACCTGAAGCAGCTCCTGGCGGTGCTGGAGCGGCGGGCGTTCGAGCACAAGCTCACCCCGACCATCGGCCGCAGCCACGGCATCCATGCCGAACCGGTCACCTTCGGCCTCAAGCTCGCCCAGGCTCATGCCGAGTTCGCCCGCAACCTGAAGCGCCTCGAAGCCGCGCGCGAGGAGATCGCGACCTGCGCTATCTCCGGGGCGGTCGGCACCTTCGCCAACATCGACCCACGGGTCGAGGAGCATGTCGCCAAGCGCCTCGGCCTGACGCCGGAGCCGACCTCGACGCAGGTCATCCCGCGCGACCGGCACGCGATGTTCTTCGCGACGCTGGGTGTCATCGCGTCGAGCATCGAGCGGCTGGCGGTGGAGATCCGCCACCTGCAGCGGACCGAGGTGCTGGAAGCGGAGGAATATTTCTCGCCGGGCCAGAAGGGCTCCAGCGCCATGCCGCACAAGCGCAATCCGGTGCTGACCGAGAACCTCACCGGCCTTGCCCGGCTGGTCCGCAGTGCGGTGACCCCGGCGATGGAGAATGTCGCGCTGTGGCACGAGCGGGACATCAGCCACTCATCGGTCGAACGGTTCATCGGCCCGGACGCGACCATCACGCTCGACTTCGCGCTGGCGCGGCTGACGGGCGTGATCGACAAGCTGCTGGTCTACCCCGAGCGGATGCAGAAGAACCTCGACCGCATGGGCGGTCTGGTCCACTCGCAGCGCGTGCTGCTGGCGCTGACCCAGGCTGGGCTGAGCCGCGAGGATGCCTATGCCAAGGTCCAGCGCAACGCGATGAAGGTGTGGGAATCCGACGGGCAGCTAAGCCTGCTCGACCTGCTCAAGGCCGATCCGGAAGTGACCGCCGTGCTGCCGCCCGAAAAGCTCGAGGAAAGCTTCGACCTCGGCTACCACTTCCGCCAGATCGACACGATCTTCAGCCGCGTCTTCGGCCGCACCGCCTAGCGCTTGCGTGCTGGCTGGAGCTTCGGCTTCAGCTCGTCGTAGATCGTCTCCACGAAGCGCGCAGGTGTGATGAAGCCGTTGGTCGCGATCTTGCCCTCATAGGCGGCAGTTGGACGAGAGGCGACGACCTGCGCCTTGGTGCGACCGGCGCGGATGCCGGCAGCGACCTTGGCCCGGACATCCACCAGCATGGCATGATAGGCCCGCAGGTCTTCGCGCGCGGCGAGCGGGCCATGACCGGGAATGATCCTGGTCGCAGGTCCGGCGATGTCGAGCGCCCGCGCCGACGCCGCGATCATTCCGTCGATCGAGCCGCCGCTTTCCCGATCGATGAACGGAAAGGTCGCCTTGTTGAAGAACACATCGCCGGTCTGCAGAACATTGGCCCGCGTCCAGTAGATCATCGCATCGCCATCGGTATGCGCATTGGGGACGTGCACCACCTGCAGATCGTCGCCGTTGAGGTGAAGCGTGACCCCTTGCGCGAAGGTCATCACCGGAAGGCCCGACTTGGGTGTCGCCTTGGTGGTCGACTTCATCATCTGCGACACGGCATCGGTCGACAGCCGCTTGCGGACATTGTCGTGTGCCACGATCACTGCCCCCGCCTCACCCATTGCAGGGTTGGCGCCGGTATGATCGCCGTGCCAGTGCGTGTTGATCAGGAACCTCACAGGGTCCGGATCGACTGCCTTGACGGCAGCCAGAATCTTGGGCGCCAGCGGTGCGAACTGGTCGTCGATCAGCACATTGCCGTCTTCGCCGTAGCTGAGTCCGATGTTGCCCCCCGGACCGAACAGCGCGGCAACTCCGGGGGCGACCTGTTCGGTCCTGATCTCGGCGCTGGCAAGATCCTGCTGCGCGGCAGCGGGCATCGACATTCCAAGCAACAGCCAAGCGGCGAAACGACGCATCCTCTTCTCCTTCGTTGCGGGTGATCAGATAGGGAGCTCTGCCAACGACTCCAGCTGGACCTTAGTGCCCAAGCGCGTCCTTGATCCGCGAGAAGAAGCTTTTCGAGTTGGGACATTCCTCACCCGTCTCGGTTTCCCGAAACTGAGCGAGCAGTTCCTTCTGCTTGGCGGTGAGCTTGGTCGGGGTTTCGACCAGCACGCGGGTTACCATGTCACCGCGACCGCGGCCGTTCAGCACGCTCATGCCCTTGCCCCGCATCCGCAGGGTCTCGCCCGACTGGATGCCGGCAGGGATCTTCACCTCGATCTCCTCGCCATCGATGCCGGGCACGGTGATCGACCCTCCCAGAGCGGCGGTGGTGAAGCTGACCGGGCATTCGGCAACGAGGGTGGTCCCCTCGCGGCTGTAGATCGGGTGCCGCTTCAGGTGCACGAACAGATAGAGGTCGCCGCCGGGTGCCCCGCGCACGCCCGCTTCGCCTTCGCCGGCGACGCGGATGCGGGTGCCTTCGTCAACCCCGGCTGGCACCTGGATGGTCAGCGCGCGGCGCTTCAGCGTGCGACCTTCGCCCTGACATTCAGGGCAGGGATCGGCGATGGTGACGCCGTGGCCGTGGCAGGTCGGGCAGCTTCGCTCGACCACGAAGAAGCCTTGCTGCGCACGGACCTTGCCCGCACCGCCGCAGGTGTTGCAGCGGTCGGGGACTGCGGCACCACGGGCGCCATCGCCTTCGCACGGCTCGCACGGAGCCATGGTTTCGATGTCGATCGTCGCCGATTTGCCGCCGAAGCTTTCTTCGAGCGTCAGTTCGAGATCGTAGCGCAGGTCGGCGCCGCGCGCGGCATTGTGCCGCCCGCCGCCGCCACGCGGATCCATGAATTCCCCGAAGATCGACGAGAAGATGTCGGAGAAATCAGGGCCACCGCCGCCGAAGCCGCCGCCCCCTGCCCCGCTGTTCTGGAACGCGGCATGACCGAAGCGGTCGTACGCGGCGCGCTTTTGCGGGTCCTTCAGGCAGTCGTAGGCCTCGTTCAATTGCTTGAACTTGGCTTCGCGCTCCGCGCAGCCGCCGTGGCGGTCAGGATGGTTTTCCATCGCGAGGCGGCGGTAGGCGGCCTTGATAGTCTTGTCGTCGGCGCCGCGCTCGACGCCGAGCATTTCGTAATAATCGATGTGAACGGTCATGACGCAACCTCAAGCCGTCGTCCCTGCCGAGACGAACTCAGCAGGGACGACGTAAACATTACGCCTTCTTGTCTTCGTCGACTTCGGAATATTCCGCGTCGACCACTTCTTCGTCGGACGCCTGTCCGTTGGCCGCGGTATCAGCCTGGGTTTCGGTCGCGCCGCCGCCCTGCTGGCTCTCGTAGATCGCCTGGCCGAGCTTCATCGCGACTTGCGTCAGCGCATTGGTCTTGGTGGTCATGGTGTCGGGATCGCCGCCCTCGATCGCCGTCTTGGTTTCGGCAATCGCAGTTTCGATCTCGGCCTTTACGTCCGTGCTGACCTTGTCGCCATGCTCGGCAAGCTGCTTTTCGGTCGAGTGGACCAGGCTTTCGGCGTTGTTCTTCGCCTCCGCCGCGGCACGCCGCTTCTTGTCGTCCTCGGCGAACTGCTCGGCCTGCTTGACCATGTTCTCGATGTCGGCGTCCGAAAGACCACCCGAGGCCTGGATGCGGATCTGCTGTTCCTTGCCGGTGCCCTTGTCCTTGGCGGACACGTTGACGATGCCGTTGGCGTCGATGTCGAAGGTGACCTCGATCTGCGGCACGCCGCGCGGCGCCGGAGGAATGCCGACGAGATCGAACTGGCCGAGAATCTTGTTGTCCGCGGCCATTTCGCGCTCACCCTGGAAGACCCGGATGGTGACAGCATTCTGGTTGTCGTCGGCGGTCGAGAAGACCTGGCTCTTCTTGGTCGGGATGGTCGTGTTGCGATCGATCATCCGGGTGAAGACACCGCCAAGGGTCTCGATACCGAGCGACAGCGGGGTGACGTCGAGCAGCAGCACGTCCTTGACGTCGCCCTGAAGGACGCCGGCCTGGATCGCCGCGCCGATGGCGACGACTTCGTCCGGATTGACGCCGGTGTGCGGCTCCTTGCCGAAGAACTCTTTCACGACCTCACGGACGCGCGGCATGCGGGTCATGCCGCCGACCAGCACGACCTCGTCGATCGCCGACGCGTCGAGACCGGCGTCCTTGAGCGCCTTCTTGCAGGGCTCGAGGGTGCGGTTGATCAGGTCGGCGACCAGCTTCTCGAGATCGGCGCGGCTGATCGTCTCCACGAGGTGGAGCGGGGTGGTCTGGCCACCTTCCATGCGGGCGGTGATGAAGGGCTGGTTGATCTCGGTCGTTTGGGCCGACGACAGCTCGATCTTGGCCTTTTCCGCGGCTTCCTTGAGGCGCTGGAGGGCGAGACGATCCTTGCGGAGGTCGATGCCTTCCTTCTGCTGGAACTTGGCCGCCAGATGCTCGACGATCTTGGCGTCGAAGTCCTCGCCGCCGAGGAAGGTGTCGCCGTTGGTCGACTTCACCTCGAACACGCCGTCGCCGATCTCCAGCACCGACACGTCGAACGTGCCGCCGCCAAGATCGTACACCGCGATCGTCTTGCCGTCATTCTTCTCGAGCCCGTAGGCGAGCGCCGCGGCAGTCGGCTCGTTGATGATGCGCAGCACTTCAAGACCGGCGATCTGGCCGGCGTCCTTGGTCGCCTGGCGCTGCGCGTCGTTGAAGTAAGCAGGAACGGTGATCACCGCCTGGGTGACGGTTTCGCCGAGATAGGCCTCGGCCGATTCCTTCATCTTCTGAAGCGTGAACGCACTGATCTGCGACGGGCTGTAGTCCTGCCCACCGGCATTGACCCAGGCGTCGCCATTCTGGCCCTTGACGATCTTGTACGGGACCAGCTCGGTGTCCTTCTTGGTCACCGGGTCGTCGAAGCGGCGGCCGATCAGGCGCTTCACCGCGAAAATCGTATTGTCGGGATTGGTAACCGACTGACGCTTGGCCGGCTGGCCGATCAGACGCTCGCCATCCTTGGTGAAGGCGACCACCGACGGGGTGGTGCGTGCGCCTTCGGCATTCTCGATGACCTTGGGCTTTCCGCCCTCCATCACCGCAACGCAGCTGTTGGTCGTGCCGAGATCGATCCCGATCACTTTTGCCATATTCTTCTACCCTTTCACTCGCCCCCGGGCGCCCTTCTCGAAAGGTGCGTCCGTGTCATGTTTCGTCGGCGATATAGGTAGGGTGGAAACGGCGACAAGGAGTCAGTGTTGCAGAGATGCAATACGGCCGAGGGAAGAGCATGGAAGCGGCGGAACCAATTGGTCCCGCTTGCTTACACCATCGCCATCCCGCCGTTCACATGCAGCGTTTGCCCGGTGACATAACCCGCCTCGCGGCTGGCAAGATACACGACGGCGGCAGCGACATCCTCGCCGCTGCCCATCGCACCGCTGGGGATTTTCGACAGGATGGCTGCACGCTGCGCATCGTTCAGCGCGTCGGTCATCGCCGAGGTCATGAAGCCGGGCGCCACGCAATTCACCGTGATGTTGCGGCTGGCGAGTTCCTGAGCGGCCGCCTTGCTCATACCGACGAGACCGGCCTTGGACGCGACGTAATTGGCCTGGCCCGGATTGCCGGTCTGGCCCACCACGGACGTGACACTGACGATCCGGCCGAAGCGTGCCTTCATCATCGGCTTGGCGGCCGCGCGCATCAGCCGGAAGGCGGCTTCGAGGTTGATCGCGATGACGCTTGCGAATTCCTCGTCCTTCATCCGCATCAGGAGGTTGTCGCGGGTGACGCCGGCATTGTTGACGAGAATGTCGAGCTTGCCGCCGAGTGCTTCCACCGCCTGCGGCACGAGTGCGTCGACCGCGGCTCCGTCGGACAGGTTGCAAGGCAGCGCCACATGATCGCCGCCAAGGCCGGCCCGGAAGCTCTCGAGCTTGTCGGCATTGGACCCGCTTACCGCCAGCCGCGCGCCCTGGGCGACGAGCGCCTTGGCGATGGCGCTGCCGAGCCCGCCGCTGGCGCCCGTCACAAGCGCGGTCTTTCCTTCGAGCGAGAACATCATGCAATCTCCTTGGCGAGGGCTTCGACGTCTTCCATCGTCACCACGCTCGTGATCCTGGCGTCGGGCGCAATCCGCTTGACCATCGCGCCCAGCACCTTGCCGCCGATCTCGACGAACTCGACGACGCTCGCCGCGCTCATCTCCTGAATGCTTTCGCGCCAGCGGACCATGCCGGTCACCTGCTCGACCAACAGTTCACGAATGCGATCCGGATCGCTCACCGGCGCTGCGATGACGTTGGCGTAGAGCGGCACGGCCGGTGCCTTGATGTCGGTGCTGCCGAGGGCGTCGGCCATGACGTCGGCGGCGGGCTGCATCAGCGGGCAATGGAACGGCGCCGAGACGGGCAACAGCACCGCACGCTTGGCGCCGTGGTCCTTGGCGATGGCGATCGCGCGCTCAATGGCGCTGCGATGGCCGGAGATGACGACCTGGCTCGGATCATTGTCGTTGGCGACCGTGCACACCTGCCCTTCTGCCGCGGCTGCCGCGATCGCTTCGGCCTTTTCGAGGTCGGCACCGAGTAGCGCGGCCATGGCGCCGACGCCGACCGGCACGGCCGCCTGCATCGCCTGCCCGCGCTTCTTCAGCAGCCGCGCCGTGGTGGCGAGGTCGAAGCTGCCGGCTGCACATAACGCGCTATACTCGCCAAGGCTGTGGCCAGCGACGAAGTCCGCCTTGGAAGCGAGATCGATCCCGAGTGTCCGAAGCACCGCGATGCTGTGCGCCATGATCGCCGGCTGTGCATTCTCCGTAAGCGTCAGATCGGTTTCCGGACCTTCGCTCATCAGCTTGAACAGATGCTGCCCGAGCGCCTCGTCGACTTCGGCGAACACGTCCTTGGCCGCGCGGCTTGCGCCGGCAAGCGCAGAACCCATGCCGACCGATTGGCTCCCCTGCCCCGGAAAGAGAAAAGCGCGCACGTCGAAAAACTCCCGTCCTTGTGTTGCGCGGCGGTTAAGCCCGCACGGGCCGATTGCCAAGCACAGGGCGGCATGGAACATGGTTGCATGAACGAAACGGACGTCATCGCCCCGCCGCCCCCGCCGCCATCCAAGCGCCTCGGCGGTGCCATGAGCCTCGCCATGGTGGTCGGGACCATGATCGGCTCAGGCATCTACCTGCTTCCGGCGACGCTGGCGCCTTATGGCCCCAACCTTGTTGCGGCCTTTGCGGTCACGATCGCCGGCACCATGCTGCTGGCGATCACGGTTGCGCGGCTCGCTCGCCACATTCCTGGGGGCCCGTTCGTCTACGTCCGCTCGGCCTTTGGCGACGCCGCCGCCTTTCTCACCATGTGGAGCTACATGGTGGCGCAATGGACCGGCGTCGCGGCGGTCGCCGTGGCGGTGGCGGGCGCAGTCGGGCACGTGGTTCCGGCAGCGGCATCGGGCATCGGGCTCACCGTTGTTGCGCTCGGCACCATTGCCATCCTGACCTTCGTCAACCTGACCGGCGCGCGATCGGCCGGGCGGGTGCAGGTGGTGACAACGCTGATCAAGATCATCCCGCTGTTTGCAGTGGTCGTGCTGGTCGCAATGCGCCTCGGTAGCGGACAGCCGGTTGAGCCATTGGCGCCAGCGTCGATCACCGTGGCAGGCATCGCAGGCGCCGCGGCCTTGATGCTGTTCTCGCTCACCGGCTTCGAATCCGCCGCAGTGGTCTCGACCAGCACCAACAATGCCGAAGAAACGGTGCCGCGTGCGACCATCGTCGGCACGGGGCTGACCGGCGCCATTTACTTCGGTGCGACGCTCGCGACCCTCCTGCTGCTGCCGAGCGCGGTGGCGGGCGCAAGCAGCGCGCCCTTTGCCGATGCGATCGCCCCGGCGCTCGGCACCGGAGCAGGCGGAGTGGTCGCCCTCATCGCCGCGATCAGTGCATTCGGCACCTGCAATGCGCTGCTGCTGCTAGCCGCGGGCGTGGGCCAGTCGCTTGCCGTCCCGGGCGACCTGCCGCGCTTCTTCGGCAGGACCAACAAGGCAGGCGTGCCGGTCGGCTCGCTGCTGGTCTGCGCCATCCTCGCCGCGCTGCTTGTACTGGCGAGCACGTCGGCGAGCTTTGTCGCGGTCTACGCCTTCATCGCGCTGATCTCGACCGCGTCGATGCTGATCCTGTACGTCGCGTGCGCTGCCGCCGCGATGAAGCTCGGTGTCGGCGGCACGTGGGCTGCCGTGCCGCTGCTTGGCCTCGTCTATAGCGTAGCGATGTTCGTCGGCGCAGGTCTTGGAGCGACTCTCTGGGGCATTGCGCTGGCGCTTGCCGGGTTGCCGATCCGCTGGCTCAGCCGCCGCTCAAGCGAGGCTTAGCCCCTCCCCATCAGCGCCAGCACTTCCTTGCGGCTGCGCTCGTCCGAACGGAAGGTGCCCATCATTCGGCTGGTGGTCATGATGACGCCCGGTGTGTTCACCCCCCGCGCAGTCATGCAGGCGTGCGTCGCCTCGATCACCACCGCGACGCCCTTGGGCTGAAGATGCTCGCAGATGCAGTCGGCGACCTCGGCGGTCAGGCGCTCCTGCACCTGCAGGCGCCGGGCAAAGCCGTGCAGCACGCGCGCCAGCTTGGAAATGCCGACCACCCGCGTGTTGGGCAGATAGGCGATGTGCGCCTTACCGATAATCGGCGCCATGTGATGCTCGCAATGCGACTGGAACGGAATGTCCTTGAGCAGCACGATCTCGTCATAACCGCCGACCTCCTCGAACGTCCGGTAGAGGTGCGCGGCGGGGTCTTCATTGTAGCCCCGGGCATATTCCTTCCACGCGCGAGCGACGCGCGCCGGCGTGTCGAGCAGGCCCTCGCGAGCGGGATCGTCACCGGCCCAGCGGATCAGGGTGCGGACCGCCTCAGCGACATCGTCGGGCACCGGAAGCTTGGGCGCCGGTGCGACCAGATCGCCATCGTCGGGAGTGTCAGACATGGGTGACGAGTTCCTCGTGAATATCGGCGGCGACGGCCTGCGCCTGATGGCGGATATCGGGGACGGCGACGATTTCCCAATAGCGACCTTTGGTCAGCGGACCCAGCGCCCACACACCGTTGCCGGCGCGGCTGCGGCTATCGACGTCGAGGCCCATGGCGAAGGCATCGGTCCTGACCGATCCGTCCTCGAGCAAGCCGCGCAGCAGCGGATCTGCGGTGCGGCGAAGGTCGCCAAGCGGGCCGGTGCAGTTAAAGGCAACGCCGACCTCGCGCAGCGCCTCGCGGCCGTCGCGCCGAGCAATCGCTACCCTGAGCTGATCACTGTCCGCTTCCAAGCGACGAACCCGCCCTGCGACAATCTCAAGCTGGCCTGCGGCGATCATGTCCTTGAGCTGCTCCGCCACCTGCGGCGCGATACGGTGGCGGTGGACGTCCCACCACGGCCGCGCATGACGCATGAACCGGCGTTGCTCACGCTCACCAAGCTGCTGCCAGATGGCGTGAGTGTGCGGCCGCAGCGCGTCCACCGCGGCTTGGAACCCGACCTCGGCCGACCTGCGGCGCAGCCAACGCCACAGCGCGATCACATTGCCGTGCGGCACCTCGTCTAGCGACACCGGCACGGGCGGACGGGGCGGGTGGACGTGCGGTCGCGGGATGAGCCCGCGGCGTGACAGGGCAGTGATGCGACCTTCGTGCCCGGCAGCAGCCAGCGACAGCACCGTGTCGACCATTGTCAGGCCGGTGCCGAGGATCAGGACGTCAGAGCCCTCTTCAGCCACCCGCTCGACGGCGGCGTGAGCAGCTTCGCTCCACGGATTGTTGATGAAAAGCTGCTCCGGCAGTCCCGCCGACCCCGGAAAGGGGGTGGGCGGCTGGTTGCCTTGGGCAAGGACCAGCGCCGATGCCTCCATCTGCTGCCCATCGGAAAGAGTGACGAGCCATCCGTCCCCCACTCGCTTCGCCGCCACAGCCATGGCTTCGATCGGCGTCACGCCATCGGCTTGGGCCAACTGATCGCCAAGATAACGACCAAAGGCGCGACGCTCGGCGAAGCTCAGGCCGTCATCCGCGCACCATTGGCTGAAATGGTCGGGTTTGTCGGGCCAGGCGCTCATCTTTGCCGTCACGACATTGAGCAGGTGCACCGGCTCGCGCGTTGAATAAGCGACGCCGCGGCCAAGCCGGCCCGTACCATCGATCAGCGCGACCGGGACGCCCTTCGCTGCGAGATGGACGGCGGTCATCACGCCCGAAAACCCACCGCCGACAATGGCGACCGGATGAACCGGCGCCGCGTCAGATCTCATAATCGGGCCAGGCCTGCGGGTCGGGCGCGTCCGCCTTGCGCCGCGTCATGTAAGCGTGGAGGCTGGTGACGGTACGCCCTGCCGTTTCGGTGAATAATGCGGGGACGACAGCGTGGACCAAGCAGGCGAGGCCGCCGCCGATCATGCGAAGTCCGATCAGCACGGCACCGCTGCCGTGCCCTGCCCAGCCCATGCCGAGCGATCGGGGATGGTCGAGGAACAGCCGGCCAATCAATTTCGCCCCCCGTGGCGGTGGTGGTGACCCCGACTGGATTCGAACCAGTGGCCTACAGATTAGGAATCTGGCGCTCTATCCTGCTGAGCTACGGGGCCTTCGCGCTCCTCTTAGAGGATGGGGACGCCCAAGATCAACGCGAAGGGTGTCAGCGCAGCGCGACAGGCGGAATGGCGCGCCGATGCGACAAGGCTGGCACGCGCCCGCGCACCTCGCCAATGCGGGCAAGGTCGAGGTCGGCAAAGCCGAGACCCGGCAGACCGTCCATCTGGAGGAGGAGTTCGCCCCACGGACCTGCAACCAGGCTATGCCCATAGGTCTCGCGCCCGTCCTCGTGCTGTCCGGCTTGTGCCG
The DNA here is from genome assembly GCF_049896405.1 of Sphingomonas sp. LHG3443-2. Classification (NCBI taxonomy): domain Bacteria; kingdom Pseudomonadati; phylum Pseudomonadota; class Alphaproteobacteria; order Sphingomonadales; family Sphingomonadaceae; genus Sphingomonas; species Sphingomonas sp. LHG3443-2. The sequence continues at coordinate 2,177,963 of NZ_JAFCUG010000001.1, forward strand.
CTGCAACCACGAACAGGCCGGCTTCGATCGCGCGGGCGCGAAGCAAGATCTCCCAATGCGCCTTGCCGGTCGGCACGGTAAAGGCGGCCGGGACCGCGATGGTGTCCGCGCCTGCCTCTGCCAATGCGGCAAAGAGCGCAGGGAAGCGGATGTCGTAGCAGATGGTGAGGCCGAGCCGACCGACCGGCGTGCCTTCGACCACGACGGTGCCCTCGCCGGCCGCATAACTCGCCGACTCACGCCAGCTTTCGCCCGTGGGCAGGTCGACGTCGAACAGGTGCAGCTTGTCGTAGCTGGCGCGGATGGCGCCGGCCGGATCGATTACAAAGGCGCGATTGGCGAGCAAGCCGTCCTCGCGCCGGATCGCCAGACTGCCGAGGTGCACCCAAATACCCTCGCGGGCAGCTGCCTCCTGCACCCCGGCAAGGACCGGGTCATCCGCCTGCGCCTTCAGGTTGGCGGCTGCTCGTTCGCGATCACGGTCGAGTAACCCGCTCATCTCCGGCGTGAACAGCATCGTCGCACCGCCGGCGCGCGCCTGTTTGACCGCGTCGACCAGTGCCGCGCCATTGCGCTCCGGATCGATCCCGGTCTGCGCCTGCAGCAGCGCGATCCGGCTCATGCGGCGAGAAGCGTGTCCAGCCGCCCGTCCCGCTCCAACGCGAACAGGTCGTCGCAGCCGCCGACGTGACGCCCGTCGATGAAGATCTGCGGCACGGTCATGCGGCCCGACCGCTGGATCATCTCGTCCCGCTTCGGCCCGCCGGCATCGAGGTTGTAGACCTCTGCCTTCACGCCCTTGGAACGGAGCAGCGCTTCGGCGCGGATGCAGTAGGGGCAGGTCGACTTGAAATACATTTCGACGTTCGGCACGGCACTTGGTCTCCCGAAGTTGGCTTCCGCCCAAGATAGGGCGCGGCACGCGAAGTGCCAGTCAGCCAAGGACGCGTGCGAAGGCGATCAGATCCACGCTGCTGGCCCCGGCACCGCGAAGCACTTTGGCACACGCCTCGGCGGTTGCGCCGGTCGTGATGACGTCATCAACCAGGATGAACGGTCGTCCTTCCACCTTCGCCCCCGGCCGCAAGGCGAACGCGCGTTCGACCGTGCGCCGCCGCTGCGTAGGGTTGAGCCCTTTCAGGCGCGGAGTTGCGCGGATACGACGAAGCAGATCACCGTCCATCGGCCGCTTCATGGCGCGGGCGATCAGCACCGATTGATTGAAGCCGCGTCCCCACAAGCGCCAGCGATGCAGCGGAATGGGCACCAGCGTCGCTTCCGGATCAAGCCCGTGCATCGGCCGCTTCATCATTCCGGCCATGGTCTTCGCAAGTGCGATCTTGCGGCCGTATTTCAGACGCATGGCGATCGAACGGGAGACCTCACCATAAGCGACCGCAGCGCGGACGCGGCCAAGCGGGCCGTTGCCCTGCTCGCACGTAAGACACGTGCCATCGTCACCCGGCTTCAGGGCAAGTCCGCAACAATCGCACCCGGCATTCAGGAACTCGAGCGAGCCCCAGCATTCGCCGCAGAACAAGTCCACCGCCGTGGTGATCTCGCCGCAGCCCGGGCAGCGCGGCGGAAGGGCGAAGTCGAGCAGCCAGCCGCCAACCGTCTGCACCCTCCGCAAAGCTCTCGCGCCATTCATATACTCTTGTCCGTCAGCCCCGGCCTTCCCACAAGGGGGCATGGCCGAAACTTTGTTCGACGACGCGGCGCGCCTGGTACGGCGGCAGCGGGCACTCCGCCGCGAAGCGCGCCCTTTCCTTGCCGAGCGGATCGTCGACGAGTGGCTGGAGCGGCTCGGGCCGGTGAGCCGCCGCTTCGAGAGCATTCTCGCGACGGGTGTTCCGCCTGCTCTACAGGCCAAGCTTGAGAAGCTCGGCGAAGAGGTACGTTTTGGGAACTCGATCGATGCACTTGCCGACGAAGAAGAGGCCAGCCTCGACCTCATCCTGATCATGGGCGAGCTCGACAACCGCGACGAGCTACGACTGCTACTTCGCATCATTGCTTCGCGGCTGTTACCCGGCGGCCTCCTGGCAGGTGCTATTCCCGGCGGGCAAAGCCTGCCTGCGCTGCGGCAGGCTTTGCACAGCGCCGATCGGGAAGCCGGCAGTGCCTTTGCAGCGCGGAGCCATCCGCGGATCGAGCCCGGCGCCTTGGCGACCCTGCTTGGCGAAGCGGGCTTGAGCGATGCCGTCGTCGACATCGACCGGCTGACCCTCCGCTACCGCAGCTTCGACCGGCTGATTAACGACCTACGCGATCACGCCGCGACCAATGTGCTGATCGCTCGTCCCCGTCGCGGGATGGGCAAGGCTGGTCTTGCGGCGGCGCGCCTTGCCTTTGTCGAGGCGGGGGATGGCACCGCCACGACCGAACGTGTCGATCTGCTTCACTTTGCCGCTTGGGCAAGGTTGCAGCCCACATCTGCTTAACGGCATAGCAAGAACGTGATGCGCATGTTTCGTTAACCGACCACAGTTAGCACACTCGGCGTGGACGTGGACCAGAGGAGGGTGGCTTGGACGCTATCCGAACGATGTTGCGCAAGTTGCGCGCTGACCAGAGCGGCGCAACGGCGATCGAATATGGATTGATTGCTGCCTTGCTGGCCGTGGCCTGCATTACCGGCATGTCGGCGCTTGGCGGCGGCTCCAACGGTATGTGGGGCAAAATCGGCGGTTTTGTGAGCTCAGCGACCAACAGCGTCAACTGACGAGCGCGCCTATCACCTTTGTGTTGCCGGTGCCTGCCAGAGGCACTGGCGTCACCTAAGCACGCCCACCTTGGTCAGCGGCGCTGGCCGAGTACCACCAGCTTGACCTTCTGACCGGGCACCAGCCGCGCATTGGAGGCGAGCCCGTTCAGCGAGAGAAACCGCTCGGCCCGGAAATTGGGGTAAGCCATCCGCGCCGACAGGCTCTGCACCGTGTCGCCTGCGCGAACCGTGTAGACATCGATGACCCGCGGCCGAATGCCAGCGGCTTCCTGCGCCGAAATGCGGCGTAGCGAATTCACCATCGACGAGAACTGCCCGACACCCTGCCCGCCGCGGGTCAGCATGGTGAAGTCGTAGGCCGTGTTCTGGTCGAACGCATAAGCGAACACACTGACGTCCACGACGCCGTTCGAAGTCTGTGCACGGCCGATCACATATTCGACCGGAATGCCGTTCACCTGCGTGCGATTGTTCTCGACCACCTGGATCTGCGTCCGGCCGCCGGTCAGCTCCTGCAGACGCTGCTGGATATAGGTCTGGAGATTGCCCGAAAAGCGCCCGGTCTTGAACTGCGCCTGCCCGCCTGACCCCTGGATCGACACGGCGTCGGTGCTGTTCTGCATCAGGTAACCGGTCGGCACGGTGAAGGCGAGGCGGAGGTCGGGGTGGACGAAGGTGCGGCCATCGATCACGCCTTGCGCGGGATCATCGTCGACGAACACGCCATCGAGCTGGGCCAGGAACTGGTCGCGATTGCGCAGCCCGGTTCCGGCCCGGCCGGTCTGGCGGGCGAGCTGCGAGGCTTGCGCAACGCGGTTCTCGCTGTTGGGGTGGGTCGTAGCCCACTCGGGCGTAGAGCGGTTTTCCTTGCCCTGCACGCGCGCTTCCAGCGCGGTCGCCCGGCCCAGCGCCGAGAGCATGCTGGCCGACGCTGCCGGATCGTAACCGGCCCGGGCAAGATAGCCGATGCCGAGCCGGTCGGCGTCATATTCCTGGCTGCGGCTGAAGCGCAGCGTGTTGAGCTGCGATCCCTGTTGCGCGAGTTGGCCAATCGCGCTGCCAATCCCGCCGCCGATCACCGATCCGATGATCGCTCCGAGGATGCCGCTGACGGCATTGCGCTGCGCGGCGGACTGGCGCGCCTGCGCATGGTTGGCAGCGACGTGGCCGGTCTCGTGCCCGAGCACGAAGGCCAGTTCGGCCTCGTCGTTCATCAGGCCCATCAGCTGGCGCGTGATGTAGATGTAGCCGCCCGGCACCGCGAAGGCATTCTCCACCGCCGAGTTCAGCGTCGTGAACCGGAACGAGCCCGGATTGACGCCGGAGAACCCAGCGATGCGACGGCCGACGCTCTCGACGTAAGCGCCGCGTGCGCCCGTCTCGGCACCACCGAATTCCTGAACCACGGCCGGATGCTGCTGCTGGGCTTCCTGAACGTAACGAGCCGAAAGGCTGCGATTGGCGGTTTGGGCGGACAGCGCCACCGGCGCCGTCACCACGGCGGCAGCGCTCAGGAAGAAGAGAGTCTTACGCATGGGATCGTCCGTACAGGTGATGGTTTTTCGCCATCCTGAACGGAACGGAGGCGGTCCGGTTCCGGACCTCCCTACAGCTGAACGAGCGGCCTAGAGGCGGCCGTGCTGGTCCTCGGTCTGGAACATCCGGTCCACCTCGGCGACGAGATCCTTGAGGTGGAACGGCTTGCTCAGCATCTTCGCTTCAGGCGCGGTGCGGCCGCTTTGCAGGGCCACGGCGGCAAAGCCGGTGATGAACATGACTCGGATCGAAGGGTCGATCACGCCTGCCTTTTGCGCCAGTTCGATCCCGTCCATCTCGGGCATCACGATGTCCGTGAGCAGGAGATCGAACGATTCGCTTTCGAGCAGCGGCATCGCTTCTGTGCCGCAGCCGACCGCCTTCACGCTGTAGCCGACACGCTCCAGCGCCCGCGCCAGATATTCGCGCATGGAGCTATCGTCTTCGGCGAGGAGAATCTTGATCATGAGAATGGTCTCTTATGCCCGGAAGCTTTAAGATTTTCTAGGCGGAACGAGGCTTCGCGGGTCCACGTTGGAAGAAAAGTGGCGCCGCGAACGCAAGCCGAGCCGAAGCCATGTGACGGAGCCTGTGCCCCTTGACTATTCGTCCCGCCGAAGCCGGTGCCCTCGCCTCTCCGCGGCTGATACCCGGCACCGGACGATTGCCCGTCCTCCTCTCGGTGCCGCACGCCGGGAGGGCATATCCCAACTGGTTGGTGCGGCTTAGCCGTCGCGGTCAGGACAGCCTTCGCCCGCTGGAGGATCCGCTCGTCGATCGTCTGATCTGGCGAGCGCAGGCTCTCGGCCTCTCCTGCGTTATCGCCGATGCGCCTCGCGCTGCCATCGACTGCAACCGTGCCGAGGACGAGCTGGACCCGGCGGTGATCAGCATGCCGCCGGGCAGCGGCCACGACGGCTGGCGGGTTCGCGCCGGGCTTGGCCTCGTTCCCGCGCGGCTGGCAGCAGGCGGCGAGTTATGGCGGCGGCGGATCGGCCCGGCCGAGCTCAAGACACGCCTGGACACGGCATGGCGGCCTTATCACCAGCTCGTCGCCGAGCAGCTCGCGTCACTCCAGCGCAGACATGGCGAAGTATTGCTCCTGGATTGCCATTCGATGCCGTGGCGGCCCAATCAGGCCGAGCTCGTGATCGGCGACCGCCATGGCACAACCGCGGCTGCCTTCGTCAGCGATCTCTGCCGGCGCACAGCCGAGGTTCAGGGCTTCAGCACCGCCTCCAATGATCCTTATGCCGGAGGGCACATCATCGCCGCTCATGCAGCGCCGGTGCGCGGGATCCATGCTGTTCAGCTCGAACTTGATCGTCGCTGCTATCTCGATAGCGCCGGACGAGCGCCGGGGCCGGGGTTCGACCGCTCCGCACGAATGATCCAGGCGATCGCGGAGACGCTCGGCAACGCTCTTCTCGACCCAAGCGCCCTCCCCGTCGCTGCTGAATAAAAAAAGCCCCCGGCAAAGCGCCGAGGGCCATTAGGTCAAGGGGAACGCAGCCGGTCCACGATGGCCGTTTTCCGGTGCCAGCCCGATGTGGTGGCAGCGGCGGGGCGGGGCAAGACGGTCGCCCCCTCGCCCCGCCGCGCCAGAATCACGCCTCGACGGGTTGCGGTGCCGCGTTAAGCTGGTTCACCGGTCCCTTGCCCTGCTCGACCTGGCGAGCGAAGATCTCACGGGCCTGTGACAGGCTGAACAGATGCGCAAAGATCAGCGGCAGCAGACCGTTCTGGTTCATCTTGCGCAGTTCGTCACCGCGCATGTCGCGCAGCTTTTCTTCATCGACCATCTGGAAGCCACGATAGATGAACGGCTGATCGGTGCCTTCCGGCTGGATGGCGACTTCGCCGTCCATCAGCAGCCCAGCCTTCTTGATCTCGGCCATGAACATGCCGGTACGCTGACCGGCTTCCTCGAACTGCTCGCAGAACTGGAGGATCGCCTTGGTGGCTTCGCTCGGCTGGTCGCCGTCGAACAAGGGCTGGCCTTCCTCGAAGTCACCGACCGCGCCCGCCGTCGGATCGACGCACAGCGACAGTTCGTCGCTTTGCGGGTTCAGGCGGGCAAGCAGGAACGGATAACGGCGAAGATAGGCCGGCAGATATGCATGGCGTTCGATCGACTGGCCCTGCGCGTCGATGAAGGTGTTGACGCCTTCGTTCAGGCCCATCAGCGCAAGCGGCACGGGATCGTCGCCGGCCGAGAAGATGATCGGATAATGGCGCTGGGCCAGCCCGAATTCATCCACCGTCAGCGGAACCGCATGGACGTTGGCAACGGCGGGCAGCGACTCCAGGCCGCGCACCTTCATGGTGCCGTGCTGCTGGCTGCTGATCGGCTCGAGCTGATTGTAGAGGAGCGGAAGGCCGGTGTTCGGCGCAGCGGAAGCCATTGATCTCTCCTGAAGAATGGATTGGGGATGGCCCGCCAGCCGGCCCCTGATGAAGACGTAGTGGGCCGCGCCTCTATGCGGGCTTGGGGGTGCTTGCAAGTGTGGCACCTTCCCGTGCACAAAAGCCACGCCAAGTTCAGCCCGGGTTCAACGCGGGACAGACATTTGCCAGGGCTGCTCTCCCCCGGCGCTGCCCGGCGCTTCACTGACAGGTTTTTAGATCCTTCATGCTGTTGTCGCTTCCGCTTCTCTCCTGGCTCGCTTCCGTTGTTGGCGTGGCGCAGCTGCAGCCGGTGGCGGTGACACGGTTGGTGGTTCGGCAAGAAGTCATCCTTCGCGTGCCGGTGATCCGGCCGCGGGCGGCCCGGCGCATCGTGTGGGAAGAGAAAAAGGGGCCGAAGTGCATCGGCTCCGAGCGGATCGTCGCCGCCGCTCTGGGTGACGCGCGCTCGGTCGACTTTCTTCTTTCCGATCGCAGCCGGATCCGCGCCCGGATGGACGATGATTGCCCGACGCTCGATTTCTACGGCAACTTCTACATCCAGCCCGAAGACGAACGGGTGTGCGCCAAGCGGGACGAAATCCGCAGCCGCATCGGCGGCTCGTGCCGGATCGAGAAGTTCAAGCGGATGGTGCCCAAAGCGCTCTGACCGGCGCTTTTCTTGACTTGAACGGCCATTTGGCCCACGGCGCGAAGCGCCCGGCCTGCTCCGATGCAGCGCTGGCCATTTCTCTTATCCGGATAACTTGATGCCTTTTGCCGATCTCGGCCTTTCCGACGACCTGCTGCGCGCCATCGGCGATAGTGGCTACACCGAGCCGACTCCGATCCAGGCCGGCGCTATTCCGCCCGTGCTCATGGGCAAGGACCTGATTGGCATTGCCCAGACGGGCACCGGCAAGACGGCCGCCTTTGTGCTGCCGATGATCGACATCCTGGGCGAAGGTCGCAGCCGCGCCCGGATGCCGCGCAGTCTCATCCTCGAACCGACCCGCGAACTCGCCGCCCAGGTCGCGGAGAATTTCGAGAAATACGGCAAATACCACAAGCTTTCGATGGCGCTGCTGATCGGCGGCGTCCAGATGGGCGACCAGATCAAGGCGCTCGAAAAGGGCGTCGACGTGCTGATCGCCACCCCCGGCCGCCTGATGGACCTGTTCAGCCGCGGCAAGATCCTGCTGACCGGTTGCGACCTACTGGTGATCGACGAAGCCGACCGCATGCTAGACATGGGCTTCATCCCCGACATCGAGGAAATCTGCACCAAGCTACCCAAGCAGCGGCAGACCCTGCTGTTCTCGGCGACCATGCCGCCGGTGATCCAAAAGCTCGCCGCCAAGTTCCTCACCGAACCACGCCGGATCGAGGTCGCGCGCCCGGCCTCGTCCAATCTCAACATCGACGCCAAGCTGGTCGAAACGCGTTCCGACAAGAAGCGCGACGTGCTTCGCGAGCTGCTTCGGGCCGAGGACGTCACCAACGCGATCATCTTCTGCAACCGCAAGACCACGGTGCGCGAGCTGACCACCAGCCTCAAGCGCTCGAGCTCTGCGGTCGGCCAGATCCACGGCGACATGGAGCAGGCCGCGCGGATCGCCGAGCTCGACCGCTTCAAGGCCGGCGAGATCAACATCCTCGTCGCCTCCGACGTCGCTGCCCGCGGGCTCGACATCAAGGGCGTCAGCCACGTCTTCAACTTCGACGTGCCTTGGCAGCCTGACGACTATGTGCACCGCATCGGCCGTACCGGACGCGCCGGCGCCAAGGGCAAGGCCTACACCCTCGCCACCCGCGAGGATGGCGAGGCCGTGGCGCAGATCGAGAAGCTGACCGGCACTCCGATCCCTCGTTTCGGCCAGGAGTCCAACGACGGCGACGCCGACGTCGCGGCGGAGCAGCAGACCGACAAGCCCAAGGCCAAGCGGTCCTCGCGTCGTTCCGGCAAGACGGAGAGCGACAAGGCCGACGCTGCACCTGCCCCTCGCCCGAGCGAGCCGAAGCGCCCGGAAGAAGCAGAACCTGCCCCAACGACGCGTTCCAGCGAGCCGAAGCGCGCGCAAGAGCCGAAGCGAGCTGAGGCGCCGCGCAAGCCCGCCCCTGCCCCCCGCGCTGCCCAGCCCTCAGCCGAGGAAGACTGGAACGGCCCGCTGCCGAGCTTTCTCTCGGTCTCGCTGGGCAGCTAAGTCGTGGACGTCACCGTCTACCATAATCCGGCATGCGGGACGTCGCGGAATGTCCTTGCCATGCTCGAGGAGCGCGGGATCGAAGCGCGGGTCGTCGAGTATCTGCAGACACCGCCGAGCCGGGAGGAGGTCCGGCAGCTGGCGGCTGAGGCCGGTGTTCCGGTGCGGGCGTTGCTGCGCGAAAACGCACCGCCGTTTGCCGAGCTTGGCCTGTCCGACGAGAGCCTGCCGGACGACGCGCTGCTCGACGCCATCGAAGCGCATCCGATCCTGCTCAACCGCCCGATCGTGGTGACCCCCAAGGGCACCGCACTGTGCCGGCCCAGGGAAAAGCTGCTCGACCTCATCTGAGGCGGTCACTGCGGTCGTTAAACGGTCCGCCATCGCCGCCGCGAGCCGAACCCACGGCGAGCCGAGCTTCCCCTAATCACCAGCGCGTCTATCTCCTTGTCACAAAGGAGAAAGATATGGCGTGGAACATCGCTCGATCGGAGGCGCTGGCCGACCCGGATGCGGCGCGCCGCAAGGTGCTGGAGCGATTGCAGCGGCTGAGCGAGCTCGAGGATGCGGAGCTGCAGGTCGTAAACATCCTGCTCGACGCGATCCTCATGGCCGAAAGCTATCGCGGCGCGCGGCACCAGGTGAGCTTCCTCCCCGAGATGACCCGCAGCGTCGACCATCTGCTGCGCGATCTCGCCATCCTCGACAAGGCGGACGAGCTGGCGGCGGTCTGAAGCCGCCGCGAAGTTCTCGAAGTTCACATAGGGCGCAGGTTTTTGCGCGACGCGCCGTCCTGCGTTGTAGTTGACAGCAACTTGAAAGAGCGTCGCGGCGATCCGCTCTGAGGAGTGGAGCGGGTGAAATCCTATTTTGCAACGGTTGGTGCAGATGTCCGCTTTGAGTGGAAAGCGGACATTATGCTCGTTATCCCCTGAGCGAACCCAGGGGATGGTATGAGCGCTAGCACGCAGCCTGACCTAACTTCGGACGAAGCAGAACCTAGGCCGCCTTCGCTCAGCTACGCGGGCCTGTTCCTCCGTTTCCTGCGCTTCGGTGTCATGGCTTTCGGTGGCCCGGTTGCACAAATAGCCATGATCCGGCGGGAACTCGTCGATGAGGAGAGATGGATAGGAAGCGGCAGCTTCAATCGGCTGCTCGCGGTCATGCAAGTGCTACCGGGGCCTGAGGCGCACGAGCTTTGTGTCCATCTCGGCATCCGTGCCAAGGGGCGTCTCGGGGGACTGCTCGCAGGCTTCGGCTTTATGCTTCCCGGCTTCATTCTGATGCTGGTTCTTGCGTGGCTCTACTCGCGCCTGCGGATCGAGGGGACCGTGTTCGGTGCCTTGTTTTTCGGCGTTCAGGCGGCGGTCCTTGCAGTCATCATTAGGGCAGTGCATCGAATAGGCGAACACATCCTTCTGGATCGCTGGCTCTGGGCGGCCGCCCTCTTTGGAGCGGCGGCCTCTCTCGCAGGAGTGGGCTTCTGGCTTGTTCTTCCAGCCACCGGGATAGCCTACGCGCTTGCTCGAACAGGTCGATACGGATGGACAGTGGTCGTGCTCGTGGCTGCCTTACTCGCAGGGATACTTCTGGCTGACGGTGCCGTGCGGTTCGCCCAAACTACTACGATCGTGACGGAAGCTTCCCCAAGCACCTTGGCTCTGTTCGTGGCTGGACTGAAGGGTGGTTTGCTGACCTTTGGCGGAGCTTACACCGCCATCCCATTCGTCCGGAATGATACGGTCGGGCGAGGGTGGATGTCGGACGGCCAATTCCTCGATGGACTAGCCTTGTCGGGTGTGCTGCCAGCACCGCTCGTGATCTTCGCCACGTTTGTTGGGTGGATCAGCGGCGGACCTCAAGGCGCTCTGGCAATCACTGCTGGCATGTTTCTGCCTGCCTTTTCGTTCTCCCTCGTCTTCTACGAACGGCTGGAGGCAGTCGCGGAGCACAAGCGGCTACAAACGATCCTTGCGGGCGTAGCGGCGGGAGTTGTCGGACTGATTGCCGTGACCTTAGTGGATCTGACACGCACGTCGATCCTGCGAACACCTAATCTGATCGTCAGTGCGGCCACCTTCGCAGTAGCGCTGGCGGTGATGTATGGCTGGAAAAGTAAGTTCGCTACCCCGGTTGTGCTGGCTGTTGGCGCGGCAATTGGGGCGCTGGCTCTTAGGGGCAGCTAACGTCCGAATTGGGTCGTAAGCGGACACCGTAACGGGCGTCTGAATCGAGGCGCGCAGCGACGACCTTTGAGGAAGCGCCAGAACCACCAACCGCGCCATTAACAGAAGAAGGGCTCCGGGAACGTGCCCGGAGCCCTTCAGGTAGCAGGGAAGCCTTAGGCGTCTTCGCTCTGCCGCTTTTCGTCTTTGGCCTCGATCCTGTCGTGCTGCGGCGCGGCTGTGATGCCGCCAATCTCGATCCGCCGCGGCTTCATGGTCTCGGGAATTTCGCGCTTCAAGGTCAGCGCAAGCATTCCGTCGGCGAGGTCGGCGCCAGTCACCTGGACATGATCGGCGAGCGCGAAGCGCCGTTCAAAGCTGCGCGTCGCGATCCCGCGATGGATGTAGTCGGCCCCGGACTCGTCAGTCTTGCGACCGCGAATGATCAGGACATTCTGATGACTGGTGATCTCGATTTCGTCGCGCCGGAACCCGGCCACGGCAAGTTCGATCCGGTATTCATGCTCACCTTCGCGAATGAGATCGAAAGGTGGATAATTTTCGCTCGCTCCGGATGCCGCGCTGCTTTCCAGCATGTCGAACAACCGGTCGAACCCCACGGCGCTGCGCCGGAAGGGGGTGAAATCAAACGCACTGCGCATGTCTTGTCCTCCTTTGCGACTGAGCAACAAGGCGGACCGAGAGGCGACAAGCTCCCCAGCCCGTCACCAGACCCTCGTGAAGGCGTCCGGCGACCGGCAGATTGGAATGGCTTTCCGCAGTTTCAAGACTTTGGGCGACGTCGATCGCCATGTCCGCTGTGGGTCGTCAGCGGACTTGGCGATCAGGCAGACGTTAGCCTTTTCGGCCAGCCCGATAGCGTTCGAGGAAGTCGAGGGCGTGAACCGCCAGCCGCCCCTCGCCGATCGCATCGCGAAGGCCCTGCATCATCCGCTGGTAGAACCACAGATTATGCTCGGTCATCAGCATCGCGCCGAGGATCTCGCCCGAGCGGACGAGGTGGTGGAGATAGGCGCGGCTGTAGGTCGAACATGCCGGGCATGGGCAGCCTTCTTCCAGTGGTTTCTGGTCCTCGGCATGGGCGGCGTTGCGGATGTTGAGCGGGCCGTCGGCGGTGAAGGCCTGGCCGGTGCGGCCCGAGCGGGTGGGAAGCACGCAATCGAACATGTCGATGCCGCGGGTGACCGCTTCGACGACATCGTCGGGCTTGCCGACGCCCATCAGGTAGCGCGGTTTGTCGGCCGGTAGCTGGCCGGGCGCGAAGTCGAGGCAGCGGAGCATCGCTTCCTGCCCCTCGCCTACCGCCAGCCCGCCGACCGCATAGCCATCGAAGCCGATGTCGATCAGCGCATCGGCGCTTTCCCGGCGGAGTTTCTCGTCGAGGACGCCTTGCTGGATGCCGAAGATCGCGTTGGCCTCGGCATGCGCTCCCCCGCGTTCGAATTCCTCACGGCTTCGGCGCGCCCAGCGGATCGAGCGGTCCATCGCTTGGCGCTGCTTCTTTTCGGGGACGTCAGGGCGGACCAGCTCGTCGAACTGCATTACGATCGAGGAGCCCAGCAGTCGTTGGACCTCGATCGAGCGTTCGGGGCTCAGCAAGTGGCGCGAGCCATCGAGATGGCTTTTGAAGGTTACGCCTTCCTCGGTCACCTTGTTGAGGTCGGCCAGGCTCATCACCTGATAACCGCCGCTGTCGGTCAGGATCGGGCGGTCCCAGCCCATGAAGCGGTGCAGCCCGCCCAGCCGCGCGACCCGCTCCGCGCCCGGACGCAACATCAGGTGATAGGTGTTGCCAAGGATGATGTCGGCCCCCGCCGCGCGCACGCCTTCGGGCTTCACCGCCTTGACGGTGGCGGCGGTGCCGACCGGCATGAAGGCGGGCGTGCGGATCTCGCCCCGCTGCATGGCGATAGTGCCGAGCCGGGCGCGGCCGTCGGTGGCGTGGATGGTGAAGGAAAAGCGGGAGGACATGGGGGAGCCCCCTACCCGCTCCGTCCAAGTTTAGTCGAGAACCGTCCCTCGACTTGGCTTGCGACCAGCGGATAGAGGGTCCGGGTGATCGAACCCTGGCTTTATCCCGTGCTCACCGGTGTCGCCTTTGTCGCCGGGTTCATCGACGCCATTGCCGGCGGGGGCGGGCTGATCATCATGCCGGCGCTGCTGGTCAGCGGCGTGCCTCCATTGCAGGCACTTGGCACCAACAAGCTGCAGTCGATGTGCGGGACGTTTGTCGCGATGCGCAACTATGGCTCCAAGGGGCTGATCGACTGGCGTCCCAATCTTGCGACCGCGCTGATCGTCTTTGCTGGGGCGGCAGGCGGCGCGATCCTGGTACAATATGTCGACGCGCGCACGCTGGCGTTGGTGATCCCACTGCTGCTGCTCGCCAATGCCGTCTACATCCTCGTCAGCCCGCGGATGGGGGACGAAGACGCGCACCAGCGGCTCAGCGCCCGAGGCTATGCGCCGGTGGGCGGCGCAATCGGGCTGTACGACGGCTTCTTCGGGCCGGGCACGGGCAGCTTCTTCACCTCCAGCCTGGTGGCGCTGCGTGGATACGGGCTGACCCGTGCGACGGCGCTGTGCAAGTTCTTCAACTGGACCAGCAATGTCGCTGCGGTGTTGTTGTTCGCGATCGGTGGCAAGGTTCTGTGGCTGCTTGGCGCGAGCATGGCGATCGGCGCCATGGCGGGCGGCTGGCTGGGTAGCCACACGGCAATGCGCTTCGGAGCGAAGCTGATCCGGCCGCTCCTGATCACTGCCAGCGTGGCGATGACGGCGCGCCTGCTGTGGGGCTATTTCGCCGCCTGAACGGCAGACAACCGGCTGTTCAGCTTAACAGTACAAACGCGAAGTTAACCCGTGCTCGTTCCGCAACGGCAACGAACAGGGGAAGAGCGATGAAGACGATGGCGTGGGCAGGCTTGGCAGCAGCGGCCATGATGCTGAGTGGCTGCATTCGCGAATCGCGCATCGCTCTGCCGAGCGACTTGGCCGTAACGTCCGAGACGCTGGAGCTGACCGGCATGGGTCTGGGCCGCCGCGGTGACTTCCTGCTGGCCGGGACCGAGGGGCGCTTCACCCGCGGCGCCGATCAGCTGTCCTTCCACAACGCGTTCCTCGTCCGCAACAGCGGCGCGGGTAGCTTCAGCTATGCGGGCCTTGAGGGCGCGTGCCGCTACCGAGAGAACGCGATCAACGTCGGTCCGGTGTCGGTCGACGCCCGGCCGTTCGCCTATCGATGCTTCTTCGGCAAGGACGGGGCGCCCGTCGGCGAATTGGTGATCGAGGAAGAGACCGGCACTGTCGGCTCCATGCTGAGCAAGCGCGGGCGGCGCGGGTTCCTGCTGTTCGACGGGGTTCGCTATGAGGTGACGTCGATCCACCGCGACCAGAACGGCAGTCTCGCTGCGGCCACCCCGCTCGGCTATCGCTTCGAAGCCGACGGCCGGGCAGTCGGCGCCGTGGATCTCAACGGCACCAACAAGACCTTGTTTGCGCCGCGCGACAGGCGGGCGCGTGAAGCGGTGTTCGCCGGCGGGCTCGCCTTGTCGGTCCTATGGGATCCGGCGGTCATCAATCCCTGACAGAGGCACAGAACCGCGCTGGAGGCTGTCGCGGATTTCGCGGAGGAGGAGTATCTCCTCACCGGGCGCCGCGGCTTCTTCTTCGCGCATGACCTTGGCCGCGGCGCGGACCAGCAGGAAGATGATGAAGGCGAGGATCAGGAAATTCACCACCACGGTGATGAACTGACCGTAGCCGAGCAGCGGCACGCCCGCCTTCTTCAGCGCAGCATAGTCGGTCGGCGATCCGGTGTAGCTTGCCGGGACGTCGCCGAGGCGCAGGAAGTAGCTCGAGAAGTCGAAGCCGCCGAAGATCGAGCCGACCACCGGCATGATGATGTCGTCGGTAAGGCTGGTCACGATGGTTGCGAACGCCGCCCCGATGATCACGGCAACGGCGAGGCCAAGGACGTTTCCCTTGGCGATGAACGCACGGAAATCGGACAACATACGGCCTCTCCCATCATGGTCTGGGGAACGATGATGACAGGATGGACGCGGAAGGCCAGCCTTTAGACCCGTGGCGCGATTGGGTGTCCGCGCCTATATGCCGATCATGCTCAGCGAGGCGCAGCGACGGCGGCAGACGCGGATCGGCCTCAGCCTGGCCGGAGCGATCATCCTTGCCTTCGTGGCGCTGCAGATCTGGTCGGTGTTTTTTCTGCGCCTCGACGGCTGGACATGGGCCTCGGCAGTGCCGCTGGTGGCGGTGCTGAGCTGGCTCAGTGTCGGGCTGTTCATCGTCGCCCATGACGCGATGCACGGCAGCCTCGCGCCGGGGCAGCGCGGCGTGAACCTGTTTGTCGGGCGGCTGACGCTGCTGCTCTACGCGGGCTTCTGGATGGACCGGCTGACCCCGAAGCATTTCGATCATCACAAGCACGTCGGGACAGAGGGCGATCCGGATTTCGCGGTCCACCATCCTACGCGCTTCTGGCCGTGGTACGGTCAGTTCATGGTCCGCTATTTCGGGCTGCGGGAGTTCCTGGTGCTGAACGTGATCGTCTGGACCTACGTCCTGCTGCTCGGTGCGCCGATCGGCAATCTGCTGCTGTTCTGGGCGGTGCCGGCGATCCTGTCGTCGTTGCAGCTCTTCTATTTCGGCACCTATCTGCCGCACCGGCATGACGAAAGGCCGTTCGCCGACGAGCATAATGCGCGCAGCAACGATTACGGCGTGCTTGCTTCGCTGCTGACCTGCTTCCACTTCGGTTATCACCGCGAGCATCACCTGAGCCCCGGCACCCCTTGGTGGGCGCTTCCCGCCAAGCGCCGCGAACTCAGCCTCTAGCCTTCCGCGCTTGGCCCGCATCGCCTTCATCTGCCCGCCGTTCGCGGCGCATCTGGCGAGCTTTCGCGCGCTTGGCGAAGCGCTGCAGGCGCGCGGGCATGAGCCCTTCTTCCTCCTCAATGCGGACGCAGAGGGAGCGGTCGGCGACATTCCGCTTCATCACGTTTGCCGCCGCGCCAACGATCCGCAGGTGGGCCGCGTGCTGGTAGCGGCGGAGAAGCCCGGCGGGCTGGTCGCGACGTTGCGCACCATCGCCGACAGCGCTGCATTGACCGATCAGCTATGCGAAGGCGGTCGCGAGCGGCTTCGGGCGTTGCGGGCCAACGCGGTCGTCGGCGATCAGATGGAGCCTGCCGGCTACTTGCTCGCCAAGGC
Source organism: Sphingomonas sp. LHG3443-2 (assembly GCF_049896405.1). Taxonomy (NCBI): domain Bacteria; kingdom Pseudomonadati; phylum Pseudomonadota; class Alphaproteobacteria; order Sphingomonadales; family Sphingomonadaceae; genus Sphingomonas; species Sphingomonas sp. LHG3443-2. Next base: position 2,194,234 of record NZ_JAFCUG010000001.1, read on the forward strand.
GCTTTGTCTGCCGTTCGTCGGGCTTGCTTGCGCGGTGCCGATCGACCCCGCGCCAGGCGTACCCTTGCCCTTCCTGGACTGGCCATATGAGCCGCAGGCCGAAGGTAAGCTGCGCCGAACCGGCAAGATCGCGGCTGCCTTGAGCCGCCGTCAAAACCAGGTGATCGCCGCCTGGGCCGAGCGGTTCGGGATCGGCGCCCATTCCAACCTTCAGGATTGCCTTGGCGGTACGCAGATCACGCAAATGGTGCCGGCACTCGACTTTCCGCGACCAGAGCCCCTGCCCTTCGTTCCCGTGGGACCGCTACGCCGGAATGAAGAGCTCGCCGACGCGGCGCTGCCGTTTGATCTACCCGAGGCCAAGCCAATGATCTTCGCCACCATGGGAACGCTGCTCGGCGGCGATCTCAAGCTGTGGCGGGCGCTGGCCAAGGCCTGCCGCGAAGCCGGGGCTGCCCTCGTGCTTGCCCATGGCGGCCGGCTGAGCGCGGCAGAGGTCGCCACGCTGGACGTTCACCATGCCGCGGCCTTTCTCCCTTACCGCGCCGTCATGAGGCACGCCGCGCTGGTGATCACGCACGGCGGCAGCAACACGGTGCTCGATGCTTTGTCGTGCGGTGTGCCCTTGCTGATCCGCCCGGTCGGTTTCGACCAGCCTGGTAACCTCGCGCGGGTGCGGCATCACGGCCTAGGCGAGGAGCTGGCCAAGCGGCCCGGCGCCATTGCCGAGCAGATCAAGCGACTGATTGCGGACGAAGCAGTCAGGGCGCGCTGTACCGCGGTTGCGGACGCGCTGGCCCAGGCTGGCGGTGCCCCGCGCGGTGCCGCAATCGTTGAAGCGGCGCTCTCCGCCTGATTGTCAGCGCGTGGGCAGCAGCAGGCTGGAATCACCATAGCTGTAGAAGCGGTAACCCGACGCAATCGCGTGAGCATAAGCGCGCTGCATGGTGTCGAGGCCCATCAGCGCGCTGACCAGCATGAACAGCGTCGAGCGCGGCAGGTGGAAGTTGGTCATCAGACCGCCGACCGCTTTCCAGCGGTAGCCAGGCGTAATGAAGATAGCGGTATCGCCTTCGAACGGCAGGATGCGGCCATCGTCGGCCGCTGCGCTTTCGATCAGGCGCAGCACGGTGGTGCCGACCGCGATGATCCGCCCTCCCCGCTCCCGCGCGGCGTTGAGACGCTCGGCGGTGACGGCGTCGATGCGGCCCCATTCGGCGTGCATCTTGTGCTGGGCCGTGTCGTCGGCCTTGACCGGAAGGAACGTGCCCGCCCCTACGTGAAGGGTCAGCGTCTCGCGCGCGATTCCCGCTGCATCGAGGGCGGCGATCAGCCGCGGGGTGAAGTGGAGCGAAGCGGTGGGCGCCGCAACCGCGCCTTCGGCCGCCGCGAACATGGTCTGGTAATCCTCGGCGTCCGCCTGATCGATCGGCCGTTTGGAGGCGATATAGGGCGGTAGCGGCATGGTGCCGGCTTTGGTGAGCAGCACTTCGACCGGCTCGTTTCCAGTGAAGCGAAGTAGGAGCGCGCCATCGCTACCCTTCTCTTCGCACACCGCCTCGACGCCAGCGCCGAAGGTGACCGTGTCGCCGACCCGCACCCGCTTGGCGTTGCGGACGAAGGCCCACCAGGCCCGCAGATCGTGCCGCTTGTGGAGGGTGGCGCCGATGCTTGCCTCACCCCGGCGGCCTTCTAGCTGCGCCGGGATGACCTTGGTATCGTTGAAGACCAGCACGTCGTGCGGACCGAGCAGCGACGGCAGGTCGAGGACGGTGCGGTCTTCCATGACGCCGCCTTCGATCAGCAGCATCCGTGCGCTGTCCCGCGGCCGCGCCGGGCGCAGCGCGATATTCTCTTCTGGAAGCGCGAAGTCGAACAAGTCCACTTTCATGGACCCGCCCCTACCGGTGCCGGCGCGCCGGGGAAAGGATCAGCCGCCGAGTGTGGCGCGGACGATGCGGGTCGGCTCGGCCGGCGGTTCGCCCGGCGCGATCTGGTCGACGAAGTTCATGCCCGACACGACCCGGCCGAACACGGTGTACTTGTTGTCGAGGCTGATCCGCGGCACGAACATGATGTAGAACTGGCTGTTCGCGCTGTCCGGGCTTTCGGCGCGGGCGGCGGACACCGTTCCGCGAAGGTGGGGCAAGCTGTTGAACTCGGCCTTGACGTCCGGAAGCTCGCTGCCGCCGCTGCCGTTGCCCTTGGGATCGCCGCCCTGTGCCATGAAGCCCGGGATCACGCGGTGAAACATTAGACCGTTGTAGAAGCCCTGCCGGGTCAGCGTCTTGATCCGCTCGACCGCCAGAGGTGCCGCGTCCGGGCGTAGTTGCACCACCACCGTACCGCCGTTCGACAGCTCGAGCGACCAGCGGTTCGAGGGATCGGCAACAATGTTGGCAGGCGCGTTGATCGGCAGCGGCGCGGTCGCGGCGGCAGACGCCTGGGCCAGCGCCGGCGCGGACAGGAGGGCGAGCAACGGCAAGGCGAACGTGAGCTTCATTTCTTCCCCTTGTGCCCGGTCCGTGCCGCCACGTCGGCGGCCACGGCGGGCGTGACGAACTTGTTGATATCGCCGCCATAACGCGCGATTTCTTTCACCAGCCTTGACGCAATCGGCTGCAGCGACACGTCGGCCATCAGGAAGACCGTTTCGATCCGGTCGTTCAGTTGCTGGTTCATGCCGGCCATCTGATATTCGTATTCGAAATCGGCCACCGCACGCAGGCCGCGCAGGATCATTGCCGCGCCTTGGGCTTCGGCGAAGTCCATCAGCAAGCTGTCGAACTGGGTAACCGAAACATGCGGCAGGTCGGCGACTTCGCGTGTCACCATCGCCATCCGCTCCTCGACCGTGAACATCGGCTGCTTGGACGGATTGGTGGTGACGCCGATGACCAGTTTGTCGCACATCCGCGCGCCGCGCTGGATGATGTCGAGATGGCCGAGCGTGATGGGGTCGAAGGTCCCGGGATAAACGGCGGTGCGGCTCACCGGTCGCGCTCCACGGCATAACGGGCGATGGCGCGGAGGAGATCGGCTTCCCCGCCGTGGCCGTGAAGATGCTCGATCGCTTGTTCGACCAGCATTTCAGCCTGTTGCCGGGCGCGGTCGGCACCGAGCAGCGAGACAAAGGTCGCCTTGCCGGCATCGGCATCCTTTTGGAGCTTCTTGCCAGCCGCCTGCTCGTCGCCTTCATGGTCGAGGAGGTCGTCCGCGATCTGGAAGGCAAGGCCGACGTTGCGGGCATAGCCGCGATAGCGGGCGCGACCTTCCTCGGCAACGCGGCCCATGATGACGGCGGCTTCGACCGCATATTCGATCAGCGCGCCGGTCTTGAGCTGCTGAAGGCGGGTGATCGCCTGAAGATCGAGCGTCTGGCCCTCGGCGGCGAGGTCCATCGCCTGCCCTCCACCCATGCCGTCGATCCCCGATGCCTTGGCGAGCTCCACCACCAGTTCCGAACGAACAAACGGGTCTTCGTGAGTGCGCGCGTCGGCCAGCAGCTCGAAGGCAAGCGCGTGGAAGCAGTCGCCGGCCAGCACCGCGATCGCTTCGTCGAACAACTTGTGGACCGTCGGCTTGCCCCGGCGCAGGTCGTCGTCATCCATGCAGGGAAGGTCGTCGTGGATCAGGCTGTAGACGTGGATCGCCTCGATCGCCGCGCCGGCGCGAAGCGCACGTTCCTCGTCGATCCCGAACAGGCGGGCAGCGGCGACCGTGAGCAGCGGGCGGAGCCGCTTGCCGCCGCCGATCCCCGCGTGGCGCATCGCTTGGCACAAACGATCGCGACCATCGCAGCGGTCGGCCAACGCCGCCTCGAACAGGCGATCGACGCCTGCCGCAATGCGCTTGGCTTCAGCGAAAAGGTCGGTAGCGTCGGCCACGCTCGCCATCACTGCGCCTCGAACGGACGGGTGCCCGCGGGCTGGCCGTCGGGTCCGAGCGCGATGGCGTCGATCCGCGCCTGCGCGGATTTGAGCCGTTCCTCGCACAGCCGCTTCAGGCGGTCGCCTTCCTGATAAAGGTCGATCGACTGGTCGAGCGGCGCTTCGCCGCGTTCCAGCAGGCGGACGATCTCCTCGAGCCGCGCCAGCGCGGCCTCGAAGGACAGGTTTTCGGGGGCGGAAGCCATGGTAGCGGATTAGCCGCCGGGACGAGGGACGCAAGGCCCCTCACCCAAAGGCTCAGGCCTTGCGGAACGGATCCGCGATGCCGGGCACGATCTCGCCCGGTGCAAGGCCATGCTCGTCGCGCTGGGCGTCGATCGCGGCGGCCTCGGCGTCGCGGGCATGCTGCTCGCGCTCGGCGCGGAGCTGCTCGATCAGGCTGGCGCGGTCGGTGTCGAGGCGGCCGTCGTCGACATGCTCGATCCCCGCCGCCTTTTGCGCCTTGGCCACCGCCGCATCGAGTTCGCGCTGCGAAGTCAGACCAAGCGTGACCGGATCCTTGGGCTGGATGTTGGCGATGTTCCAGTGGCTGCGGTCGCGGATGGCGGCGATGGTGGTGCGCGTGGTGCCGATCAGCTTGCCGATGGCGCCGTCCGACACTTCCGGGTGGTTCTTGATGATCCAGGCGATGCCGTCGGGCTTGTCCTGGCGCTTGGACACCGGGGTATAACGCGGGCCCTTGGTGCGGGTGACCTGCTCGGGCGCCTTGAACATCTTGAGGCTGTAGTTCGGGTCGGCCTGGCCGCGCTCGATCTCCTCGTGGGTGAGCTCGCCCGAGCGAAGCGGATCGCGGCCGGTCAGCTTGGTCGCCGCCGTGTCGTCGGCGATCGCCTGCACTTCGAGGATGTGGAGGCCGCAAAATTCGGCGATCTGTTCAAAGGTCAGGCTCGAATTGTCGACCAGCCAGGCGGCGGTCGCATGCGGCATGAGCGGGGTTGCCTGCGGGGCTTGGGCCATCACTAGTCTCCGGACACAAAAAGGGCCGCCCCGTTAAGGAGCGGCCGCGTATGCAATCCTCTTAGAACGAACGCATCCCTTCGGCAAGATCGCCGATCAGGGCACCGGATTCGACTTCGGCTTTTTCCAGCTGTCGAAGGAATGGAGCCAGCCCTGTTCGCAGTAGCGAGGCGGCATCTGCCCGGGCGCGAATGGCTCGTCACAGCGCACGTGCCGGTCGGAAAGATCGGCGCGATAATGGGGCCATGCTTCCAACTGGTGGTTCGGGTTCTTCCTCCACGCCGCCACTTCGCGCTTCCAGCTCGGGCCGTCAGCGTAGGTCTCGCCGGGTTGCACGAAATGCACTGCGCCCACGAACAACATCAGGATCACGATCATCCGCGGCGCCCGCCGTTCCGTCTCGTTCGGCCGCGCCGCGAGGCACAGGAAACACAGCCCAAGCAGCACCAGCGGGATGTAATTGTACCGTGGGCCCGCCACAGAGAAAAAGGCCGAGTAGGACGAACCGGTGAGGATCCCGAAGCCGAGGCTCACCGCAGCCACGCTCATGGCCGCAGTGAACAGCCAGGCGGCATCGTCACGCGCTTTGAGGGTGGCGGCGAAGATGGCGCTGAACACGCCCACCGAAAGTGCGGCGATCAGCCACAGGCCTGGACCGCCCTTTGTCAAACCGATCGCCGCTGCCAAGCCGACGTGGTCGGCTCCGTTCAGCCCGCCTAACGGAAGCGCGATCAGGCGGATGAACATGGCCGCCGCGAGATTGACCGGATCGAACGGAGCGCCACGCAGCGGCGTCGAATGGTAGAAGAACAAGAGCTGGATCGCCGCGCCCGCCGCAAGAATGGCGAATTGGCGCCAGCGCCGGGCATCGCGGTCGACCACGGCTCGTAGTCCCAGCAACGGCAGAAACACGATCGCCGCCGGCCCGCACAACGGCGCAAGGAACAGGATCGCACCTTCGAACCAGCTGCGAACCCGGCCGCTTCCCGCCTGCAAGGCCACGATCAACCCGACCGCGAGCGCCAGGTGGAATTGGATGTGCATGACGTTAAGGAACACTTCCTCGGTCGTCGGCATCACCAGCAGGATCAACAGCGCCACCGCACGGCGCCGATGATCGGCAAGCCAGGGCGAACGGCTCTTGATGACGAGAATGGCTGGCACCAGCTGCCCGCAAAGTCCCGCCAGCATGACGAAATACGGCGCTTTCTCGAGCGAGATCACACCGCCCTTGAGGAGGCCCGCAAGTGCCAGGGTGATCCCGTTCGCAGCGATGTTCAGATAGCCGCCAAACGGACGCAACAGCGCTTCGGCAGGGAAATGCCAGGCAAAGGCGAGGAATACGGTCGCATCCTCGTCCTGGAAGCGCCCTTCCACCCAAGCCAGGGGCAAGCGCAATGCTGCTATGACGGCGAACAGGCCAAGCACCACCAGCACCTCGCGAGTGCGCAGCTCGCGTCTGGTCGGAACGGTCTCGGCGGTGATGGGCGACATGAAGCTCATGACGCGAGAGCTAGCGGAAGAAGGTTACCAGCAGGTTCACCGAAATCTGGCTGCGTCCAAGCACCAGCCCGAAAATTCTTTGAACATGGTTTACGCTTCCTTTGCCATTTGCCGTGAATGGTGCCGACATCCGCTGTTTGGTGGCGGGTTGTGGGAGGGTAAAGTGGACAGATTGATCTTTGGCCAAGCGATCGCGGCACGGCGCTCGGTTCTTCAATCGCACTTCGATGTCTGTCGGCAGTTCGAGGAGATCGAGGAAAGCTGCATCCCCTCCTACGTCCACGGCAATCGCCCGGCCGCCTGGGTCGCCTGGCAACGCAACAAGGCTGCTGCCAGCCTTTACGGGCAATATGCGCCCGCTGGCCCGATCCTGGATTTCGGCGCCGCCACCGGCGAGGTCGGCCACCTCATCCAGAAGCGCGGTCCCTATCACATCATCGAGCAGGACGAGCAGCTGGCGAAGGCCTGCGGCGAGTGGCAGGCCGTCGAACGCCAGACGCTCGAGACGGCCAAGCCGGGAAGCTACGCCGCGATGTTTGCGCTCGACTCGCTCGAGCATAATGAGAACATTCCGGAGCTGGTCGAGCGCCTTGCCACCCTGCTGCGCAAGGACGGCGTGTTCATCCTGTCAGGCCCGACCGAGAGCAGCTTCTACAAGTTCGGACGCCGGCTGGCGGGCTTCTCGGGCCATTACCACCACAGCAACATCTTCGACATCGAACGCATCTTCGCCGACCACTTCGAGCGGATTGACGCGCGCCGGGTGCCGATCTTCCCAACCCTCTTCCGGGTCACCGCCTGGCGCCTTCGTTCATGCTCCTAGAAGCGCTCTCTTCGGCGGCGGCGAGGGCAGCGGCGGGCGATCAGCACAGCATCGCCGTCATCATCCCCTGCTTCCGGGTCTCTCGCCATGTCGCCGACGTGATCGGGCGCGTTGGTCCGGAAGTGGCGGCAATCTACTGCGTGGACGATGCCTGTCCCGATGGATCGGGTGACCACATCGAAGCAAGCCTTGCCGATCCGCGCGTGCGGGTGGTGCGACATGACTGCAACCAGGGCGTCGGCGGCGCCACCCTCACCGGCTACCGCGCCGCGCTTGCCGATGGACACGACATTCTGGTCAAGATCGACGGCGACGGCCAGATGGACCCCGCCCTCGTCCGGCGTTTCGTCCAGCCGATCATCGACGGTACGGCCGATTACACCAAGGGGAACCGCTTCTTCTTCCTCGAGAATGCGCGAGGAATGCCGCTGGCCCGGCTGGTCGGCAATAGCGCACTGTCGTTCCTGACCAAACTGTCATCGGGCTATTGGAACATCTTCGATCCCACCAACGGCTACACCGCGGTGCATCGCTCGGTGGCTGAGCGACTGGTCCGGCAACGCATCGACCAGCGCTACTTCTTCGAAAGTGACATGCTGCTGAACCTCTATCTGCTTCGCGCGGTGGTGCAGGACGTGCCGATGGCCGCGGTCTATGCTGACGAGCGCAGCAACCTCAGCATTCGCCGTGTGGTGCTGCCCTTCCTGTTCAAGAACCTGCGCAACATCGGGCGGCGGTTCTTTGTCCATTATCTTATCCGCGACTTTTCGCTGGTCACGCTGGAGGTGATCGTCGGCATTCTGCTGCTCGCTTTCGGCATCGTCGCCGGCGCGAGCTTCTGGATCGGTTCGTTCACCTCCGGCGAGGCAGCGACTGCCGGACAGGTGATGATCGCAGCGCTTCCCATTCTCAGCGGCACGCAATTCATCCTGTCGGCGCTCAACTACGACATCCGCAACGTGCCTAACCTGCCCAGAGCAGCTTCGATGGACAGCGACGTCGTCGAGCGGAATGGTGGCTATCCGGCCCGCCTTCCAGAACTTGCGAAAGCGCATTGCAGGTGAGCGTTCACGCCCCGATCAGTCAGTTCGCCTCGGCCAAGCGGCAGGGGAATCTGCCTCACGTCCGCTTCTTTCTTCTGGTCGCCCCCTTCCTCTACGCTGCGTTTGCGCTGCTTAGCCCTCCCTTTCAGACGCCCGACGAACACCAGCATCTGTTCCGGGCATGGCAATTGTCGGAATTGCACCTGATTGCCGAACGCCGCGGTCCTGCGCTTGGGGGCGTGCTTCCCGGCGGGATCGAAATAGCGGCAGCACCCGAGATCGGAACGGTCGATCCGCACGCTTTGCGGCCTCCGCCCAAGCGCCCGTTGACCATGACACGCAGCACGTCGCCCGATGCAGCGCCGCCCCGCTTCTATGATTTCTTCGGATCGGCCATCTACTCTCCGGCCGGCTACGGACCACAAGTGCTGGCCGTCTGGGTGGGCAAGTCTGCCGGTCTGTCGGTGGAGAACATCGTTCGCCTCGGCAGGATCTTCAACGCCGCCTTCGCCATTGCGTTGATCGCCGCCGCAATTGCCCTGACGCCGTGGGGCGCGTCGGTGTTCCTCTTCGTCGGTCTGTTCCCGATGACCGTCGCTACCGCATCCGCTCTCGGGCAGGATGGATTGATCAACGGTGGCGCATGCCTCCTGACGGCACTTGGCCTTCGGGCAGCCGCAAGCAAGCGGTGGACCCTTCCGTCACGAACCGGCGCCTTTCTCCTGCTTTGCGCCCTCACGCTCAGCAAGATCGTCTACTTGCCCCTGGCACTGGTCGGCGGCCTGCCACGACGCGAGAAGCCACTCCGCGAAGTCGTGCTTCTGCTTCTCTGTTGCCTCCTTCCCGCACTGCTGGCCGTTTGGTGGGTGGCGGCGACCAACGCCGTGAAGGTAGATCACTTTGCCCACGTTCCTCATGCAGGGGAGCGGGTCGCCTCCTGGCTGGCCGACCCTTCGCTCCTCGTGGCGCCGCTGCTGTCCGCTTTCGCAGGTCTGCCGAGACTGATGCAGCAGACCTTGTTCACCTTCGGCTGGCTCAACATCGGTCCGATCATGCCTGCGCAAGCCCTCTCCGCCGCAGCGCTTCTTTGCTTGTTCCTGGGTGGTGGAACTGAGCAAGGCGAGCCGGGGGCTGCAATGCGCCTGCGCCTCATCGTCGTGAGCTTCGGCATTGCGATCGCCATCTGTCTGGCGTTGCTGCTGACCTACACGCCCGTCGACATGCCCGGGGTGAATGGCTTGCAAGGGCGCTACTTTATTCCCTCGGCATGCCTCCTGCTGCTGGCGCTATTGCCTGCCCGTAGCTTCGTTGCGTCCGCGGGTGTTCACCTCAGGACACTGCTGATCGGCGCGAACCTGGTCGTCCTGATCGTTATCGCCAAGGCGTTCTACACGCTCTAGCCGGTTACCAGGACGATCTTGCCGACATGCTCGCCCGCTTCCATCCGGGCATGGGCGGCAGCCGCCTCAGCCAGCGGGAACGTCCTGTCCATCACCGGGCGCAGCTGCCCGCTTTCGACGAAGGGCCAGATCTCGCGGCGAAGTTCTTCGGCGACCAGCCCCTTGAAGGCTGTCGGTCGTGGCCGCAGGGTTGAGCCGGTGAGGGTCAGGCGGCGGCGCATGACGTCGAGAATGTTGAGCTCGGCCGTTACGCCGCGCTGGGTAGCGATGGACACGTGCCGCCCATCATCGGCCAGGCAGGCAATGTTGCGCGGCAAATAGTCGCCGCCGACCATGTCGAGGATGACGTTGGCCCCGGCACCGCCGGTTAGACGCTTCACCTCTTCCACGAAGTCCTGCGTCCTGTAGTTGATCGCCGCCGCAGCGCCGAGCTTCAGGGCCGCGGCGCATTTCTCGTCGCTGCCGCAGGTGACGATCGCCTTCACGCCAAGCAGCCGGCACAGCGAAATCGCCATCGTTCCGATACCGCTGGTGCCGCCGTGAACGAGGACCCAGTCGCCCTCGGACGCAAAGCCGCGCTCGAACAGATTGACCCAGACCGTGAACAGCGTCTCGGGCAGCGCTGCCGCTTCGGCCATCGACAAGCCGTCCGGCACGGGCAGCGCGGTTGCAGCAGGCGTCACGCCATATTCGGCATAGCCGCCGCCGGCGACGAGTGCGGTCACCTTGCTGCCGATATGGTGGGTTGCCCCCTCGCCCGCCGCGACCACCTCGCCGGCAATCTCGAGCCCGGGGATGTCGCTGGCGCCCGGCGGCGGCGGGTAGAAGCCGCGGCGTTGAAGGACATCAGGACGATTGACGCCTGCAGCGGCGACCCGGATCAGCAACTCGCCAGCGCCAGGTTGCGGCACCGGGCGGGATACCGGCACCAGCACTTCGGGGCCGCCCGCCATGCTGATCTCGATCGCCGTCATGACGTCCGGAAGGTCCATGATGCCCCACGCTGCTGAAGTTTCGTTAAGCCATAGCCGCTGAACGAACACGGCAAAGCGAAATCTTGTGGATGGCTTTTTTATCCGTGTTGACTTGTAGGGCACCGGCCCCGACCTTGGACCACATGGACGACGATCTCTTTTCGTCACGCCCCGAGGATCCGCTGGCGAGCCTTGCCCGCCAGGACCTCGATCCCTTGAGCCAGCATGAGCTGGACGAGCGGATCGAGGCGCTTGAGGCGGAAATCGCGCGGGTGCGCGCCCACAAGGATGCGGTCGCCAAGCACCGTTCCGCGGCCGATGCGCTGTTCAAGCGATGAGCCGCAACACCTGACCTTTTTCGCCGCCCTTGCAGCGGCTGCATCGCCTCACAAGATAAGAAGTTAAGAACGCCGGGAGATTGTCTCCGCCCGGCCAAGGAGTTCCCCCACTCATGCCAAGTTTCGCCCGCGAGCTCGAACAAACTCTCCACAATGCGCTTGGGGAAGCGAGCCGCCGCCGCCACGAATATGCGACGCTGGAGCATCTGCTCATGGCGCTGATCGATGACGGCCATGCTTCCAAGGTGATGACCGCCTGCGGCGTCAACCGCGATGAGCTCAAGGCCACCGTGAAGCAATATCTTGACGGTGAGCTTGGCGCTCTCGTCGCCGACAGCGGCACCGATCCGACCCCGACCAGCGGCTTCCAGCGCGTGGTCCAGCGCGCCATCCTGCACGTCCAGTCGTCGGGCCGCGATGAAGTGACCGGCGCCAATGTGCTTGTTGCGCTGTTCTCCGAGCGAGAAAGCTATGCGGTCTATTTCCTGCAGCAGCAGGACATGAGCCGGCTGGATGCGGTCACCTACATCAGCCACGGCGTCGGCAAGGGCGAAAATGCCGATGGCGCGCAGCCCGCCGCCGGTGCCGATGCGCCCGAAACCAAGTCGGACAAGCCTGCCGACAAGAAGGAAAGCGCGCTCAAGCAGTTCACCGTCGACCTCAACGAAAAGGCCAAGAACGGCAAGGTCGATCCCTTGATCGGGCGCATGGCCGAGGTCGATCGGACGGTGCAGATCCTCTGCCGCCGGTCCAAGAACAACCCGCTCTATGTGGGCGATCCGGGCGTCGGCAAGACCGCCATTGCGGAAGGGTTGGCGCGCAAGATCATCGAGGGCGACGTGCCCGAGGTGCTGAAGCCCGCGGTCATCTACTCGCTCGACATGGGCGCACTGCTGGCGGGCACCCGTTATCGCGGTGATTTCGAGGAGCGGCTGAAGTCGGTCGTTACCGAACTCGAGAAGCTGCCGCACGCGATCCTGTTCATCGACGAGATCCACACGGTGATCGGCGCCGGCGCGACCAGCGGCGGAGCGATGGACGCCTCCAACCTTCTCAAGCCCGCGCTGTCGGGCGGCACGATCCGCTGCATCGGTTCGACCACCTACAAGGAATTCCGCAACCACTTCGAGAAGGACCGGGCGCTGCTCCGGCGCTTCCAGAAGATCGACGTCAACGAGCCGACGGTCGAGGACACGATCAAGATCATCTCGGGTCTGCGCTCGAGCTTCGAAGAGCACCACAAGGTTCGCTACACCCCCGATGCGATCAAGTCGGCGGTCGAACTCAGCGCGCGCTACATCCATGACCGCAAGCTGCCGGACAAGGCGATCGACGTGATCGACGAAGTCGGCGCGATGCAGATGCTGGTGCCGGTGGGCAAGCGCAAGAAGGTGATAACGCCTAAGGAGGTCGAGCAGGTCGTCGCGACCATGGCGCGCATCCCGCCGAAGAGCGTCAGCACCGACGACAAGAAGACGCTCCAGAACCTCGAAGCGGACCTGAAGCGCGTCGTCTTCGGGCAGGACCTCGCGGTTGAGCGGCTGGCCTCGGCCATCAAGCTCAGCCGGGCGGGTCTGCGCGATCCGGACAAGCCGATCGGCAACTACCTGTTCAGTGGCCCGACCGGCGTCGGCAAGACCGAGGTCGCGCGCCAGCTCGCCTCGATTCTCGGCATCCCGCTGCAGCGCTTCGACATGTCGGAGTATATGGAGCGCCATTCGGTCAGCCGGCTGATCGGCGCGCCTCCGGGCTATGTCGGGTACGACCAGGGTGGTCTGCTGACCGACGCGGTCGACCAGCAGCCGCACAGCGTGCTCCTGCTCGACGAGATCGAGAAGGCGCATCCCGACCTGTTCAACATCCTCTTGCAGGTGATGGACAACGGGAAGCTGACCGATCACCACGGCAAGACTGTCGACTTCCGCAACACGATCCTGATCATGACCACCAATGCCGGTGCGTCCGACATGGCGCGGGAGAGCATCGGCTTCGGGGCCGCGAGCCGCGAGGACGTGCAGGAAGACGCGATCAAGAAGATGTTCACGCCCGAATTCCGCAACCGCCTCGATGCGGTGGTGCCGTTCGGCTATCTGCCGCCGGCCGTCGTCGCCCGGGTCGTCGACAAGTTCATCCTGCAGCTTGAGCTTCAGCTGGCCGACCGCGGCGTTCACATCGAGCTCGACGACGAGGCGCGCGAGTGGCTCACCGCCAAGGGTTATGACAAGCTCTACGGTGCGCGTCCGATGGGTCGCCTGGTGCAGGAGAAGATCAAGCAACCGCTCGCCGAGGAATTGCTCTTCGGCAAGCTGGTCCACGGCGGCGAGGTCAAGGTCCGGTTGAAGGACAATGTGCCGGTGTTCGAGATCACGCCGGCCGCTCCGGCCAAGACGACCAAGGGTAAGGCGAAGGCCAAGCCGGCCAAAGCGCGCTCTGTTCGGCCGGCCGAACAGCCGCCGGAGGCGGACTCAGGCGGGCAGTCCGAAACCGGAGAAGCCCCGGAAACGCCTGCGGCTGAGTAAGACAATATCGCAACGGAAATGAGGAGGTCGGGAGCTCAAAGCTTTCGGCCTCCTTTGCTTTGCTTAAGAAGCAGGCACCTTCCCGCCGCGTTCGCGTTCATGGTTGGTGCCTGATTCAACCTGCCTTCACTTCGTGATCTTCGCGGCGGTATGAATCACTTCCCCCCGCTCCTCGCCAATCCTCAGGTGATCACCCTTACCGTGCTGGTTGCGGTGGTGGCGGCACTGATCTGGGACAAAGCGCGCTCCGATGTGGTGGCGCTGGCGGGCGCAGCGGTGCTGCTGCTGACGGGTGTGGTTCGGCCAATCCAGGTGCAGAGCGCCTTTGCCAGCCCGGCGATCATCACCCTCGCCTCCTTGTTCGTCATTGCCTACGCCATGGAATTGGCGGGCCTTCTCGATGCCGGCATCCGCGCTTTGGTGGCGATCTGCCGGCGGATCGGGCGTGCGGGTTTGTGGATCGTCATCGCAGTATGCGGAGCGGCCTCGGCGTTTCTCAACAACACGCCGATCGTGGTCCTCTCCGCACCCATCATCCGGGACACCGCGGCCTCGCTCGGCATTTCCGCGAAACGCTATCTCATTCCCTTGTCCTACGCCGCAATCCTCGGCGGTGGCTGCACCCTGATCGGCACGTCCACCAACCTCCTCGTCAGCGACATGGCCGGGGCCGCTGGCCAGGCTCGCTTCGGAATTTTCGAGATCACCCCCGTCGGGCTTGCGGTGGCGATTGCCGGAGGCCTGTACCTCCTGTTCTTCAGCGGCCGTCTTATCGACACGTCCGAGCGGAGTGAAACGACGGTCGAGGCGCCCACGGGCGGCACCACCCAGGCGGGCGGACAGATCGGCGATGCCGCCGCTTTTGCCGCTGAACGCCCGCTGCGGCCCGTGCGTGCGCTGGTGTCCTTGGCCGTGTTCGTGGCGGTGATCGCTCTTGCGGCGCTCGGCGTTGCCCCCATCGCCGCCTGTGCCTTCGCTGGCGCCGTGCTGCTGATCCTGTTGAGGATCATCACCGCCGACGAAGCTTATAGCGGCCTTCGCCCTGACGTGCTGATGCTGATCGCCGGCATGCTGGTGCTGGGCATTGCACTCCGCACCTCCGGCGTGGCCGAGCTAATGACCGAATTCCTGATCGGCAATCTCGAACAGCTGACTCCGCTGATTGCACTGATCCTGATCTACGGCGTGGTGCTGTTCGCGACCGAGCTCTTGTCCAATGCGACCGTTGCCGTGCTCTTCACCCCCATTGCCGTCAGCATGGGCGAAGCATTGCAGGTCAGCCCGCGGCCCTTCCTCGTTGCCGTGATGATGGCCGGCAGCGCTGCCTTTGCGACTCCCTTCGGCTACCAAACCAATGCCCTCGTCTACCAGATGGGGCGGTACCGCTACATGGACTTCGTCCGGCTCGGGCTACCGCTCAATCTGGTAACGTGGGTAGCCGCTGTTGTCGCAATCCGGGTCTTCTTTCCCTTCTGATCCTTACTTCTGCTCGTCGAGCTGGATGGTGCCGCTGGTGCCGCTCCCTTGCGGCGCGAAGCGCATCAGGAAGGTCGCGCCGTCCTTGGTCTTGCCTTGCAGCGCATCGGCCGCCAGCGCCGCCTCGATCCCCTGCGCCTTGAACTGGTCGACGAAGTAGGTCCGGACCTCCTCCGGTGAGGCGGGCGCGGTGAAGGTGAAGTTGACCCGGCCCGGCTTGCCGTCACCCGCATCGAGGTTGAAGCCCGTCAGCTCTGCGCCGGGCATCATCTTGACCCCGTCGATGTCGAAGTTGGCGTTGGACATGATACCCGTGGGCAGCTTGATCTCGCCCTTCGCGAACGGCAGATTGAAGGCGACGCGGGCATCGGCGTCGGCCTTCATCTGCACCGTCTCGTCACCAGCCGCCGGCTCCCTCACCTCGGCCTTGCAGGCAGCCAGCAGAAGCAGCGGCGTCAGTGCGGCGTACTTGATCATGTCGTCTCCCCTCGAAGTGTATTGGTGATGTAATACGCTATTGTTCTCCGTCAAGTCAAACCTGCCCGACTGGCGCCCCGGCGTGAAAGATGATTGATTGCCGCCACTGACATCAGGGGGCGAGCAATGACGAACAGGGCGGCGATCATCACATTGGCAGCGCTGCTGGTGAGTGCGGCAGCAATGCCGGCACTGGCGCAGACCACGCCGACCGCTCCGGCCGGAACGCCGGCGCCGACCCCGGCTTTCACCGGTAGCGACCTGTTCAACCTTTCCTACGCCGCGGACCCGCAGATAAGCCCCGACGGAAAGCGCATCGCTTATGTCCGGATGAGCGCGGACGTGATGACCGATCGGTATCGCCCGAGCATCTGGGTGATCGACACCGCAACCGGGCGGCAGGAGCCGCTGGTCACTGGCACCGGTTCACACACCAGCCCGCGCTGGTCGCCTGATGGCCGCCGCCTTGCTTATGTATCGACCGCCGAAGGTCCAGGCGCACAGATGTTCGTGCGATGGATGGACAGCGGCACGACCGCGCGCATTTCCGGCCTTCCCGACAGCCCGTCCGACATGGCCTGGTCGGCCGACGGGCGGCGCCTCGCTTATCTGATGCGCGTGCCCGGCGAAGGACCGGCAATCGGCAAGGCACCGCCCAAGCCCGAAGGCGCGACCTGGGCCGAACCGCTGCAGGTCATCGATCGCCTGCAATATCGCAACGACGGCGCCGGCCTTGCCCGTCCCGGCACCGATCATCTGTTCGTGGTCGATGCCGACGGCGGCGCGCCGCGGCGGCTGACCAGCGGCGCCTTGCTGCTGAATGGGCCGATCGCCTGGGCTGGCGACAGCATCCTTGCCAGCGGCAGCCGGGCCACCGAGTGGGAGCGGGACCCGCTGGAAAGCGAGGTGCTGGCGATCGATGTCGCAAGCGGCGCCGTGCGGGAGCTTACCCGCCGCAAGGGTCCGGACGGCGCTCCAACCGTGTCGCCGGACGCCCGAACAATCGCCTTCCTCGGCTTCGACGACGATGGCCAAGCCTACAATCAGGCGGGCCTCTATCTCATGAACCGCGACGGCAGCGGCGTCCGGCGGGTTGCGGCAGGCCTCGACCGCTCGATCGACAACGTGCAGTGGACCGGCAACCAGCTAGTCGTCGGCTTCGAGGAAAAGGGCCACTACCGACTTGCCCGCGTCTCGCCATCGGGCGCAGTCACAACCTTGCCCTATGACCTTGCCGCGCCAGCGGTAGGCCGCCCCTACACTGGCGGCGCGTGGAGCGTTGCGCGCGACGGCACGCTTGCCTTCACCAGCGGATCGGCGACCCGTCCGACCGATGTGTCGATGGCGCGCGGCAGCACGGCGCGGCGGCTGACTGCGCTCAACGACCTGTGGCTGTCCGGCAAACGCCTCGGCGAAGTTCGGACGCTTGACGCAAGGGCGCCGGACGGCACGGCGGTACCAGGCTGGATCCTCATGCCTGCCGGCTACCAGGACGGGCAGAAGGTGCCGACCATTCTCGAGATCCACGGCGGCCCTTACACCAGCTACGGTCCGTACTTCTCGACCGACTATCAGCTGTTCGCCGCGGCAGGTTACGCGGTGCTCTTTCCCAACGTGCGCGGATCGACCGGCTATGGCGAAGCCTTCGCTGACGGGATCGAGAAGAGCTATCCAACGCCGAATGAGACCGACCTCATGGCCTCGGTAGATGCCGCGGTTGCCGCCGGGCTTGCTGACCCCGAGAACCTATTCATCACCGGCGGCTCTGGCGGCGGGCTGCTGACCGCCTGGATGACCGGCCACACCAACCGCTTCAAAGCCGCCGCGGTGCAGAAGCCGGTGATCAACTGGACCAGCCAAGCGCTGGTTGCCGATGGCCTGCCTCTGTTCGGCCGCTACTGGCTCGGTGGCATGCCGTGGGAGAAGCAAGCCGCCTATTGGCAGCGCTCGCCGCTTAGCCTTGCCGGCAAGGTCATGACGCCGACGCTGGTGATCGTCGGCGGGGATGACCTTCGCACCCCCAATGCCGAAGCGGAGCAATGGTATGGCGCGCTCCGCCTGCAGGGCGTGCCGGCGATGCTGGTGAAGGTGCCTGGCGCACCGCACGGCCTCGACGCGCGGCCAAGCCAGGCGGCGGCCCGGGCGTCGGCGATCACCGCCTGGTTCGATCGCTACCGCACCCGCAAGTAGGGGCTTTTCAGGGCAGTCGGGCAAGCGCATGAGGTTGGCGATGATTGCCGTCTCAGGAGATTGCACTTGACCCGTCTTGCCCTGCTTTTCGTTGCCAGCACTGCCCTCGCCGCCGGCCCGCTCGCCGCGCAAAGCTTCTCGGTTCCGCGCCTCACGCAGGACATCAAGACGCTGAGCTCCGACGCCTACGAAGGTCGCGGACCGGCCACTGCGGGCGAAGTGAAGACGGTGGCTTATCTCTCGCAGCAGCTGAAGGCCGCGGGCGTGCAGCCGGGCGGCGATGTGGTGAACGGCCAGCGCCAGTACACCCAGCGCGTGCCGCTGCTGCAGTCGAACTGGAGCGCGGATCCGGTCGTCAGCCTTCAGGGTGGTGCCGCCGCCGGGCGCCTCGCGCAGGGCACCGATATCGCCGTTCGCGCGCCGCTGAACGGCGCCAGCCAACTTCGCCTCGACAACGCGCCGCTGGTGTTCGCCGGTTACGGGGTCCAGGCGCCCGAACGTCAGTGGGACGACTTCAAGGGCATGGATGTCCGCGGCAAGATCCTGGTTGTCTTCATTAACGATCCCGACTTCGACGGGCCTTTGGCCGACGGTGGCCCTGACTTCGGCGGCAAGGCGATGACCTATTACGGCCGCTGGACGTACAAGTACGAACAGGCGGCCAAGCTCGGTGCCGCCGGCGTGCTGATCGTCCACGAGGACGCGCCCGCCTCCTATGGCTGGGCCACGGTCAAGAATTCGAACACCAACACCATGTTCGACGTCGTCCGCCAGGATCCGCGCGGCGCGCACCCGGCGATGGAAAGCTGGATCAGCAAGGCCACCGCCGAGAAGATCTTCGCTGCATCGGGCACGACGCTGGCACAGGCCAAGGCCGCTGCCCGCCGCCGTGACTTCAAGCCGGTCGAGCTCCCCGTCCGTCTCAGCGCCACCGGCAATGCCGCGGCGCAGACCATCACCAGCTACAATGTCGTCGGCCTGCTGCCCGGCACCACCCGGCCCGACGAAACGGTGATCTACTCGGCGCACTGGGATCACCTCGGCGTCGGTCAGCCCGACGCGCGCGGCGACCGCATCTATAATGGCGCCGCCGACAATGCGACCGGCACCGCTCACGTGCTGGAGCAGGCGCGCTGGTTTGCGAAAGAGCCGCGTACGCAGCGCAGCCTCGTCTTCCTGTTCGTGACCGCCGAGGAAAAGGGCCTGCTCGGGTCGGAATATTACAACAGCAACCCGCTCTATCCGCTCGGCAAGACCGCTGGCGTCCTCAACACCGATGGCGGCGCGCTTTATGGTCCGGCCCGCGACATCTCGATCTCGGGCTCGGCCAAGCTCGGGCTCCTCGACCTGCTGACCGCCGAAGCCGCCAAGCAGAACCGCACCTATTCGCCGGATGAGCGGCCCGAAGCTGGTTCCTTCTTCCGCTCGGACCACTTCCCCTTCGCCAAGCGCGGCGTGCCGGCAATCAGCTGGAACGGCGGCCGCGATCTCGTCAATGGCGGCAAGGCACGCGCCAAGGCGCTGGCCGACGACTACACCGCCAAGCGCTACCACCAGCCGGCCGACGAGTTCGACCCGAGCTGGGATTTCAGCGGCCTCGTGCAGGACGCGCAGATTCTTCACAACGTGGGGCGCGCGCTGGCCAATTCGTCCGCCTGGCCGAACTGGAGCGAGGATAGCGAATTCCGCGGGGCGCGCGACGCGTCGGCGGCGGAGCGCGGCGCTCCTGCTCCCGTCACCACCCCCGCTGCAGGCGAACGGGGCTGATCGACCTCACCCCTCCTGCCGCCGGCGGGAGGGGCAACAGGAGACCGTCATGAGCGACCTCATCTTCTACACCAACCCGCAATCACGCGGGCAGATGATCCGCTGGATGCTCGAGGAAGTCGGCGCTCCGTATCAGACCGAGCTCCTGACATACGGCGGGACGATGAAGGCCGAGCCGTACCTGTCGGTCAATCCGATGGGCAAGGTTCCGGCGATCAAGCATGGCGATCACGTGGTCACCGAAGTGGCAGCGATCTGCGCCTATCTCGCCGATGCTTTTCCCGATATCGGCCTTGCCCCGCCGTCCGGCGAGCGGGCCGACTATTACCGCTACCTGTTCTTCGCCGCCGGGCCGCTCGAGCAGGCCTTTAGCCTCAAGGCTGTCAATTATGAGGTGCCGGCCGACAAGCAGGGGATGTTCGGCTTCGGCAATCACGCCAGCACCTTTGCCACGCTGACCACGATGCTCGACGGCCGCGAGTACATCACCGGCCGGTTCAGTGCTGCCGATCTCTACGTCTCGTCCATGCTGGGCTTCATGATGATGTTCGGCGGGCTGGATCAGCAGGAGCCGTTTACCAGCTACGTCGCGCGTTGCACCAACCGCGATGCCTATCGCCGAGCCAAGCAGAAGGATGCGGAAGCGGCGGAGGCGATGAAGGTGGACGGCTGACCCTTGGTCGTGCTTGCCGTGCAGGATGGCGAGCCTCATCGTGCGGCCATGGAGGACCAGTAATGACCGAAGACCTGAAGGCCCGCGCCATCGCGCTTTACGACCGCTTCACGCATGAAGGCATGCCCCGCCGCGACTTCATGGCGCGGATGGTGGCGCTGGCCGGCAGCGCCGCCGCTGCCGAAGCACTGATCGGAAGCATTGCCGCCTCCCCCGCAGCGGCCGCCATCGTCCCCGAGAACGACAACCGGCTTACGATCCGGGACCAGACGGTCGCCGGCACCAAGGCCTATGTCGCCGAACCGCGTAGCCGCAGCCTCAAGCCAACGGTGATCGTGATCCACGAAAACCGCGGCCTTAACGCGCACATCAAGGACGTCACGCGCCGCGCTGCGCTGGCCGGCTATCGTGCGGTGGCGCCCGACTTCCTGACGCCGCTCGGCGGCACGCCCGCCAATGAGGATCAGGCGCGCGAGATGATCGGCAAGCTCGACCTGGCGGCCGCCAGCGCTGCGGGTGTCGCCATGCTGCGCGAAGTGGCGGGCTCCAGCCGCGGCGGCAAGGTCGGTGCGGTCGGCTTCTGCTGGGGTGGCGCTTACGTCAACCGGCTTGCGGTGGACGCTGGCGCCGATCTCGATGCAGGCGTCGTCTATTACGGCACCGCCCCTGCCCCGAGCCAGGCAGCCAAGGTCCAGGCGCCGCTCCTCATTCAGCTCGCCGGCCTCGACACACGCGTGAACCAGACCGGCTTCCCGTGGGTCGAAGCCTTGCGCGCGGCGGGCAAGCCGGTGACCTTCCAGCTCTACGATGGCGTCAACCACGCCTTCCACAACGACACCTCGGCCGAACGCTACGACAAGGCCGCCGCCGAGCTTAGCTGGCAGCGGACCCTGCGCTTCTTCAAGAAGAACCTGGGCTAGGCGGGCAGCGCGCCGCTTGGGCGGGGCCGCTTGCCGACGTTCCAGCCCGACCAGGCAACCAAGCCTCCAAAGGCGGCCGCGGCAACCATGATCGGTTCGGACGGCACTTGCGCCATCGCTGCATACAGTGAGCGCCATGCCGGCAGCCCGCCGACGGTCGCAAAGGCGAGCGCACCAAGAGTGCTCATCAAGGCCGCCCACAGCCACGGCCGGCCGTCGGCCCCTCGCCCACGAGCGATCAGCAAGGCCGCCGCTGCCGCGATCAGCTGACCCGCGATGAAGCCGGGGAATAGGAGGTGGAAGGTGCCCGGTCCCCGCGCGCCCAAGGGGATACCACTCAGCCGGCCGAGGATTGGCGGCAGCAGCGCGATGATCGTCGCCAGCATGTAGGCCGAATGCAGCTTCACCTTGCGGCGATGGCGGAGCGCCTGATGGTAGAACACCACGAACATCCCGACGCTGAAGATGTCGAGCCAGGCAAGGCGCGCGGCGTAGAGAACGTGGAACTCACTTCCAGCGACCATCTTGGCCGCCATGCCGAAGAACAGCCCTGCGCCACCGGCGAGGAACAGCGGAAACAGCACCAGGCTGCCCATTCCGGCAAGGCGGTGGGTGTCGCGGTCGCCGTGCTGGATCGTCCAGCTTTGCGCGGCCAGCAGCATCAGCCAGGCGAAGGCGGTGATGCCATGCGCATGGAACTGCCAGGTGGCGGATGGAAGGACCGACCAGTAGCTCGGCCAGAACGCCAGCCCGATCAGCGGGATCAATCCCAATACATACCAATGCGCGTGACGATACGGCATGTGCAAACCCCCTTGCAGCCGAAAATCGCTTCCCAGCGATCCACCCACGATTCGGCAGCATAGCTTGTCGTTAACGCAGCGCAAGAAAAAGGGCCCGGCGGTTTCCCGCCGAGCCCTCTTGTCTGAGCCGTTTGGCTGCCCCGCTTACTCGCGGTTGCCCATGAAGCTCAGCAGGAACGTGAACATGTTGATGAAGTCGAGGTAGAGGTTCAGCGCCCCCATGATCACGACCTTGCCCATCATGTCGGTGCCAGCGACATAGGCATACATGCTCTTGATCTTCTGCGTGTCGTAAGCGGTCAGGCCGGCGAACAGCAGAACGCCGATGCCGCTGATCGCGAACGACAGCGCGCTCGACTGCAGGAACAGGTTGACGATCATCGCCACCAGCAGGCCAACCACGCCCATGATCAAGAAGGTGCCAAAGCCCGACAGGTCCTTCTTGGTGGTGTATCCGAACAGGCTGAGGCCGGCGAAGGCCGCCGCCACGGCGAAGAAGGTCTGGGCAATGCTCGTCCCGGTGTAGACCAGGAAGATCGAGCTCATCGACAGGCCCATCACCACCGTGAACGCCCAGAACAAAGCCTGCAGCGTCGAGGTCTTCATGCGGTTGAGGCCGAAGCTCATCGCCATCACGAAGCCAAGCGGCGCCAGCATGATCACCCAGCGCAGCGGGGTCGAAAGCACTTGCTGGGCAAGGCCGCTCGAGGCGAACAGCAGGGCGACAATGCCGGTCAGCAGCACGCCCGAAGCCATGTAATTGTAAACGCTCAACATGTAGGACCGCAGGCCCGCATCGCGGGCGGCACGCGGAACGCCGACCGAGACGGCCGGGTCATAGGCGGTCGTCGTGCGCGGGTCAGACCAGTTCTGCATTCTCAAGCTCCATCGTCGGCGGGCCGAAGCGGCCCGTCCACGTGACCATATATCGTTGGAGCGCCCAAAGGTTTCAAGGAGTTTTCGCGAACGAAACGACCTACTTACATGTGAGTAGATGCTGCTCGCCCCCGCTTGCGCCAAAATGCGCCGCTGCTACTCTTCGAACTAGTATCCGGGGGAAACAAATTGTTCGGCTATTTCGCGGCGGTCCTGCCTCACTTCCTTGCATACTTCGGTGCTGCGCTGCTGCTGGCGGCCGCTTTCCTTGCGCTTTACATCCAGCTGACCCCGCACCGGGAATTGGCCTTGATCCGCGCCGGCAACAGCGCGGCGGCGCTGCAACTTACCGGCACCTTTCTCGGCTTCGCGCTGCCGGTCGCAGTGGTGATCGGCAACAGCGTCAGCATCCCCGACATGCTGCTGTGGGGCGCGGTCGCTTTGGTCGTGCAGCTTCTGGTGTTCGTGATCATCGCCCGACTGCTGTTCCGCGGCATCTCGGCGCGGATCGAGCAAGGCTGTGCCGCAAGCGGGATCTTTGTCGGCGGCATGGGGCTCGGCATCGGGGTCCTGCAGGCCGCGTGCATGGTCCCCTGACGTCATGGAAAAGAAACTCACCCTGACGATGTCGCTCGCCGCTGCATTGGCCGGCCTCACCGGCTGCTCCGATGGCGACGATTACCGCGCGGCCGGCACCACCCGGGTGTGCGCGGATGATTGGGGTCAGCGCATTGCCGACGACAATTGCGAGCGGCGGGGTGGTGGCGGCCATTTCCTTTATCTCGGCCGCGGCGCGCCAATCCCCTATTACTACGACAACCTCAATGACCGCCGCTACGCCGGCTATGTCAGCCGCACGCCACCCGCCGGCGGCTCGTTCCTGCGTGCGCCGGCCGGTAGCAACATGGCCCGCTCCTCCGCCATCTCGCGCGGTGGCCTCGGCGGCAGCGCCCGCAGCTTCGGGCGCGGCGGCTAAGCCATGCAGCGCCGCAAGCTGCGCCCACGCGAGGGTTGGCAGCGGATCGTCGAGGAACAGGGGCTCGTCTGGCACACGCAGGACGGCAAGCCTTATTGGGACGAGAGCGCCACCTACGTCTTTACGCTAAAGCAGATCGAGACGCTGGAGGCCGCCGCTGAGCGCTGCCACGAGCTGTTCCTGAAGGCCGGCGACCATCTCGCCAAGCGTCCCGAGAAGCTCGCCCGGTTCGGCATTCCCGACTGGGCCATCGACGCCGTGCTGGCGGAATGGAAGCGCGACCGCCCTGCCCTCGACTATGGCCGGTTTGATTTCGGCTGGAATGGCTCCGGCGAGCCCAAGCTGTTCGAGTATAATTGTGACACGCCGACCTCGATGCTGGAGGCAGGCGTGGTACAATGGCAATGGAAGGAAGAGGTCTTTCCGGCCCACGACCAGTTCACTTCCCTCCACGAGAAACTGATCGACCGCTGGCGCTACATGGCGCGCGACCTTGGGGGAAGGGTCTGGGTCACCCATCATGCCGACGACCTTCACGAGGACACCGTCACCGCGACCTACATGCGCGATCTTGCCGAGCAGGCGGGGCTGGAGACACGCGCTATCCTCATCGAGCGGATTGGCCTGGATGCCGAAGGGCGCTTGGTGGACGAGGAAGATTATCTCATCACCGCGCTGTTCAAGCTCTACCCGTGGGAATGGATCGTCGCCGAAGATTATGGCCGCGAGATCGTGCGGCGGATGGACGCGACCCTGTGGCTCGAGCCGATCTGGAAGATGCTTTGGTCGAACAAGGCGATACTGCCTTTGCTCTATGAGTTGGAGCCGAAGCACCCTAATCTCCTGCCCGCCGGCTGGGACGCTGCCAGCGTCGGGCCGCGCCATGTGGTGAAGCCGATCTTAGCCCGCGAAGGCGCCAATGTCCGGATTGTCGAGGATGGCCGGGAGACGTCGCGTTCCGACGGGCCCTATGGCGCCTTCGGCCAAGTCTATCAGCAGTTCTACGACGTGCCGGAGTTTGACGGCGCCTATCCGGCGCTAGGCGTATGGACGGTCGGCGGCGAAGTGGCGGGCCTCGGCATCCGCGAGGGCGGACGCATCACCGCCGACGATGCGCGCTTCGTGCCGCACATCATTGAGGGCTGAGCGCTGGCCACCAGATCCAATCGATTGCGCCACTTATTCCAGCTGTTGCTCGCGTCGGGAGTCGCCGGGGCCGTAGCGGGGGCTTCGGGAGGTGTAATGCTGATGATCGCCGAACCGCTCGGCGCAAATGGCAACTACCTGGGAGCGTTGGCATTCACTGCCCTGCTTGGCTTCATCTTCACGGCCCCGCTCGCGCTTCTTTGCGGCGGCCTTCTCTGCCTGCTGATCCGTGGCAGGGACTGGCAGGAGGGCACCACAGCCCTCTTCATTGCGGCAGGTTCGCTTGCTGGCCTGCTGTTCTTTCCGCTGTTCGCGCTCTACGTCGATGGAAGACTGCCCGAACTCTTCTTCGAGCCCACTCTGGTGATGGTGCTGGCCGGCATTTTCGGCGCTCTTGCCTATCGCTTTGTCATGCCGCCGATCGAGCGGCGGGTGGTGAAGCCTGGGGCCGAGCACGAGAGTTAAGCCCTCTTGCACCGCCTGTTCGTCGCCCTTCCTCTGCCAGGGGACATCGCCGATTCCCTTCTCGACCTGATGGACGGTCCCGAGCGGCTGCGCTGGTCACCGGCTGAGCAGCTTCACCTCACCTTGCGCTTCATCGGTGAGGTGGACGGCGACACCGCAGAAGATGTCGCGGCGGCGCTCTCGTCCCTCCGCTTCGAACCGTTCGAGCTGCGGCTGAAGGACGTCGGCCAATTCCATCACAAGCGCTCGGGCGCGCTGTGGGCAGGGATCGAGCCGCGCGAGCCGGTAGCCACTCTCGCCGCCCGGATCGACCGCGCCGTGGCCTCCGCCGGCCTCGCGCCCGAAACCCGCGCCTTCGTGCCGCACGTGAGGCTCGCGCGCTGGAGCGGGCCTGCACCCGATCTCCAGCCCTGGCTCAGCCGCCACGGCACGCTGACCTCACCGCCATGGACGGTGCGCGGCTTCACCCTGTTAGAAAGCCACCTTGGCCGCCACGGAGCGCATCACGAGCCCATGGCGACCTTTGGCGCCGCTTAGAAAGCGTCTTCGGCCAGCGCCATCAGCGTGTCGCCGCCAGCTTCGATCTGGCCGCGATAGGCACTCGCCTTCGGCAGCTCGCGCTGAGCATAGAAGCGCGCGGTGGCGAGCTTGGTCTGATGAAAGGCCGCGTCTTCGCCGGCTTCATTTTCGAGCCGGGCGGACACATCAGCCATCTTGAGCCACATCCAGCCGAGCGTCACCAGGCCCATCAGGTGCATGTACGGCACGGCGCCCGCGCCGGCATGGTTCGGGTCCTGCATCCCGTTCTGCGCCAGCCACATGGTCGAGGCCTGGAGATGACCGAGCGCCTTCTCCAGCGGCTCGGCGATACCCGCCGGATCGCCGCTGCTGCGCGCCTTGGCGATATCGGCACCGATCACCTCGAACAGCAAGCGGATCGAGCGGCCGCCGTTCTGCGCCAGCTTGCGGCCGACCAGATCCATCGCCTGCACGCCATTGGTGCCTTCGTAGATCTGGGCGATGCGGGCGTCGCGGACGAACTGCTCCATGCCCCATTCGCGGATGTAGCCGTGGCCGCCGAACACCTGCTGCATGTTCACCGTGGCCTCGAAGCCCTTGTCGGTGAGATAGCCCTTGATGACCGGGGTCAGCAGGCTGATCAGGTCATCGGCCTTCTGCCGCTCTTCCTCGGTCGCGCCCTTGCGGGACAGATCGACCTGGAGCGAGCCCCACAGGATCAGCGCGCGGGCCGCCTCGTTGAACGCCTTGGCTTCCAGCAGCATGCGGCGGACGTCCGGATGCACGAACAGGTTGTCGGCCTTGGCATTGGCATCGCGCAGCTCGGGCTTCAGCGCCCGGCCCTGGCGGCGGTCCTTCGCGTAGGCGACCGCGTTCTGATAGGCGATCTCGCCCTGCGCCAAGCCTTGGAGCCCGACGCCTAGGCGCGCGGCGTTCATCATGATGAACATGGCGGCAAGGCCCTTTTCCGGCTCGCCGACCAGCCAGCCGGTCGCCCCGTCGTAGTTCATGACGCAGGTCGAATTGCCGTGGATCCCCATCTTGTGCTCGATCGACCCGCAGGCGAGGCTGTTGCGCTCGCCCGGCGTGCCGTCCTCGTTCACCAGGAACTTGGGCACCACGAACAGGCTGATGCCCTTCACATTGTCCGGCGCGCCGGTGATCTTGGCGAGCACCAGGTGGATGATGTTCTCGCTCATGTCGTGCTCGCCGGACGAGATGAAGATCTTGGTGCCCGAGATCTTGTAGCTGCCGTCGGCCTGCGGTTCGGCCTTGGTCTTGAGGAGCCCGAGGTCGGTGCCGCAATGCGGCTCCGTCAGGTTCATGGTGCCGGTCCATTCGCCCGACACCATCTTGGGCACATAGGTCTGCTGCTGCTCGGGGCTGCCCTTGACCAGCAGCGAGGCGATCGCGCCCGCGGTCAGGCCGTGATACATTTCGAAGCTCTGGTTGGCCGACAGCACATATTCGGAGATCGCCGTCGCCAGCACGTGCGGGAGCCCCTGCCCGCCGAATTCGACCGGTGCCGACAGGCTGGTGAAGCCAAGCTCGCAGAACTGCTTATAGGCGTCCTTAAAGCCCTTGGGCGTGGTCACCGACCCGTCCTCGTGGCGGGTGCAGCCTTCCTCGTCACCGGTGCGATTGAGCGGCACCAGCACCTCCTGCGTGAACCGCGCGCCTTCCGTCAGCAGCGCTTCGACGAGGTCCGGAGTCGCATCGGCGAAGCCCGGCAGGTTGCCGTAATTCTGCATCTCGACGATGTGCTCGAGAACGTAGCGGGTGTCGCGAACGGGGGCGTTGTAGACGGGCATGTCTGGGGCTCTCTCCGGAAGGGGCGTTGGTCAGGGTCTAGGTGGGCAAGCGACTGCTATCAACATAATTGTCAGCAAAGCGGATCACCAGCCAGATCGGTGACGGGCTCGGGTTTGTCCATCCGGACGAAGGTCTTGCCTTCGAAGCTAGCGCCGGGGCCGCAATAATAAGCGCAGCCAGGACCGCCGGCGAGCAATCGCACCGACTGCCCCTCCCTGTTGAAGATGATCGAGCAGCTCGGATCCTCGTTCGGTTTGATCGCCGAAGGACCAGAAGGAGACCAAGTCCCCTGCACCGTGCAATTGGCATCACCACTTGGCGCATAGGTGACAAAGCTTGCGGTTCCGCCTTGTTCAGCGAGGCACAGGCGGTCCCTGCCGCTGCCCGCATATATCGTGACCGCGCCGCTCTCCGGCCTTGCTCCGGGGCCTGTGGTCGGCGCTTCCTGCTGACAGGCACTGATGAGCAGCAAAAGCGGGATCGAAGCCAAGCGCATGGCCACTTACCTGCCCGCGCCGGCGTCGGCCTTCAACCCCGGTTCAGTCCGCACGCGACAAAGCGCCCGCGCGACCCTATAGGGCGGCTCACACAGCGGACGGGCGACATCCATGTTTTCGACCAATCCCTTCGACGACGACAAACTTCGCGAGGAATGCGGCGTGTTCGGCGTGTGGAACGCCGATGTGGCGGCCAGCTTCGTCGCGCTCGGGCTCCACGCCCTTCAGCATCGCGGGCAGGAAGCGGCGGGAATCACCTCGCTCGACGGTGCCGGTTTTCACTCGCACCGAGCGCAGGGCCATGTCGCCGGCAATTTCGACCGCGACGACATCATCCGCTCCCTCCCCGGCCGCACCGCCCTCGGCCATGTGCGCTATTCGACCACCGGATCGAGCGCGATGCGCAACGTCCAGCCGCTGTTCGCCGAGCTGGCCGACGGCGGCTTCGCGGTTGCCCATAACGGCAATATCTCGAACGCGATGAAGCTGCGCCGCACGCTCAACCGCCGCGGCTCGATCTTCCAGTCGACTTCCGACACCGAGGTCATCATCCACCTCGTCGCCACTTCGCACCAGACCCAGATGCTCGACCGCATCGTCGATGCGCTGGGACAGGTCGAAGGCGCCTATTCCCTCCTGATGCTGACCGAGCAGGGACTGATAGCCTGCCGCGACCCGCTCGGCATCCGCCCGCTGGTGATGGGGCGGATCGGCGACACCATCATCTTCGCCAGCGAAACCGTCGCGCTGGACGTGATCGGCGCCCGCTTCGAGCGCGAAGTGGCACCGGGCGAGATGATCGTGGTCAATGGCGATGGCCTGCGCAGCTTCCGCCCGTTCGCCGCCGCCGCCCCTCGCCCGTGCATCTTCGAGCATGTCTATTTCTCCCGCCCCGACAGCGTGGCGGAAGGCATCTCGGTTTATGAGTCGCGCAAGAATATCGGTGCAGTCCTGGCGCGCGAAAGCGGGATCGACGCCGACATTGTCGTGCCGGTCCCCGACAGCGGCGTTCCCGCAGCGATCGGCTATGCGCAGGAAAGCGGCATTCCGTTCGAGCTCGGGATCATTCGTTCGCACTATGTCGGCCGCACGTTCATCCAGCCGAGCCAGGAAGTCCGCCACCTCGGCGTCAAGCTCAAGCACAACGCCAACAGCGCGCTGATCAAGGGCAAGCGCATCGTGCTGATCGACGATTCGATCGTCCGCGGCACGACCAGCGTGAAGATCGTCCAGATGATGCGCGACGCCGGCGCGCGCGAGGTCCACATGCGCATCGCCTCGCCCCCGACGCGGCACAGCTGCTTCTACGGCGTCGACACGCCCGAACGCGCCAAGCTGCTGGCCGCGCAGATGGATGTCGAGGCGATGGCCAAGTACATCAACGCCGACAGCCTCGCCTTCATCTCGATCGAAGGCCTGTACCGCGCGCTCGGCGACCAGCGCAGCGCGGAGGCGCCCCAGCGCTGCGACGCCTGCTTCACCGGCGACTATCCGACCCGGCTGACCGATCTCACCGAGAAGAAGGCAGAGGAAAGCGGCCTCAAACTGGCCGCCATCGCCTGATCACATGGCGATGGTGCCGTCCTTGCGGCCCTTCGCCAGCTTCTTGAGCAACATCTCGCGCTTCAGGCGCGAGAGATGGTCGATGAACAGCACGCCGTTCAGATGATCGATCTCGTGCTGCAGGCACACCGCCAATAACCCGTCGATCTCTTCCTCGTGCCAGCCGCCATCGGCATCCTGCCACTTGGCCTTGATCCGGTCCGGCCGCAGCACGTCGGCATATTGATCGGGGATCGACAGGCAGCCCTCCTTGTAGGGCACGAAGCTGTCGCTTTCCTCCAGGATCTCGGGATTGATGAAGACGCGCGGGTCCTTGACCGGCTTGCCCTCGGCATCCTCCTCTTCCTGCAGGTCGATCACCAGCAGCCGCTTGGGCACGCCGACCTGCACCGCGGCCAGGCCGATACCGGGCGCGTCGTACATCGTCTCGAACATGTCGGCGATGAGCGTTTTCAGTTCCGCGTCAAAGGTTTCGACCGGAGTCGAGGTCTCGCGCAGGATCGGATCGGGAATGCAAACGATGGGAAGAATGGCCATGCGCGCCCCTTAAGCCCGCATGGCCGATCCATCAATCAACCCTTGTAGGTGACCTTTTTGACCGCCGCGACCACGTCGGCCGCCTTGATCAGCGCCAGCTTCTCGAGATTGGCGGCATAAGGCAGCGGCACGTCGGCATTGGTGACGCGCATCACTGGGGCGTCGAGATCGTCGAAGCCTTCTTCCATGCAGATGGCGATGATCTCGCTTGCGATCGAGCAGGTGGGCCAGCCTTCCTCGACCACCACCATGCGGTTGGTTTTGGCGAGGCTGGTCAGGACCGCAGCCTTGTCGAGCGGGCGCAGCGTGCGGAGGTCGATAACCTCGGCCTCGATCCCCTCGCCCGCCAGTGTGTTCGCCGCCTCGAGCGCGACGCCGACCCCGATCGAATAGCTGACGACCGTGACGTCCTTGCCTTCGCGCATGGTGCGGGCCTTGCCGATCGGCAGCACCCAGTCCTCGACTACCGGCAGCTCGAAGGTCTGGCCGTAGAGCAGCTCGTTCTCAAGGAACACGACCGGGTCTTCCGAGCGGATCGCGGCCTTGAGCAGGCCCTTGGCGTCGGCCGCGTCATAAGGCGCGATGACGATCAGGCCCGGCACGCTGGCGTACCACGGCGCGTAATTCTGCGAGTGCTGGGCGCCGACCCGGCTGGCGGCGCCGTTCGGCCCGCGGAACACGATCGGGCAGCGCATCTGGCCGCCCGACATGTAATTGGTCTTGGCCGCCGAATTGATGATGTGATCAATCGCCTGCATGGCGAAGTTGAAGGTCATGAACTCGACGATCGGCTTCAGCCCACCCATCGCCGCGCCGGTGCCGAGGCCGGCAAAGCCATATTCGGTGATCGGCGTGTCGATCACGCGCTTCGCACCGAATTCATCGAGCAGGCCCTGGGTCACCTTGTAGGCGCCCTGATACTGCGCGACTTCCTCGCCCATCACGAACACGCGCTCGTCGCGGCGCATTTCTTCAGCCATCGCGTCGCGAAGCGCTTCACGCAGGGTGAGCTTCTGCATCTCGGTGCCGGCGGGCACTTCGGGATCGACGGCCTGCGGCTTGACCAGCTGACTAGTGCCGGTTTCAGCCTTCTGGGTGTGCGAGGCGCTGTCTGTCTGCTGGTCGGACGGCTGCTGAGTCTGCTCGGCAGCAGCCGGAGCAGCCGCGGGCGCTTCGGCTTTGGCCGGCTCCGCCGCAGCCTCTTCGCCATCGCCGCCCATCAGCGCGATGGCGGTGCCGACCTTCACCCCGTCGGTCCCCTCCGGCACCAGGATCTTGGAGATGACGCCCTCGTCGACCGCCTCGAACTCCATCGTCGCCTTGTCGGTCTCGATCTCGGCCAGGATATCGCCGCTCGAGACGGTGTCGCCTTCCTTGACCAGCCACTTGGCGAGCGTGCCCTCTTCCATTGTCGGGGACAGGGCCGGCATCTTCAGTTCAACGCCCATCTCAATCAGCCTTCTTGTTCATCGAAGCGCCAAGCCATGCCGGCTGCGCACGCAAAGGGGTTATGACGGCGAGGCGGCCATCCTTTTCAACGCAGGCCGCACCGGCCGCCTGTCGCTGCGGCGTGTCGGGACAGCGCGAGAGATCGACCCTAGTCCCGAGGCTGGCTGGCGGCCAGCTCTTGCGGCGCTCGTCGGCCTCGCGGTTCAACATGGTCACCATGCCGCGAAGATCGGGCTGATCGAGCAGCCGCCCATCCCCAGAGGCTCGAGCGCGCGCCATGACGATCAGCACCGCCGGTGCGAAGTCAGGATTGTAATAGCCCTTAGCCGCCATGCTTGCCGACACCGGCGAGGCCGGATCCTGAAGCCGGAAGGCCAGGCCGATCGCGCGGTAGGTCGCCACGTCATAATCTTGGTCGATCCGCAGCGCGCCAAGCCGCTCGAGCCCGAGCGTCTTCACCATGCAGGTCGTCGCGGCCTCAAAGGTGGTGGACGTCTCACACGGGCGAAGCGCCTGCGTCAGGTCGGCGCCCTGAGATATGGCCAGCGCGGCAGCCACGCTCGCCAAGAGCATCAGTAGCGCTCCACCAGTACGTCAGTGTGAAGCTCAGCCGCATCGGGCTCGGGCGCTTCCTCGGCGAACTTCGCAGCGTCGACTACGATGTCCTTGATCTCCTTGTCGATTCCCTTGAGGTCCTCCTCGGCGACACCCATTCCGACCAGCTCCTTTTCAGCGCGCTGGATCGGATCCTGGTTGTCGCGGTAGCTCTGCACTTCCTCGCGGGTGCGGTATTTGGCGGGATCGCTCATCGAGTGGCCGCGGTAGCGATAGGTCTTGAGTTCGAGGATGATCGGCCCCTTACCCGAGCGGGTCCATTCGAGCGCTACCTCGGCCGCGCCGCGGACCGCCAGCACGTCCATGCCGTCGACCTGGATGCCGGGGATCTGGAAGCTTTCGCCCCGCTTATAGAAATCGGGTTCGGACGCCGAGCGCTCGACGCTGGTGCCCATCGCGTAATGATTGTTCTCGATCGCGTAGATCACCGGCAGGTCCCACAGCTTCGCCATGTTGAAGCTTTCATAGACCTGGCCCTGGTTGGCCGCGCCGTCGCCGAAGTAGGCGAGATTGACGCCGCCATCCTCGCTATACTTGTGCTTGAGCGCGAGCCCGGTGCCGAGGGAGACCTGCGCGCCGACGATGCCGTGGCCGCCGTAGAAGCCGTGCTCGACGCTGAACATGTGCATCGACCCGCCCTTGCCGCGCGAAATGCCGGCTTCGCGGCCGGTCAGCTCGGCCATGATCACCTTCGGATCGATCCCGTAGGCGAGCATGTGGCCATGGTCGCGATAGCCGGTGATGACGCTGTCCTTGCCGACGGTCATTGCGCTCTGCAGGCCTACGGCGACCGCTTCCTGGCCGATGTAGAGGTGGCAAAAGCCGCCGATGAAGCCGAGGCCGTAAAGCTGGCCGGCCCGCTCCTCGAAGCGGCGGATCAGCAGCATCTGCTTGTAGAAATCGAGCAGTTCTTCCTTGCTCGCCTGATAGCGCTGCGGCTGCGGCGGCCGCTCGCGATTGGCGAGGAGCGGCGACGCTTGGTCCGTTTGGGTCGGTTTCAGCGGAACGGCCGAAGCCGCGGCCTTGGGCGTACGCGCCACGATTT
Source organism: Sphingomonas sp. LHG3443-2 (assembly GCF_049896405.1). Classification (NCBI taxonomy): domain Bacteria; kingdom Pseudomonadati; phylum Pseudomonadota; class Alphaproteobacteria; order Sphingomonadales; family Sphingomonadaceae; genus Sphingomonas; species Sphingomonas sp. LHG3443-2. The sequence continues at coordinate 2,227,547 of NZ_JAFCUG010000001.1, forward strand.
ACCTCGTCGAATGGATGATCAGGCGGGTCTATAGGAGCCGCAGGTAGCGCCCGCAACGCCGCAGAAGCGGCTCAGTCCTCGAGGGTAACGATCACTTCGTCTGGGCGGACGAGACCCAGGTCCTTGCGGATCAGTTCGTCGGCCATGTCGGGATCGGCCTTTTTAGGATCGAGCAGCGCCGAGCGATGCTTGAGCGCGCTGCGCTCGCTTTCGAGCTTCGCTAGCTCGTGCTGCTTGGCCGAAAGGTCACGGTGGTAACCGCCCCATGCCAGGAGACCATTCGGACCGGCCACTGCATGGCCTGCGAACGTGCCGATGATGAGCAGAGACACCGCGGGCCACATCGCCCTGCGGATCAGGCCTTGCGCCTGGCTAACTGCCCCCCGTCCCATGTGGAGACAGAATCAGTTTTAACGCCGTCACGCAAGGGGTTCGGTGCGGCTCAGCAACAAAAATCTGCCGAGCCGCGTCGATTTTGTGTCAGCGGCGATACGCCTTCAGCGCCGCACGGCCGGGATAACGCGCCACCTCACCCAGTTCTTCCTCGATGCGGAGCAGCTGGTTGTACTTGGCGGTGCGATCCGAACGCGCCAGGCTGCCGGTCTTGATCTGCCCGCAGGCAAGCGCGACGGCGAGGTCGGCGATGGTGCTGTCCTCGGTCTCGCCCGACCGGTGGCTCATCACCGCGGTGTAACCGCTTGTCTGCGCCAGCCGCACGGCGGCGATCGTCTCGCTCAAGGTTCCGATCTGGTTGACCTTGACCAGGATCGAATTGGCGATGCCGTCGCGGATGCCATCCGCAAGGCGGCGCTCATTGGTCACGAACAGGTCGTCGCCGACCAGCTGGCACTTGTCGCTGAGCAAGTCGGTCAGCGCCTTCCACCCGGCCATGTCGTCCTCGCTCATCCCGTCCTCAATGGAGGCGATCGGATAATCGCGAACGAGGTCAGCGAGGAAGCGCGCGTTTTCCTCCGGCGAGAGCGACAGTCCCTCGCCGTCCATGGCATAGCGGCCGTCCTTGAAGTACTCGGTCGCGGCGCAATCCAGCGCCAGCAGCACGTCCTCGCCCAGCGTGTAGCCTGCAGCGTGCACCGCCTCGCCGATGAAATCGAGCGCCGCGCGGGCGCTTGCGATATTGGGCGCGAACCCGCCTTCGTCGCCCACCGCCGTCGACAGTCCGGCCGCATGCAGCTTGCCCTTCAGCGAGTGAAAGATCTCGGCCCCGCAGCGCAGGCCTTCGGCAAAGCTTGGCGCGCCGACCGGCATCACCATGAATTCCTGAAAGTCGATCGGATTGTCTGCATGCGCGCCGCCGTTCAGGATGTTCATCATCGGCACCGGCAGCGTGTCGGCCGCGACCCCGCCGACATAGCGATAGAGCGGCAGGCCGCGCGCGTCCGCCGCCGCCTTGGCCGTCGCGAGGCTGACGCCGAGGATGGCGTTGGCACCCAATCGGCTCTTGTTCTCGCTTCCGTCCAGCGCGATCAGGGCACCGTCGATCTCGGCCTGATCCTCGGCCTCGTAGCCGACCAGCTCGTCAGCAATCTCGTTGTTGACGGCATCGACTGCCTTGCCGACGCCCTTGCCACCCCACCGGCTCTTGTCGCCGTCACGCAGTTCCACCGCTTCATGCGCCCCGGTCGATGCGCCCGAGGGCACCGCCGCACGGCCCATGCTGCCGTCTTCGAGGGTCACGTCCACCTCAACCGTCGGATTGCCCCGGCTATCGAGAATGGCACGGGCATGGATGTCGAGGATGGCGGTCATTGGGCGAAGCACTCCGTCATGCGATTTCGTTTCGCTGCCGTTGCGAACGAGACATCTCAGTCCCATGTTCCTGATGTTCATCAGTGGCCGGAACGGCGGCGGTAGCGGCTCGTTATCGGCCCGCACCCAAGTTTTCCAGCGTTACGAAGGAGGAAAGGCTAATGGCCGATACCACGAACAAGTTGCCGGAAGGCACGGACACGGTGATCGAGGGCGGCGGAGCTGGCGGCAGCGGCGGCGGCATGGGTCGCAGCGGCACCGGCACTGCGGGCGGTAGCACGTCTTCTGCGATCAATTCGACTGGCGGCCGGACCACGGCGACCAGCGGCGACACCCAAACCGACTCGTTGATCACCGGCAACACTGGGGGCGGCGCGGGATCCACCAGTGGCTCGACGGGCCTCACCTCGACCGGGGCCAGCGGCAACGGCAGCAGCAGCAGCAGCAGCAGCACCGGCAGCAGCAGCAGCGGCACCGGCAGCAGCAACGACGATTCCAGCGGGTCGAATAATGGCGGCATCCGCGGGATCGTCGGTAACGTCACCGGCAAGGCCAAGGACGAAGCACTGGGCCGCGCGCGCGGTCTCGTCGGCGAAGGCCTCAAGAGCGGCTCGAACACGCTTGGCAGCATCGCCAACATTATCGAGGACACCGTGGAGCAGATCGGCGAGCGCCTCGGTCCGCAGTATGGCGACTATGCCAAGACGGCGAGCACGACCATCCAGCGCTATGCCTCGACCCTTGAGAACAAGGATCCGGACGAACTGGTGGACGATGCCCGCGCACTGATCCGCAAAAGCCCGGCGGTGGCCATCACCGGCGCGGCGATCCTCGGCTTCGGCCTGGTTCGCCTTCTGAAGGCCGGCATGCCGGAGGAGAGCAGCAATGGAACCCGTGACCGTCAAGGCGACCGAGGCAGCACCACCCGGTGATCCGATGCTGAAGCGGACCGAGACAGTGAAGGGCGAACCGGAAGGGGTCGGTGACCTCATCCATCGCCTGGTCGAGGACGCCAAGGCTTATGGCCGTGCCGAGGTCGGCTACTTCAAAGCGCTCGGCACGGAAAAGGCCAATGCGCTCAAGATTCCGCTGGTCCTCGGACTGGTGGCAATCCTGTTCGCTCACGCCGCCTTCCTGGTGCTGGTCGCAACCATCTTCGTGGCTCTCGCCTCGTTGATGAGCGACACACTGGCCGGTCTGCTGACGCTGGTGATCTGCCTCGTTGCGGCGGGTGGCCTTGGCTACCTCGCCTACACCAAGGCGACCAAGGGTCTGGAGGACGCAAAATGAGCGGCGCCGCGCATGTTCGCATCGCCCGCGCCCGCGGTGAGGCCGACCAGGCCAAGGCGCGGCTGATGGGTACGGTGGAAGAGGCAAAGGCCCGGCTCGCGCCTGGCAAGCTTGCTTCGGATGCCGTCCAGTCGGCCAAGGACAAGAGCATCGTGGCGGCGGACGACGCCGTCACGGCGGTCAAGGACAATCCCGGCCTCACCGCCGGTATCGCCACCGCGGCCGTGCTCTTCATCGCCCGCAAGCCTCTCTTCTCGGCAGTCCGCGGGCTATTCCGTGGCTCCGACACCGACACACACGACAATGCGTCGCGCCGCGAGGCCGACGAGCTGGAGAAATTAAATGGCTAAAAACGACACCTACGACAGCGTTTCGGACACCGACACCGGCAGCAGCCGTTTCTCGGGCCTCGGCTCGAGCGCTTCGAGTCAAATCGACAACTCTCCGCTGATCGCGCTTGGCGCGGGTCTTGCCATCGGCGCGGTCCTCGGCGCGGTGCTCCCCGCCAGCGATCGCGAGCGTGAGCTGCTTGAGCCCTATGGCAAGAAGCTCAATGACGCTGGCACCGGCGCGCTCAACCGCGGCCGCGGGATGGCCAAGCAGAAGTTCGACGAAATGGCCGGCGACAAGCTGCGCGAGTTCCTCGGCAGCAGCAGCAGCTCGAGCAACGCCTAAGGCAGATTACCGTCGGCGACGATTCCCACCGTTTGCCGCTGGCGAACCAACCCTCCCGCTTCCGCGGGAGGGTTTTTTCGTGGGCAACCCCATGCTAGGCGGCCGCGCATGAGCAAGCTCCACCTCGTCTTCGGCGGCCGCGTGAAGGATCCGCAGGGCACCGAGTTCACCGATCTTCAGAATATCGATCTCGTCGGCCTGTTCGACAATTATGCCGAGGCGGAGGAAGCCTGGCGCGCCAATGCGCAGCGCACGGTCGATGATGCCGAGATGAAATATGTGGTGGTGCATCTGCACCGCTTGCTCGAACCGGAAGCCTGAGCCCTCAGGCCCGGCGGTAGCGCCACAACAAAAGCGGCCGCTGCAGCAGCAGCCCGGCGACAAACCCGCCGATATGCGCCGGGGTCGCGAGCAGCATGCCCTGCTGCCCCGCCGACCAACCAACCATCACCTGCAGGATGGCCCAGGCGACTGCCAGCCACGCGATGTGAAGCCAGCGGTTCAGGCGCATGTTCTTGCTGACCAACTTGGGCCGTCCGAAGCTCAGGGCATACGCGCCGATCAGCGCACTGATTGCACCGCTGGCGCCGATCACCGGGCCAGTACCCGCCGGATCCGACGCCCATTGCGCCGCCATCGACGCATAGGCACCGATCACATACAGAAAGACCAACGCGCCGCGCCCAAGCACCCGCTCGACCGCAAGCCCGCACCACACCAGCATCAGCAGGTTGAAGCCGAGGTGCAGCGTGCCGCCATGCACCAAGGTTGCCGTGAGCGGGGTCAGGAACACCGGCACGGCGCTAAATGGAAAGGCGAGGCCCGACACGCGTGCCGGAACGAAGCCAAGGCTCAGCGGCGCTTGAACGCCAAGCGAGCCAAGACCAGTGACGATGCTGACCAACGCCGTAATCACCGCGATCCAGAAGGTCGCAGTGCGGGTAACGGCGGGCATCAGGCCTTCGCCATCAGATGAATTCGATTCCCGCGATCTCGTAATAACGGTCGCCGCTCGGGGTCGTGACTTCGACCTCGTCGCCGATCTGGCGCCCGATCAACGCCCGGCCAAGCGGGCTGTTGTAGCTGATCCGCCCGTCCTTGGCATTGGCCTCCTGCTGCCCGACGAGCTGGTAGCGCACCGGCTTGTCGTCCTCATCGACGAGATTGACGGTCGCGCCGAACACCACCTTGTCGCCGGACAGGGTGGTCGGATCGATCACCAGCGCGCGCGCAAGCCGGTCCTCGATATCGCTGATCTGCGCCTCGACCTGACCCTGCCGCTCCTTGGCGGCATGGTATTCGGCATTTTCCGACAGGTCGCCGTGGGCGCGCGCTTCCTCGATCGCGTCCACGATCTCGGGCCGCTCGACCTTCAGGCGCTTCAGCTCTTCTTCCAGCAACCGATAGCCTTCGGCCAGCATCGGCACCTTTTCACTCGCCATCGTCGTCAGGCCCTTCTTTTCTTCAATACTTCCCAGCGCGGCCAGGCCGCGTGCCCGGGTTTCAGCGTCTTGGGATGATCAGGATACGCGGGCGGAATAATAGGTCTGCAAGGAGCGGACTTCAAGCGACCGCCCCTTGGAGGCGCGGATCGCCCGCGCCATCGCCTGCGCCGCCGCTACCGTGGTGACATAGGGCACCTTGCGATTAAGCGCGGTGGCGCGGATCGACTGGCTGTCCTTGAGGCTCTGCCAGCCTTCGGTGGTGTTGAAGATGATCTGCACGTCGCCATCGACGATGCGATCGACGATATGCGGCCGCCCCTGGGCCACCTTGTTGACCTTGGTCACCGGCAGGCCGCGGGCGACCAGATGATCGTGCGTGCCGCCGGTCGCAATGACTTCGAAGCCGAGCGCGAGCATGGCCTCAACCGCGGGCACGATGCCATCCTTGTCGCTGTCCTTGACCGAGACGAAGAGGGTGCCGCTGTCCGGCATTGCGGTCCCCGCACCGATCTGGCTCTTGGCAAAGGCCATCTCGAAATCATCAGCGATTCCCATCACTTCGCCGGTGCTCTTCATTTCCGGTCCGAGCACGGGATCGGTGCCGGGGAAGCGGGCGAAGGGGAACACGCTTTCCTTGACCGCGACATGGCCGATAACCCGGTCGATCACCGGCAGATTGGCGAGGCTCTCACCCGCCATCACCCGCGCCGCGATCTTGGCGACGGGAACACCGATCGCCTTGGCGGTGAACGGCACGGTGCGGCTGGCGCGGGGGTTGACCTCGATCAGGTAAAGCTCGCCATCCTTCACCGCATATTGGACGTTCATGAGGCCCCGGACCCTGAGTTCTAGCGCCAGCGCTTTCGTCTGCGCTTCGATCCGCGCGATCATCTCGGGCGACAGGCTGTGCGGCGGGATCGAGCAAGCGCTGTCACCGCTGTGCACGCCGGCTTCCTCGATATGCTCGAGCACGCCCGCGACCACCACCGTTTCGCCGTCGCAGATCGCATCGACATCAACCTCGGTCGCATCGCGCAGATAGCGGTCGACCAGCACCGGGCTTTCGCCCGATACCTGCACGGCCGTCGCGATATAATGTTCGAGCTGCGCAGGGCCGTCGACGATTTCCATCGCGCGACCGCCGAGCACGTAGCTTGGCCGCAGCAGCACCGGATAACCGATCCGCTCGGCGACCTTCAGCGCTTCCTCGCGGCTGCGGGCGATGCCGTTCTCGGGCTGCTGCAGCTTGAGGCGCGTGACCAGTGCGGCGAACCGTTCGCGATCCTCGGCCAAGTCGATCGAATCGGGGCTGGTGCCGAGGATCGGGATGCCCGCTTTCTGAAGGCTCGCGGCAAGCTTCAGCGGGGTCTGCCCGCCAAGCTGCACGATCACGCCGACCAGCTCGCCCTTCTCTGCCTCGCGAGTGACGATCTCCAGCACGTCCTCATGGCTGAGCGGCTCGAAATACAGGCGGTCCGACGTGTCCGGATCGGTCGAGACCGTCTCCGGATTGCAGTTCACCATCACCGTTTCGAAGCCCGCATCGCGCAGCGCAAAGGCAGCGTGACAGCAGCAATAGTCGAACTCGATTCCCTGCCCGATCCGGTTCGGACCACCGCCCAGAATCACGACCTTGCGCCGCTCGCCGACCTCGGCCTCGTCCTCCGCTTCGCCGAACAGCGGCGCTTCGTAGGTCGAGTAGAGATAGGGCGTCGAAGCATCGAATTCGGCCGCGCAGCTGTCGATGCGTTTGTAGACGGGGCGCACGCCAAGCTTCAGGCGGTGCGCGCGGACCTCGTCCTCGGTCACGCCGCCGGTCATCGCCCGCATCGCCTCGTGCACGATCCCGCCGCCGCGCGCCTGCAACTCGCCCATGCCCCGGCTCATGCCGGTCGAGCGCAAGGACAGCTGCGCCAGTCGCGCGTCGCTGAAGCCCATTGCCTTCAGCCGCCGCAGCTCCGCCGCATCGTTGGGCAGGCCATAGGCGCGCACCTGGCCTTCGGCGCGAACGATCTCGGCCAGCCGCTCGAGGAACCAGGGGTCGAAGCCCGCGATCTGGTTGATGCGTTCGACTGTGACGCCGTGGCGCAGCGCCTCGGCGGCGACCAGCAGCCGGTCCGGCGTCGGCACCGCCAGCGCGGCCTCGACTTCCTCGCTGCTTGCGGATTCGAGCTGCCGCACGCGGTCTAGCCCGCATAGGCCGATCTCCAACCCGCGCAGCGCCTTTTGCAGACTTTCATGAAACGAGCGCCCGATCGCCATCACCTCGCCCACCGACTTCATAGCGGTCGACAGCTCGGCCGGTGAGCCCGCGAACTTCTCGAAGGTAAAGCGCGGGATCTTGGTGACGACATAATCGATCGTCGGCTCGAAGCTCGCCGGGGTGGCGCCGCCGGTAATGTCGTTGGCGATCTCGTCCAGCGTGTAGCCGACCGCCAGCTTGGCCGCGACCTTGGCGATGGGGAAGCCGGTTGCCTTCGATGCCAGTGCCGAGGAGCGCGACACGCGCGGGTTCATCTCGATCACGATCATCCGCCCGGTCTTCGGATCGACTGCGAACTGGACGTTGGAACCGCCTGTTTCAACACCGATTTCCCGCAGCACGGCGATACTTGCCGAGCGCATCCGCTGATATTCCTTGTCGGTCAGCGTCAGCGCCGGGGCGACGGTGATCGAGTCGCCGGTATGCACCCCCATCGGGTCCACATTCTCGATCGAGCAGATGATGATGGCATTGTCCGCCCGGTCGCGGACCACCTCCATCTCATATTCCTTCCACCCGACCAGGCTTTCGTCGATCAGCACTTCGGTCGTCGGCGAGGCTTCGAGGCCGGTGCGGATGAAATGCACATATTCGTCGCGGTTGTAGGCAATGCCGCCGCCGGTGCCGCCGAGCGTGAAGCTCGGCCGGATCACCGCCGGCAGCCCGACCGTCTCCAGCGCCGCCATTGCTTCGGCTTCGGTATGCGCAATCGCCGACTTGGGGCTCTCCAGCCCAATCCGGTCCATCGCATCGCGGAATTTCTGCCGGTCCTCGGCCTTTTCGATCGCCTCGGCATTGGCGCCGATCAGCTCGACGCCCAAGCGGTCCAGCGTGCCGTCCTTGAACAAGGCCAGCGCGGTGTTGAGCGCGGTCTGCCCGCCCATGGTGGGAAGCAGCGCGTCGGGCTTCTCCGCCTCGATGATCCGGGCGACGACCTCGGGCGTGATCGGCTCGATATAGGTCGCGTCGGCAAGCTCCGGATCGGTCATGATCGTCGCCGGGTTCGAATTGATCACGATGACGCGATAGCCCTCGGCCCGCAGCGCTTTCACCGCCTGGCTGCCCGAATAATCGAACTCCGCCGCCTGGCCGATGACGATCGGGCCGGCGCCGATGATGAGGATGGAAGAGATGTCGGTGCGACGGGGCATCAGGAACCAATCTCTCTTGAGTTCTTAGGAAGACGAAGAATTCTCACCGAAACACGCCGTAGGAGAGCGAAGGCAGGCTGACGCAGAAAGTGTTCAGCCGCCCTTCGTTGACGGTCCCGTGAAAGTTCTTGCGGGACTGAGATGCGCGCAAGGCGACCAGTCAGTTCACATCGAAACCCATAATGTCTGATCACCCGCTCTAAACCGCGTTCTCGAAGTGCCTTGCGGCTGTAGGTGACGTACCCGAACTCGTTCCACGAGCTCCGACGCGTACGGATGTCGCGACGAAGGTGGGTTAACGTCCCACGAGGCCCATACTTCCAGCGGCTCAATCGTCTTCCCTCATCATCCCCACAAAGCGATGGAACAGATAGAAACTGTCCTGCGGCCCCGGGCTCGCCTCGGGGTGATATTGCACGCTGAACGCCGGCCGGTCTTCGAGCTCGATCCCGCAATTCGACCCGTCGAACAGCGACACATGCGTCTCGCGCACGCCCGCCGGCAGCCCCTCGCGCTCGACTGCAAAGCCGTGGTTCATGCTGGTGATCTCGACCTGCCCGTCGGCAAGCCGCTTGACCGGATGGTTGGCCCCGCGGTGGCCCTGGAACATCTTGCTGGTCCGCCCGCCGACCGCCAGCGCGAGGAGCTGGTGACCAAGGCAGATGCCGAACAGGGGCTTGCCGGTGTCCAGCATGCTCCGGATCACAGGTATCGCATATTCCCCTGTCGCCGCCGGATCGCCCGGGCCGTTCGACAAGAAGAAGCCATCGGGCTGGTGCGCCATCACCTCGTCGAAGGTGGCGGTCGCCGGCAGGATTGTCACCCGCGCGCCGGCCTCGACCAAGTTGCGGAAGATGTTGCGCTTGGAGCCATAGTCGATCGCGACCACGTGCGGCCGCTCGGCCTCGTCACCGCCGCCGGCATAGCCGAGCTCGATCTCCCACTTGCCGCCGCTCCAAACGCGCAGTTGCTCGCACGACACCTCCCTGGCGAGGTCCATCCCCTCCAGCCCCGGCCAGTCGCGCGCTTGTCGCTGCAACGCCGCAAGATCGAACTCGCCAGCCGCCGAATGCGCGATCACCACCGTCGGTGGTCCCTCGCGGCGCACCAGCCGGGTCAGCGCCCGCGTATCAACCCCGGCCAGCCCGATCCGCCCGTTGCGCTTCATCCACTCGGGAAAATCGACCTTCGAGCGGAAACTGGACGGCGAGGTCACCGGCTCGCGCACGATCGCCCCCACCGCATGGGGATCGTCCGCTTCCACGTCCTCGTCGTTGGCGCCGACGTTGCCGATATGCGGAAAGGTGAAGCAGATCGCCTGGCGCGCAAAGGAGGGATCGGTCATCACCTCCTGGTAGCCGGTCATCGCGGTGTGGAAGCACAGCTCCGCCACCTCCGCGCCCTCGGCGCCGAACCCCTGTCCCCAGACCACCCGGCCATCGGCAAAAACGAGGGCGCCGGTGGCTCCCTTCGGCACGGGCGTGGGCGCAGGACTGGCCATCGGTGGGAGGGCTCCTTGAGTGCAAAAACCGGCGATGTCGCTAAGCCGTCGCCGCTAGGCTGTCAGGCCCGGCTGGTCAACCGCGCTGCATACGAATAAGCGCGTCCGCATGATCCGTGATACCATCAAGACCGGCCTCGTTTCCGCCATGAAGGGCGGCGACAAGGCTTCGACCAGCACCATCCGCTTGATCCAGAGCGCCATCAAGAACCGCGACATCGAGCTTCGCACCGGCACCGCTCCGGCCGATGACGATGCGCTGGTCACCGAAGTGCTGCAGAAGATGATCAAGCAGCGCCGCGAATCAGTGGCCATGTACCGCCAGGGAAATCGCGAAGAGCTGGCGCAGCAGGAAGAAAGCGAGATCGCGGTGATCGAGCGGTTCTTGCCCGCCCAGCTCTCCGACGAGGAAGCCGGCGCGAAGATCCGCGAGATCGTGGCCGAATTGGGCGCTTCCTCGATGAAGGACATGGGCCGCGTCATGGCCGCGGTGAAGGAACGCCTCGGCACCAGCATCGAACCGGCTCGCGCCAGCGCTCTCGTAAAGGGTGCGCTGGCGGGCTAGCCTCTGCGGCGCAGCCCATGACCCTCTCCCCGGCCTTCCTCGACGAACTGCGCGCGCGCGTGACGCTCTCCAGCGTGATCGCGCCGCATGTGAAGCTGACCCGCGCCGGGCGGGAGTGGAAGGCGTGCTGTCCGTTCCACAACGAGAAGACGCCCAGCTTCACGGTCAACGACGAGAAGCATTTCTACCATTGCTTCGGTTGCGGCGCGCATGGCGATGCGATCCGCTTTCTGACCGACAATCGCGGCCTGCCCTTCATGGACGCGGTCAAGGAACTCGCCGCCTCCGCCGGCATGGAAGTCCCCGCTCCCGATCCGCGCAGCCGCGAGCGGGCCGAGCGGCAGGCGACCCTGCATGACGTCATGGCGGCAGCGCAGGCCTGGTTTGCCGAGCAGCTCGACGGGATCGAAGGCGCAGAAGCCCGCGCTTACTGCCAGCGCCGCGGCATCGGCGCGGGCGCGATGAAGCGGTTCGGTATTGGTTTCGCCCCCGACCGCCGCAATGGCCTGCGCAAGGCGTTGGCCGAGCATACCGACGCCAAGCTGATCGAAACCGGCCTCCTCATCAGCATCGAGGAAAAGGAGCCTTACGATCGCTTTCGCGGCCGGCTGATGATCCCGATCCGCGACGCACGCGGCCGGGTGATCGGCTTCGGTGGTCGCATTCTCGGAACCGGCGAGCCCAAATATCTGAACTCCCCCGAGACCCCGCTCTTCGACAAGGGGTCGACCCTCTACAACCTCGACCGCGCCTCGCCCGCGTCGCGGCAGGCCAAGCGGCTGATCGTGGTCGAAGGCTATATGGACGTGATCGGCCTCGACCGCGGCGGGATCGCGGAAGCAGTCGCTCCCAACGGCACCGCGCTGACCGAGCGGCAGCTCGAACTGCTGTGGCGGCTCGATCCCTCCCCCATCCTTTGTTTCGACGGCGACGCGGCGGGCACCAAGGCCGCGATCCGCGCCGCGACCCGCGCCCTCCCGCTGCTCGGTCCCGAGCGAACCCTGTCGTTCGTCACTCTGCCCGAAGGTCAGGACCCGGACGACCTTGTGAATTCGGGCGGGCGCGACGCCGTCGAGGCGTTGCTGCAAGCCCCCGAACCTCTGGTCGACCGACTATGGCGGCATGAGCGCGACTCGGGGCCGCTCACCACCCCCGAACGGCGCGCGGGGCTCAAACAGCGCCTGCTCGACCACGCCGCCGCCATCGCCGACCGCAGCCTGTCGCAGCTTTATCGCGACGAGTGGATGGACCGCTTCTTCGCGCTGAACCGCCGCGAACGCCCTGCTTTTACCCCGCAAGCGCCGCAGCAGCGCCGCGGCAGCTTCGTTCGCGGGCGCGGCTTCGTACCGCCCGAACCCCCTGCCAGTGCAGAGGCCAAGGCTATCGGGGAGACCGGTGTCGACCGCTTCACAGCGCGCGCACTCGTCGCCGGCCTGACTCGCTTTCCCGACCTCGTGGTCGAAGAAGCCGGCATCCTCGCGACCCTCCCGTTCGCCGATCCGGCGGCCGAAAAACTTAAGCAACGCCTGCTCGATCAAGCACTTAGGACCGGACATCTTGATTCGGTCGCGCTCCAACCCATCTTGGCGGAAGCCGGAGCCTCTCAGCTGCTCGAAGGAACGCTGGGCGGGTTCGGCAAGGGTTTTTCCTTCAACCGCATCGATACGGAGCCAACCCAGGCGCGGGCGGACCTCCGGGCAGTGATCGAGCTGCTCGGCGACCGCCACGAGATTGCGCAAGGTCTGGCCGAGGTGTCGGCGCGTTTGCTGGACGATCCCCAAGCTGTGGCCGAACAGCACCGGCTGCTGCTTGCGAATCAGGAAACAACCAAGAGACTGGCAGATTACAGCGCCAGCGACTAAGCGAACCCGCAACCATGGCCAAAGTTGAACCTCAGGACACCGACGATCAGGACGGCGGCGACGCCCCCCTCATCGATCTCAATGACGCTTCGGTGAAGAAGCTGATCGCGCGCGCCAAGAAGCGGGGCACGATCACCATCGACGAACTGAACGAAGCGCTGCCCCAAGACCAGATGAGTTCCGAGCAGATCGAGGACGTCATGTCCGCGCTCAACGACATGGGCGTGCAGATCGTCGAAAAGGAAGAAGGCGGCGACGACGAGGAGGAGAACGAATCCGAATCCGCTTCCGACGACGAAGTCGATCCGCTCGACGACGGTGGCCCGCGCCCCGCCGCCGCGGTCAAGAAGGAGACGGTTGATCGCACCGACGATCCCGTCCGCATGTACCTGCGCGAAATGGGCGCGGTGGAGCTGCTCTCCCGCGAGGGCGAGATCGCGATCGCCAAGCGCATCGAGGCCGGCCGCGACACCATGATCTGGGGGCTGTGCGAAAGCCCGATCACCTTCAACGCCATCATCGAATGGTCGACCGCGCTCAACGAAGGCCGGATGCAGCTGCGGGAGATCCTCGATCTCGAAGCCATGCTGTCCAAGGGCCCGTCGGCCGAACAGCTCAACGCCGCCGAGAACGATGAGGATGGTGAAGGCGAAATCTCCGCCGCCGCCGCGGGTCCGACCCTCAAGGAAGAGGAAGAGCCCGAAGAGGCTGCGCCCGCCGACGACGACGAGGACGAGCTGCGCGAAAACCGTGCGCCCAAGCCCGCTGAGGAAGAGGAAGAGGACAACACCCTTTCCCTTGCCCAGATGGAAGAAACGCTGAAGCCGTCCGCGCTTGAGAAGTTCGCGGCGATCACCGACCATTACAAGAAGTTCGCCAAGCTTCAGGACGCCCGCCTCGCCTGCATGGCGGCCGGCACCCCCTTCTCTCCGGCCAAGGAGAAGGAATATCAGAAGCTGCGCGAGACCCTGACCGCCGAGGTCGAAAGCGTTCAGTTCCACAACGCCAAGATCGAGTATCTGGTCGAGCAGCTTTACGCCTATAACCGCCGCCTGACCGCGCTCGGTGGCCAGATGCTGCGCCTCGCCGAACGCCACCGCGTGCCGCGCAAGGCGTTCCTCGACAGCTACATGGGGCATGAGCTCGACGATAGCTGGCTCGCCCGCGTCGCCAAGATCGACAAGAAATTTGCCGCCTTCGCCGCGACCGAGGCCGACACCGTCGACCGCATTCGCACCGAAATCGGTGAGATCGCCCAGTCGACCGGCATGGCGCTCAGCGAATTCCGGCGCATCGTCAATCAGGTCCAGAAGGCCGAGCGCGAAGCCCGCATCGCCAAAAAGGAAATGGTCGAAGCGAACCTGCGCCTCGTCATCTCCATCGCCAAGAAATACACCAACCGCGGCCTGCAGTTCCTGGACCTGATCCAGGAAGGCAACATCGGCCTGATGAAGGCGGTCGACAAGTTCGAGTATCGCCGCGGCTACAAGTTCTCGACCTACGCGACCTGGTGGATCCGCCAGGCGATCACCCGCTCGATCGCCGACCAGGCGCGGACCATCCGCATCCCGGTCCACATGATCGAGACGATCAACAAGCTGGTCCGCACCAGCCGCCAGTTCCTTCACGAGACGGGCCGCGAGCCGACTCCCGAAGAACTCGCCGAGCGCCTCTCCATGCCGCTGGAGAAGGTTCGCAAGGTGATGAAGATCGCCAAGGAGCCGATCAGCCTCGAAACCCCGATCGGCGACGAGGAAGACAGCCACCTCGGCGACTTCATCGAGGACAAGAACGCCGTCATCCCGGTCGACGCCGCGATCCAGGCCAACCTCAAGGAAACGGTCACCCGCGTCCTTGCCAGCCTGACCCCCCGCGAGGAGCGCGTGCTTCGCATGCGCTTCGGCATTGGCATGAACACCGACCACACCCTCGAGGAAGTCGGCCAGCAGTTCAGCGTCACCCGCGAGCGTATCCGCCAGATCGAGGCCAAGGCGCTGAGGAAGCTCAAGCACCCGTCGCGCAGCCGCAAGATGCGCAGCTTCCTCGACCAGTAAGCAGGAACCGGCATGGCGGCGGCAGGTTGCCCCGCCATGCTCCACCACCTTTCGCTGGGCACCGCGGACCTCGATCGTTCGCGCGCCTTCTATGACCCCGTCATGTCCGAGCTTGGCCTCCGCCGCACCCTCGATGTCGAAGATGCGGTCGGCTACGGCGCGGGCATCACCTCGTTCAGCCTCAATCTTCCCCCGCCTCGGCAGGCAACGGTGTTCACGTCGCCTTCGAGGTCGAACATCGCGCGGCGTCGACGCCTTCCACCGGGTCGCCCTCGCTCAAGGCGGGACCGACGAGGGTCCTCCTGGCCTGCGCCGCGACTATGATCCCAACTATCATGGGGCTTTCATTCGCGATCCTGATGGCAACAAGATCGAAGCGATAACATGCGCAGGCGCTTGACGCGCACCGGCTACTCGTCGGCCTCCGCTGTTCGCCGCCATTGCAAAGCCGTTCGTAGATCGACACTTGGCTTCGCCCGCTACAAATGTAGCGTCACGGCACAACCAAGGAGATCGCTCCCATGCGCTGGACCCTGCCCCTGCTTCTCGCTCTTGCCCCGCTCGCGGCGGCACAGGCCACGCCTGAGGCCTCGCTCAGCGTCACGTTGCTGTCAGGCAAGAACAGCAACACCACCAGCTATAACAGCAAGGATAACGACTGGCGCCGTGTACAGGCCCTGAGGCAAGGCAATCAGCCGCTGCTCTACGTTCGCCGAGGCGGAACCGGCTATGTCATCCGCGACCCGGCTGTCATTGCTAAAGCCGAAGCCATCATGAAGCCGCAGCGTGATCTTGGCGCACGGCAGGGTGCGCTTGGCGCACAGCAGGGAGAGCTGGGGCGGCAACAAGGCGCGCTCGGCAGCCGGCAGGCCCGCCTTGGCGGAGCGATGGCTGGTCGCGGGGCCCGGGGCGCGGAAGCGCTGGCCGCGCAGATGCGCGAGCTTGGCCGCCAACAGGCCGCGCTCGGTGAGCGGCAGGCAGCCCTTGGCGACCGCCAGGCCGCGCTTGGTGACCAGCAGTCGCGGCTGGCCGCACAAGCCAGGCCGAAGTTCGAAGCGCTGGTTGCCGAGGCGATTCGCCGCGGTTTGGCGCAGCGCTTGAACTAAGTCAGCTCAGCGGCAGGTGGCGGCCTCGCTCCGGCACCTGCCGTCGACGCTTCCCGGAGCGAGCTTGAGCCCGATCCAGCTCGCCACCGTCGGCAGGATGTCCACCGTGTCCGCCGCCGCCGTCGGAGCGGCAGGCTGGACGCCGGGCGCCATGAACAGGATCGGCACACGGCGGTCGTAATCCCACACCGTGCCATGGCTCGCGACATAGCCGGGACCGGGCCGCGCAACGGTGCTGACGCCTTGCTTCAGTACGACGTAGAAGTCGCCCGAGCGTGCCGGGTCGAAGGAGGCGCGGACCCGCTGCATGAGGCTCCAGCCTGACGGATCGCCTGTCGGCAGGTCGGTCTTCATCACCTCGGCGGCCGTGAACACGGTTTCAACTTGCGGGTGCGCCTTGTAGCGGCGAATCGCCTCGGCCAGCACCCGGGGGCGGTCCTTGGCTGGGATCGCGCGATCGAGCCAGAAGTCCCCGCTCACCCCGTCGCCGAAGAGCACTGGCCCGCTCAATCCGAGCTGCGGCGCCATGAGCTTGCCCATCTCACTTGGGCTGAGCCCCGGATCGGCCCGCACCGCCTGAAGGTTGCCCCCTGCCCGCAGCCGCTCGACCGCATCCTGCCCGCCGTGATCGGACGAGAGAACCACGGCATAGTCTACTTCGCTCTGGTCGAGCTGCGCCAGAAACCCTTCGAGATCGCGGTCGAGATTGAGCATCTGCAGGCACATTTCCTGCCCGCCCCAGCCATAACTATGCCCGATATAATCGGTCGCGCTCAGCCCGATAGAGATGAGGTCCGACGCCGGCCCCTGCCCCAGTTGCATTTCGCGAATGAGGTTGGCCGCCAGCGCCAGCGTGAGGCTGTCGAACTGCGGCGTGGTGCGGAACGCGCGCTGATCGCCTGCCGCGCGGTCAAACCGGCCGTTGCCGACACTCATCGTCGCCGTCACCTGGTATGGCGTCGCGCGCGCCTGGCATAGCGCCGGCACTTCCAGCGGCTCCTGCGCGCTGGCGAACAACTGGGCAGATACGCCGCGCACCCCGACCACGCTCTTCGGTGGCACCGCGCCTTGCTTGTCGCTGGTCCACGCTTTGCCGTCCCAGTACCAACGCTGGTCGACCGTCCGCCCGCCCATCATGATCGCCGCGCGGTCCTTGCCGGCAACGGCGACGTTGCGGCTGCGCGGGTCGGCGGCCTTCATCCGGTCGCCCAAGGTCGAGACCTTGAGATGCTCGGGGCTGACCGTGTACGCCTTGGACGAAGAACCAGCGACCCGTTCGTCTTCGGAACAATAAACGTTCTTGTCCTCGCGCGCCGCGGCCTGGTCGATCCAGTTGTTGGCGACGATGCCGGTCGCTGCCGGATGACGCCCGGTCAGCAATGTCGAATGGCCAGGACAAGTCTCGGTCGCGGCATGGCTTTGATAGCCATTGGCGAACACCACCCCGCGCTCCGCCAGCTGCTTCAGGCCGCCGGTGAAGTGCGGGCGATAGGCATTGTAAAGGTCGGCCGAGAGCTGATCGACCGAGATGGCGACGATCAGCTTGGGCTGTTTTGCGGGCCCTTGAGCAAGGGCGGGAGCGGCGACAAGGGCAGCGGCGGCAAGGAACAGGTGACGCATCGCCGCCGTGTAGCAGCGGCAATGCGACGCCGCCATGACTAGCCGAGCTTGGCCTTCAGCCGCTCGTTCACCACGCCCGGATTGGCCTTGCCCCCCATCGCCTTCATGGTCTGACCGACGAAGAAGCCGAACAGCTGCACCTTGCCATCCTTATACTGCGCGACCTTGTCGGCATTAGCGGCAAGGATCTTGTCGATCTCGGCATCGATCGCGCCGGTATCGCTGTTCTGCTTCAGCCCCTCACGCTCGACGATCGCATTCGCGCCTTCGCCGCTGTCGAGCATCTTCTCGAACACCGTTTTGGCAATCGACCCGCTGATGGTGCCGTCGGCAACCAGGCCGAGCAGCTCGGCCGCTTGCGCCGGCGAGACCGGGCATTCGGCAATGTCCTTGCCGAGGCGGTTCAAGGCCCCGAACAGCTCGGCGACGACCCAGTTCGAGGCACGAGCAGGCTCGGCCCCGGCTTCCAGCAGCGCGTCGAACCAGCGCGCGGTCTCGACCTCGGCGGTCAGAACGCTGGCGTTGTAAGCGGTGATCCCCGCCGCCTCGTAGCGCTTGCGCTTGGCATCGGGCAGCTCAGGCAGCGACGCGCGGCAATCCTCGATGAACTGGTCATCAAGCTCCATCGGCAGCAGGTCGGGATCGGGGAAGTAGCGATAATCGTGCGCATCTTCCTTCGACCGCAGAGACCGCGTCTCACCCTTGTCGGGATCGTAGAGGCGGGTTTCCTGCACGATCGAGCCCCCTTCTTCGAGGATCTCGATCTGGCGGCGCGCCTCATGCTCAATCACCGCCATCACAAAGCGGACAGAATTGACGTTCTTGGTCTCGGTGCGCGTGCCGAACTCGTCGCCGGGCTTGCGCACCGAGACGTTGACGTCGGCGCGCATGGAGCCTTCCTCCATGTTGCCGTCGCAGCTGCCGACATAACGCAGGATCGCGCGCAGCTTGCGCAGATACGCCCCCGCTTCCGCCGGCGAGCGGAGGTCGGGCTTGGAGACGATCTCCATCAGCGCCACGCCCGAGCGATTGAGGTCGACGTAGCTCATGGTCGGA
Organism: Sphingomonas sp. LHG3443-2; assembly: GCF_049896405.1. Lineage (NCBI taxonomy): Bacteria > Pseudomonadati > Pseudomonadota > Alphaproteobacteria > Sphingomonadales > Sphingomonadaceae > Sphingomonas > Sphingomonas sp. LHG3443-2. The sequence goes on from NZ_JAFCUG010000001.1 coordinate 2,245,902, forward strand.
TGCTGGTCGTGCATCAGCTTGCCGGCGTCCTGCTCGACATGGATGCGCTCGACTCCGATCGTCCGCGCGCTCGCCTCGTCCTTTTCGTCGGTGAGGACGGTGATCGACCCTTCGCCCACCAGCGGGTGGTAGAGCTGGCTGATCTGATAGCCCTGCGGCAGATCGGCGTAGAAATAGTTCTTGCGGTCGAAACGGCTCCAATTGTTGATCTTGGCGTCGATCGCGAGCCCGGTGCGGACGGCCTGACGGATGCACTCGCGGTTGGGGACCGGAAGCATGCCTGGCATCGCGGCATCGATCAGGCTGACCTGGGTATTGGGTTCGGCCCCGAACGCGGTCGCCGCGCCGCTGAACAGCTTGGCGTTGCTGACCACCTGCGCATGGACCTCGAGGCCGATCACGACCTCCCACTCGCCGGTTTCGCCCTTGAGGCGATAGGGTGCGTTTGCGTCGGCCATTACCACCACTTCCCCGGACGGGCGGTGAAGCCCGCGCGTTCTTCGATCGCAAGGCCGGCATTCAGCACACCCTGCTCGTCCATTTCGCGCCCGATGAGATGCAGCCCGAGCGGCAGCCCTTGCGCGTCGAGTCCGCCCGGCACGCTCATCGCCGGTAAGCCGGCAAGGCTGGCGGGCACCGCGAACACGTCGTTCAGGTACATCGCCAGCGGGTCGCTCATCTTCTCGCCGATGCCGAACGCGGCGCTCGGCGCGGTCGGGGTGAGGATGATGTCGCACTGCTCGAACGCGCGGGCGAAATCCTGCTTGATCAGCGCCCGGACCCGCTGTGCTTTGGTGAAATAAGCGTCGTAGAAACCGGCGCTCAGCACATAGGTGCCGATCATGATGCGGCGCTTCACCTCGGCGCCAAAGCCGGCGGCGCGCGTCGCGGCATACATGGCGTCAAGATTGCCGCCTTCCGGCACCTCGCGCAGTCCGTAGCGGACCCCGTCATACCGGGCGAGGTTGGACGAGGCTTCGGCCGGCGCGATGATGTAATAGGTCGGCAGCGCGTACTTGGTGTGCGGGAGCGAAATCTCGACCACCTCCGCGCCCGCATCCTTGAGCCAGGCAATGCCCTGGTCCCACAGCGCGTTGATCTCGCCCGGCACGCCGTCGATCCGATATTCCTTCGGAATACCGACGCGCTTGCCGTGCAAATCGCTCGACAATCCCTGCTCCCACGCCGGCACCGGCGCGTCGAGCGAGGTAGCGTCCTTGGGATCGAAGCCGCACATGGATTCAAGCAGGATCGCGCAATCCCGCACCGTACGGGCCATCGGTCCCGCCTGGTCGAGCGAGGAGGCGAACGACACGATTCCCCAGCGCGAGCAGCGGCCGTAGGTTGGCTTGATCCCGGTGATGCCGGTAAAGGCGGCGGGCTGGCGGATCGAGCCGCCGGTGTCGGTGCCAGTGACGCCCGGCGCGAGGCCCGCCGCGACCGCCGCCGCCGACCCGCCCGAGCTTCCGCCCGGAGTCAGCGCCGCATTGCCGCCGTCGCTGCGCTTCCACGGGCTGATGACCGGACCATAAGCGCTGGTCTCGTTGGACGAGCCCATCGCAAACTCGTCCATGTTGAGCTTGCCGAGCATCCCCGCGCCAGCTTCGCGCAGCTTGGCGCTGACCGTGCTCTCGTAGGGCGGCTTGAACCCGCCGAGGATCTTGCTGCCCGAGGTCGTATCGACGCCCACGGTCGCGAACAGGTCCTTGATGCCGAGCGGGATGCCCGACAGCGGCTTCAGGTCGCCCGACTGGCGCGCCGCATCGGCGGCATCGGCGCAGGCCAGCGCATCGTCGGGTGTTTCCACCGTATAGGCGTTGAGCGCCCGGGCCGCCGCCACCGCCGCGTTGAAGTTTTCCGCGATCTCGCGCGCCGAAAACTCACCCGCGCGAAAGCCGTCGCGCAGCTGGGTCAGCGTCAGGCTGTTGAGTTCGGCCATTATTCGATCACCTTGGGCACGGCGAAGAAGCCGTGCTGCGCTTCGGGCGCGTTCAGCAGCACCTTGTCGCGGACATTGCCGCCGGTCAGCGGATCGGCGTCGATGACGTCATCGCGCAGGCGGAGCTTCTGGTCGACCACCGTCGCCAGCGGCTCGACGCCCGAGGTATCGACCTCGCCGAGCTGCTCGACCCAGCCGAGGATGTTGTTGAGTTCGGGCACCAAAGCCTCCACTTCCGCGTCGCTCATCTGGAGGCGCGCAAGCTTGGCGATGTGCCGCACGGTGGCGGTATCGACGGACATGTTCGGCGCGTTAGCGAGGGGGAGCCGAGCCTTCAACTCCCCCTCGGCTTGACGCCTTAGCGCGGGCGGCGATCCCGGCGGTTCTCGCGGCGCAGTTCGCGGACGTCCTGGCGCTGGTCGCGGCGGTATTCGCGGCGGTCCTGCTGCCGGTCGGCGCGATACTGCTCGCGAGTCACGGTTCCGGCGTCACGCGCGGTACGATCCTCACGGCGTTCGACGCGGTATGCCCGGCGGTCGTCACGACGCTCACCGCGATACTCGCGATAGTTTTCGCGAATGGCAGGATTGCGGCTGCGGGCGATCCGCTGCTGCTCCCAGTAGCGGCGCTGGGCATCGCTGATCGGATAGCGGCGGCGCTGCTGGTCGTAGACGTAGGCGCCGGTGCCCGGATAATAATAACCGCCGTTCCACCCGCCATAGGGCGAACCGTAGCTGCCATAAGGCACGCCATAGCCGCCGTAGCTGCCATAGCTTCCGTAGGCACCATATGGCGCATAGCCACCGTTGTAGCCGTAGCCACCGCCGTAATAGGGGTCGTAATAGCCCGAACCGACGCCGACGGAGGCGCCGTAATAAGGATCGAGGGTGGTGCAGCCGGACAGGCCGACAACGCCGATCGCCGCCAGGGCGAGATTGCGAACAAGGGACATGATCACGCTCCGTACAGCCCCCGCCGATGGTACCTGCCTCGGCCCCGGCGCTTGAACCGGAGGTGAACTAAGCCCCTCGTTTCGCCCCTACTTCTTGCTTGCTCGAGGGGAACCGGCGAACAGGTTGGCCGCCAGCCAATCCGCCACCTTATCGCCGTTGGGCTTGCCCGGCGTGATCATGTCGAAATGCTCCGCGGGATCGGTGGCGATCACCCGCACATCGTCACCGGCCGCCTTGACCTTGGCTTCATAGGGCTCCATCGAAAAGCCGAGCGCGCCTTTCACCAGCAATGTGCGCATGCCCAGCGGCAGATGATCGATCGGGCTTGCATCGCTGTAAGCGGCAGGCTTCTCCTGCGCGGTGCCGCCAAGCAGCGGAACGATCACCGGTTGCCCGCACACCTCCTTGTCGATCCCGACGAACTCACGCACCGAGCCCGGGCCATCGATCGCTGCCACCGCGACCGGTTTCAGCGCGTTCTTGCCAAGCGACCCCTTGAGCTTCGGCCTGCTCGCCGCGAACAAAGCGAGGTGGGCGCCTGCCGAGTGGCCGGCGATACCCAGCCGCTTGAGATCGAGCGGATAGCGCCGGGCCAGTGCGCGCAGGTGATCGACGCCTGCCCCTACGTCCTCGAACGTGCCGGGATAGCCCGCTCCCGCATCGCCGCGCGCACGATATTCGATGTTCCAGGTCGCGATCCCGCGCTTGGTCAGCATGTCGGCCAACGGCGCGGTGCCCGTCACATCCTCGAAGCTGCGCGTCCAACAGCCTCCGTGAATTACGGCGACCACGGGAACCGGCCCCTTGCCTGCGGGCAGGCGAAGCTCGCCGAACTGCAGCTTGTCCTTGCCATATTGCTCGACGAGCACCGGCTTGGAGACCGTCTTCTTGGCCGCTTCAAGCGGGGGATAGGGACTGGCCGAAGCGGGCCCTGCCCACAAGGCAGCTGCCGCGATGAGAAGGCTCGTCTTCAAGCGCATGTCCCTGATCCCCTGTTCTGGTTGCTGGTCTCCGTATCAGCCCTTCTTGGCCGCGATGAAGGCGTTTACCTGCTCTTCCAGCACGTCGAGGGGCAAGGAGCCATTTTCCAGCACCGCCGCGTGGAAGTCGCGAATGTCGAACCGGTCGCCAAGCTCCTTCTTCGCGCGCTCGCGAAGTTCCAGGATCTTCAATTGGCCGACCATGTAGCTGGTCGCCTGGCCCGGCCAGTTGAAATAGCGCTCGACCTCACGCACCGCGTCGGCTCGCGACAAGGGCGCATTCGCCATGAAGTAATCGATCGCCTGTTCGCGGGTCCAGCGCTTGTCGTGGATGCCGCTATCCACCACCAGCCGCACCGCGCGCCAGACCTGCGTCGAGAGCATCCCGAACTCGCTGATCGGATCCTGGTAGAAACCCATCTCCTTGCCCAGGCCCTCGGCATACAGCCCCCAGCCCTCGGCATAAGCGCCATAGCCGCCGAAGCGCCGGAACTTGGGCACGCTGGGAAGCTCCTGCGCCAGCGCGATCTGGAAGTGATGGCCCGGCGCGCCTTCATGATAGCTGCGCGCTTCGAGCTGCGGCTTCGACACGTCGGCCATGTTGGCGAGGTTGGAATAATAGATGCCGGGGCGCGTGCCGTCTTCGGAAGGCGAATTGTAGAAGGCGATCGCCGCCGTCCCCTCACGCCATTTCTCGACCGCGCGCACCTCGAGCGGCGCCTTGGGCAAGCGGCGGAACCACTCGGGCGACTTCGCCATCACTTGCGCGACGAAGCCTTCCGCATCCTTGATGTAGGCGGCACGGCCGGCGTCATTGTCGGGATAGCGATACTTGGGATTCGTGCGCAGCTCATCGAAGAACTGGCGCAGCGTGCCCTTGAACCCGACCTGGTTCTTGATGACCTCCATCCGCGCATGGATCGCCGCCACCTGGTTGAGGCCGAGCTGGTGGATCTGCTCGGCGTTCATGGTGGTCGTGGTCGAGTTCTTCAGCCGGTTGGCATAGAAGGCCGCGCCGTCCGGCAACGCCCAGGCGCCGCGATTGCCCTTGGCTTGGCGTTCCGTATCGGTCCAGGTCGCCAGGAAGGTGCGATAGCCGCGCTGCATCGGCCCGGTCATCGCCGCGCTTGCCGAAGCGAGCAGGCGATCCTTCTCGGCCTGAGGTGCGTTCAGCTTGCCGACCTTGGCCTTGAAGTCGGCATAGACCGGCGTGTCCGGACCCTTGGTGAAGGGCGCGCCGGCCAGCACCTTCTCGGCATCGCGGCGGACGGGTGCGAAGTTGAAGGTCGACGGCACGATCCCGGCCGCGGTCTGCGCCCGCATGTTGGTGGTAATCTCGTTCATCACCCGCTCAACCGCGTTCAGGCGAGAGATATAGGCTTCAGCATCCGCGACCGTGTCGATCTTGTGATTGTTGATCAGGAACACCGGAAGCGAGCCCGCCGGGCTGCCGTTGGTGCTGGCGATGAAGCCGTGGCGGCGCCAGCGGAAGTTCTCGACGTCCTGCTCCACCTCGTTCTCGAACAATCGGTAGCTGAGGCGGCCGTTGGGGCTGAGCTTCTCCGGATTGAATTGCGCGCGCAGGGCAGCGAGCTGCCGCTGCGATAGCGCCAGATCCTCGGCAGCGTTGGCGTCGGTGTAGCTGTTGAGCTCGCCATAGCGGTCCTTGCGGCCAAGGCTGGTCAACCCCTGCGGCGAACGTGCGACCTGCTCCTCGAACGCGGCATCGAGGAAAGTGGTCAGCCGCTGGTCCTCGGCGAGCGGGTCGACGGCCGGCTCGACCGGCCCCACGGGCGCGCTTGCGGCGGCAGCGGCGACGGGCGCTGCCTCGTTGGCAGGAACCGTGGCGCAGGCAGCGGTGGTGAGCAGCAGCAGAGCGGAAAGCTTGATCTTCAAGGCAGGTACCCTTTCACGTGGCTGAGCGCAGCCAAGCCTCACCCGGCCTTCGAGTCAACTTGGCTTTGGCGTGCCGCCGCCCTACCTGCGCTCTCCATGTGCGCCCGCCGCTTTCTCATCGTCATCTTCGTCCTCACGCTGCTGGTCGTCGCCGGCGCCTTCGCCGTTTATCAATTCGGCGGCTCGGTGCTGCGCAAGCAGGCGTTGCCGACCGTTCCCTACGAGGCGCCGCCGCCCGCCAGCGGTCCCGACTATGTGCAGACGGAGAATTGGCTCAATCTCCCCGATACCGTTCCTCCAGGGCCCGCCGAATGGAAGCCGCAAGGCATGGGCGAAGAGCCGGCTGGCAAGGTCGAGGCCGCAACCTTCTACATCCACCCGACCACCTACCTTCAGCGTGATCGCTGGAACGCCCTGCTCGGCGAGCAGGAGAGCCAGTCGCGGGCGCAATTGTTCGTGCGCAGCCAGGCCAGCGCCTTCAACTTCTCGCGCGTCTATGCGCCCAAGTATCGGCAGGCGGCATTCGGCGCATTTCTGGATACCGGCAAGGACGCCACGGCCGCCTTGGACCTCGCTTATTCAGACGTCGTCCGCGCCTTCGATCGCTTCTTGGCGCAGGAGCCGACCGCGCCGATAATCCTTGCCGGCCATAGTCAGGGCGCGCTCCACCTCACCCGCCTTCTGCGCGACAGGGTAGCGAAGGATTCTGCGCTCCAGAAGCGGATCGTCGCCGCCTATGTTGTCGGCTGGCCGGTCAGTCGCACGGCCGATCTGCCCGCAATGGGCTTGGCCGCCTGCCGCAACAATCTCGACACCCGCTGTATGGTGTCGTGGCAGACCTATGCCGAGCCGGCCAACACTGACCTCATCACGTCGGCGTTCGAAGGGACGACGGGCTTCAACGGCCGGAAGCGGCGGCGCCAGGACATCATCTGCTACAATCCGCTGTCAGGTTCCGACGATGCTGGGGTCACTGGCGAGATCAACAACTTTGCCCGCAACGACGGCACGCTGGTCCCGACGGACACTAGCCTCAGCGACGCCAACCTTGTCCAGGGCAGCGTCGGAGCGCTGTGCCGCGACAACTTCCTGATGATCGCCGGTCTCGACGACAAGCTGCCTGACCTTGGCCCTTACGTGCTGCCAGGCAACAACTACCACGTCTACGATTACGCCTTGTTCTGGGCTAACATCCGCGCCGATGCGCGCGGCCGCGTGAACGCATTCAAGCCGTGATCACCGCTGTCGCCGCCGACTTCCTCGCCGCGCTGCCGGGCGGCAGCGTGCTGGCCGGGCTCGACGTCGGCACCAAGACCATTGGCCTCGCCCTATGCGATTCCGGGTGGAGCTTTGCTGGCCCGGCCGAGACCATCCGCCGCACCAAGTTCACCGCCGATCTCGCGCAGCTTCGCACCTTCATCGAGCGCCACGCGGTCAAGGGGCTGGTGGTCGGCCTTCCGCTCAACATGGACGGCACCGACTCTCCGCGCACCCAGTCGACCCGCGCCTTTGCCCGCAACCTCGCCCCCCTCGCCCTGCCCGTGCTGCTGTGGGACGAGCGCTGGTCGACCCAGGCGGTGGAGCGGGCGATGATCGCTGCCGACGTCAGCCGGGCCAAGCGCGCCGAAGCGGTCGACAAGCTTGCCGCCGCGCACATCCTCCAGGGCGCGCTCGACGCCCTTTGCATGTTGCCGCGGCCAAGCTAGCGCTGGCGTCCGTGCACCTGCTCTCCATCGCCTCGCTCAGCGACTCGCAACTCGCCGCCCTGTTCTCTGCCGCCGATGGCTTTGCGCAAAATCCGCCCAGCGGACGTGACCGGCTGGCCGGCCATACCGTCTTCAACTGCTTCTACGAAAACAGCACCCGCACGGCGATGAGCTTCGCGCAGGCCGCCGCGCGGCTCGGGGCGCAGGCAATCACGCTGTCGGTCGAGCATAGCAGCGTCAAGAAAGGCGAGACCCTCGCCGACACCGCGCGGACGCTTGGGGCCATGCAGCCAGACGCGCTAGTCCTCCGCCACCGCCAGAACGGCGCGGCGGACGAAGTCGCGGGATTGGTCGATTGCCCGGTGGTCAACGCGGGCGACGGCACCAACGAGCATCCGACGCAGGCCCTGCTCGACGCGCTGACGTTGCAGCAGCATTTCGGATCGCTCGAAGGCCGCACGGTCGCGATCTGCGGGGACATCCTGCACAGCCGTGTCGCGCATTCCAACGCAGCGCTCCTGCCCCGGCTCGGCGCCACCGTGCGCCTCGCCGGCCCGCCGGCACTGATGCCCGGCGACGTTGAAACGCTGTCGGTGGATGACGCTATCGCCGGCGCTGACGCGGTGATGATGCTGCGGGTGCAGCGGGAGCGCCTCGACGAGGATCTCGGCGACCTGCCCGGCGAATATCTCCGCCAGTTCGGCCTGACCTCCGAGCGACTAGCCCAGGCTGCGCCAGATGCGGTCGTCCTGCACCCCGGCCCCATGAACCGCGGCGTCGAAATCGCGGACGAGGTCGCGGACCTTTCCGGCCGCTCCCTCATCCTTCGTCAGGTAGCGAACGGCGTCGCGATGCGGATGGCCGTGCTCGAAATGCTGGTCGCGGGCTGACCTGCGCTTAGCGGCTGGCGAAACGGACCGGCGCATCACCCGCAGCGCTGCGGACGAAGCAGGTCGCGCCCTTGGCCTTTAGCTTCATGCACAGCTGCCGCGCTTCGCCATCGCTGGCGAAGCCCTTGAGGCTCAGCCGGTAGACGGATCCGCGTGCATCGTTGAAGCGGGCGCTCGCCGGCACATAGGACGTCAGCCCACCGTGACGGCGGGAGATGGTCTCCCACCCCGCCTTGAGGCCGGCCTGCGTGGCGTAAGCGCCAAGCTGCACCACCGCCTTGCTCGCGCCGAATCGCTTGGCAGCGGCACGGCGGATCTCGGCGACCTTGGGCAGGCTGCCGTTCGGCTTGATCCGCTCGGCACGAATGCTGTCCACCATCGCAACGACGTCGGGCGCGGGGGTGGCCACCGGAGCGGGCACCTCGGCTTGCGCGAAGGCGATCGGAGCAGCTTCCATGCTGGGCTGCGGCTCGGCGGCGACAGGCGCCGGAGCGGCCGCGGCAAAAACCGGAGCTTCGGTCACCGGAGCGGCCTCGACGAAACGCACCGCATCAGTCTTGCCTGGCGCCTTGAGCGCCAGACGCACCGGCATGCCGGCATCGTTCGCTGCGGGCGCGGCGACGCCGATCAGCGACGCGACCTGCGATCCAGCGGGGGTGCCCGGACGAGCGAACGACGCCCACTCGCTCATGCGCTGTTCGAGCTGGTCACCGGAAAGATCTTGCGCGGCAACTTGCCGGGCACGTGCCCAGTCGCCGGCAATGGCGTGAGCCAAGGCCAGGTTCTGCCGTACCCGCGCATCGCCTTCCGACCCGCGCGCCGCGACATCGAGCATCTCGATCGCGACGCCCGGACGCCCGGCCAGCGCCATGGCGAGACCGGCGTCGGCCGGGCTGATCACCTGCGCATAAGTGTCCAGCGTCTGGGCCGCGTCATCCGCCTTCCCCTGTGCGACCTGCGTCAGCACCAGCTTCAGCGGCACGCCCGCCTGATTGGGATACATCGCCAGCGCGTCGGCAAAGGCGGCCTCGGCCGAGCGGAAGCGGCCACCGGCAAGATAGGCATTGCCGAGCAGCGTCCGGAACGCGGCATCGGTCGGGCTCTTTTCCACCGCGCGTTCGGCAAGGGCGATGGCACCTGCGACATCCCCCTGCTGAAGCGCGACATGGGCGCGCATGGCGACGCCGATGTTGCTGTTCTCGGCCAAGCCGCCGAAGTGCTTGGGCTTACCGCCCAAGGCGCAGCCCGTGAGTGCCACTGCCAGGACGATGCTGGAGGCGGCAAAAAGTGCGGTCCGGGCCTTGGTCATGATGCTTATCCCTTGACTGACTGACGCTCGGGAGCGCGGCTGGCCATCGCTTCGAGCTCGGGCATGGTCGCCAGGAGCTCGTCGAGCGCGCGGGTGACCAGTTGCTGAGCGGACGTGCCGGTGACGGCACAGGCGAGGCGAAGCTTGAGATGACGATCCTGGTCGAGCCGCAGCGTGAATGCGGCCTTGGCCTTGCCGACCGACGCGCGGCTGCGCGGTGCAGCCTTTGGCGCAGCGGCCTTGACCACCGGCGCACGCTCGGCGCGCACCGGGGCAAGCGGCGCTTCGCATACCGGCTCCACTGCCGTTTCGACAGGCTCGGCGATGGCGACCGGCGCGGCAAGAAGCTCGTCGAGCGGCATGGCGTCGGCCGGCACCGGCTCGGCCGTCTCGTCGATTTCCTCGCCAGCTTCGGTGGCAAGCCGGTGGACGATCTCGTCCTGAACGGCATGCACCGGGCTGCTCGGGGTCAGGCCAAGCGCGGGGTTGGCGCGCGGCGCGGCGGCCACTTCCTCGCCGGCGGGGACCGCGGTCAAGGACGGACGCGGCGGTTCGAAGCCCATGTCGTTCCAGCCAAGGTCTTCAAGCCCGCTGCCCATCTGACCAAAGCCTTGCGGACGCATGGCCGGGCGCGCGGCACCCTTGCGGGCAAGCAGCCCTGAGGACAGGGATGCGAAGGGCTTGGGTTCGCTCTTCATCATGGGAAATACGCTCCCTTAGCCAACCACGCGGCGGCCGAAGCCACCAACGGGACGCGGCGCGGCCGCGCTGACGCCGGGCGATGCACCCGGAGCCGCGAACACGGTGCGGCGGAAATTCTTCTCGAGCCGGTCGGAGATATACTCCCACAAGGCGACGACCTCGCCGGCCGACTTGCCCTTGGGATCCACTTCCATGACCGTCCGGCCATCGATCATCGAGGCGGCGAAGTCGGTGCGGTGGTGAAGGGTGACCGGGGCCACCGTGCCGTGCTGCGACAATGCAACCGCGGCTTCATAGGTGATCTTGGCCTTGGGCGTCGCGGCGTTGACCACGAAGATCAGCGGCTTGCCGGCGCGTTCGCAGAGATCGACCGTGGCACCCACGGCGCGAAGATCGTGCGGGCTCGGACGCGTCGGAATGACGATCAACTCGGCCACCGCGATCACGCTTTGGATCGCCATGGTGATGGCCGGCGGCGTGTCGATCACCGCCAGGCGGAAGCCCTGCTGGCGGAGAACTTCAAGGTCGCTCGCGAGGCGGGCAACGGTGGTCTGCGCGAACGCGGGCATTTCCGTTTCGCGCTCGTTCCACCAATCGGCAAGGCTGCCTTGCGGGTCGATGTCGATAAGGCAGACCGGGCCAGCGCCCGCCAATTGCGCCTGCACCGCAAGGTGGCCGGAGAGCGTGGTCTTGCCCGATCCCCCCTTCTGCGATGCCATAGCCAGAACGCGCATTCCGATCCCCTCGGGTAAGGTGCTTATGCTTGTGTGCTTCACGAGGAATGCCGGGGCAGGCCTAAAATCAGGTTAACGCGGACCGCACGCTGGTTTAGGCTGAGCGCGAACGGAGGGGTGTGGATGCGTAAGCTCGGAGTGCTCGCGATTGCGCTGGTGATGGCAGTCCCTGCCTCGGCACAAAGCGTCAGGGCCGGCATCGACGCGTGGGGTGCCGGCAAGCCCGAGCAGGCGGTGGCGATCTGGCGCCCGCTTGCCGCCAAAGGCTCGGCCGACGCGGCTTTCAACCTCGGCCAAGCCTACAAGCTTGGCCGCGGCGTGACGGCGGATCTCGCTCAAGCGCAGCGCTTCTACGAGCAGGCGGCACGCGCCGGGCACCTCGAAGCACAGACCAGCCTTGGCCTGCTGCTGTTTCAGAACGGCAACCGCCCCGCCGCGCTGCGCTGGCTGAAGCAGGCAAGCGACGCCGGCGAGCCGCGGGCGATGCTGATCTATGGCACTGCTCTCTTCAATGGCGATGGCGTGCCCGAAGACCGCATCCGCGCCTATGCCCTGGTCAGCCGCTCCGCCGCGCAAGGGCTGGCACCTGCCCGCACCACCTTGAGCGAGATGGACCAGCTGATCCCGCTGGCGGAGCGGCAGAAAGGCGTCGCGCTGGCGCAGCAGCTGGCGACAGCCGGCAAGCCCGCGGCGACCAATGCTGCCAAGGCGGCTCCGGTTAGATCAGCAGCGCTCCCCCGGCAGCCGGCGCCACCCCCCTCGACCGGTGCCTTCCGGGTTCAGCTTGGTGCCTTTCGCGATGCCGCCTCGGCACAGCGGCTGTTTGCCTCGCTTGGGTCTCGCCTCAATGGAGCTCGGATGACGCTGGTGCCGTCGGGCACAATGACCCGGCTACAGGTCGGCCCCTACCCTACCCGCGCCGCGGCAGCGTCGGCGTGCGTCGCGCTCAAGCCGCAGCCCTGTTTCCCGGTCGCGGCGAACTAAAGCTCAGCCCTTCGCCCACTCGGCCTTGGGAATGCCCTGCGCCCACAGCAGCGCGGTCAGGTCATTGTGCCGGATCCGCGCGGCAGCAATCGCTTCGAGCTTCGGCTTGCCGCGATAGCTGATACCGAGGCCAGCCTCCCCGATCATCGGCGCATCATTGGCACCATCACCGACCGCCAGCACTTCGCTTCGGGCGATCCCAAGCTGGTCACGCCGATCCGTCAGCGCCTGCGCCTTGGCCGCCGCATCGACGATCTCGCCCGTCACCTTTCCGGTAAGGTGGCCGTACATGCTCTCGAGGTGATTGGCGCGCACCTCCTGGAAACCGAGTTCGGCCGCCAGCGGATCGGCGAAATCATGAAAACCGCCGGTCACCAGCAAGGTAGCAGCGCCTCGCTTGCGCATGGTCTGCACCAGCGTCCGCGCGCCCTCGTTGTGCGTCACCCGCTCGGTCCGGCAGCGCTCGATGCAACCTACCCCAAGGCCGTTCAATTCGGCCACGCGGGCATGAAGCGCTTCCTCGAAATCCATTTCGCCCTGCATGGCCCGCTCGGTGACAGCGGCAATCTCGGCCTTCTTGCCCGCGAAGTCGGCCAGTTCGTCGATGCACTCCTGCCCGATCATGGTCGAATCCATGTCGGCGACAAGCAGTCTCTTCTCCCGGCTCTCGACCGGCTGCACCACGACATCGATCCCAGGGAGGCCTTGCTCCAGCCGGTCGCGCAGGTCGCGCCAGTCTTCCACCGGCCCGAGCAGCAGGTCGGCCGCATCGCCTTCGTCAATCCACCGCAGCTCGCCGCCGCCGGCAATCTCAACCGCACGTGCAAGGTCGCTGTCGCGAAGCCTTCCTGCTGCTATCAGCGTCGCAATGAACAAGGGCGCTCCTCCTCTAGCCGTCATCGCAGGGCCGACCGCCAGCGGCAAGTCGGCAATGGGCGTAACGCTTGCTCAACGCACGAACGGCGTGATCGTCAACGCCGACAGCGCGCAGGTCTACGCGGATCTGCAGGTCCTGAGCGCCCGCCCTTCAGCGGAAGAGATGGGAGGAGTCGAGCACCGCCTGTTCGGCCACCGCGACGGCGCGCAGCCGTGCAGTGCCGCGGAGTGGGCTGCCGAGGCAAAGAGCGTAATCGCCGAAGTGCATGGACGCGGCGAGCTGCCGATCCTGGTCGGCGGCACCGGCCTCTACCTGCGCACCCTCCTCGACGGCATCGCCGAGGTGCCGCCGATCGATCCCGCCATCCGCGCAGAGGTACGTGCGGCCACCGTCGCTCACAATCACCGCCGCCTGGCGGAATGCGACCCTGACGCCGCTGCCCGCCTCCACGCCAACGACACCACGCGGATCGCCCGCGCGCTTGAGGTCATCCTTTCGACTGGCGCGACGCTGAGAAGCTGGCAGGGACGTACGGTTGGCGGCATCAGGAATGAGATCGCCTTGTTCGGGACAATCTTGCTGCCGGACGCAGCGGTGCTGGCCGAGCACATCGATCGCCGCTTCCTCGAAATGGTGGAGATCGGAGCACTCGACGAAGTTCGCCGCCTGTTGCAACGCCAGCTCTCCCCTACTTTACCAGTCATGCGCGCCATCGGAGTGCCGGAGATCGCCGCCTATCTACGCGGTGACATCACCCAAGACGCGATGGTGGCGGCCGGACAGCTGGCGACGCGGCAATATGGCAAGCGCCAGCGCACCTGGTTCCGCGGACAGGAGTTGGGTCTCGAGCGCGAGGGCGATCAGCAGGCCGCCTTGCACCACCTCCTCTCCGCCGCCAAGGAACGGGGATGCTGACTGACGCTGAGCTTGATCCAACGCCTCTTCACGGCCGCACCGTCGCCATCATCGGCTATGGCAACCAGGGCCGCGCGCAGGCGCTCAACCTGCGGGATAGCGATGTGGCTGTGCGGGTCGGTCTTCGGCCCGGCAGTCCGCACCAGGAGGAAGTCGGCGCCGAAGGGCTCAATGTCCTTCCACCTGCCGATGCCGCACGGAACGCCGACATCGTGGTCCTGCTCGCGCCCGACGAGCATCTCCCCACCATCTATGCGGAGATCGAACCCGCACTGAAACCGGGCGCCGCGCTTGGTTTCGCACACGGCCTGTGCATTCACTACGGCCTGATCAAGCCGCGCAGCGACCTCGACGTCATCATGGTCGCCCCCAAAGGACCCGGTGCCGCACTTCGCCGGCTCTACACCGAAGGCAGCGGCATGGTCGCGCTGGCGGCCGTGGCACAGGACGCGGCCGGCAACGCCTGGCCCCTCGCCCTTGCCTACGCACACGCGCTCGGCAGCGGCCGGCCCGGCGCCGGTGTCCTCCGCTCGACCTTCGAGCAGGAGACCCTATCCGACCTTTTCAATGAGGGCGCCGTTGTCTGGGGAGCCGTCCCAGCGCTGCTGGAAGCCGGGTTCGAGACGCTGGTCGACGCCGGCATCGATCCCCAGCTCGCCTACCTTGAATGCGTATCCGAGCTGAAGCTGCTTGCCGACCTCGTCGAAGCGCGCGGCATCGCGGGCATGCGCGAAGCAATCAGCAACACGGCCGAACTAGGCGCCACGCTCGGCGGTCCGCGGCTGGTCAACGAAGGCACCCGCGAGCGGATGCGCGAGGTTCTCGCCGAGCTCCGCAGCGACAGCTTCGCCAAGACGCTGACCGCCGAAGCCGCCGCAGACTACCCACGCCTTCGCGCCGAGCGCCGCAAGGCTGCGGCCTCCGCCCTCGAGACGGCACGCAAGTCGCTGCTCTAGCCGACTATCTCCGGTGCCTGCCAGCGTTCGCCCACACTGGCTCGTTCGATATAGACGCGTTGCAAGCGGCGGTGGACGCTCGCGGCGACCGGATCCTCCGCTTTCTCGGCGCGCTCCTGCTCTTCGGCAGCGCGGCGGGCGAAATAGATGCGGCTGTCTTCAGTCATGGCCCGCCTCCCAATGTTCGGTTCAGCACGGCAACCATAGCAGATTTGCGCCGAAAACGAAAAAGGGCGCCCGGACCAGCCGGACGCCCTTTTCCTTCAGACCCTTGCGGGGACGGTTCGCTTAGAAGCGGGTACCGACCGTCGCGACGAGCTGGTGACGGCGAACGTCATTCTCGTAATCGCTGAAGCGATACTCGCCGCCGATGTAGGCCTTGCCGGCCAGCGCGAACTGCGCGCCGCCGCCGATGCGGTAGCCGTCCAGGTCCTGCTTGGCGCGCAGCGCGCCGCTCTCGGCGCTGAAGCGGGCATTGGTGTAGCCGCCCTTCAGGTAGACGTTGCTGCCGTCCGCACCCAGCGGAAAGCTGACGCGGCCGCCGGCGTAAAGGTCACGCTCAGCCTTGAGGGTGCCGGCGACGTTGGTCTCCTTCACCGTCGAATCGCTCGCTTCGAGGTCGACGCCGAGCGACGCGCCGTTGCTCAGCGCGAAGTCGTAGCCCGCGCCGACGCCATAGACGACGCCTTCGTCCTTGAAGGTGCCATTGATGCCGCTGTCGTTAACCTTGATGCGCGGGGCATCATAGCCGACCAGCGCTTCCACGCGCGGACCCTGCGGCGCCTGCGCAAGCGCCGGGGTGGCGGCAAGGGCGGCCGTGGCAACGGCGGTCAGCGCAACAAACTTTTTCACAAAACTTCTCCTGATCTTTTCATTGGAGCGGCATGAAGCAACTCGCCGCTCAACGACGAGATGTGTCGTCGCTTGGCGGAATGAAAGATGAATGGGAGAAGAAGTTTCCTCGTTCATCGAAGCGAAAGGCAAATACCTTGCCCTTGCCACGTTGATGAACAGAGGTTCATCTTGGCGGACGGAAAGCTTAACCTGGGTTTCGCTTACCTAGTCACACCGATGTTACTTGCCGCGCTTCTTTCGGTGGCTGTCGAAATCGAGCACGCTGTTTTCGCTTTCCTGCCCCTCGAGCAGGCCGAGCCGCCGCGCGACCTCCTGATAGGCCTCCGCTTCGCCGCCAAGACCCTGCCGGAAGCGATCCTTGTCCAGCTTCTCGCCCGACCGCATGTCCCACAGGCGGCAGCCATCCGGGCTGATTTCGTCCGCCAGGATGATGCGCGAGAAGTCGTTCTCCCACACCCGCCCGAACTCCAGCTTGAAGTCGACCAGGCGGATGCCGATCGCCGCGAACAGGCCGGCCATGAAGTCGTTCACGCGGATCGCCATGTCGGCGATGTCGTTCATCTCTTCCTGCGTCGCCCAGCCGAAGCAGGCGATATGCTCGTCGGCGACCATCGGATCGCCCAGCGCATCGTCCTTGAGATAATATTCGATGATCGTGCGGGGGAGCTGCGTTCCTTCCTCGATGCCGAGGCGCTTGGACAGCGAGCCCGCCGCCACGTTGCGAACCACCACCTCGATCGGCACGATCTCGCACTGGCGGATCAACTGCTCGCGCATGTTGACGCGCCGGATGAAGTGAGTCGGTACCCCGATCGTCGAAAGCGACGTGAAGATATGCTCGGAGATGCGATTGTTGATCACGCCCTTTCCGCTGATCGTGCCGCGCTTCTGCGCGTTGAAGGCGGTCGCATCATCCTTGAAATATTGGATCAGCGTGCCCGGCTCCGGACCCTCATAGAGGATCTTGGCCTTGCCTTCGTAGATCTGGCGGCGACGAGCCATGGGCGGAAGCTTTCGTCTGGAGGAAACGGGATCCAGGCCGCCATAGAAGCCGGTCGCTTCCGGCGCAACGAAACAGCCGCCTAGACGAAGATGGCGACGGTCTGCCTTCCGGCAAGGATGCGGTGTCCTGAGGCGTCCCACAGATCCATCGCCTGCCGCGAGTAGCCGTCGGCCGTGCTTTCGCTCACCGCGCGGCAGAGATACCAGGCAGCGGCATCGTCCGGCAGCCGGTCGAGATCGAAGCTCCACGACAAGCTGCTGATTACCCCGAATTCCGGAAAAACGGGCATGGAGGCAGGCGGAAGGACGTCGGCAAGCGCGATCAGCGACACCAACGGGTCGGCGCCATCGGCGTCGCGCATTCGCGCCCACATCACGAACTCAGGCTCCCCTCCACTGAATGGAAGCCCGCCCGATACGTGCCGGATGTCGTAATTGGCGGCGAAGGTCGGCCCCTGCCCGGCCTTGAGCACTGCTGGGAGGTCGTCGGGCGCCGGTGCGGCAGGCATGACCGCCCGCTCATGCGCGACCTTGGACGCTCGTGCCGCCCCGCAGAAAAAGGTCAGGCGCGCGGCGAGCCCCGCGTCGCCATGCACATCCACCCCGACCGTCGTCGCCGACTTGCCCTGACGCAGGATCACCGGCCGGAGCGTCAGCCGCCCGCTTGCCGGACCGATGAAAGCCGCCTGAACCGAACGGAGTGGTGGCAGGTCGGGGGAGGTTCGCGCCGCCGCCGCCCATGCCAGTGCCGCGGTCATCCCGCCATAGAGCGTCCGCCCCTGGCTCCAGCTCGGCGGCGCGTCGAGCGACAGCGGATCGCCCGCAAGCTAGGCGATGACGGCGGCAAGGGAAGGATGGTTCATCGGGCGGCAGCGCGCGTCAGGGCAGGATGGTCGTCAGGAGATAGGCCGCGAAGATGGCCAGGTGCACCGAACCATGCAG
Source organism: Sphingomonas sp. LHG3443-2 (assembly GCF_049896405.1). Taxonomy (NCBI): domain Bacteria; kingdom Pseudomonadati; phylum Pseudomonadota; class Alphaproteobacteria; order Sphingomonadales; family Sphingomonadaceae; genus Sphingomonas; species Sphingomonas sp. LHG3443-2. The sequence continues at coordinate 2,263,542 of NZ_JAFCUG010000001.1, forward strand.
CAAGGTCGTCCGCCCGCGGGCCAGCGACAGGCTTCCGATGAAAAGGGTCAGCGCGAGCAGCGTGACGCTCTTGTTATCAAGGCCGAGCGCCAGCGGCAGTCCGAGCGAGAAGGACGCGACGGTTACGGCGGGGATCGTGAGGCCAATCGTCGCGAGCGCCGAACCCAGCGCGAGGTTGAGGCTGGTCTGCAGCCGGTTCGACCTTGCCGCACGGACAGCGGCAACGCCTTCCGGCAGAAGAACGATCGCGGCGATGGCGATGCCGACCAGCGACAGCGGGGCTCCTGCCGCCGTGACGGCCCGCTCCAGCGGCCCGGACAGGGATTTCGCCAGCAGGATCACCGCTCCAAGGCTGATCAACAGCACGCCGAAGGAGGTCCAGGTCGTCCGCAGGTCGGGCTTCTCGGCATGGGCTTCCGGCAGGCGGGCGAGATCGCCCTTGGGCAGGAAATAGTCGCGATTGCCGACGGTCTGCACGAAGACGAACACAAGATAGAGGATCAGCGAGAAGGCGGCGACGAACGCCAGCTGCGTTCCGCTGTAGATTGGCCCCGCGACACTGGTGGTGAAATTGGGCAGCACCAGCGTCAGCACCATCATGGTTGCCAGAGTGCTGAGGGCCGCCGTGGCACCGGTCCGCGTGAACCGCGCTTCCTTCTGGTAGCGCGCGGCGGCCACCAGGCACAAACCCAGCAGCAGGTTCATGATGATCATCGCCGCGGCAAACACGGTGTCACGGGCCAGGGTCGAGGCGGCCTCGCGATTGGCGAGCATCAGCGACAGGATCAGCCCAACCTCGATGATCGTCACCGCGACCGCCAGGATCAGGGTGCCGAACGGCTCGCCCACCCGGTGCGCGACGATCTCTGCGTGATGGACCGCGGCGATCACCACGGCGATCAGGACCATTCCTACAATCAGCGGCGACAAGCTGATGGCCGATCCCGCAAGGATCACTGCCCAGCCCAGCAAGGGGCCGAGGAAGGCCGCCCAGTTCCCGATTTTGGCCATGCCCCTCCATGTGGAATGGGGGAGCAGATGTCGAGCCCGCAATGGGACGGATTGCTCCCGGGCGCTGCATCGGCAACGCCCGGGCGGCAACCCCTTACTTGCCGCTCATCGCTTCCTTCAGGCCTGGCGCGAACTCGGCCCCGTGCGGCACCTTGGCCGTCGACTTTGCCACCGTGTCGCCGATCGGCTCGGCGCGGCCACCAAGGCATTTGGAAAGGAAGTTCTCGGCCACCGCATTGAACGCGATGTTGTTGACCGGCCGCGCAAACCCGTGCCCCTCATCCGGGAACAGGACGTAGGTCACCGGAATGTTGCGGCTGCGCATGGCCTCGACGATCTGGTCCGCCTCGGCCTGCTTTACCCGCGGATCATTGGCGCCCTGCCCGATCAGCAAGGGTCGCTGGATCTTGTCAGCGGCATAAAGCGGCGAACGCTCGCGGAGCCACGCCTTGCCCGCCTCGGTGCCGGGATCGGCCATTCGACCATAGAGCTGCGCGCGGCCAGCTTCCCAATAAGCCGGAATGGACGCGAGCAGGGTCGACAGGTTGGACGGCGCGACGATCGCGACCCCGCAAGCGAACTCGGTCGGCGTGAACGCCATGCCGGCCAGCGTCGCATAGCCGCCGTAACTGCCGCCCATGATCGCCACCTTGTCCTTGGTGGTGATCCCATTCTTGATCGCCCAGTCCACGGCATCGAGTAGATCGTTCTGCATTTCGCGGCCCCAAGCACCATTGCCGGCCGCGAGGAATTTCTTGCCGAAGCCGGTCGAGGCACGAAAGTTGACCGACATCACGGCATAACCGCGGTTCGCCAGCCACTGGTGGTAGCCGTTGAAGCCGTATCCATCGCGGCCCCATGGACCGCCGTGCACCAGCAGCACCATCGGCATCGGCTTGTCGGGACGGCCACCGCGATTGGCGTCGCTGCCCGGCGGCAACGTCAGATAGCTCGGCAAGGTCAGGCCGTCGCGGCTCTTGATCTCCAGCGTCTGCATCGGGCTCAGCGGCAGGCCGGCGAGCGCGGGACGGCTGTCGAACAGCTTGGTCAGGGTCTTCGCCTTGCGGTCGTAGAGATACGTCACGCCCGGCCGGTCGGCATCGGCAGCCCCCACCACCCACAAACGGTCGTCGGTGGTCCGCGACGAAATGCCGAAGTCGCCCTTCAGCTGCGCCTTCAGGAAAGCGAGATCGCCCGCGATCGCATTGCCGACCGGTTTCCAGTCGTTGCGAAGGTAGTTGACCGAATAACCTTCAAGCTCGCCCGTTCGCGGATTGGCGATGCCGCCTCCGATGTCGGCACGAGCATCCTGAGCCAGGACCTGCGTCTTGCCGCTGGCGACGTCCTGCGCCACCAGCGCCGCGGTGTCGCGGCCGCGGCTGTCTACCCAGTAGAGCGTCTTGCCATCGGCAGTGAAGCCGGCCGGCGCGGTCGTCTGCGCATCTTCGAGGCCGACGCTGGCGAAGGGCGCCGCCGCGACCTTGTTGTTCTCGACCTTGAAGAAGTCGGTCCCGCCATCGGTCCGCGACTTGGACGCCATGCGAAGGTTGAGGCCGGCGTCCGCGACGAACCCGGCAAACCCGCCCTCGTTCAGCAGAACCGGCGTCGTCTTGCCGGTCTTGAGATCAAGGCTGTGGACGTCATGCCACTTCTGGTCGCGATTGTTGAGCCCGATCAGGATGCGATCCCGGATCGTCGGCGAGATGCTGACGAGTTGCACGGTGGTCTTGGTGAACGGCGTCAGCAAACGCGCCTCACCGCCGGTCGGACTGACGCCATACAGGAGGAAATCCTCGTCCCCGCCCTTGTCGTTGACGAACAGAACCGACGAACTGTCCGGCGCCCAGAAGTAGCTGCGGATAGGGCGGCTTTTTTCGGCGGTGACGGCCTTGGCCCCGGCCGGATCGCTCACGGGCGCGACCCAGATGTTCATCACCCCGTACACGGGCGCGGTCCAGCTCAGCCACTTGCCGTCGGGCGAGATGCGCGCATTGGCCTTTTCGGGATTGCCGAACAGGACGTCACGCGGGATCAGCGGAATGCTTGTCTGTGCCACGGCAGCTCCAGCAACGAAGGTCGCGGCAGCGGTAGCGGCAAGAAGCAAGTTGCGCATTGTTTATCTCCCCCTGTTCCACGGTCGAGTCGCGACAGGAGTGTAACGCGGATCAGTCTCCCTGAAAGCGGTTGCTCCGCGGGAAGCCGAGCGGCGCCATCCGTCCGCTGGCGCCGCGGATCGCCTTCCACGGCGTGAGGTCGCTCTCGGTCCGCGTCCGCCCGCTGTCGCCGCCCATGCTCCAGCTCAGCCCCTCGCCCGCCTTGAGCACCGCGATGTCGGCCAGCCCGCCGTCGCGATAGCGCTGAAGCTGGACGCCGGACCCGCGGCCCATTTCCGGCAATTCGCTAAGGTTGAAGACCAAGAGCTTGCGATTGTCGCCGACCACTGCAACCGTCTCGGCATCCTGCGGGACAGGACGCAGCACCTGCAGCTTGGCGCCGGGACGCAGGTTCATCAGCTGCTTGCCCTTGCGGGTCTCGGCCAGCACCGCTTCGCCGCTGGTGAGGAAGCCGCGGCCATCGCTGCTGGCGGTAAGCAGCCGGGCGGTCGGCTTGACCACCAACATTGCCGCAATTTCGACCTCCGCCGGAAGGTCGAGCGACAGGCGCAGGGGCTCACCAAAGCCGCGCCCACCCGGCAGTTTGTCGCCGCCGAGTGTATAGACCCGGCCGTTCTCGCCCGCGATCAGGATCTTGTCGGTGGTTTGGGCATGCAGCGGCTTGCCCCACAGTTCGTCGCCTTCGCGGAACTTGAGGGTGCCAAACTCTTCGGCCGCCAGATGCCCCTTCATCGCCCGGATCCAGCCGCGCGCGGAGAGGATCACGGTGATCGGCTCCTTCTCGATCATCGCCGACCAGTCGATCTCGGCCCGGGCGGCGAGCGGCTTCTCTTCGATCGTGGTCCGGCGCGGATCGCCGAACTTGGCCTTGACCCCTTCGAGGTCCTTTTTGAGACGGTTGCGCTGCCGCCGCGGGCTTTCGATCAGGCCGAGCAGATCCTCGCGCTCCTTCGCGAGCGCCGTCCGCTCCTTGGCGATCTCCATTTCCTCCAGCCGGCGGAGGCTGCGCAGCCGCATATTGAGGATCGCCTCGGCCTGCCGGTCGGTGAGGCCGAACTCGGCCATCATCACGACCTTGGGCTCGTCCTCGGTGCGGATGATCTCGATCACGCGGTCGAGATTGAGGTAGGCGATCAGGAAGCCGTCGAGCAGCTCCAGGCGATCCTCGATCTTGCCGACCCGCGTGCGCGAACGGTTGAGCAATACCTCGATCTGGAACTGGAGCCAGGCGGTCAGGCAGCTCCTCAGCCCCATCACGCCCGGCGTGCGGTGCTGATCGAGCACGTTTAAGTTCAGCGGGAAGCGGATTTCGAGATCGGTCAGGCGGTAGAGGCTCTCCAGCAGCAGCGCCGGATCGACGGTGCGGCTGCGCGGCTCGAGCACGATGCGCAGATCCTCCGCGCTTTCGTCGCGCACGTCGGCAAGGATCGGCAGCTTCTTGTTGGCGATCAGCTCGGCAATCTGCTCGATCAGCTTGGCCTTTTGCACGCCATAGGGGATTTCGGTGACGACCAGATCCCAGCCCCCGCCCTTTTCCTTTTCTTGGGCGGCCCGCGCCCGCAGCCGGAAGCTTCCGCGCCCGCTTTCGTAGGCGGCAAGGATCGTCTCGCGGGCGTCGACCACCAGCCCGCCGGTGGGGAAATCGGGGCCCGACACGAAATCCATCAGGTCGCGCGTTTCGGCGGCCGGATTGTCGATCAGGTGCATCGCCGCGTCGATCAGCTCGGTGACACTGTGCGGCGGGATGCTGGTCGCCATGCCGACCGCAATGCCGCTGGCGCCGTTGGCGAGGAGGTTGGGGAACAGGCCGGGGAAGACCTCGGGCTCTTCTTCCTCGCCGTTATAGGTGGGGCGGAAGCCGACCGTGCCTTCGTCGAGGCCATTCATCAGCTGGGCCGCGACCGCCGTCAGCTTGGCTTCGGTGTAGCGATAGGCGGCAGCGTTATCGCCGTCGATGTTGCCGAAATTGCCCTGCCCGTCGACCAGCGGATAGCGAAGCGCGAAGCTCTGCGCCAAGCGCACCATCGCGTCATACACCGACTGGTCGCCGTGCGGATGATATTTACCGATGACATCGCCCACCACCCGCGCCGACTTCTTGTAGGCGCCAGCGGGATCGAGCCGCAGCAGCCGCATCGCCCACAGCAAGCGGCGATGGACCGGCTTCAGCCCGTCGCGGACGTCCGGCAGCGAGCGCGCGGTAATCGTCGAAAGGGCATAGACGAGGTACCGCTCGGAAAGTGCGGCGTCGAAAGGAACCTCGATCTCGGTATCGCTGGGCTGCATGGCCCTTGTGTTAGCTCAGCCCTCGGCCATCCGCCACGGGGGAAAGCGACGCGCTTCGCCGGCGCGATACAGGAAGATGATGTTGCCGGCGGGATCGCGCAGCCGCGCCTCGCGCCACAGCCACGGCTGATCGCGCGGCCCATGCTCGAACACCATGCCGCTTCGCGCAAGCGCCTCGACCCGGCTGTCGAGGTCGTCGCACTCGAAATAGACCGCAGTGGTCGGCGCGATCTCTTCTTCGGGATCGATCTGGACCGAAAAGGTCACCCCGCCCCACGCCTCGAACCGGGCATAGCCATTTTCGGGACTGCCGACGATCTGGGTCAGCCCGAGCTTCGTATAGAAAGCGACCTGCTTGACGTAATCCTTGCCGGTCACCGTTACCTGGTTGAGCCGCGGGCTGCCGCCGACGTCGAGCCGGACCTGCCCCTGCCCCATCGGCCCATGCCCCTCGCCTAGCCCCGGAGCCTCCAGCAGCGCGATGCGGACGAAGTTGCGCGCCTGCGCCACCGCGTCGGCCAGCCGCCGTCCTTCGCCAAGGCCGAACGCGATCGCGCTCGCCAGCGTGCAGCCGGTGCCGTGGCTGTGCGGTGTCTCGATCCGCGTGCCCTGCCAGCTGGTGAGATTGTCCTCCTCGATCAGCGCGTCGGCGACCGCTTCGCCCTCGTCGTGCCCGCCCTTCACCAGCACCGCGCAGCGATGCTTGGAGACCAGGCCGAGCGCACCTTCGACCGGATCTTCCTTGCCGGTCAGGCGGGTGAGCTCCGGCAGATTGGGCGTCGTCACTGTCGCCAGGTCCATGAGCGCGCCGAATGCTTCTATCGTCGCTTCGTCGGCCAGCGCCGCGCCGCTGGTCGCGATCATCACCGGATCGAAGACGAGCGGCACCCGCGGTTCCATCGCCGCCAGCCGTTCCGCCACCATCCGCGCGGTGAACGCCGATCCGATCATGCCGATCTTGATTGCGTCCACGCCGATGTCGCGGACCACTGCATCGATCTGCGCCAGCACGATCTCGGCCGGGACCGGGTGCACCGCATCGACGCCCAGGCTGTTCTGCGCCGTCACCGCCGTGATCGCCGTCATCGCGTGACCGCCAAGCATGGTCACGGCCTTGATGTCGGCCTGGATCCCAGCCCCGCCCCCACTGTCGGAGCCGGCGATGATCAGAATTCGAGGGATGCTCTTGGCAGTCATTCGGCTCCTGCGTGGCGCCGCCAGGGTTAAGATTTTGCCTTGGCAGCCGCCGCTTTCAAACGCGTCGGACGGTCGAGCAGTTCACCCCGGCAATTGGGACAATGCTCGTCAAGCTCCTCGGCGCAGGGCGCGCAGAACGTGCATTCGAAGCTGCAGATGAACGCGCCCGGCAGATGCGCCGGAAGCGCTTCGCCGCAACGCTCGCAAGCCTCCTTCATCGCCAGCATCAGGCCGCGGCCTCTTCCACCGCAGCACAGATGCGTGCGACGACCGCCTCGACCTCGGCCTCGTCGTCGCCTTCGGCCATGACGCGGATCAGCGGTTCAGTCCCGGACCTGCGGATCACCAGCCGCCCGCGACCATCGAGTTGCTTCTCGGCATCGGCGATGCAAGCCTTGACCGCCTCTGCCTCAAGCGGCGCCCCGGCCTTGAAGCGCACATTGCGAAGCAGCTGCGGCACCGGTTCGAACTGCGCCAGAAGATCGCTCGCGCGGCGGTCCTGCCCGACCATCGCGGCGAGGATCTGCAAGCCAGCGACCAGCCCGTCGCCAGTGGTCGCGTGATCGGTGAGGATGATGTGCCCCGACTGCTCGCCGCCGACATTACACCCGCGTTCGCGCATCCCTTCGAGGACATAGCGATCGCCAACCTTGGTCCGGTGCAGCGCCAGCCCTTCCGCTTCAAGCTTCCGCTCCAGCCCGAGGTTGCTCATCACCGTCGCCACCACGCCGCCGCCGCGCAGCAGCCCTTGGCGCTGCTGGTCGAGTGCGATCAAGGCCATCAACTGGTCGCCATCGATCACCTTGCCGCTGTCGTCGACCACGATCAGCCGGTCAGCATCGCCATCGAGCGCAAGCCCGATATCCGCGCCGCTCGCCACCACCGTTTCCTGCAACAACTGCGGATGGGTGGATCCACACTCGTCGTTGATGTTGGTGCCGTTGGGCTGGACGCCGAGCTGGATGACCTCGGCGCCAAGCTCCCACAAGGCATCGGGCGCTACATGATAGGCCGCCCCGTTGGCGCAATCGATCACGATCTTGAGCCCGTCGAGCCGCAGCTTTTCCGGAAAGGTCGACTTGGCGAAATGGACATAACGACCGCGCGCGTCGTCGATCCGCTTGGCGCGTCCGATCCGATTGGCCTCGACCAGTTCTGCCTGGGTCCCAAGCAAGGCTTCGATCGCTAGTTCGTCCTCGTCGGACAGCTTGAAACCGTCCGGCCCGAACAGCTTGATCCCATTATCGTGAAACGGATTGTGACTGGCCGAAATCATGACGCCGAGATCAGCCCGCATGGAGCGGGTCAGCATCGCCACCGCCGGCGTCGGCATCGGCCCGAGCAGCACCACGTCCATGCCCACACTGGTGAAGCCCGCCACCAGCGCGCTTTCCATCATGTAGCCGGAAAGCCGCGTATCCTTGCCGATCACCACCCGGTGGCGATGGTCGCCGCGAACGAAATGCGCGCCCGCGGCTTGCCCGACCTTGAGCGCGATATCCGCCGTCATCGGCGCCTTGTTGGTGAGACCCCTGATGCCATCGGTGCCGAAGAACTTGCGTGCCATGATCTGCCCCTTAGCGCGGGGTCAGCGCAACGCCCAGACCCCGACCGGCAGCGGATGGAGCCAGGTCGCCAGCAGAAAGATGGTCGTTCCGCCCGCAACGGCGAACCAGCCGGGCTGCGCGAGGCCGCGACCGAACGGCACAAAGCTCGTTTGCCGCTCCCACTCGGCCCATCGGGGCCCGAGCTGCCTGCGCTTCTTCGCATCCTGCGCCTGTGCGCCGACGAGGGCGAGCAGCAGGATGGCTACCGCGATCGCGACCGCGCTTGGCTCAGGGTTCACCGCCAGGTGCACCAGCGCCCACGACGCAAAGCTCCACATCATCGGGTGGCGGGTCCAGCGGAACACGCCGGCTGGCCGACCAATCACCGCATCGTGGCGTTGCAGGGTTTCCATCGCCGGATTGCGCACGAACGAGCCGGCCAGCAACACGCACGCCAGCCACATGACCGGCAACGCGGCGCTCCACACCCAGCCAGGCACCGACCACATCAAGCTTTCCGCGCCCGCCGCGCGGCGAGCGAGCACCATCGGCACGAAGCAAGCGAACGACACGGCCGAATAAGCCGCGAGAAAGCCCTTGGGCCCAAGCCTTGCGACCAGCGGCGCCCGCAGCGGATGCGACAACAAAAGGTGCGTGGCGACGAACAACGCTGCGAACAGCGTTGTCGCCGCCGCCGCGCTCACCGCCGATACGCCTCCGGCAGCGCGCCCCGCTCGAGCGTCCGGTAGCGGTCGCGAAGCTTGGTCTGGCGTGTTTCCAGCGGCTGCTGCACGCCGTCGATGAAGACGGCCTCGGCAGCACTGAGATTGTCGAGCGGATCGCCCGACCAGATCACCATGTCGCCGCGGCGACCCGGCGCCAGGCTTCCGACCTCGCCGCCGAGCCCCATCGCTTCAGCCGGGCGCGAGGTGATGGCGGCCAGCGCCTCGCCCCAGCTCAGCCCCGCGGCGCCTGGCAACCGCGACAGGCCGACGAGATTGCCGGCATACCAGCGGGCACGGAACGCCATGCGCTGCTCGTCGTCATTGATGGTGCCGATCGACACCTTGACGCCGGCAGCGCGGAGGCGGCCGATGTTGCTCATGGTCGACGCAACGCTCTCGAATGTGCCGGGCAGCGAGGTCAGCGCCGATGCGATCACCGGAATGCCCGATGCCGCAAGCTCCGGAGCAATGGTCCAGCCCTCGTTGGCACCGACAATGGCCATCCGAATGCGTGGAAACTCGCGCTTTAACGCGATTACTTGCCGCAGATCGGCCGCACGCTCGGCATGGATCAGCAACGTCTGCCGCCCCTGCACAACCGGAACCAGCGCCACTGCGTCATAGCGGGTCAGCAGCACGTCCTGATTGCGCCGCGCCTCGTAGGAGCGGTTCTCATTGGGATTGGCGACTACCGGGTCCTCGCGCGGATCGTCTCCCGTCCGTCCCGACGTATCGCGAGCAGGCGCTCGTCCCCCCGCGACCTGCCCGGCTTCACGCAGCGCATTGCGAAGGAGCGCATGCGCGGCGCTACGGCTGCCGCCAGCGGTTTCCGCCCCGTCCTCGCCCAGCTCGACGAACTGGAACAAGCGGCCGCGGGTGATCGGCTGGCCGTCGGCACCGGTGTCGATCAGCGCGCCCTGCCCCGCAAAGATGCTCTTGCCGGTGCTCGGTGCGACGATGGCGCGTGTGACGCCCTCGGCCCGGTTGATCGCAACCGGCGCGCCATTGGGATTGATCGAAGGAGCGACATCCAGCGCGGCGCTGAACGGTCCGTCCGAACGCTGGTCGTTGGCGGCGGCCACGGCGTCCACATCGGCAAGACCAAGCCGCGAGAAGCCGGCGATGATGCCCGGCGTCACCCATTTACCGGTGGCATCGATCACCTGTGCGCCCGCGGGCACGGCCACACCCTGCCCCGCGGCAACCACCCGGCCATCACGGATCACGACGGTACCGCCGGGGATCGGTGCCGAGCCATCGCCCAGCCCTACGGTGCCGCCGGTGACGGCAATGGTCTGCGCGGCGGCGGGTGATGCCACGGCCAGCGCCGTCGCGCCGAGCAGGACAGTCAGAGAGCGGCGGATCATTTCACGTCCCCTTCGCCCGGTTGGCCAAGCTCGAAATCGCTGACCGGCCGCATCCGCGGATTGTTGGCGTCGTACATCAGCGCTCCGTCGACCCACACGCGCTCGGGCCGGGTGTAGGTGCTGAACGGATTGCCGTTCCACAGCACGACATCGGCATTCTTGCCCGCCTTGAGGCTGCCGGTCTGGTCGAAGATGCCAAGCGCCTTCGCCGGGTTCATTCCCAGCCAGCGCCAGGCATATTCCTCGGTGATCTGGAGCCCGGCGCGGCGACCGGCGGCCATCGCCTTGGCAGCTTCCTGATTAAGCCGCTGGATACCATTGGCGTCGTCCGAATGGACAATGGCGCAGGCCCCGGCCCGATCGACGAACGGGATGTTCTCGCGGATCGCGTCATAGGCTTCCATCTTGAAGCCATACCAGTCCGCCCACATCGCCGAGCAGATGCCCTCACGGGCAAGGATGTCGGCGATCTTGTAGCTCTCCACCGCATGGTGGAAGGCCGTGATCTTGTAGCCCGCCTCCTTTGACAGATCGACCATGTTGGCCATTTCGTCGGCGCGGTAGCAATGGTTGTGAACGAGGATCTTGCCCTCGAGCACGCCTTTCAGCGTGTCCATCGCGAGATCCTGCTCGGGCGCATCGCCGCCGTCGCGTTCGTAGGCATCCCACTTACGCTTGTAGGCCTTGGCGTTGATCCAGGTTTGGCGGGTGACAGCGATATTGCCCATGCGGGTCGATGGACCGCCCTTGTCGCCATAGACGCGCTTGGGATTCTCGCCGCAGGCCATCTTCAGGCCATAGGGCGCGCCGGGGAACTTCATTCCCTGCATGGTCCGCGCGGGCACGTTCTTGAGCGTGACCGAGCGGCCGCCGAACAGATTGGCGGAGCCGGGCAGGATCTGCAGCGAGGTGACGCCGCCGTTCGCCAGCGCGCGGCTGAAGCCCGGGTCCTGCGGCCAGACGCTATGCTCGGCCCAGACCTCGGGGCGGGCCGGGCCGGTGGCCTCGTTGCCATCTTCATGCGCTTCGACGCCGGGCGAGGGATAATCGCCAAGGTGGCTGTGCACGTCGATGATGCCGGGCGTCACATATTTGCCCGTCCCATCGATCACCTGCGCCCCGGCCGGGGCCGCGACGGTCTGGCCGACCGCCTGTATCTTGCCGTCGGCGAGATAGACCTGGCCGTTGTTGATCCGCCCGCCCTCGCCGTCGAGGATGGTGACGCCGGTGATCACCACCGGCGTGCCGCCATAGCGCTGGTAGGTCGAGGGGAAGGGATCCGAAGCAATCCGGATCCTTTCCCCGTCGTCCTTCTCGTTACCGCCCGTGGTGGCACAGCCGGTAAGCGCAAGCGCCGCCAGCGATACCCCGATCAGCCCCTGTTTCATGCCCCTGTTTCCCCTTACGACTGGCGCGGTGCGTTGGGCGCGGTCTCACCCTGCGGGAACATGCCGGCATCCTGCCCCCGGTCGCCGCCCATCTCGGTCCGTCCGGCGAGTTCGTCGTCGCGGCCGAGCGTGTCGAGGTGCATCCAGCGCTTCACGATCGGCGACAGCAGCAGCACGACCACCGCGACACCAACCGAGATCCAGCCGAACATCTCGTACACGTCGAGCAGACCCTGCTTACTCATTTCGCCGTCGTGGCCGCCAGTGGCTTCACCGATTTTACCCGCGACGAAGTTGCCGACCGCGGTCATGTAGAACCAGGCGCCCATGATCAGGCTGGCGAGGAACTTGGGCGCAAGCCGGTTCATCGCGCTGAGGCCGACCGGCGACAGGCACAGCTCTGCGGTGGTGGCGAAGAAGTAGTAGGCGAGCACCAGGATGACCGGAGTCATCGCCAGCACGCCATAAGCTTCGGCGCCATAGACAAGGACGAGGTTGGCAAGACCCATCTGAGCCAGTGCCAGGCCGAACTTGGCCGGGGCCGAAGGCTCCTTGCCGCGACGGCCCAGGGTCACCCACAGGCCGGCAAAGATCGGCGCCATGATCATGATGAAAATCGGATTGATCGACTGGAACAGCGATGCGGGCACCGCGCCGCGGTCGACGAAGCGATCGGTGAACAGGTTCATCGACCCGCCCGCCTGTTCAAACAGGCCCCAGAACAGCGGATTGAGGCTGATCAGGAACAGGATGGCGAACATGCGTTCTCGCGGCTCCTTGGGCAGCTTGAAACTCTCGTAGAGAACATAGCCGAGCAGCGCGACACCGGAGACGACCAGCAGGCCCTGGATGACGTCCTGATACCGGACCAGGCCCCAGATTACCGCCACGGCGGCAAAGCCAACGCCATAGAGCGAATATTCGAGACCCTTGTTCAGTGGTCGCGGCGCTTCACCGGCGCCGTTCAGCGCCTTCTTGCCGAGGACAAACACGATCAGGCCGGTGAGCATGCCGATACCCGCAAGCCCGAAGCCATAGCCCCAGCCGATCGTCTCGCCGAGGTAGCCGACAAGGATCGTTCCGAGCGCGGCGCCGACGTTAATGCCCATGTAGAAGATGGTGTAAGCGCCATCGCGGCGCACGTCGGTGAGGTTGTAGAGCTGCCCCACCATCACCGAGATGTTCGCCTTGAGGAAGCCCGAACCGACGATGATGAAAGCCAGCGCCGCCCAGAAGACGTTGATGGTCGCGTCTGACTGGCCGCCAGTGCCTTCCACCGCCATCAGGCTGTGCCCGATCGCGAGCAGCAGGCCGCCGAACAGCACCGCCTTGCGCTGCCCGAGATAACGGTCGGCGATATACCCGCCGAGCACGGGGGTGATGTACACGAGGCTGGTGTAGGCACCGTAGATGAGGTTCGCCTTGTCGTCGGCGAACAGCCAGTGCTTGGTCAGGTAGAAGATCAGCAGCGCCCGCATACCGTAGTAGGAGAAACGTTCCCACATTTCGGCGAAAAACAGCATGTACAGGCCCTTGGGGTGGCCTGCGAACTCCGGATCCTTCTGGACGGCGATCTTGCCGCCGATCGCCAGGAAGATGATGAGAAGGACGACGGCAATGGCGGTGATCCAGTCACCTTCCTGCCAGAGTTCCATAGGCTTCATGTACTGTTCCCGTGACCTGCAAAAAGTTGCGGCACCTTAAGCGTGAAATTGCCGCTGCCAAGCGCATTGTGACAAACGGGTGGCGCCCCTATCTCCGCCACGCCCATGTTCAACGACCTTTCCACACCGCTTTCCTACCTTGCCAGCCGCCGCTCCGGACGAGCGCGGGAGATGGTCGGGCCGGGTCCTGACGAGGCCGAACTTGGCGCCATCCTGGCGCTTGCGGCGCGAACGCCGGACCATGGCAAGCTCAACCCGTGGCGCTTCGTGGTGGTCGGCAGCGACCAGCGCGGCGAGTTCGCGGCGCTGCTCGCCCGCGCGCTCGGCGAGAATGATCCGAGCGCCAACGATGCCCACCGCCACAAGGCCGACGACTTCGCCCGTCACGGCGAAGCGCTGGTGGTGCTGGTTTCCTCCCCCGTGATCCCGCACAAGATCCCGGTATGGGAACAGGAACTTTCAGTTGGCGCCGCGGCGATGAACCTGCTCCACGCCGTGCACACCCACGGCTTTGTCGGCAGCTGGCTGACCGGCTGGGCCGCCTACGACCCGCTGGTCCGTGAAACCTTCTGCACCGGAGAGCACGAACGGATCGCTGGTTTCTTCTTCATCGGCTCACCCGGCCGCGAACTCGAGGAACGCCCGCGGCCCGACATGGCCGCCGTGGTCCGGCGCTGGACGCCGCCGCTCTAAACGGTTGCAATCCCTCGCGCCGCACCGTATTAGAACAGCATGACGCTTCGCGCACGATCCGATCTGAAACCCGTCTACGTCCGGCTGCGCGATATCATCGCCGAGGCCATCCTTTCCGGCCAGTTCGCGGACGGCGATCCCCTACCCTCGGTTCGCGCCTTTGCCGCGGAACAGGGCGCCAACCCGCTGACCGTCGCCAAAGCCTATCAGGGCTTTCAGGACGAAGGGCTGATCGTTGTCCGCCGCGGGGTCGGCATGTTCGTCGCCGAAGGCGCCCGCGAGCGCCTCTCGAACAGCGAGCGCGACCAGTTCATCCGCAAGGAATGGCCCGCGGTACGCGCCCGGATGGAACAGCTCGGCATCGATCCCGCCGAACTGCTCGAACGCTCCTAAGCCAGCGCTTCGGCTTCCACACTGTAAAGCAGCTGGGCGCCGGCCTCCGCACCTGCCGCGAGGCCGAGCGCTTCCGGCACCACCACCGTCGTGAAATAACCGGCCGCCGCACGTTTGGCGCGATGAAACGGGCTGTCCCCGCTCGCTGCCCGCGCCTGCCGCTCGAGCAGCCAGCCGGCGGTCAGGACCGAACACATGGTGAGAAACGGATAGCTGCCCGCCAGCCGATCGTCATGATCGGCGGCGCGAAGGCTCGTCGCCACCATCTCCACCGCATCGGCTAGCGCGACCAGCGCGGGCGCCTCGATCTCGGCGCGCATGTCGGCGATCAACTCGTCGAAGACGAGGCCTCCGTCGAGCCCGAGCTTGCGCCCGACGAGATCGGCCGCCTGGATGCCGTTGGTGCCCTCGTAGATCGGCGCAATCCGTGCATCGCGCAGATGCTGGGCGGCGCCGGTTTCCTCGACAAAGCCCATGCCGCCGTGAACCTGCACCCCGATGCTGGCGACTTCGACCCCGACATCGGTGCCCCACGCCTTGACCAGCGGCGTTAGCACGTCGCCGCGCATCGCCGCTGCCTTGTCGCCGCGATGCCCGCGATCGATCTGCCCGAAAGCGTAATAAGCAAGCGCACGTGCGCCCATGGTCAGCGATTTCATCCGCAGCAGCATGCGCCGCACGTCCGGATGCTGTTCGATCGCCACCGAATCGCGGCTCGCCGCCCCTGCCCGCGCCGACTGCACCCGGCCCAGGGCATAAGCGATGGCGCGCTGCGTCGCCGCTTCGGCGATCCCGACCCCCTGCAGACCGACATTCAGCCGCGCATTGTTCATCATGGTGAACATCGCCCGCATGCCCCCATGCTCCGGCCCGATCAGCCAGCCGGTCGCCCCACCGTTATCGCCGAACGCCATGGTGCAGGTCGGGCTCGCGTGAATGCCAAGCTTATGTTCGATCGACGCGCAGCGAAGGTCATTGCGGCTGCCGTCGGGGAGCACCTTAGGCACCAAAAACAGCGAGATGCCGCGCGTCCCCGCCGGCGCATCGGGAGTCCGCGCCAGCACCAGGTGGATGATATTGTCGGCAAGATCATGCTCGCCATAGGTGATGAAGATCTTGGACCCGGTGATCGCATAAGAGCCGTCGCCGTTCGGCACCGCCTTGGTGCGGAGCGCGCCAACGTCCGATCCCGCCTGCGGCTCGGTCAGGTTCATCGTCGCCGGCCACTCGCCGCTCACGATCTTGGGCAGATAGTCGCGCTTTTGGCTCTCCGACCCATGCGCGCCGATCGCCTCGATCGCACCCATGGTCAGCATCGGGCACAAAGCGAACGCCAGATTGGCGGCGTTCAGATCCTCCATCACCGCCGCACCAAGGCTCAGCGGAAGGCCTTGCCCGCCCGCTTCCTCCGGCGCGCTGATCGTGCCCCAGCCGCCCTCGACGAAGTGACGATAGGCCTCATGGAAGCCGTGCGGCATCGCAACGCCGTCAGGCGACCATTTTGCGCCTACCATGTCGCCCACCCGGTTCAGCGGCTCGACCTCGCCCTCGGCATATTGAGCCGCGCCTTCCAGCAGTGCGTCGACGATATCCGCATCGTTGGTGAGCTCGTGGATCCTAACCACATGCTCCAGCACGAAGCGCTGTTCCTCGACCGGGCAGCGAAGCGGCATAATCGTCCTTCCCTTGTGAAGCGTTGTCCTTTGCCATAGCGGCGGCGCCATGCCGGGCAAGAGCACCGAGATACGGCCCTTCGGGCCCGCTGCAATTGCCGCCGCCGCTGACCTGATCCGCGCCGGCGAGCCCGTGGCCGTGCCGACCGAGACGGTCTACGGCCTCGCCGCCGACGCGACCAACGCCCGCGCCGTCGCCCGCATCTACGAAGCCAAGGGCCGGCCGAGCTTCAATCCGCTGATCGTCCATGTGCCCGACCTCGCGGCTGCGGAGCAGCTCGGGACCTTCGATCCCGACGCCCGCAAGCTCGCCGAGCAGCATTGGCCCGGCCCCCTCACCTTGGTCGTGCCGCTCGCCGAAAACAGTCCGGTCGCCAGCCTGGTGACCGCCGGCCTGCCGTCCATTGCGCTGCGTGTCCCCGCCCACCCTGCGATGCGCGCCTTGCTGGAATCAAGCGGCCGCCCGCTTGCTGCCCCCAGCGCCAACGCCAGCGGGCGGATCAGTCCGACCCGCGCCGCTCATGTCCTTGCGTCGCTCGATGGCCAAATCCCGCTGGTGATCGATGACGGGCAGACCGCGCACGGGCTTGAAAGCACGATCATCGCCATGACTGGCGGTGCGCCGCGGCTACTCCGCCCCGGCCCGGTTCACGTTCCGCAGGCTGCACCGTCCGGTAACGAAAAGGTCGAAGCACCGGGCATGCTCGCAAGCCATTACGCCCCGGCCAAGCCGCTCCGCCTCGGTGCCAGCGACGCCGCACTTGGCGAATGGCTGATCGGCTTCGGCCACGTCGCTGGTGACGTCAGCCTCAGCCCCTCGGGCGATCTTGCCGAAGCCGCAGCGCGCTTGTTTGACCTACTCCACGAGGCCGACGCGAACGCTTGCCGCGCCATCGCCGTCGCTCCTATTCCCGATGAAGGCATCGGCCGCGCGATCAACGACCGCCTAGCCCGCGCCGCCGCGCCGCGTCAGTAAGCGCGCCGCCCCGCGGTTCGCAGCCGGCTGCGCCAGAACGGCAAGGCCTCCGCCATCGCCAGCGGCCGCGCAAAGAAGAACCCCTGCCCCGACACGCAGCCGAGCGCCGCCAACGTGGTCGCAAGCTCACGGCTCTCCACCCCTTCCGCCGTGGTCGACATGCCAAGCGCTTCGGCCAGGCTCAGCACCGCGCGGACGATCGCCACACTATCGGGGTCCATCATCATGCCCGACACAAAGCTGCGATCGATCTTCAGCACGTCGATCGGCAATCGCTGGAGATAGGCAAGGCTTGAATAGCCGGTGCCGAAATCGTCCATCGCCACGCGGGCATCGAGGCCCTTCAGGGCATCGAACACGCGGGTCGCCCGGCGCGGGTCCTGGACGATCGCGCTCTCGGTCAGCTCCAGCGTCAGCCGGTCACCGGTCAGCCCGCTCGACCGGAGCGCACCACCGACCATTGCGGTGATGTCGTCGCGCGCAACCTGGATCGCCGACAAGTTCACGGCGACATTGAACGGCAGGCGCTGCCCCGTTTCCTCGTCCCACCCGGCCAGCGTCGTAGCCGCCTTGTCCATCGCCCAGCGACCAAGATGCAGGATCAGCCCGCTTTCCTCGGCGACCGGGATGAACTCGGTCGGGCTGATCTCGCCGCGTTCCGGATGGTGCCAGCGGGCAAGCGCCTCGAACCCCGACACTTCACCGGTCTTGAGATCGACAAGCGGCTGAAAGCTCATGCTGAGCTGGTCGCGTTCCAGCGCGCGGCGGAGCTCGGTCTCGATCGAGAAGCGTCGGCGGGCGAGGCTCGCTTCCTTGGGCTCGTAGACCTCGGGCCGCCCGCTCGCCTTGGCCTGCTTGACCGCGAACTGCGCGTTGCGGAACAGCTCTTCGGCGTCCTGCCCCGGCTGCATTAGTGCCAGGCCGATCGCGCAATCGACCTTGATCTCGAGTTCGCTCAGCCGGAACGGCGCGTTCATCGCGTCCTGGATGCGGGTCGCGGCTTTCAGCGCATCGTCGGTGCTGCGCACCGCGACCACAATGCCGAATTCATTGCCGCCGGTCCGCGCCAGACTGTCGCCCGCGCGCAGGGCGGAAATCAGGCGGCGGGCGAAGGTGATGAGCAATTCGTCGCCGGCAAGGCCGCCCATGCTCTCGTTGATCCGGCTGAAGCGGAGCATGTCCACCACCAGCACCGCATGGCCTCCGCCCTCGCCCGGCTCGCGCCCGGCCGCCTCGATCACCTCGGTGAAGGCAAGACGGTTGGGAAGTCCGGTCAGGCTGTCGCGCAGCATCTCGGCGCGCAGCGATCGCTCGGCCTGCACCTCGGCCGTGCGGTCGACGACCGACAGAAGCGCACGGCGGCAGTTTCCGTGGGTCGGCAGCGGCGCGAGCTTCAATTGGTAAAAGCGCGCCGCGACTCCCGACCCATCGCGCATGTCGAGGTCGGTCTTGGCCGTGTCCGCATCCGCGAACCAGTCGGCAAGATAACGCGCAATGAGGCCATCGCCCGACAGGCATTGCGCACTCAGCCCATCAAGGGTGGCCGCGGTGGAGGTCGCCACCGCGTCACGAAAGCGGCAGTTATGCGCCGATATCCGGAGCTTGCCGGCGGTGCATTCGATGATTGCGGCAGGGATCGGCAGCGCGTCGAGCAACAGCTCGCCATCCGCCCAAGGAGAGGGCCGTTGTTGTTGTGTCGCGCTTCGGGTCGAGGCCGGCATGGCGCAAGCCTATGAACCGCAAGGCGTTAAACATCTGTTTCACTTGAGGCCCATCACCGGCTTTTGCCCACCTCCTTGCAGGGCGCGGCGACACGCGGCAACAAGGATGCTCGCCATTGCCTCGCCCAAGGAGACCCGTTGATGCGCCGCCGTCATTTCCTGCTCGCCGCCAGCGCCGTGCTTGCCGCTACCGCGGGCACCGCTGCCCTGCAGAGCCGTGCGCCCGCCCTCCCCGCCGCCGACCAGCGCGCGCTTGCCGCCGCCGTCGCCAACCCGGCGCGCAGCGACACCAACCGCGCCCGCGACGAATATCGCAACCCGGCCGCGACCCTTGCCTTTTTCGGTGTCCGTCCCAAGCAAACCGTGGTGGAACTGTTCCCCGGCGGCGGCTGGTACAGCGAGATCATCGCGCCTTACGTGCTGAACGGCGGCGGCACCTACTATGTCGCCGCCCCCAACGAACGCGGCCTCGCTGGCTTCAAGCGCCTGGTCGAGAAGGATCAGCCCCTCTACGGCCGCGCGCGCCAAGTCATCTTCCCGGTCCGCGAAGCCGGCCAGGCCGGCGTTCCGAACGGCAGCGCCGACGTGGTGCTGACCTTCCGCAACGTCCACAACTGGGCGATGGGCGACCAGCCCTATGCCGACCTCGCCTTCAAGCAGATCTTTGCCATGCTGAAGCCCGGCGGCGTGCTCGGGATCGAGGAGCATCGCCTGCCCGAAAGCGCCGATGCCGCGCGCGAGAAATCGAGCGGCTACCTCAAGGTCTCGACCGTCCGCCGCCTCGCCGAACACGCGGGCTTCCGCTTCGCCGGATCAAGCGAGATCAACGCCAATCGCAAGGACACCGCCAACTGGCCCGATGGCGTCTGGACCCTGCCGCCGACCCTCGCCCTCAAGGACAAGGACCGCGCCAAATACCTGGCGATCGGCGAGAGCGACCGGATGACCCTGCGCTTCGTCAAGCCGCGCTGACCGGCCGGGCCAAGCGGATCAGTTGCCGCTGATCCGCTTGCCCGCAGGCACCCGCGGCGCGGTGGCGAGCCACGCTTCCAGCGCATCGAGGTCGAGCCCGCCGTCACGTGCGTCCGTGCCGTCGGCCAGCACCGAATAGCCGTCGCCGCCGCTCGCCAGGAAGTTGTTCACCGTCACCCGGTAGCGCCGGGCCGGATCGATCGGCTTGCCGCCAAGCGTCATGGCGACGATCCGCTGCCCGGTCGGCCGGCTGCGGTCGAAGCGATAGCTGAACCCCTCCGACGGGATCAGCAGCGAGCTCACCTGCACCTTGCCACTCACCTCGCGAAACCCCTGCTCCAGCAATGCTTTCAGCTGCGCGCCGGTCAGGGTTTTCACCACCAGGCTGTTGCCGAACGGCTGGGCGGCAAAGACCTGCCCAAAAGTGACACTGCCGTCTGCCCGCGGCACGATGTCGGTCCTGACCCCGCCCGAGTTGATGAAGGCAATCTCGGCTCCGCCCTTGTCCGGGCTGCGCGTCGCGGCCAGTTGCGCGTCGGCGATCAGCTGGCCTGCCGGGCTGTCGCCATCGTCCGCATCCTTGAGCGCCGGACCGGGTAGCCTGCCCACCACCCGCTCCGCCGCCGGCCGCGCCGCCGCGACGTAGCGATCGACCATCGCCTGCACCGCCTCGTCACGCTCCGCCAGCACCGGCACGTTCTCGGCTCTCGCCGATACGAGCCGCCGGCTGACCGGATCGAAATCGAGCCGGATATCGCTCACCAGATACCCGTTCTTACCCGCACTGGTCAGCAGCCTTGGGCCGCCGTTCGCCTCCATCTCGCAGGCATAAGCGTGATGGGTATGCCCGCTCACCACCACCCGGATCGCGGGATCGAGCTTGCCCAGCACCGGCAGGATATCGCCGCTCAACCCCTCGCAGCCCTTGGCGTCAAAGACCGGTGGGACATAGCCGCCCTGGTGGATCAGCAGCACGATCACGTCCGCGCCCTCGGCCTTGAGCTTTGGCACCAGCGCGTTGGCAGTCGCCGCTTCGTCGGCAAAGGTCAGCCCGGCGACACCCGCCGGGGTCACCAACGTCGCGGTGTCCTTTAGCGGGAGGCCGATGAAGCCGACCTTGACCGGCCCCACTTGCCGGATCGCGCTGCCCGGAAAGAAGGTCGTGCCCCCTTCGGTGATCACATTGGCGGCGAGATAGCGGAACGTCGCGCCGGTATGCGGCTCGACCGCGCAGGGCACCCGGCTGGTCAGCTTGTCGCAGCCGCCGTCCTGCATCCGGCGGAGCTCGGCCCCACCCTTGTCGAACTCGTGATTGCCGACCGCGGCGTAATCGAGCCCGATCATGTTCATCGCCCGGATCGTCGGCTCGTCGAGGAAATTGGCCGACACCAACGGGGTCGCGCCGATCAGGTCGCCCGCGGCGACCGTGACGCTCTGCCGCCCGGTGCGCAGGCGCTTCAGCGTCGCGGCAAGCTGTGCCGCACCGCCGGCACGGATCTTGGTCGTGGTACCATCGGCATTGCGCAGCGGCACGGGATCACGCGGTGTCTCGAGAGCACCGTGAAAGTCGTTGAGCCCGAGGATCTGGATCTCGACCGGCGCGGTGGAAGCCACCGGCGCTTGCGGCCGCTCGACCGTCGCGCAAGCCGCCAGCCCGGCGCTAGACGCGAGCAGCAAAAGGCGTGAAATTCGTGCCTTCATCAAAAACATCCACTCCTTCGCGGCGCTTCAGCGCCCCTACCACGGCGTACGTGACAGGCGTGAGAATCGCTTCCCACGCCAGTTTCAGCGCCCATTGCGTCAGAAGCACCTTCAAGACGAGATCATTCGTCCATCCCGCCGCGCCCCAGAACGCCAGCGGATAGAAGATCAGGCTGTCCACACCCTGACCGGCGACCGTGCTGCCGATGGTCCGCGTCCACAAATACTTGCCGCCCGTCCACACCTTCATCCGCGCCAGCACAACCGAATTGACGAACTCGCCCGCCCAGAAGGCGACGATAGACGCGAAGACGATCCGCGGCACCTGCCCGAACACAGCCTCGTAAGACGCCTGCCCCGTCCAGTCCGCGGCTGGCGGCAGTGCCACCACCACCCAGCTCATGAACGCCATGAACAGCAAGGCCGCGGTGCCGACCCAGATGCAGCGCCGCGCCCGGGCAAAGCCGTAGACCTCGGTCAGCACGTCGCCGATCACATAGGACACCGGAAAGAACAGGATGCCCGCGCCGAACGGCCACAGCCCGATCACCGGCAGGTCGATCACGCTGACCTTGCCCGCGCCCAGCACGTTGGACAGCAGCAGGATCACCACGAACGCGGCCATCACGAGATCGAAGTAACGCAAGCTGCGCCCGTGCAGCGCCGAGGCTTCGACCTTTTCAACTTTGTCGCTCATGCAGCGTCCCCACTCGTCATTGCGAGCGTAGCGAAGCAATCACCCCGTTGCGACTGGCTTGCTTCGCTGCGCCCGCAATGACGATTCGGATGACGAAAGACGACTGCGAGGCTAGGCACACCCCCATGACCGACGCCGACCTCATCGAAGCCGCCCGCACCGCCGCGCTCAAGGCCTATGCCCCTTACTCTGGCTATTCAGTCGGCTGCGCGATCCTCAGCACCGACGGCACGCTCGTCACCGGCGCCAATATGGAAAACGCCTGCTATCGCCTCGGCATCTGCGCCGAACAAAGCGCGCTTACCACTGCCCAGCACGTATTCGGCCTGGGCCAGATCGCGCGCATCGCAGTCGCCGGCGGCAACGGTTCGGGTGAAGTGCTCACCGGCGATCAGAGCGTCACGCCGTGCGGCGGCTGCCGCCAGGCCTTGCTGGAAGCCAGCCACCTCGCCGGCCGGGATTTCGAGATCCTGTGCGCCAGCGGCGACGGCACCAGGGTCGAGCGGCTCACGCTCTCCACCCTCATTCCGCACGGCTTCGGCCCGGCCAGCCTCAGCGACGCCTCGCCCGGTTAAGCGGCGACGCCCGCCATCGCTGCGCTGCTACCCCCGGCACCGGGCGCATCGTCGGCAAGCGCCTCGGAAGCCCAGCGCTGCGCCGCCTCGAACCGGCCGCGGTGGAGCGACCAAACGTCCTCGTCCTCCGCCCGCCGCCGCTCCGCCGAATAAGCCGCTCCAACCGACTTGGCGTTGCGGTTGGCCAACTCTGCACAACGCTGCTCCAGCGCGTCACGATCAAGGTCGAGCTCGAGCAGCCGGCTTACCTTCCACGCGGTTCCGGCGAGATCGTCCTTCAAGTCCGCAAAGCTGATCCAGCGATCCGCCTTCCAATTCCCCTGCCGCTGCGCGCGGCTGAACAGCCCATGCTGAAGGCTGCGGGCAAGCAGGACGATCCGCGCCGCCCGCTCCAGCGGCTCCAGCTCTGACGCGGCCGCCGCCTGCCACAAGGCAGCCCCCTGCGGCACCCGCTTTGCGAGGTGCCCGGCCAGCCGGACAAGGAAACCGATCCGCTCGTTCCCGCCGCGGAACGCCGCGGTCAGATACTCACGGCTGGTCGAGGAGAGGAAAACCGGGTGCACGCTCGTCGGCTCCACTGCGATCAGCGAGACCAGCGAGTTGAACCAGTTGGTCGGCTTGATCACCACCGCTTCGTGCGCGCTGAAGCGGCGGGACAGGAGATGACACGCCTTCCACAACAAGGGTTCGGCGCTCGGCTCGTCCCTCGTCTGCTCCGCCAGCGCGGCCAGCACGTGCGGCTCACGCAGCACCAGCGCCCGGCCCGGCTGGTCGAGCACGCTTGCCAGAAGGGTCGACCCGCAAAAGCCGGTGTGGAGGATCAGCCGCATCGCGGGAGGGTCGCTCGGAACGGAAATCCCCCGTGCGGGGCGTGCCGTGCTCTCGCCCGTCCAGAACGATGTTCGCCCGTCAAGAAAGGCGGTTCGGGCGAGGCTTTCCCTGGTGACCTCGCGAAAGAAGAAGCTGCCGCCCTCCACATCCACGTCGACCGGAAACTGGCTGACGTCGATCGGGTTCTGCGCGAGCCATGCTTGGTCTGACAACGGTGAGAATCCCTGTATCGCACGAGCAATTGCGCGTGCGGGCCCTTGACGCTGGCATGAGGTCGACCGCGGTTGCCCGTCATCCGTCTTGCGACGCAGGTGGACGTCCCATCGACCGACCGCCGAACGCTTCGACCAACGCCCGTGCGGCTTAGACGCGCGGCAGTGACGTGTCCCGACGGCGCCCGGTCGACACTCCCCATTCGCCATGCTTGCTATGTAGGAACTGGACTGATCTACGTACTGCGGCGGTTAGCCGAAGCATCCTTCGCCGGTTCGGAGTCGTGGTTGCTAGGCATAAGACGGAAGACTTTTTCAGACCTCCGCCCTATGTGAACTTCGTGAACTTCGCCGGGTGGCTGGTTCAGGCGAGCTTGATCTCGCGCAGCCGCTCCAGAAGATAGTCGTGGCTGCTGATCGGCGGCCACTTGGGCTCCTCACCCGCCGGCACGGTGCCGGGCAGCGCCTCGATGGTGAAATCGGGGCGGAAGTGCAGGAAGAAGGGCATCGAGTAGCGCGCGTTCGAGGCCCGGTCCGGGGCCGGATTGACCACCCGGTGCGGGGTCGAACGGAGCTTCCCGTTGGTCAGCCGCTGCAGCATGTCGCCGATGTTGATCACCAGTTCGCCAGGCTTCGGGCTGACCGGGATCCAGCGCCCGTCGCGGGTCTTGAGCTCCAGGCCCGCTTCCTCAGCGCCGAGGAGCAGGGTGATGGTGTTGATATCCTCATGCGCCCCGGCACGGATATGCTCGCCGGTCGCTTCCTTCTGCGGCGGATAGTGCAGCAGGCGGAGCACCGAATTACCGTCGCGGACAGTGTCGGTGAAATAATCCTCGTCGATCCCAAGGTAGCGCGCGATCGCCTTGAGCACCGTCACGCCCGTCCGGTCAAAGGTGTCGTAGAGCTCGAGGAAGGTTTCCTTGAACCCCGGCACTTCGGACGGCCACACATTGTCGGCCATTACGTCGCGGAAGTTGTGACCTGCGGCAAGCTCGCGCCCGACGTGCCAGAATTCCTTCAGATCATGCGCCTTGGCGCCCTTGGCCGTCTCGATCCCGAACGGCGTGTAGCCCCGCGCCCCGCCGCTGCCGAGCGCGTACTTGCGCTTGGTCTCCTCGGGCAGCGCGAAGAACTCCTTCGCCTTTTGCTCGGCCCGGGCGATCAGGTCGTCGGGGATACCGTGGTCGGCGAGGACGGCAAAGCCATATTCCTCGAAGCTTCGGCCCAGGTGCTGGGCGAAGGCGTCGCGGTCGGCGTCGGCCTCCTTGAGGCTGACGGAGGCAATGTTGTCGGCGGTGAGCGTATCGGTCGTCATGACCCCGCCTCTACGCCGAAGCGACTGTTCCGCCAAGACTTCAGGGCAGCATGATCCCCGCCAGCGCCGCGCTCATCAGGTTGGCGAGGCTGCCTGCCAGCAGCGCCTTGAGGCCAAGCCGCGCGATCACCGGCCGCTGGTTGGGTGCAAGCCCGCCGGTCACCGCCATCTGGATCGCGATGGACGAGAAATTGGCAAAACCGCACAACGCGAACGTGACAATGGCGCGGCTGCGATCGCTCAGCGCCGCAGCCGGTCCAGCCGCATCGCCCAAAGCGATGAAAGCCACGAATTCGTTGAGGACGATCTTGGTCCCGAACAGGCCGCCGGCGATCCCCGCCTCGTTCCACGGCACACCGATCAGGTACATGATCGGCTGGAAGACGTAGCCGACCAGCTGCTGGAAGCTCAGGCCCTGCAAGCCGAACCAGCCACCAACCCCGCCAAGGATGCCGTTGGCGAGCGCGACCAGGGCGACGAAGGCCAGCACCATGGCGCCGACCGCGACCGCCAGCTTGACGCCGGTCTGCGCGCCCTGGGCGGCGGCCATGATGATGTTGGCGGGCTTCTCGCCCTCCTCAAAGGTTTCGGCGATCTGCACCGTCTCGGCGGGCGGCCCGGCTTCGGCCAGCGCTTCACCGGTGGTCGGCGAGGCGACCGGCTCGACCGGGTCGGGCATCAGGAGCTTGGCCATCAGGATCCCGCCCGGCGCGCTCATGAAGGCGGCGGCGAGGAGGAACGGCAGGTAGCGGTCGCCGAGCAGGCTGGCGTAGGCCGCGAGGATGGTGCCCGCGACACCCGCCATGCCGACCACCATCAGGGTGAACAGCTTGGCCGGCGGCAGCGCGGCAAGATAGGGCCGCACGACCAGCGGGCTTTCCGACTGGCCGACGAAGATGTTGGCGGCCGAGCCCAGAGCCTCGACGCGGCCGATGCCGGTCGCCCAGCCGATCGCCCCGCCGACCCAGCGCACCACGCGTTGCATGATGCCGAGGTAATAAAGGATCGACACTAACGCCGCGAAGAAGATGATCACCGGCAGCGCGCCCAAAGCAAACGTGTTGTAGAGCGCCGGATTATTGTCCTTCGGCCCGAACAGGAACGCCGTTCCCTCGCCCGCATAGCCGAGCAGGTTGGACACGCCGGTGGCCATGCCCTGGATCACCGCCCGGCCGACGCTGTTATTCAGCACCAGATACGCGATCACCGCCTGCAGCGCGAAAGACGCAAGCACCACACGCGGCCGGATCGCGCGCTTGTCGCTCGACAGCAGGAAAGCGACCAGAAGAATGGCGGCAATGCCGAGCAGCCCGAAAAACTGATTCATCGTGATGCTTTCCCGCCCCCCGGCGTATTTACCAGACCATGCCTTGCGTAGCGTTTGCGGCGGCTTCGTCCAGCCTGTCGATGGCTTGCGCCGGCGTGTCGGCCATCAGCAACTGCCGGCGGCGGCCTTCGCTAAGGAAGCCCGAGGCCGACACATGGTCCATGAAGTCGCCCAGCCCGGTCCAGAAACCCTGAACATTGAGAAGGCAGAATGGCTTGGCGTGATAGCCGAGCGCATTCCAGGTCCAGGCTTCGAACAATTCGTCCAGCGTGCCGATGCCGCCCGGTAGGCAGACAAACGCGTCGCACAGCTCGGTCATCTTGGCTTTGCGCTCGTGCATCCCGGCGACCTGATGCAATTCGGTCAGACCAAGATGGGCGACTTCCTTGTCGACCAGCGCGGCGGGGATGACGCCATGCACTTCGCCACCTGCCTCAAGCATGGTGTCCGCGATCAGGCCCATCAGGCCCAGCCGGCCGCCGCCATAGACGAGATCGATCTTGCGCGCCGCCATTTCGCGGACCAGCGCAACCGCCGCCTCGGCGAAGACCGGATCGTTGCCGGGGGTGGAGCCGCAATAAACGGCGATTCGGCGGATGCTCATAGCTTCACCAGTTCGGCAAGATCGGCGACCGGGCGGGCACCGAAATGACTGATCACTTCGGCTGCCGCGATGCCGCCGGTCATCAGCTGACGATCGATCGGATGCCCCTTGCACCGCGCGGCGAGGAAGCCGGCGGCGAACAGATCGCCCGCCCCCGTGGTGTCGACCACCTGCGGCACGGAAATGGCCGGCACTTCGGTCAGGGTGCCGCCTTCATAAGCAACGGCGCCGGCCGGCCCGCGCGTGAACACCAACGTCTTCACCTGCGTCGACAAACGCTCGATCGCGCTGTCGAGGTCGGACGCGCCGGCCAGCTGCAACGCTTCGCTTTCGTTGGCGAAGATGAGGTCGATGCCGCCCGCCGCGATCAGCTTCTGGAGCGGCTCCTTCCGGCCCGGCAGGCAGACGCTCTCGGACAGGGTGAAGGCGACGGTCCGCTCGGCGGAGTGGGCGATATCGATCGCGCGGAACATCGCCTGGCGGCACAGCTCCGGCCCGAACAGATAGCCTTCGAGATACAGGATCGAGGCGGCGCGGACGGCGTCTTCGTCCACCGCCCCCGCGGCCAGACAATGGGCGGCGCCGGGCGAGGTGTTCATGGTCCGCTCGCCGTCTGGCGTGACCAGGATGAGGCAGCGCCCGGTCGGCGGCCCGTCCTCGAGCGGCGGCGTTTCGAAGCGAACGCCGAGCGCGCGCATGTCGTGGGTGAAGATGGTGCCGAGCTGATCCTTCGCGACCTGCCCGACGAACGCGACGCTGGCACCGCACGCGGCAGCGCCGGCCATGCTGTTGGCCGCCGACCCGCCGCTCGTCTCGCGCGCGCTGCCCATCGCATCGTACAGCACCAGCGCCTCGGCCGGATCGAGCAATTGCATCGCGCCCTTGGGCAGGTCGAAGCGGGTCAGGAAGTCGTCGTCGCAGGTCGCGATGACGTCGACCAGCGCGTCGCCCATGGCGAGGATGTCGGTGGCGTGGGGCGGGGAAGTCACGAAGGCGGGCGGTTAAGGACCCGCGCGGGCGGGGTCAACCTCGCCGCCGCCCGCCCAGCGGTCCCTTACTGCGCGCCGTTCGCCCGCGACCGCTCGGCCAGCATGGTGACGAGCTCGGCAACCTTGCCGTCGCGCTCGGCATGGCGGAAGCCCTGCACATTCTTGACCAGGATTTCTTCGGGCGTCGGCGCTTTCGCGAACAGCGCCATCACTTCGTCGGCGAAATCGTCGAGAGGCTGATAGCCGGGCCGATTTGATTGACCCGGCGTCAGGTCGGTCTGCACACCCGGCGGCGCCAGCTCGATCACCTCGACCCGTCCGCGCAAAGCCTCGCGTAGCGCTACCGTGTAGCTGTGAATGCCGGCCTTGGTTGCGCTGTACGTCGGTGTCGTGATGAGTGGCACAAAGGCAAGACCCGACGTCACGTTGACGATCGCCGCATCCTCCTTGCCGAGGAGATGGTCGATCAAAGCATCGGTCAGCCGGATCGGACCCAGGAGGTTGGTCGCAATGGTTGCTTCCGCATCGGCCAACCCCCGCGCGCCGTCCAGCTTCTCGAACCGCATGATGCCGGCATTATTCACCAGCACGTTGATCTCGGGATGCCGCTCCAGGATCGCCGCGACATTGTTCTTGAGGCTAGCCACATCATCGACATCAAGACGCTCGACGTGGATGCCTGCCCGGCCCGCCGCTGTTTCTGCCAGCGTGTCGGTATTGCGTCCCGCCACCACCACCGTGTTTCCAGCGTCATGCCAGCGTTGCGCCAGCGCACGGCCGATGCCCGAACCGCCGCCAGTAAGGAAAATGGTGTTGCCGCTGGTCTTCATCGCGCCCTGATCCTTGCTTGCCTGAACCGCGCAGGTGGTCCTCGCCTACTCCTCCCGCAAGACAGGCAGTTGCACTTCCTGCCCGAGCCGCTACCCCTCCCCGCTCATGAACGCCGACACTGCTCCGTCCAGCCGCCTCATCGCGCCTTCGCTGTTCGCCTTTGGCATCTTCTATGGCGGCATGGTCTGCATCGCCGGCGTGCTCGGCAACAAGCAGGTGGCGCTTGGACCGTTGGCGGTGGAAGCCGGCATCTTCGCCTTCCTGCTGCTGGTGGTGACGTCGAGCGCGGTGGCCGAGCTGCACGGCCGCGCAATTGCCAACAAGCTGGTGGTGTGGGGCTTCGTCCCCCTGCTGATGTCTGCCGCACTGACCGTGCTCGTGCTGGCGCTTCCAGCATCGGACAAGATGGAAGCCGAGCGGCTTGCCGCGTTTGAAACGATCATGGGTTCGAATCTCAGGATCTGGCTGGCCGGCCTCGTTGCCTACGGCACCAGCCAGGTGCTCAACGTCACCATCTTCTCGGCGCTTAAAGGCCGCGAAGGATCGCGCCTGCTCTATTTCCGCTCGGCCGTCGCTTCGGCGCTCAGCCAGATCGTCGATACGCTGATCTTCATTACCGTGGCCTTCTACGGCGTGTTTCCGATCGGCGCGCTGCTCGCCGGGCAGATGCTGTCCAAGGTCGTGCTGTCGATTGTGTTCGTTCCGCCACTCATCCTGATGTTCGTGAAGCTCGGACGCTCGATGGACCGCTCTGCGGCTTGAAAAACAGCGGTTAACCTGCTCTTCCCTCGCCCGAGTCGCGGGGTGGCGACCGGTTAGATGTTGCATTGCAACAACAGTGGTGAAGGCAGTTGGTGGCATCCCTCGGGGCGTCACCTTTTTGTCTTAATCCAACTCTAGCCGCCCCGATGAACTGCACGAACACGCGTCAGTCATTCACATAATTACATCGGGGAACCCCACGTGAAGAAGCTCCTTCTGCTCTGCTCGACAGCGGCCGCTTTTGTGCCGACTGCTGCTTTTGCCCAGTCGACCGGTACGGATGCCACCGAAGCCACTGCCGAGACCGTGATCGTCACCGGCACCCGCACCCGCGGCGTTGGCGGCGTGGTCGTTCCCGACGTTCCCAAGACCCGCTCGATCCTGACCAACGAAGTGCTGGTTCGCCAGTCCGAAGGCCAGTCGATCCTGCAGTCGATCAACCTCATCCCGGGCGTCAACTTCACCAACAGCGATCCGTATGGTTCGTCGGGCGGTAACCTGCGTATTCGCGGCTTCCCGGGCAACCGCGTCGCCCTGCTGTTCGACGGCCTGCCGCTGAACGACACCGGCAACTACGCCATCTTCTCGAACCAGCAGATGGACCAGGAAATCATCGACCAGGTGTCGGTGAACCTCGGCACCACCGACGTCGACTCGCCGACCCCGTCGGCCGCGGGCGGCGTTGTCAGCTACCGCACCCGCGTTCCGGCCAAGGAACTCGGCGGCCTTGCCAAGGCGGCAATCGGCAGCTTTGATTACAGCCGCTTCTTCGGCATGCTCGAAACCGGCGAACTGACCAGCTCGGGCACCCGCGCGTTCATCGCCGGCTCGACCCAGAAGTATGACAAGTTCAAGGGCCCCGGCGATCTCGAGAAGCAGCAGGCCAATGCTCGCCTGTATCAGCCGCTCGGCACCAACGGCGACTTCGCCAGCATCGCGTGGCACTACAACACCAACCGCAACAACAGCTACAACAGCGGCCTGGTGAGCGACTACATCACCGATCCTTACTTCGATAACATCGCGCAGTGCGCCCGCGACCTGCCGACCGCCGGCGTTGCGGACAACGACGGGTCGAGCTCGACCACCGTGACCAACGTTCCGGGCCTCGCTCCGTCGACCTGCACCAACTATTACAACCTGCGCATCAACCCGTCGGACACCGGCAACTTCCGTGGCCAGTTCCGCTACACCCTGGCGCCGGGCCTGATCCTGACGGCGGACCCCGGCTATCAGCACATCATCGCGAACGGCGGCGGCACCACCACGCTGAGCGAGACCGACAGCCGCCTTCGTGGCCGCAACCCGGCGACTGCCGCGGGCGTCGACCTGAACGGCGACGGCGACGTGCGCGACACCGTTCGCGTCTACCAGCCGAGCAACACCCGCACCAACCGCTACACCCTGCTGTCGTCGCTGGTCTACGAAGTGACCGACAGCCAGCGCGTTCGCGTTGCCTACACCTTCGATCGTGGCCGCCACCGGCAGACCGGCGAATTCGGCAAGGTGCTCGAGAACGGCGACACCATCGACGTGTTCGGCGGCAAGTATAACAATGCGGCCCGCATCTACACGGCGGACAACACCGTCCTGCAGAACCGCGACCGCAAGTCGATCGCTCAGCTGCAGCAGCTCAGCGCCGAATATTTCGGCCGTTTTCTCGACAACCGCCTGACCGCCACCATCGGTCTGCGTGCGCCGTGGTTCCGCCGTGAGCTGAACCAGTATTGCTTCACCCAGGTGTCGAGCGGCAACGTTCGCTGCACCACCGAAACCGTGCCGTCGGGCCTGGTGATCATCGATCCCAACACCCCGCGCAGCCCGACCGTCCCGATTCCGAGCAACGCCGTTTACGCGCCGTTCTCGCGCACGGTGAAGTACAGCCCGCTGCTTCCCTCGGGCGGCCTGTCGTACGACTTTGCCGGCGGCCACCAGCTGTATGTCAGCTACGGCAAGAACTTCTCGTCGCCCTCGACCGATAACCTGTATCGTTCGGTCGGAATCGACGTAAAGCCGGAGACGACCAACAGCTACGAGTTCGGTTATCGCTACCGCTCGGGTCCGCTGCAGGCGCAGCTCGCGACTTATTATGTCGATTACAAGAACCGCATCGTCACAGCGCAGGATCTCGATCCGGCGAGCCAGACCTTCGGCGCGACGCTTGACCGCAACGTGGGCGACGCCCGCGCTTACGGCTTCGACGGCCAGGTCAGCTACCGCGTGGCGCCCGGCACGACGCTGTACGCCTATGCCTCGCACATCAACTCGAAGATCAAGGACAACGTCCTTGGCGCGGCTGGTGGCTCGGGCTGCATCGCCGGCACCACGGTGGGCACCACCTGTGCCGTCGTGCTGACCAAGGGTGCCGAGTTCACCGAGACCCCGCGGTGGAGCTTCGGTGGCCGTGCCCAGCAGGACATCAGCTTCCTGTCGTTCGGCGTTCAGGCGAAGTGGACCGGCAAGCGTTACTCGACCGACGACAATGGTCGCGTTGGCGCGCTCCCGGCGGTCGGCAACCTGCCGATTGCCACCAACGGCCGCACCGACAGCTACTTCATCGTCGACGGCGACGTCCGCGCCAACTTGGATATGCTCCGCGAGGGCCTGTACCTGCGCGGCAGCGTGATCAATCTGTTCGACAAGTATTACTTCGGCAACATCAACACGACCAACAACCTTGCCGGCGGTCCCCGCTTCTCGGTCGGTGCCCCGCGCACCTTCCAGGCGACGATCGGCCTCGATTTCTAAGCCACGGCTTCGAAACGAAAGCAGACGGGAGGCGTCGCGGGAAACCGTGGCGCCTCTTTTCTTGCGCGCCAAGCTGTGGCAATCGCCCGCCCAGCCCTTGAGCGGGTATGATGTAATGGTAGCCTGTCAGCTTCCCAAGCTGAACGCGCGGGTTCGATTCCCGCTACCCGCTCCACTTTCGACCGGCATCAGCAGAAGTCCGCCTTTGCTGCGTCCCGGTGCACTCCCGCGGGGTGCCGGGCTGTAGCACCTGCTTGTCACACCAAGTGGCAGGCTGGCACGGGTCGGCGCCGATCGTCCGCCGCAGCAGGGATCATCGGGACGGCAGCCGAAAGGCCGACCCATGTCCCACGCCTCCTATCTGCGGCGCCGAGGTGCCCGCTACTCCTACAGACGCCGGCTGCCTGTGCCGTTTCGGCAATCTCAACCTATAACCATCAGTCTGGGGACCTCGGACCCGCTGACAGCCCGGCGACGGGGGGCGCAGTTGTCCGTCGCATGGGAGGGGTTGGTGCTAGTTCACAAGGGTCGAACGGATCTCACCGCCAGGCGGGCCTTGTCGAACAGGGTCGTGGTGAGTGGGCTGGCGTCTCAGTCGGCCAACTGCTCCGCCTTCCAGGTGAGAAAGTCCTCCTCCGCGATCCGCATCTCGTCTGGCGGGAGCCGATCCGCGGCGATGGCCAGCCACATGGCCTGGCTGCGAGCGGTCAGCTGCGAACGCAATCGTGCGGGGTTGTAGCCCGCACTCGGCTTCTCCCATTCGGCCGGCAGATCATGAGCCAACGCTGTTCGCTGCAGGGTCGGCATCCCGCCATCCTTGTCGAGCGAGGCAGCGTTAATTGGCTGCCGCAGCATCGCATTGCGAAAGTGCACGAGGGCAGCCTTGCCCGGGACTTTCAGCTCACACCCCTCCGGGACACGCACGAGAGAATCCGCCAAGTCATTCAGGCGAAAGGCCGCCAGCGAAGCCTCGCAGACGTCAAGGACGCTGCAGAGCGCAATGAGCACTTTCACGGACTGATCGCCGTATTCGTCGTGCCTGGACAGCTCGTGGAAGCTGAAGCGTCCGTCATCCACTCTGATGAACGTCAGTGTCGCGAAGGCTCGCAAATAGACGGCTAACTGTTACTGGCTGGCAAAACTTGTTGGCAAGCGCAGCGTTACGATGTGCGGGCTCAGCACACACAGCTTATCAGGGTAATTCAAGATCGTTCTCCTTGATCAGGAGTCCCTCAGAGCTATCAGCGACTGTCGCTTTTCCATTCTCTTGCTGAACTCGATGCCCCGGCACGTGAAAAAATGAGCAGTCGGCTCGCAAAAAAGTAGAAGACGGACCTACTAGAAAGATCACGTTCACTATCGTGGCGTGATGCCGGCTGGTTCTACTCCACCTGCATCTGATTTGCAGGACAAGGCTGTTCAGAATGTTCTGAACAGGGAGTATGAACATGCGCAAGGCAAACGTAACCTATGAAGAGGTCGCAGCTTACTGCGACAGAGAAGTTGCCGACGGCAAAGATCCCGATCGATTTACGGGCCGAGAGCTTCAAGATGCACTCGACTGCGACAGTGGGCTCGCCACCATTATCAAACTGATCAACCAGTGGAGGGAGCCGTTTGGATTCCTGCGGCGGCGGAGCGCCTGCGCCGAGGAACCACATGAGCTTCGCCGGGCGCATGGAGAAGCGCCTTGCAAAGTCGTCTAGCGTAATCTCGCTTATCGCTTCCGCGTCACTCATCCCGCTAGGTTTACTGCCACTTCGTGTGCCCGCTAGGGGTGTACGCCCGATTTTCTTCGGGAACGTAGCGCATGCCTCTGCTCGTTCCTTGCATCCTCGGACGCTTGTTCATTTCGATGCGTGGTGGCCGCTTAGCACCCCTTGCCGGCGTTAGTTGGTCAG
Source organism: Sphingomonas sp. LHG3443-2 (assembly GCF_049896405.1). NCBI lineage: Bacteria > Pseudomonadati > Pseudomonadota > Alphaproteobacteria > Sphingomonadales > Sphingomonadaceae > Sphingomonas > Sphingomonas sp. LHG3443-2. The sequence continues at coordinate 2,297,762 of NZ_JAFCUG010000001.1, forward strand.
CCGAGGTCGAGTGGTCGCGTCAAGATCACCGGAGAAGGGCGCTAAGCGAACTCGGCAACCGCCCTGCCCTCTCGAACAGCGCATCTCGGCCAGATTTGGGTGTCTCACCAATTTCCGCTTGTGGCCGACAAAAGACCGTCTGCTTATGAGGAGCTAGCAGTCACATGCGGACGCTTACTGCGCTTGCTGCCGCTTGGCGAAGACGGAGTCCATAAGCCTGCACGGTCTCAAAAGCGTCATCGCTGCCAGTGCTTGGGCTTGCGGGTAATTTCGAGAACGATCCTAGCAAAAGCATCGTGCCAAAATTGCACCATATGCGGAGTTGCTCGAAATGAGTGCTGGCAGAAACTAGGTGGAGCACGCCCCGTTTTGCCCGAGCATCCTTACGACTTGCGCAGGCGCCCGAAGACGAGCAGGCCGACTGCCAGGCTACCGCTTGCCAGGCCCAGCAGCGGTTCGGTTCCTGCCAGAATGGCTCCGGCGACGATCAAGGCGGCGGGCAGCAGTTGGGGATCGGACCGCACGTGCGAGGAGCGTCGCGGACCAAGCTGTTCGATCGTTCGCGGATCGAGGCTGACCGGCAGACTGCCGGTGCGGGCCACCTTCTCCACCTGTCCGATAAGCTCGGGCGCGCTGAGCGCCGCCCGGCCGAGCGCAGCCGCCAGCTTGCGCCCCTCCCTGGCTAGCCGGGCGGGGCTGGTGCGCTGGCTCACCAATTGGCGGGCGATCGGCGCCAGCTCGCCGCCGATGTCGAAGGCTGGGTCGATACGACGGACGAAGCCCTCGGCGGTGAGCAGGGTCCGAAGCACAAGCGCAAGGTCGGGCGGAAGCGCCAGTTCGAAGTCCCTCAGCAGGCCGAACACCTGGTTGAAGATGCGGGCGAGGTCGACCTGCTCCAGAACCACGTTGCGAAATTCGTCGATCAGCGCCGCCAGCTCGAATTCCAGCCGGATGCGGTCGACCGGCGGATCGCCGGCCCAGACCATCAGCACATCGACCACGCCGGCCGGATCATCGGCCGCGATGGCGAGGGCCAGCCGGACCAGTTCCTCCCGCCGGCGGGGAAGCAGGGTGCCGACCGCTCCGAAGTCGATGAACCCGATGCTTCCGTCCGGAAATATCAGCACATTGCCGGGGTGCGGGTCGGCATGGAACTGACCGTTGAAGATGATCATCCGAAGCACGGCTTGGGCGTAGGTGCGGGCGACTTTTGTGAGGTCGATTCCCCGCTCTCGCGCGGTGGCAAGGTCGGTGGCGGGGATCGCCTCCAGCCGTTCCTGGACGTTGACCCGGCGCCCGGTCAGCTCCCACTCGAACCGCGCCGTCCGCACTCCGAGGCCGGCGAGGAAGGCGCCGATCGAATCGCTTGCCCGGCCTTCGGCGGACAGGTCCATTTCCCGGTCGAGGCTTTCGGCGAAATAGCGCAGCAGTTCGTCGGGCTTCATCCGGGCGATTTCGGGAATGCGCTTTTCGGCGGTGCGCGCCAGGCGGCGGAGCAGCCGCAGGTCGGCATCGACCGTTCGCTCGATCCCCGGTCGGCGGACCTTGACGATCACGCGCTCTCCAGACGGCAGGGTCGCAGCATGGACCTGCGCGATCGAAGCGGCGGCAATGGGTTCGGGATTGAAGCTTGCAAAATAGCTGTCGAGCGGCCCGCCGATCGCCTCCTCGACTGCGGGTCGGATGCGATCAAATGGCAGTGCGGGAACCCGGTCCTGCAGGGTCGATAGTGCGCGGATCCAGTCGGGGCCGAGAAGATCGCTGCGCATCGCCAGGATCTGGCCGAACTTGACCGCCACCGGGCCGAGGTCGCGAAGCACGGCGACCACCGCTTCAGGGCGGGCTGTTTCCATCTCCTCGTCGCGCCCGCCGGAAAGACCGAGGCGAGACGCCAGGCCGCGCAGCCCGTGCCGGCCGAAGATCCCGACGATCTGGCCAAAGCGCTCCCGCTCGCCCATGGTGCGAGGGGTGACGGCTCCGGCTGAGCTTCGCTCGTTCATGTTCACCTTTGCTCCGGCTGGGACCGCTCGCGAGGGCCGGCGAGTTCGGCTTCCATGGCTTCGATCCGCTGGGACAGCTTGCATAGAGCGCCGTCCAGTCCGGCCAGTTCGGACGAGTCCAGCGTTCCCACCGTTTCGGCCAGCAGGCGCTCATATTCCGGCTGCGCGCGGTTCAGCACCTCGCGGCCGGCGGGGGTCAGTTCGACCAGCTTGATCCGGCGGTCCTGGGGAACAATCCGGCGTTTCAACTGTCCTGCCGCTTCGAGCGCATCGATCGCTTCGGTGACGGTGCGCGGCGCGTGACCGAAGAAGGAAGCAATGTCGGTCGAGCGCTTGGGTCCGTCCGCGACATAAGCGAGCAGCCGGATCCGCGCGACCGACGCCTCCGACCCGGCTAGGCAGCGATCCAGCATCCGCTGAAGTCGCAGGTAAGTCCAGGCAAACTGCTTTGCAATTTCGATTAGGGGTCGATGCTGAGGTGCCATATCAAATGGTATTGCGGCAGAATATAGTTTGGTGCAATGCGCCGCTTCAAACGAACGAGTCTTGATCGAGGACCCAAATGGACATGGTGACCCAGTCGGGTGACGTTGCGGCCGACACTGGGGAGGAGAAGCGCAGCTCGCCCTTGTCGAATCCCAAGGTGCGTCTCGGCCTGCTGATTTTGGCTGTCATCGTGGCGGGCGGCGTCCTGTGGTGGTATCTGCAGAACGAAAGCTACGGCAAATACCAACAGAGCACGAACGACGCCTTTGTTCAGGCCGACAGCGTGATCGTTGCGCCCCGGGTCGGCGGTTACGTCGAGCGGGTGTTTGTCCAGGAGAATGCGGAAGTCCGTCAGGGCCAGCAGCTCGCTCTGCTCGACAATCGTGATTACCGCGCCCAGACCTCCCAGTTGCAGGCTCAGATCGAAGCGGCACGGGCGAGCGCGAACACCGTCCAGGCGCAGATTGCCGAACAACAGGCATCGGCGGAGCGGGCTCAGGCCCAATTGGCGGCAGCGCAGGCTGACCTCGCTTTCGCCAGTCGTGAAGTCGCTCGCTACCGCCCCCTGGCGGCCTCCGGCGCGGAGCCCCGCGAGCGTTTGGACCAGCTAATTCAGCAGCAGCAGCAGGCTCGTGCACAGCTGGCGACCCGACAGGCCGACCTGCTGGCGGCGCAGCGCCGTTTCGGCACCCTGCGCACCCAAGTCGAGCAAGCCCGCTCGCAGGGCCGCGCCGCTGAGGCTCAGCTCGAAGCGGCCAACGTGACCCTGGAATCGACAGTCCTTCGCTCGAGCATCGCGGGCCGCGTCGGAGATCTGGCGGTCCGCGTCGGTCAATTCGTGCAGCCTGGAACGCGGCTGATGACCATCGTTCCGACGCAGCAGCTCTACATCGAGGCGAACTTCAAGGAAACGCAGGTCGGGCTAATGCGGGCGGGCCAGCCGGTCCGCGTTGAAGTGGACGCCCTTCCGGACCTCGAGCTGACCGGCCGCGTTGGCAGCTTCGCGCCCGGGACAGGCGCGCAATTCTCCGTGCTTCCGCCGCAGAATGCGACCGGCAACTTCACCAAGATCGTGCAGCGAATTCCGGTGCGGATCGCGATCCAGGCCGGGCCTGAAGTCCGCCGGCTGCTGATACCGGGCATGTCGGTCCACGTGACGGTGGATACGCGCGGCGCGAAGGGCGAGCTGGAACGCGTGCGTCAGGCGCAGGAAGGGCGTCGCTAGACCCGATGGCGACCGCCGCCGCCTCCTCCATTCCTGCCCGACGGGGAGAGGAACGGGCCGATCTATCTGCCTGGCTCGCCGTTGCGGCAGGCAGCCTCGGCGCGCTGCTCGCCACCCTCGACGTGTCGATCGTCAATTCCGCGCTGCCCACCATTCAGGGCGAGATCGGGGCGTCTGGATCGGAGGGCACCTGGATCGCGACGTCATTCCTGGTCGCGGAGATCATCATCATCCCGCTGAGCGCCTGGCTGGAGCGATTGCTGGGCTTGCGCACGCTGCTGCTGATCGCCGTCGTGATGTTCACCGCCTTTTCGATGCTGTGCGGAATTGCCACTGACCTCACCACCATGATCATTGGCCGGGCCGGCCAGGGACTGATGGGTGGCGCGCTGATCCCAACCGCCATGACTATCGTCGCCACCCGTCTGCCTGCCCGGCAGCAGCCAATCGGCATGGCCTTGTTCGGAGTCACCGTCATCCTGGGTCCGGTGGTGGGCCCGCTGTTGGGCGGCTGGCTGACCGAGAACCTCAGCTGGCATTATGCCTTCTTCGTCAACGTGCCGGTTTGTGCCGTGCTGCTGCTGCTGCTGCTGCTCGGCCTGCCGCACCAAAAGCCTGACTGGGATTATCTGCGCTTCGCCGACTGGTTCGGCATTGCCGGGATGATCCTCGGTTTGGGCGGCCTGACCGTCGTGCTAGAAGAAGGACATCGCGAGGAGTGGTTCGAATCCACCCTGATCGTTCAGTTGACCATCATGACCCTGCTTGGCTTCGCCATGCTGGCCTGGGGCCAACTGACTGCCCGCAAGCCGGTGCTGAAGCTCAGCCTCATCTTCAACCGGCAGTTCGGCAGCGTGGTGGTGATGGGTCTCGTGCTCGGCATGGTGCTGTACGGCACGACTTATGTCATTCCGCAGTTTCTCGCGATCATTGCCGACTACAATGCGCTTCAGACCGGGTGGATCATCTTCTACATGGGGCTTCCAGCGCTTCTGCTGATGCCGATCGTCCCCTTCCTCATTCCCAGGCTCGACATCCGCATTGCAGTGGGTGGCGGCCTGGCCATCATCGCCTGGAGCGGCTGGATCAGCGCCGGCCTGACCGCCGAGACCGCCGGCTCTCACTTCATCCCGGGCCAGCTGATGCGGGGCGTGGGCATCGTCTTCTGCATGCTGTTCCTGAACCAGGCGACCGTAGCATCGGTCACCAAGGAAGATGCCGGTGATGCTTCCGGAATCTTCAACGCCGCGCGCAATCTGGGAGGGTCTTTCGCGCTTGCAGGGCTGGCGACCGTGCAGGACCAGCGCAGCTGGCTGCACAGCCGGCGGATGGAGGAGTCGCTCAATGCCAACGGTTGGGACGTCCAGTCCTACCTCGGCGGGCTCCAGCAGTCGCTCGGCAGTCTCGAGGCGGCCTTTCGGACTCTTGCTGGTACCATTCAGCGCGAGGCCTTTGTCATGTCCTACAACGACATCTTCTTCGGCATGACCATCATTACCACGCTGTCGGTTCCCCTTGTCCTGTTCCTGCGACCGCTTCCCAAGGGGATGTCGCTGTCAATGCATTGATGCCCAAAGGATCGAGATGCGCTTCCCGCTGATTGCCCTTACTGCCGCCCTTCTGCTCGCCGGCTGCACCTCGGGACCTGACTACAAGGGTCCGGGAACTCTTGGTGCGGCGACACCTTCCGCAAACTTCGTCCGGGGCGGGGGCTTGGTCACCCCAGAGTCGCCCAGACTGTCTTCGTGGTGGACGCAGTTCGGCGACCCAGTCCTTACCGAGTTGCAGACGCGGGCGCTCAGCAGCAATCCGTCGCTCGACATCGCGCGGGCGCGGATTGGCCAGGCTCGCGAGTCGGTGCGTCAGGAACAGGCGAACCGCTATCCTACCGTCGCGGCGCAGGGCACCTACGTGCGCGCCGAGTTGCCGGGCGTCGACCTTGGCACGGACAACAACGGCAGCTCTGCCGGCGCTCCGCCAGCGGAGGGCGGATCAGACGACATTTCGTCCCTCAACTTCTTCAATCTTGGCCTGAACGCCAACTGGGAGCTGGAGTTCGCCGGCGCCTCGCGCCGCCAGATCGAGAGCCTCAACGCCCAGCTCGGGGCGGCCGAGGCAAACGCGATCGACGCTCAGGTGCAGCTGACAGCGGAGGTTGGTCAGGCCTATGTCAATCTGCGCGAACGGCAGAACCGGATCGACACTCTGGGCCGCGCTCGGGCGCTTCAAGAGCAAGCCGTTGCGACCGCCCGGCAACGCTTCCAGCGCGGGACCACCGCTGCCTACGAGGTCGAGCGTGCGCAGGTCGCTCTCCGGGGCACTGAGGCCGAAGTCGCAGCCGCCGAAGCCGAAAGGGACGTGTATCTCAACGCCTTGGCGACCCTGACCGGCAGCGCCCCTGGCAGTGTCGACGGGCTGTTGGCTGCTCCGGCCGAAGTACCGCTTCCGCCGGCGGTCGTGTCGGTCGGAAATCCTGCCGAATTGCTTCAGCGTCGCCCAGACGTGCGCGCCGCCGAGCGCAACCTTGCCGCAGCGACAGCGCGGATCGGGGTCGCCGAAGCCCTGCGCTTCCCCCGGATCAGCTTCATGGGGATCCTTGGGCTTGGTGGCACCAAGCCGGGTGACTTGTTCGATCTCGGCAACATCAGCGCCATCGCCATTCCGCAGATCCAGTGGCAATTTCTCGATTTCGGTCGCAATGCGTCTCGTGTGAGGCAGGCAAGGAGCGGTCTCGAGGAAGCCGAGGCGCGCTACCGGCAGGCAGTGCTCGGTGCCCTTCAGGATGCGGAAAACTCCCTTGCCCGCTTCGGACAGCAGCGACGCCAGGTGGCAGCGCTCGCAGACGTCCGAGCCTCCGCGGAGCGCCAGGCCAGGCTGACCCGGCAGCGGTTCAACGCCGGAACCACGGCCCGTGCCGAACTACTGGAAGCGAAGCGCCAGTTGACCCTTGCTGAGCAGAACCTGCGAGGTGCCACTGCGGCGCTCACCGGCAGTTACATCGCCGTGCAGAAGTCGCTTGGACTAGGCTGGGCACCTCCGGTGGTGCCCGCGAGACTTGGCAACTGATGGAAACACGGTCCAACCGTTTGCTCGTCGCCATCGTTTGCGGGCTGTTGGTTGTCGGACTGATCTTCTTCGCCTGGTACATCGGTGCCGGGACAAGCACCTATGGTGCGAAGTACAGGATCTCCTTCAACCAAAGTGTTTCGGGCTTGGCAGTCGGAGGGCCGGTGACCATGTCCGGGGTTCGGGTCGGCCGGGTAGATAAGATCTATCTGTCGGCCGGCGAAGTTGGCGGGCCCACCGTCGAAGTAGCGCTCGACACTGATCTGCCGGTGCGCGCCGGCTTTCGAGCGGACATCAGCCGGTCACTGCTCGATGGCTCCGCAGTCCTGGTGCTCCTGCCATCAACCGACGGACCGTTGATCAACCCGCCTGATGAGGACATCGTGGGCACGATTGCCGCCGTCCAGGGCGGGACCGCCACCGATCCTGCCGCGAAAGCAGTGCAGGTGTCGCAGACGCTCGACCGTGCGGTTCGGGCGCTTGATCAGACGGGCCAGGCTGACGCGGCAAGGAAGCTGGACCAGACCCGGCGTTCGACAGCAGAATGGCAGCAGGGTGTAGAGCGGCTGTTGGGTAGCGTGCGCCCTGAGCAGGTGCGCGGAGCAAGCGAGGGTATCAACAGCTTTGCTCGCAGCGCCGAAAAGCTTGAGCGCGACGTGGTCTCGAGCCGTGACGACATCGCAAATGTCAGGCGCTCGATCCGCAACGCCGGCAATCAGGCCGATCAAGTAGGACAAGCAGTCCAGCAGCAGCGCAGTTCGGTCCGCCGACTCGACGAGCAAGCCGATGGGGTAGAACGGGACATCCAAGATATCCGTAAACCGGTGCAAGACCTTGGCGAGAAAGCTGACAGATTAGAACGAAGATAATCTTGCCTGTGGCGTCGTGCGGCGGTGTAAGCACGACAAATTGTGAACGTTTTCTTCTCGGCAGCATGTGGATTGAGCGCCCTTCAGCGGCAGTGTGCATGCCCTCAATCCGGCACCTCCAATCTTAGCGGCGAGGATTGCAGGGTCTGCTATCGGGTGCCCTTAGCGATTCTATCAACGACCTGCATGGGCGCTAAGCGGACCTTCCCTGCTCAACGGCTGCTTGTGGCCGCAAGCGGACTGGTTCCTGCTCGGCGCTAGGCGAGCGATGCGGACATTCTGTCACATGGGCAAGCCTAAGCGAACGAGCTAAGGCCGCGGCGTGACTCGGCTTGCAAGCCTAGGGGCTCCGCGCCAGCTGTGGCTCGTCCTTCTAGGAATGGGCCTGCTTGCCCGTGCCTTGGTGCCGGTCGGTTGGATGCCGGTGGCGGACGCGCAGGGTCTTCGGTTGATCCTGTGTTCAGGCTTCACCGACAGCAGTGCGCCAGCGAATAGTGGCAGCGATCACGAGAGCATGAGCTCGCCAAGCGCTCATGACGATCACGGGGTCATTCCGCACGCCAGCCCTGGTGCCAGTGGCAAGCATGACAAAGAAAGGAAGACCGACCATTCGGCTCCCTGCACCTTCGCCGCATCGGCTTTGTCTATCCCGCTTCCCCCGACCCCGGCGATCGTCAATCTTACTGTTTCGCCACCAGCTTTAGGCTTTACATTCGCCTTGGCGCGCGTTGGACAAGGCCTCGCCGCACCTCCCCCGCCGAGCACGGGACCTCCGCACAGAACCTGACACGCTATCCGCCGGCGCAGTCTCGCCGGTCCTCTATTCTGTCAGGATCTCACCAATGCTTGTTACTCTCCTGGCAAGTGCGGCCGCGCTTGCCACCGCTGAGCTATCCGAAGAGGACGCTCAGCCGCCCACCATCGTCGTTACCGGAACCCGCCTTCCCGAAGGCGCTGCCGAAGTGAAGGGTCGCCCAGGCGGAACCGACCTCGTCACCGCCGATGAGTTCGCCAACAAGGCCGCCGTCTCGCTCCGCGAGGCCCTGGCCTTCTCGCCCGGTGTCTACGCCCAGCCGCGCTTCGGTCAGGAGATACGCCTTTCGATCCGAGGATCGGGCATCAGCCGTGGCTATCACATGCGCGGCCTGACGCTGCTACAGGACGGCATCCCCATCAATCTCGCCGACGACAACGGCGACTTTCAGGAGCTCGATCCGGCCGTCTTAGACCGGCTGGAGGTCTTTCGCGGAGCCAATGCCTTCCGTTTCGGCGGGACCACGCTCGGCGGGGCCATCAACGGCGTCACGCCTACAGGACGCACGTCGAATGACGTCCGGCTACGCGCCGACGGCGGTTCGTTCGACACCATACGAGCGCTCGGCTCCTACGGCTTCGCTAATGAGGAGCTGGACGGCTGGGTCGCAATCAACGGCGATCGCAGCGATGGCGACCGGGAGCATGCTCGCCGCAGCGGCCTGCGCTTCAACGGCAATCTCGGTTGGCAGCCGTCCGAAGGGCTACAGACCCGCTTCTACGTCGGTGCCAATCGCCTGCGGCAGGAGCTACCGGGTTCGCTCACCTACGACACGGTGCGGACGCGTCCGAAGACCGGCAGCTTCTTCGGCAATCAGGCGCGCGACATCGACTCGCTCCGCCTTCAGAACCGCACCACCTTCACGGTGGGCGATGTCGATCTCGAGGGCGGTGCCTTCATCAATGTGAAGAGCCTCTACCATCCGATTTTCCAGGTGGTTGATCAGGACTCGGTCGATCGCGGTCTATTCGGACGGGTCGGGTGGACAAAAGGACCGCTTCAGCTGCTGACTGGCGTTACCGCTCGCTTCGGCGACGTAGACGCCAAGCGCTTCGTCAATGTGAACGGCAAGCGCGGCGCCAAGACCTTCGAGGCCGACCAGACTGCCCGGACGATCGACATCTATGGTGAAGGGCGGATTGGCCTCGGAAGCGGCCTGATCGCAATCGCGGGGGGCGTCTACACCAGCGGGAAGCGCCGTCAGGATCAGATCTTGCCCACCAAGGCCACAGGCTCGGCGAGCTATGACGAGTTCTCGCCGCGCTTCGGCCTACTGTGGGAGGCTCGGCCCCAGCTTCAGCTCTATGCCAACGTCAGCCGCAGCCACGAGCTGCCGGGGTTCATCGAACTTGCCCAGGTGGCCAGCTTCGTGCCGCTACAGGCGCAGCATGCCTGGACGCGCGAAGTCGGGATGCGAGGGCAGATCGGGCCGGTCATGCTCGACTTCAGCGCCTATCGGGCCGGTGCCCGCAACGAACTGCTGCAGTTCAACATCGGCCCCGACATTCCTGCGTCGACCTTCAACGCCGACCGAACGATCCATCAGGGAATCGAAGCCGGGCTGGAGCTGCCGGTGAGGCCGTGGGCCAAGCTGAGCTCCACCTATCAGTTCAACGACTTCCGCTTCGACGGTGACCGCCAATTCGGAGACAATCGCCTGCCGGTCATTCCCAAGCACCTCGTCCGGGCGCAGGTCCGGCTTGGACCCGATGCCTGGGGGATCACTCCTGGCATCGAGTGGGTGCCGCAGGGCGCCTGGGCGGATTACGCCAACACCTTCCGGACGAACGGCTACACCCTGTTCAATCTCGGGGGCTCGGTCTCGCTCTCGAAGGACACGGAGTTCTTTGCCGACCTCCGGAACCTCACCAACAAGAAGACCGCCGGCGATATCAGCGCCGTGGTGCGCTACGCCTTCGACAATCCAGCGACGCCGAACAACAACGAGAGCAGCGCAATCTTCTATCCGGTTGAACGCCGCTCCTTCTCGATCGGAGTCCGCCAGCGGTTTGGGGGGCGGCGATGAGCAATGATCTCTATCGCGCCTTCTGGCGCTGGCACTTCTACGCCGGGCTGATCGCGCTGCCTTTCCTCGCCTGGCTGGCAGTGACCGGCGGCCTTTACCTGTTCAAGCCGGAGATTGAGCGACTGGTCTACAAGGACTGGATCACGCTCTCGTCGACGCGGGAGGCTTTACCGGCCTCGCGCCTCATCGCTGCTGCCGAGGAGCAGACGGGCGGCGAGGTGACTCAAGTCGAGGTGCCGGCCTCAACCGCTGAAAGCTGGCGCATGCGGGTGCAGCTCGGCGATGAGGCGCGCACGGCCTTCGTCGACCCGGGCTCGGGCACTGTGTTCGGCAGCACCAAGGCCGGCGGGATCATGAAGACGGTCCGCGACCTTCATAGCTTGGTGATCACCGGCACCCTCGGCAACGCGCTGATCGAGATCGCCGCAGGCTGGGCGATCGTCCTTGTCGTCACCGGCTTGGTTCTGTGGTGGCCGCGAGGGAGCAACAAGGCGCTGGCCCTGCGCGGACCGCCACGTCAGCGCCGCTTCTGGCGCGACCTCCACGCCAGCACGGGCGTGCTCGCTGGCGGGATCGTCCTGTTTCTGGCGGTGACCGGCATGCCATGGTCGGTGTTCTGGGGCGCTCAGGTGCAGCGGATGGTGGCTGAGAATGGCCTTGGTCGGCCGAAGGGGCCCGGGCCGCAGCCGTGGGAGATAGGCAAGGCCGGGGGCGGAGGCCATGAGCATGGCGCCGCAGCCGCTAGGCGAGAGGCCCTTCCTTGGGCCCTACAGGAAGCAACGCCGCCGCAGGCCAGCGGCTCGTCGGACGTGTGCGTGGACATAGCCGCCGCAGTCGCCCGTAGTGCTGGCGTCGGTGCCCCCATGACAATCAGCCTCCCTCTCGATGTGGGGCAGCCGTATAGCTTCACGCGGGTAATCAACCGTTCTGAGGACGCCCGCGCCGTCTACGTTGAACCAAGCAGCGGTCGCATCCTCCAGAATGCTTCCTACGCTCAGTTCGGTAAGGGCGCGCAACTGATAGAATGGGGCATCGCGACCCACCAGGGGCAGCAATATGGCCCGGCCAATCGCTGGATCATGCTGGCGGGGTGCCTCTCGCTGCTGCTGCTCTGCGTCAGCGCACCCGTGCTCTGGTGGAAGCGCCGCGTGCAACGCCGGCTGCTCGCGCCACCGCTGCCGAAGGACCGCAATCGTGGTAAGGTCGCGACAGCAGCTGCCGCAGTGCTAGGCATCCTGTACCCTCTCACAGGCGCGACCATGGTCGTCGTCGTGATCTTCGATCGGGTTTGGGCTCAACGACGTCCAGCGTCGCGAGGTTAGGTATGTCCGCTTTCTCGTCGGAGCGCCCCTTGCGTGAGTGTCTGCAAGGGGCGCAAAGCAGACGAAAAGCCGAGGCGGCTTGCTTGTCGCACCTAGCTGTAGCACAACCCCTTCCCGGACGCTTCTTGAACCGCGGAAATCTGCCGTTCTGAGCTGATCGTGGAAGTGGAGCAGATTTCCGCTACCCGCTCCAGCTTGCCCCGCGGCGCCAATGCGCTACATGGCGCCATGCCAGACATCGAGACGATCCTCGACGAGCTCGAGACCATCTTCGACCGCTCCGTCCAGAACCTCCGCCGCGCGCTTGCCGACTATGTGCAGGATGGGATCAAGCCAGAACCGCAAGCCCGCGCCGAGGGCTGCTTCGCGTATCCGGAACTCCGGATCGACTACGACCCGGACAGCCCGCCGCCACTGCCGGCACGCGCCTTTGCGCGGCTGAACCAGCCCGGCATCTACACTGCCAGCATCGCTCGCCCGCGGCTGTTCCGCGATTATCTCCGCACGCAGCTCCAGCATCTCACTTCCGACTATGAGGTGCAGATCAGCGTGGGCCGCTCGGCAAGCGAAATACCCTACCCTTACGTCCTCGACGCCGGCGACGACCTGAAGCTCGGCGGCATCCAGTCGGCCGAGCTCGGGCGCTGGTTCCCGACCACCGAGCTGGTCCACATCGGCGACGAGATCGCCGACGGCGACTGGGACATGAGCCGCCACACCGCGCGGCCGCTGGCGCTGTTCGACGGGCCGCGCACCGACTTCAGCCTGGCGCGCCTGCGCCACTACACCGGCACCCCGACAGAACATTTCCAGCGCTTTATCCTGTTCACCAACTACGTCCGCTACGTGGATGAATTCGTTCGCTTTGCGGCGGACGCGCTGCGCCAGGAAGGAAGTCCCTATCAGGCGCTGAGCGTGCCCGGCGGCCGCTATGAGCGCGACATGCTGGAGAATGCCGAAGCGGAGATCGCAGGGGGATCGTGGCGGCGCTTCCAAATGCCGGCCTACCACCTCGTCGGCCCGAACGGCGATGACGGCATCACCCTCGTCAACATCGGCGTCGGTCCGTCCAACGCCAAGACGATCTGCGACCACATCGCGGTGCTGCGCCCCGAAGTGTGGCTGATGATCGGCCATTGCGGCGGCTTGCGCCCGAGCCAGACGATCGGCGATTATGTCCTGGCGCACGCCTACCTGCGCGACGACCACGTCCTCGACGGCATCCTGCCGGTGGAGATCCCCGTGCCGCCGATCGCCGAAGTGCAGACCGCGCTGTTCGATGCGGCGGCCAAGGTCACCGGGGAGGACGAGGACAGCCTCAAGAAGCGGCTCCGCACCGGCACCGTCGTCACCACCGACGACCGCAATTGGGAGCTCCGCTACACCGCGAGCGCGCTGCGCTTCAACCAGAGCCGGGCGGTGGCGATCGACATGGAAAGCGCCACGGTGGCCGCGCAGGGTTACCGCTTCCGCGTGCCCTACGGCACCCTGCTGTGCGTGTCGGACAAACCGCTCCACGGCGAACTCAAGCTCCCGGGGCAGGCCAACGCCTTCTATGAGCGGGCGATCAGCCAGCACCTCCGGATCGGGATCGAGGCGCTGAACCTGCTGCGCGAGGAAGGCGACGCGCTGCACAGCCGCAAGCTTCGCAGCTTCGACGAGCCGCCGTTCCGTTAAGGCTCAACGAAAGAGGGCCCGGCATTTCTGCCGAGCCCTCTCCCGAACTTGCGATCCGGTAGCGCTTAGCCGCGCTCGCCGGCCTGCTGCTGCTGCGGGGCAGCCGGCTGGTTGGTCGCATTGGCAAGCCAGCGGCTGGTCGCGCCGCAGCTCGACGTCGCGGTTACCGGCTGACCGGCCTGGAACGGCTGGTTGTAGGGAAAGCACTCCTGGGCGCCGCCGGTGCTGAGGCACAGCTGCCCGGCGTTGGCGGTCCAGCTCGCCGGAACGACATTGCCGCTCGGCGTCGAGATGCGGGCGGTGCCGCCCGGCTCGAACGTCACGTTGTTGACAACGCCATTGGTCTCGACCTGCACGGTCTGACCGACGATTTCCGAGCCCGGCACATACTGGGCGGCGGCACCGCTGGCGAACAGCGCAGCGCCGGCGATCCCGGCAAAAATGGACAACTTGGTCATGGCGGCACTCCCCACCTGTTGAAACACGTCGGATCCGCCCCCCTGGTTGGTAGACGAATGCCTGTTCCCAAACTCACGACCCCGGAACGAAGTTGCAAGGCTTTTTTATAGCTCGCTTCGGGACTTCGGCGTTTGCTGCAGCGCACAACCCTCCGTATGAGCGCCCGGAACAGCAGCGATGCAAGGAGCGGTGGGTGCAGGATCAGCATGTCGTGGTGGTGGGGCTTGGCTATGTCGGCCTGCCGCTTGCAGTTGCCCTTGCCGACCACATGCGAGTAACCGGCTTTGACATCGATGGCAGCCGAATCGAGGAACTGCGCCGCCACGAGGACCGCACGCGCGAGGTAGAGCCGGAGCGGCTCCAAGCAACGTCGCTCGCGCTGACCGACGATCCGGCCGCCGTCCACGGCGCCGAGGTCTACATCGTCACCGTGCCGACCCCGGTTGACGGGTCCAACCAGCCGGACCTCCGCCCGCTGCTCTCCGCCACCCGCAGTGTTGCCGCGATGCTCGACGCCGACCGCCCGGCCGTGATCGTCTACGAAAGCACCGTTTATCCCGGCGTCACCGAAGACATTTGCGGCCCCGAACTCGAGCACGTGTCGGGCCTGAAGCGCGGCACGCACTTCCGCCTCGGCTACAGCCCCGAGCGGATCAACCCAGGCGACCGCGAGCATACGGTCGAGCGCATCACCAAGGTCGTCGCGGGTGAGGATGCGGAAACGACCGCCCTCCTCTCCGACCTTTATGGCGCCATGAACGGCGGGCGTATTTTCCGCGCCGCCTCGATCAAGGCAGCCGAAGCGGCCAAGGTCATCGAGAACGCGCAGCGCGACATCAATATCGCCTTCATCAACGAGATCACGCAGATCTTCGCCAAGCTCGGGCTCAGCACCTGGGACGTGCTGGAAGCCGCGCGCACCAAATGGAACTTCCTGCCGTTCGAGCCGGGGCTCGTCGGCGGTCACTGCATCGGGGTGGATCCCTATTACCTCGCCCACCGCGCCCGCGAGCTTGGCCACGAGCCGCGGGTCATTCTCGCCGGGCGCGAGACCAATGACGGAATGGGTGCGTGGGTGGCCGACCGCCTTCACGAGCGGCTCGGCAACCGCGCCGGCCGCGTGCTGGTGCTGGGCCTCACCTTCAAGGAGAACGTGCCGGACCTTCGCAACAGCCGGGTGATCGACGTCGTCCAGCGGCTGCGCTGGCTCGGCCACGAAGTGCTGGTTGCCGACCCACTCGCGGACCCTGCTGAAGCGCATCACGAATATGGGCTGGAGCTGGTTGACCCCGCTGCGCTGGGCGAGAAAGTCGATCTCGTCCTCGGTGCCGTCGCTCACTCCGTCTACAAGGAATGGGACGAAACGCGCGTTTCCGCGTTGCTCAAGGACGGCGGACAAATCGCCGATCTCAAGCGCTTGTGGAACTGGACGCAAGGGTCGACAGGAGGCGCGTGGACCCTCTAGGTCCCGCTCGCAATAACTTAGGTTTATGTTGGCTTTCACCCCCGTCTCTCACGTCCGGCGTGACAGTTGGCTTGGCCGCAGGCGGGTCCAGCTTCTCGGCGCCATGTTGGTCGCCGCCTTCCTGCCGCTCGCGTTCCGGCTGTTCATCACGCCTGAAACGCTATGGGTGTCGAGCTTCAACGCATTCTGGGCCAATCTCTTCGCGGTGTGCCTGGCCCTGTGGCTGCGGCTGAGTGTCGAGCCCTATCCGGGCATCCGTTCGAGCCTGGTCATCCTGCCGACCTGCGCTGCGGCGCATGCGGCCGTGCTGGCGTTCTTCTTCTTCACGCGGCTGCCCTACGACCGCGTCGCCTTTATCGCCGGCTTCGTGCTTCACGTTGCCTGGTTCTACCTCATCTATTTCGCGGTGCAGCGGCGGACGCACCTGCAGATCGGTGTGGTGCCGCTCGGTGCCTGGACCAAGTTGGTCGACCTGAAAGGCGTCAGCTGGATCAAGCTCGACCAGCCACGCCTCGATCTCGCATCGCGCTGCGACGCCATTGTCGCCGACTTTACCGCCGATCTGTCGCCCAAGTGGGAAGCATTCCTTGCCGACGCCGCGCTGGCCGGCCTCATCGTCTACCAAGTGAAGCCGCTTGCCGAATCTCTCACCGGGCGGGTCGAGATCGACCACCTGTCGGAAAACAGCTTCGGTTCGCTGGTCCCGGCCCGCGGCTATTTCCACCTCAAGACGGTGATCGACTTCCTGGCGGTGATCGCCGCTTTGCCCCTGTTGCTCCCGATCATGGCGGTGGCGGCGATTGCCATCCTCCTCGACGACGGCGGCCCGGTCTTCTTCCGGCAGCGCCGCATCGGCCATCGCGGCACGCCCTTTCACGTCATGAAGTTCCGTACCATGCGGGTGGAAAACGCTGCGGCGGGCCATGACGCGCGCAAGGCGGCAATGACCGGCGACTTCGACCCGCGCATTACCCGCGTCGGCGCCTTCCTCCGCAAGAGCCGCATCGACGAGCTGCCGCAGGTGCTGAACATTCTGCGGGCCGAGATGAGCTGGATCGGCCCTCGCCCCGAAGCGGAGGTGCTGAGCCACTGGTATGTCGGCGAGATCCCCTTCTACCGCTACCGCCACGTGGTGAAGCCGGGCATCTCGGGCTGGGCCCAGACCAACCAGGGCCACGTCGCGGAAGTCGAGGACATCCACCGCAAGCTCCAGTACGACTTCTATTATATCAAATACTTCTCGCCGTTTCTCGACGTCCTGATCCTGTTCAAGACGCTGAAGACGATGCTGACCGGCTTCGGCGCGCGCTAGTTCGCAACACAGGCAAACGGCGCTAAGGGCGCGGCCTATGCAAGACATTCACATCATCGGCGGCGGCCTCGCCGGCTCGGAAGCGGCGTGGCAGTTGGCCGAAGCCGGGCTCACCGTTCGCCTCAGCGAGATGCGCGGCGGCGGCGACATGACGCCCGCGCATGAAAGCGATCGGCTGGCCGAGATGGTCTGCTCCAACAGCTTCCGCTCGGACGACCCGGAAAACAACGCGGTCGGCCTGTTGCATCAGGAAATGCGGCGCATGGACAGCCTCGTCATGCGCTGCGCCGACGCCACCAAGGTGCCCGCCGGCTCAGCCCTCGCCGTCGACCGCGAAGGCTTCGCCGCGGAGGTCACGAAGGCGCTGGAAGCTCATCCGAACATCACCATCGTTCGCGAACGGATCGATGCTCTTCCCGATCACCCCTGCATCATCGCCACGGGCCCCCTGACCGGCTCGAAGCTGGCCGAGGCCATTGCGGCCGAGACCGGCAAGGACGCCCTCGCCTTCTTCGATGCCATTGCGCCGATCGTCCACGGCGACAGCATCGACATGTCGGTCGCCTGGAAGGCCGCGCGCTGGGGCAAGGGCGGCGACGACTACATCAACTGCCCGCTGACCAAGGAGCAGTACCACGCCTTCGTCGACGCGCTGAATGCGGGCGAGAAGACCGAATTCAAGCAATGGGAAAAGGACACGCCCTACTTCGAGGGCTGCATGCCGATCGAAGTGATGGCCGAGCGCGGTCCTGAGACGCTGCGCTTCGGGCCGCTGAAAGGCGTCGGCCTCGATGATCCGAAGACTGGCCGCTGGCCCTATGCCTGCGTGCAGCTGCGGCAGGACAATGCCAGCGGCACCTTGTGGAACATCGTGGGCTTCCAGACCAAGCTCCGTCACGGCGCGCAGGCCGAAATCTTCCGCACCATCCCGGGTCTGGAGAACGCCGAATTCGCGCGGCTTGGCGGCATCCACCGCAACAGTTTCATCCGCAGCCCCGACCTCCTCGACCGCCGATTGCGGCTGAAGACCAGGCCCAACATCCGCTTCGCCGGGCAGATCACCGGCTGCGAAGGCTATGTCGAAAGCGCCGCCATCGGCCTCATCGCCGCCCGCTTCGCCGCCGCAGAGGCCAGCGGCAAGGAACTTGCCGCACCGCCGAACACCACGGCACTCGGCGCCCTCCTCGGGCACATCACCGGCGACGCCAACGCCGAGACGTTTCAGCCGATGAACGTCAACTTCGGCCTGATGCCGCCGCTGCCCGAGCGCTTCCGCAAGGCCGACCGCAAGAAAGCCTATACCGACCGCGCCCGCGCCGCTTTTTCGGAATGGCTCGGCGAAGCGGTCGGCCAGACCTCGCTAGCCGAACCGGTGGAAGCCTAAAGCGTAACGTCCTCGCTGATCTTCTCGACCATCTGCAACACCCGCGCGCGCAGATGCTCGGGGAAATCGTCGGGAAGCTGCGACACCACATCGTCCTGCGCGAGTAGAAAGCTGGAACGCACCCGCACCAGCTTCATGGTCCAGTCGCCGAACATCCGCTCGGTCGTGGTCCGCTCGTCACGAATTTCGAAACCGCTATGCCGCGGGTCACGGCGGAGGCGCTCGATCAACTCGTCGATCGCCTCGGGTGGCCCCTCGATCCATTGCAGGAAGTGCGTTCCGTTGAACAGCAACAGGCCACTGATGCCGTCGATACCGTTCAGGTCGCGCGCAGCGCCGTGGATCGCCCGCAGCTGATCCTCGTCGAGATCAAGCGCCGCGAGGCTGGTGTAGGTAACGCACTTCAACTGCATGCCGGGCCTTCCGGACCGAAGGGTCCGCCACAGATTTAGTGACGCCCCCCCAAATAGCCAAATAGCACGCCATTTCAGCTGCTAAGCCACATGTCAGCAGCTGCAGACGGTCTTCCGCTTGGGCGCCTTGGGCGCAGTGGTCGCGAACTCGGCCGCCGTCAGCCATCCCGACCGGTCGCGGTCGGCCGAAGCAAATTTGCTCACGGTCTTGACCGCCCACTCATCGAAACTGAGCGTCCCGTTGCCATCCCGGTCGAGCTTGGCGAACGCCTTGCGCCGCGGCTCGAACAGCTCGGCCGACGTGATCCTCCCGTCATCGTCCTTGTCGGCCCGCGCAAAGCGCTTCTCCTCGCGGCTCTTGGGGCTGGCGAGCGGCGGTGATCGCACCGTGTCGAAGCTCGGCGTCGCGGCAGCGACCAGCGGCATGGCAGGCGCGACCGGCGGAGGCGCCGGCGCAGCGGCAGCGGCATCGGCAGATCGGCTGGAATAAAGAAACACGGCGCCCGAAGTGAGAAGCAAGGCAGCAACAGCGCCGGCGACGAGGCGGGTCATGGATGACCTCCTGGCAAACAGCGATCCGGCGCGCGCCTTGTCACCGTTTCTCTGGCTGCCGTCAACGCCCCGTCAGGCGATGACGGATCAGCGTCCAGCTTCGCCCCGGTGTCGCTTCCGGCTCCGGCGGCCAGAAGCGCGCCGCATCGCGGCGGCCGAGCGCATCGAGCAAGGTCACCGGCCGCACGGGGCGCGTCGTGGGCGCAGCAGGCAGCTTGCGCAGCCACTCGGGCTCGCCCGAACGCCGGGCCAGGTCCGCCCGCGAAAAGGCTTCGCCGCCCGGCACGCCCTCACTCCCGAGCACGCGCCCGAGGATTGCGAAGAGAGCCGCCCCACGCGGCGCCGCATCGGGCTCTTCCTCCAGTACCTGCAACCACCCGTCGGCAAGTGCCGCACAGTTTGCGCCGCTGACGCCCACCACCATCAGGTCCGATACTATTCGCGACAGCAAAGGCTCGGGCGGTGGCAGCTGGGTGTCGAGCGCCGCCAGTTGGTCACGCCACCAGGCGAGCTTGATGGCGCCGAGCGCCGGCTGCGCAGCGCCGAGCGCCACCTCGGCCAGCCGGTCGTCGAGCGCCAGAGCCGTGTCGAAGGCCGCCCGGCGCGACTCCGGCCAGTGCAGCCGAACGAGATCGCGGTCGCGCATCTGCCTTCCGCTCAGGCGACCGGGCGCCGCGCGCGAAGCGCCTGCGCCAGCGTGCCTTCGTCGAGATAGTCTAGCTCGCCGCCTACCGGCAATCCATGCGCCAGCTGGGTCAGCCGCACCGGAAATTTCTCCAGCCGCTCGGCGAGGTAATGAGCGGTGGTCTGCCCCTCGAGCGTCGCGTTCATCGCCAGCACGACCTCGTCGATCCCGCCCGCTGATACTCGGCGCAGCAGCTGGTCGATCGACAGATCCTCGGGCCGCACCCCTTCCAGCGCCGACAGCTTACCGCCGAGCACATGATAGCGCCCGGGGAACAGCCGCGAGCGGTCGAGCGCCCACAGGTCCGACACTTCTTCCACCACGCACAAGCTCTTGTCGTCGCGGCGCGGGTCGGCACAGATGGTGCACGGATCGCGCGTGTCGACGTTGCCGCAGGTCGAACAGGTCGACAGCCGCTCTGACACGGTCTGCAGGGCAGAGAGCAGCGGTTGGAGGGCACCTTCGCGCCGTTTCATCAGGTGCAGCACAGCGCGCCGGGCCGAGCGGGGGCCAAGGCCGGGCAACCGGGCGAGCGCGTTGGCGAGAGCTTCGATTTCCTGGGAGGCCATCGCCAATCCAGATAGGAAAAGCGGGAGCTTTCCGCCATAGGCCTCACCCCATGCGGCTTATCTTCATGGGATCCCCGGCCTTTGCGGTGCCGACGCTCGATGCACTCGTAGAAGCGGGGCACGAGATTGCCGCCGTCTATAGCCAGCCACCCCGGCCCGCCCAACGCGGCAAGAAGCTGCAGCCGACCGCGGTCCAGCAGCGCGCCGAGGACCTCGGGCTGACCGTCCGCACCCCTGAGCGGCTGCGTTCGGCGGAGGAGCAGGAAACCTTCGCTGCGCTCGGCGCCGAGGCAGCGGTTGTCGCCGCCTACGGCTTGCTGTTGCCCCAGCCGATCCTCGGTGCGCCGGTGCGAGGCTGCCTAAATGTCCATGCGAGCCTCCTCCCCCGCTGGCGCGGCGCCGCGCCCATCCACCGCGCGATCCTTGCCGGTGATGAGGAAACGGGCGTCACCATCATGCAGATGGAGGCCGGTCTCGACACCGGCCCGATGCTGCGCGTCGGCCGAACGCCGATCGCCCGCAAGACGGTCGGCGACCTCACCGATGAGTTGGCAAAGATCGGCGCGCGGTTGATGGTCGAAGAGCTTGCCAGCCCGTCCCCGCCGCAGGCCCAGCCAGAGGAGGGCGTCACCCATGCGCCCAAGATTGCGAAGGCCGAAGCACGCATCGACTGGACCCGCGCCCCCGCCGTGACCGAGCGCCAGGTCCGCGCCTTCGCCCCTGCTCCGGGCGCCTGGTTCGAGGCGGCAGGCGAGCGGGTCAAATTGCTCTCAGCCGAACTGGTCGAAGGTGTCAGCGCGCCGCCTGGCACCGTGCTCGATGACAACCTCACGGTCGCCTGCGGCACCGGCGCACTTCGGCCGACATTGCTCCAGCGCGCCGGCGGGCGGGCGATGTTCACGGCCGAACTGCTGCGCGGCTTCGCATTGCCGCCCGGCACCATCCTGCCGTGACGCGCTGGAAGCTGATCCTCGAATGGGACGGCGCACCGTTCATGGGATGGCAGCGCCAGGATCATGGCCCCTCGGTCCAGGGTGCGCTGGAGGAGGCGGCCCGCAAGATGACCGGTGAGACGGTCACCGCCCATGCTTCCGGCCGAACCGACGCCGGCGTGCATGCACTGGCGATGGCGGTGCACCTCGATCTTGAAAAGCAGCTGGACGGCCACCGCTTGGCGGAAGGCCTCAACGCCCTCCTCCGCCCTCATCCGGTTGCCGTGCTATCGGCCGAGCGGGTCCCGGCCGATTGGCATGCCCGCTTTGCCTGCCTCGGCCGCCGCTACCTCTACCGCATCGCCAACCGCCGCGCCCCACTGACGCTCGACAACGGCCGCGCCTGGCGGATTGCGAAGCCGCTCGATGCCGAAGCGATGCAAGCAGGCGCGGCGCACCTCGTCGGCCACCACGACTTTACCACCTTCCGTTCGGTCAACTGCCAGTCCGACAGTCCGGTGAAGACCCTCGACCGCCTCGACGTCGAACGGGTCGGTGACGAGATCCACATCCATGCCGCCGCCCGCTCCTTCCTCCACCATCAGGTGCGTTCGATGGTCGGCTGCCTCAGCCTCGTCGGGCTCGGTCAATGGGCGCCTGCCGACATGAAGCGGGCGCTCGAAGCCCGCGACCGCGCCGCACTTGGCCTCAATGCCCCGGCGGAGGGGCTTTACTTCGCGCAAGCGCTCTACGACACGCCGGCCGCGTGACGACACCCCTCACCTCTCCGCTTCAGATCCGCGACTTCCGCCTTTACTGGTGCGCGCGCTTCTGTGCCGTGCTGGCGACCATGGGGATGGTCGTGATCATCGGCTATCAGGTCTACGACACGGCCCGCGCCGACTATGGCATGAGCATCCGCGACGGCGCACTGATGCTGGGGCTGCTGGGCCTCGTGCAGTTCGTGCCCCTCGCCCTGCTCACCCCCGTTGCCGGCTGGACGGCTGACCGTTTCGAACGTCGAACGGTGGCTCGGATCGCCAACGGCGTCGATCTTCTGGTTGCCTTGTGCCTTGCGCTCGCCACCTGGAATGAGGTGCTGAGCCTCCCCTTGCTGTTCACCCTTGCGGCGCTGCACGGCGTTGCCCGCGTGTTCCTAGGACCGAGCATGGCGGCCATTGCGCCCAACATCGTGCCGCCCGAACTGCTGCCAAAGGCGATCGCCCTATCGTCCATCGCCTGGCAATCGGCCTCGGTCGCCGGCCCAGCGCTCGGCGGTTTCCTTTACGCCGCCGGTGCATCCCTGCCCTACTGGGCATCGGTAGCGATGCTGGCTCTCGCAGTGCTGCTGTTGACCCCGGTTCGCCGCGTCGTGCCGCCACCCATGCAAGGGCATCCGCACCCGATCCGACAGATGATCGAGGGGCTGAGCTACGTTCGCCGCCACCGCTTTCTTCTGGGTGCGATTACCCTCGACCTGTTCGCCGTGCTGCTCGGCGGCGCCACCGCCATGCTTCCCGTGTTCGCCCGCGACATCCTTCACGTCGGTACCGAAGGCCTCGGCCTGATGCGCGGCGCGCCGGCCATCGGGGCGGCGCTGGTTGCTGGCTGGTTCTCGTTCAATCCGCTCAAGAACAATGTCGGGATCAAGATGCTGTGGAGCGTCGCCGCCTTTGGCCTTGTGACGGTGCTGTTCGGCTTGTCCCAGACCTTTGCCCTCAGCCTCGCCTTGCTCGCCTGCCTGGGCGCGGCCGACATGCTGAGCGTTTATGTCCGCTCCAGCCTCGTCCAGCTTCACACCCCCGACACCATGCGCGGGCGGGTGTCGGCGGTGAGCGGGCTTGCGATCAGCGCCTCCAACGAGCTTGGCGAATTGCAGTCCGGCGTTGCCGCCGCGGTGCTTGGACCGGTCGGCGCGGTGGTCGCCGGCGGGGCCGCAGCCATTGGTATCGCAGGGCTGTGGTCCTATCTGTTTCCCGAACTCAGGCGGGCAAAGACCTTTGACCCGCCGCCCGAAGTGCTCGCCCAAGCAGTTGAACAGGAGAAACCTGCGTGAAGGCTGACAACATCCTCGCCACCATCGGCCAGACCCCCCACATCCGCATCAACCGGCTGTTTCCGGAAGGAGCCGAAGTCTGGATCAAGTCGGAGCGGTCCAATCCCGCCGGCTCGGTCAAGGACCGCATCGCCGTTGCGATGATTGAAGCGGCCGAAGCCGACGGCCGGCTAAAGCCTGGCGGCACCATCGTCGAGCCGACCAGCGGCAACACGGGGGTCGGCCTTGCGATGGTCGCGGCGGTCAGGGGCTACAAGCTGATCCTCGTCATGCCCGACAGCATGAGCGTCGAACGCCGCCGCCTGATGCTTGCTTTCGGCGCCACCTTTGACCTCACCCCGCGTGAAAAGGGCATGAAGGGCGCCATCGCCCGCGCCGAGGAGATCGTCGCCTCCACGCCCGGCGCATGGATGCCGCAGCAGTTCGACAACCCCGCCAACATCGATGTCCACCTGCGCACCACCGTGCCCGAGATCCTTGCCGATTTCGGCGACGACGATCGCGGCTTCGATGCGCTGATCACCGGCGTCGGTACCGGCGGGCACATCACCGCGGCCGGGCGTGAGCTCAAGAAGCGCTGGCCGAACCTCAAGGTGTTCGCGGTTGAACCGACCTTGTCGCCGGTCATCTCGGGCGGCCAGCCTGCGCCCCACCCGATCCAGGGCATTGGCGCCGGCTTTATCCCGGCCAACCTCGACATGGACGTGCTCGACGGCGTCATTCAGGTCGCGCCGGAGGATGCCAAGGAGATGGCCCGCCGCTCGGCGCGCGAAGAAGGTATCCTGGTCGGCATCAGCTCGGGCGCGACGCTTGCCGCCATCGCCCAGAAGCTGCCGGAACTCGGCCCCAATGCGCGCGTGCTCGGTTTCAACTACGACACCGGCGAGCGTTATTTGTCCGTACCTGATTTCTTGCCTGAAGAGGGTTAAGCGGACGTCAATCCTCCGCTTTAGATAAAGCATTAACCCGCATCACGATAACTGGTCCTGCTCGGATGAAACCGGCAGGAACCAGGATGCCTCAATCGCGATTCAATTTCACGGACAAGGCCGATCCCGGACGACCTCGCGCGTCGGTGTGCGAGGCGATCACGTTCGACGTTCTGCCTCCGCGAGATGATGACGATCTGACGCTTCAGTCCAAGCGCATGGCGATGTGGGCCTATGGCCCCATCCTGCTTGCCGCGACCCACTTCATCGTCGGCCTGATCCTTCTGGTGCGCGAAGGCGGCAACATGGACGGCAACCAGCTCGCCATGGCGCTGGCGCTGGTAGCGATCGCCCTCCTGCTCGACGCCGGCGCCGGCCTGCTGCTATTTCTGCGCATGCGGCTGCGGCTGACACCGGTCTTTACCGCGCGGCTAATCCTTGGCTGGTTCTGCTTCACCGGCATCCTGTGGATGCTATTCGGCGGCGCGGCCTACAGCGGGCTTCACGACAAGAGCTTCCTTCCCCTGGCGCTCGGCGCCGGCCTTGCGGTCAAGGCGATGCTTTCGATCGGCTCGCCGCCGGCCGCCATCCTCAACGCCTTGATGGCCGCCATCGGCGTGAACATCTTCTCCGACGATCCGCTGCTTCGGGCCGCCATTCCGCTGCTCGGCCTCCTTACCGCCGTCTATTCGATCATCATCACCCAGCTGATGCTCGCCAGTAGCCGCCGCCGCCTGATGCTCGACTGGCAAGCCAAGAAGGCGCTCAACTTCATCGAAGAGTTCGAGAACAGCGGACGCGGCTGGTTCTGGGAAACCAATGCAGCCGGCACCCTGTCCTATGTCAGCCAGCAGCTTGCCGACGACTTCAAGACCTCGCCCGACGCGCTGCTTGGCCGGCAGTTCACCGACCTCATGTCGGTCGACAACGGCAACAACCAAGGGCTGCGCGAAGAACGCACGCTTGGCTTCCACCTCTCGGCGCGCTTCCCATTCTCCGACATCGTGGTGCGTCCCGCGAGCGATGACGAGGTGCAATGGTCGCTGTCGGGCAACCCCGTGTTCGACGACAATGGCCACTTCTACGGCTTTCGCGGGATCGGCACCGACCTCACCGAACAACGCCGCACCGAGCAGGAGATCAGTCGCCTCGCCCGCTCGGATTCGCTGACCGGATTGCCCAATCGCGCAATGATGCGGCGGACGCTCGATGAGGGCCTTCGCAACGCCAAACACAGCCACCGCGGCTGCGCGCTCCTGCTGATCGACCTCGACCGCTTCAAGCACGTCAACGACACGCACGGCCACCCGTCGGGTGACGCGTTGCTGAAACAGGTGGCGCAGCGGCTCACCCAGGTGATCGCCCCCCATGGCCAGGTCGGCCGGCTTGGCGGGGACGAGTTCAAGGCGGTGCTGCCCGGTACCACCGACATCCACCTCCTGGATCGCATCGCGGGCGCCCTCATCGCGGAGCTCTCGCGCCCCTACATGCTCGAAGGCCAGCGAGTGACCATCGGCGCTTCGGTCGGCATCGCAGTCGGCGAGCCCGAGCGGTCTTGCGCCGATTCGATGGTCCGCAATGCCGACCTCGCGCTCTATGCCGCAAAGGCGGCCGGTCGCGGGCGTCATCGCTTCTACGAACCCTCGATGCACAACAATGCCGCCAACCGGCAGATGTTGGAACATGATCTTCGCGGCGCGGTGAAGCGGGACGAGCTATCGGTCGTGTTCCAGCCGATCGTTCGTGCCGCCGGCGAGGAAATGGCCGGCTTCGAAGCGCTGGTTCGCTGGCAGCATCCCAAGCGCGGTCTCATCCCGCCTGGCGAGTTCATCCCCATCGCCGAGGAAAGCGGGCTGATCGGCCAGCTTGGCGAGTGGGTGCTGATCGAGGCGCTTCAGGCGGTCCGTCACTGGCCCGACACCTTCCGCCTTGCGGTCAACGTCTCGCCGATCCAGTTCAACGATCCCCGCCTGGTCGATGTCGTCGCTGCCGCGCTTGCCGTCTCGGGCGTCGAGCCGTCGCGGCTAGAGCTCGAGATCACCGAAGGCGTGTTCCTGACCGAATGCGACACCACCGAGGCGACCTTTGCCCGGTTGAAAGAGCTTGGTGTCCGCCTGGTCCTCGACGACTTCGGAACCGGCTATTCCTCGCTCGGCTATCTCAAGCAGGCGCCGTTCGACAAGATCAAGATCGACCGCAGCTTCGTGCGCGGCGCCACGCTGAACGAGAACCGCAACACCGCGATCATCCGGGCCATCGTGACCCTCGCCGAAAGCCTCGGAATGGACACGGTTGCAGAGGGCGTAGAGACGCATGAAGACCTGCAGCTCATGCGCAACCTCGGGGTCAGCGAGATCCAAGGCTATATCTTCGGTCAGCCGGTGGCACTCTCGGATGCGATCGACCTGGCGCAGGCGAGGACATTGGAAGCCGACGCCAGCCCGTCCCTGCGCGAACCGCGCCAGCGGATGATGCGCCGCGCCCTGATCGGGCTCGACGGCGAGGTCATCGAGGTCAGGCTGCGCAACATCTCGGCCATGGGGGCGCTGGTCGAATGCAGCCAGCCGGTGACACCCGGACGCAACATCATCATGGATGTTGTCGGTGCCGGCCCGGTCACCGCCACCATCCGCTGGGCCCAGCGCGACCGGTTCGGGATCCGCTTCAAGGAAGAGTTCGACCTCGAGCGGCTGTCCGCCACCCCGGACCACCAGCCGGCCCCGACGTTAACCGCTCCGCCACAGGTTCTGGCGCATGTGCAGTAATGGACCGAAAATACTTGGCAAAACGGATGAAGCCGGGCATGTGCGGCAAGGAATCTGGGAGTTGGTTTGAAATGAAGAGCTTTGCAGCACGCTTGGTCGTCACGGCCAGTGCCGCCACTTTCCTGGTCAGCGCACCCGCGGCAGCGGCCTCGCGCGTCCAGTCGGCCAACTACAGCCCGTGGGCGTCGCT
This sequence comes from Sphingomonas sp. LHG3443-2, assembly GCF_049896405.1. Taxonomy (NCBI): domain Bacteria; kingdom Pseudomonadati; phylum Pseudomonadota; class Alphaproteobacteria; order Sphingomonadales; family Sphingomonadaceae; genus Sphingomonas; species Sphingomonas sp. LHG3443-2. Next base: position 2,324,958 of record NZ_JAFCUG010000001.1, read on the forward strand.
TGCGGCATTTGCTTCCCCGGCGTCGAGCCAGGCGCTGTGCGGCGCGGCGGCGGCTTCGGCGGCGGCTTCTGCCACGGCCCAGGCCGGCACCCCTGGCTGCGTCTTCCCAACCCTTGATGCGCCGGTTGCCCCTCCGGTTGCCGAAGCCGCTCCGGTCGCTGCCCCGGTGGCGACTGCCGCTGGCGCTGGCGTCGGCATTCTTCCGCTGCTGCTCGGCCTTGCCGCGCTCGGTGGTCTTGCCGCCCTGCTGCTCAGCAACGGTGAAGGCTCCACCCAGATCTCGATCAGCCCGTGATCTCGTCGGACCTTCTCTGATTTCGATAAGCCCCGGCCTCACCGCCGGGGCTTTTCTTTTGGCGCGACTGCCCCTCGCCTTCATGCGGTCGCTTGGCTAAGCGTCCGGAATGGGGGAATGCTCAGGCATCGAACGGCAATTGGTAGAGCGCGCGGCCGACGCCTGCCGCCTCGATGAGGTCGTTGCCTGGGCCTCGGTCAATAGCGGCTCGACCAACCTTCAGGGTCTGGCCACCATGGCAGAGCTGCTCGCCGCCCGGCTATCGGTGTTGCCGGGTACGCTGGCCTTGCGCGACCCGGAACCAGTCAGCGCCCTCGATGCATCCGGCGTCGACCGCGAGCTCGTCCACGGCAAGCACCTCCACCTCGTTGTTCGTCCGGGCGCGCCGCAGCAGCTTCTGCTGACCGGGCACATGGATACCGTTTACGGCGCCGATCACCCGTTTCAGGAGGTGCGCGAAATGCCGGACGGCCGGGTCAATGGCCCCGGCGTGGCAGACATGAAAGGCGGCCTCGCCGTCATGATCGCCGCCCTGCAAGCCTTCGAACAGCACCCCGGCGCTGCATCAACCGGCTACGAGGTCGTGATCAACAGCGACGAGGAAGTGGGCTCGGGCTCATCCGCCCCGCTGATCGCCGCGGCAGCCCGTGGCAAGCTGGCGGCCCTCACCTACGAGCCGTCCGCCCTCCCCGACGGCACGCTCGCTGGCGCGCGCCCGGGATCGGGCAATTTCTCCTTCGACATCCGCGGCCGATCGGCACACGCCGGGCGCAATCCCGAAGACGGCCGCAACGCCGTCACCGCCGCGGCCGAACTCGCTCTTGGGCTTGAAGCGCTCCGCCGCGATGGCCTGGCGGTCAACGTCGCGCGGCTCGACGGCGGATCGCCCAACAATGTCGTGCCGGACCGCGCCATCCTCCGCGTCAACCTGCGCCCGCGCACCCCTGCGCTCGAAGCCGCAGCGCGCGACGGCATCGCTGCCGCCGTCCGCCACGTCGCCGCCGCCCGCGACGTAAAGATCAACACGCACGGCGGCTTTGGCCGGCCACCCAAGCCGCTCGACGCCGCAGCCCTGCGCCTGTTCGCACTGGTCGAGCAGGCAGGCCGCGACCTTGGCCAGCACATCACCCACAAGGATTCCGGCGGCGTCTGCGATGGCAACAACATCGCGGCCTGCGGCGTGCCGGTGGTCGACACCATGGGCGTGCGCGGCGGCGCTATCCACAGCGAGGAGGAATATCTGATCCCGCAATCCCTTGGCGAACGCGCAGGCCTGTCGGCCCTCGTGCTCGCCCGCCTCTCCGATGGTGCCTTGTGAGCTTCCGCATCCGCCCGGCGAACCCGAACGACTTCGACGCCATCTATGAGATGGCCAAGCTGACCGGCGGCGGCTTCACCAACCTGCCCGCCGACAAGGGCACCCTCGTCAACAAACTGTCCAGGTCGGAAGTCGCCTTCGACAAGACCGAGGAAGCACAAGGCAACGACTGCTACATCTTCGTCCTCGAAGACCCGCGCGAGAAGATCATCCGCGGCACCTGCCAGGTGTTCGGCATGGTCGGCACGGCCCAGGCCTTTTACTCCTATCACCTCTCCACGCTGACGCAGTGGAGCCCGGAACTCGGCAAGACCTTCCGCAACCAGATGCTGACGCTGACCACCGATCTTGAAGGATCGAGTGAGGTCGGCGGCCTGTTCCTCCACCCCCACCTGCGCGCCGGCGGCTGGGGCATGCTGCTCGCGCGCAGCCGTTACCTGTTCATCAAGGCCCACCGCCGGCGGTTCGGCGACCGCCTGCTGGCCGAGCTTCGCGGCGTCATGGACGAGGCTGGCAATTCGCCCTTCTGGGACGCGCTCGCCGGGCGCTTCTTCGATATGACCTTTCCTGAAGCGGACGGCTTCAATGCGGTGAACGGCACCCAGTTCATCGCCGATCTCATGCCGAAGACGCCGATCTACGTCTCGCTGCTGCCCGACAGCGCGAAAGCGGTGATGGGTCAGCCGCACCCGACCGGCCGCGCCGCGCTGCGGATGCTGCAGGAAGAAGGCATGACCTTCGATCGCTACATCGACATCTTCGATGGCGGCCCCACTGTTACGGCACTGACGGACCAGGTCCGATCCATCCGCGAGTCGACCGAAGAAACCGTGGTCGAGATCGGTGGTGATCCCGGAAAATCCAAAGTCCTGCTCGCCGCGGGGCGCCTGCGCGATTTCCGCTGCGTGCGGGCCGAGGTGAGACGGCTTGGCAGAAAGGGCATCGCGATCACGCGGGAAGCGGCCGAACTGCTCGAGATCGAAACGGGCGCCAGAATAACGATGGTCGCCCGATGAGCGTGCGCGAGATCAACTTCGACGGGATCGTCGGCCCAAGCCACAATTACGGCGGCCTCAGCCTCGGTAATCTCGCGTCCGCGCGCAATCTCGGCAAGGTCAGCTATCCGCGCGCGGCCGCCTTGCAGGGCCTCGACAAGATGCGCGCCAACCTCGCGCTCGGCCTACCCCAGGGCATCTTCGTGCCTCAGCCGCGCCCGGCCCGCGCCTGGCTCGCCGACCTCGGCACCACACCCGAGAAGGCGGGCCCCGCGCTGCTCGCCAATGCGATGAGCGCCAGCGCCATGTGGGCCGCCAATGCTGCAACCGTCAGCCCGGCGAGCGACACCGCCGACGGCCGCACCCACCTCACCGTCGCCAACCTCCGCACCATGTCGCATCGCAGCCACGAATGGCCGGCGACGCTTGCCCAGCTTCGCCTTGCTTTCGCACATGAGAGCTTCGCGGTGCACGGCCCCGTGCCGCCGACCTTCGGCGACGAGGGCGCGGCCAATCACATGCGGCTCTGCGCCGCGCACGATCAGGCCGGTGTTGAGGTGTTCGTCTACGGCCTGTCAGGCGGTCCTTTCCCCGCTCGCCAGCATGTCGAAGCGGGCAAGGCCATCGCCCGCCGCCACAGGCTCGATCCCGAGCGCACGTTGTTCGTCGCTCAATCGGAAGAAGCGATCGCCGCTGGTGCCTTCCACAATGACGTGGTCGCCGTCGCCAACGAGCGTGTGCTGTTTGCCCACGAACAGGCGTTCGCCGATCGAGCCGGCTTCCTCACCGAACTTGAGGCCCGGTTCCCGGTTCTCGAGCTGGTCGAGGTGCCTGCTAGCGAAGTCAGCCTTGAAGACGCTATTCGTTCGTACCTGTTCAATGCGCAGCTGGTCACGCCGCCGGACGGCCGCACCACGCTGCTCGTGCCCGAAGAAGCACGCGAAACGTCCAGCGTGTGGAACTGGCTTCAGCGCCACCTCGCGGGCAACGGCGCCATCCGCGACGTGAGGGTAGTCGACGTGCGCCAGTCAATGGCCAATGGCGGCGGCCCCGCGTGCCTGCGCCTGCGCGTGGTGTGCGATCCAGCGACGGTCGACCCGCGCTTCCTCGTCGATGAAGCCAAGCTCGAGCGGCTGGCCGGCGTAATCGCTCAGACCTGGCCCGAACAGATCGGTGTCGAAGACCTAGGAGAACCGGCGGTCATCCGCGACATCGAGCAGGCCCGCGCGGCCCTGCTCGATGCCTGCGACCTCGCCGAGCTTCTTTAAATCAGCCCCGCGGCCTTCAGCCCCGCATCGACCTTGGCCCGCGCGGCCTCGTTTGCCTCGACCAGCGGCAGGCGTAGCTCCTGCGGGAAGTTCGGACGAATTTTCCTGATCGCATATTTCGCGGGCCCCGGCGACGCATCGGCGAACATGGAATCGTGCAGCAGGTAGAGCTTGTCGGCCAACGCCCGCGCATCGTCCCATCGGCCCTCCAGCGTCGCCTGCTGGAAGTCGGCGCACAGCCGCGGCGCGACATTGGCGGTGACCGAGATGCAGCCGACCCCGCCATGCGCGTTGAAGCCCAAGGCCATGTCGTCGTTGCCCGACAGCTGGCAGAAATCGGTACCGCAGGCGAGCCGCTGCGCCGTCACCCGCGCCAGATTGCCCGTCGCATCCTTGATCCCGACCACATTGCGCAGCCGCGCGACTTCACCCAGCGTGTCGACCGAAATGTCCGCCACCGTGCGCGAGGGCACGTTGTAGACCACGATCGGAAGATCGCAGCTTTCGCTCAGCGCACGGAAGTGGGCGGCGATGCCGGCCTGGCTCGGCTTGTTGTAATAAGGCACGACCACCAGGGCCGCATCGGCGCCAAGCTCCTTGGCGACCTTCATCTTGCGCAGGCTTTCGGCGGTCGAATAGCTGCCGCATCCGGCGATCACCGGCACTCGCCCGGCCGCTGCCTCGATCGTGGCCTTGACCACCGCCGCATGCTCGTCGGCGGTTAGCGTCGCCACTTCGCCGGTGGTCCCGCACGGCACCAGGCCGCTCGATCCTTCCGTCACTTGCCAGTCGACAAACTCGCGCAAGGCGGGAAGATCGACCTCCCCTGCGGTGAACGGTGTCACGAGTGCGGGGATCGACCCTGAAAACATGGGGATTTCCTCTATTTTCCCTCGCCACGGCGGCTAGACTGGCGGGGCATACGTTCAGCGGTTGATAAGGACCATTCGGCGAAGATGTCCAGCATGCGACGAGTGGCTCTCCTTCTGCCTTTGGCATTGATCGCTCCAACCGCGAGCAGCGCGCAGCTGGTTTCGGCCAACCCCGCCCCGGTGCTCGCGCCCTCCAACGACGTCGGCTATGCGCTGAACGACTGGCGGCGGTTGCGGCAGGGCAGCAATTGGGCGTTCGCCGACTATGCCCGCTTCCTCAACGCCTACCCCGGCTGGCCGGGCGAAAGCACGATGCGCCGTTCGGCCGAGCGGGCGATGCAGCCGGGCGAATATGCCGCCACCGTGATCGCCTTCTTCCGCACGGATCCACCGACCACCGCCAACGGTTTTGCGCGCCTTGCCGAAGCGTTCGCCGCGCAAGGCCGCTCGGCTGAAGCACTCGCTGCCGCACGCCGGGCCTGGAGCGCGTCGAACCTGTCCGCCGCGGACGAGATCGGGCTGTACCAGCGCTTCGGCGCCAGCTTCACTACCGCCGACCACGACGCGCGCGTCGACCGCCTGCTGATCGACCGCGATCCCACCGACGCCGCCCGCCTGCTCGCCTCCACCAGCGCCGCGCGCCGACCTGCCTTTGCCGCGCGCATCGCCATGCAACAGCGCGCGCCTGACACGGAGGCGCGCTACAACGCGGTCATGTCTCAGGTGACGCTTGACGCCGGGCTGATGCAGGACCGTGCGCGCTATCTGCGCGAAGCCAATTGGCAGGCCGCGGCGCGGCAGCTGCTCGCCCGCCCGCACCGCTTCACGTACCTCCCGGTCGATCCCGGCAAATGGTACGAGCTGAAGCGCATCGTGGCGCAGGAAGCCTATGCCGACCGCCAGTTCACCCTTGCCTATGACATCGCCCGGCAGGTCGACGACGCCCTTCCCGCCGGCAGCGATCTGACCGCCCAGCCGCTGCAGGTGCGCGACGAATATACCAACCTCACCTGGCTGGCCGGCACCGTCGCGATACGCGTGCTGAACCGCCCGGCCGACGCGATCGCCCTGTTCGACCGCTACAGCCGGGGCGGGCGCTCGCTGCAGGTGCTGACCAAAGGCGCTTATTGGGCCGGCCGCGCGGCGGCGCAGGCAGGGCAGCTCCAGAACGCGACCGCGCATTTTAGCAAGGCCGCCGCTTACCCTGACCTGTTCTACGGCCAGCTCGCTCATGAGCGCCTCGGCCGCACCATCGCAGCGCCCCTTGGCGCCCCGCAGATGCTGGTGACGCCGGCGCAGCGCTCCGCCTTCCAGACCAAGCCCCTGGTTCGCGCCGTCCGCTTGCTTGGGGCGCAAGGTCGCCGCGACGAACAGGCCTTGTTCGTCCGCGCGCTTTCCGAATCGCTCACCAACGACAGCGACCGCCTGCTCGCGACCGAGATGGCCGATCAGGTCGGGCGTCAGGATCTCGCTGTCTGGACCGCCCGTTCCTCGCGTAACAGCGGCTCGCCCTTCTACTTCCGCGGCGCTTATCCAACTGTCTCCGGCGGGATCAGCGAGGAATATCTGTGGAGCATTAGCCACGGCATCACGCGGCAGGAAAGCAGCTTCGACCGCACGGCGGTCAGCGGCGCCGGCGCACGCGGCATGATGCAACTGATGCCTGCCACCGCGCAGGAACAGGCCGGCAAGCGCGGGGTCAGCTATGACTTTAGCCGGCTGACCTCGGATCCCAGCTACAACGTCATGCTCGGCTCCTCCTATTTCCGCCGCCTGCTTGACCAGTGGGGCGGTAATTACGTGCTGGCGGTGGCAAGCTACAACGCCGGGGCCGGAAACGTCCGCAAATGGGTCCGCAACAATGGCGACCCGCGCGCGCCCGGCGCCGACGTGGTCGCCTGGATCGAGGACATCCCCTTCTCCGAAACCCGCGGTTATGTGCAGCGCGTGCTCGAGAATACCGTCGTCTACGACCGGATGAACCCGCGCGCGGCGGCTCCGCGGCAGCTCAGCCACTTCCTCGGCAAGGCCCGCCTCGGCTAAAGCGCCGGGATGAGCGATCGTCCCCGGTTCATCACGCCCGAAGGCTTCGCCCGCATCCGCGGCGAATATGAGCAATTGTTCGGGACCGAACGGCCCAAGCTGGTGGAAACGATCAGCTGGGCAGCGGGGAACGGCGACCGCTCGGAGAATGGCGACTACATCTACGGCCGCAAACGCCTGCGCGAGATCGACCGGCGCCTCGGCTACCTGTCCAAGGTGATGAAGAACGCCAAGGTCGTCGATCCCGCAACCCAGCCCGACCGCGACGTGGTGCGCTTCGGCGCGACGGTGGAGCTTGCCGACGAAGAGGATGAGCGCCGCACCTTGACCCTGGTTGGCGACGATGAAGCCGACGCAGGCGACGGGCGGATCGCGTGGGGAAGCCCGATGGCGCGGGCGCTGGTCGGCGCGCGGGTCGGCGACGAACGCACGGTCCGGCTACCGGCGGGCGAGAAGAGCTGGGAAGTGATGGCGATCCGCTATCCGAGGGACTTGCGCCAAGCCTCCAAATAGGTCGGTCCGCGGCGCTCGGCAGAGCGACACGGACCGATGGCAAACCTCACATGCCGGCAGGCGTATCAGAGCGCCCGCCTGGGCGGATCGGCGGTTCCAGGGGGGACCGCCGACCCGTTTCGATCAGGCGAACTGCGGAATGACCGAGTTGCTGCGACGGCGGCGAAGCGAGGCACCGGCGGCGCCGAAACCGATCAGCATCAGCGCCCAGGTGCCGGGCTCGGGCACCGGCGCGGCAACCGCGGCGGCGCGATACAGCACGGCGTTCGAATAACCCTGCGTGTCGGTCAGGCGGATATCGCCCGCCTTGACGTTGTTCCACAGGTAGATGGCCGAGACATTACCCTGCGGACCCGGGACGTTGCCCCAGTGGAAGCCGAGGATGACCTGGCCGCCGGCGGTGGCGAGCAGCTTGTTGAGGTCGTTGAGGTTGCTTCCGGTGACGATCTTGCCGGCGGCCTGAAGCGCGTTCCAGTCGACGGTGTACTGGCCAGCACCGATCAGCTGGTTGATCGCGGCCTGCTGCTCGGCGACGCTGTCCTTCTGGCCGCTCATCGTGTTGCCCGAGAAGTAACCGGCGCACTTGTCGGCGGTCGGCGCGAGCGGACCGTTGGCGCAACCGGTGCTCGATCCCACCTCAACGGTGGCGGATGCAGGAGCGGCGACAGCGGCGAGGCCGAGCGCAGCAAGGGCAAGGGACAGCTTGTTCATGGGTGTTTCCTCAGAAGTCGTCACCCCATTAACTCGCCGTTAAATGTTCTGCAATTGAATCGCCGTGGTTAATCCTTCGTAAGAGTCTCGTTTCTGGACACGTCTTCTTTGCCCGAGGCCTATCCGAGGGTTTGTTCGAAGGGGTGGCGCAAGATTTGGCCTCTCGCGCAGGCGAAAGGGAGTGCTGATCAGTTCTCGTCAGTTATCAGCAGGCGAGTGCCGTGTTGATCGCTGCTCTTCTTGCAATCACGATCCAACGCGGTGCCGAGCTTGCCAGCAGTTACTTCACCGTCGATCCGGCAAAGGATGCGCTAACAACCCGGGCCAAGCCCAAGAGCGTCGATCAGCTTTTCGGACCGTCGCCGACAACCTTGATGCTGAGTTCCTTCAGCTGCTTCGCGCTTACCTCGGCCGGCGCGTTCATCATCAGGTCCTCGGCCTTCTGGTTCATCGGGAAGACCACCACCTCACGGATGTTGGGCTCGCCCGCGAGCAGCATCACGATCCGGTCGATCCCCGGCGCCGACCCGCCGTGCGGCGGCGCGCCGAACTTGAAGGCGTTGATCATGCCCGAGAAGTTGGTGTCGACCTGCTCCTGCGTGTAGCCGGCGATCTCGAACGCCTTGTACATGATGTCCGGACGGTGGTTCCGGATCGCGCCGGAGCTCAGCTCCACGCCGTTGCAGACGATGTCATACTGCCAGGCAAGGATGTCGAGCGGGTCCTTGGTTTCCAGCGCTTCCAGTTCGCCCTGCGGCATCGAAAAGGGGTTGTGGCTGAAGTCGACCTTCTTCGCGTCCTCGTCATATTCGAACATCGGAAAGTCGACGATCCAGCAGAAATCGAAGCGGTTCTCGTCGATCAGGCCGAGGCTCTGGCCGACCCGCGTACGAGCGGCACCGGCAAGCTTGGCCGCTTCCAGTTCCTTGGCGCTAGCGGCGAAGAAGATGCCGTCGTCCGGGCCCAGGCCAAGCTCATTGGCAAGGCGGTCCATGCCCTCGGTGCCGTGGTTCTTGGCGATGGGGCCACCCCACTCACCGCCCTTGCGGGTCGCGTAACCCAGGCCGGCAAAGCCTTCGCCGCGTGCCCACTCGTTCATGTCGTCGAAGAACTTGCGGCTCTTGTCCGCAGTGTTCGGCGCCGGAATCGCGCGGACGAAACCGCCCTTGCTGACGATGGTCGCAAACAAGCCAAAGCCCGAGCCTTCGAAGTGGCTGCCGACGTCGGAAATGACGATAGGATTGCGCAGGTCAGGCTTGTCGCTGCCGTACTTGAGCATCGACTCGCGGTACGGGATGCGCGGGAAGGCGCCTTCGGTGACCTTCCGCTCGCCAGCGAATTCGCGGAACACGCCGGCCAGTACCGGCTCGATCGCGTTGAATACGTCGTCCTGCGTGACGAAGCTCATCTCGAAGTCGAGCTGGTAGAATTCGCCGGGGCTGCGGTCGGCGCGGGCATCCTCGTCGCGGAAGCAGGGTGCGATCTGGAAATAACGATCGAAGCCCGCCACCATCAGCAGCTGCTTGAACATCTGCGGCGCCTGCGGAAGCGCGTAGAACTTGCCCGGGTGGACGCGGCTCGGCACCAGATAATCGCGCGCACCTTCCGGCGAGGACGCGGTCAGGATCGGGGTCTGAAACTCGGTAAAGCCCTGCTCGACCATGCGGCGGCGGATGCTGGCGATGACGTTCGAGCGCAGCATGATGTTGGCGTGCAGCCGCTCGCGGCGGAGATCGAGGTAGCGATAGCGAAGGCGGATCTCCTCCGGATACTCCTGCTCGCCCGCGACCGGCATCGGCAGCTCGGCCGCGCTGCTCTGCACGGTGACGCCGCGCGCATAAACCTCGATCTCACCGGTCGGCAGGTTGGCGTTGGTCGTGCCTTCCGCACGCGCCTTGACGCTGCCGTCGATGGTGACGACGCTCTCGACCCGCAGCTTTTCAAGGACCGCAAGCGCCGGGCTGTCGACGTCGACCACGACCTGCGTCAGCCCGTGATGATCGCGCAGATCGACGAACAGCACGCCGCCATGATCGCGCTTGCGATGAACCCAACCCGAGATGCGGACGTCGTTACCGACGTCGGCCTGACGAAGCTGGCCGCAATGGTGGGTGCGATAGGCGTGCATGATTGCGTCGTCCGGAGTTGGTCTTGATGACGGTGAATGGATGGGGCGGCGCTTTCCCCACCCCTCCCCTTTTGTCAACTTGGGCGAGCCTCGCTACAGGCCGGACAACATGAAGATTCATCCCCTTATCACAGACAGTGGCACGCTTGCCGCATTGGTGGAGCGCCTCGCGACCCACGACTTCGTCGCCGTCGACACCGAGTTCATGCGCGAGAGCACCTACTGGCCCGAACTGTGCCTGATCCAGATCGCCTCGGTCGACGAAGCGGCCGCGATCGATCCCATGGCCGACGGGATCGATCTCAAGCCCTTGTGGGACCTGCTGGTCGACAATGAAGACGTGCTCAAGGTCTTCCATGCCGGCGGTCAGGATCTCGAGATCGTCCACAACGTCACCGGCAAGACGCCCCAGCCGCTGTTCGACACGCAGATCGCGGCCATGGCGCTCGGCTATGGCGAGCAGGTCGGATATTCCAACCTCATCGAGTCCATGCTCGGCCACGCGCTCGACAAGGGCGCCCGCTTCACCGACTGGAGCCGCCGACCGTTGGACAAGCGCCAGATCGATTATGCGATCGGGGACGTCACCCATCTCGCCACCATCTTCCCGAAGATGGTCGCCAAGTTGCGCAAGACCGGCCGAGGACTGTGGCTGGACGAAGAAATGGAGCGGCTGGCCGACCCGTCGAGCTTCGCCTTCGATCCCGAGGATGCGTGGAAGCGACTCAAGCTGCCGAGCCGCAATCCCCTCGTGCTTGGCCGCCTGCGCGCGCTTGCCGCTTGGCGCGAAAAGGAAGCGCGCGGCAAGAACCTGCCGCGCGGCCGGATCGTCAAGGACGACACGCTGGCCGACATCGCGGGCCATCCGCCCAAGACCCAGGACGACCTCGCCAAGGTCCGCGGCCTATCGGCGGGGTGGCGCAACAATGACATCGGCGCGCGGCTGATGGCGGCGCTCGAAGGCGTTCAGCCGCTCGGCCCCGACGAAATGCCGGAGCGCGGGCCCAGCCGCCCGGGCCTCACCAAGGACGGCGCCTTGGTGGCCGACCTCCTCAAACTGCTGCTCAAGATCAAGGCCAAGGAAACCGGCGTCGCGGCCAAGCTGATCGCGCGCTCGGACGAGCTCGAAGCGCTGGCGGCCGGTGTCCGCAAGGACCTCGCGATCCTGACCGGCTGGCGGTTCGACGAATTCGGCCGCGATGCGTTGGACCTGGTGGAAGGTCGGCTTGCGTTCGCAACCCTGAACGGCAAGCTCAAGATGACCCGGACGCAGGCGGAGGAGGAAGCGGCGTGACGAAGCTGATGGTGATGGGGCTTGGCGCAAGCCTGCTCGGTGCCTGCGCAACGGTCGGACCGGCCGCACCGGTAGCCGGTGGCGGCACCTGCAGCAACGACGGGCTTCAGCAATATGTCGGGCAACCTGCGACCGCCGACGTCGGCGCGAAGGTGCTTGCGACCTCGGGCGCGAAGACCCTGCAATGGGTCGCAGCGGGCATGATGGTCACCATGGAATTTCGCGCTGACCGGGTGCGCATCTACCTCGACGAGCAGAACCGCATCCAGCGCCTGAGCTGCGGCTAGATCAGCTCCACCCGCGCCGTCAGCCCCATGAGATTGGCAAGCTGACGGTGGCGCCGGGCAACGATGTCGCTGTACAGCCGCCCATCCTTGCGGGCGAGGCGTAGCACCACCTCATTCTCCTCCAACCCGATGCGGCAGCGTTCCAGGAGCTTCTCGGTCCCGCCCGACAAGCGCTGGGCGAGCCGGATCGCAGCGCCCCATTGGCCGGCGTGGTCAAGGACGCGCTGCTCCACCAGCTGCGCCAAGCTCTCGTTGAACGGTCCATTGCCGCCGAAGGCCGACCACAGGGTCCGCCCGATGATCGTCCGACCCTCGGCGTCGATACCGACCCAATTGCCGTGCACCCCCATGTCGACCGCCCACAAAGCGCGGAAATCGGGGTGCGCCTCCCACGCGACGTCGGCAAGGAGGCACGCGGCCAGCCGCAAGCGCCGCGCTGCATCGTCATCGTCGGGAAACAGCGGCGCAATCCACTGGTCGAGTTCGGCGCCATGATCCCCGAAGCGCCCAAGCTTTTCGCCCGCTTCAAGCGCGGCTGCCAACAGGGGGTCTTCCGCCCGCCGATCCTCCGGCAGGTGATCGTAAAGTAGCCCCTCGCGCAAGCCATAAGCGCTGGCGACCGCGCGGGCCGGCTCAAGCACCCGAAACAGCGCGTCGAGCACCGCGGCGGCGGGGCGTGCGGTCTGGGCACGTGTCGTCGACAGGCCGAAGCGTCCTTTCAGCTGCTCTGGCGGTGCCTTGCGGATGAGATCGCGAAGTTCGCGCACCCGGTCGGCCTCGATGGCGTGGCCATGGACCACATGCAGCGGCGAGCCCGCTTCCTGCTGGTCAAGCTGGGCGAACGCACGGAACGAGCCGCCGACGAGGTACAGGGTGCGCTCAGACCCCGCGGCAAGGATGGCTGGCGGAATGGCCTTGCGCAGCGTCGCCGCGATCTGCTTGGCACTCGCGTCGGGGCCGACCCGCAACACACCAAGCGGCAGCGAGATCCCCGGTCCCGCCTCGCCGTTCGCAACCGGCGTCAGTTCGAGACTTCCACCGCCAAGATCGGCAACAACGCCCTTGGCGTGCGGAATGGCGGAAATGACCCCTAGCGCCGCCAGCCGCGCTTCTTCCTCGCCGCTGATGACCTTGGGCTCCACCCCGGCCTTGCGCGCGCGGGCAAGGAACTCGTCGCCATTGTCTGCATCGCGCGCCGCCGCGGTGGCAACCACATCCAGGCGCTTCAGCTTCATCTCACGCGCCAGCAGGCGAAAGCGAGCAAGCGCTTCGATCGCCTGGTCCATCGCCTTGTCCGGCAATCGGCCTGTCGACGCGAGCTCGCGCCCGAGGCCGGCCGAGACCTTTTCGTTGAACAGGGTAGAAGGCACCCGCTCGGACCCGGCATAAGCGACGAAGCGAATGGAATTGGAGCCGATGTCGATGATGCCGACTGGTCCGAAGCTGCGTTTTGCCATCAGTTTTTAACCGCCCTGTTCCAGCTTCAGTTTCGGCACTTTCTTGCCCTCCAGCGATTGTCCGCGGCCGGAAAGCGACGGATTGGTCATGAAATAGGTGTGCAGGTTGAACGGCTTCTTGGTGTCCGCCACCCGCCGGTACTGGCCGGTCGCGCCGTCGAGGAGCCAACTCTGCTGATTGTCGATGAGGTTGGCGACCATCACCTGATCGAGCACCTGCGCGTGCACCGTGGAATTCTCCAGCGGCACCGCAACCTCCACTCGCCGATCGAGATTACGTGGCATCCAGTCGGCCGAGGAGATGAACACCCGCGCTTTGCCGTGCGGCATCCGCGCGCCGTTGGCGAAGCACCAGACCCGGCTATGCTCGAGAAAGCGGCCGACAATCGACTTGACCCGGATATTGCTCGACAACCCCGCCAGACCCGGCCTGAGACAACAGATGCCGCGGACGATCAGCTCGATCTTCACCCCGGCCTCGCTTGCCTCGTAGAGCTTCTCGATGATCGTCGGGTCGACCAGGCTGTTCATCTTGGCCCAGATCGCCGCCGGCTTGCCCGCTGCGGCGTTGGCGATCTCCGCATCGATCCAGCCGGTCAGCTTCTCGCGCAGGGACACCGGGCTCATGACCAGCATCTCCAGCCCCTTGGGCGGGACGTAGCCCGATATGTAATTGAACAGCTTGGCCGCATCCCGCGCCGCGCGCTTGGACGCGGTGAAGAAGCTGAGGTCGGTATAAAAGCGGGCCGTCGTCGGATGGTAGTTGCCCGTTCCGAAATGGCAGTAGGTGCGAAAGCTGTTGCCTTCGCGCCTGACAACCATCGACACCTTGGCGTGGGTCTTCCACTGGGTGAAGCCGTAGACCACCTGCACGCCCGCCCGCTCAAGCCGGCTCGCCCACAGGAGGTTCTGCTCTTCGTCGAAACGCGCTTTGAGCTCGACCACCGCTGTCACCGACTTGCCAGCCTCCGCGGCAGCTACCAGCGCGTCGACGATCGCCGACTGTTTGCCGGCGCGGTACAAGGTCTGCTTGATCGCCACCACGTCGGGATCGCTCGCTGCCTGGCGAAGGAAGGCCACCACCACGTCGAAGCTTTCATACGGGTGGTGAACCACGAAATCCTTGTCGCGGATCGCCGCAAAGCAGTCGCCGCCATGCTCCTTCACCCGCTCGGGAAAACGCGGCTTGTAGGGCGCGAACCGAAGTTCCGGGTGCCCCTCGATCTCGACCAGTTGCTGGAGGTCGGCAATCCCGATCACACCGGAGCTTTCCGCGATCAACGCATGTTCGGCATCCACGCCCTGGCGCACGAGATTTTCGAGATCAAGCGGCGTGCCGCTGGCGAACTCGAGCCGGATCACCCGCCCGCGCCGCCGCTGTTTGATCGCCGAACGGAAGGTGCGGACGAGGTCCTCGGCATCTTCCTCGATTTCGATGTCGGTGTCGCGCAGCACCCGGAAAGCGCCCGCTGCGATCAGCTCGAATCCAGGAAACAGCACGTCGAGGTGCGATGCGATCGCCGCATCGATCGAGATAAAGCGCGTCGCCGTGCCCGGCAGGCGCAGGAACCGCGGCACCGATGCCGGGATCATCAGCACTTCGCTGACCGGTTCCTTGTCCGCGCTGTCAACCATCGCGAACACCAGGGCGAAGCCGAGATTGGGGACGAACGGAAACGGGTGCGACGGGTCCACCGCCTGCGGGGTCAGGACCGGCAGGATCTGCTCGCTCAGGAACGTCCGCAGCCACGATTTCTCTTCGTCGCCAAGGGCGTCGGCGGTGACCACCTCCACTCCCGATTGCCCAAGCAACTCGGCAAGCTCGAGCCAGGTACGCTGCTGCTCGGCGATCAGCGCATCGGCCTCGGCGCTGATGGTCTCGAGCTGTGCCGCGGGTGTCTGCCCGTCGTAGCTGCGCTCCTCCAGCGCTTCGAGCTGCTGCTCCTTGAGCCCGGCCACGCGCACTGAAAAGAATTCATCGAGGTTGGAGCCGCTGATCGACAGGAACCGTAGCCGCTCCAGCAACGGGTGCGCCGGGTTGGCCGCTTCCTCCAGCACGCGGCGATTGAACGCCAGCCAGGATGTCTCACGGTTGAAGTAGCGGCTTTCGCCCTCCTTCAAGCGGTTGGTCCTGATCTCGGCCGGCGCGTTCACTCTTCCCATCCTCCGTCGATCAGCCCGCCGGCAATCAGTGCGCGGCGAACGGTCGGCAGGGTCAGTCGCGCGCTGGCGGCGATGGCGAAGCGGTCGATGGCATCCACCACCCGCTCCGCCGTCCAGTAATCGCGCGTGACCCGCTCACCGACATAACGCAGGGCTTCGTCCGGAAGATGCAGACCGCGGTCGGCGAACAGCCGTCGGATTAGCGCGGCAAACAACGCATCGTCGGGCTGCTCGATCGCCACCACCGGCGTGACCGCAAGGCGTGTGCGAAGATCAGGCAAGGTGACGGCCCAGCCGGGCGGCGCACGGTCGGCGACCATCACCAGCGGTCGTCCGCTCTCCTGCGCCCCGTTCCAGGCATGGAACAGCGCTTCCTCGTCATGCCGGTCGGCCGGATCGAACAATCGCCCACCGACCCGCGCGACGAAGTTCCGGGCGAGCAGCGAGCGTCCTGATCGGCGCGGCCCGGTCAGGATCGTCGCCCGGACCGGCCAGCTCGACCAGCGCTGGAAATGATCAAAGGCCGCCTGGTTCGCCGTGCTGACGATGAAGCGGCTGTCGTCGCTCCCTTGCGGCCAGTCTAGCGGGAGCGCGATCTGGTCGGGCCCCCTCACCTCATTCCCCTGGGCGGTTGGTAGGAACGGGCGTGATCGGCTCAGGCGTCGGACGCTGCGGCTGCGGCTGCGCGGGCGCCGGTGCGGGCTGGGGTGCTTGAGGCGGCGCTGGCGCGGCTGGCGGCGGAGCGTAGCCGGTGATGGTGAACACACCGCTCGCCGTGCTGGTCTGCCACCCCCGCGCATTCAGCGCCGCGGCAAGCTGCCCTGCCGAGCCGCGGAACCGCACCACCAGCACCTGCGCGCCAATCTCCTGCACCGAACCCACGCCCGGGATCGAGCGCAGCCAGCCGACCGGCGAATAAGGCGAGGTCACCGCGATCTGAATGACCTGATCGACCGGCGCCGCCTCCGGCGTCTCCTCTTCCTCGACCTCCTCTACTGGCGGCGGCGGTGGCGGAAGCAGGCTCTGGTCAGGGTTGAGTTCGCCCGCGGCCAGCCAGCTGGTATAAAGCGCGTCCATGCGGCTCACGCCTTCGGCCATCATCCGCGGCAGGTCGGCGCTGCTATCGGCGCGGAGGGTGAAGCTGCCAAGTAAGCGGCGATCCGCACCGAAGCTTCCGGTAAAGGTCCCAACGGACGGCCCGCCCGGATACAGGCGGCGGACATGGGCGGTCGCGACCAGCACGTCGGCCGCGCCATAGAAGTCGACGAGGTTGCGCCACATCGCGCGGCCCGGTCGGCGCACCTGGCCGGCGGTGACGAGCAAGGGATCAATCCCCTGCCCCGACACCCGAACATAATCGATCGCACTATTGGCGGTGCGATATTCGGCCCACGCCCGCTGCCACGGATTGCGCAGCTCCACCGTGGTGGCCGTGCCGCCGCTCACCATCACCGGGATTAGCAGCATCGGCGCCGAGCGCCGCACCGGGCCCTCGGCTCCCAACAGCGCCGCCGAGCGCGAGCGATCGAACAACACCTGCAGCGTCGCCAGATAACGGCCCGGCGCGATCCGCTCTTCCTCGATGGCGATCGAGCTGACGATCCCGTCCAGTGTCGAATCAGGCAGCTTGGGCGCTTCGCTCATCGGCCGATTGTGCATCTTGGCCCAGAGGGCTGCGAACCCTTGCCGCTGCGCCAGTCGCCATCCGGCCAGCCGCGCGCTTTCCGCATCCTTGCCCGCGACGTCAACCTTGATGCCCCCAATCTCCAGCGTGCTGGCACTGTCGATAGGCGGAATCCCGCGTTCCCCGCTCTCCAGCTGGGCGAAGACGGCGGTGCCAAGCCCGACAAGCCCGAGCGTCAGAACCAGGAGGCGCAGAGAAAGGCGGCGCATATTGCCGCCCTCAAAGCAGCTTGGGGCTCGATTTCCAAGGCTCTTCTCGGCTAGGCGGGGGCTATGGGGCTGACTTACGAACAGGCGGGCGTCAGCATCGCCGCCGGCAATGCGCTCGTGAAGGCCATCGGGCCGCTCGCCAAAGCCACGCGCCGGCCCGGCGCGGACGCCGATCTTGGCGGCTTCGGGGGCTTCTTCGACCTCAAGGCAGCGGGCTTCACCGACCCCTTGCTGGTCGCCGCCAACGACGGCGTCGGAACCAAGCTCAAGCTGGCGATCGACCTGAACCGTCACGACGGCGTCGGCATCGACCTCGTCGCCATGTGCGTCAACGACCTCATCGTGCAGGGCGCCGAGCCTTTGTTCTTCCTAGACTATTTCGCAACCGGCAAGCTCGACACCGGGGTCGCCGAAGGGGTGGTCACCTCCATCGCCCAAGGCTGCCTCCAGGCTGGGTGCGCCCTGATCGGCGGCGAGACGGCCGAGATGCCGGGCATGTATGCCGCGGGCGATTATGACCTCGCCGGCTTCTGCGTCGGCGCGGTCGAGCGGGGCGAGCAGCTGACCGGCGCCGCCATTCGCCCGGGCGACATGCTCCTCGGCCTCGCCTCGAGCGGCGTCCATTCCAACGGCTTCAGCCTCGTCCGCCGCCTGATCGAGGTAAACGGCTGGAAACTTGACCGCCCCGCCCGCTTCGCGCCCGAGCGCCTGCTCGGCGACCTGCTGCTCGAACCGACTCGCATCTACGTGAAGAGCCTGCTGCCTGAAATCCGCGCCGGCCGCATTCACGGCCTCGCCCACATTACCGGCGGCGGCCTGCTCGAAAACATTCCCCGCGTCCTCCCCGACGATTGCCACGCCATCGTCGATGCTTCGGCGTGGGAGCTACCGCCGCTGTTCGCCTGGCTCCAGGCCGGCGGGTCGATCGAGCCCGAAGAACTCGCCCGCACCTTCAACTGCGGCATTGGCATGGTGGTGGTGGTCGCCGCCGACCAAGCCGACACCGTTGCAGCGGCACTGACCGAAGCCGGCGAAACCGTGCACTGCATCGGCCGCATCGACGAAGGCCCGCGCGGCTGCACCGTCCGCGGCCCCGATGAAAGCTGGAGCGCACGCGGCGCCTGGAGCGCCACCCACAATCATGGCTGAGCGCGCCCGCGTCGCCGTCGTCATTTCGGGCGAAGGCAGCAACATGGCCGCCCTGCTCTACGCCAGCCGGTTGCCGGACGCCGCGTTCGACATCGTGCTGGTCGCCTCCAACAACCCGCAAGCCCCCGGCCTCGCACTGGCCGAAGCGGAGGGTGTGCCGACCTGGTCGCAGAGCCACAAAGGCCTGTCCCGCGAAGCCTTTGACGACGCCCTGCACGCCGCCCTCGCCGCCGCTCAGCCAGATGCGGTGGCGCTGGCCGGCTACATGCGGCTTCTCACCCCCGCCTTTGTCCAGCGCTGGCGAGGTAGGCTGCTCAACATTCACCCTTCGCTGCTGCCCAATTATCGCGGTCTCGACACCTACGCCCGCGCCCTTGAGGCGGGCGACACCCACGCCGGCTGCACCGTTCACCTCGTCACCGAAGAAGTGGACGCAGGCGAGATCCTCGGCCAGGTCGCCGTTGCGATCCGTCCCGGCGACACCCCCGACACCCTCGCCGCCCGGGTCCGCCTTGCCGAGCACCAACTCTACCCAGCGACCCTCGCCACCTACGTCTCGCGCCATCACGATGCCGGCTGGATCGAGCGCCAGGTCGACGCCCTCGCCGCTGCCCTTCCCGAAGTCAGCCGAAAGACCAGCCACGGAAGCCCCGGCTGGGCAGTCGGCACAGAGAAATCCGCCAAGCTCTTCGCCATCATCGCCGACCGTCACCATGGGGAAGAGGCCATCGGGCTGCTCGTCAAAGCAAGCGGCGCCGACGAGATGACCGGCCTGATCGAGGCTCGTCCTGACACCTATTACTGGCCCAAATATTATGGCGCGAGCGGCTGGCTCGGCTTCAAACTCAACCGCCCCGACACCGATTGGGACGAAGTCGGCGAATGGCTCCAGCGCAGCTGGCGTGCCGTCGCCCCGCCGCGCCTCACCAAGCTGATGCGCGCCGCGGACCAGTTTTGACGCTTCTCCAGCTCCTCGCTTGGCTGGCCTTCATCAACGCCTGGACCTTTCACCGCTTCCGACAAGACAAGCAGCGGGCCGCTCTTGGCCACTGGCGAGTCTCGGAAAGCGAACTCCTCTCCCTCGCCTTCCTCGGCGGCACACCCGCCGCCTTCGCCGCCCGACACCTGCTCCGCCACAAGACCCGCAAACAGCCGTTCTCGACCTGGCTGGCAGGCATTGCGTTGATGCAAGTGGGTGCACTCGTCTGGTTGGCGATAAGGCCCGCGTGAGCTTGTCGCGGATGTCGGCTTACGACCCAAAGCGGACATACAAGGAGCCTTAGAAGAAGCGTCCGTCTTGTTCGTAGATGGCATCAGTGATGGCAAAGATTTGCTGTGCCAGCGGGGTTCCAATCACCTCATCACGTCGCAGCCCATTTGCCGCAACTTCGCTATTCGCTGCTGGTCTGTCTCGCGCATCGATCACCATCAAGGCTGGCTTGCCGTCTTCTTGCTGAAAATGGACGAGAGACACAGCGTAACGGTCTTCCGCACTGGTGCCCTCGCCCCATGGTCCTAGGACGAGGTCGAGGTTTGCGCCGGTGTCGCTGAGGTGGTTCACCGTCCAGTGCATCCAGTAGGCCGTCCAAGCGCCACCTTGCTCATGAACGAGCCCCGCGACTGATCGACTCTCGTGCCCGCAGCAGTCGCAATGACCTTGGTTCTCACCCAATCGTTCGATTGTGAACCGGCTTCCGGAGGTGCTCATCATGGAAACCAACATACCGGCTCCATGTTCGCTTTCCACTCTTGCGGACATCAAGCCTCCAGCGGTAGGCTCGGCACATGATAGCGCGTTCAATCTTCGCTCTCGCCGTTGCGGCAGGCCTCATCTCCTGCGCTGGTTCGGTGAAAGCGGGCCGCACGCCTCAGGCCAGCGCTATGCGCATGAACGGGTTTCCGCTCGCCCTTCGTAGCCGTCCCGGAAATCAGACTGGAGACTGGCTGAAGGCTGTTTGCAGCGATCCCTCAAGCACCACTGAAACATGCGTAAGCTACGTTTGGGGTGTCATCGACGCACTCACGAGATGGCCGCCGACCGACCTCAAGCCGTTCTGCATCTCCGGGATGTCCTATGGCGCGATCGCGGACGGTGTACGAAGCCACATAGCCAGCATCAGCGATACTGACGCCGCGCGAACGGATGCGGTATCGTTAGTGCGTCGAGCCGTGAGTGCTCGCTTTTCCTGCTAGATACCCGCTTAATCACCCGAGGCGGACATCCGGGCGAGCCTTGCCAAATAGGATTTCGACTGCTCCACCCGTCTCAGCGGATCGTCGCGACGCTCTTTCAACCGGCTGATGACCACGACCCAGGAGGTGCGTCGTTGCCGACCCTCCGCCCTATGTGAACTTCGAGAACTTCGGGCAGCAAAAAGCCCGCCGGATCGCTCCAGCGGGCCTCTTTAGAACAGCAAGATCGCTCAGGCTCAGCCGACGATCTCTTCCGGCTTGAAGAAGTAGTCGATCTCGATCTTGGCGTTCTCGTCCGAGTCCGAACCGTGAACCGAATTGGCTTCGATCGATTCGGCCAGTTCCTTGCGGATGGTGCCCGCGTCGGCGTTCTCGGGGTTGGTGGCGCCCATGATGTCGCGGTTGCGCTTCACGGCGTCTTCGCCTTCCAGCACCTGAACCACAACCGGACCCGAGATCATGAAGCTGACGAGGTCGTTGAAGAACGGACGCTCGCGGTGGACGCCGTAAAAGCCCTCAGCCTGCTCGCGGGTCATGTGGATGCGCTTGGACGCGACGACGCGCAGGCCCGCTTCTTCCAGCATCTTGGTGACTGCGCCGGTCAGGTTGCGGCGGGTGGCATCGGGCTTGATGATCGAGAAGGTGCGCGTGACGGCCACGGGAAAGCTCCGTTCATGTTTGGGTGGGTTGAAGGATTGCGCGCGCCCCTAGCCGCCGCCGGGCACAAGGGCAAGGTTCAGGCCTTGCGCGTCCATCGCCCGTCTTCGCGGGCCCAGTAGTTGCGCTCCACCCCGTCGCGTCCCGACAATAGCTTCCAGGCCTGCCGCGCTTCGCTGAGATTGGCCTCGTCGAACAGGTAGAACGCCCGGTCGAAGGTCAGCGCCGCTTCACGCCACTCGCCGTCCGCGACCAGCAGGTTGCGCGCGCCGTTGGCCGGGTCTGGGGTTGTCGACAGCAGGATCGGCTGGCGCGCATCCTCGCCTTCGCCGGCGATGCCGTGAGCAAGGAAGTCGGTCTCCCCCTGGTCCCATAGCAGCCGGTCGAGCCGGGCGAGCGCGCCCTCTTCAGCCATCACCACCAGCAGCCGCTCCCCCCCTTCGACAACCTTGGCGGCGATGCTTGCCACCACTTCGTCGACAGGCGCGCCGGCCAGCTGGTAGAAGTCGACCCTCACTCGGCGGTCAGCTCCACGAAGCGGTCGAGCAGGCGGACGCCGAACGCGGTCGCGCCCTTGTCATAGGTGCTGCCGGGCTTGTCGCTCCACACCATGCCCGCGATGTCGAGATGCGCCCATTCGACGCCTTCTTCGACGAAGCGCTGAAGGAACTGCGCCGCGGTGATCGAACCGCCCTCGCGCGGACCGACGTTCTTGA
This sequence comes from Sphingomonas sp. LHG3443-2, assembly GCF_049896405.1. Taxonomy (NCBI): domain Bacteria; kingdom Pseudomonadati; phylum Pseudomonadota; class Alphaproteobacteria; order Sphingomonadales; family Sphingomonadaceae; genus Sphingomonas; species Sphingomonas sp. LHG3443-2. The sequence continues at coordinate 2,346,910 of NZ_JAFCUG010000001.1, forward strand.
TGTCGGCGATCGGGCTGTCGATCAGCCGGTCGTAGGCGTCACCGAGCGGCATCCGCCACAGTTTCTCGCCGGTCTCGGTGGCCGCGGCGGTCAGCTCGCCCGCCAGCGTATCGTTGTTCGAGAACAGGCCGCCATGCTCATGCCCGAGCGCGATCAGCATCGCGCCGGTCAGGGTGGCGAGGTCGACCAGCCTCTTCGCCCCAAGCTCGCGCTGGGCGTAGGTCATGACGTCCGCCAGCACGAGGCGCCCTTCGGCGTCGGTGTTGATGACCTCGATCGTCTGACCGTTCATCGAAGTGACCACATCGCCCGGCCGCGTGGCGCTGCCCGACGGCATGTTCTCGACCAAGCCGCAAAGGCCGATGACATTGGCCTTCGCCTTGCGGCTGGCAAGCGCGACCATGGCGCCTGCGACGGCACCCGCGCCGCCCATGTCCCACTTCATCGATTCCATGCCGGCCGCCGGCTTGATCGAGATGCCGCCGGTGTCGAACGTCACCCCCTTGCCGATCAGCGCCAGCGGCTTGTCACTCGGGTGACCGCCGCCGTTCCAGCGCATCACCAGCAGGCGCGGCTCGCGGATCGTGCCCTGGTTGACGCACAGCAGCGAGCCCATGCCGAGCTTCTCCATCTCGGCCTGGCCCAGCGCCTCGATCTCGAGCCCGGTGCCCTCGGCAGCCTTGCGGACGCGTTCGACAAAGGTCTCGGCATAGATGACGTTGGCCGGCTCCGTGACCAGTTCGCGGGTCAGCTTCACACCCGCCAGCACGCCCTCATAGCGCTCGGTCCAGCGCGCATCGGTCCCGGCCGGGGCGCCAACGATCACCACTTCCTCGACCGTCGGCTTCTGCTTGTCCTTGAGCTTGGTGCGATAGCGGTCGTAGCGCCATGCCCGCGACGCAGCGCCAAGCGCCAGCCGGGCGGCGGCGTCCGCATCGAAGCGGCTACCCCTGAGGTCGATGACCAGGCTCTTCTCGCCCGAGGTCAGTAGGCGGCCCACTGCCGCGCCGCCCAGCTTCTCGGCCGCGGCTCCATCCGATCCGCTACCAGTCCCGATCAGGAGGAGGCGGCGAACCTGTGCTTCCCCATTGCCGCCGATCCAGGTCTCGGCCACCGCGCCGACCTCGCCCTCGAAACGCTGGCCACGCGCCGCCGCTTCGACGGAAGCGCGATGATCGCCAAGCGAGGACAGGTTGCCGCGCTCGGCACCGGCGACAGGAAGAACCAGCGCGAAGCTGCCGGAAGGAAGAACATCGGCGAAGCGGATCTGCATGGGAAAGGTCACCTGCAATCAATGGGAAGAGGAGTTGCCGCGTCCTTAGGCCCGCGCCCCCCGCGCTGCCAAGCCCGTTGCCCCGGCACCCGAAGGCTGCAATAGGCGGCCTCTCACGGGCTCACTGGCGGATCAAGGCAGACACAAAGGGTGCGATACGGCGTCACGGCCTGGACGGCGCTTCCGCTGGTGCTCGCGCTTGCTGCGCCGGGCGCCGCGTGGGCGCAGACGGCGACCACGGTACAGCCCGCTGCCGACGTCCCTGAACCCGGCGCCGAGCCGCAGCCACTCGCGGTGGCGGCCGACCAGGAGATCGCCTTCACCGCCGAGCGCGTCGACTATGACAGCGAGAATGAGGTGGTCACCGCCGCCGGGCAGGTCCGGATCAACCGGCAGGGTACCTTTGTTGCCGCCGACCAGGTCCGTTGGGATCGCCGCTCGGGCGAGGTGGTGGCGACCGGCAACGTGGTGGTGGTGCAGCCCGAAGGCGACCGCCTGATCTCCCAGCGCGTGGTGCTCGACGATGCGCTGCGTGACGCCACGGTAGAAAATCTCCTCGTCGTGCTCGAAAGTGGCGGCCGCCTCGCTGCCGACCGCGCCACTCGCACCGGCGACGTCACCACGCTCGAGAACGCCGTCTACAGCCCGTGCCGGATCGACAACGAAGCCGGCTGCCCGCGCCGTCCGAGCTGGCGGGTCCTCGCCGCCCGAGTCCGCTACGACCAGGCCGCCGACCGGATCCGCTTCGAACGCGGTCGGTTCGAGCTGTTCGGGATCACCCTCCCCCTGCTCCCGGTGTTCAGCCTCGGCACCAGCCCCGGCGGCGAAGGCTATTCGGGCTTCCTGCTGCCCGAGCTTCGTTACAGCCGCCGGCTCGGTGCCGAACTGTCGGTCCCCTACCACCTGCGCCTCGGGCCCAACCGCGACCTGACGGTGACTCCGCACCTCTACACCTCAGTGGTGCCCGGGATCGAAGGCCGCTACCGCGAACTGAACAGCCTCGGCGCTTTCTCACTGGGCGCCTTTGTCACCTATGGTGACCGCTCCAGCTATGACGACAGCCGCACCAATCGCGGGCTGCGCGCTTATTTCGAAGGCAATGGCAAGTTCCAGTTCACGCCGCTGTGGAGCCTGACCGGCCAGCTTCGCGCCGCCACGGACAAGGACGTTGCACGCTTCTACGATCTCAACCGCGACGATCGCTATCGCAACTTCCTCGATCTGGAGCGGATAGATCTCGACAGTTACCTCAGCATCGCCGGCTGGGCATTCCAGGGCGTTCGTCAGAACGACATCCAGCGCACCATTCCCTTCGCGCTGCCTGCCATCGATGCCCGCGTTCGCCTCACTGATCCGGTGCTCGGCGGCCGGATCGAGCTTCAGGCCAACAGCCTCGCCGTGTTTCGCCGCGAAGGGCAGGACAGCCAGCGCGCCTTTGCCGGCGCCCGCTGGGACCTGCGCCGCTTGACCAACATGGGGCAGGAGATCCTGCTCACCGGCTATGCCCGCGGCGACATTTACCACAGCGACGAGAACGAGCTCACCAGCACCGCCATCTACCGCGGCGAAAAAGGCTGGCGCGGCCGCGGGATCGCCGCCGCCGCGGCAGAGGTCCGCTGGCCGCTGACTGGCGAGCTCCTCGGCGGGGTTCAGCGCCTGACCCCGCGCGCGCAGCTGGTGCTGACCCCGCCGACCGCGAATATCAGCCTACCGAACGAAGACAGCCGCTCGGTTGACCTTGAGGACAGCAATCTTTTCGCGCTGAACCGCTTTCCGGGTTACGACCGCTGGGAAGACGGCAGCCGCCTCACTTATGGCCTCGATTGGACGCTCGACCGGCCAGGCTGGGCAGTCTCGAGCAACATCGGTCAGTCGTATCGCCTCAACCGCGACGCACAGATCTTTCCCAACGGCACCGGCCTTACCGACCGCTGGTCCGACCTCGTCGGCCGCACTCGGGTCAAGGTCGGCCGCTTTGTCGACCTCACCCACCGATTCCGGCTCGACAAGGACAATTTCGCCGTCCGCCGCAACGAGCTCGATCTCACCGTCGGCACGACCGAAACCTACGCCCGGATCGACTATCTGCGCCTCAATCGCAACGTCGACCAGTCGGTGGAGGATCTGCGCGACAAGGAAGAGCTGCGGCTCGCCGGGCGGTGGAAATTCCACCGCTTCTGGTCGGTGTTCGGGGCCACCGTGCTCGACCTCACCAACGGCGACGAAGACCCGCTCACTATCGCCGACGGCATCAACGCCGTTCGCCACCGCCTCAGCCTCGATTACGAGGACGATTGCCTGTCCTTCGGGATCAGTTGGCGGCGCGACTATGAACGGCTCGGTGACCGGGCCGAAGGCAGCACTTTCAGTTTCCGCCTGTCCTTGAAGGGCTTGAGCCGCTAAACGGCGCTCATCGCCGGTTCAGCGCGCGCATGGCAAGGCGCCGTGAACTGCTTGAAATAACAAGGGATACAAGGCTCTCCATGGCAAAGGCCAAGATGCTTCTCACGACCGCCCTCCTGGCTTCGCTGGCCAGCGTCGCGGCAGCGCAAAGTGGGCAGGCACCGCAGCAACCCGCGCCGCGTAGCAGCACCGCCGGGCTGAACCTGCCGGAAACGGTAACCGTGCTCGGCCGCCCGATCCCGTCGGTGGTCAAGGCCAGCGCCATTGTGAATGGCCGGGTCATCACCCAGACCGATATCGACCAGCGCCTCGCCCTGCTCGCGCTCGCGAACAACCAGCCGATCCCCAAGGAAGAGGAAGAGCGGCTTCGGGTGCAGGTGCTGAGCAACCTCATCGACGAGACGCTTCAGATCCAGGCCGCCGATGCTGCCGGGATCAAGGTCAATGCGACCGACATCGACCGTACCGTTGCCCGCGTCGCCGAGAACGTGAAGCGCAAGCCTGATGAGCTGGCCAGCTTTCTCAAGCAGAATGGCAGCTCGATCAGCTCGATCCGCCGCCAGATCGAAGGTGAAATCGCCTGGCAGCGCCTGCAGCGCCAGAAGATCGAAAGCGGCGTCAGCGTCGGCGATGATGAGGTGAAAGCCTTTATCGACCGGATGAACGCGTCCAAGGGCACGCAGGAATATCGCGTCGGCGAGATCTATCTCGAAGCCACGGCGGCCAATCAGGCGCAGGTCGCGCAGCAGGCGCAGCAGATCGTGGCCGCGCTTCGCCAGGGCGCGAGTTTTGCCGGATACGCCCGCCAATATGGCCAGTCGTCGGCGGCCGCGGTCGGCGGCGATCTCGGCTGGGTTCGTCCCGAGCAGCTTCCCGAATCGATCGCTCAGACCCTGACGCAAATGCAGGCGGGGCAGCTCAGCCAGCCGATCCCGGTGCAGGGCGGCATTTCGATCATCGCCGTGCAGGACACCCGCAAGGTGCTGACCGCCGATCCGCGCAATGCCGTGCTGTCGCTGAAGCAGGTGTCGATCACCTTCCCGGCCGGCACCACCTCGGCTGCGGCAAGCCCGACGCTGGAGCGGTTCGCTTCCGCGACCCAGAACATCGGCGGTTGCGGCGGCGCGGACAAGGTGGCCGCGGACTTCCGGGGCGACGTGGTCCAGTCCGACAGCGTCAAGCTGCGCGACCTTCCGCAAGCGCTGCAGGACATGATGCTGCCGATGCAGGTTGGCCAGGCGACGCGCCCGTTCGGCAGCATTGCCGAAGGCGTCCGCGTGCTGGTGATCTGCGGCCGTGACGAAGACCAGACAGCCGGTGCCCCCAACCCCGACGCGGTGTTCGCCCAGCTGCAGGAAGAGCGCGTCAACGCCCGCGCTCGCCGCTACCTCCGCGATCTCCGCCGCGACGCCGTCATCGACTATCGCTGAGGTGGCCGTGAGGGCAAGCAAGCGCTAAGGGGCCGGCGATGAGCCCGCCCCCGCCCCTGCTTGCCGTCTCCCTCGGCGATCCGTCGGGTATTGGGCCCGAAGTGGTTGCCAAGGCATGGGACAGCCGCCAGTCGCTGGGACTGCCGCCGTTTGTCGCCGTCGGTGACCCGCGCAGCCTATCCGCGGTATGGGATGGCCCGCTCGCCATCCTCTCCAACCCGGCCGAGGCGGTGAACGTGTTCGAGCGTGGCCTGCCGCTCCTCGCCGTTCCTGCTGCCGCCTCCAGCCTGCCCGGTCAGCCGACCACGGCCGGTGCCCATTGCAGCCTCGACAGCCTGGAGCTTGCGGTCGGGCTTGCCCGCTCGGGCACCTGCGCTGGCGTCGTCACCGGTCCGGTCGCCAAGCACCAGCTCTATGCCATCGGCTTCAACCATCCCGGTCAGACCGAATTCGTCGCGGAACGCTGCGGCGTGTCGCCGGGCAATGTTGCCATGATGCTCGCCGGGCCCACACTTCGCACCGTGCCGGTTACCACCCACCTCCCCTTGCGCGACGTGGCCGCGCGGCTGACCAGCGGCCTCATCGAAGCGCGCGGACGGGTGACCCTGCGCGGCCTTCAGAAGAATTTCGGTATCGCCCACCCGCGCCTCGCCGTCGCCGGCTTCAACCCCCATGCGGGTGAGAACGGCTCCCTTGGACGCGAGGAGATGGAAGTGATCGAGCCCGCCATCGCCGCCTTGCGCGCCGAAGGCTGGGACGTCACCGGCCCGCACCCCGCCGACACCATGTTCCATGCCTCGGCCCGCGCCCGTTATGACGCAGCACTCTGCATGTATCACGACCAGGCGCTTATCCCCTTGAAAGCACTGCATTTCGAGGAAGGTGTCAACATGACCCTCGGCCTGCCGATCGTCCGCACCTCTCCCGACCACGGCACCGCCTTCGACATTGCCGGCGAAGACCGAGCCGACCCGCGGGCGATGGCGGCGGCGATCCGCATGGCTGCCAATTCTGCGCGCCTTCGCGCCCTCCACGGTTGAACGCCCTTCCGCCTCTGCGCGAGGTGATCGCCCGCCACGGCTTGTCCGCGTCAAAGGCGCTCGGCCAGAACTTCCTCCTCGACCGCCAGCTGCTCGCGCGCATCGCCGCCATACCGGGCGACCTTCAAGGTGCCTCGGTCTACGAGGTCGGCCCTGGGCCCGGCGGCCTGACCGGCGCCTTGCTCGATGCCGGCGCGGCTGTCACCGCGGTTGAACGCGACCGCCGCTGCCTCCCGGCCCTTGCCGAACTTGGCGAAATCTTCCCCGGCAAGCTCACCCTGATCGAAGACGATGCGCTCAAGATCGCCGAAGAGCCGCTGGTCGGCCGCGGCGCGCACGTCGTCTCCAACCTGCCCTACAACGTGGGCACCGCGCTCCTCCTGCGCTGGCTCGGCGCCGAATGGACGCCGTGGTGGTCGAGCCTGACCCTCATGTTCCAGAAGGAAGTGGCGGAGCGGATCGTCGCCAAGCCCGGCGATGACGCCTACGGTCGCCTCGCGGTCGCGTCACAATGGCGCTCGACCCCGCACATCGCGCTTCCCGTTCACCGTTCGGCCTTTGTGCCGCCGCCCAAGGTTGCGTCGGCCGTCGTCCACATCGTCCCCGCCGCCGAGCCGGAAGGCGTCAGCCATCCCGTGCTCGAGCGCCTGACCGCCGCAGCCTTCGGTCAACGCCGCAAGATGCTTCGCCAGAGCCTCAAGGCGGTGCCGCATGCGCTCGACGCGCTGCCAGCGCTCGGGATCGCGGCCGAGCGGCGGGCGGAGACAGTCGGCGTGGACGAGTGGGTCGCCCTCGCCCGCGCTCTTAGTTCTTCTTAGGAGCCGCCGGGGTTTCGGCCTTGGCCATCGCCGGCCCGCGCTGAATCAGAGCCGACAGGCTGGTCGCCGGCGCGCACGGCTTCGACCCACACAGGCTCTTGATCTTGGCGAGGTTTTGCTGCGCGCGGCTGACGGCGCCAAGCTCCACCATCGCCTCGCCCTGCACGCCAAGCGCGACGGGATCGTTCGGCTCCAGCGCCAGCGCCTTGTTGGTGAAGCGGATCGCTTGGCCGTAAAGCTTCTGCTTCTGCGCCACCCGGGCCAGCGCCACGAACGCGCCGCGATTGCGCGGATCGATGATCAGCGCGGTTTCAAGCGCGTCGTCCGCCGACTGCAACTGCCCGGCCGCAAGCGCAGCTTCACCCGCTTTTTGCCATTGCAACGATTGGGCGTTGATCTGCGCATCGGGAACCTGGGTCTCGCCCGAACTGGCGATCGTCGCCCCCATGACGCCCAGAACAACAGCAATCGGTAGCAAACGCATCATCGTCTCCCAGGCGGGGTTCGTACTCATGTGGCACGGAACCGCGCGATGAAAAAGCCGTCGGTCCCGTCATGTCCCGGCGTGAGAAGCCGACCCATGCCATCCAAACGCCCAACGTCCATGGGAATATCCTCAGCCACGAAGCCTGAATGGCGGCTGAGGAAGGCTTGCGCCTGGTCGCGTCCTTCGCGGGCGAGCAGCGAGCAGACCGCATAGACCACCGCCCCGCCAGGCTTCACCAGCGGAGCCGCGAGATCCAGCACGCGCATCTGCAAGGCTTCGAGCCGCGCCAGCCGTTCTTCGGTCAGCCGCCAACGCCCTTCCGGATTACGCCGCCACGTGCCCGAGCCGGAGCAAGGCGCATCGACCAGCACCATATCCGCCTCGCCGGTCAGATCCGCCAATCCCTCCGCCTCGCGCGGCTGGTCGAGCAGGCGGCTCTCGATCACCGCCCCCGCCCGCTCGGCACGCGGTCCAAGCTTCACCAGCCGCGCCCGGCTGGTGTCGCAGGCGACGACTCGAGCCGAGGGATTGGCGGCCGCCAGTGCCAGCGCCTTGCCGCCCGCCCCGGCGCAAAGGTCGACCATCAGTGACTGCCGCGCCGGATCGCAGGCGAGCGCAATTAGCTGGCTGCCTTCGTCCTGCACCTCGATCAGCCCATCGGCGAAGGCCTCGTCAGCCGTCACCGCGCTGTCCGGCGGCAGGCGCAGCCCCCACGGACTGAGCGAAGTTGGCTCCGCGCCGAAATGCGCGGCCATCCCGTCGCGGGTGATGCGCGCGAGATTGGCGCGCAGGTCGACCGGCGCCCGCTCGATCAACGCCGGCCATTCACCCGGCTCCACCAACGGCGACAGCAAGGGCTGCAGCCAGCCCGGCACCAAGCCCGGCTCGGCCCGCGGCTCACCTTCGCTCTCTGCTCCTGGCCCATGGCCCAACCCGTCGAACAGCTCGCCAGCGATCGGCAGCAATGCCGCGCGGCCGCTCGCTGGCACCTCGGCCGCATGACGCACCGCCTGGAACACCAATTCGCGCACTGCGCGCCGATCCTTGGACCCGGCATACCGCCGCGTCTTGAAGTAAGCGGAGACCAGTGCGTCAGCCGGCGGGCCATCGTCCCGCGCGGAGGCGATCACCTGGTCGACGATCTCGATCGCCGCCTGGACGCGTGCTTGCGGAGTCACGGCTCAGCGCGTCGGATAATTGGGCGCTTCCCGGGTGATCGCCACGTCATGGACATGACTTTCGCTAAGGCCAGCGCCAGTGATCCGGACGAACTTGGCGCGGCGCTGCATCTCGGAGATCGTGCTCGACCCGGTATATCCCATCGCTGCCTTCACGCCGCCGACCAGCTGATGCACGACGTCGCGTACCGGCCCTTTGTAGGGCACCTGACCCTCGATGCCTTCGGGCACCAGCTTCATCGTGTCCTTGATGTCCTGCTGGAAGTAACGATCGGCCGAGCCCCGGCTCATCGCTCCCAGCGAGCCCATGCCCCGATACGATTTGTAGGCGCGGCCGTGATAGAGGAACTGCTCGCCCGGCGTCTCGTCGGTGCCGGCCAGCAGCGAGCCGATCATTGCGCTCGACGCGCCAGCGGCCAGCGCCTTGGCGAGGTCGCCCGAGGTGCGGATGCCGCCGTCGGCGATCACCGGTACGCCAGCGTCCCGCGCGGCCGAGCTTGCGGCCATGATCGCGGAAAGCTGCGGCACGCCGACGCCCGCGACGATGCGCGTGGTGCAGATCGAGCCCGGCCCGATCCCGACCTTGATCGCGTCGGCGCCCGCATCGACCAGCGCCTTCGCCGCTTCGGCCGTCGCAACATTGCCGGCGATCACCTGCACGCTGTTGGACGCCGACTTCACCCGCTCGACCGCCCGGGCAACGTCGATGTTGTGGCCGTGCGCGGTGTCGATGACGATGCAATCGACCCCCGCCTCGATCAACGCCGCCGACCGCTCCCACCCCTTGTCGCCGACCGTGGACGCCGCCGCCACGCGCAGCCGTCCTTCGGCATCCTTGGTCGCATTGGGCGAGGCCACCGCTTTCTCGATATCCTTGACGGTGATCAGCCCCACGCAGCGCCCGGCCTCGTCGGTCACAATGAGCTTCTCGATTCGCCGCTGATGCAGCAGCCGCTGCGCTTCCTGCCTGCTGGTGCCCGGCGCGACCGTGGCCAGATTGTCGCGGGTCATCAGCTCAGAGACAGGTTGGTTCGGGTTTTCGGCGAAGCGCACGTCGCGGTTGGTGAGGATGCCGCACAGCCGCCCGGAAGCTTCCACCACCGGCACGCCGCTGATCTTGTGCCGCTTCATCAGCTCCAGCGCTTCGGCCAACGTCTGATCGGGAGCCAGCGTGAAGGGATTGACCACCATCCCGCTCTCGAAGCGCTTGACGCTGCGCACCGCGTCAGCCTGTTCCTCAACCGTCAGGTTGCGGTGAAGCACCCCGATCCCGCCCAGTTGCGCCATGGCAATCGCCATGTCGGCCTCGGTCACCGTGTCCATCGCGGACGAGGACAAGGGGATATGTAGCTCGATGCCGCGGGTGAGGAAGGTGCGGGTGTCGGCGTCTGACGGCAGCACGCTCGATTCAAGCGGCTGGAGGAGCACGTCGTCGAAGGTGAGACCCAGCGGGATGTCGTTGCTGAAGAGGATGTCGGCCATGCGCGCACTTGGCGGCTCGGTCGCGATTCGGCAAGGGTCTAACGAGCCAGAAGCCGCTCCGCCGCCTCGACATGCATCCGCTCGATCATCTCGCCCTCGAACCGTTGCGCCCCGCCGCTCGCCGCAGCGATCAGCCGCTCGGCCCGCGCACGCTCCGCTTCGCTTGGCGCAAATGCTGCCTTGCACGGTGCAATCTGCGACGGATGGATCAGGGTCTTGCCATCGAAGCCCAGCGTCCGGCTGTCCGCCGCTTCAGCCGCGAAGCCGTCGGGATCGTCAAGCTTGTTGAACACACCGTCGAAGCACGGCTTGTCAGCCGCCCGCGCCGCCAGCACGATGGTTTGAAGCGCCATCTGCAACGGCGCCCTCCCCGCGCCAATCGGCAATCGCAGGCTCGCCGCCAAATCGTTGGTTCCGGCGATCAGCGCCGCACAATGCGCGGCGAGTTCCGCCGCCATCAGCACGCCCTTTGCCGTCTCGATCATCGCCGCGACCGGCAGATGGTCGATCGCCCCGATCTCCTCGACATGACTGCGCCGCTCCACCCGCGGCACCACCACCAGATCGGCCCGCGCATGACGCAGCGCTTCCAGGTCGCCGACGTGCCACGGCGTCCCTTCGCGATTGATCCGCACCGCCACCGGGCACTGCCACGGCGTCTCCAGCGCGGCCACCGCTGCCGCCCGCGCCCTCTCCTTGTCGTCTTCCGCAACCGCGTCCTCCAGGTCGAGGATGACGAGATCCGCCGCGCTCTCTCGTGCCCTGGCGATCGCGCCCGCCCGGCTCGCCGGCAGGAACAGCGCGGCGGGGCGCCCGAACAGGTTCAGCACCGGTCCGATTTCGCTTCGCTAGAACAGTCAAGCCGGGCATGATGCGACCGAGTTCGTCCGGGGGACCCCATGATCGAGACCTTTCTTCTGTTCGTCGTCGCCTTGGTGCTGCTGTTCGTCATGTCCAGCATCAAGATCGTCCACCAGGGCCACCGCTACACGATCGAGCATTTCGGCCGCTTCGTCCGCGTCGCCGATCCCGGCTTCAACTTCGTTCCCGCCTTTTTCTACCGCGTCGGGCGCAAGATCAACATGATGGAACAGGTCCTCGACATCCCGGGGCAGGAGATCATCACCAAGGACAATGCCATGGTGGCGGTCGACGGGGTGGTGTTCTTCCAGGTGCTCGATCCCGCCAAGGCCGCTTATGAAGTAAGTGACCTCTACACCGCGATCATGGCGCTTTCGACCACCAACCTGCGCACCGTGATGGGCTCGATGGACCTCGACGAAACCCTGTCCAAACGTGACGAGATCAATGTTCGCCTGCTGCAAGTCGTCGATCACGCGACCGAAAGCTGGGGCGTCAAGATCACCCGCGTCGAACTGAAGGACATTCGCCCGCCCGCCGACATCGTCAACGCCATGACCCGCCAGATGAAGGCCGAGCGTGAGAAGCGCGCCGCCATTCTCGAATCTGAAGGCATGCGCGCCTCCGAAATCCTCCGTGCTGAAGGCGAGAAGCAGTCCAAGATCCTCCAGGCCGAGGGGCGCAAGGAAGCCGCTTTCCGCGAAGCGGAAGCCCGCGAGCGCGCCGCCCAGGCCGAAGCCTCCGCGACCAAGTCGGTCAGCGACGCCATCGCCGACGGCAACACCCAGGCGATCAACTATTTCATCGCCCAGAAATATGTCGAAGCGCTCGCCGCTTTCGCCAACTCGCCCAACGCCAAGACCATCCTGATGCCGGTCGAAGCGACCCAGCTGGTCGGCAGCCTCGGCGGGATCGGCGAGATTGCCAAGGCTGCGTTCGGCAAGGACGAGCCCGCCGCCGCCTCGCAGCCCGCCAAGCCGCGCGTCGTTCCCGGCCTGCCGCAGGCCTGACGCATGGGCGGCATGGACCAGGGCTGGTGGTGGCTGATCGGCGGGGTGCTGCTGCTGATCGCCGAAGTGCTCGCGCCCGGCTTTTTTCTGCTGTTCATTGGCGTCGCTGCGATGGTCACTGGGCTGTTCGTGCTGCTGTTCGGCTTCGGCCTCGCACCGGCGCTGGCTTTGTTCGCCATCTACACCGCGCTCGCCGTTTACCTCGGCCGCAAGGTCTATGCGAACCGCCCGGTCGCTTCCTCGGCCCGCCATCTCAACGACCGCTCGGCGCAGCTCCTCGGCCGTAGCGCAGTGGCGGTGACTGCGATCGACGACCATGGCGGCCGTGTCCGCCTCGGTGATGGCGAATGGAGTGCCCGCGGCGCTTCGGTGCAGCCCGGCGAGCGGGTCGAGATCATCGGCGTTGAAGGCAATTGCCTGATCGTGGAGGCCGCGCCTAAGCTAGGCGCATGACTTCCCTTACCCGCCGTCAGGCCCTCGTCGCCGCCGCTTCCACTACCGCCCTCACTGCCTGCGCAGTCCGCACGCCGGGCGCAGTCGCATCCGCCGGCGCGGGTCCGCGCATCGACGAAGCACAGGCGACTGCACTTCTCGACTCGGTCGCCGCCAACCTCCTCGCCCTGTCGCCCGAAAGCGCGACCTCGCTCGGTATCGACAAGGGTGCCAACGCGGCGCTGCGCTCGCAGCTCTCCGATCGCTCAGCTGCCGGCCAGGCCCGCCTTGCGGCAATGATCCGCTCCGACCTCGCCCGGGTCTCGGCCGTCGATCTTTCCGGACTCACCCCGTCCAGCCGTACCAGCATCGAAGTCGTCCGCAGCGCGTACAACGCCGCATCGCAAGGCTTTGCCCAGCCCTATGGCGATGTCGCGGTCGGGGGCTGGCGCAACAGCCCCTACGTCGTGATCCAGAACGTCGGCGCCTATCTCGACCTGCCGCGCTTCATGGACGCCGACCACCAGATCGAAACCGCGGCCGACGCCGAAGCCTATCTGTCGCGTCTCGCCGCCGCCCCCGGCCAGCTTGACGGCGAAACCGTCCGCATCGTTGCCGCCCGGGAAAAGGGTCTCGTCCCGCCCTCCTTCCTCCTCGACAAGGCGCTGCCCCAGATCCGCCAGTCGCTCGCCGGCGCGAAAGGGGGCGGCACTCTCGTCGAATCGATCGTCCGCCGGACCCGCGAGAAAAACCTGCCCGGCAACTGGGACGCCCGCGCCCGCGCCATCGTTACCGGCCCTTACGCGGCCGCACTGGAACGCCAGATCACCGAGCTCGAGCGCCAGCGTGCTGTCGCCAGCGCCGCCCCCGGCATGGCCGCCCGCCCGGGAGGCGCCGATTATTATCGCTGGGCGCTCAAGGCCTCGACCACCACCAACCTCTCGCCCGAGGAAATCCACCAGATCGGCCTGACCGAGCTGCGCGAGCTACAAGGCCGGATGGACCCGATCCTGAAGAGCCTCGGCTACACCCAAGGCTCGGTCGGCACCCGGATGCAAGCGCTCGGCCGCGATCCGCGCTACCATTTCTCGCCCTGCGACAAAGGTCGCGCCGAGATCATCGCCTTCATCCAGGAACGCCTGCGCCTCGTCCGCGCCAAGCTCCCGCAGATGTTTCACACCCTGGTCCGCGGTAATCTCGAAGTCCGCCGCTTGCCCCCGGAAGAAGAACCCGGTGCGCCCGGTGCTTATGGCGGCGCCGGCTCGATCGACGGATCCATTCCCGGCAAGATGTGGATCAACCTGCGCACCACCGAGCTTCACACCAAGTTCGACCTGCCCGATCTCACCCACCACGAAGCGATCCCCGGCCACGTCTGGCAGGGCGAATATGCCAACAAGCTGCCGCTCATCCGCACCATGCTCGCCTTCAACGCCTATTCCGAAGGCTGGGCGCTTTATGCGCAGCAGTTGGCGGACGAGTTCGGCCTTTACGACGATTTCCCCGCCGGCCGCCTCGGCTACCTCCAGGGCATCGCGTTCCGGGCCTGCCGGCTGGTGGTCGACACCGGCCTTCACGCCAAGGGCTGGAGCCGCGAGCAGGCGGTGCGCTTCTTCATGGACGAGAACGGCACCAAGGAGCCCGAAGCCCGCTCCGAGGTCGACCGCTATTGCAGCTGGCCGGGCCAGGCCTGCGGCTACAAGATCGGCCACACCGCAATCAACCGCCAGCGCACCCGCGCCCAGACGGCGCTCGGGGGCAAGTTCGACATCCGCACTTTCAACGATGCGGTGCTGCTCGGCGGCAACGTGCCGATGGACGTCCTCGCGCTGAACATCGGCGAATATATCCGCTCGAACGGGGGCACGGCCTGAGCCCCCCGCGGGGCTTGGATTTCCGTCATCGGACGGTAATGGGACTGTAACAATGCGCGTCGGCTCCATGCCGGCCGCATGCCCGTGCCAGGAACCCGACCATTCGCCAGATCGCCGCCTTGCCCTATCGCTCGCGAGGAAGCGGGCTCGATTCCCCTGTCCATGTGCTCCTCGTCACCAGCCGCGAAAGCAAGCGCTGGGTGATCCCGAAGGGGAACCCGATGGGCAAGGTCCAGCCGCACGTCGCCGCCGCGCTCGAAGCCGAGGAAGAAGCCGGCGTGCGCGGTGCGGTCTGCCCGCTTCCGCTTGGCTCCTACCGCTATCGCAAGCGGCGCAAGACCGGCGCCAGCCTGATGCTGGACGTCGACGTCTATCCCTTGTCGGTCGCCGAAGAGCTCAGCGACTGGAAGGAAGCGAGCGAGCGCACCCGTCGCTGGTTCACCCTCGCGGACGCCGCCAACGCGGTCGAGGAAGAGGATCTCGCGGACCTCATCCGCTCATTCAACGCCGCCGAATTCAACAGCGCCACGCGGCGCCAGTCCCTGCTCTCAGCCGCTCTCGAAAAGTCCAAGGTAGGTCCGATGTTCGCCTGGTTCCAAAAGCTCCTGCCCGCCACCGGCAACTTCTTCGAACTGTTCGAAGCGCACGCCGAAAGCGTCTGCGCCGCCAGCCAGGCGCTGAGCCGCCTGTTCAACGACGGCTCGGCGCGCGCCGACCACATCCGCGAAATCGGCGAGCGTGAGCATGATGCTGACAACATCATCCGCGAAACGCTCGGCACCGTCCGCCGCACCTTTCTGACGCCATTCGACCGCGGCTCGATCACTTCGCTCATCTCGGCGATGGACGATGCGATTGACGAGATGCAGGCCGCCGCCAATGCGGTCGACCTCTACGGCTTCACCGAATTCGAGCCCGAGATGCGCGACATGGTCGGGATCATCGTTGATTCCGGCCGCCTGCTTGCCGAAGCCCTTCCGCTGCTGCGCGACGTCGGTCGCAATGCCGCACGCCTGCACGAGCTGACCGAGCGGCTGGTCCGTATGGAAGGTCATGCCGACGAGCTTCACCGCGCCGGCCTCAAGGTCGCGTTCCAGCGCTTCGGCAGCGACCCTGCCGGGGCCATGCAGTTCACCGTCCGCCGTGAGATCTACAAGCATCTCGAACGGATCGTCGACGCCTTCGAAGACGTCGCGAACGAGATCGACAGCATCGTCATCGACCATGCTTGAGGTCTGGGCCTAATGCACGAGCTCGCATTTCCCCTGCTGGTCGGGCTGATCATCGTCGCACTGGCGTTCGACTTCCTGAACGGTCTTCATGACGCCGCCAACTCGATCGCTACGGTGGTCGCGACGCGCCTGCTCGGGCCGGTGCAGGCGGTGGCCTTTGCCGCCTTCTTCAATTTCGCGGCCTATTTTCTCACCTTGGCCTTTCCAGCATTGCACGCCGTTGCGGACACCATCGGCAAAGGGCTGATCGACAAGGATCTCGTCACCCCGGCGGTCGTCTTTGCGGCGTTGATCGGAGCGATGTTCTGGAACATCGTGACGTGGCTCAAGGGCATTCCAAGCTCGTCCAGCCACGCGCTCGTCGGCGGCATGGTTGGGGCGGGACTCGCTTCGGCGGGCTTCAACACGATCCAATGGAGCGGCGTCTCCAAGACCCTGCTGTTCATTCCCCTCGCGCCGCTGCTCGGCATGGCCATGGCGATGCTGGTGATGCTGCTTTCGTCCTGGCTGGCGAAACGCGCTTCCAACCGCGGCGCGGACAAGACCTTCCGCCGCCTTCATCTCGTCTCGTCTGCCGCCTACTCGCTCGGTCACGGCCTCAACGATGCGCAGAAGACGATGGGCATCATCACCGTGCTGCTGTTCTCGACCGGCTATCTGCGGGGCGATTTCGAGGTGCCGCACTGGGTGGCGATCAGCTGCTATATCGCGATTGGCCTCGGCACGCTGACCGGCGGGTGGAAGATCATCGAGACGATGGGCAGCCGGATCACCAAGCTCGACCAGCACCAGGGCTTCTCGGCCTCGGCCGGCGGATCGGTCATGCTGTTCGGCGCCAGCCTGCTCGGAATTCCCGTTTCCACCACCCACACCATCACCGGGGCGGTGATCGGTGCAGGTGTCGCGCGCCGGGCGAGCGCAGTTCGCTGGGGCGTGGCGCAAAGCGTCATCATGGCGTGGATCATCACCATCCCCGCCAGCGCCAGCGTCGCGGCGCTCATCTACGCGCTGACCCGGCTGTTCTAAATCGCCGGGCAAAGAAAAGGCGGACCGTCACGCCGACGGCCCGCCCCTTCTTAGCTTGCAATGACAGAGATCAGGCTGCCTGAGCAACCTTTGGCTGGCACTGCCGAACGCCTTCTTCGACATGCTCGGCGAACTGCTCGAAATTGTCGCAGAACAGGTCGACCAGCTTGGCTGCGGTGCGGTCGAATTCGTCCTTGTCGGCCCAGGTCGACCGCGGATCGAGGATCGCGCCGTCGACGCCCGGCACCGACACCGGCACCTCGAACCCGAAATAGGGGTCCTTGCGGAACTCGGCATTGTTGAGGCTGCCGTCGAGAGCGGCGTTGAGGAGCGCGCGGGTCGCCTTGATCGGCATACGCTTGCCGGTGCCATACTTGCCCCCGGTCCAGCCGGTGTTGACCAGCCAGCAGGTCACCCCGCCCTTGGCGATCCGCTCTTTGAGGAGGTTGCCGTAGACGCTCGGGTGACGCGGCATGAAGGGCGCCCCGAAGCAGGTCGAGAAGGTCGCTTCCGGCTCGGTCACGCCGATCTCCGTTCCCGCGACCTTGGCGGTGTAGCCCGACAGGAAGTGGAACATCGCTTGGTCGGCGGTGAGGCGGGCGATCGGAGGCAGCACGCCGAACGCGTCGGCGGTCAGCATGATGATCGTCTGCGGCACCGGCCCCATGTTCTTTTCGGAAGAATTGGGGATGAAGTCGATCGGATAGGCCCCGCGGCTGTTCTCGGCGAGGCTGTTGTCGTAAAGGTCAAGCTCACGCGTCTCGGGATCCATGACCACGTTCTCAAGCACCGTGCCGAAGCGCTTGGTGGTGGCGTAGATTTCCGGCTCGGCTTCCTCCGAGAGGCGGATCATCTTGGCGTAGCAGCCGCCTTCGAAGTTGAAGACCGCGGTGTCCGACCAGCCATGCTCGTCGTCACCGATCAGCGTGCGGTTGGGATCGGCCGACAGCGTGGTCTTGCCGGTACCGCTGAGGCCGAAGAACACCGCCGTGTCGCCATCGGGACCGATATTGGCCGAGCAGTGCATCGGCATGATACCGTCTTGAGGCAGCAGATAGTTGAGAAGCCCGAACACCGACTTCTTCATCTCGCCGCCATATTCGGTCCCACCGATCAGGATCACCTTCTTGGTGAGGTTGATCGCGATCACCGTTTCGGACCGGCAGCCATGACGGTCGGGATCAGCCTTGAAGCTCGGCAGGTCGATGATGGTGTAGTCGGGCGCGAAGTCCGCCAGCTGTTCGCCTTCGGGGCGGACCAGCATCGTGCGGATGAAGAGATTGTGCCAGGCGTACTCGTTGATCACCCGGACCTTGACCCGGTGCTCGGGCTGCGATCCGCCGAACAGGTCGGCGACGAACAGTTCCTGCTTCTGCCCAAGCGCAGCGAGGAAGTCCTCGTGGAGGCGGTCGAATGCGGCCGGATCCATCGGCTTGTTCGACTTGCCCCACCAGATGTTGCCCTCGGTGGTCTCGTCGCGAACGATGAAGCGGTCCTGCGCGCTGCGGCCAGTATGACGGCCGGTCTTGACGACCAGCGGGCCATCCTTGGCGATCATGCCTTCGTTGCGCGCAAGCGCCGCTTCATAAAGGCGCGCGGTGACGAGATTCCAGTGAATGGTGGCCGACGTCGCGATACCCTGCGAGTCGAGGCCGTAGGAAGGAACCCTGTTCGTCACTCTTCTTTTCCCTTTCGCTCATGGGCGAGCGGCGGCAAACCCCCGGAGTGGAAGGCGCCGCCGCATACGTATGCGGTGAGGTGAACCGCCTATGCCCGCAAAAGGTTGCGACGGTCAAACAAGGTCACTGCCTTGAAGCGTTGTGGGACACTGGGCTAGGGCTCCGGTGCCATGACCGCTCCCGTGATCGCGCTGGTCGACGACGACCGCAACATCCTGACTTCGGTCTCGATCGCCCTCCAGGCTGAGGGCTTTGTCACTCGGCTTTACCCCGATGGATCTAGCGCGCTGAAGGCGCTCGCCGACAATCCTGCCGATCTTGGCGTATTCGATATCAAGATGCCGGGCATGGACGGCCTCGCCCTGCTGTCGGCGTTGCGGGCAAGCGGCGGCGCTTCGGCCGCGATGCCGGTGATCTTCCTGACGTCGAAGGACGACGAGCAGGATGAGGCGCATGGCCTTGCGGCTGGCGCCGATGATTATATCGCCAAGCCGTTCAGCCAGCGCCTGCTGATCGCTCGTATTCGCGCCATCCTTCGCCGCGCCGATATGAGTCGCGCTACCGCCCCGGAAAGCGATTCCGAGGCAACCTCACCGGTGATCGAACGCGGACGCCTGCGGCTTGATCCTGCGCGTCACCAGGTGACGTGGGGCGGCCGGCCGGTGACGCTGACTGTGACCGAGTTCCTGATCCTCGAAACGCTCGCCCAGCGGCCCGGCGTGGTGAAGAACCGCAACCAGCTGCTCGACGTTGCTTATCAGGAAGACGTGTTCGTCGACGACCGGACCATCGACAGCCATATCAAGCGAATCCGCCGCAAGTTCCGCGCTGCCGACCCGCAGTTCGATGCGATCGAGACCCTTTACGGCGTCGGCTACCGCTTCAGCGATGGCTGAGCCCGCTCCTGACTTCTCGCCGCGCCTGAAAATGCCGTGGCGGCTCTCGCGCCGCATTCTTGGCGTCAATCTCATCATCCTGCTGGTGCTCGCGTTGGCGCTGCTGTTCCTCGACAGCTTTCGCAATCAGCTGCGTGACGAGCGGCAAGCGCAAACGAGCAATCTGGCCGAGCTTGCAGCGACCGCAGTCCCCAAGATCGCGGCCGGTGACGTGCCGATGCTTCTCGGCGACATTGGCGGCGCGACGGGCGCACGGGTGCGGCTCTACGGCCGCGACGGGCAGCTCCGGCAGGACAGCTGGCGCGGCACGCAGCCGAGCTATCGCCTGCGCGATCCAGCGACCCAGCGCTGGACCAAGGAAGCCGCCCGCGCGCTCGATCGTGCCTTCAACTTCGTCGTCGGTGAGCGCAGCCTCACTGACTTTGTCGAACCGGCAATCGATCGTGTGCAGGCGTGGCCCGAGGCGCAGGAGGCACTCCGCACCGGACGCACCACGTCGGTCGTCCGCAGCGCACCGGACCTTACCCCCGTCCTGTCGGCTGCCGCCCGCACCACAACGGGCGAAGTGGTGCTGGTCACAGCCAACGATCGCAACTTCACCCGCACCGTTCGCCAGGAACGGACCAAGCTCGGGCTTGGCCTGCTTGCCGCGGCCCTGTTCTCCTTTTTTCTCTCCCTGTTCCTTGCCCGGACCATCGCCCGACCGCTGCGTCGATTGGCGCTTGCCGCGCACCGGGTCCGGCTTGGACGCTCGCGCGAGGTCAACGTGCCCCGCTTCAATCGTCGCAAGGACGAAATCGGTCTGCTTGCCCGCGCGGTCAGCGATATGAGCCAGGCGCTGCGCCAGCGGATGGACAATCTTGATGCCTTTGCGGCCGACGTCACACACGAGCTGAAGAACCCCCTCGCCTCGCTGCGCAGTGCGGTGGACGGGCTCGACAGCATCGAGGATCCCGCGCTCAGGCGCCAGCTTCTCGATGTGGTCCGCCAAGATGTTCACCGGCTGGACCGACTGATCGGCGACATCGGAGAGGCCGCGCGGACTGACGCCGAGCTTGCCCGCGTCGCCTTCGAACCGGTCGATCTCGGCACTCTCGTCGGCAATATCTGCCAGGGATGGCAAGAACGGCGTCTGACCGGCAACGTCCGCATTGCTTTCGCCCGCCCTCGTGCCGCCTCCGCGATCGTCATGGCCGAACCGCACCGGCTTGCCCGGGCGATCGACAATCTCATCGACAATGCGGTGAGCTTCTCGCCTTCCGGCGGACTGGTCGAGGTGGCCGTTGCCGCCGTGGGTGAGAACGTCCGCATTCGCATCGACGACGAGGGTCCTGGTGTTCCTGCAGCGTCGCGTGAAGCCATCTTTAATCGCTTTGTTTCAGTAAGGCCGCAGGGTGACGATTTCGGTCGCCACTCGGGACTCGGCCTTGCGATCGCTCGTGCAATCGTGAAGGGCCATGACGGGGAGATTGACGTGGCCGACCGCGACGACGCGCCTTCCGGCGCCCGCTTCACCATTTGCCTGCCGGCCGCTGCTGCCGTGGTCGAGGGCGGCCAGGCATGAGCCTCCGCCTGTCGAGCGAGACGCTGCACGCCAGCACCGTTGCGGTGGACGGCCGTGCCGTGCTGATCACCGGCCTGTCAGGATCGGGCAAGTCCGATCTCGCGCTGCAGTTGATCGACCGCGGCTTCACCTTGGTGTCGGACGACCAGACCATCGTTCAGAAGCGCGGGTCCACCTTGCACGCCAGCGCACCGGCGACCATCCGCGGCAAGCTCGAGATCCGCGGTATCGGCATCATCCCCATGCCGGTGGTGGAGGATGTGCCGGTGGCCCTGGTGGTCGAGCTTGCAAGCGACGTTCAGCGCTTCCCCAGTGACACGCGCGAGCGGACCATCTGCGGCCTTGCCGTGCCAATGATCAGCATCGACGCACGCACCGCCTCGGCGCCGTCCAAGGTGTCGCTCGCACTCGAGCGGTTTGGGCTGAAGTGAGCGGGCGACAGCAGGCTCCGGATCGCTTGCCGCGCCTGCTGCTCGTCACCGGCATGTCGGGCGCGGGCAAATCGTCGACGCTTGGCGTGCTGGAAGACATGGGCTGGGACACGGTGGACAATCTGCCGACCAGCCTTCTTCGCGACTTCGTTCACCGGGCCGACCGGTCGAGTTCGTCGGCCAATGTAGCGGTCGGCATGGACGTCCGCAGCCGCGGCTTCGATCCGCATGCCCTGCCCTCGCTGGTGCACTCGATCCCCGGCGTGCGGCCCGAAATCCTGTTCCTTGACGCCACCGGGGCCGAGCTGATCCGCCGCTACGGCGAGACCCGCCGCCGCCATCCGCTGGCGCCCGACCGCCCAGCCGAAGATGGCGTTGCCCGTGAGCGCAACCTGACCGCCGCGCTTCGTCTGGCCGCCGATGCGGTGCTCGATACGACCGATTTCAAGCCGGCCGACCTGCGCGATGAACTGCGCCGACGCTATGGGGAGGAAGGCAACGAGCTGGTCGTCACGCTCACCAGCTTCGGCTTCGCCCGCGGAATCAGCCGCACCGCCGACCTCGTGTTCGATCTTCGCTTCCTGCCCAATCCGCACTGGATCGATGCGCTGCGCCCTCTCACCGGCGCCGACGCACCGGTTGCCGACTATGTCGCCGCGCAGGACGGCTGGGACGAGTTCATGGGCCGCACCGAAGAGCTGCTCGCCTTCCTGCTCCCCCGCTACTGGGAAGCCGGCAAAGCCTATGTCGGCGTGGCGTTCGGCTGTACCGGCGGGAGACACCGTTCGGTCGCAGCCGCGCTGGCGATGGGCCAGCGGTTGCGTGCGCGCGGCTTTTCGCCGAATATCCGTCACCGAGACCTAGCGCTTCGCTCCGATGATTCTCTTGAACTCGGCCAAATGCGCATCGAAGGACCTGAGAAGCGCTGAAATGATTGGATTAGTGCTGGTGACCCACGGCCGTCTCGCGGCCGAGTTCATCGTTGCGATGGAGCATGTGGTCGGGCCGCAGGACTCGGTGGCCGGCATCTGCATCGGGCCCGATGACGACATGGAAGCGCGTCGCAAGGACATTGCCGACGCGATCAAGGACGTCGACAGCGGATCCGGTGTGATCATTCTGACCGATCTGTTCGGCGGCACCCCATCCAATCTCGCGATCAGCCTGATGAAGACGGGGGACATCGAAGTGATCGCGGGCGTCAACCTGCCAATGCTGATCCGCCTTGAAGGCGCGCGCAAATCGATGAACGTCCGCGCCGCGGTCGCGGCCGCGCGCGAAGCCGGACGCAAGTACATCTCGGTCGCGTCCGAGATCCTCGGCGAGGCAGCGGCTTGAGCGGGGCGACCAGCCGCACGGTGCGGATCGAGAACAAGCGCGGGCTGCATGCCCGGGCGAGCGCCAAGTTCGTCACCCTGGCGAGCCAGCTCGGCACCCCGGTGGAAGTCGCCAAGGACGGCAACAAGGTTTGCGGGACGTCGATCATGGGGCTGATGATGCTCGGCGCCGCGCGCGGCGACTCGATCGAGATCAGTGCCAGCGGCGATGGCGCGGACGAAGCGGTGGCGCAACTCAGCCAGTTGGTTCAGGACAAGTTCGGCGAGGACTGAGCCCTGCCCCGCCACATTACCTCTTTCAGCAACGATACCGTCAAACGCCTCCGCTCCCTGCGTGAGAAGAAGGCGCGGCGGCTGGAAGGGCTGTTCCTGGCCGAGGGCCTGCGGATCATGGCCGAGGCACGCGATGTCGGCGTCCTGCCGGAGGTCGTCGCCTGCGCCGAGGGCGAGCTGCATCCGCTGGCCGCCGAGATCGTCGAGCAGGCCGAAGCGGCTGGAGCCGAGGCGATCGTGGTGCCGGACCAAATTATGGCCAAGATGAGCGGCAAGGATAATCCGCCGCTTTTGCTTGGCGCTTACCGCCAGCCGCGGGTTGGTCTTGCCGATCTCGATCGCAGCGCCTCGCCCTTGTGGTTCGTCGCGGAGAAGCTGCGCGATCCGGGCAATATCGGAACCATCCTGCGGACGGGCGATGCGGTCGCGGCTGGCGGGCTGATCCTGGTCGACGATAGCGCCGACCCGTTCAGTGTCGAGGCGGTCAGGGCGTCGATGGGAGCCATCTTTACCCAGAAGATCGTTCAGGTGCCGTGGGCGACCTTTCTTGCCTGGCTTCGGGAGGGGCCGGGGCAGCTGGTCGGGACCAGCCTTCAGACAAGCCATGACTATCTCGAGCCCACCTATGAGAAGCCCTGCTTCCTGCTGGTCGGCAATGAGCAGGCCGGCTTGCCGGAGGCCTATGAGGCCGAGTGCGATCTTCTGGTGAAGATGCCGATGCTGGGCCGGGCCGACAGCCTTAATGCGGCGGTGGCGACGGCGGTGATGGCCTTTCACATCCGGGCGAGCTGGCGCGGAGCCTGAGCGAAGTTCTCGAAGTTCACATAGGGGCGACGTTTCGCGAAGCGCCCCTTTCCGGCTCGGGCACTTGCCGGAACGAACCTCAAAGGTACGCTGACAGGCGGGCTCCTACATTGCAAGCAGGTCGGACACCGTTCATCTGCGCAGCGTTACACCGCCGTCATGACCTCGATGAAGGCTGATCCCATGCGTGCTCTCGCTGTTGCCGCCGCGGCCCTGCTCAGTGGCTGCGCCACCGTGCCGACAGTGCCGGTCGAGCCGGCCGCGGCCTATCGCGCACTCGGGACCGAGCCGTTCTGGTCGTTGGAGCTCAATGGGCGCGAGATGGTGTTCACCGAGGCGAACGCACCCGGTCAGCGCATCGTCGAGCCGCAGCCGCGCGCGATCCACGGCTTCGCGGGCGACATCTATCGGGGCAAGCGGATCAACCTCAACATCGTCCATGGCCAGCGTTGCAGCGACGGGATGAGCGACCGGGTGTACCCGGATAAAGTGCAGGTGCGGGTCGACGACCGCTCGTTCGAAGGCTGCGGCGGCGGCTTGGAGACGGCGGCGCGCTAACCCCTACTCCGCCACCGTCACCTCGTCGTTCGCAGCCGGTGGCGCGAGCTTGGTCAGCGGGCGGGGAGCGACTTCGACCATCGGCGGCGAGGCGATTTCCTTGGTGCTGCCCGACCCCAAACCCTCGAAGCGCTTGGCCTGCGTGAAGACCTGCGTCTCAAGGCTGCCGACCATCTTGTTGTAGGCGTCGTTGGCAGTGGCGAGGTTGCGGCCCATGCGGACGACATGCTCGGCCATGGTGGCGATGCGGCTGTGGAGTTCCTTGCCGAGCGCCGCGATCACCTCGGCCTGTTCGGTGATCTTCTCCTGCCGCCAGACGCTGGCAACGGTGCGGGCGATGGCAACGAGGTTGGTCGGGGTCGCCAGCAGCACGCGCCGCTCGAACGCCCATTCCCACAGCTGCGGGTCCTGTTCGAGCGCGGCGGTGAGGAAGTGCTCGCCCGGAATGTACATGATGACGTAGTCCGCCGCCTCGCCGAACTGCGCCCAATAATCCTTGCCGCCGAGCTGCTGCGCATGGTTGCGCATGGATGCGACGTGAGCGCGGAAGCAGGCGGTGCGGCGTTCCTCGTCCACTTCCTCGCACGCTTCGAGGAAGGCGTTCAGCGAGCATTTGGCGTCGATCACCAGCTTACGATTGCTCGGCAGGTTGACGACCACGTCGGGACGTAGGCGGCCATCGGCGGTGTCGAGGCTGACTTCCATTTCGAAGTCGATGCCTTCGGTGAGACCCGCCTGGACCAGCACGTTGCGAAGCGACTGCTCGCCCCACCGGCCGCGTGCCTTGGGGCTGGAGCGGAGCGCGTTGACGAGGTTGCGGGTCTCGTCGCGAACCTGGCCATTGTTGCGGCGTAGTTCGCCGAGCACACCGCGCAGTTCGCCATAGCTGTCCTTGCGCTCGGCCTCGACGCGCTGGAGACCTTCTTCGTAGCGCTTGAGGGTGGCTTCGACCGGCTGCAGCAGGTTCTGGAGCTTGGCCTGATGCTCCTTGCGCTCGTAATCGAGCTTTTCGCCTGCCCGCTTCAGGAAGCTGTCGTGGGCCGTCTCGACCGCCTTACCGGCGAGTTCGCTGAAGCGGGTCTCGAGCTTGGCTTCGAGCTCCTTCACCTGGGCAAGCTGCTGGGTGAAGGCGCGTTCGCGCTCGGCCTGGCCTTGTTCGAACGCGGCCTTGGCTTCGGCAAGGATGCGCACCTCGCCGCGCATCTTGTCGAGATCGGCTTCGGCGGCGGCCGCGCGTTCGGCGAGCGGCTCTAGGCGGGCGACGTCCTGCTGGGCGCGGTTTCGCTCATCGGTGGCGGCCTTGAGGCTTTCTTCGGTGAGGCGAAGGCGGCCGGCCTGTTCGGAGGCGACCGCATGATCGCGTTCAAGCGCGGTCAGCCGCTCGCGCGCGTCCTTCGCTTCGGCCTGGGCCGCGGCGGCTGGGCGCGAGCCGAGAAACCAGCCGGTAAGGACCGCCGCCACCGCAACGAGGCCAACTAGCAGTGCAATCATCAACGCGTCCACGACTCAGCCCCACACCGTCCGACAAGAGAACAGAGGTAGAACTAACGGGCTTGCGCGCGCGGCACAATGACTTGGGGCGAGCGCGACTTGGCCGGGGGCGGCGGCTCGGCTAGGGCGCGCGGCCATGAGCATGTTCGAAGGCCGCCTCGCCCTTGTCACCGGAGCCAGCCGCGGGATCGGCGCGGCGATTGCCGAAGCGCTGGCACGCGAGGGCGCGCATGTGATCCTGACCGCGCGGACGGCCGCGGCGCTGGAGCAGGTCGAGGAACGCATCCATGCCGCGGGTGGGACGGCGACGATCGCTCCGCTCGACCTCACCAAGGCCGAGGATATCGGCAAGCTGGCGCAGGCGATTTCCGGGCGGTGGGAGAAGCTCGATCTGTTGGTGCTGAACGCTGCCACGTTGGGCACGCTGACCCCGGTCGAGCATATCGACGTCAAGGAATATACGCGGCTGATCAACCTCAACCTGCTGGCGCCGCAGGCGCTGCTGGCGGCGTTCGATCCGATGCTGAAGGCGTCGGACAAGGCCGAGGTGGTGGGCGTCACGAGCAGCGTTGGCGCGACCCCGCGGGCGTTCTGGGGCGCCTACGGATCGAGCAAGGCGGCGCTGGAGACGTTGCTTGGCGCGTATGCCGACGAGACGGCGTTCAGCGGCAAGCTTCGGGTCACGGTGCTGGATCCGGGCGCGACCCGGACGCAGATGCGGGCCAAGGCGTTTCCGGGCGAGGACCCGGCGGACGTCAAGGCGCCCGAGGTAGTTGCCGAGCGACTGCTTCAGTTGTTGGGCGAAGAGCGCGAGAGTGGCGCCAAGGTGCGGGTCGAGGCCTAAGCCTTCACCAGCGTGACCTGAGCGACGTCGATACCGCCGCCCCGGAAGCCGCCTTCGCAATACATCAGATAATAGCGCCACAAGTCGTGGAATGCAGGGCTGAAGTCGGCAAGGCGGCCGGCTTCGACCGCGGCGTCGTAGTTGGCGCGCCAGAGGCGGAGCGTTTCGGCATAGTCGAAGCCGAAGGCGTGGGGATCGTTCCAGCTTAGGCCGCGGTCAGCAGCGAGGGTGCGGAAGCGGGGCTCGTGGAGGAGCATGCCGCCTGGGAAGATGTAGGTCTGGATGAAGTCGGCGCTGGCGGCGTAGGCGTCGAACAGCTCGGGCCGGATCGAGATATATTGCAGCGCTGCGCGTCCGCCGGGGCGGAGGTTGGCGGCAATGGCGTCGAGATAGGCGGGCCACCAGCGCTGGCCGACGGCTTCGACCATCTCGACCGAGGCAAGCGCATCGTAGCTGCCGCGGTGGTCGCGATAGTCTTCGAGGCGGATGGTGACGCGGTCGGCAAGGCCTTCGTCGGCGATGCGGCGCTCGGCCCAGGCTTTCTGCTCGGTCGAGAGGGTGAGGCCGGTGACATGGGCGCCGCGCTTGGCCGCCGCGATGGCGAGGCTGCCCCAGCCGCAGCCGATTTCAAGCAGGCGCGTGTCTTTACCTATTGCGAGCCGGTCAAGGATGGCGTCGATCTTGGCGTGCTGGGCGGCTTCGAGGGTGGCGTCGGGCGCACGGAACAGCGCGCTTGAATAGCTCATGCTCGGGTCGAGCCAAGCGGCGTAGAAGTCGTTGCCGAGGTCGTAGTGGGCGGCGATGTTGCGGCGGGCCTGGCCTGGCGCATTGTCGCGCCATTGGTGGGCGAGCCAGTTGACCAGGCGGAACGGGCCTTTGGCGCGGGCTGCCTCACCAAGGCTGACGGCATTGCGCATGAACAGGTCGAACAGCGGCACGGGGTCGGGCGAAGACCATTCGCCGCGCGCCCATGCCTTGTACCAGCCGACGCTGCCGCTGGTGGCGAGGCGAACAAGCGCGCGCCAGCTGTGGAGGGTGACGACCGGCTCGGGCCCCGGGGCATGGAAGCCGATTGCACGGGTGCTGCCATCGGGAAGGCTGCCGTGGATGCCTCCTTCGCGCAGCCGCTCGTGAAGCTGGTCGAGGATGCGGGCAAAGGCCGGCGCGGCGAGTCGGCCGAGCAGGCCGGCGCCGGTGACGAAACTGCGGTCGGCGTTGAGGAGGTGCGAACCGCGTGTGGCCATGGCCGCCTCTTAGCGTCAGGAACCGCGCTTGCGATAGGCCTCCAGCGCGCGTTCGCGGGCTTCCTTGTGGCCGATCAGGGGCGCCGCATAGTCTGGCGGCGCGGCGCCCCTGCCCCACGGATCGTGGATGTCGGCGTCGGACAGCTTGGCAAGCTCGGGCACCCAGCGGCGGATGTAGTCGGCAGCGTCGAACTTCTCGCTTTGGCCGAGCGGCGCCATGATGCGGTAGAAGGGCTGGCTGTCGAAGCCGGTGCCGGCGATCCATTGCCAGTTCTGGCTGTTGTTGGCGTAGTCGGCGTCGATCAGCGTGTCCCAGAACCACAGGGCGCCGCGCTGCCAGGGGATGAGCAGGTGCTTGACCAGGAAGCTGGCGGTGACCAGCCGCGCGCGGTTGTGCATCCAGCCGGTCGCCCACAATTCGCGCATGCCGGCGTCGACCAGCGGATAGCCGGTCTGGCCGCGGGTCCAAGCGGCGAAGTCGGCGTCGGCCTGCTTACCGGCGCGGTGGCGTAGTTTCATCGGACGCTGTTCGGCCTCGCCCAGCTTGGGATCGGCAAGGATGATGTGGCGGGAGAAGTCGCGCCAGGCGAGTTCGCGGTGGAACTTGTCACCGGCCGCGCCGCCGAGGCCGTGCCACAGCTCACGCGGGCTGATTTCGCCGAAGTGAAGGTGGGTGGACAGCTGGCTGGTGCCGCTTTCGGCAGGCAGGTCGCGGCGCTCGGCATAACGGGCGGCTTCGGCGGCGAAGCGCTTGAGGTGCTTGTGCGCGCCGGTTGAGCCAGGCTCCCACTTGTCGAAGCCGGTGGCCCAGTTCGGATGGGTTGGAAGCAGCTGCCACTCGTCGAGCTTGTCGCTCGTCGGAAGCTTGTCGGGACAAGCCAGGTTCGGCGCGGGCCGGGGCTTTGGGGGCGGCAGGTGGCTTTCCAGGGCCCGGTAATAGGGGCCGTAGATCTTGAACGGCTTGCCAGCGCCCGAGCGGATGGCGGAAGGGTCATGGAGGACGTCGCCGTCGTGGAGGATGACGAAGTCGCCATGCTCCCGCTCGGCCTCGCGCCACCAGGGCTCGTAATGGCGGGTGGCGTGGACCCCTCCGGCGCCGAGTTCCTTGGCGACGTCGCGCACGACCTTGGACGAGCGGCCGCGGCGCAGGATGAGGGCGGAGCCGAGCTTGTCCAGTTCGCCCGCCAGCGCCGTGAGGCTGTGGTGCAACCACCAGCGCTGGGCGCCGCCGATCTTCCATTTGCCCGGTGTCTCGTCGTCCAGGACGTAGAGGCCGACCACCGGCCCGCGCTCGGCCGCGGCGATCAATGCGGGGTGGTCGGCGGTGCGGAGGTCCTGGCGGAACCAGACGAGTTGAGGGGAAGCCATCGCTCGCATCAACGCGGTGGACCGCGCAAAGGCACTATGGCCCTGAGGGCAGGTCCAGGGGGATCTGGAAGCTGGCGGTCGGCGCGCGGCGGCGAATGGCGGCGGGGACGCGCTCGTCGTCCAGGGCGCGATAGTAACGCTGGTCGGTGAGGACCGGACGGCCATCGACCTCGACCACGATCGGCATCCGCGACCAATAAAGGAAGGACCGGACCATCCGCCGCTCGGCCCGCGCGCGAAGGAAGCGCGGATCGTCGAGGTTCAGCGGAGTGCGAGCTGGGCTGAGCCGAAGCCCGTCGTTCGGCGAAAAGCTGCCGCTGCCCCACTCACGATCGCTGCGCCAGGCCAGGCTTCGTTCCCAGAAGGCGAGCGGCGGTGGGCTGGCGACGATCAGGCGCGGTTGGATGCCGCGTTGGCGCAGGGCTGCGGCGAGGCTCCGCTCGGCGTGCGCGCTCCAGGCCACGTTGACCGCGATGTAGGTGAGGAGGACAAGGCCGGCGAGCTGCGCGGGGCGGCCGGGGTGAACCCCTCCCCGCTTCCCCCGGCGCACCGACAGCCAGATGCCGAGGCCGAGGATGATCCAATAAACCCAGTCGATGATGAAGATGGCGTTGGCCGAATACCAGCGGTCGCCCAGCGGCGCGAAGAAAGCGACCGCGTAAGTCGTCAGCCAGTCAAGGAACGGGTGACTGATGACGGCCAGCAAAGTGACGAGGAACAGCGGCCAGGCGCGGAACGGCGTAGCGCCGGGCTTTGCCGGCTTGAGGCGGTCGACCAGCCATAGCAGTGCGACGGTGCCAGCAGCCATGATCGGCAAGCCGAACAGAGCGTGGGTCGGCCCGCGGTGGAAAGCGATGTTGTCGACGGGCAGGAACAGCGGCGCGATAACGTCGATGTCGGGGGCGTTGGCGCCGAGGATGCAGCCGGCAAGCGCAAAGCGGCTGGCGCGCTTCAGGCCCATTTGCCCCAGCAGGGCACCGGCGAGGCTGTGGGTGAGGTTGTCCACCGATCAGGGGCGCGCGGCGAACCAGATGAGGTGCCGCGGGCCTTTGCCGTTGTGGCGGGCGCGGACCACCTCCTCCTCCACCGCGAAACCGGCGCGCGCCAGCGTGCGGGTGAAGCGTGAATCCGGACCTGCCGACCAGATGGCGAGAATGCCGCCCCGGCGAAGCGCCGCCTTGGCAACGGCAAGGCCGCCTGGCTCATAGAGCCACTGGTTGAGCGCGCGGACCAGCGCATCGGGGCCGTTGTCCACATCGAGCAGGATCGCGTCCCAGCCGCCTTTCTCGATCTCGCCCGCGACATCGCCCTGGACGATGCGGACACGGGGATCGTCGAGGCAGCCGGCGGTGAGTTCGGCCATCGGGCCCCGCGCCCAATCGATGATCTGCGGCACGAGCTCGGCGAGCACGATCTCGGCGTCGGCCGGCAGGCTGCGAAGGGCGGCGCGCAGGGTGAAGCCCATGCCGTAGCCGCCGATCAGCCAGCGCTGCTTCGGGCGGGACCCAAGCCGCTCGGCGGTCATGGTCGCCAGCGCTTCTTCCGAGCCCGACATGCGGGTGCTCATCAATTCGTCGCGGTCGACCAGGATCATGTGGTCACCACCGCGTGCGTAGAGGTGCATCTCCGGCCCGTTGGGGATGCGCGCGGAGGCGATGTGCGTGCGGGGGATCATGCCGCTGCAGCGAGACTATTCGGCACGCGGTTCCTTTTCGACCATCCAGCTCTGACCCTTGCCGACGAGGCTCTGGAGGTCGGGCTTCTTGCCGGCCGCGGCGGTTTCGTTCTGCTGGATGACCGAGACTTCAAAGGTCGGAGCGGGATCGTCGTAGATGACGCCGAGCGCAACCGGGAAACCGACGGGCGGCATCTCGACCAGCATGTGGGCGAGCGCGCGGCTGCGGATGTTGTGGGTCAGGACCGCGGGATCGTCACCGGCGACGACCTTGAGGGTCAGGGTGTCGGTGTCGAGTGCGATGCCCTTGGACCCGCCGGCGAACAGCATCTTCTCGCCATGCTTCAGCCACAGCTGCATCTCGCTCGCGACATCGCGGGCGGTGAAGGGGGCGAAGACGTCGTCATTGTAGACGACGCAGTTCTGGAAGATTTCGATGAACGCGGTGCCTTTGTGGGCGTGGGCGGCCTTGAGCACGTCGGGAAGCGACTTGTGGACGTCGATCCCGCGCGCGACGAAGCGGGCGCCGGCGCCAAGCGCAAAGGCGCAGGGACGCGCTGGGGTATCGACCGAGCCGAACGGGGTCGAGGGCGAGCGAGTGCCGACGCGGCTGGTGGGCGAATATTGGCCCTTGGTCAGACCGTAGATCTCGTTGTTGAACAGCAGCACCTGGCAATCGAGGTTGCGGCGCAGCAGGTGCATGGTGTGATTGCCGCCGATGCTGAGCGCGTCGCCGTCGCCGGTGATGATCCACACGTCGAGGTCGGGATTGGCGAGCTTGACCCCCGTCGCTACCGCCGGCGCGCGGCCGTGGATGGTGTGGAAGCCGTAGGTCTCCATGTAATAGGGAAAGCGGCTGGAACAGCCGATGCCGGAGACGAACACGGTCTTTTCGCGAGCGACACCGAGGTCGGGCATGGTCCGCTGCACGGCTTTCAGCACGGCATAATCGCCGCAGCCGGGGCACCAGCGCACTTCCTGGTCGCTCGCCCAGTCCTTGGCGGTGGTTTTCTCGATCGAGGTCAGCTCGTTCATGGGTCAGCGTCCGTAGAAGAGGTAGATCATGCCAAGCACCAGGATCAGCATGGCAATGTAGGGAACGGGGTTGATCGGCTTCATCAGTGGACCTCGGCCGCGTGCGGGTGGCCTTCGTCGCGGCCGCTGTCGGCTTCGGGGAGCTGGGTGGCGTCGGGCGCCAGCGTGCCGCCGTGAGGGGCGCGGGCGGCGGCTTCGATCTCGGCGATCTTGAAGGGCTGGCCGCTGGTCTTGGTCAGGCTCTGCACGTCAACCAGATACTGGTCGCGCAGCAGGGTCTTCAGTTGGCCCGTGTTCATCTCGGGCACGATCACGGTGCCGAAGCTGCGGAGCAGGTCGCCGAGATTTTGCGGCAGTGGCCAGATGTGGCGGAGGTGGACGTGGGCGACGTCGTGGCCCTGCGCCTGCAGCCGCTTCACCGCCTGGTGGATCGGGCCGAAGGTCGAGCCCCAGCCGACCACCGCGACCTTGGCCCCGGCGCGGCCGAGGCAGACGTCCTGTTTGGGAATGTCGCGGCCGATGCCGAGCACCTTGTCCTGGCGGAGCTTGGTCATCTCGGCATGGGCACCGGGCGAGTAGTCGATATCGCCGGTGCCGGGGCGCTTCTCGATCCCGCCGATGCGGTGGAGCAGGCCGGGGGTGCCGGGCTTGATCCACGGTCGGGCGAGCTTGTCGTCGCGGCTGAACGGCTCGAGCTTGCCGGCCTCGTTGCGCGGCACGCTGGTCTCGGTCGCGTGGGTGACCGGGAACGGTGCGTAGCCGCTCATGTCCGGCACCTTCCACGGCTCGGCGGCATTGGCGATGTAGCCGTCGGTCAGCAGCATGACGGGGGTCATGTAGCGCGTGGCGAGGCGCACCGCTTCGATCGCGCAGTCGAAGGCGTCGGCAGGCGAGCGGGCGGCGATGACCGGCATGGGCGCGTCGCCGTTGCGGCCGTAGACCGCCTGGTAGAGGTCGCTCTGCTCGGTCTTGGTCGGCAAGCCAGTCGAAGGCCCGCCGCGCTGCGAATTGACGATGACGAGGGGCAGCTCGGTCATGATCGCGAGGCCCATTGCCTCGGTCTTGAGCGCGATGCCTGGGCCGCTCGAGGAGGTGACGCCGAGGCTTCCGGCGTAGGATGCGCCGATCGCAGCGCAGATGGCGGCGATTTCGTCCTCGGCCTGGAAGGTGGTGATCCCATATTCTTTGAGGCGGCTGAGGTGGTGCAGCAGCGCCGAAGCCGGGGTGATCGGGTAGCCGCCGAAGAACATCGGCAGGTCGGCAAGCTGCGCGCCCGCGACGAGGCCGAGGCCGAGCGCTTCGGCGCCGGTGACGGTGCGGTAGAGGCCCGGCTCGGCCGGGGCGGCTTCGATATGGTGGGGGCGGAAGGCCGCGCCCATTTCGATCGTATCGCCATAGGCGTGGCCGGCGTTCAGGGCGGCGACGTTGGCTTCGGCGAGGACCGGCGCCTTGGCGAACTTGGTCTTGAGCCAGTCGACGATCGGGCCGCGGTCACGGTCGAACATCCACAGTGCGAGGCCGAGCGTCCACATGTTCTTGCAGCGCAGCGCCTCCTTGTTGCCGAGGCCGAACGGCTTCACGGCATCGAGGGTGAGCTGCGAGATGTTGAACTTGATGAGCTGCCAGCGGGCGAGGCTGCCGTCTTCGAGCGGATTGGCGTCGTAGCTGGCCTTGGCGAGGTTGCGGGCGGAGAATTCGCCTTCGTCGGCGATGATCAGGCCGCCATCGCGCAGTTGGGCGACGTTCACCTTCAGCGCCGCGGGGTTCATCGCGACGAGGACGTCGGGTTGGTCGCCAGCGGTTTCGATGCTCGCTGAACCGAAGTTGATCTGGAAGGCGGAGACGCCGAAGGTCGTTCCCTGCGGCGCGCGGATTTCGGCCGGGAAGTCGGGGAAGGTCGCGAGGTCGTTGCCGGCGAGTGCGGTGGAGAGGGTGAACTGCCCGCCGGTCAGCTGCATGCCGTCGCCGCTGTCGCCGGCGAAGCGGACCACGACGTTTTCGGGAACGAGGTCGGCGTGCGCCTCCTCGGGGGTGAGCATGTGAGTGGCCGTGGCCATGACGCGTCCTGCAAGGGATAAGGGGTTGAGCCGCCTTTAGCGCGTGGAACGGACGGCGTCACCACGTTAGGGCGGCTCCCATGACCCAGCCTTATGTCCGCCCCGACGTCGCCGCTCTGCTGACAATCGCCAATGGCCCCGGAGGCAAACGGGCCGTCGACGTGGGGCTGGTCGAAGCTCGAAAGATGCTTCACGCCAGCCGGTCGCTGTTCGATGCGCCGGTGGGTGAGTTGGCGGTGCTTCGCGATGTGAGCGGCGGCCCATGCCCGATGCGGCTGTACGATGCGCGGGAGCAGCGCGGGGCGGGCCCGGTCCTGGTCTTCTATCATGGCGGCGGGTTCGTGCTTGGCGATCTCGATACCCACGACCCGATCTGCGCCGAGCTGGCGCGGCTCACGGGGTTGCCGGTGGTGGCCGTCGATTACCGTCTGGCGCCCGAGCACCCCTTCCCCGCCGGCCCGGACGACGCCATCGCTGCGGCGCGGTGGGTGGCGGGCAGCCCGGCGGAGCTGGGGCTGGAGGTGACCGGGCTGGTGCCGACCGGCGACAGCGCGGGCGGGACGTTCTCCATCGTCACCGCGCTGGCGCTACGCGACGAGCCGGCGGCGGTGCCGGTGCTGGCGGCAATGCCCTTCTATCCCGCCGCGCACCCGACCAAACAATATCCGAGCCTCGACACATTTGGCGAAGGCTATCTCCTCAGCCGGGCGTCGATGGGCTGGTTCGATGAGTGCTATGCGCCCGACCGCAAGGACTGGCGCTACGATCCGCTGGCCAAGCCGCTGGCGGGCCTGCCGCCGATGATCGTGGTGACCGCCAGCCACGATCCGATCCGCGATCAGGGCCGTGCGTTCGCCGCCACCTGCATCGAGGCCGGAGTCGAGATCGCCTATCAGGAATGCGGAGGCACGATCCACGGCTTCCTCAACCTGCGCAAGGCATTGCCGAGCGCACAGGTAGATCTCGAGCGCGCAGTTGCCCAGCTTGGGCTCTTCCTCGATCGGTCCGTCGCATAAGACGACCAGCGCCGAAACGATCGCGGAACCCCCTCCCCCCGCCTTTCGCTGAACTCGCGGCGGCACATCCGACCGCCGCGTAAAGGGAGATCCATGCCATGCAGGGTAACGTCATTTCCGCCGTGTTCGACAGCCGCGCCGAAGCCGAGCGCGCGATCCAGGAACTGCGCAGCGCCGGAGTCGACAACGACGCCATCTCGGTGATCGGCCGCGATGAGGATCATGGCAGCGGCCATCACGGTGATGGAACGGTTGATGATGGCAAGGAGCCGACCAGCTTCATTGCCAAGGCCGCCGCCGGTTCGGGCATCGGCGCGCTGCTGGGTGTTGCCGCGCTCGCCATTCCAGGCGTTGGACCGCTCGCCGCTGCCGGCGCCATTGCGGCATCGGCCGTTCCCGGCGCGGCGCTGACCGGAACTGCGGTAGGTGCCGCCGCCGGTGGCCTCGGCGACCTACTCGGCAAGCATGGCGTCAGCGACGAAGACAGCCGCTATTATGGCGACCGCATCAATGACGGTGGGATCTTCGTGTCGGTTGATACCAGTCGCGGCAGCTTCGACCGCGCCCGGGTCGAGGACGTGCTTCACCGCGCTGGCGGCCATAGCTCCAGCCGAGCACGGATGACGTCGGCTACCACCTCCTCCTACTAAGGTCATGGCGCCCCGGGCTTGTCACGCCGCTTGGCGCGGCGGGCCCGGGGTGACACAGGCACTGCATGACCCAGAACACAGCCTATCGCCGCGGAGTCGGCGTCATGCTCCTCAATGCCGACCGCCAGGTGTGGGTCGGCCGCCGCATCGATCGCACCGACGAAGCGTGGCAGATGCCGCAGGGCGGGATCGATGAGGGCGAGGCGCCATGGGACACCGCGCTTCGCGAATTGCAGGAAGAAACCGGCATCCCCCCGCACCTCGTCGAGCGGATCGCCGAGTGTCCCGAGCGGCTGCGCTACGAATTGCCGGAAGAGCTCAAAAGCAAATTGTGGGGCGGCAAGTGGCGGGGCCAAGAGCAGGATTGGTTCCTGTGCCGCTTCCTGGGCCGTGAAAGCGATGTCGATATCGCCACCGAACATCCGGAATTCGACGCCTGGAAATGGGTTGCACCATCCGCGCTGCCCGACCTCATCGTGCCATTCAAGCGCGACCTCTACCGGCGCCTGATCGAACAGTTTCGCGAGCATATCGACCTGCCGCTCCCCTGACGGGAGGAATGGGGAACGGGGAGCCACGCGAGTCCGTTGGCTGCACTTCCCCACAGGAGCGTTCCCTCATGTCAGCAATTGCCGCCAAACAGACGGGCCTAGGCCTTGGTATCTTCAGTCTCGCGCTCGGCGCGGCGGAGCTCTTTGCTCCCCAAAAGATCGCCAAGGGGCTCGGCCTTGACCCCGACGGTTCGGCCAAGAGCGTGATCCGCGCGTTCGGCCTCAGGGAGATTGCCGCGGGAGCGATGCTGGTGCGCGGACCAGCGGTGTCGTTCAACAGCTGGAACCGGGTGTTCGGAGACACGATGGACACGGCCGCGCTTCTGCTGGCGCTGCGCACTTCCAAGAAGCCGGGTGCGGTATTGGGCGCGTTAGCCTTTGTCGGCGCTTGCACCGCGCTGGATCGGTGGACAGCAGGGAAGCTCGACAAGGCTACCGGCGAAGCTATTCCGCTCGACAAGGGCCAGTCGGACATGACCAGCGGCGGACCCTCGGGCGCGTAACCGCGACGGCGAAGGGGCGATCCACGCTGGACCGCACCTTCTTGCTCTTCAGCCGGTCTGTTTGGCGCCCATCGCTTCGGCAAGCTTGCGGACCTTGTCGGCGACCTTGGGATCCTCGGCCCGGTCGGCAGCCTTGGCGGTGTCCTGGCCGATCTTTTCGAGCAGGGTCTTGAGCTTGTCGGTGTCGGGCTCGTCGGCGCTCAGCAGCTTCTCCAGCCGCTCGAGCTCGGAAGCGAGGCCCTTGGCGCCGGTGAAATCGGCCTTGCAGACGGCTTCGGCCCACTCGCCCGCAAGCTTGGCGCCGGCCTTGGGTGTGGTGTTCTCAATGCCCTTGTCGAAGGCATTCTCGGTGGCGACGAAACGCTGCGGCATGTGGTGAAGCTCCTGTTGACTGGGCGGCGGTGTTGGACCCGCCACCCCCTCAACGAAGCCTGCGTTCAAAGGCCGCTACGGCTTATTGGGCAGGAGGTTCAGCGGAACCTCCAACGGCGCAACGATCAGCCGGCGGGGCTGAGCACGGCGCAGGCGATGCGGTCGCCGCTGTTGCCCGAAGGATCGGTGACATTGTCGTCCTCGCCCGCGTGCAGCACCAGCGCCGATCCGTCGGCATCGCGCAAGGCAGCAAGGCTGGCACCGGTCAGCACCACGGTCTCGCGCAGGGTGCCGTTGGCAGCGACCGGCACATTGGCAAGGTCACCCGCATGCGGCCCTTGCGGGTTGGACAGGCCGTGCTTTCGCGACGCGGGGTTCCAGTGCGCGCCGGCGGTGGTGAAGGCCGGCGCGTCACAGCGGCCGACAGCATGGACGTGAATGCCCTTGCGGCCGACCGCGAGGCCGTTGCCTTCGACCCGGAAGCTGACCGCGCCCGGTGTCTCCCACATGCGGACGGTGCCGATCGCCTGTCCGCTGGCGCCGACAAGCGGCACCGACTTGGCGCTGGACGGCGCGTCGCTGGGGGTGGCGCACGCGGCAAGCGACGCCGCGCCGGCAAGGATCAGGCAAAGGCTGGACATCTGGCACATGGGGCGAACTTCTCCTGGAAACGAATGTCTGGTTCCGCCTGAACGCGCCACCACGAAAAAAGGGCGACCCTCCTTGTTCAGGAGGGCCGCCCAGGATCATTCGGGATGGTTCCCGAACCTGGTGGCTTGCGGGCCTTAGAAGGCCTTGCCGTAGGCCTCGTTACCGACGAAGCCCATCTTGGACACGTTCGCCTGCTTGGTCACGACGAGCACCTGATCGACGAGGTCGTAGCGCGCTTCCGGCTCCGGCTGCAGGTGCAGTTCGGGGACCGGGTTCATCTGCTGGGTGATGTCGAGATACTGGCGCAGCTGAACCTGGTTCACCGGGGCGCCATTCCACAGGATGGCATTGCCTTGGGTAACCACGATCTTGTTCTTGACCGGGTCGATAATCTCCTGCTGCGGGTTGTCACCCTGCGGGAGGTCAAGCTTCACGGCGTGGGTCTGCGGCGGGATGGTGATGATCAGCATGATGATCAGCACCAGCATGACGTCGATGAGCGGAGTGGTATTCATCTCCATCATCGGTTCGCCTTCGGAGTTATTCGAAGTCGTCTGCATCGCCATGGGGCGAATTCCTTCTTTTACAGCCGGGTAACGGTTGAACCGGGCGGCGGTTCGGACACGAAACCAACACGGGCAAAACCGGCCCGCTGCATGGTGAAGATGGCCCCGCCGATGCACTTGTACGGCGTGTTCACGTCGCCGCGCAGATGGGCTTCAGGCATGGTTTCATCGGTGAGGTTTTCCGCCCCGCCGACCTTGGCGATGGCATCCTCGAGCGACTTGACCGAGCGGTCGAGCAGGGTCTGGCTGTCGATCGGGGTCATCCCCCAATAGACTTCACAGGTCCCGCCAGGGCCGCCGCGGATGGTCAGCTCAACGTTTTCGGGCTTGGTCTCACGCGCTTCATAGGCAGTTGCCGGAAGCGCGATCGGAACGGTTTCCACCACGACCGGAACCGCGATGAGGAAGATGATCAGGAGCACCAGCATCACGTCCACGAGGGGCGTGGTGTTGATGTCGGACATCGGGACGTCTTCGCCGTCTTCCTTGCCGACACTCATTGCCATGGGAGGATACTTCCCTCTTTAGAAGTGGTTGGCACGCTGGCCCGGAGGTAGGAGCCGGACGCCACACAAGCGCCCGGCTCCCTGAACCGTGGCTTAGCGGCGGTCCACCGTGGTGGTGCCAGTGCCGCCGGCCTGCTGGCCGGTCGAGGTCTGACCGGCGGTCAGCGGCTGGGTGCCGGCTGGGGTCGGAGCAGCGCCCGAACGGGTTTGCGCACCCTTGGCGACCGAAGCCGAACCGGCGTTGGCAGCGCCACCGGCGACGGCGGCAGGCTTAACCTTGCCTTCGCTCATGACGTAGCCGTGCAGGTCGTTGGTGAAGGCCGCGAGGTCTTCCATGATCGACTTGTTGCGGCGGATCAGCCAGTTGTAGGCAAGCACGGCCGGAACGGCGACGACGAGGCCGAGCGCGGTCATGATGAGCGCTTCACCGACCGGGCCGGCGACGGTGCTGATCGAGGCCTGGCCCGACGCACCGATCTTGATCAGCGCGCGGTAGATGCCGACCACGGTACCGAACAGACCGATGAACGGCGCGGTCGAACCGACGGTGGCGAGGAAGGCCAGGCCTTCGCCGAGACGGGCGCCAATGCCACCCTGCGAGCGGGCGAGGCTGTTGGCCATCCAGTCATGCTGGTCGACCGGGTTGGTCAGCTTTCCGTGCTGCTCCTGAGCGACGAGCGTGTCGTCGACGATCGCCCGGTAGGCGCTCTTGGCGTCGAGCTTGCCCGAAGCGTCCTTGAGGTTCGGCGAGTTCCAGAAGCTGGCCCGGACCTTGTTGCCCTGGCTGATGATCTTCTGCTGCTCGAAGAATTTGGTGAACAGGATGTAGAAGGTGCCGATCGACATGGCGACCAGGATGACAAAGGTAGCCCAGGAGATCAGACCACCCTCATTCAGCGCCTGTAGAAGGCCGTAGGGGTTGTCACCCGCCGGAGCGGCGGCCGCGGCGGCCATCAGAGAGACG
Organism: Sphingomonas sp. LHG3443-2; assembly: GCF_049896405.1. Classification (NCBI taxonomy): domain Bacteria; kingdom Pseudomonadati; phylum Pseudomonadota; class Alphaproteobacteria; order Sphingomonadales; family Sphingomonadaceae; genus Sphingomonas; species Sphingomonas sp. LHG3443-2. Next base: position 2,386,491 of record NZ_JAFCUG010000001.1, read on the forward strand.
AAGGTCATAGTGCGTATCCTTAAGTGGAAACCGTTAGATGAAAGGTCGGTGACAATCAGTCCGCAGGCAGGCGCCAGACGATTCGCGTGCTTGTGGTGTCGCTGGTCCGTGCACCGCTGCTGTCCGTCGCCGGGGTGAACCGGGCCCGGCTGCGAAGCAGGCGGCAGGTCGTGCTGTCCAGCGAACTGGACCCCGACGAGCTGGTCACGGTGCAGTTGGTAACACGGCCGTCCGGGCCGATCTCCAGCCGAACACCCGTGGTGCCCTGCTGCTCGTTGCGGATCGCGTCCTGCGGATAATCGTCGTCCGAGAAATAGGAAGCGAGGTTCGCGCGAGCCTTGGCCGGCTGCACCTTCACTGCCGGCGGCGGCGGCGGAGGCGGAGCGGGCGGCGCAGGCGGAGCCGGCGGGATCGGCGGCGCCGTGGTCGTAATGACCGGCGGCGGCGCGACATTCACCGTGCTGACCGGCGGCGGCGGGGTGTTGGTGCGCACCAGAGGCGGCGGCGACACCACCGGCGGCGGCGGGGTTTCAACTTGCTTCTCCGGCGGCGGGGGCGGTGGCTCTTCCGGCGGGGGCGGCGGCTCCTCCTCGACGTCGAAGGTCTTCAAATCCTCAGCGGCCTTCTTCACGACATTGTACGCGAGGCCGGTGATGATCGCATATCCGAGCAGCACATGCAGCAAGGCGACAATGACGATCGAAACCGTCCTGTTCCCGCTCATCTGCCTGCGATTGGCGTAAGACATCCTGCCGCAATTCTCCTCAGGGGTGACCTTCCTTCAGGTCCGGAGCCGCCCAAGGGCAAGCGGTTCCGATCTGATGGGCCGATGGTTCAACATATCATCGGCGGGGTCGGCGCGCTTCCTTAATGTGGCCTCAATGGCGGTGCAATCATATTGTTCCGCCTCTTCAACCGTATGCCGATTTCATTACGGGGCTGAACCAGAAAAGCTGGCGATTTCAACGCCCACCCCTCGGGCGTTCGGATAGACGTCCGGCTTCGAGGTCGCGACGCGAAGTCCTTTCACACCGGCTCGTGCGGCGATCCAATCGTAGATTTCGCGGGCAACCGTCTCCTGCAGATTGAATCGCCGCGACGAAGCGATTCGTTCGATCTCGAGCCGGAGGTGATCGTAGTTCCATGCCTTGGCCGCGAGGTCGCCGTCGGGCGCGGCCGTCTCGTCGAGCCAGACCTCGACGCTGATCAGCAGGCGCTGGGGCGTGCCGATCTCGAAATCGTGGAAGCCGATGTCGGTCATCACCGCCAGACCGTCGAGGTGGATCTTGGCAGAGCGCACCGCCAGCGCGGGCGGCACCAGCCCGTCGAGACGGGGGGTGAACTCGGCAACGTCGGTCATCAAGGCTTGGGCTCCAGAAATTGCACGTCGCGGGGCAGCCGCCAGAAGCGCTGCCCGCCATCAAGCGTGAGCGTCTCGCCGGTGAGCGTGGGCGAGTCCACCAGGAATCGCAGGGCAGCGAGCACGTCCGCTGGCTCGACCCCGCGGCCGAGGGGATTGAAGGCGTGGGTTGCGGCGAAATTGTCTTCGCTTTGCCCTTCGGAAAGCAGCATCAGCGCCGGAGCGATGGCGTTGACGCGGATGCGCTGCCCGCTCAGCGCCCGAGCACTGAGGTCTGTGAGCGTCGCTAGCGCTGCCTTGGATAGGGTGTAGCTGAGGAAATCGGGGTTGGGCGCGGCAAGTTTGGCGTCAAGGATGTTGACCACCAGCCGGTCCCCTTCCCCGCCTGCCGCGGCAAAGGCAGCGGTCAGCAGCGCCGGCGCTGCAACATTGACGGCCATGTGCGCGGAGAGCTCGTCGGCGGAAAAATCGTGCAGGCTGTCGGCGGCGAAGCGCGCGGCATTGTTGACCAGCAAGCCGGGCGGCGCAGGGCAAGCGGCGAGGATGGCTTCGACTGCCTGCTTGCCATCGCTCAGATCGGCCGCTGCGCGGATCGCACCGGCCGGCACCTCGTCCTCTTTGCTGCGGACGTGGGCGATGACTTGCCAACCATCGGCCAGCAACCCTTGCGCCAGCACCCGCCCTACTCGTTTGCCGGCTCCGGTGACGATCGCGACCTTGCTCATAAGCTCGTCCTAGCGGCTGGCCTTGCCTAAACAAACAGCTGGCCTATCTGCGATGCCGATGCCGGAGACCCGTCCCCCGCTTGAGCTTGCCGGGCGCAGCCTCGACGAGATCGCGGCCGCCGCGTCGGCCCGCGGCGGCCCGCCGGTGGATCGCTGGAACCCTTCGCATTGCGGCAACAGCGGGATGCGGATCGACCGCGAAGGGCGCTGGTTCCACGAGGGCAAAAGGATCGAGCGCGAAGCACTGGTGCGCTTGTTCGCTTCGGTTCTGCGGCGTGAGCCCGACGGCCGCCATGTGCTGGTCACTCCGGTCGAGAAGCTCGACATCGAGGTCGAGCTGGCGGCGCTGCGGGTCACGGCCATGAGTCACGAGGGCATAGGCGAGGCGAGGCGGATCGCCTTCCAGCTCAGCGATGGCGGCGCGGTGATCCTGGGGCCTGATCACCCGTTGCGCTTTGTCGACGACCTGCCTCTCGTCGGGGTGCGCCACGGGATCGAAGCCAGCCTGGAGCGACCGGTCTGGTACGAGCTGGCCGAGCTGGCCCTGGCCGAAAATCCGCCGGGCGTGTGGAGCGCGGGCACGTTCTTCCCCTTCCCCACCTCGTGACGCTGACCGAGCGGCTGCGCGCCGCGCTGGATCGTCCGGCCCCGCCGACTTTGCTTGCCGGCGATCTCCTCGACGGTGAGGAAGTGGCAGCGGCGGTGCCGGCGGCCGTGCTGGTGGCGATCACCCGCCGGGCCGAGCCAGGGGTGCTCCTCACCGTTCGGCGTGAGCATCTGCGCACCCATGCCGGTCAAGTTGCCTTTCCGGGTGGCCGGGTCGATCCCGAGGATGCGGACATCGCCGCCGCCGCCTTGCGCGAGGCGGAAGAGGAGATCGGCCTTCCCCGCGCCGCGGTGACCCTTTGGGGCAATGCCGACCCTTATCGCACCGTGACAGGCTATCAGGTGGTGCCGGTCGTCGGTGAGGTCGATGCCGATCTGCCGCTTCTCGCGCAGGAGCAGGAGGTGGCCGACCTGTTCGAGGCGCCGCTTGCCTTTCTTCTCGACCCCGCCAATCAGCGCCGCATGTCTGCTGAGTTTCGCGGCGCGCGCCGCCATTATTACGAGATCGACTGGAACGGCCGCCGAATCTGGGGCGCGACCGCCGCCATGCTGGTCAACCTGACGCGGCGGCTCGAAGCATGACCGACACGAGCGCGCTTCAGGCGATCGTCGAGCGGCCGGGAGTCGCTGCGCTGTTTGCGGCGCTGGGCTCCGGCGAAGCGCGGCTGGTCGGTGGCGCGGTCCGGGACGGGCTGCTCGGGGTCGAGGTCGCCGATGTCGATGTGGCGACTGTGCTCAGCCCGTATGAGGTGATGCGGCGCTGCGGCGCGGCCGGTATCCGCACCATCCCGACCGGCATTGCGCACGGCACCGTCACTGCGGTGAGCAAAGGCGAGACGATCGAGGTCACTACCCTTCGCACCGACCTGGCGACCGACGGGCGTCATGCGACCGTTGGCTTCACGGAGGACTGGCGGGAGGACGCCGCGCGGCGCGATTTCACCATCAACGCGCTCAACTTCGACCCGGCCACGAACGAGGTGCAGGATTATTTCGGCGGGCTTGCCGATCTCGAGGCACGGGCCGTGCGGTTCATCGGCGAGCCGCTGCAACGGATCGCCGAGGACCATCTTCGGATCTTGCGCTTTTTCCGCTTCACGGCGCGGTTCGGGCGCGGGGTGGACGAGGCCGGCCTCGCCGCTTGTGCCGAGCGCGCCAATGATCTGATGGCGCTGTCGCGGGAACGTATCGCGGACGAGTGGCTGAAGCTGCTCGCCCTCCCCGACCCGGTGCCGACGGTGACGCTGATGCTGGAGCATGGCCTGCTAGCGCCCGTGCTGCCCGAGATTGCGTCTGAGGCGCCTTCACGGCTGGCCGCGCTGGTCGAGACCGAGAGGGCGGCCGATGTCGCTCCCGAGCCCCTCCGTCGCTTCTCCGCGCTGCTTCCGGCGGAGCCGCTGGTGGCCGAAAAGGTCGCTGCGCGGCTGAAGCTCAGCAACAAGGTCCGCAAGCGGATGGCCCTGGCCGCCGCGCCTTATGCAGGAGAGCCGCCACGGGCGCTCGCGTATGCGATCGGCGTTGCCGAGACGCAGGACCGTTTGCTGCTGGGGGGAGACGCAGCGGCGGCAGCGGCACTCAGGGGCTGGACCCCGCCGCGTCTGCCGCTCGGCGGCGGGCAGCTCATCGCGCGAGGAATCACGCCGGGCCCCGAGGTAGCGAAGACGCTCAAACGGATCGAACAGCGCTGGGTGGCGGAGGGCTTCCCGGACGAGGCGCGCCTGGAGCAGTTGGTGGCGGACGAAATGGCCGCCACGCGCCACTGATCGCCGGCCAAGCGATGCAACGATGTGCCGGTCGCGGCGGGCGGGCACCGCGGCCGGCACATGTCTTGTCCGGGCTCCGTAGAGCTCCGGCAACGTCGTCCCGGTGCTGCCAAGGGGAAGCGGTGCACCGAAGCGGGGATGATCAGAATAGGCCGCGAATTGGTGTGCGACAGATGGGCTTAGGAAGGTACCAACCCGCCAAGGGTCAGAGACCTGCCTCCACCGCAAGACGGATGAGATCCGCGCTGGTTGGCACGCCGAGCCGCTCCATCAGCAGGGCCCGGTGCATCTTTACCGTCTTCTCGCTAATCTTGAGTTCCCAGGCAATTTGCTTGTTGAGCAGGCCCTTGGCGATCAGTTCCAGCACCTGGCGCTGACGCGGCGGGAGGCTGTTGACGGCAATCACCGCCTTTTCACGCCGGCCGATGAAGATCGACGTGCTTTCAGAGCCAAGCTCGACCTGGCTGCCGAGGAACCAGGTGAGATCGCCCTCCGCGTCGAACAGGGGCGTCACCAGAACCGCGTTGCGAAACGGAGTTCCATCCTTTTTGTAGTTCAGAATGTCGACCAGCACCGACGAGCGGGTGCGGACGCCTTCGCGGATGCGCTCGGTCAGCCAGGGTTCCGTTCCGAGCCCTGACAGGAAGCGGCAGTTGCGCCCGAGGATCTCGCCCTCTGCATAGCCGGTAAGATCGCAAAAGGCCTGATTGGCGACCTCCAGCGGATTATCCGGCTTGCGAGGATTGCTCAAAACGGTCGCGATGGGACTGAATCCCACCGTTTCGATCAGACGTTCATCATCAACCGAAGCCAGCACAGCTCCTCCGCTTCCCTTCCGCAAGGCACTACACCTCTCCAGTGACGGTGGCGAGAGCCAAGCTCAACCCGTCTGCCGGCACCATCACGTCAAACTGGACGGGAACCGGTTTTGTGCCAAGACCATCTCTTCCGGTCGGTGCCCGCCAGTCGAAAATCTTGTTTCACATCCGTATCTTGAGTGCTGCGAGGAGCATTCTGGCCCGCTTTCCACCGTTGCAGGAATGACACAGTTCACGGCCGATGCCCGTTCAGCTTTCGCTTGAGCGAAACTAATTGGCTGCTCTACAGGTTCGGGGCGCCATCAACACTAACTCTCGAGCGAGAAGGGGAAAGCATGCGCAAATACCTCCTGGCAGCCGTCGCAGCGGCAGCCATCACCTCGCCGGCAATGGCCCGCGATGGTGCGGGCTACGTCGGCGTAGACCTGGGTGCGATGATTGTTGAAGACATCAACATCGACGTCACCAATGCAGCCGGCACGACTTTTAACGATTATGCCATCGGCGACCACAAGTACGGTTACGATGTCGGCGTCAACGCTGGTTACGACTTCGGTCTGATCCGCGCTGAAGCCGAAGTGGCCTACAAGCGTGCGAAGCACGACGAGTACAACCTCAACGGCACCATTGTCGAGGCCAACGGCCGTTCGACCTCGCTGTCGGTGATGGGCAACCTGCTCCTCGACTTCGGCGCTGACGATGGTTGGCAGGGCTTTGTCGGCGGTGGCGCCGGCTATGCTCGTACCAAGGTTCGCCTGTCGACCGCGGCTCTCAGCGGCCGCGAACTCAAGGACAGCGGCTTCGCTTGGCAGGTCCTTGCCGGCGTTCGCTATCCGGTCAGCGACAACATCGATTTCGGTCTGAAGTATCGCTTCTTCAACCATGATCTCGATGACGACATCTCGTTTGCTCCGGTGACCACCGTCGCCGGTGAATCGGAATCGCGTTTCCGGTCGCACTCGCTGATGGCCAGCCTGTCGTTCAACCTCGGTGGTGCGGCCCCGCCGCCTCCGCCGCCCCCGCCGCCGCCGCCGCCGCCGCCTCCCCCGCCGCCCCCGCCGACGCAGACCTGCCCGGATGGTTCGGTGATCCTGGCGACCGACGCGTGCCCGGTGCCGCCGCCGCCGCCGCCGCCGCCGCCGGTTGCTCCGGTCCGCGGCTAAGCTCAAGGCGCAGGCCCTTCCGGGGGCCTGCAACTTGCGGTGACGCAAAAGAAGACGGGGTGGAGCTCATCGCTCCGCCCCGTTTTTCTTTGTGCCGTGCGCGGCTCTCTGCGGCGCCTCCGGCACGAAAAAGGGCGAGGCGCCTACCGGTGCCCCGCCCGTCTCATGTCAGTGCCTGAGCGGCGTCCCAGACGCGCTTACGGCGCCCCGCGGGTCGGGCTGGTGTAGGTCGACGCGGCAAGCTGCCGATCCGGTCGGCCGTCCCAGCCATAAGGGTCGCCACGCGACGCAAGCTTGCCGCCGGCGTCCGCTTCCTGCGTGATGTAGGTCAGGTAGATCGGCACGCCTTGCGGCAGCTTGACGAGGACGTCGGCTTCCTTGGTCTGAGGCGCGGGCGCGTTGCCGTGCAGCCAGCGATAAAAGCGCTGCGCATCTTCAAGCCGCACACAGCCGTTCGACAGGTGACGATCGGTCTTGGCGAACTTCGACTTGTCCAGCGTATCGTGGAGGAAGATGTCCTGCCCGCTCGGGAAGGGAATCTTCATGCCGGCGAGGCTGTTGAGCGGCCCCGGACGCTGGCGAACGCGGACAAGGCCCGGATCCTTGGCCAGCGCGGCCCAGTTGACTTCGCTGGCCGGGACCACGGTCGCCTCGTTGGTCCAGTTGGTCATCACCTCGTAGCCGTTGCGCTTGAGGTAGGCGTCGCCGCCCTTCAGCACGCCCGGTGCGATGATCCGCTTGGTGAGCGCAGGCGGCACTTCCCAATAAGGATTGAGATACGCGTAGTGGATGATGCTCGCGATCATCGGCGTGGGCGTGTCGGGCATGCCGACGATGACCTTCATCCGGTCCACGGCCTGGCCATTCTCGTACATGGTAAGCATGGCATTGCCGGCATCGATGAGCGCGTAGCGGCCCGACGACGGAAGCACGCGCGCGCGCTCGAGGTTGGACAGCAGGGCCGGGTCTGCGCTGGTCATGCCGCTGGCGAGCGCCGCATCGCGGAGCGAACGGTAGACGGGGTTCACGTCCGACATGCGGGTAAGCGCGGCGCCGAGGTCCGGCGAGGCGGCGGTAGTCAGCAGGATCTGATCGGGCCGGCTGTGCGGCGCCAGCATCTCATAACCGTAGACCATGCCCTTGGGCGGGGTGCGAAGGTACTGGACATAGGCGACCCACGCCTTGCTCAGCCGGAGCTCGGCATCGCGCATGGCAGCGGCATTGCCGGGAACAGCCGCGGCAAGCGCCGCATCGACATCGGCGGCAAGCGCCGGGCCTGCCGCAAAGCCGTCGATCGGCGCACGGCGGAGCAGGGTCGACAATCGCGAAGCGGCCGCCCGGGTCGCATCGCTACGCAGCCAGATGGGCGCGTCGCCGCGCTGGAAATAGTAGAGCTCGACCGGATCGGTCGGCGCAACCCGCACCACCGCCGGGGCGGGAGGAGCAGACTTGGGCTTCTTGCGGGCTTCGGCAGCGCCAGGGACGGCCAGCAGCGCCAGAATAGTTGTCGAAAGGAGGAGCTTGTTCACCGAGGATCCCCGTTAACCGATGGTTTCCTCAGCCTTTTACCGGTGATGGACTGTCGGGCAAGTGAACCGAGCGCCCAACCGCACTTAATTCGTGCGCTGACCGACAGCCTGTTCGAGGACCGGGCTAATTCGATCGATGGTATAGGGCTTTTCCAGCAAAGGCGCATCCGCGAAGCTGGCGGGCGGCGGTTCGACATGGCCACCGCTGGCGATCACGAAAGGGATGCCGCGCGCGCTGAGCGCTTCGGCGACGGGCCACACCAGCTCGCCCTTGAGGTTCACGTCGAGGATGGCGACGTCGAAGCCGCCCTGCTCACACGCTTCCATCGCATCCGCGAGATTGTCGCAGCTGGCGTGGATCGCGTGACCCAGGGTCTCGAGGAAGTCCTCGAGCATCATCGCGATCAATGGTTCGTCTTCAACGACGAGAATGGAACGCCCCGTGCTCACGCGACGGCCTTTGCAGGTCCGGAACGGTAAGGCAATACTTTTCAGCGGCTTGCGAGGATCCGCCGGGCCGCTTCCGAAAGTTGCTGAACGGAGAAGGGCTTGGGCAGAAAAGCGACGTTCTCGAAGTCGATCGAGCGGCGGAGCTGTTCCTCGGCATAGCCGGACATGAAGAGGATCGGCAGTTCGGGCCGGGTGAGGCGGGCTTCGCGGGCCATGGTCGGGCCGTCCATGATCGGCATGACGACGTCGGTGACCATGAGATCGATTGGTTCACCCCGCGCAACGATCTCGAGCGCTTCCTCGCCATTGGCGGCGGTCAGCACGGTATAGCCCTGGCGGGTAAGCGCGCGCTCGGCGACGGTGCGGACCATGGCTTCGTCCTCGACCAGCAGTACGACGCCGGTGCCCCAGGTTTCTTCGGCCTTGGGCTGCGGCGCGGCAGGCTTGGCCGGCGCTTTGCGCTCTTCCTCGTGGACGGGGAGGTAGATGACGAAGGAGGTGCCCTCGCCCACCTTGCTGTCTGCGAAGATGAAGCCGCCAGATTGCTTCACGATGCCGTACACCGTGGAAAGGCCAAGGCCAGTGCCCTTGCCCACTTCCTTGGTGGTGAAAAAGGGTTCGAAGATCTTGCCCAGCACCGACGGCGGGATGCCGCAGCCGGTGTCGGAGATGCTGAGCGCGGTATAGTCGGCGATGGGCAGGATGTCGGAGCCGAGTTCGGCGACCTGGTCGGCGCTGACCGCATAAGTCTGGATGATGAGCTTGCCGCCGCCGCTGCCAAGCATCGCGTCGCGGGCGTTGACAGCGAGGTTGACGATTACCTGTTCGAGCTGGCCAGGATCGGCGCGAACGGCGCCCAGTTCACGGCCGTGCTTCACCTGCAGCACCACCGTTTCGCCCAGCAGGCGCTTCAGAAGATGACTGACTTCGCTCACCACGTCGGGAAGCTGAAGCACCTGCGGGCGCAGGGTTTGCTGGCGCGAGAAGGCGAGCAGCTGCCGGGTCAGACCCGCGGCACGGTTTGAATTGGACTTGATCTGCTGGATGTCATCGTAATCGCTGTCACCCGGCGTGTGGCGCATCAGCATGAGGTCGCAGTGGCCGATGATCGCTGTCAGGATGTTGTTGAAATCATGCGCAACGCCGCCGGCGAGCTGGCCGACCGCCTGCATCTTCGTCGCCTGTGCGACCTGGCGCTTGAGTTTGGCTTCCTCGCTATTGTCCTTGAGCAGGAGGAGGACGCTGGCTTCGCCGAGGTTGCGGAGGCCCGCGATGGTCAGCGCGACCGGCTCCGTCGGCTGGTGCGGAAGGCGCACGGCAAGGTCGCCCGACATCGCAGGGCCACGGCTGTTGCGGCGGACAGCATCGGCGACGGCCGCCTTGTCTTCCTTGACCACAAGGTCGCTCGGGAAGGCGGGCAGCACCTTGTCCTCGTCCAGCGACGCGGCACGGCGGAAAGCCCCGTTGCTGGTGAGAAAGCGGCCGTCCCGATCGACCAGGGCGAGGCCGAGCGGCATGAGGTCGAGCAGGGCCTGCAGGCTCGCCGGCTCGGCGATGCCCGGCGACTCCCCGGTGGCGAAGAGAAGCGCGAGGCCAGCTGGTTGGCCGGTGCCGGGTTCGGCCGGAATGTGGAGAAGGCGCAGTAGCGGACCGGCGGCACCTTCGGAGGCGAGGCGCACCCTCCCGTCGCCAGCGCCTGCAAGCAGGCTTTCGAGGCTTTGGCCACCGTCGATCGTGGCTTGCGTGCGACGAGTGAATAAGGGGTTGGCCGCGATTACCAAGCCATCGGAATCGACCACCGCGGCAAGGACGCCGGCCTCGCCCAACACCTCTCCTTCCGTGCCGGAGACCCGCGCGGCGAGTACGCCGATGGGGGAACGGCGCGGCCGTGGGAACCGCCAAAGCAGGAGATCGCGTCCGACGCCTACGCGCTCGACCGATACGGTGAGCGGAGCGCCGTCGGCGGGAAGATCGACCACGTGCCCTGCCCCGTCGCGCAACGCGGTGGCCCGTGCTTCGGAAAGCGCAGCAGTCGCCTCGTCACCAAGCCCAAGGGCAAGCGGATTGGCCAGCGTCGGGAAGCGGTGCCGATAGGAGCGATTGACGCTGAGAACCTCACCGTCCGCATCGGTCAGGACGGCCGGATCATGGCACAGGTTCAGCCCGGCCGAGATCAAGGCGAAGTCGGGCGTGGTCGCAGCGGCAAGCTCGGCAGCAGGGAACGCGCGCGGCTTGCGGAAAGCGCCGACCAGCGCCAGCGCGGCCGCCGCGATCCCGAGCGGGATGGCTGCAATCGGCATGGCGGTGGTTGTGGCAACAAGCGCCAGACCACTCAGCAGAGCGGCAAGGATGAGCGGCACTAGCCAGGGCTCGCCGCGAGGGACGGGTTCAGCGTCGATCGCGGCGAGCCTGGCGTGGAGCATCAGCTTACCATACGCGGACGCGCTGCTCGGGCGCCAGATAAAGCTTCTGGCCAGCCTGCACGTTGTACGCCTGGTACCAGGGGTCGAGGTTGCGAACCACCGACACGCGCTGTTCGGACGGGCTGTGCGGATCGGTCAGCAGGCGCTGGCGAGCGGCCGCTTCGCGATACTTGGCCCGCCACACCTGCGCCCAGCCAAGATAGAAGCGCTGGTCGCCGGTGGTGCCGTCGAGCACCGGCGCCTGCGCGCCGTTCAGCGAGTGCTTGTAAGCGTCGTAAGCAACCGTGAGACCGGCGAGATCGCCGATGTTCTCGCCGAGCGTCAGGCGGCCGTTGACCTTGGTTCCCGGGAACGGTTCGTAAGCGTCGTACTGCGCGACGAGCTTGTCGGTCGCCGCCTTGAACGCGGTCACGTCGGCCGGCGTCCACCAGTCGGCGAGACGGCCGTTCTCGTCATACTTCGAGCCCTGATCGTCGAAGTGGTGGCTGATCTCGTGCCCAATGACGGCGCCGATGCCGCCATAGTTGAGCGCCGGATCGGCGTTGGGATCGAAGAACGGCGGCTGCAGGATCGCGGCCGGGAACACGATCTCGCTCATCGAGAAGTTCGCATAAGCATTGATGGTCATGGGGGTCATGCCCCATTCCCAGCGGTAGATCGGCTTGCCGAGCTTGTTGATGTTGTAGGCGTAGTCGAACTGGTTTGAGCGCAGCGCATTGCCGAACGCGTCGTCGCGCGACACTTCCAGCCCGCTCATGTCACGCCACTGATCGGGGTAACCGATCTTGGTGGTGAAATTCGCCAGCTTGGCGCGCGCGCGCTGCTTGGTGGCGGGCGCCATCCAGGTCAGACCGTCGATCCGGCGGCCCATTGCTTCGACGACGTTCTTCACCAGTTCGTCGGCCGCAGCCTTGGTTTCCGGCGGGAAGTATTTGGCGACATAAAGCTTACTGACGTCGTCCTGCAGCACGCCGGTGGTGAAGGACACGCCGCGCTTCCAGCGCACTTCCTGCTCGGGCGTGCCGCTCAAGGCGGTGCCGTAGAAAGCGAACTGTTCCTTGTCGATCGCGGTCGGCAGGACCGGCGCATAGGCGCTGAGCGACCGCACGATGAGCTGATCGCGGATCACGGCCAGCGGCGCACGGCCGAGGATCCGGGCTTCACCGGTGATCGCGCTCGGCTGCGCGACGAGGATGTCGGTGACCCCGTTGGCGCCGCTTTCGCGGATCATGCGGGCGAAGTCGAAGCCGGGCGCGCTGCGGGTGAGCTCAGCCACCGTCATCTTGTTATAGGTCTTGGTCGCGTCGCGGCTGTCGACGCGGGTCCAGTGAACCTTGGCGATGTCCGTCTCGAACGCGAGGATCGCCTGGGCGCGGGCGGCGGCGTTCGATTCGCCGGCCAGCGTCAGCATGTTGGTCAGGTGCTGAAGGTACTTGGCCCGGATCTCGGTGATCTTGGCGTCGTCCTTGAGGTAATAATCGCGGTCCGGGAGCCCGAGGCCGCCCTGATACATCGAGAAGATATAACTGTCGGGGTTCTTGTCGTCCTGACCAACTCCGGCGCCCAACGGGGTGCGGACGCCGTTGCGAGCAGCGGCGGCGTAGAGCGCCGGCAGGGCGGCGCGGTTGTTGAGCGCCTTGATCTGGGCAAGCCAGGGCTGGATCGGAGCCAGGCCCTTGGCGTCGATCGCCGCCTGGTCGGTGAAGCTGGCGTAGACCGCGCCGATCCGGCTGTTCGGATCCTTGGCGGCTTCCTCGATCAGCTCACGGGTGCGCTGCTTGGAAATATCGTCAAGCTTGGCGAACATGCCGTATCCGCTCTTGTCGGCCGGGATCGCCGTGTCGCGCAGCCAGGTGCCGTTGGCATACTCGAAGAAATTGTCACCGGGCTTGACCGCATTGTCCATGCCGGCGGCGTCGAAGCCGTACGTGCCCAGCTCCGGCTTGGGACGGTCCGGGGTGGCGGCGACAGCAACGGCAGTCGGCGCGGGATCAACGGCGGCGGATTCGACCGACACCGGAGTGACGGCGCATCCAGCGAGGGCGGTGGTGGCGGCAAGGCAAACAAGCAATTGCTTCATGGACTTACGCTCTTTCAGCTCAGGATTGGCGATGAAATAACTCGGGACGCACGCGCCTGCGCCACTTGCGGCCGATCCACCAGCGCCAGACGACAATCGACACTCCATAGCCGACGAACGCACATGCCACGGCGATAAAGAACAGGCCGGTGATCATTGCAGGGGCCGCATCGGATAGCAGCCAGGTCGTCCACTGGCTAAGACCGGCGCCGCTACTGTAAAGGGCGTTGAAGGCGGCGAGGTCGGCATGAAAGCCGAGCTCGTTTCCAAGCGCGATGGCCGCGACGAGGAAGAAGGGCGTCGTCGCCGGGTTGGAGAGGAAGGTCATTGCCGCAGCGATCGGAATGTTGGCACGTAGCGGCACCGACAGCAGGGCAGCCCCGACGATCTGGAGCCCTGGAACCATCAGGAAGATACCGACAAACAGTCCGGCGGCCACTCCGCGAGGGACCGAACGGCGGGTGAAGCGCCACAGGTCGGACTGGCGGACCCGCGATCCGAAGGGCTTCAGCCAGCGGCTTTCCAGCACTTCCTCGCGGCTGGGCGTCGCCTTATCGGCGAGCCGGCGGAAGAAGCCGGGCGGATTAGCCATTCGACTTCATCAGCCGCTGCTGCTCACGCTTCCAGTCGCGCTCCTTGATCGTCTCGCGCTTGTCGTGGACCTTCTTGCCGCGGGCGAGCGCGAGTTCGACCTTCGCCTTGCCCTTGCCGTTGAAGTAGATCGACAAGGGCACGAGGGTCAGGCCCTGCCGGTTGATCGCGCCCATCAGCCGCCCGATCTCGCGCTTCTTGAGCAGGAGCCGGCGTTTGCGACGCGGCTCGTGGTTCATCCAGCTGCCGTTTTTGTATTCGGGGATGTGGCTGTTGATCAGCACCACTTCCTCGTCCTCGACGGTGGCATAGCTTTCCGCGATGGAGCCTTCGCCGTTGCGAAGTGCCTTCACCTCGGTTCCCTGGAGCGCGATCCCTGCTTCGAACTTCTGCTCGATGAAATAGTCGAAGCGAACGCGGCGGTTTTCAGCCACGATCTTCTTCTTGTCGAACTCTGGAGAGGGCGGTGCGGTCTTGGACATGGATTGTTCCAAGCCGCATCTAGGCGCTGCGCCCGCCGGGTGAAAGCCACCCCAGCCCAAAAGAGTCGGGTTAATTGACAGGTAACTATCATCCTTAACGGAAAAAGGGCGGAACATGGCGGGTGGCACGCCCGTTGCTTAACCATGAGCATGAAGGCGGATGGCTTTGCACAGCGGGTTGGCCGCTTGTTCGTGATCAAGACACGATGGGAGGCCTGGGCCGTCACCTGGGCGATTGCGTTGGGCGCCGCCGAGCGTGGCAAGCATTACCTTACGCTCTACCCCGGTGCGATTGGGTGGATGTTCTTCGGGATTTGCTGCCTGGTCGTGTTCGTAGCGGGCGCCAAGCTGCTCGACGCGACGCCCAAGGCGTCGGCCAAGCTGCGCCCCGCTCCTGCTCGGACAACCACTCAGCGGCGGCTGCGGCCAATCAGTCGTAGTCGACCCAGAGCGTTCCGTCGGGACGCCGGTTCAGGGTTACGCTTCGCACGTCGCACAGATTGACCGACGACCAGGTGAATTCGGCGCCGTCGACGCGGCCGCGAATATCGAACGCACAGAGCTCACCACCTTGAGCTGGCATGGCGCTGCGCTGGCCAGAGACGAGCGGACCGCCCAGAGCGCGCCAGTTGCCTCGCCCATCGGCGGCACGGATCGACAATGTCGTGAGGGTAGTGCCGGTGCCGTTCACCAGCGCGAAGGGGCCGGGCGTGCTGAGCGCGGCGGCAAGCAGGAGTGCGGCTCCGACCATGGTTTCCCCTTAGCAGAAACCGGCCGGAGTCGCGAGTGATCAGGCAGCGCGGCTGAGGCCTCCCGTCCCATGACGGAACATCGGTGCCGCGGCGCTACGCGAATAGCTTTCGGAAAGCGGCAACGCGGTGCCGCAGAAGCCGCATTCGGCCAGCATTCGACCGATCAGCCAGTGCGTTCGGCCGCAGCCGGGGCAATGATTGACCGCATTCTCGCGGTAAACGGCGTGGTAGCCGCGAAGGGTGGGATTGTAGTTTCTCATCGTCGAAATGCTCGAAGTCAGCATGGCTGCCCCCTCGCTCCAAAAGTTAAGTTCAGGTGAGTAACGAGCGGCGAGTCGTTCGGTTTCAGCGATGATCCGCGAAACCACGGAACCTGTCACCCATCTGCAACGACTTGTTCCGTGATGGCACGATTGTGGATATTAACCCTTTCTCCACCATTCTCCCGCCACTCTCACGTGAAAGGCGGTCTGCCCTGTTCGTGGAGCCAGAAGAATGGAGTCGAACCAGCGCTATTATGCCCGGCGGGCAGCGGAAGAGCGGGCTGCTGCGAGCCGCTCGATGACGGCCGCGGCGCGCGAGTGGCATGCCAAGCTCGCGCTCCAGTTTGCCGCCCGTGCCGCCGCCGCTTGCGACGCCACTGCAACCGCCGCCTGAGGCGCCCTCACCTTTCCGATAGCAAGGCCGTTTCGGGTCTGACATACACCCCGGCCATGCTGATTACGCTTTCCGTCTTTCTGGCTTCCGCGCAGGCGAGCGCCGCTCCGGCGCCGATGATGATCTTCTTCGACAGTGGAGGGCGGGAAATCCGCCATGAATGGGAACCGGTGCTCGACGAGGCGGCCAAGGCTGCGGCAGGCGGCACTCGCCTGCGGGTCACCGGGCATAGCGATCGTCCGGGTAGCGCCGCAGTCAATCGCCGCTTCGCGCTTGGCCGGGCGCAGGTCGTCGCTGACGCGCTGGTCGCGCGCGGGGTTCCCCGATCATCGCTGACGGTCGACAGCGAGGGTGAGGACAATCCGTTCGTTCCGACCGCCGATGGTGTTCGCGAAATCCAGAACCGGCGGGTTGATATCCGTCCTGAGTGACGCACCTGCGGTTGAAGCCAGGCGGGTCCTGCGCCACATGACCCCCATGCTGATCACCACCGAACAGACCCCCAATCCGTCGACCCGCAAGTTCCTGCCGGGCTCCACCGTCATGGAAGCGGGCAGCCGCGACTTTCCCGATGCCGAAAGCGCGGCGGCGAGCCCGCTGGCCGAAGCGCTGTTCGCCACCGGCGACGTCGAGGGCGTGTTCTTCGGGCGCGATTTCGTGTCGGTGACGGCCGCGGCCGACGTCGACTGGGCCGGGCTGGAAATCGACGTCGTGCAGATCCTGCTCGATCATTTCGTTTCAGGCGCGCCGCTGTTCCGCGCCGGCAGCGCGGGCGGCATTTATGTTGCCGCGGACGAGAATGCGACCTTCGACGAAGATCCGGCCGATGCCGAGATCGTCGCCCAGATCAAGGACCTGCTCGAGACCCGGGTCCGGCCTGCGGTGGCGCAGGACGGCGGCGACATCGTCTACCGCGGCTACAAGGGCGGCACCCTGTTCCTTGCCATGCAGGGCGCCTGCGCCGGCTGCCCGAGCTCGGCGGTCACGCTGAAGCGGGGGGTCGAGAACCTCATTCGCCATTACGTGCCCGAGGTGGAGACGGTGGAAGCGGTCTAGGCCGGCGTTGTGGAAGCCGCCGCCGCGCTCTAAATGGCCGCGGATGAAGAGCTTCTCCTTTCTTGTCGCTTCGCTTGCGCTTGTCGCTCCGGCCGCGGCCAAGGCTCCTGCCCTCCACGTCAGCGGGTGGGCCCGCGCGGGCGTCGGCAGCAGCGCCGCTTATGTCAGCGTGCACAATAGCGGCGCGGCGGACCGGCTGATCGGCGCGAGCAGCCCGGCTGCGGCGAGTGTGACGATCCATGACAGCCAGAACAGCGGCGGCGTGATGCGGATGCGCGCGGCAGGTGCGGTTTCTGTCGCTAGCGGCGGGATGATCGCCATGAAGCCGGGCGGTCTTCACATAATGCTGAGCGGCCTTAAGGCGCCGCTCAAGCCCGGCACCACGCTTCCGCTTACCATGCGGTTCGAGAAAGCCGGCCTGGTGCGGGCAAGCCTCCCGGTGCTGCCGCCGGGCGCGCAGGGTCCGGCGGCCGGAGGTCATCATGGCCACTGAAGCGCCTGCGTCGCGGGTGAAGATGCTTCGCCTGATCCTGTGGTCGCTGGTCGGTTTGGCGGCGCTGGGCTTTGCCGGGCTGCTGCTGATGCGTCCTGAGGGGCCGCAAACGTCAAGCAGGGCCGATCCCGGCATGCCGGGCTTCACCATCGGCGCCCCCTTCACACTGACGGGCACGGACGGCAAGCCGTTCAGCAGCGCGCAGGCGCTGGCGGGGCGGCCCTATGCGATGTTCTTCGGCTTCACCAACTGCCCGGATGTGTGTCCCAACACGCTCGGCAAGCTTGCCAAGCTGCGCGGCGAGCTCGGCCAAGGCGACAAGGCGTTCGACATCGTGTTCGTGTCGGTCGACCCCAAGCGGGATACGCCGGCGGTGGTGCGCGACTATGTCGGCCTGTTTGGAACCCCAATGATCGGCCTGACCGGAAGCGAGGAACAGGTTGCGGCAGTGGCGAAGAGCCACGCCATCTACCAGGCCCGCACGCCCAACAAGGAAGCGCCGGGCGGCTATACCGTGGATCACGGCAGCCAGGTGTTGCTGTTCGGGAAGGACGGCAAGTTCGTCTCGACCATCGCGCAGGAAGAAGGCGACGCGGTCGCGCTCGACAAGCTGCGGCGGATCACCGCCTAGAGGCGCATCCCGAGCCAGATCACCGCTTCGGTCGACGCGGCGACAACGGGATCGATGATCCGGGTCCACCACGATCCCGCCACCAGATGCCCGGCGGAAGTGTCGTGGTGCTCCTGCTCTTCCGCGAGGATGAACCGCAGCGCGGCCAGCGCGGCGGCATCCTTGCCGTCGAGCGCCGCAACCTGCTCGTGGAGGTGGCGCAGAACCACTCGCTCGACCGCGACGGTTGTCGCCGCGATGGCATGGCGGCCGAGCAAGCCGGTGACGAACCCCAGGATCGCTCCTCCCGTCCCGCACAGGTGATAGCTGCGGCACCGGGCGACACCCCGTGCCTCGAGCTCGGCGAGAAAGCGGGTCCGGTGGCCCCGCTCATGGTCGCGGAAGTGCCGGAGTTCGTCGACGAGGTCCGGCGCGCGCCAGCGGGCGGCTGCGATCTGGGCGGAATAGATGCAGACCGCGCCATGCTCGCCGGCATGATCGACCTTCATCACCCGGTCGGCGAGGCTTTCGCCAAGCTTGAGGCGCGCCGCGACTGCCAAGGACGTCTCTGCTCTAGCGCCCTACCCGCGCAAGCAATCGCTCAACCGCGGCGATGCTCTCGGGTTCGTCGAAGCTCGGCGCGTGACCGACGTCTTCGATCGTCACCAGCTCGGCATTGTCGCCAAGCTCGCGGAGCATGCGGTCGGCAGTTTCAGCGGAGAAGAGATCGCTGGATGCTCCACGCAGAATCGTGACCGGCCGGCCCTTCAGGTGATCGAGCCACGGCCACAGGTTGGGCTGCGTCGCGTCATTGGCTTCAGCGAACGGCTCGGCGATGCGCATGTCATAGTCGTAGACCACGTGAGCGCCTTCCTCGCGGCAGCAGCGGCGGGCGAAACGCTCCCACTCTTCGGCGCCCCAGCGCGGGTAGACGTCGCCCATGCGGCTCATCATCGCGGTGCCGGCCTCGGCAAAGCTTCCCCAAGTGACGGGCTTACCGACATAGGTGCGGATGCGCTCGATCCCTTCTGGAGAGACCTCCGGCCCGATGTCGTTGAGAAGCGCGCCGGCGATCCGTTCATTCTCCATCGCCGCGATCAGCATGGTGACAAGACCACCGAGCGAGGTGCCGATGAACACCGCATCGGCAATGCCAAGCTGATCGAGCAGCTTGATCACGTCGCGAGCGTAAGTTGCCGGCATATAGCGCGAGGGATCGGGATCGGGCGCGCTGCCACCGCGGCCGCGGAAATCGAGCGCGAGGACGCGCCATTCGCCGGCGAAGCGTTCGGCCACCGGCTCGAAATCGCGGGCATTGCGGGTCAGGCCCGGGAGGCACAGGATCGGCGGCTGGTCGGGATCTCCCCCCGCATAATCGCGGTAATGGAGCCGAAGGCCGTCCGTGCTGTTGTAGTTCCGGTCCTCGTACCGAGCCACTCGCCGCTCCCTATCTTTTCGCCTGCCTCTATCCGGACAAGATGACGCCTGTGCAACCCTACCGACCCGATCCTCGCATCTTGGAACTGGGAACAAGCTTCTATGATCCTGTGCGCGCGGCAAACTTTCCGGCGTGCACAGCGCGATTCCTGAATACACGCGCGGCTGCGGAAGTAGGGCTGGAGGAGACGGACTGGGCGCGGCATTTCTGCCGGTTCGAGCCGCTCGAGGGCAATCTCGATCAGCCCTTGGCGCTACGGTACCACGGGCATCAGTTCCGTTCGTACAATCCGGATCTCGGCGACGGTCGCGGATTCCTCCTCGCGCAACTGCGCGACGCACGTGGGCGGCTGATGGACCTCGGCACCAAAGGGTCAGGTCAGACCCCGTGGAGCCGCTTCGGCGACGGTCGGCTGACCTTGAAAGGCGGGGTGCGCGAGGTGCTGGCAACCGAGATGCTGCAGGCACTGGGCGTGGCGACGAGCCGTAGTTTCGCTCTGTTCGAAACGGGCGAGGAACTGGAGCGCAACGATGAGCCCTCCCCTACCCGGTCGGCAGTGCTGACACGGCTCAGCCACGGCCATATCCGGATCGGCACCTTTCAGCGGCTGGCGTTCGGCGAAGACGTGGAAGGGCTGGAGAAGCTGGTCCGCTACTGCCTCAAGCATCTTTACGGCGAGCCAGCCGATGCCGGGCCGGAGCGCTTGTTCGCGCTTGTGGTCGAGCGAACTGCCAAGCTTGCGGCGAGCTATATGGTGGCGGGCTTCGTGCACGGGGTGCTCAACACCGACAACATCAACATCACGGGCGAAAGCTTCGACTACGGCCCATGGCGGTTCGCACCGGAGTGGGATCCAGCGTTCACCGCCGCCTACTTCGACCATGCGGGGCTGTACGCGTTCGGGCGGCAGCCAGAGGCCATCCAGTGGAATGTAGCGCAGCTTGCCGGCTGTCTGGCGCTGCTGACAGACGGGCACGAGGCCTTGCAGTCGAGCCTGGAGGGCTTTGCCGGGCACTTCCATGCTGCGCTGGCGGCGGGAATGGTGCGGCGGCTGGGGCTGCCACCGGTCGGCGAAGACGAGGATCGCGCCATCGCGCGGGCGGCGGTGAAGGCCGTGGCCACCCGGCAAGTCAGCATCGACCGCTTCTTCTTCGACTGGCGCGGAGGCGGGAGGCCGGCGGGGGACGCCTATGCCGGTCCTGCCTTCGATGCGCTGGAGCATGCGATCGGCGCGCGGCGCGGTGATCGCAGTCATGCCTACTGGTCGGATGCGGAGCCCTGTTCGATGCTGATCGACGAGGTGGAAGACATCTGGGCCGCCATCGCCGAAAAGGACGATTGGGAGCTGTACGAAACCAAGATTGCCGCAATACGGCGAATGGGCGACGCCTTGACGGCGAACGCGCCCTCGGCTTCTTCCCACCCCGCATGACACTCACATCCTTCGAGCCGGCCACCGGAACCGCCCTCTGGACCGGCGAGCCCGGCGATGCCGCGGCGGAAGTCGCCGCCGCCCGCGAGACCTTTCCTGCCTGGGCCGCGCAGCCGATCACGTATCGCGCGGAGACCCTGCGCCGCTTCGCCAATGCGGTGCGGGCGCGAGAAGCGGAGTTCGCCCGGCTGATCGCGGCGGAAACCGGCAAGCCCTTGTGGGAAGCGAAGACGGAAGTCGGCGCGGTGGTGAACAAGGTCGAGATTTCGATCAACGCGTATATGGACCGCACCGGCACCACGCGGCAGGAAGCGGCGCTGGGTTCCAAGATCGCGGTTCGGCACAAGCCGCACGGAGTGCTGGCGGTGCTAGGCCCCTACAACTTCCCGGCGCATCTGCCGAACGGGCACATCGTGCCGGCGTTGCTGGCCGGCAATACCGTTGTGTTCAAGCCATCCGAAAAGACGCCCGCCGTCGGCGAGATGCTGGTCCGGCTCTACCATGAAGCCGGCGTGCCCGAGGCCGCTGTGCGGCTGCTGGTAGGGGGCCCGGAGGAAGGCCGTGCGCTCGCCGGACAGGAGGGCATCGATGGGCTGCTGTTCACCGGTTCGGCCCGGGCGGGTCAGGCGTTGCACCGGCAGTTTGCCGACATGCCGCACAAGATCCTTGCGCTGGAGCTTGGCGGGAACAATCCACTGGTCGTGTGGGACGCGGCCGATGTCCAGGCGGCCGCGACCATCGCGGTGCAGTCCGCCTATCTTTCAGCCGGCCAGCGCTGCACCGCGGCCCGGCGGCTGATCGTTCGCGACGGCGTCGCCGGCGACGCGTTGGTCAAGGCGATGCTGAAGCTGATCAATCGGTTGATCGTTGGCGAGCCCTTCGCCACGCCGCAGCCGTTCATGGGTCCGGTCATCGACAATGCCGCCGCCGATCATGTGCAGTCTCAATTCCTTGACCTGATGATCAAGGGCGGGCGGGTGATCCGGCGCCTAGACCGCCCGCAGGAGGACAAGCCATTCCTGACGCCGGCGCTGATCGACGTGACCGACGTGTCGGGCCGCCCAGACGAGGAAATCTTCGGGCCGGCGCTGCAGCTGATCCGGGTCGGCAGCTTCGAGGAGGCGATTGCCGAAGCCAACAACACGCGTTTTGGCCTTGCTGCGAGCCTGGTCGGCGGATCGCCGTCGCAGTTCGACCGCTTCTGGAACGAGGTGCGCGCCGGGGTCATCAACTGGAACAAGCCCACCAACGGGGCGCCGTCCAATGCTCCCTTCGGCGGCGTCGGTCTTAGCGGAAACCACCGGCCGAGCGCGGCGTATGCGGCCGATTACTGCGCTTATCCGGTGACCAGCAGCGAAAGCGAGATTGCCCGCGCGTCCATCACCGAGGGTCTGAGCGACCCCAACATGCTGGAAGACTAAAGGCCCAGGCGGGCCGGAGCGCAAGCAAGCGCGTCCGGCCCGCGGCCCACCCCCGGGCGGCGATCAGTGGAATTCGGGCGCGTGGCCCTCTTCCACCAAATCGGTGAACTTGGTGATGCGCGCGTCGAACTTGAGCTTCACCTTGCCGGTCGCGCCGTGGCGCTGCTTGGCGATGATCAGCTCGGCCGTGCCGTAGATCTTGGCCATCTCCTCCTGCCACGACGGCAGGTCTGGATGGTCGTCGGGCGGCTGCTTGGCCATCAGATAATAGTCGCCGCGATAGATGAACCACACCATGTCGGCGTCCTGCTCGATCGAGCCCGATTCGCGAAGGTCGGAAAGCTGCGGGCGCTTGTCCTCGCGCTGCTCGACCGCACGGCTGAGCTGCGACAGCGCGACAACGGGCACGTGAAGCTCCTTGGCCAGGCTCTTGAGGCCGCGGCTGATCTCGGAAATTTCCTGCACGCGATTGCCGTCGTTCGACTTGCCGCCACCCGACAGCAGCTGGAGATAGTCGACGATGACCAGGCCGATGTTCTTCTGCCGCTTCAAGCGCCGAGCGCGGGCGCGAAGAGCGGCGATGGTCAGGCCGGGCGTATCGTCGATGTAGAGCGGCAGGCTGTTCAGTTCCGCCGCGACCCGCGCGAATTCGCGAAACTCGTTGATGTTCATGTTGCCGGTACGGATCTGCGTGCCGGGAATGTTGCTCTGCTCGGCAAGCACGCGGGTGGCGAGCTGGTCGGCCGACATTTCGAGGCTGAAGAAGGCGACCGCAGCGCCGGCCGAACGCTCGGGCGCGATTCCGTCGGCGAGATCCTGCAACATCCGCCGTGCGGCGTTGAAGGCGATGTTGGTGGCAAGCGAGGTCTTGCCCATGCCCGGCCGCCCGGCGAGGATGATGAGGTCGGAGCGATGCATACCGCCCATCCGCGCATTGACGTCGGTGAAGCCGGTGGTGATGCCCGACAGCGCGCCGCCCGAATTGAGCGCGGCCTCGGCGATCAGCAGCGCTTCCTTGGACGCATCGGCGAAGGTCTTGACCTTGCCTTCGCCCCCGCCCTGCTCCGCGACCTTGTAGAGCTCGGTTTCCGCCCGTTCGATCTGTTCGAGCGGCTTGACGTCCTCCGACGTATCAAGCGCGCCGGTGACGAGATCGCGGCCGACCGCGACCAGGCTGCGGAGCAGCGCAAGGTCGTAGATCTGAGCGGCAAAATCGCGCGCCGCGATCAGCGCCGCGCCCGAGCCGGTCAGCTGCGCGAGATAGGACGGACCGCCAACCTGCCGCATCGCCTCGTCGGCCTCGAACAGGGGCTTCAGCGTGACCGGGTTGGCGACCATGTTGCGGTCGGTCAGGCGAAGGATCGCTTCGTAGATGCGGCCATGCAGCGGCTCGAAGAAGTGGTCCGCACGGAGCTTCAGCTGCACGTCCTCGACCAGCCGGTTGTCCATCAGCAGCGCGCCCAGCAGCGCGGCTTCGGCCTCAACGTTGTGTGGTAGCTGCTGCACCGGCGCTTCCGGGGCGCCTGCGCCAGGGTGGAGAAGGATTTCGGCCATGTCGCAGCCGCTGATACGCCTTTCCGTGATGCCGCCAAGCTGTGGATAACGTGGATATCGTGGGGTCCGCGGAAAACCGCGCGGCGGGAATCGACGAACCGTTGGGCGCACGGCTAAGCCGTTACCCATGAGCATCCTATCCGACCGCTGGATCCGCGAGCAGGCACAGAGCCACCGCATGATCGAACCCTTCGTCGAGGCACAGCGCCGCGACGGGTGCATCAGCTATGGCTTGTCGAGCTACGGTTATGACGCCCGCGTCGCCGACGACTTCAAGATTTTCACCAACGTCGATTCGGCAGTGGTCGACCCCAAGGATTTCGCCGCCAACAGCTTTGTCGACCGCAAGACCGACGTGTGCATCATCCCGCCCAACAGTTTCGCGCTGGCCCGCACGGTGGAATATTTCAGGGTGCCGCGCGACGTGCTGGTGATCTGCCTCGGCAAATCGACCTACGCCCGGTGCGGGATCATCGTGAACGTGACCCCGCTGGAGCCCGGTTGGGAAGGCCATGTCACGCTGGAATTCAGCAACACGACGCCCCTGCCCGCCAAGATCTATGCCAATGAAGGCGCCTGCCAGTTCCTGTTTCTGCAGGGCAACGAGCCCTGCGAGGTCAGCTATGCCGACCGTGCGGGCAAGTATCAGGGGCAGAAGGGCGTCACGCTCCCGCGGCTGTAGCCGCTTAGTTGAAAAAGCCGCTG
Organism: Sphingomonas sp. LHG3443-2; assembly: GCF_049896405.1. Taxonomy (NCBI): domain Bacteria; kingdom Pseudomonadati; phylum Pseudomonadota; class Alphaproteobacteria; order Sphingomonadales; family Sphingomonadaceae; genus Sphingomonas; species Sphingomonas sp. LHG3443-2. Next base: position 2,410,599 of record NZ_JAFCUG010000001.1, read on the forward strand.
AGGCCTCCGATCAGTGCAATCGCGGCCAAGGCGAGAACAAAGACTAGCAGCAAGTTGCGAAGCCGCTCGAAGCGCTGGTGGAGCAGCTGGTCATAGGCCGGCAGGTCGATGCAATAGTGGCCCGGCTGCTCCTCGTGGATGGCTCCGGCGGCGTGAAGGCGGGCGAACTGCCGTTCCTCGAAGCGATTGGCCGGCCGGAACGCGATGGAGCGGTCGGGCCGGACCGCTTCGGCCGCGAAGAAGCTATGCTGGATGTGGCGCCGTGCCCGCGCTGCCAAGGCTGCTGCTGGCGTTGCCATGTCCGCTCCCTTCCCCGCGCGCCTAGTGGCTACGGGAGAGTGAATCGGAATTGGCGGTTATGCAAGCGCCAGCCGCACGCGGATCAGGACTGCTTGTCAACCCACGCCACGAACGTATCGGCGAATCCGTCAATCAGCTTCGCAAGCCCCTTGTCGCTGACCCGGCCGTCTTCCCCGAACTTATCGGCCGAGAGGTTGCCGACATACATTTCGGGCTGCCCGAGCACGATGGCGTCGAGGTGGACTAGGCTCTGGCGGAGGTGGTGGTTGCACCCGAAGCCGCCGGTGCCGCCGGTCGACTGGGTCACCACGGCGGTAGCCTTCTTCTGGAACACGCCTTTTCCGTAAGGCCGCGAGCCGATGTCGATGGCGCTCTTGAGCCCGCCCGGCACCGAGCGGTTCCATTCGGGGCTGACGAACAGCAGCCCGTCGCAGGCCTTCACCGCCGCGCGGAAGGCGTCCCAGTCAGGATGTGCCGCGTGCTTCTCGAGGTCGGGATTGTAAAGCGGCAGGTCGTGGATCGCGATGTCGTTGAAGGTCAGCCGATCGCCGACCGCCAGCTCGATCCCGCGGGCGAGTTTCTGTGTCAGGCTGTCGGCGCGAGGCGAACCGCGGAGTACGGCAATGGTCTTGGGCATGGGATTCTGGCTTCCTAGCGCTTGCGGGATTGATGACGGATGTTGGACGGGCGGCCACGGCGGCCCATCACCGGCTTGCGGACCCGGTCGCGGCGTTCGGTCGGGCCGCGGCTGTAGCTGCCTTCCGGAAGCTCGAAGCGAAGCGCCCCGCTGACCGGATTGGCTTCGGTCAGGCGCAACTTGAGGCGCTGACCGACGCGGTAGCTTTCTCCGGTCTCATCGCCGATCAGCTGCCGTGAGGCTTCGTCGTAGCGGAAATATTCGTTTCCGAGCTCCCCGGCCGGGACCAGGCCGTCGCCGCCGAGTCCCTCCACCGTGGCGAAGAAGCCGAACGGCTGGACGCCCGAAATGCGGCAGTCGAGCAGCTGCCCGACGTGGTCTGCAAGATAGGCCGCGACATAACGATCGATGGTCTCGCGTTCGGCCTCCATCGCCCGTCGTTCGAGCATCGAGATGAGCTCGCCGATCTCGGTAAAGCGCGTCGCATCTTCGGGTGGCAGGCCGCCGTCCCCCAGCCAGTAATGACTGACCAAAGCGCGGTGGACGAGAAGATCGGCGTAGCGACGGATCGGCGATGTGAAGTGGGCGTAGGAGGGCAGCGCCAGCCCGAAGTGACCAAGCGGATCGGGCGAATAGCGCGCCTGGGTCTGGGTGCGGAGGATCTGTTCGGTGATCTCGGGCAGGAAGTCGCTGTCCCCCACCCGCTCGATGATGCGGTTGAAGGTCGACGGCTTCACCACCTGCCCCAGCGCAAATTCGAGATCGAAGGTGGCGAGGTAATCCTTGAGCGCGGTCAACTTCTCACGGCCCGGCGTCTCATGGACGCGGTACATGACGGGCGCCTTCCTGGCTTCCAGCGCCTTGGCCGCCGCAACGTTGGCCGCGATCATGAAGTCTTCGACCAGCTTGTGCGCGTCGAGGCGTTCGCGCGGAGCGACCGACATGATGCGGCCCTTCTCGTCGAGGACGACCTGCCGCTCGGGCAGGTCGAGCTCGAGCGGTTCGCGCTTCTGGCGGGCGGCGTAGAGCGCGGCCCAGCAGTTCCACAGCGGCTTTAGCGCTTGCTCGACCAGCTCGGCGGCGACCGGACCCTCGATCTCGGGCATCGAACAGGGCGAGGACGCAACCTCGACCCGCTCTTCACTGGTAGCGTCGATCGCACGCTGGGCGTCCTCGTAGGCGATGTTGGCGGCGACGCGGATCAAGGCGCGGGTGAAGCGGTGCGCCTTGAGCGTGCCATCGGCCCCGACGTGGAGGTGGCAGGCGAGCGCAGCGCGGTCTTGCCCTTCCTTCAGCGAGCAGATGTCCGACGAGAGCTCGTGCGGCAGCATCGGCACGACGCGATCGGGAAAATAGACGCTGTTGCCGCGGCGGCGAGCTTCGCGATCGAGCGCGCTGCCGGGGCGGACGTAGAAGCTGACGTCGGCAATGGCGACGATGGCGTCCCACCCACCATCCTCGCGCGGGCTGGCCCAGATGGCATCGTCATGGTCGCGTGCATCGGCGGGGTCGATGGCGACGATCGGCAGGTGGCGGAGGTCTTCGCGGTCGGTTCCGAGCGGCGTCTTCGACACCTCCTGCGCTTCCTCGATCACCTCGGCGGCGAATTCGTGGGGAAGCCCGTGCTTGTGGATGGCGATCAGGCTGAAGCTGCGCGGGGCGAACGGGTCGCCGAGAACGGCATCGACCTTCGCCGAGACACGCGGCGGACGGCCGGAGGGTTCGGCCAGCACGAGGTCGCCGACCTCAGCCTCGCCAAGTTCGGACAAGGGAAGCTGGCGGCGTTCGCGCTTGTCGACGGGCTTCAGCCACTTCTTGCCGTCCTCGTCCTCGTGGACGACGCCCAGGATGAGGTCGGCTGAGCGCTGCAGCTTCTTCATCAGGTGCGCGACATGGCCCTGCCCCCGCTCCTCTGTGCGGGCGAGGATGCGGTCGTTGAGCGCCAGCGCCGAGCGGCGGCCTTTCTCGATTACGCGCAGCTTGGGAGGTGGTCCGTCGCCCTGCCAGTTGTCGGGAACGGCAACCGCCTGCTCCTCGACCGCGACGATGCGCAGCACGGTGACACGCGGCACGCCGCCCGCCTTGTGGAAGGCGCGTCCGGGGGCGCTGTCGATCAGGCCTTCGTCGGCCATGTCCTTGAGCAAGGCTTTCAGCGCGATCTTGTCATGGCCGTGAAGACCGAAGGCGCGGGCGATCTCGCGCTTTCCCGCGGGCTGGCCCGACTGCTGGATGAAGTCGAGGATCTGCTTGGGGCTCGGGAGGCCGGTAGAGGCTGGCTTGCGGGGCATTCGGGTCCTTAGGCGGAAGTAGCGGCCTCAGCCGCAAGAGCAGCGCGCCGGGCGAGATGATGTTCCCGCCAGACGATGACGAGGCCGCTTCCGATGATGATCGGCGCGCCGAGCCAGACGGCAGCGGACGGGAGTTCGGCAAAGAGCCACAGCCCAAGCAGGGTCGCCCAGAGCAGGCTGGTATAATCCATCGGCATCACCAGCGCGACGGGTGCGAGGCGAAGGCTCGCGGTGAGGGTCAGCTGTGCCAGGCCGCCGGCCAGCGCCATGCCGGCAAGGATCGCAACGGTCCCAGCGTCATGCGGCCGCCCGAAGTGGAGCATTAAGAGGCCGAGTGGGACCAGGCTGCTGGCGGCAAACCAGAAAACGGTGGTGGACGCACGCTCGGTCCGTCCAAGCTGGCGAATGACAATGGTGACGGCCGCGGTGAGGCCGGCGGCAACCAGCGCCACTGCGGCACCGTTAAGCGGAACGGCGCTGGTCCCCGGGTGCACGATCAGCAGCACACCGATGAAGCCGGCCACGACCGCGCTCCAGCGCCAGCGGCCGGTCGCTTCGCCCAGCACCAGCGCCGCCAGCACGGTGGAGAAGATCGGAACGGTGAAGCCGATCGCTGTGGCTTCAGCGAGCGGCAAGAGCAGGATGGCGAGGAAGTTCATTCCCATGGCCGTGAGGCCGAGCGCCATTCGTCCCACATGCGCGCCCACCCGCTTGGTGCGCAGCGAGGCGAGCCCCGGTCCGGCCATGACCAGCCCGGCGGCACAGACCACCGAACCGATTTGCCGGTAGAAGAGCGATTCGATCACCCCCACGCCGCGCGTTCCGGCAAGCTTCACCAGCGCGAACATGACCGCCAGCAGCAGCGCCGTCAGCAGGCGCAGCAGCACGCCGGCCAGCGGGCGCTGCGCTGCCGGACGGTCGGTCTGCTGGGCCCTCATGCGGGCGGGTGCGGGTGGATCACCTGGTTTCCGGCGCGACGTAGGGCTTGAACGCGCCGCCCGGCACCGCACTGGCGACCGGGCTTTCCCACCCATCCTTGCTGACGGAAGAAACGCCGAACACCCAGTCGTCGACCCGGATGCCCTTCAGCACCGATTGCTTCTGCGCCCCTTCAACCCGGCCCATGGTGGCATTGTTCGACGGGCGATTGGGGTTGGACGCCGCGCCGGCGGCCGGCTGCTCGGGAGCGATCACGGCATCCGTCACCGTGCCCCCGCTCTTGGTCCAGTTGTTCTCGTCGGTCCGCCGCCAATGCACCTTGTAGGTGGGCACGCCGGCGAGCGGCGCCCAGTTGATGGTTGTGTCGGTGCTCACCGCGCCCTGTGCGACCGGCGCGGGTGGCGGCGGTGCATTGGCGATCGCCATCAGCGCGGCGACGTTAAGGCGGACGATCTTGGCGAGATAGGGGAAATCCATCTCGTCGATGGTGTCGCCATACTTCTTGCCGTTCTCGGTGCGCAGGTCCTGGTGCTGGTGATCGTAATCCTCGACCGAGACCGAAAAGCGCACGGCGGGGAAGCCGGCATTGAGGAATTCGGTATGGTCGCCGCCGCGGCCGAAGCGATCGTTGCGCCACACCTGCCGAACGTCGAGCCCGATCTGCGGCAGCCGTTCGGCGAGGCGATCAAGGAAGCGGCTGATGTTGCGGCTCGGGCTGTCGTTCTCCCCGCCAAGGCTGCGCTGCGCAGCGGCGAGCGCCTCGCGGCCCTGCCAGCGCGGCCCTTCGGAGAAGACGCGAACGGTTTTTGCGTCGCACACGCCGTCGGAGCCGCAGCTGTTGCCGATGATGTCGTTGTTCAAGTTGGCGACGACGTTCCAGCCCTGCGCCTTGGCATAGTCGGACAGGATCTTGCCGCCGAGCAGGCCCTGTTCCTCGCCCGACAGCACGCCGTAGACGATGGTCCCGCCGAACTTGCCGCCACGCAGCGCGCGGGCGGCTTCGAGGACCGCGGTGGTGCCCGACCCGTCGTCATTGGCACCTGGCGCATCGCTGGTCGCGTCCATGACGTCGGTGACGCGGCTGTCGATGTGCCCGGTGATGATCACCACGTCGTTGGGCCGCTCGGTCCCACGCTGGATACCGACCGCGTTACAGACACGGGTCGGGCTCGGCACGCGGCGACCTGTCACCGTGTCGCAGGTCTGCAGCGTTTCAAGGCCAAGCTTCTTCAGCTCCGCTTCCGCCCAGCGCACCGACGCGCCGATCCCGCGTCTGGGATCGGTCTGGCTCGACAGGGTATGGCGCGTGCCGAAGCTGACCAGCTTGGCGACGTCGGCACGCAGGCGCGCTTCGCTGACCTTACCGGCAGCGGCCATCATCTGCTGCTCGGGCGTGGCAGCTGATGCCGCGGTGCAAAGCAGGAAGGTGGAGACGGTCAGCGCCAGCGGCTTCAGCATCGAAAACTCCCAAGATCATGCGGTCGGCGGAGGGATTAGGTGTTTACCTGAACCCGGTCTAGGCTGCCGCGGTTCATAACTGGGGGCAGTAACATGACAAAGGTGCGGTGGGCGTTCGCGGCAGGTGCGTCGCTGAGCGTGATCATGGCGGCGACAGCCGGTGCGCAGACCCTGCCGCCGATCCTCACCGGGGCACCGACCGCCGCGGCGGTAACCACCCGCTGCAACGAGCTGCTGACGCTGAGCGCAGGCCTGCGCAAGCAGCTCGAGGCTCCGGGCCAGACTGCCACCGCCCTTCAGCAATTCGACAAGCTGCTCGAGGTGCTGATCGGAGCATCGGGCGAAGCCGGGCTCTACCGCGAGGTGCTGGTCGACGACGCTGCCCGCAACGCCGCGCAGGATTGCGAGGTCAAGGTCGGAACGGAATTCAACGCGGTCAGCCTGTCGCGTCCGATATACGACAAGCTCAAGGCATTGCCGCAGCCTAACGACCGGTCGAGCGCTTTTTTCCTGCAGCGCACGCTTCAATCCTTTGAGCTGTCAGGCGTCGCACTGGACGGAGACAACAGGGCGGAAGCGCGCAAGCTCGCTGATCGCATTTCGGAGCTGTCCACCACCTTCCAGGCCAACATTCCGAAGGACCGACGGACGATCTCGGTCACCCCGGCCGAGCTCGACGGCCTTCCGTCCGACTACCTTGCCGCTCACAAGCCGGGCGCGGACGGGCGGATCACGCTCAGCACCGATGGGCCCGATTACTTCCCGGTCATGACCTACGCCAAGAACGCTGCCCTGCGGGAACGTTACATGCGACTTTATGGGCAGGTGGGCCACCCGGCCAACGATCCTGTGCTGCGCGAGCTGATCGATACCCGGCTGGCTTTTGCGCGACTGATCGGGCGGCCCGATTACGCCACGGTCGATTTCGAAAGCCGTATGCTCAATACGCCGGCCAAGGTCGAAGCGCTGCTGAGCGAGATGGCAGCGGCGGCCCGGCCCGCGTCGGCCGGCGATTATGCCAAGAAGCTCGCCGTGCTGCGCCAGATTGATCCGCAGGCAACGGCGCTGCGGCCGTGGGACAACAGCTACCTGACGCCGATCGTGCAGAAACAATCCTATGGTTTCGACCGGCAGGAAGCGCGGCGCTACTTCAGCTATCCCAAGGTGCGCGACGGGCTGTTGCAGCTGAGCGAGGATCTGTTCGGGGTCGAGATCAAGCCGTGGCAGACGTCACTGTGGCATCCCAAAGCCGAAGCTTACGAGATGTTCGAAGGCGGCAAGCTGATCGGCCGCTTCTACCTCGACATGCACCCACGCGCGGGCAAGTACGAGCATGCCAACGTGGTTCCGGTGCGGCAGGGTATCGGCCGGCAGGTGCCGGTGACCGCGCTGGTGATGAACGCGCCCGACGGCCTGATGGAGCATGAGGATGTCGTCACCTTTCTCCACGAATATGGCCATCTGCTGCACGCCATCTTCGGCGGCCAGAACCAGCGCTGGGCGGGGCAGAGCGGGATCGCAACCGAGTCCGATTTCGGAGAGGCCCCCAGCCAGATGCTGGAGGAATGGGTCTTCGACTATGACACGCTGGCCAAGTTCGCGACAGACGAAGCGGGCAAGCCGATCCCGAAAGCGCTTGTCGACCAGATGAACCGGGCCCGGTACTTCGACGTCGGCATGCAGGACATGCGCCAGCTCGGGCTCAGCGAGGTGGCGTTGCGCTTGTACCAGGGGCCAGCCCCCGCCGACCTCGGCGCCGCGTACCGCAAGCTTCGCAACACCTATGATCCGATCCCCGTCGCCGACTGGTCGCAGGGACAGGCGAGCTTCACCCACCTAGCCGGTTATGGCGCGAGCTATTACACCTATCGCTGGTCCAAGGTGATCGCGGACGACCTGTTCACCCGCTTCGCCAAAGAAGGGCTGCGCAACAAGAAGACCGCGGCGGATTACCGCCGGCTGGTGCTGGCGCCCGGCGGCACCAAGCCGGCGGCCGAGCTGGTGCAGGATTTCCTCGGCCGACCGATCAGCACAGACGCCTACAAGGCGGAGATGGCCAAGGCCGCGCGCTGACCGACCCATTGGCAAGGGGCGCGGACCGGGTCTAGGGGAGCGGCAACCCCCTTCCCTAGTCAGGACGCGTGCCCATGCTTCGTCAGATCGACCATTTCATCGGAGGAACCTCGGTTGCGGCCGGGGAGCGCAGCGGCGAGGTGTTCAACCCGTCCGCGGGTGAAGTGCAGGCTAACGTTCGCCTCGGCACCGCCGCCGACCTCCAGAAGGCAGTGGATGCTGCCAACGCCGCCCTGCCCGGCTGGGCCGCCACCAACCCGCAGCGCCGCGCCCGCGTCATGTTCAACTTCAAGGCCCTGGTCGAGAAGAACATGGACGAGCTCGCCGCAACGCTCGCCAGCGAGCATGGCAAGGTGATTGCCGACGCCAAGGGCGACATCCAGCGGGGGCTCGAAGTGATCGAGTTCGCCTGCGGCATCCCCCACGCGCTGAAGGGCGAGTACACCCAAGGCGCCGGCCCCGGCATCGACGTTTATTCCATGCGCCAGCCGCTCGGCATCGGGGTGGGCATCACCCCCTTCAACTTCCCGGCGATGATCCCGATGTGGATGTTCGGCGTCGCCATCGCTTGCGGCAATGCATTTATCCTGAAGCCCTCCGAGCGCGATCCGAGCGTGCCGGTGCGCCTTGCCGAGCTGATGAAGGAAGCGGGCCTGCCCGACGGCATCCTCAACGTCATCCACGGTGACAAGGAAATGGTCGACGCGATCCTCGACCACCCCGACGTCAAGGCGATCAGCTTCGTCGGCTCCTCCGATATCGCGCAGTATATCTACTCTCGCGGCACCGCGAACGGGAAGCGGGTGCAGGCGTTCGGCGGGGCCAAGAACCACGGCATCGTCATGCCCGACGCCGACCTCGACCAGGTGGTGAGCGATCTGACCGGCGCGGCGTTCGGTTCGGCGGGCGAGCGCTGCATGGCGCTGCCGGTCGTCGTGCCGGTCGGCGAGAAGACCGCCGACGCGCTGCGCGAGAAGCTGATCCCGGCGATCGAGGCGCTGCGGGTCGGCGTGTCGACCGATCCCGAGGCGCATTATGGCCCGGTCGTCAACGAAGCGCACAAGAAGCGCGTTGAGGACTGGATCCAGACCTGCGTCGACGAAGGCGGAGAACTGGTGGTGGATGGCCGCGGCTTCACCCTGCAAGGTCACGAGAAAGGCTATTTCGTCGGCCCGACCCTGTTCGACCATGTGAAGCCGCACTTCCGCTCATACCAGGAGGAGATCTTCGGGCCCGTCCTGCAGATCGTCCGCGCTGCCGACTTCAACGAAGCGGTGCGCCTGCCGAGCGAGCATCAATATGGCAACGGCGTCGCCATCTTCACTCGCAACGGCCATGCCGCCCGCGAATTTGCGGCGCGCGTGAATGTCGGCATGGTCGGCATCAACGTGCCGATCCCGGTGCCGGTCGCCTACCACACCTTCGGCGGGTGGAAGCGGTCGGGCTTCGGCGACACCAACCAGCACGGCATGGAAGGCGTGAAGTTCTGGACCAAGGTCAAGACGGTGACCGCACGTTGGCCCGACGGCGGCGTCGGTGACGGCGGCAACGCCTTCATCATCCCGACCATGGGCTAAGGCCGTTGCGCTCCGTCTCGCTGCTGCTGGCGCTGCTCCTGCTGGGCGCGCCCGCGGCCGCGGCGGAGAAGCGCATCGCGCTCACCTTCGACGATGCGCCGCGGCACCGCGGAGCGTTCTTCACCCCGGACGAGCGGACGAAACGGCTGATTGCCGGCCTGCGCAAAGCCAAGGTCCGGCAAGCCGCCTTCTTCGTCATTCCCGGCAACTTCGGGAAGAACGATGGGGTCGGCGGCGAGCAGCGGGTCGCGGCCTACGTGCGGGCCGGGCACGTCATCGCCAATCATAGCTGGAGCCATCCGGCACTGACCGAGGTGTCGGCAACTGAGTACATCGCCAACATCGACCGGGCCGAGGCGTGGCTGAAAGCTCAGCCGGGGCACCGCCCGTGGTTCCGCTTTCCCTATCTGAACGAGGGCCGTGCCGACAAAGCCAAGCGCGATGCCGTGCGCCGGGCGCTGGACGAACGCGGCCTTCGCAACGGCTATGTCACCGCCGACGGCTACGACTGGAACATCGAGGGACTGACCAAGTCCGCGCGGGAGGCCGGCAAGACGATCGACATGAAGGCGCTGCGCGACCTTTACGTGGAGACGATGGTCGGCGCGGCGGAGTATAACGAGGCGCTGATGCGGCGCACCATCGGCCGCTCCCCGCCGCACGTCCTCTTGCTGCATGAGACCGACCTCGCCGCCCTCTACATCCCCGACCTGGTCAAGGCGCTCAAGAAGGCTGGCTGGACAATCGTCACCGCCGACGAGGCCTACGCCGACCCGATCGGCAAGCTTCAGCCCGACGTCCCTTCCGCGCAGGGCACGCTGACCGAGGCGCTGGCCTGGGATAAGGGCTTGCCCGCCCCGCGTTGGTACGAGCGCGCCGACAACAAGGTCGCCGATCCCCTCTTCCGCGCCCGGGTGCTGCACGAACGATGACCGGTCAGCGAGCCAGTGGCTCGTCGCCCTACGAGAACCTCTACGGCTTCTCTCGCGCCGTCCGGGCGGGGAAACGCATTCTCGTTTCCGGCACGGCGCCGGTCGAAGCAGACGGCTCGTCCACGCCCGGTGATGCGGCGGCGCAGGCGCGGCGGTGCTTTGCAATCATCCTCAAGGCGATCGAGGAGCTCGGCGGGTCGACGGCGGATGTGGTGCGCACCCGCATGTATATCGTCGACCCAGCCGACGCCGATGCGGTGGGCCAGGTGCATGGCGAGATCTTCGGCGCGGTGCGGCCGGCGGCGACCATGGTGGTCGTGAAAGCGCTGCTGCGCTGCGAATGGTTGGTCGAAATCGAGGCCGAGGCGTTGGTGCGGTGATGCGTATTATTCTTGCCCTGTTTGCCGCCCTCCCCCTCCTCGCCTGCACCCCCGCCGCGGACAAGGCCGACACCGGCGAGACGATTGCTCGCGGCGCCGGGGTCGGAGCCGGTCCGACCGGCCGGGTCGGCAAGCCCGTCGCCAAGGGTGCCGAGAAGGGACCGATACCCGAAAATATCGACGAGGGTGTCGAGCCGGTCACCAACGCGGCGGCGCCGGCGACCGTAGCCAAGCCGACGTCCATTCCGGACCAGTTTCACGGCCGCTGGGCGCTTACCGCCAACGACTGCAAGCCTGAGTTCGCCAGCGCCGCCAAGGGACTGATGACGGTCAACGACAGCCGTCTGACCTTCTATGAAAGCCGCGGGACGCTCGCCCGGGTCGACGCCTGGACCCCGGCCAATCGGTTCACCGCCAATTACGGCTTTTCGGGCGAGGGCATGACCTGGGAACGGGTAATCACGCTGGAGCGCAACGGCTCCAAGCTGCGCCGCACGGAGAAGGGCGGCGATGAAGGTCCGGTCGACCTCACCTACACCGCTTGCCCGGCCTGATACGCCTGCGCTAACGGCGCGGCATGTCCCAGTTCGACCTCACCGACGACCAGCGTCAGATCCAGGATCTGGCACGCCAGTTCACCGCCGCCGAAATCACGCCCAACGCTGCCGAGTGGGACGAGAAGCATCACTTCCCCCGGGCCACCGTGCAAAAGGCGGCCGAGCTCGGCTTCGGCGCCATCTATGTTTCGGAAGAAAGCGGTGGGATCGGGCTCGGCCGGCTCGAATCGGCGCTGATCTTCGAAGCGATGAGCTATGGCTGCCCGTCGACCAGCGCGTTTATTTCGATCCACAACATGGCGGCGTGGATGATCGATCGCTTCGGCAGTCAGGTGGTCAAGGACAAGTATCTGCCGAGCATGATCGGGATGGAACGATTGGGCTCCTATTGCCTGACCGAACCGTCTAGCGGATCGGATGCTTCGGCGCTCAAGACCCGCGCGGTGCGGGACGGCGATCATTATGTCGTGTCGGGCTCCAAGGCCTTCATTTCGGGCGGCGGCGAGAACGAGATCTACGTCACCATGGTCCGCACCGGCGAGGACGGGCCTAAGGGCATCAGCTGCCTGGTGATCGAAAAGGACATGCCCGGCGTCAGCTTTGGCGCGCAGGAGCGCAAGCTTGGGTGGCACAGCCAGCCGACCGCACAGGTCAATTTTGACGAGGTCCGCGTGCCAATCGAGAACCGTGTCGGCGGCGAGGGCGAAGGCTTCCGCATCGCGATGATGGGCCTTGATGGCGGGCGCCTCAACATCGGCGCGTGCAGCCTCGGCGGGGCGCAGCGCTGCCTGGACGAAGCGGTCGCCTATACCAAGGAGCGCAAGCAATTCGGCACGGCCATCGCCGACTTCCAGAACACCCAGTTCATGCTGGCCGACATGGCGACCGAACTGGAGGCGGCGCGCGCGCTGCTTTATCTCGCCGCAGTGAAGGTCACCGATAACGCGCCCGACAAGACGCGCTTTGCCGCCATGGCCAAGCGGCTTGCGACCGACACAGGCTCCACCATCGCCGACCGCGCGTTGCAGCTGCATGGTGGCTACGGCTATCTGATGGATTATCCGATCGAGCGTTTCTGGCGCGATCTTCGGGTCCATTCGATTCTCGAGGGGACCAATCAGGTCATGCGCATGATCACCGCACGCGAAATGCTGCGCCAGTGACTAGCGACGTCCTGATCTCGCTTGAAGGGCGGCTTGGCCGCATCCGGCTCAATCGGCCCCGGGCGATCCATGCGCTGAACCGCGAGATGTGCGAAGCGATGAGTGCTGCGCTGCTTGCGTGGCGCGACGATCCCGCCGTTGATGCGGTGTTGATCGACCATGCCGAGGGTCGCGGCTTCTGCGCCGGCGGAGACGTCGTTGCGCTGGCTCGTTCGGGCGCGGGCGACGGGTCGGAGGCTGCCGCCTTTTTCCACGCCGAATATCGCCTCAACCACCTGCTCTTCACCTATCCCAAGCCGACCATCGCCATCATGGACGGGATCACCATGGGTGGCGGTGTCGGCATCGCCCTCCCCTGCCAGGTCCGCGTCGCTACCGAGGCGACCAGGCTCGCCATGCCGGAAACAGGCATCGGCCTTTTCCCCGACGTCGGCGGCGGCTGGCATCTGTCGCGTTTGGAAGGACGGGTTGGCCAGTTCATGGCCCTGACCGGTGCCCGCCTGGACGGTGCGGAATGCCGCTACCTTGGCCTTGCGACCCACTATGTGCCGCAAGCCGCGCTGCCTGATCTGATCGAGCGGCTTGCCGCCGCGCCGGGCCGGGCTGCAGGCGCGGCGGGCAATTTCGCGGGTGTTCCGCCGACCGCACGGATCGAGCAGAACCTTATCGACATCGCCCGCCTGTTCGCGCCCGATACGCTGGAAGAGGTGATCGCAGGGCTTGAGGCCGAAGACAGTGATTGGGCGCGCTCCGAGCTTGCGACCATCCGCAGCAAGAGCCCGCTGTCGTGCAAGGTCTCGTTGCGCCTCCTTCGCGAAGGCGCCGAGCGGGAGAGTTTCGAAGACGAAATGCGCGCCGAATATGCATTGGCGTGCCGAGTCGTGCAGACGCATGATTTCGTCGAAGGCGTCCGCGCGCTGCTGATCGACAAGGACAACAGACCCGACTGGAAACCGGCCGTGCCTGAAGCGGTGCTGGACGAGACCGTCGATCAATTGTTCGTCGACCTTCCGCCCGAAGAGGCGTGGACCCCGTTTCCGGAGGCCAAATGACCGACTACACCACCATCCTCGTCGAAAAGCATGACGCGGTCACGCTTGTCCGCCTCAATCGCCCACAGGCGCTGAATGCGCTGAACAGCCAGGTGCTGGCCGAGCTGATCGATGCTTTCGCCGCTTACGACGCGGACGCCAGCCAGCATTGCCTGGTGCTGACCGGCAGCGAAAAGGCGTTCGCCGCAGGCGCCGACATCAAGGAGATGCAGAGCCAAGGCTTTGCCGACATGTATTCGGCCAATTTCTTCGCCGGCTGGGAGCGGGTCACCGACACCCGCAAGCCGTGGATCGCGGCGGTCAGCGGCTTTGCGCTGGGCGGCGGGTGCGAAGTGGCGATGATGGCGGACTTCATCATCGCCGGCGACAATGCGAAGTTCGGCCAGCCGGAGATCAAGCTGGGCGTGACGCCCGGCATGGGCGGATCGCAGCGCCTTGCGGCCGCGGTCGGCAAGGCCAAGGCGATGGAGATGTGCCTGACCGGGCGGATGATGGGTGCCGAGGAAGCCGAAAAGGCCGGTCTCGTTGCCCGCGTGGTGCCCGCAGCAAGCCTGGTCGAAGAAGCGCTGAAGACCGCCGCCGAGATCGCCGCCATGCCTCCGCTTGCCGCGATTGCCGCCAAGGAAATGGTCAATGCCGCCTTCGAGCTTCCGCTGGCGCAGGGCGTCCGCTTCGAGCGGCGGCTGTTCCACGGCCTGTTCGGGACCGAGGACCAGAAGGAAGGCATGAGCGCCTTTGTCGAGAAGCGTCCCGGCAAGTGGACGGGCAAGTAGGAGCGTAAGGGCATGCGGATCGCGTTCATCGGGCTTGGCAACATGGGCGGCGGAATGGCCGCGAACCTGGCCAAGGCGGGGCATGAGGTACACGCCTTCGACCTTAGCGAAGCGGCGCTGGCCAAGGCTGAGGAGCGCGGCTGCAGCCGCGCGGCGGATGCGGCGTCGGCGGTCGAGGGTGCGGAAGCGGTTGTCACCATGCTTCCGGCGGGCAAGCACGTTGCCGAGGTTTACCGCTCGGCCGTGTTCGGCAAGGCGCCGACCAGCGCCATCCTCCTTGATTGCTCGACCATCGACGTCGCCACGGCTCGCGCGGTCGAGGAAGAAGCCCGCGCGGCAGGTTACGAGATGGTCGATGCGCCGGTATCCGGCGGCATCGCCGCTGCCGAAGGCGGGACGCTGACCTTCATGGTCGGTGGGTCCGACGCAGGCTTCGAGCGCGCCCGACCGATCCTCGACAAGATGGGCAAGGCGGTCATTCATGCCGGTGGCTCGGGCTCGGGCCAAGCGGCGAAGATCGTCAACAACATGCTGCTCGGCGTTACCATGGCCGGCACCTGCGAAGCCTTTGTGCTGGCGCAAAAGCTCGGGCTCGATCCGCAGGTCTTCTTCGACATCTCCAGCAAGGCGAGCGGGCAAAGCTGGTCGATGACCTCTTATTGCCCGGTGCCGGGCGTCGGACCCGAGACGCCCGCGGATCGCGGCTATGACGGCGGCTTTGCCGCGCAACTGATGCTGAAGGACCTGACGCTAGCCATGGAAGCGGCGCAAGCCGCCGGAGCCTACACGCCGATGGGCGGCGAAGCGGCCGAGCTTTACCAGCGGTTCGTCGAGCGTGGTGGCGGTCCCAAGGATTTTTCGGCGCTGATCAAGATGATCGACGATAGCTGGACGCCGCCCGCCGGCAGCAATTAAGCTCGTTCCAGCCGCGTTCTGACCCGGACACGAGGGAGTTGCCGATGCGTTCGTTCTTTCTGCTGACCGCCGCCGTTCTTTCGCTTTCCGCCTGCAACCGCGGCGGCGAGGATACCAACGCCGCTCTCAACGAAGCCAATGCGACCGGGGCTGAAGCCAGCGCTACGGTGACCAACACCGCGATGGCCGCCGCCGACACCCCGCTCGAGCGCGAGGCCGCCCTTGCCAAGATGAAGGAGCGGCACGAAGGCTATGAGAAGATCGGCAAGGCGATGCGCGCGGCCAAGCAGGCGATCGACAAGCAGGACCTGAACGCCGTCCGGGCCTCCGCCGACCAGATCGCGACCCTTGCTCCGCAGGCGATCGGCTGGTTCCCCGCTGGCACCGGCCCTGACACCGGCAAGACCCACGCCAAGGCCGAGATCTGGCAGCAGAAGGCCGAGTTCGACAAGGGCATGACCCGCTTCAACGAGGCCGCCAAGGTGTTCCAGGCGACCACCGGCGGCGGTGATTTCGGCGCGATCAAGGAAGCGCAAGCCAATCTCGGCAAGACCTGCGCTGCCTGCCACGACCGCTTCCGTCTCAAGGATGATTGACGACGCGCAGGCGGCAGCGGCGGAAGCCGGGGTGACCGTACCTGTATGGGACTTGCCGGTACGGCTGGTTCACTGGAGCATTGCGCTGCTGGTCGCTTTTTCCTGGTGGTCGGCGGAGAATGAGAAGATCGAGTGGCATATCCGGAGCGGACTCACGATCCTGTTCCTGCTGCTGTTCCGGCTGGTGTGGGGAGTCCTCGGCAGCTCCACAGCCCGCTTCAGCG
Source organism: Sphingomonas sp. LHG3443-2 (assembly GCF_049896405.1). NCBI lineage: Bacteria > Pseudomonadati > Pseudomonadota > Alphaproteobacteria > Sphingomonadales > Sphingomonadaceae > Sphingomonas > Sphingomonas sp. LHG3443-2. Next base: position 2,426,463 of record NZ_JAFCUG010000001.1, read on the forward strand.
CCTTTGTCGCGGGCCCTTCCCGTATCGCCGGCTATCTTCGTGATCCTGCCGGCTGGACAAGGGTCGGCCATACGCCCCTCGGTGCCTTGAGCGTGGTGGCGCTGCTCTTTGTGCTCGTCTTTCAGGTCGCCTTCGGCCTGCCGCTATCGGATGAGGACGGTATCGTCTCCGGACCGCTCAACCGGCTGGTCAGCTTCGCCTTCGCCGAATGGGCGCACGAGGTTCACGAGTTGCTGTTCAATATCTTGCTCGCGCTGATCGTGCTGCACGTGGCCGCGATCCTCTATTATCGCTGGAAAGGCAGGCGCCTTGTCCGGGCGATGGTCACGGGGTCGAGCAACGATTATCCGGCGGGTACGCAAGGGTTGGTCAAGGCCGGCATCGGCCGGCTGGTGATCAGCCTGGCGATCGCCGCTGGGCTGACTTGGTGGATAGCAAATGGAGTACCGGGACTGTGAGCGGAGCCCATATCGATTATGTCGAACTGCCAAGCGCAAGCGCGCACGAGCTGACCCGGGCCTTCTACCAGAAGGCGTTCGGCTGGACCTTCGCCGATTACGGCCCGACCTACAGCGCGGTTGAAGGCGCGGTGAGTGTCGGCTTGCAGGGCGATCCGGACGAAGCATTGTCGGCGCCGCTGCCGGTGGTCCGGGTCGATGACCTTGATGCGGCGTTCGATGCCGTGACCAAGGCAGGCGGGCACATCGCCAAGCCGATCTTCGCCTTTCCGGGCGGCCGGCGATTCCACTTCATCGATCCCGGCGGCAATGAGATCGCGGTCTGGGTGGCGGCCTAAGGCCCACCGCCGGCCCAGGGTAGCCGCTTCAGCCGCTCGGCGACGCTTGCCACCTTGCCCGCTTCCGCATCGATGACGAGGCCGCCGGTGTCCCGCAGCCGCGGCGCGTCGAGCGTCAGCCAGCGTGCCCGGCAACCACGCGGCAGGCGGCGGTCGGCAACCACAATGTCGGCAGCGGCACAGGCGCGGGTCAGCTCCCCCCAATCGAGCCACTGGGTCGAGCGCAAGGCCAGCAGGGTGCGCCCGCTATTGCCGAGGTTCGCGACGCACGCATCCGCGCTGCACCGCGCCTGATAGGCGGCAAGCGGCGGCGGATCGCCGTCGAAACCGGCGTTCTCGGCCATTAGGTCGCGCACGAAGTCGCCAGCGCGATCGCGGAGCAGCCACGGCGTGCCTGCCTCGTCGATAACCGCCAGATGCTTTCCATCCCCGGTGATAAGGAGGTCGGGCAGCGGCTCGGCCAGCGTGAGGAGGACGCCCGCGACGATGGGTGCGATGCCCCAGTGTCGCCAGCGTCCTGTCCACAGGCAGAACCACAAGCCACCCCCGACGATCAGCGCGAAAGCGGTGCGCGGCATGGAGGGGAGGATGGCGGTGGCGCCCGGCGCAGCGGCCACGGTGTGCGCGACGTCGAGGAGGAAGCCGATCGACCAGCCCGTCAGCGTCCACAAGGGCGCACCGAGGCCGATGAGGTCGAGCAGCAGGGCGCTCGCCTCCAGCGGCATGATCACGAAGGTCGTCAGCGGGATGGCGATGAGGTTGGCGGCGACGCCATAGAGGCCGCTACGATGGAAATGGTACAGCGCGAAGGGCATCAGCGCGATCTCGATCGCAAGCCCGGTTGCGATCATGGCGCCGAACGAGCGCAGCCGCGCACTTGTCCAGCTTTCCTCCCGCCGCTCGAACCAGCGCTTGTAGGCGGGGAGTGAGTAGAGCGTGACAAGGGTCGTCACGGCGGCGAAACTCAGCTGGAAGCTCGCCCCTGCAAGCGACTCGGGCCGGATCAGCAGCACGAGGAGCCCGCCGGTCGCGATCAGGCGAATGCTGAGGGCTTCGCGGCCCAGCAGGGTGCCGACGAGCACCAGCAGCGCGGCAATGCAGCTTCTGACGGTCGGCACCTGCATCCCGGTGAGAACCGTGTAGCCGATCCCCGCCAGTGCGCCCGCGGCGAAGCCCACTGCGACCAGGTTCCAGCGCAGAGCGAGTGCCGGAAACAGGCCAAGGATCCGCAACACCAGCAGGTAGAAGAACCCGACCGCCGCCGCGATGTGGAGGCCGCTGACCGAAAGGAGGTGGGCAAGGCCGGAACGGCGCATCGCTTCGGCGTCCGCTTCCGGGATCGAACCTTGATCCCCGGTGACCAGCGCCGAGGCAATGCCGCCTGCAGAGGGGTCGAGTTGTCCACGGATGTGGGTGTCGAGCCCGCTCCGGATCTGGTCGAGCCCGCTGGCCTTGGCCGGGCTGACGACCGTCACGTCGCCGAGCGCCCGGCCCGTAGCGCCGAGCCCCATGAACCAGGCATCGCGGGCGAAGTCGTGCGTGCCTGGCAAGGCCATCGTCATCGGTGGAGCAAGCCGGGCACGCAGCTTCACCACCGCGCCGACCCCGAGTGTCAGCCCCAGCGACTCGGCATCGGCAAGTGGGAACGAGACCCTGACCTTTGGCGGTAACAGCGGATCGGACGGGGCCAGCGTCAGGCGCAGGCTGTCCTTTGCCACCAGTCGTTCGGCCCGGAGCACCTCGCCCTCGAAGGCAGCGATGCCAGGCTTGTCGAGGCGCGGTGCGGCAACGTCCTCGCTTCGCCACCAGATGAGCGCGCAGCCGACCGCCGCGCACAGGGCGGCGGTGCCGACGACCTGCCCCAAGCGCCCCCCGAGAACGAGCCCCAGCAGTCCCAACCCGGCGGTGAACAACAACAGCGACACCCACGCCAAGGGGTCGGCGAGCACCAGCCAAAGCGCAATTCCGCTGCCGAAAGCGACCACCGCCCACGGCGCAAGCTGGGAACGTTCGGCCTCAAGGCGTTTTTCCGCACTTGCGAAGAACGCTCTGGCTTGCCAGTGCGGCGCTGCCGGCGCGCTGCCTGTGGAAACGGCAACATTCATGCTGCCTCCTTCCAACAAGAGGCGCGATCCGGCGGACCGAGGAAAGAGGAAAGCGCGGTTGAGCGCAAGCACCATTGTCACGCGCTTTGCGCCGAGCCCGACGGGCTATCTCCATATCGGGGGAGCGCGGACGGCCTTGTTCAACTGGCTGTTCGCGCGGCATCACGGCGGCAAGTATCTGCTTCGCATCGAAGACACCGATCGGGCCCGCTCGACGCCGGAGGCGATCGACGCAATCCTCGATGGCCTTGCCTGGCTCGACATCGCGGGCGACGGCGAGCCGCATTTCCAGTCGCAATATGAAGCGCGTCATGCCGAGGTGGCGCACCAGCTGATCGAGCGCGGTGCGGCGTATCGCTGCTATCTCAGCCCGGAAGAACTCGCCCGCCGCCGCGAGGAAGCGCAGGCGGCGAAGAAGCCGTTCCGCATCGTCAGCGAGTGGCGCGACGGCGGTGACGCCCCTTCTCCCGACGCGGCGTTCGTGGTTCGCCTGAAGGCACCGCGCCAAGGTGAGACGGTGATCGAGGACATGGTCCAGGGCCGGGTCGTGGTCCGTAACGAGGAGCTCGACGACTTCGTCCTGCTCCGTTCGGACGGCACGCCGACCTATATGCTGGCGGTGGTGGTCGACGACCATGACATGGGCGTCACCCACGTCATCCGCGGCGACGACCACCTCAACAACGCCTTCCGCCAGCTGGCGATCATCAAGGCGATGGATTGGCCCGAACCGACCTACGGCCACATTCCGCTGATCCACGGCGCTGACGGCGCCAAGCTGTCCAAGCGCCACGGCGCGCTCGGCGTCGATGCCTATCGCGACGAGATGGGAATCCTCCCCGAAGCCCTCTTCAACTATCTCCTCCGCCTCGGCTGGGGCCATGGCGACGACGAGATCATCAGCCGCGAGCAGGCGATCGAATGGTTCGACATCGACCATGTCGGCAAGAGCCCGAGCCGGATGGACCTGAAGAAGCTTGAGAACGTCAACGGCCATTACCTCCGGCACGCGGAAGACAGCCGGCTGGCAGTGCTGGTCGCGGCGCGGCGGGGCGGGCTGGAAGCGGAGGAATTGGCGCTGCTCGAGCGAGCGATGCCCGAGCTCAAGGCGCGCGCCAAGGACCTGAACGAGCTCAATGCCAACGCCGATTTCCTGTTCGTGGCGCGGCCGCTGCCGTTGGACGAGAAGGCGGCGAGCCTGCTCGACGACGATGCGCGCGCGCTGCTCGGGCGGGTCCATGCGGCGCTGGCAAGCGCCGAATGGACGCACGACGGGACCGAAGCCATGGTCAAGGCGCTGGCCGAGGCGGAAGGGCTGAAGCTCGGCAAGCTTGCCCAGCCGCTTCGCGCGGCGCTGACCGGGCGGGCCACCAGCCCGGGCATCTTTGACGTGCTGGTGCTGCTCGGGCAGGAGGAAAGCCTTGCCCGGATCGCCGACCAGATGTCGAACCACTAACTCAAGAAGTTGCACCTCAAGGAGCGCAATTGATGTCGAATGCCAAGCTGACCACGGACGACAAGGCCCTCGAACTCCCGGTTCTGAGCGGCAGTGTCGGACCCGACGTGGTCGACATCCGCAAGCTGTACGGCGCGACCGACATGTTCACCTACGATCCGGGGTTCACTTCGACCGCCAGCTGCCGCAGCGCCATCACCTATATCGATGGCGAAGAGGGTATCCTGCTTCACCGCGGCTACCCGATCGATCAGCTGGCCGAGAAATCGACCTTCATGGAAGTCGCGGCGCTGCTTCTGCACGGCGAGCTTCCTAACAAGGACGAGCTGGACAAGTTCACCTACACGATCAGCCGCCACACCATGCTCCACGAGCAGCTGGCGACCTTCTTCCGCGGGTTCCGCCGTGACGCGCACCCGATGGCGATCATGTGCGGCGTCGTTGGCGCCCTGTCGTCCTTCTATCACGACAGCACCGACATCACCGATCCCAAGCAGCGCGAGATCGCTTCGCACCGCCTGATCGCCAAGATGCCGACCATCGCCGCGATGGCCTACAAGTACAGCATTGGGCAGCCGTTCCTGTATCCGGACAATTCGCTGTCCTACACCGGCAACTTCCTTCGCATGACCTTCGGCGTTCCGGCCGAGGATTATGTGGTGAACCCGATCATCGAAAAGGCGATGGACCGGATCTTCATCCTCCACGCCGATCATGAGCAGAATGCGTCGACCTCGACCGTGCGCCTGGCCGGTTCGTCGGGCGCCAATCCGTTCGCCTGCATCGCCGCGGGCATCGCCTGCCTGTGGGGCCCGGCGCATGGCGGCGCCAACGAAGCGGCGCTCAACATGCTGCGCGAGATCGGGCACGTCGACCGCATCCCGGAATATATCGCCCGCGCCAAGGACAAGGACGACCCCTTCCGCCTGATGGGCTTCGGCCACCGCGTGTACAAGAACTTCGACCCGCGGGCGAAGGTGATGAAGGAAACCGCGGACGAAGTGCTGCGCGAGCTCAATATCTCCGATCCGGTGCTCGACGTCGCCAAGGAGCTGGAGCGGATTGCGCTCAGCGACAGCTATTTCGTGGAGAAGAAGCTGTATCCGAACGTCGATTTCTATTCGGGCGTCATCCTGAACGCGATCGGCTTCCCGACCGAGATGTTCACGGCCCTCTTCGCCCTCGCCCGCACCGTCGGCTGGGTCGCGCAGTGGAACGAGATGATCGCCGATCCCGAGCAGAAGATCGGCCGTCCGCGCCAGCTCTATACCGGCGCGACGCAGCGCGATTACGTGGGCGTCGGCGCCCGCTAAGCGAGCGGAACGTTCAGCCGGAAGGCGGCGCCAGAGCCGGAGGGGTCGAGCAGTTCGACCTCTCCGCCCATGTCGCGGGCCAAGCGGCGCGAGATGGCGAGGCCAAGGCCTGCGCTTCCGCCGCGGGACTCCGCGCCCTGCTCGAACCGCTCGAAGATGCGGGCACGATCGGCCTGCGCAACACCAGGTCCTTGGTCGGAGACCGTCACCGCAGCTTTGTCGCCGCGTTCGAGTGTGATCGCGACCGTGCCGCCCTCGGGGGAGAAGCGCACAGCATTGCCGATCAGGTTGACCAGGATCTGGGTGATCGAGCGCGATTGCCCGCGAACCTGGAGGCTCCCTTCCCCGCCCACGTCGAGAAGGATGCCCCGGGTCGAGGCTTCCGCCTGGACGAGGCCGGCGGCGTCGAGCACCAGTTCGGCAAGGTCGAGCACCTCGCCGCCGGTAGACCCGCCGTTCTCGCCGCCCTCCCCGCCGCCAAGCGCGGTAAGCAGTTCCAGCAGGTGGCGTGCCGCAGCCGCAATGTCGGTCCCGTAGCCGGCGTAATCGGTCTTGAGCGGCCCCTGGCTGCGCCCGGCAATCTCATCGGCTTGGTCGATGATGGAGGCGAGCGGCTCGCGCAGCAGGTCATCAAGCGGCGGAAGCGCCGGTCGCTCGGCCGCCGCAACGCTATCTGGATTGCGGACGCGAATGGCATAGCCGACGAATTGCCCATCCTCAGTCCGCGGCATCCCGTCGAGCAGCACCGCGGCATCGTCCGCGCGCAACACGGCGGCTTGCGCGGCGAAGGCGGTGCGCCCGGCCAGCGCCTCGATGAGCGGAAGATTGCCGTCGCCATCTTCCACTGGACGAAGCAGGCGGACGAGCGGCTGGCCGATGATGTCCGCCGCGGCGCTGCCGAGACGGCGTTCGAGGCCAAGACTGATGGTGGTGATCCGGAGCGTCTGGTCGGTGACGAGATCCTCGGCTGCCGCCCGCGCCTCGGCTTCCGCTTCCTCGCCGCCCCTGCCGGTGGCGAGCCAACGGGATCGCGCAGGCGGACGGGCAGTCCAGCGCTCGATCGACAGCGTCACGCCATCGCCGTCGGGCTCGGCACGGACGAGAAGATCAAGGTCTTCCTCTTCGCTCGCAGCCATGACCGGGCGGGTGATCCCAACCCCTAGCCGTGCCGCAAGACGGGCCAGCCCGGCGAGTTGCGGCACGAGCAAGGCGCTGCCGAGCCTGGCCCCGGCCTGCTCCTGCAGGGCAAGGAGCGGCGGGTCGGCGGCAACCAGCCGGCCGGCCTGGTCGACGCGGGCCGTGATCGGCGGCTGGATCGGCAAGCTAGCCATGACGTGCGATGATCCGCCGCGCGTTGCGGTAAGCTGAAGGAAGGACAAGCTCTGCACGGGCTTCCTCGACCCGCTCCGCGCTCATCGCGTCGAAAGCTTCGATCGCGCGCACCGGATCGCCAATGCCGAGTGCCGGCCCGGCCGACGCAAGCAACGCGGCCGCTTCTCCTCGAGGCACCCCGGCAAGCCGCAGCAGCAGCGCCAGCGACTCTGCGCCGCCAAGCAGAGCATCCCATGCCTCGCCGGACGGGATACAGGCTTCTGCGGCGAGAACGGCAGCTAATACCGGCGCATCGCCTTCCTCGGCGAGGCTGACCAGCAGTCCGGGCGCGCGACGACCCTCGGCGCCAAGCGCTTCCACCAGCGCCATTTCCATCTCTTCTGGAGAGGAGAGTTCGGCCAGCGTGCTAAGCAGGTCGTGCGCAGCATCGGCGACTTCGGCGTCGCTCGGTTCCTGGCAGCGGCGGCCAAGGGCAGCGGCAACGGCGACCACGAGGCCATGCGCGAGTGGGGCCGACAAGTCGGACAGATCGAGCGAGACACGGCCAAAGCGATCGCGTCCGCGCCCGCGCCCGGCGACAAGGGTCATGGCGGCAGCGGCTACATCGGCATCCTGGCTGGCCGTCCACCCTTGCAGCGTGGAGCGGCCGCCCCGTCCCGACGAGGCAATCCGCTGCACGTCGGCGCGCCGCAGCAGCAGCGCAACGAGCGCCTGGTCCTGCACCAGCCCGGCGCGAGTGAGGTCGGCGATCAGCTCGGGCGCGCCGGCATCGCAGCTTGCCGCGGCTTCCGGCAACAGGCGGGCGCGGATCTCGACGGCAATGCGCTCGATCAGGCCGTGGAGCATGGCCGTCATCAGCGAGCGTTCCTGCTCGGTCAGCCGGGCGTCCGGCGAGAGAAACAAGTCCTGCACGATGGCCGCAAGCCGGCTCCCTCCGGCCGCGGCAAAGGCGGTCGAAGCTTGCTTGTCGCGCCCTCCCGAGGGGGCGGCGGTGATGGGCCATTCGGCGGGCATGTCGCTGTGTGTTAGCAAAGCCACCGTTAACGCCGCGTCAATCGCGTTCCGGCCGCACCAGCTGCTGGACGATGAAGAAGCTCGCCGCGGCATAAACGGCGAGGGCAACGGTGAGCAGGCTCCACGCTCCGAACAGGGCAAAGGGCAGCGACAGGAACACCGCGCTGCGTGGGCTCAGCAGCCACAGGTCGGGCCCAAGCTCGCGCCCGCGCCGCTCGACCCGGGTTGCTTCACCAAAGGCGATGGCGCCGGCAGCGGCGACCAGGGCACCCCAGCCGCCGCCATGCCAGGTTTCGTACCAGGCGAGTCCGAGCAGGGCGAGGCCGTGCGCGGGCGTCAGCAAGCGGTACAGCGCCGAATGACGCGAGAACGGCCGCAGCCGGACGGTTGCGAGCCGTTCCGCCAGCCGGTCGAGCGGGCTTGCCGCGATGAGCAGGCCCACCGCCCAAAGCGGCTCGCCGCGAGTGAACAGCAGCGCGGCGCCAAGTACCAGGGCAAGAGCGGCCCACAGCAGGGCGGTCGGCCGTATCGGGGCGCCCATCAGCTGGCGGGTGAGGAAATCCTCGACCGGTGGCAGGATGAAGCGGCTCGGCCAGTCGCGGCGGCGATGGCGGCTGCTGTCGACAAGGTGCCGGTCGAACGCGGCGGCGCTGGTCTCGCTCGCCGCGAGGAACGGCCGCATCCCCTCGGGTGCGGGCACCAGCCTGGCGCCTTCCTGGACGGCGCGGCGGAGGAGGGTCGAATGAAGATCCCAGTCGCCCAGCATTCGTGCGGTGTCGGACAGCAGGCCCGAGGAGATGATGGCGAGACCGGCCCAGCGCCGCTCATTGTCGATGCGCTCGAACGAGCGGTGCTGTTCGTCGTCGGGAACGGTGAGGATCGCCGGGGGGGGCTCCTCCGCCAGCTCGGCCAGCACGGATGCGGCGGGGGCGACCCCGTCAGCCATTTGCAGCACGGCGATTTCAGGATCGAACCGCGCCGCCGCCTCCATCGCGTCGGTCACGGGCACGACGGAGATGCCTTCGGCGCGCAGCCGTTCAAACGCGGTTTGAAGGGTCGGCGGAACGCGCTCGACCATGACAACGATCGGCGCTGCGCCGATCGCCGCCGCACAGCGTGCCTGATATTCGATGAGTGTGCGTCCCGCGAGCGGCGCCAGCGCGTGAAGTCCGCCCTGGTCATCCTCATCCTGCGCAGCGATCAACGCGCCGAGCGCCATTCCCACCCCTTCCTCATGGCCACTTCCTCTTGCACGCTTCCGTAGGCGAGCAAAGGTGATAAACATGGTGCCATGACGCCGTCCCTCCCCCGCTCGTCGCATGACGACTTCGACGAACCACTCGATCTTACGGAACAGGTCGGTGCCGCTCCTGCCGAGATTCAGCGACCAGAGCCCGTGTGGGTGGATGTGCCCGAGCAGCAGCCCGAAACCGGAGCGGACGGGCGCCAGGTGCTCGGCTGGACGCTGGCGGTACTGGCACTCGTCTGGATCGGGTTTGCAGGGTGGAGCGCGGGCGGATCGGTTCGCGGTCAGGCCTCGCCGGCGTTGCTCGCCGAGTGGCTGGCGATCGCCGCTGCGCCGCTGGTGCTGCTGGGCCTTGCGTGGCTGATCTTCGGCCGGACCCGTCGCCGCGAAGCGGAGCGCTTTACTCAAAGCGTGGCTGCAATGCGTTCCGAAGCGCGCAGCCTGGAGCAGCTGCTGGGCGTGCTTCGCCAGCGCCTGGACGAAGAGCAAGCAGCGCTGTCGGGTCACGCCGAGCGGCTGATGCGGCTGGGCGACGAAGCCGGTCACCGGCTCGGCACCGTAACGCGCGAGCTGGCTGCCGGAAGCGAAACACTGACCCGTCACGCCGCTGCGCTCGACCGCGCGGCGGAGAGCGCGCGGATCGATGTCGGCGTATTGATGGAAGATCTGCCGCGGGCTGAGGCAAGCAGCCGCGCCATGGGCGAGGAACTGCGTTCGGCCGGGCGCGAGGCGAGCGCGCAATCGGCTGCGCTGGAAGCGCAACTGGCGGCGATCAGCGGGCGGGCGCGCGAAGCGGAGGATCAGGTCGGCGGCGCGTCGCAGCGGCTGGTCGCCCATCTCACCCAGATCGAGAGCGCAGGCGCAGCCGCCGCGATGCGGGTCAGCGAGACCGGCACCACGGCGTCGGCGCAGGTCGATGCCTTGCTGGAGCGCACCGGGGAGGCGCTGGGGCTGATCCGCTCCGGTGTCGACGAACAGGCTTCGGCGGTGCGCGGGCTGGTCGAACAGAGCGCGGCGGCGCTCGGCGTGGCCGGTCAGGAGGCTGCCATCCAGCTCGGTTCACGCCTCAGCACCGCGGGACAGGCGCTCGACGGCCTTGCCGCGCGCGTCGCGGAGCAGGACCGCGCGGTAACTGCGCTGGTGGCGGGCCTGGAGCGGCAGCTCGCCGAAGTGGACCAGCGCTTTGTCGACCTGGCAGCCGAAGGCGACATGCGGGCGCAGGCGGTGGCAGCCGCGATCGACCGGGTCCGGCGAGAGCTCGACGGACTTGGCGCGCAGCAGGCGGCGAGCGGCGGCACGCTGGATGATCTCAGCTCCCGTACCGAGCAGCTTCGTCACACGGTCGCCTCCTTGCAGCGCGAGTGCGGTGAGGAACTGAGTGGTGCGCTGGGTCATGCCGAAGGAGGTGCCGAGCGGCTGCTGGCCGCAGTGCAGGCCGCCCGCCCGGACGTCGAATGGATGAGCGAGGCTGCAACCGGCATGACCGCGCGGCTCGAGCAGGGCACGGCCGGGATCGCCGGGCAACAGGAGCGCCTGGCAGGGCTTCTGGCGAGCGTGGAGAGCGGCGTCGGCGGCGCCGAGCAGCGGCTTGCCGACCTTCGTTCTGCCTTGGCGCAAGCGGGTGACGAGGCAACCCGGCTGCAGGCCGAAACCGGTCCTGCCCTGGTGCAGGCCATGGTCCAGATCCGTGAGGCCGCTTCGCAGGCCGCGACGCGGGCGCGGGAGGCTCTTGCCGCAGTCGTGCCGGAGACGACGCAACAACTATCGACCGAGGCGCGCACGGCGCTCGCCCGGGCGGTGGAGGAAAGCGTCGCAGGGCAGCTGGGCGAAGTCGAACGGGTCGCTGCCCGTGCACTGGAGGCAGCTCGAACGGCGTCGAGCGGGCTGTCGCAGCAGATGCTCAACATCGGCCGCACCGCGACGGCGCTCGAACAGCACCTCATCAAAACCCGCGAGGACGATCGGCTGGCGGACAGCGAGGCTTTCGCCCGCCGCGCCGCAACGCTGATCGATTCGCTGCACAACGCCTCGATCGACGTGGGGCGCATCCTCAGCGACGAAGTCGACGACAGGGCTTGGGCCGCCTACCTCAAAGGCGATCGCGGCGTCTTCACACGCAAGGCCGTGCGGCTGCTCAATCCGGGCGAACTTCGGCTTGTCGAGCAGCAGGTCGCCAACGATCGGGACTTCGCCGCCTCAGTGACCCGCTACGTCCAGGATTTCGAGGCAATGCTTCGCCGCGCCTCGGCCGAACAGGAAGGCGGCATGATGTCCGTCACCCTGCTGTCGAGCGACATGGGCCGGCTTTATACCGCACTCGCGCAGGTGCTGGAGCGGCGGCGCTAGGACCTAATTGTAGAAGTCCAGCGTCTCGGCCGTGATCCACCCCTGCGTCCAGTTGGCGTAGAAAAGGGCGAACAACAGGAGCGAGATCAGGCCCGCGCGCAGCAGGTGCCGCTTCAGGTCGAAGCGATGCGGGGCACTGTCCGCCTGCCCCGCGATCCGGGGCGCCCCTACCTCTTCATCGGTCCGCATCCCGAACGGCAGCATCAGAAACGCCGTGAAGACGAAGATCAGGAAGAAGACGGCAAGAGCGCTTCCGGGGTTCACAGGCGGGTTACCAGCACTTCCACGTTGGGCTTCTTGCCGGTCCACAGGGTGGCGCAGCGGCGAACGGCGAGGCGGATGGTCTCGCGCAATTTGTCCTCGTCGCGGATCGGCGTCACGGCCTTGGCGGCGGTCGCCTGCGCGTCGCGGATGAAATCGTCGCGGTCCTCCTCGACCGGCACACCTACTGCACGCACCACCGGATCGGCAGCGAGTGAGCCGTTGCTTCGAAGGACGATGCTGACCGCGATCACGCCCTGAAAGGAAATCCGACGCCGCTCATTGATGGTAGCGCCGTCCGCCGGCAGGATGACGTCGCCGTCGAGCACCAGCCGTCCGACCCGCTCTTCGCCAATCTTCTTCGGCTCGCCAGGCGCCAAACGGATGAGGTCGCCATTTTCCTGGATGAGGCTGCCAGGAACACCGCTTTCGATCCCGAGACGCGCCTGTTCGAGCAGGTGGCGGCGCTCGCCATGAACGGGGACGAGCAGCTTGGGCCGGATCCAGTCGTACATCTGCTGCAGTTCCGGACGGCCGGGGTGACCCGAGACGTGGACGTGGGCCTGCCGCTCGGTGATGGTGCGTACGCCGAGCACGGCGAGCTGATTCATAACCCGCCCGACTGCGCGCTCGTTGCCGGGGATCTGGCGCGAGGAGAAGATCACCGTGTCCATCTCGCCGAGCTTGATCTCATGGCTGCCCGCAGCGATGCGCCCAAGGGCGGCGCGCGGTTCGCCCTGCCCGCCGGTGGCGACGATCAGCAACTCGCGCCGCGGAAGGCGCATCGCTTCGTCGTAGCGGACAGTGTCGGGGAAGTCGGTGAGGTAGCCGGTCGCGCGCGCCACCTGAAGGTAACGCTCGATCGAACGGCCCGCGACCGCGACTTGGCGGCCGGTCGCTTCGGCAACCTTGCCGATCGTGTGCAGCCGCGCGGCGTTGGAGGCGAAGGTGGTGACCAGCACGCGGCCGGGCGACTCTTCGACGGCCTTGAGCAGCCCATCGAAAACCTCGGCTTCGGAGCCCGACGCCTTGTCGGTGAAGGCATTGGTCGAATCGCAGACCATGACATCCACGCCAAGGTCGCCGATGGCGCGCAGCTTTTCGGGGCTGGTCGGATTGCCGAGCACCGGGGTGGGATCTAGCTTCCAGTCACCGGTATGGAAGACACGGCCGTGCGGCGTCTCGATCAGTAGCCCGTTGGCTTCGGGGATCGAATGCGCGAGCGGCACCGGAGTGACCCTGAACGGCCCGAGGTCGAGCACGTCACCGGGATGGATCAGCCGGACCTTGACCTGCCCGCTCAGCCCTTCCTCCTCCAGCTTGTGCGCAATCAGGCCGGCGGTAAAGGGCGTCGCGTATAGCGGCACCCCGAGGTCGGCGGCGAGATAGGGGATGGCACCGATATGATCCTCGTGGCCATGGGTCAGGACCAGCCCGACAAGGTCCTTGCGCCGCTTCTCGATGAACTCGAGGTCGGGAAGGATCAGGTCGATGCCGGGATAATCGGTGTCGCCGAAGGTCATGCCACAGTCGACCATCAGCCACTTGCCGTTGGTACCGTAGAGATTGACGTTCATGCCAATCTCGCCCGACCCGCCGAGGGCGAGGAAGAGAAGTTCGTTGCCTGGTGTCACAATATTTCCTGTCTTTGGCCCGTTGAGAGCGCCTTGTCGCAGTCCATTGCGAAGGTCAGGAGCGGCGGCTGGACTACCTTGCCGCCGGGCTCCTCATGATCTCGGGTCAGGCGGGCCGGAGGCTCCGCGCATGCAGAAGCGCCAATCCACGAATGGTCAGATCGGGCTCAACCGCATCAAATAGATTGTGTTGCTGGAACAAGGTCGCAAGGCCGCCGGTCGCAATGCAGGTCACCGGGCGGCCGATTTCGGCGCGGACACGGGCGAGCAGCCCTCCGATCATGGCGACATAGCCCCAATAGATGCCCGACAACATCTGGCTGGCCGTAGTGCGGCCGATAACGGTCGTGTCGTCCGGCGCCTCGATGGCAATGCGCGGAAGCTTTGCGGCAGCGGCGACTAGAGCGTCTAGGCTGAGATTGATCCCCGGGGCGATGATCCCGCCCTTGTAGGCGCCGTCGTAATCGACGACGTCGAAGGTGGTGGCGGTGCCAAAGTCGATGACCACGAGATCGCCAGGATAAGCGGCATGACCCGCGATGGCGTTCAGCACGCGGTCGGCGCCAACATTGTGCGGTTCATCGACGTCGAGGCTGATTCCCCAGGTCGCGTCGCCCTGCCCCGCAACCAACGCCTCCTGCCCGAAGTATTTGCGCGACAGCACCTGGAGGTTGTGCAGCGCGCGCGGAACCACCGTGCCGATGATGACGCCGGTCACGTCGCCGCGGGCATAGCCTTCGAGGCTGAGCAACTGGTGCAGCCAGACGGCATATTCATCGGCCGTCCGGCGCGGGTCGGTGGCGATCCGCCAGCGCGCGGCGATGCTTCCGTCGTCCGCCAGCAGCGCGAAGACGACGTTGGTGTTTCCCGCATCGACCGCGAGCAGCATGGCCTCAGGCGCTCCCCAGCATGACATCGGCAGCATGGATGCGTCGCTCTTCGCCGTTTGCCAACGAAAGGCGAAGCGCTCCATCGGGGGCCAGCCCAGCGAAACTGCCTTCGATCTTCTCGTCGGCTGCGACATGGACCGAGAGCGGGGTTCCGACCGGATGCGCGCTTTCCAGCCACAGCGCGGCGAGGCCAAGCGGATCGTCGCGCCACCGCTGCAGTTCGCGGGCAAAGGAAGCGGCGAGCAGCGGGGCCAAGGCTTCGGGGCTGACGAGGGCGACCGACGAGAGGGCTACGGTTTCACGGCCCGGGATTTCGGGCGCGTGCGCGAGATTGATCCCGAAGCCGGCGACCACGCGGTCCTCCTGCCTTTCGAGCAGGATACCCGCGAGCTTGGCCGAACCCAGCAGCAGGTCGTTGGGCCATTTCAGCATCAGCCCGGTGGCGGGCGCTGCGGCTTCTACCGCGCGGATCAGGGCGAGGCCGGCAGCCAGCGCGAGGGAGCCGGCCTGCGGGTCGCCGGGGCGCAAGCGGACAAGGGTCGAGCCGTGAAAATTGCCTGCCGGGCTTACCCAAGCGCGGTTCTGGCGCCCCCTGCCCCCGTCCTGCCGGGCGGCGATCAGCCATTCGCCTTCGGGCGCGTGCGGCTCGGCCAGGAGATCGCTGTTGGTCGAGCCGGTGCGCTCGACAAAGCGGATGCGGGTCACCTCTGCGCCTCGCGGCGCATCAGAAGACGCTGGCCGCGTTGGCTGCGGCGGTGGTCAGCGGATTGATCAGCAGATAGCCAAGCGGGCTGATGATCAAGGCGCAGGCAGCGATCAGCACCGTTTCGGTCCGCCCGCGTGCCGGCGCCAGCGGCTCGGCAGGCGCATCGAAATACATGATCTTGATGACCCGCAGATAATAATATGCCCCGATCACGGTCAGCGCGGCGGCAGCTAGCGCCAGTAGCTGCAGTCCGGCATCGACCGCGGCCTGGAAGACCATCAGCTTGGGCCAGAAGCCGAAGAGCGGCGGGATGCCGGCGAGACTGAACATGAACATGGCGATCGCCAACGCCAGCAGCGGCCGGGTCTGCGACAAGCCCGACAGGCTGGCGAGGCTTTCGAGCGGGCGGCCCTCGGCATCGCGCATCCTCATGATGCACAGGAAGGCGCCGAGCGTCATCACGACGTAGACCGCCGAATAGACGAGCACCGCCGTCGCGCCTTCGCGTCCGCCAGCGGCAAGGCCGACCAGCGCAAAGCCGACGTTGTTGATCGACGAATAGGCGAGCAGGCGCTTGATGTTGGTCTGGCCGTAGGCCGCGACCGCGCCGAGGATGATCGAGGCGAGCGCGGCGAAGATGACGATCTGGCGCCACTGGTCGGTGACCGGGCCCATCGCATCCAGGCAGACCCGGGTCGCGAGCAGGATCGCCGCGGCCTTTTGCCCGGCGGCGAAGAAGGCGGTGACCGGCGTCGGCGCGCCTTCGTAGACGTCGGGTGTCCACATGTGGAACGGCACGGCGGCGATCTTGAAGGCGATGCCGGCCAGCGTGAAGACCAGGCCGAACAGCAGGCCGAGGCTGGTGCCTTCGGGGCCGGCAAACGCCGCGGCAATGCCGTCGAAATAGGTCGTGCCAGCAAAGCCGTAGAGCAGGCTGATGCCGTAGAGCAGGATGCCGCTGGCAAGGCCGCCGAGTACGAAATACTTAAGGCCGGCCTCGGCCGAGCGCTCGTCATGACGGCGGTAGGAGGCGAGGACGTAGGCCGAGAGGCTCTGCAACTCGAGGCCGACGTAGAGCATCATGAGGTCGGTCGCGCTGACCATCACCGACGCGCCGAGCGCCGACAAGAGGATCAGCACCGCATATTCTGCGCCATGCTCCTGGTTCTGGTCAAACCAGCCGTGGGCCATGACGATGGCGATCGCGGCCGAGAGGTAGATGATGACCTTGCCGAAAGCGGCGAAGCCGTCGGCCGCCCACATGCCGTCGAACACCGATCCGGCGGTCTGCGGCGCGCCGATCAGAGCGAAGCAGGCGCCAACCAGCAAAGCGATGGCGGCGACATGGGTGATGGTCGAGGACCGCCGCACAAAGGCGGCGACCATCATCAGCACCACGGCGCCGAGGCCGAGGATGACTTCGGGAAGGATCGGAGCGAAGTTCATCAGTGCGCCTCCCCGGCGCCATGTTCGTTGGCCTTGGCCGCCGCGGCAGCCGCCGGGTTGCCGGCGGTCGGACGGCTGTCACCGGCCGGCTTCACCCGCTCGATCCGCGTCAGCAGCCGGCCGACGTCGTCGCGCATCGGCGCCATGAAGCTTTCGGGATAGACGCCCATCCACAGCACGATGGCGGCAATCGGCGCGAGCAGCGCCCATTCGCGGCGGTCGAGATCGACCATCGCCGAAGCCTCTTCCGTCCGCGCGGTGCCGTAGCTGATGCGCCAGTAGAGCCACAGCATGTAAGCCGCGCCGAGGATGATGCCGGTGGTGGCGAAGATCGCGCCCCAGGTCGACACCTCGTAGGTGCCCATCATCGCCAGGAACTCGCCAACGAACCCGCTGGTGCCGGGCAGGCCGACCGCCGCCATGGTGAACAGCAGGAATAGCAAGGCATAAGCCGGCATGTTGTTGGCGAGGCCGCCGTATTTCGCGATCTCGCGGGTGTGCATGCGGTCGTAGATCACGCCAACGCAGAGGAAGAGCGCGCCCGAGACGAGGCCGTGGCTGAGCATCACGATCAGCGAGCCTTCGATCCCCTGCCGATTGAACGCGAACAGGCCGAAGGTGACGAACGCCATGTGAGCGACCGAGGAATAAGCGATCAGCTTCTTCATGTCGCCCTGCACCAGCGCGACCAGGCTGGTGTAGACGATGGCGACGCTCGACAGGCCGAACACCAGGGGCACGAACTGCGCGCTGGCTTCGGGGAACATCGGCAGGCTGAAGCGGATAAAGCCGTAGCCGCCCATCTTCAGCAGCACGCCGGCAAGGATCACCGAGCCCGCGGTCGGCGCCTGGACGTGGGCATCGGGAAGCCAGGTGTGGACTGGCCACATCGGCATCTTCACCGCGAAGCTGGCGAAGAAGGCCAGCCACAGCCAGGTCTGGAGGCCCGGCGCGAAGTCGGTCGCCATCAGCGTCGGGATGTCGCCGGTGCCGGTCTGGCCGATCATCACCAGCATGGCGACCAGCATCAGCACCGAGCCGAGCAGGGTGTAGAGGAAGAACTTGTAGCTCGCCTTGATCCGCTCGACCCCGCCCCAGATGCCGATGATCAGATACATCGGGATGAGGCCGGCTTCGAAGAAGATGTAGAACAGCAGCAGGTCCTGCGCCATGAACACGCCGAGCATCAGCGCCTCCATCAGCAGGAAGGCCGCCATGTATTCGGGCACGCGCTTGTCGATCGAACGCCAGCTGGCACCGATGCAGATCGGCATCAGGAACACGCTGAGCATGATCAGCATCAGCGCGATGCCGTCGATGCCGAGCGCCCAGTTCAGGTAGGGCGTGCCAAGGCTCACCCGCTCCTGGAATTGCCACTGCGCGCCGCCGACGTCGTAGCCAGCCCAGAGGACGCAGCCGAGCACGAACAGCGCCAGCGTCGCGCCAAGCGCCAGCCAGCGCGCACCGTTCGCTTGCAGGAACAGGCAGCCGAGCGCCGCCAGCAGCGGCAGCGCGATCATCACGGAGAGAATGGGAAAGCTCATATCAGCGGGTCATCACCCAGGTGGCCGCGCCGACCAGGCCGAGCAGCATCACCAGCGCATAGGAGTTGAGGTAGCCCGACTGCAGAACGGCCGTCATGCGATTGCCGACGCCGACCGCATAGGCCGCGCCATGCGGGCCGAAGCGGTCGATGGTCTGCACGTCGCCGCGCTTCCAGAAGAAGCGGCCAAGCGCCAGCGAGGGACGGACGAACAAGAAGTTGTAGATCTCGTCGAAATACCACTTGTTCATCAGGAAGGCATGGATCGGGCCGGTCGCAGCGACCCACTTGGCCGGCGTGTCCGGACGGCGGATGTAGTTGTTCCAGGCCAGCGCCAGACCGATCAGCATCACAATGCCCGGCGTCAGCTTCACCCACAGCGGCACCTGGTGCGAGGCGTGCATCAGATGCTCGTTGAAGACCAGGCTTCCGCGCCAGAATTCGGCGCCGCCTTCGGCCTCGATGAAGTAGTGGTGGAAGCCAAAGCCCGCGAACACTGCGCCGAGGCTCAGCACGCCGAGCGGCACCAGCATCGACCACGGGCTTTCGTGCGGATGATAGCCGGCGGTGCCGACCACCGGCTGCGCGGCCCCATGGCTGCTGTCGCCATGCTCTTCGTTCGGGTGATCGTGATGATCGCCGTGAACCGCGTGCTGGATATGCTCCGAACCCGCCCAGCGGGCCTGGCCGAAGAAGGTCAGGAAGATCAGCCGCCAGCTGTAGAAGCTGGTGAGCAGCGCGGCGAAGGAGCCGACAAAGAAGGCCATCGTCCCGTGCACGCTGCCGCTGGCGAACGCGCTCTCGAGGATCGAATCCTTGGAATAGAAGCCGGCGAAGCCGAACACCCCGATGATCCCAACGCCGGTGATCGCCAGCGTGCCGAGCACCATCGCCCAGAAGGTCAGCGGGATCTCTTTCCGAAGCGCGCCATAATAACGCATGTCCTGCTCGTGGTGCATCGCGTGGATGACCGAGCCGGCCCCCAAAAACAGCAGCGCCTTGAAGAAGGCGTGGGTGAACAGGTGGAACATCGCCGAGCCGTAGGCGCCGACGCCCGCGGCGAAGAACATGTAGCCGAGCTGCGAACAGGTCGAATAAGCGATCACGCGCTTGATGTCGTTCTGGACCAGGCCAACCGTTGCCGCGAACAAGGCGGTGGCGAGACCGACATAGGTGACCACCGTCATCGCAGTCGGGCTGACTTCGAACATCGGCGACAGGCGGCAGACCATGAAGACGCCCGCAGTGACCATCGTCGCGGCGTGGATCAGCGCGCTGACCGGGGTCGGGCCTTCCATCGCGTCCGGCAACCAAGTGTGCAGGCCAAGCTGCGCCGACTTGCCCATCGCGCCGACGAACAGCAGCAAGCAGAGCAGGGTCATGGTGTCGACCCGCAGGCCGGCGAAGCCGATGGTCGAACCGGCCATGCCGGGCGCCGCGGCGAGGATCGCCGGGATCGACACGGTGCCGAACACCAGGAAGGTGCCGAAGATGCCGAGGCTGAAGCCGAAGTCGCCGACGCGGTTGACGACGAACGCCTTCATCGCGGCCGCGTTGGCCGAGGGCTTGTGGTACCAGAAACCGATCAGCAGGTAGGAAGCGAGGCCGACCCCTTCCCAGCCGAAGAACATCTGGATCAGGCTGTCGGCCGTCACCAGCATCAGCATGGCGAAGGTAAACAGCGACAGGTAGGCGAAGAAGCGAGGCTGGCTCGGATCCTCGTCCATGTAACCCCAGCTATAGAGGTGGACGAGGCTGGAGACGGTGGTGATCACCACCAGCATGACCGCGGTCAGCGTGTCGACGCGGAGGCTCCAGTCGACTTGCAGATCGCCCGAGCGGATCCACTCCAGCACCGGTACGACGGCCGCTTCGTTGGCGCCCGACATGAAGCCGAGGAAGATCGGCCAGGAGAGCGCGCAGCTGATGAACAGCGCACCGGTGGTGATGGCCTTGGCCGGCACCTTGCCGATGACCCGCCCGCCAAGGCCCGCGACTAGCGCGGCCAGCAGCGGCAGGAAGACGATGAGGATGATCGAGGACTGCATGTTACCCGCGCATCTGGTCGGCGGCGTCGACCGCGATGGTTCCGCGGCGGCGGAAGAAGATCACCAGGATCGCAAGCCCGATCGCGGCCTCGGCGGCAGCGACGGTCAGCACGAACATGGCGAAGATCTGCCCCTTCATGTCGCCAAGGAAGGCGCTGAAGGCGACGAGGTTGATGTTGACGCTGAGCAGCAGCAATTCGATCGCCATCAGCATCAGGATGACGTTGCGGCGGTTGAGGAAGATGCCGAGCACGCCGATCACGAACAGGATCGCCGACACCGTCAGATAATGCACCAGGCCGATCACAGCTCGATCCCCTCGCCGACGGGCTGATTGATGTTGCGCACCGCATCCTGCGGGCGGCGGCCGATCTGGCGATTGGCGTTCTGCCCGCGCGCGTCGCCGCGGCTGCGGTGGGTCAGCACGATCGCGCCGATCATCGCCACCAGCAGAATGAAGCCGGCAAGCTCGAACGGCAGCAGGTAGCGGCTGTAGAGCTCGGTCCCCAGCGCTTCGATGTTCTGGACGGGCTGCGCCAGCGGCGCGCCAGCCAGCGCCGGGCCTGCATTGTAGGCCGAGGTCGCGATCACGATTTCGGCCAGCAGCACGATGGCGATCAGCAGGCCGAACGGCAGGTTGCGGTTGAAGCCCGACCGCAGCTGCGTGAAGTCGATGTCGAGCATCATGACCACGAACAGGAACAGCACCGCGACCGCGCCAACGTAGACGATCACCAGCAGCATGGCGATGAACTCGGCCCCGACCAGCAGCATGAGGCCAGCCGCGTTGAAAAAGGCCAGGATGAGCCACAGCACCGAATGCACGGGGTTGCGGGCGAAGATCACCAGCACGGCGGACGTGATGGTGACGGTCGCGAAGAGATAGAAGGCGAGAGCTGCGATCATGGGATGGCCGGGCGCTTAACGGTAGGGCGCATCGGCGGCAAGGTTCGCCGCGATTGCCGCTTCCCAACGGTCACCGTTCGCGAGTAGCTTGGACTTGTCGTACAACAGCTCTTCCCGCGTTTCGGTGGAGAATTCGAGGTTCGGCCCCTCGACGATGGCGTCGACCGGGCAGGCTTCGGCGCACAGGCCGCAATAGATGCACTTCACCATGTCGATGTCGTAGCGGGTGGTGCGGCGGCTGCCGTCCTCGCGCGGTTCGGCCTCGATGGTGATCGCCAGCGCCGGGCATACCGCTTCGCACAGCTTGCACGCGATGCAGCGTTCTTCGCCGTTCGGATAACGGCGCAGCGCATGCTCACCGCGGAAGCGTGGGCTCTGCGGCGTCTTTTCGTAGGGATAGTTGATCGTCGCCTTGGGCTTGAAGAAATACTTCAGGGTCAGGGCGTGACCCTTCACCAGCTCCCACAAGGTGAACGACTTCAAGATCTGCGCGGCATTCATCGGTTTACCACCAGCCAAGTAGGATCGGCGAATAGCGCGTTGCCATCACCCAGAAACTTATCAGGAACACGAAGAACAGGCTCAGCGGCAGGAAGATCTTCCAGCCCAGCCGCATCAGCTGGTCATAACGGTACCGCGGCACGGTCGCGCGGACCCAGCCGAAGACGAAGAAGAAGAACAGCATCTTGACGAACAGCCAGATGATGCCCGGAATATCGAACCACGGAATGAGGTCGATGTTGAGCGGCGGCAGGAAACCGCCCCAGAACAGGATGGCGTTGAGCGCGCACATCAGGATGACGTTGCCATATTCGCCGAGCCAGAAGAGCGCGAAGCTCATCGAGCTATATTCGGTCTGGAAGCCGGCGACGAGTTCGCTCTCCGCTTCGGTCAGGTCGAACGGCGTGCGGAAGGTCTCGGCCATGGACGAGATGAGGAACACCACCGCCATCGGGAACAGCAGGGGATTGAACCCGAAGCCGTTGAGCAGCCCGAAGATATGCCCCTGCTGCGCCATGACGATGCCGGTCATGTTGAAGGTGCCGGCGTAAAGCACGACGCAGATCAGGACGAAGCCGATCGACACTTCGTAGCTGACCATCTGCGCCGCCGCGCGGAGCGCCGAGAAGAAGGGATATTTCGAGTTGGACGCCCAGCCGGCGATGATCACGCCGTAGACGCCAAGGCTCGACGCCGCGAGAATGTAGAGCAGGCCGACGTTGATGTCGCTGAGCACCACGCCGACATCGAACGGCACCACCGCCCAGACGATCAGCGCGACGGTGAAGCTGATGATCGGCGCCAGCAGGAACAGACCCTTGTTGGCGCTGGTCGGGACGATGGTTTCCTTGAGGAAGACCTTGAGGCCGTCGGCAAAGCTTTGCAGCAGGCCGAACGGGCCGACCACGTTTGGCCCGCGCCGCAGCGCCATGGCAGCCCAGATCTTGCGCTCGGCATAGATGATCATCGCCACCGCTAGCATGAGCGGAAGCGCGATCAGCAGGATGCCGGCGATGGTCGCCAGGAACCACGACCATTCATAGGTCATGCCCCAGCCCTGGAACGTAGCGGTCATTCAGCGGCCTCGGCGAAGGTCTGGCCATGGATCAGCTCGGCGGAGCAGCGCTGCATCACAGGGCTGGCGCGGCTGATGGCATTGGTGAGGTAGAAGTCCTTGACCGGCAGGCCGACCGGGCCGCTGGCATCGGCGGCGAGCACCGGCGGCGACCACGGCAGGTCGATGAGGCCAAGTTCGCCCAGCACCGGGACTTCGGCAACCATCGCCGCGCGCAGCTGGTCGAAGCGGTCGAATGGCAGCGGCTTGCCGATGAGATCAGACACGGCGCGCAGGATGGTCCAGTCCTCGCGCGCCTCGCCCGGAGCGAAGCTTGCCTTTTCGGCGCGCTGCACGCGGCCTTCGAGATTGACGAAGGTGCCATGCTTCTCGCTGTAGGCGGCACCCGGCAGGACGAGGTCGGCTTGGCGGGCCCCCTTGTCGCCGTGATGGCCGATATAGACCTTGAAGGCACTGGCGAAGCGCTCCGGCGCAATTTCGTCGGCACCGAGCAGTAGGACAAGTTCGGGCGACGCAGCCTCCAGATCGGCGATGCCACCCTTCTGGCCGAAGCCCAGCATCAGCGAGGCCATTCGGCTGGCGGCGGTGTGGATGACGTTGAAGCCGTTCCAGCCGTCCTTGACCAGGCCGAGCGGCCCGACCAGCGCCAGCGCGGCGCCGAGTGCTCCCGCACCCAGCGCGCCCGGACCGACGATGACCGCTGGACGCTCCGCCTTGGCGAAGGCGTCCGTGACCGCCTTGGGCAGCTTGCCGAGGATCGAGAGATCATCGCCAATGTCGGTGACCGGATAGGTGAGGTCCACCGAAGGCCCGATGCTGAACACCGCCGCGCCCGCGCGGCGCACGGCCTTGCGCAGGCGGGTGTTGACCAGCGGGGCTTCCCAGCGCGGGTTGGTGCCGATCAGCAGGATGGCATCCGCGGTTTCGATGCCCGCAAGTGTCGAGTTGAACGCCACTGCCGACAGCGAGGTCACATCATAATCGAGGCCGGTTTGGCGCCCTTCAAGTAGGGTAGAACCCTGCCCTTCGAGCAGCTTCTTCGCGGCAAACATCGTCTCGGCGTCAAGCAGGTCGCCGGCAATTGCCGCCACCTTGCTGCCAGCGCTCTTGAGCTTGGCGGCAAACACCTCAAGCGCCTCGGCCCAGCTCGCCGCACGCAGCTTACCGCCTTCGCGGACCCACGGACGATCGAGGCGGTTGCGGACCAAAGCGTCGGCATGATGCCGTGTCTTGTCGCTGATCCACTCCTCGTTCACGTCCTCGTTGATGCGCGGCAGGATGCGCATCACCTGCGGCCCGCGCACGTCGAGGCGGATGTTGCTGCCGACCGCATCCATGACGTCGATCGACGGGATCTTGCGCAGCTCCCACGGGCGATATTCGAAATTCTGCGGCGCCTGCAGCAGCGCGCCCACCGGGCAGAGATCGGCGAGGTTGCCGCTCATCTCGCTGGTCAGTGCGCGCTCAAGATACGCGGTGATCTGCGCATCCTCACCGCGATACAGCATGCCGAGTTCGGGTGTTCCCGCCACTTCCTCGGCAAAGCGCACGCAGCGGGTGCACTGGATACAGCGGGTCATCGAGGTCTTGATGACCGGACCCATATATTTGTCATCGACCGAGCGCTTGTTCTCGGTGAAGCGGCTCGACGAACGGCCATAGGCCATCGCCTGGTCCTGCAAGTCGCATTCGCCGCCCTGGTCGCAGATCGGGCAATCGAGAGGGTGGTTGATGAGCAGGAACTCCATCACCCCTTCGCGTGCCTTCTTGACCATCGGCGTGTCGGTACGGATCACCTGATTGTCGGCCGCCGGAAGCGCGCAGCTCGCTTGCGGCTTGGGCGGCCCGGGCGCGACTTCGACCAGGCACATGCGGCAATTGCCGGCGATGCTCAGCCGCTCGTGGTAGCAGAAGCGCGGAATCTCCTTTCCGGCAAGCTCGCACGCCTGCAGCACGGTCGCCCCTGCGGGGACCTCGATCTCTTCGCCGTCGACAGTGACCTTGGGCATTATTCGGCAGCCTCGAGCATCGCCCCGCCGTTGCGCTCCGCCATGCGGCGTTCGAGCTCGGGGCGGAAATGTTTGATCAGGCCCTGGATCGGCCAGGCCGCCGCGTCGCCCAGCGCGCAGATGGTGTGGCCTTCGACCTGCTTGGTGACGTCGTGCAGCTTGTCGATGAGGTCCGGCGTGCCGTCGCCTTCGCGAAGCCGCTCCATGATCCGCCACATCCAGCCGGTGCCTTCGCGGCACGGGGTGCACTGGCCGCAGCTTTCATGCTTGTAGAAATAGCTGATGCGGCTGATCGCGCGGACGATGTCGGTCGACTTGTCCATGACGATCACGGCCGCGGTGCCAAGGCCCGAACCGACAGCCTTCAGGCCATCGAAGTCCATCGGCGCGTCCATGATCTCGGCCGCCGGAACCAGCGGGACCGAGCTTCCGCCCGGGATCACCGCGAGGAGATTGTCCCACCCGCCGCGGATGCCGCCGCAGTGGCGGTCGATCAGTTCGCGGAAGGAGATGCTCATGCTCTCCTCGACCACCGCCGGCTTGTTCACATGCCCGCTGATCTGGAAGAGCTTGGTGCCCTCGTTCTTCTCGCGTCCGAAGCCGGCGAACCAGCTGGCGCCGCGGCGCAGGATGGTCGGGACCACGGCGATCGATTCGACGTTGTTGACGGTGGTCGGGCAGCCGTAGAGGCCCGCACCCGCCGGGAACGGCGGCTTGAGGCGCGGACGGCCCTGCTTGCCTTCGAGGCTCTCGAGCATCGCGGTCTCTTCGCCGCAGATGTAGGCGCCCGCGCCGCGGTGGCAGAAGATGTCGAAGTCGTAGCCCGACCCCGCCGCATTCTTGCCGACCAGGCCGGCGGCATAGGCCTCGGCGATGGCCTTTTCGAGCGCCTGTGCTTCGCGGATATATTCGCCGCGGATGTAGATGTAGCAGGCCCGCGCGCGCATCGCGAAGCTGGCGATCAACGCGCCTTCGATCAGCTTGTGCGGATCGTGGCGGATGATCTCGCGGTCCTTGCAGGACCCCGGCTCGGATTCGTCGGCGTTGATGACCAGGAAGTTGGGTTTGCCGGGCTTGGGCTCCTTGGGCATGAAGCTCCACTTCATGCCGGTCGGGAAGCCCGCCCCGCCGCGTCCGCGCAGGCCCGAGGCCTTGACCGCGTCGATGATGGCGTCCTGGCCGACGGCCATCAGCGCCTTGGTATTATCCCAGTCGCCGCGCGCCTGCGCCGCCTTCAGATCGGGCGACTGGAAGCCGTAGACGTTGGTGAAGATGCGGTCCTTGTCGGACAGCGGTCCCGTGTAGCCCATCTTAAAGCGAGCCCTGGCTGAGGAAGTAGATGACTGCGATCACGATCGCCGCGAGGACGGCAAGCTTGACCACGCCCTTGATGAACTTGAGCGCGAGAAAGGCGGCGATCACGCCGACGATGACAAGGATGACGGAGCCGTCCACTCAGGCGCCCTCCCCGGCTTCCGACCACATCGGGCGATAGTCGTAGTTGCGCTCGGTCATCTTCTTGAGGCTGGTTGGACCGCCCTCGGGGCAGCTCGTCTGCCGGCCGATCTGCGAGCCCGCCTTGACCGGCGCGCCGGACGCCAGTGCATCCAGCACCTTGGTCATGCTGGCCTCGGTCAGATCCTCGAAGTTGTCGTCGTTGATCTGAACCATCGGCGCGTTGGCGCAGGCGCCTAGGCACTCAACCTCGGTGAGGGTGAACAGGCCATCGGCCGTTGTTCCGCCCTTCTTCATGCCCTTGGCGTAGCAGGCCTTGAGCACGTCGTCGGAGCCGCGCAGCATGCACGGCGTCGTGCCGCACACCTGCACGTGATACTTACCGACGGGCACCAGATTGAACATGGTGTAGAAGCTGGCGACCTCCATCGCGCGGATCGGCGGCAACCCGCATTCCGCCGCGACGAATTCGATCACGGGAACAGGCAGCCAGCCCTGCGTGCCGGTCTCCGCGCCGACCTGCCGCTGAGCGAGGTCGAGCAACGGGATCACGGCTGACGCCTTGCGGCCTTCCGGATATTTGGCGAGCGCACGCGCGGCCTCGGGCGCATGCGCCTTGTCCCAGGTGAAGCTGCCCCACCGCTCGCGCAGCTCGGGAACGTCGGGGGCGAAATGACGCTCAGCCATTGCTCTTCTTCCGGTTGACGAGGCCGATCGTCAGATTGGCAAAGGCGACGGGGAGCAAGGCAATGCCCACCGTCTTGTTGCTGCCAAACGCAAGCAGGCCGAGCGCAGCCGCAAGGATGATCAAGGCAAAGACCAGATTAAGGGTGCCGAGTTGCTCGCGGGTCACCGGTCACACTCCCCGAACACGATGTCCATCGCGCCGAGCACGGCGGTCGTATCGGCCAGCATGTGACCCTTCATCATGAAGTCCATTGCCTGCAGGTGGCTGAACGCGGTCGGCCGGATCTTGCAGCGGTAGGGCTTGTTGGTGCCGTCGGCGACCAGATAGACGCCAAACTCGCCCTTGGGGCTTTCGGTCGCGACATACACTTCGCCCGCCGGCACGTGATAGCCTTCGGTGTAGAGCTTGAAGTGATGGATCAGCGCTTCCATCGAGGTCTTCATTTCGGCGCGCTTGGGCGGAAACACCTTGCGATCGTCGGAGCCAATCGGACCCGCCGGCATCTCGTTCAGGCACTGGCGGACGATCCGCCAGCTCTGCCGCACCTCTTCCACGCGGACCATGAAGCGATCGTAGCAATCGCCGCGCGTGCCGACCGGCACGTCGAAGTCCATCCGGTCGTAGACTTCGTAAGGCTGCGACTTGCGGATATCCCACGGAATGCCCGAGCCGCGGATCATCGGGCCGGAAAAGCCCCACGCGATCGCATCTTCCTTGGAAACGATCGCGATATCGACGTTGCGCTGCTTGAAGATCCGGTTGTCGGCGACCAGGCTGATCGCGTCTTCGAACAGCTGCAAGCGCTTGTCGAGGAATGTGCCGATCTCGTCCAGCGTTTTGGGCGCGATGTCCTGGTGGACGCCGCCGACGCGGAAATAGTTGGCGTGCATCCGCGCGCCCGACACGCTTTCGTAGATCTGCATCAGATCTTCGCGCAGCTCGAACAACCACAGGTTGGGCGTCATCGCACCCACGTCCATGACGTGGGAGCCGAGGTTCAGCATGTGGTTCTTGATGCGGGTCAGTTCCGCCATCATCACCCGGATGTATTGGGCACGCAGCGGGATCTCGAGACCCATCAGCTTCTCGGCCGCGAGCACGAAGCTATGCTCCATGCACATCGGAGAGCAGTAATCGAGGCGATCGAAATAGGGGATCGCCTGCGCGTAGGTCTTGTATTCGATCAGCTTTTCGGTGCCGCGGTGGAGCAGGCCGACGTGCGGATCGACCCGCTCTACGATCTCGCCGTCGAGCTCAAGGATCAGGCGCAGAACGCCGTGCGCAGCCGGATGCTGCGGGCCGAAGTTGATGGTGTAGTTGTTGATCGCCTGGTCGCCAGGCTCAGACTGCACGCCGAGCTCGACTGTGCGGGTCTGCTTCTGCACCTCGCTCGCCGTCGCCGGATGCTCCGACGTCGGCAGAATATCCTGGTCAATCGCCATTATTGCGCCTCCCCGCTGTCGCGGGTCACATTGGGGCTGTCTGGTACCGGCTCGTCGGTGTCGGTAGCCTTGCCGCCAAGCTGCGCCGACTTGTCCGTGTTGGACTTGCGTGCTTCGGCGGACGCTTCCGCCTTGCCGGCCGTTCCGCGATCCTCATTGTCGGTGTTGTAGGGCTTCTCGCCGCCCCGATGACCAGCACCGCTGGCTGGCGCCATCTTGGGCTCCTCGGCCTTGACCGAAGCAGGCGCGGGCGACGGCGCGCCAGCAGCCTGCGGCTCCGCCTTCTCGTCGCCCGGCAGGCGGTATTCCGGCCCGTTCCACGGCGTCAGGAAGTCGAACGCACGGAAGTCCTGCGCCAGGCTGACCGGCTCGTAGACCACCCGCTTCTCGGCTTCCGAATAACGCATCTCGGTATAGCCGGTGAGCGGGAAATCCTTGCGCAGCGGATGCCCTTCGAACCCGTAATCGGTTAGGATCCGACGAAGGTCCGCATTGCCGGCGAACGTCACGCCATAGAGGTCAAAAACCTCGCGCTCGAGCCAGCCGGCTACCGGCCACAAGGTTGTGACGGTCGGCACCGGAGTCGTCTCGTCAGTCCGCACCTTGACGCGGATGCGGCGATTCCGGGTTAGCGAGAGGAGGTGGTAATTGACCTCGAACCGCTCGGGATTGTCGGGATAATCGACCCCGGCAATCTCCATAAGCTGCTGGTACTCAAGGCCCGGCGTGTCGCGCAGTAGGCGGCAGACGTCAGCCAGTCCGTCGCGCTGCACGGTCAGCGTGATCTCGTCCGCTTGATCCTTGGTCTCGAGAATCAGCGAACCAAGCGCAGCCTCAGCGGCGGCGATCACGCCTTCGTCGGACGCGGTTCTGGGAGCCGAATGGGTCACCGTTCGAACGTCCCTTCGCGGCGGATCTTCCGCTGCAACTGCATGATCCCGTACAGCAGCGCCTCGGCAGTCGGCGGGCAGCCGGGGACATAGATGTCGACCGGCACGATGCGGTCGCAACCGCGCACCACCGAATAGCTGTAATGGTAGTAGCCGCCACCGTTGGCGCAGCTGCCCATCGAGATGACGTAGCGCGGCTCGGCCATCTGGTCGTAGACGCGGCGCAGCGCCGGGGCCATCTTGTTGCACAAGGTGCCGGCGACGATCATCACGTCCGACTGGCGCGGAGAGGCGCGCGGGGCGACGCCGAACCGCTCCAGGTCATAGCGCGGCATGTTGACGTGGATCATCTCCACCGCGCAGCAGGCGAGCCCGAAGGTCATCCACCACAGCGAGCCCGTGCGAGCCCAGGTGAACAGGTCTTCGGCCGACGTGACGAGAAAGCCCTTCTCATCGAGGTCCTTGCCCATTTCGGTCAGGCGGGCATGTTCCGGCGAACCGGGGACCAACCCATAGGCGCGGGCAAGCTCTTCCTCAGTCGGGTAAGGGTTCGCCGCGGGATCGAGCATCACTCCCATTCGAGCGCTCCCTTCTTCCAGGCATAGGCAAGGCCAAGCGCCAGTTCGGCGAGGAACACCATCATCGCGCCCCAGCCGAGCCAGCCGGTGGAATCGAGGGTGACCGCCCACGGGAACAGGAACGCCGCTTCAAGGTCGAACACGATGAACAGGATCGCGACCAGGTAGAAGCGGACATCGAACTGCGAACGCGAATCCTCGAACGCCGGGAAGCCGCACTCATATTCGGTGAGCTTCTCGGCATACGGCTTGTCGGCGCCGGTGAACTTGGACGCGATGATCGGCGCGATCACGAACACCAGGCTGAGGCCCAGCGCTACGCCCAGGAACAACAGGATCGGCAGATATTGTGCGGCGACTGCGGCCACGAGTGACTCCGGTACGTGAGGTTGGCCGCGCTCTAAAGCAGCGCAAGGCCTGAAACAACTGTCAGAAGGGCCTATAAAGCCCGCTTTGTTCCCCTATTGCGGGGAGATGGACGGGCGGCGACAATGAACAAGGCAGAAAAGTACGGTCGCTGGCTGTCCAAGCCGTTTGTTTTCATCACGCTAGCAGGTCAGCCACCCAGCCGGTCTTGGGCTAACGCACAGCCTTGCGGAACCAAAGAGCTATGGCAAAATGATCAGCTACTCACGATGGCTTGTGCGCAACCCTTCCTGCGCTAGGGTGACGTACCTGACGGAGTGAAGCGTACCCATGATCCTTATGTCCGCCTTTCTGCTTCTCGCGGCTCCCGTGGCCGCAACCAAGGCGCCGCTATCTTCTTATGAACCGCAAACTGTCGCGAACTGGCTCCAGGCAGAAGGGTATCGAGCAGCTATCGATCCCAACAAAGAGGAGAAGGAGCCCTCCGTCGGCCCCATTATCAGATCCTCGGAAGGCGGGGTGAGCTTCAATATCTTCTTCTACAATTGCACCCGCAAGACGAAGTGCGAGGATGTTCAATTCTATGTCGGCTGGAACTATGGGGATGAGAAACAGCCAAGCGCACAGCTGATCAATCAGTGGAATGCGCAAAAGCGCTTTACCAAGGCGTATCTCGACAATGACGGCGACCCAACGCTTGAGATGGACGTGCTGTTTACCAACGGCAAGCTGGACGAGGCGAGCTGGCGGGAGAACTTCGACATCTTCGTCGATGCACTTGGCGAATTTCAGCAGTCGCTGAACCAGGAGAAGAAAGCCGGAACCTCGCCGCAGCGCTCTGCTACCTAGCGCTCTAGGCTCGAAGCGCGTTACCGATTAACTTGTGCAAGCGGCTGTGGAGGTCGCCATTGGCGGCGATATACTCGCGCCGTTCCAGCATCCGGTCCTGACCGCGATAGTCGGAGACGAAGCCGCCGGCTTCCTTGACCAGCAACATCCCCGCGGCACTGTCCCAAGTGTCGAGGTCATCTTCCCAAAAGCCGTCCATCCGGCCCGCCGCAACCCAGGCAAAGTCGAGGCTGGCAGCACCGAAGCGGCGGATGCCGGCAACTTCGGGTGCGATGGCGGTGTAGATGCGGTTCCATTGCGCCACGTCGGACCGGCCAAGGTGGGGAATCCCGGTCCCGATCAGCGCCTCGTCGAGGTAGCGGCGGGCCGATACGCGGAGGCGGCGGTCGTGCAGCCAACTGCCGCGCCCCTTCTCGGCCCAGAAGGTTTCATCGGTCAGCGGCTGGTAGACCAGCGCGTGGGTAATGTCCGGCTGCCCGTTGGGCTTTTTCTCCTCCACCGCGATCGAGATCGCGAAGTGGGGAATGCCGTGGAGGAAGTTGGTGGTCCCATCCAGCGGATCGATGATGAAGCGCGGCTTGGAAGGATTGCCCTCGATCGTGCCGCCTTCCTCGAGCAGGAAGCCCCAGTCCGGCCGAGCGGCCTTGAGCTCCCCGACGATAGTCTCTTCGGAGCGCTTATCGGCCATGGTGACGAAATCGCCCGGGCCCTTCTTGGACACCTGGAGCTCGCCGACCTCGCCGAAATCGCGGCGAAGCTTGGGAGCCGCCTTGCGGGCGGCCTTTTGCATGACGGCGATCAGGCCGGAATGGGAAACCACTGAACTACCTCGGTTCTTGTTCGATCAGTCCGCGCGGCGGACGTAGGTCTGCTCGTACACATCGACCACGATCTTGGTGCCCGCGCCGATGTGCGGCGGCACCATCACGCGCACGCCGTTGTCGAGCACCGCGGGCTTGTAGCTGGACGAGGCGGTCTGCCCCTTCACCACCGCGTCGGCCTCGACGATCGTTGCCTCGACAGTGTCGGGCAGCTGAACGCTGATCGCTTCCTCGTCGTACAGCTCCATGACGACATCCATGCCGTCCTGCAGGAACGCCGCGGCGTCCCCCAGGAGGTCACGCGGAAGCGTGGTCTGGTCGTAGGTTTCCTTGTCCATGAAGACGAGGCCATCACCCTCGGCGAACAGGAACTGGAAATCCTTGGTGTCGAGGCGGACGCGCTCGACGCTTTCGGCCGAGCGGAAGCGGACATTGTTCTTGCGACCATCGCGCAGGTTCTTGAGTTCGACCTGCATGTAGGCGCCGCCCTTGCCAGGCTGGGTGTGCTGGATTTTCACCGCACGCCAGATGCCACCTTCATATTCGATGATGTTGCCGGGACGAATTTCGACGCCGCTGATCTTCATGGATCCGCTGTTCCGCTTCTACAGGTTGAAAGAGCTTGGTCAGGAACGAGCCCGGCCGAGGGGCAGGCCCCTACCCGCGTTCGCCTCGTCCGGCAAGCTGCGGATAGGGATTGATCGGCGTGCCCTGCCACCAACGCTCCCCCGGGCTCATCCGGTAGATGGCGTAGTGAAGATGCGGGCCG
Source organism: Sphingomonas sp. LHG3443-2 (assembly GCF_049896405.1). NCBI lineage: Bacteria > Pseudomonadati > Pseudomonadota > Alphaproteobacteria > Sphingomonadales > Sphingomonadaceae > Sphingomonas > Sphingomonas sp. LHG3443-2. The sequence goes on from NZ_JAFCUG010000001.1 coordinate 2,458,948, forward strand.
GACGGATTGGCATTGCCGGTGATCCCGACGGTGCCGATCGGATCACCGCGCCGCAACCGCTGTCCTTCGCGCAGGCCCGGCGCGTAGGAATCGAGATGCGCGTAATAATGCAGCCATTGCTCGTCGGGCGAGCGGACATAGACCGTGATCCCGCCGCCACCGTGCGAATAGAACAACTTCTCGACCGTGCCTTCGGTGGCAGCGACGACGGGCGTGCCGCGCGGCGCCATGATGTCGATCGCATTATGAACCCGGCTCCCGCCGCCGCGGCTGGCGGTGTAGGTATCGGTCAGCTGCTCGGTACGAATGCCTGCGACCGGAATCGCCAGTCCGGAGCGCGAGACGATCAGCGGACGGGCAGGTCCAACCTCACGCCGCGGCGCACCGCCCGTGCTGTTGACCCCGACCTTCTCGGCGGTCTCGGCAAGGATGGCGACTGCGCCCGGGGGCGGATCCGCGGTGCGAGTGACGTTGCGCCACCACAGCCACGCCCCAAATGCCAGCAAGGCGAACACCACCGCATTGCCGAAGACGGAGAAAGCGCGGCTGCTCAAGCGGGTTTCTCCTTAGGCCTGGAAGATGGCGGTGAAGCCGGGTTTCATGATCCGGCTAAGGCGGATCACGTCCCAGTTCGCAAGGCGGATGCAGCCCGAGCTTTCGGCGCGACCGATGGTCTCGGGCGAATCGGTGCCGTGAATGCCGTAATGCTCCTTGGTAAGGTCGAGCCAGGCGATTCCGACCGGCCCGTTCGGTCCCGGCGGGAGCATCTGCTCGGGCTCGTTCGGGTCCTTGCCCTTGAGAAGACGCGGCTGATACTTGAACGGCGGTTCAAAGGCGTAGGTCGTGACCTTCCAGCGCCCGATCGGAAGCGGATACTGCGCCGATCCCATGGTCACCGGGAACTGGGCGACCAGCTTGCCGGGATTGTCGTCCAGCTTCGGTGCTGGTCCGGGATTGCTGTTGGTGCTGAACTCGCCCTTCGGCACCCCGCCCTCGTAGACGCGCATCACCCCTTCGGACTTGTCGACCACGATGAAGTCGCCGCGCGGCTGGTTGGCGTCGACATTGAAGAAGTTGAGCAGGCGGGCCTGCTTGTCATCCACCGCACCTGCATAATCGCGCGAGCCGGGCAGCACGTTCGGCAGCCGCAGCACCGCGCCCGGTCCGATCGGCTTGTCCGGGCCGTTCAGCGCAACGATCGTCTGCGGCGTGGTGTGGAAGCGCTCGGAGAGCTGCTCAAGCGAGTTGCGGTAGTGCAGCCCGTCGAGTTTGGCCTGGTCCGCCGCATCCTTGGGGAACGGGAACACGAATGGCCCCTTGAGGTCGTTGTCGCCCAGTCGCAGCATGCGGGTCGACGGGCGGTTGAGCTGCAGCAGCGCCTGGCGAGTAGCCCCGTCGAGCTCGCCCGTGATCGGAAGATTGCGGCTCTGCTGGAAACCACGCACCGCTTGTTCAAACACCATGCCTTTCTTGCCGTCGATCACCCCGCTCGGAAAACCAGCGGCGTCGAGCAGCACCTGCGCGTGGAAGACCGTGCCGTCGATCGGCGAGCCGGGCGTGCCCGGCGGCACCCAGGCCTGCACGCCGGCAGGCTGCTGCGCGGTGCTTGCCTGGTTGGTTGCCGGCTGCTGCGCCAGCGCATGGCCGGCGACCGCTAGCCCCGCGCTCGCGGCAAGAAGGAGAACGACGTTACGCATCGTTTGGGCACCTCAAGAACATTGTCGGTTGTGACCCGAAACGACCGACGCGCGGCTTCTTTCCCGTCCGCGCAAGGAAACGGTCGAACCGGTGCCTCGTTGAGGCTGCCATGCCCAAGGCCATCCTGTTCGACATCGACGGCACGCTCGTCGACAGCAACAACTTCCACGTTCTCGCCTGGGCGGAGGTGCTCCGCGCCGCCGGCCACGAATTTCGGCTCGCCACCATCCATGCGCAGATCGGGAAGGGCGCGGACAATTTCGTGCGCGCGCTCCTGCCAGACGCGACCGCGGACGAAGCCGAGGCGCTCGGCAAAGCACATGGCAAGGTGTTCGCCCGCGACTACATGCACAGGCTGAAGCCCTTTCCCGACGCGCGCGAGCTGCTGGAGCGCTGCCATAATGAGGGGCTGACGGTCATGCTGGCCTCGTCGGCCAACAAGAGGGAGTTGGAACGGCACCTCGATGTGCTCGACGCGCGCGCGATCGTCGATGGCTGGACCAGTGCCGACGATGTCGATTGTTCCAAGCCCTGTCCCGACATCTACGAAGCGGCGGCGCGAAAGGCAGGCGTGGCGCCGGAAGACGCCTTGGCGGTCGGCGACTCGCCTTACGACGTCGAAGCGGCGACCTCGGCCGGGATCAGGATCGTCGCAGTCCGCTCAGGCTTGTTCCCGGACAACAGGCTGGAAGGCGCCATCGCCCTCTACGACAATGTCGCGGAGCTGCTCGAGCGCTTTGAGGAGAGCCCGCTCAGCCGCGCTTGAGAAGCGGTTGGTAGGCCTCGACCGCCTTGGCCGGATCGGGCGCGTTCCACACCGATCCGCACACCGCGAGGAAGTCGGCGCCAGCTTCGACCAGTTGCCCGCCGTTCTCTGGCGTGATCCCGCCAATGGCAACGCAGGGCAATTCGAACAAGGTCGCCCACCAGCCAAGGATACCAAGCTCGGGCACATGGCTGACCTCTTTGGTCGCGGTCGGGAAGAAGGCGCCGAACGCAACATAGTCGGCCCCGGCCTCACCCGCTTCCATCGCCAGGTGGCGGCTGTCGTGACAGGTGACGCCGATCTGAGCGCCGGGCCCGAGCAGCGCCCGCGCCTCTCGCGGTTCGCCGTCCTTCTGGCCGAGGTGGACACCGTCTGCGCCGATCCGTTTAGCAAGGCTCATGTCGTCATTGACGATGAAGGCGGTGCCGGCGTCGGCGCAGATCCGCTGCAGCGGCTCGGCCAGGCGCGCAAGACTGTGCTGGTCGACCCCCTTTACCCTGAGCTGAAATGCGGCCACCTCTCCGCCGCCCAGTGCCGCTTGCAGGCGATCGGGGAAGTCGCCGCCGACCTCTTGCGGGCTGATGAGGTAGAGCGACGCATCGCCCCTCCCCTGCGGCTCGAAACGGTCGGCGAAACCTTCTACGGTCAAATCATTGTCTTGGTCGATCATCCGCTCGCCCTAGCGGACCCTGCGGCGCTCTCCAACGGCTGCGCTCCAGAACAGGGTCGCCGCGACCAGCCACAGGAACGCGAAGAAGGAGCTGAACCGCGCACCGCGCAGATCGACGTCCATGCCGCCGAGCGCCAGTGCGAGTTGCACGGCTGCCGCCCCCGCCATGATCCAAGCCGTCCGGCGAGCCTCGAAACGCACCAGGGCGGCGGTGACGAACACCACCACCGGGATTGCCATGAAGTACAGGTTGTAGGGATTGTCTTCCGACCCGATCATCCCAACCGCGAGATTGGCCCACACGGTCATGAAGGAAGTCAGCACCGCCGCTACGGCGCCAAGCCGAAAGGCATAGCTGCCCGATCGCCGCACAAGGAATTCGATACCAAGGCCGACGCTGCCGAGCATGATTCCCATGATGACAAAGTCGGAGGCGGTCCATGGAAAGCGAAAGATGGCTGGCAACGACAGCAGCGTTGCCAGCACCCCCCACATGGCAAGGCGCCACAAGGCGGGGCGCTTTCGGTCGGGATTGTTCATGGCCTTTACTCCTCAAGAGATTGCTTGCGATGCTTGTCTCCTGCCACCCCCTTCTGCTCAAAGGCATGAGGAAGGGGTGAGGGTTTGCTGAGCGGCGTGAGCAATGAGGTGCTGGAGTTTGGCGGCTTCAGGTTGGAGCCGACCGAGCGGCGGCTGAGCCGCAACGGCGCGGTGGTGGAGGTCAGCGGCCGGTACCTTGATGCCCTCCTGCTTCTCGCGCGCCAGCCTGGCGAACTCATCACCAAGGACCGCTTCATGACCGAGGTCTGGCGCGGGGTTCCGGTCACAGACGAAGCGCTGACCCAGTGCATCCGAAGCCTTCGCAAGGCGCTTGGCGATCAAGCGGGACGTCCGCGCTTCATCGAAACGGTGCCGCGGCATGGCTATCGCTTCCTCGCCGACGTCCGGGTCGGCAATCAGACAGCTTCGACGGAGCGGGCCTCGATTGCGGCCGGAGAGCCGAGAACCGCGCCACGCTGGGTCCCGGGGTTCGACGTTCTTCTTCTCGCCGGTGGGGGCCTTGCCGGCGGTGCGGCGGCCGGCCTGCTCGGCGGGATCGGCTACGGCCTGCTTGCCGCCACCGAGCCGCCGCCCGGCACTGGAGCGGTGTCGATCCTCCTGGTGATGACCTGCCTCTGCCTCCTCGTCGGCATGATCGGCGGGCTTGGCGTCGCGGGTGGAAGCGCGCTGGGGCGGATGGTGGCGCGCGGACGCCTGTTGCCGCTGATGCTGGGCGGGGCGCTTGGCGGCATGGTGGTGGGCGCGCTAGGACGACTGATCGGTCTCGACGCCTTTTCGCTGCTGATCGGAAGCCGTCCACTGGCAATCACCGGCGGCAGCGAAGGGCTGCTCGTCGGTGCCATGGCCGGCGCGGCCTTGTGGCTGGCTGAGCGTGGCCGGCCGACCCTCGTCGGCATTACGGGCAGAGGCGCGTTTCTGGGCGCACTGGCCGGGCTGCTGGTGACGCTTGGCGGCGGCAAGATGATGGCGGGGAGCCTTGCCGGCCTCGCCGCCGCACACCCGGAGGCGCCGCTCGGCCCCTTGCTGGCCTCGCTCACGCCGACCTTGTTGTTGTTGGCCGGCGCGGTGGAGGGAGCGATCTTCATCGCCGCCCTCGCCCTTGCGTTTGCCCTGACGCTGCGGAACCGCAGCGCCGACTGACTGATCTCAGGCCACCGAAGCGGCGTGGATCTCGTCGATCGCAGTGCCGAGCGTCTTGTCGAATTCCTCGTCCGACTGCCCATGGCGCAGGTCGCTCAGCAGCGCGCGGCTGAAGCTTGCGATCATGCCAGGGTTCTTGGCCAACTGCTCGCACGCTTCCGAACGGCTGAACCCGCCCGACAGCGCCACGACGCGAAGCACGCGCGGATGCTTGGTCAGCGGCTCGAACAGGCCGGCTTCGGCCGGGATCGACAGCTTCAGCATAACCTGCTCGCCTTCGGGCAGGCGGTCGAGGTGGCGGAGGATCTCGTCCCGCAGGATGGCGTCGGACGCGGCGCGATCGGCGCTCTTGATGTTCACTTCCGGCTCGATGATCGGCACGAGGCCGTGGCGGAGTACCTGGAAGGCCATCTCGAACTGCTGGGCCACGACGGCGGCAATTCCCGCCTCGTTGGCCTGATTGACGACCGATCGCTCCTTGGTCCCGAACACGCCGAGGCTCTTGGCGCGGGTCAGCAGCTCGTCGAGGCCAGGAACCGGCTTCATCAGCTGGACGCCGTCGCGCTCGTCTTCGAGGCCCTTGTCGATCTTGATGAAAGGAACGATCCCGCGCTCGATCAGTGCGGCGGGGGTCGGCTTGCCCTCGACCTCACCGTCCATGGTCTTTTCGAACAGGATCGCGCCGATCACCTTTTCACCCGAAAAGCAGGGCGAGGTGATGATGCGGCTGCGCATCTGGTGGATGAGGCCGAACATCTCCTCATCGTTCGAGTAAGCGTCTTCCTCGACGCCATAGCCCTTGAGCGCCTTGGGCGTGGAGCCGCCCGATTGGTCGAGCGCGGCGATGAAGCCCTGGCCGGCGGCAATCTTGTCACGCATGTCGTTGAACTGCATCGATTATCCCTTTTGCTGCAAGAGTGCGGAGACGCCCGGTAGGTCGCGTCCTTCCATCCACTCCAGAAATGCCCCCCCGGCGGTTGAAACAAAGGTGAAGTCGCCCGCCACGCCGGCATGGTTGAGCGCGGCAACCGTGTCGCCGCCGCCGGCGACCGAGACCAGGCTGCCGTCGGTGGTCAATGCTGCCGCGATCCGCGCCAGGGCGACGGTAGCCGTGTCGAAAGGCGGCGTTTCGAACGCGCCAAGCGGGCCGTTCCACACCAGGGTCCGGCAGGTCTTGAGCGCGTCGCCGAGCGCCTCGACCGCCGACGGGCCGACATCGAGGATCATCTCGTCTTCGGCGACTTCGTGGACGTTGACGGTGCGAAGGGACGGCGGATTGACGGCGAATTCCTTGGCGACCACCACGTCGTAGGGAAGATGGACGGTGCAATTCGCCTTGTCCGCGGCATCGAGGATGGCGTCGGCCTGGCCGGTCAGCTCGTGCTCGCACAGCGACTTGCCGACATTCACGCCGCGTGCGGCGAGAAAGGTATTGGCCATGCCCCCGCCGATGATCAGGTGATCGACCTTCCCGACGAGGTGGAGGAGCACCGCCAGCTTGGTCGAGACCTTGGCTCCGCCGACCACCGCCGCGACCGGCCGCTCGGGTGAGCCTAGCGCCGCCTGAAGTGCTTTCAGTTCGGCTTCCATCGCCCGCCCGGCGAAGCTCGGCAGCAGGTGCGCGACACCTTCGGTCGAACTGTGCGCACGGTGCGCGGCAGAGAAAGCGTCGTTGACATAATAGTCGCCGAGCGCCGCGATGCCTTGACTCAGCGCCGGGTCGTTCTTCTCTTCGCCCGCGTGAAAACGGGTGTTTTCCAGCACCGCGATTGCGCCCGGGGTCATGGTCGAGATCGCCCGCGTCGCATGCTCGCCCTGGCAATCCTCGACGAAACGGACCGAACGGCCGGTGAGGTCGGTCAGCGGCTTCACCAGCAGCGCGGTCGACATGTCGGGGCGAACCTGCCCCTTTGGCCGGCCGAAGTGGCTGAGCAGCAGCACGATCGCGCCGCGGTCCGACAATTCGAGCACCGTCGGCAGCGCCGCCTGGAGCCGCGTCGCATCGGACACGGCGCCATCCTGCATCGGCACGTTGAGATCGACGCGGACCAGCACGCGCTTGCCCGCAAGGTCGTTCGGCAGGTCGTCGAGGGTACGGAAATCGGGCATTCTCAATCCTTCTTCCCCTGCCGCGCGCGACAGGGGAAAAGAGTTCAGCCGAGCTTGGCCATCGCGCCGGCCGTATCAACCATGCGGTTCGAGAAGCCCCATTCGTTGTCGTACCAGCTGACCACGCGGACCAGCTTGCCCTCGAGCACGGCCGTCTCGAGGCTGTCGACGGTCGAGCTCGCCGGCGAATGATTGAGGTCGATCGAGACCAGGGGATCGGTCGTGTAGTCCAGAATGCCCTTCAGCGGACCGCTTTCCGATGCGGCCTTGAGCACGCCATTGACCTCATCGAGACTGGTGTCGCGCTTGGGGGTGAAGGTGAGGTCGACCATCGACACGTTCGGCGTCGGCACGCGCACGGCCGAGCCGTCGAGCTTGCCCTTCAATTCCGGAAGCACTTCGCCGACCGCCCGGGCAGCGCCGGTGGTGGTCGGGATCATGCTCATGCCCGCGGCGCGCGCGCGGCGCATGTCGGTGTGGATCTGGTCGAGAATCTTCTGGTCGTTGGTGTAAGCGTGGATGGTGGTCATCAGCCCGCGTTCGATGCCGATCGCGTCGTTCAGCACCTTGGCGATCGGGGCCAGGCAGTTGGTGGTGCAGCTGGCGTTGGAGACGATCTTGTGTTCGTCGGTCAGTTTGTCGTGGTTGACGCCGTAGACGACCGTCAGGTCAGCGCCCTTCGCCGGGGCCGAGATGAGCACGCGCTTGGCGCCCGCCGCGAGATGCTTTTCGCCGCCCGCCTTGTCGGTGAAGAAACCGGTGCATTCCAGCGCGATCTCGACGCCATGCTGGGCGTGCGGCAGGTTCGCCGGGTCACGCTCGGCGGTGACCGCGATGCGCTTGCCGTTGACGATGATCGCATCGCCCTCGGCGGTCACTTCACCCGGGAACTTGCCATGCACGCTGTCGCGGCTGAACAACCAGGCATTGGCCTTCGCGTCAGCGAGATCGTTGATCGCGACCAGTTCCAGTCCGCAATCCGGACGTTCCAGGATGGCCCGCGCAACAAGGCGGCCGATGCGCCCGAACCCGTTGATGGCGACTTTGGTCATGCGTCTGTTCTCCCAAATACGGCGGGCGGAGCAAAGGTCGGCCCGGATCAAATCTTCAAGCTATCAGTCCCGGCCTGCTAAGGCCGAGAAAAGCGGGTCGATCAACTCGGATGCGCTTCGGCTTCCGCGAGTGTGCCAGTGTCGGACGAAGCTGATCGCGTCGCGCCACCAAGCTCGTGCAGGCGGGCGAGGATCTTGGGCGCGATCTTGTCGGCCGTGAGGCCGAAGTGTTCGTAGAGGTCCCTGGCCGGCGCGCTGGCGCCGAAACCGTCGAGCCCGAAGCGCAGGCCCTGCACCATCGTCAGCCGCTCCCAGCCGAAGGTGGTGCCGGCTTCTATCGAGACGCGCAGGATCTGCTCCGGCGCGGCGCTTGGCAGCACCTGCTCGCGATAAATCTCGTCCTGCGCTTCGAAGCGGCGCCAGTTGGGCAGGCTGACGACGCGGACGGCGACATCCTCCCCCTCCAGCTTGTCGGCGACGTCCAGCGCCAGTTCGACTTCCGAGCCGGTGGCGATCAGAATGACCTTCGGCGCGGCGTGATCGCGAACGATATAGCCGCCGCGAGCGGACAGGTTCTCGTTTGCAGCCGCGGTCCTCACCGGACGCAGGTTCTGGCGCGACAGGCAGAGCACCGAGGGACCGTCCTGCTTGAGCGCATCGGCCCAGGCTTCGGCCGTCTCCACCGCATCGGCCGGGCGCCAGACCTCGAGATTGGGGATCAGCCGCAAGCTCTGGATATGCTCCACCGGCTGGTGGGTCGGCCCATCCTCGCCGAGCCCGATCGAATCGTGGGTCATCACGTAAACGACCCGAGCGTTCTGCAGCGCGGAAAGGCGCATCGCGGCGCGGCAATAATCGGAAAAGACGAGGAAGGTGCCGCCGTAGGGAATGACGCCGCCGTGCAGCGCCATGCCGTTCATCGCCGCGGCCATGCCGAACTCGCGGATGCCGTAATAAACGTAGCGGCCGGAATAATCCTCTGCGGTGAGCGGGCCGGTGGTCTTGGTCTTGGTGTTGTTTGAGCCGGTGAGGTCGGCCGACCCGCCGATGGTGGCGGGCACCGCGACGTTGATGACCTCCAGCGCCATTTCGCTTGCCTTGCGGGTCGCGACTGTGGGCGGGTTTTCGATCAGGGCCTGGACATAAGGCTGGAGCCAGCGCTCGTCGGGGTCACCGGCCATGCGGCGGCGGAAGTCGTCGGCCTTGTCGCTGGCGGCAAGGCGCTGCTCCCATGCTTCGCGCTCGGCGGCGCCGCGGCTTCCAGCCTTGAGCCAAGCCTCGCGCACGTCGGCGGGAATGGTGAATTCCTGGGGATCGAGCCCGAGACCCTTGCGCGCGGCTTCGACCTCATCCTTGCCCAACGCCGCGCCGTGCGTCGCCGACGTGCCCTGCTTGTTAGGCGCGCCATAGCCGATGATGGTCTTGCAGCGGATGAGGCTGGGCCGGAGGTCGGCCTTGGCCTTCTCCAGCGCCTGCGCTACCTTGCCGGCGTCGAGGCCGTCGCACTCGATCGTGTGCCAGCCGCTCGCCGCATGGCGGGCCATGACGTCTTCCGAGCGGCTGAGCTCGGTCGAGCCGTCGATAGTGATCTTGTTGTCATCCCACAGCACGATCAGCCGCCCGAGCTTGAGGTGCCCGGCAAGACCCACCGCCTCGTGGTTGATGCCTTCCATCAGGCAGCCGTCGCCGGCGATGACATAGGTGTGGTGATCGACCAGATCGTCGCCATAAAGGGCATTCAGATGCCGTTCGGCGATCGCCATGCCGACCGCGGTAGCGAGGCCCTGGCCAAGCGGGCCGGTGGTCGTCTCGACACCGGCAAGCTCGAAGTTTTCGGGGTGCCCGGCGCACGGGCTGTGGAGCTGTCGGAAGTTCTTGATGTCGTCGAGCGTCGGCCGCTCGTAGCCGGTCAGGTGCAGAAGCGCGTAGATCAGCATCGAGCCGTGGCCGGCCGACAGTACGAAGCGGTCGCGGTCGGGCCACTTGGGATCAGCCGGATCGTACTTCATCACCTTGGTGAAAAGGGCGGTGGCGGCATCTGCCATCCCCATCGGCATGCCCGGATGACCGCTGTTCGCGGCCTCGACCGCGTCCATGGCCAGTGCCCGGATGGCATTGGCGAGACGGCGCTGGGTCGGCTGCATCATGACTCCGCTTTTCATGACGGCGCCGCACCGGAGTCGGCCGCGCCGGTAGTGCGGCCCCTTTGGGCGGTGAGCCGTTGAGCGTCAACCTCCACGCCGCTTGGCAGGGGGCATCGGGAGGCATAGGTCAGGCCCATGACACAGGAAGCATTGGAAGCGGCATTGACGCGCGCCGAGCGGGCGCTTGCCCGGATCGAGCGCGTCGCGGAGCAGGTCGGAAAGCGCGGCGAGGGCGAAGAGCGGCTGCGTCAGAAAGTTCGGGCAGCGATCGCCGAACTCGACCAGATCATCGGCAAGGTGGAGGCGTAAGGCATGGCCGAGATCGCGATCGAGATAGCCGGGCGCCAGTACAAGGTCGCTTGCCGCGACGGCGAGGAGCAGAATCTTCGCCACGCTGCCGAGATGGTCGACGCCAAGGGCCGCGAAGCGCTGGCCGGGCTGGGCGCGCTGTCGGAAGGACGCACCCTGCTGTTTGCCTCGCTTCTGCTGGCCGACCAGCTGATCGAGAAGCGCGGGGTGGTCTCGCCGCCGCCCTCCATGCCGCCCGACCCCCAGGTAGTGCGCCGGGTCGACGCCTTGGCCGAACGGCTCGAGCTTCTTGCCGCGAAGCTTGAGAAAGAGGTCGCAAGCGCCTAGATAGGAGTGGACGGGTACTGCCTGGCACGCGCCTCATGAAATCCCTGAGGCTATTCCCGATCCATGGGGGCTGTCCCTGGCTGGGCCCTGGCCCGGCACATATGGTCCCCACCTGACGTTACAGGCGTCAGAGGATTACAAGGCATCGACCTCATGGTGGTCCCGTCACCCTCTCCTTTAGCCGACAAGGCCGCGCTGCGCGCCGAGCTACGCGCCCGGCGGCGGGATTATGCGGCAAGCCTCGCCCCGGACACGCGCAAGGCGCTGGAATCCGACCTCGCCGCGGCGCTTCAGCCGTTGCTGTTCGGGGCAAAAGTCATTGCCGCTTATCAGCCGATGAAGGACGAGATCAGCCCGCTCGCCACGCTCGCCGAGGCTGAGGCGATGGGTAAGGCGACTGCCCTTCCCGCGTTTGCGGCGCGCGATTCGCGCATGACGTTCCGCGCTGGCGAGGCAAGCGAGGCCGGGCCTTGGGGGTTGCTCCAGCCGCCCTTGTCGGCACCGCCGCTGCAGCCGGACCTTGTCCTCATTCCGCTGGTCGGTTGTGATCGCGAAGGCAACCGCATCGGCATGGGTCAGGGCCATTACGACCGCGCGCTGGAAGGATTGCGGGAAACGGCACGGCTGATCGGGATCGGCTGGGACTTTCAACTGCTGGAGGTCGCCATTCCGGCCGATCCATGGGATCAGCGCTTGGACGCCTTCGCTTCCCCCGCCGGACTCATGGAGTTTGCACGCACGTGAACCACGAAGAAGAACCCCGTCCGCGGCCCGCCGCCGGGGCGTTCATGATCATCGGCATCATCATCGTCTGGGCGGTCCTGATCGCCTCGGTGTCGGACATCGTCACCTCCTGGCCAGCGCTGGTTCAGTTCGTTTTCTATATGGTGGCCGGCATCATCTGGATCCTGCCCCTGCGCCCGATCCTGCGCTGGAGCGAGACCGGACGCTGGCGGGCAGACCCGCCCCAACCTTGAAATTTCGGGCTGACTTAGCTACCTCATACACCTTCCCATGACCTCCCTGACCTTTCCTTCCGACCGGCCCGGCCCGGTGAGCCAGGCCCTGAGCCTGCTTCGCGCCCGCCCGCGTGAGAGCGCCGGCGCAGGGCTGCTGGCGCTTGCCGCCTGCTTGTCGGTGGCGGCGTTCGCCAATGACAGCCGGGCGCTTCCAGCTCGTCCGCAAGCGCCCGTCGCGGCGGCTGCTCCCGCCGTACAGGACATGACCCCATTTGCCGTGCGCCAGATCGCGCCCACCGACGCGCAGAAGCTGAACGCGGCCGTCCCGCTCGCCGGCGGTCCGAACCCGGCCGCAGCGCCGTTTGTGCTGAAGGCCGACAGCAAGACCTACAATCGGGCGCTCGAGTGCCTGACGCAGGCCGTCTACTACGAAGCCGCGCGGGAGCCCGAGGAAGGGCAACGCGGCGTTGCGCAAGTGGTGCTGAACCGGATGCGGCACCCTGCCTATCCGTCAAGCGTCTGCGCCGTCGTCTACCAGGGCGCTGAGCGGCCGACCGGTTGCCAGTTCAGCTTCACCTGCGACGGCTCGCTCGCCCGCGCGCCGATGCGCGATTATTGGGACCGCGCCCGCCGCGTCGCCGACGAAGCGCTGAAGGGCTATGTCGCGTCCTCAGTCGGCAATGCGACGCACTACCATGCCGATTATGTCGCGCCGTACTGGGCGCCGACGCTGACCAAGAATGCCGTGATCGGCGCCCATATCTTTTATCGCTGGCGCGGTGGCTGGGGACAGCCTGCGGCCTTCACCCAGGCCTGGGCCAAGCGCGAGAGCGATCCCGCCTTCCTGCGCAGTGCCGCACTGGCCGCGGAAGCGCGCTATGCAGCGATGACGCCCGAGGCGACAGTGGTGACCACGATTGCCGAAGCGCGCCAGAACTTGCCGCCCGAGCTTGCCAAGCTGGTCGAGCCGGAGATCGCTGCCGGCGGCGGCAAGCGTATCGCCTTGCGTCTGGAGGCACGCCGCAAGGTCGAGGAAGCGACGCGCGACGCCAAGCCGGCGGCAGGCGGCTCGAGCAGTCTCAACTGGGGTCTGACGGGTGCTCCGGCCGGTGAGGCCGAGCAGGCGCCGCTTGGCCGAAAGCCAGCGGACACCACAACGGCTTCGGCAGCGTCAAGCGCAGCCCCTGGCGGCGCAGAATAAGCGCAGCTTCGGACCGGCCGCGATGTGGCGACCGTGCGGTTTATCCGCATCTCCAACGATAACAGGAAATGGCGCGAGTGACGGGGCTCGAACCCGCGACCTCCGGCGTGACAGGCCGGCGCTCTAACCAACTGAGCTACACCCGCGTTTGGTGTGGGCGGCCAACTAGGAGACAAGGCCGGGAGCGTCAACCGCCTTTCTTGGCCTGAAGGAGATTGTTGGCGCTTGGCGTGCCGAAAGTTCTAGCTCGCTCCTGCGACGACCGGCGGCGGCGGCGCCTCATTCTCCTCGTCATCCTCCTCGCCGGCGTGGGTCAGCGTGCCTTGCTCGAACAGGAAACCGGCAATGTCGGGCGTGCCGGCGGCAGCAATGACAGTCTTGATGATGATCAGCAGCGGAATGGCGAGCAGCGCTCCTGTGGTGCCCCATACCCACGCCCAGAAGCTGAGCGACAGCAGGATCAGCAGCGGATTGATCCGGACGCGCATGCCCACCACCAGCGGAGTGATCGCATTGGCTTCGATCATGTGGAGGCCGATGAAGATCAAGGGCGGGAGCAACGCCGTCCACGGGTCGGGGAAGCTGATCAGCCCGCCAAGCGCCAGCAGCAGCGCCGCCGCGATCGGTCCGAGATAGGGGATGTAATTCAACACTGCGACGATGCCGCCCCACATCAAGGGCGAATCCATGCCCAGCCACCACAGGATGCCGGCGACCAGCGTGCCCAGCGTCACGTTGATGAGGGTAATGGTGCCAAGATAGGTAGAGGTGGCGGCGACCACCTGCTGGATCACGCGGGCGGTGGTCAGCGCCCCTTCGAAGCTGCCGCGGCTGGTGATGGTCTGCTTGCGCATCGCGGTCCAGCCGGACAGGAAGAAGAAGATCACCAGCAGCGCGAAGAACAGCTGGATCAGCGCATGCGGCGCACTGCTCGTAAGCAGATCGAACATGCTGTTGGGTGTTTCCACCTGCACCGTGCGCGCGCCGCCGGTGCTGGCACTCGGCAACTGGTTGAGAATGCGGTCGACGAAGCGCTCGAGATTCTTGACCAAGGCGAGAACCGGTTCGAGCGCCTCACGCACCCGGCCGATCCGCTCGGGCAGCAAGGCGATCCAGTCGATCGCCGGAATGACGATCGACAGCAGGGCGAAGGCCATGACGCACAGGAAGATGATCACGCACGACAAGGCCGACAGCGCCGATGGAAGCCCGCGGCGCTCGAACCATTCGAGCAGCGGCACCAGCGCAATGGCGATGACGAGGGCGGCGGTGACGGGAAGAAAGAATTCGGCCCCCGCCCTAAGCGCGAACGGGATGGCGAAAAGCAGTCCGAGGCCGGCAATCAGCGTGAGAGAGGCAAGAAGCCGGTCGCGCTTGATCGTGATATGCTCGGCAATGACCGCCGCATCATCCTCGGCGTGATCGGGGCGAGAGATGGGCGCGTCCATGGCGCCACCCTACTCAGCCGCGGGGCAGGACGCCAGCGGCCCGGAGGTGGGGCTCGAGCCGGCCGCTCACCGCCAGAAAGAACATCCGGAAATCGCTCCGAAGGCTCCACCACGGGTAGGTGAAGGTGGCCGGGCGGTTCTTTTCGACGAAGAAATGCGCGAACCAGGCAAAGCCGTAGCCGGCGAGCGGCATGGCGAGGAGCCACCACCAATTGCCGGTGAGCGCCAGCGCGATTGCGGCGGCGATCACCAGCGCCGTTCCCGCATAGTGGATCGCGCGTGTCTGCCGGCCCGAATGCTCGCGCAGATAGTAGGGCCAGAATTCCTCAAAGGTGGTGTAGGTTCGCTCGGCCATCAGCGCAGCCTAGCGCGGAGCCTCCGGGCTCTCAACCGGGTTCGACGGCGGCACGGTGGGGCCGGTCTGCTGCTCGCCCGTCACGCGCTCCACTGCGATGCCGGCGGTGAGTCCGTGAACCAGGGTCGAGAAGAGAATGGTGCCGGCGATGGTGGCCCAGAGTTCATACTCGTTGGTGAGCTCCACATGGTGCCCGGCATAAGCGAGATAATAGATCGAGCCGATCCCGCGCACACCGTAGAAGGCGACCACGGCCCGCTCACGCCCGCGCAGCACCGTGCCGGCCAGCGACAGCCACGCGGCGGCCGGGCGGATCAGCAGGATCAGCACGGCGGCGATCAGCGCGTTTGCCGCGGTGAAGTGCGGCCACAAGAGCGGCAGGATTGCGCCAAGCCCGACCAGCAGGATGGCGGTGAGCGCATGCTCCAGCGAGACGGAGAAGTCGTGCAGCCGTTTGTGGAAGTCGTGCGAGCTCTCGGAGCGACGAAGGGTCAGTCCAGCGACGAACGCTGCGATAAAGCCATAGCCTTCGACCAGCTCGGTCGCGCCATAGGCGAGCAGCACGCCGGCAAAGGCGATAACGCCGCTTTCGGTCCTCGCAAGCGCATTGTGGCGTGGCCAGTCGAACAACAATTTGCCGAGTAACCATCCGACCACCGCCCCTGACACGCCGCCCACCACGACGCGGTAAACGACGTCCCGCAGCACCCATTCGCCTGCCATGTCCCAATTGATCATGCCGGCGCCGGCGATGAGGATGGCGAGGTGGACGAAGGGAAAAGCAAGGCCGTCGTTCAGGCCGGCCTCTGTGGTCAGCGTGTAGCGCACAGGATGCTCCCCGCCTTCCAGCGGCGGTCCCACCGCGACGTCGGCGGCAAGGACCGGATCGGTCGGGGCCAGAACAGCTCCCAGCAGCAATGCACCCGCAAAGGTCATGCCCGCCGCAAACCAGCCGAACAGCGCCAGGGCGGCGATGCAGAGCGGCATCGCGACCAGCAACAGGCGCAGCGTCGGCGACCATTGCCGTCGGTCGGCAAGGCGATCGATCCGGAGGCCGGTTCCGAACAGCCCGACGATGACACAGATTTCGGCCATGATCTCCCACCCACGCGGCTGCGCGACGGGGTCGAGCGCCTCGCGCACGGTTGGAAAGGGCAAAAAGGCAAGAAAGCCGGCGACGATCAGCAGCGCCGACGCGGCAGGCTCCCGGCCCGAGATGAAGCGCGGAAGCCAGAAGGCAATCAGGATGGCAAGACCGATGCCGGCCAGACCGATGTGGTAGGGTTCAAGGCCGAACATGTCCGCCGCTCAATGCGCGTTGACCATGCTTGTTGCGTCGGCGGAGCAATAAGGCGCCGGGCAAATAAATTATTCGGAAGTGGTGCCCCCGGTCCGACTCGAACGGACACGTCTCTCGACAACCGATTTTGAGTCGGTCGCGTCTACCATTCCGCCACGGGGGCACTGCGGCGCTTCGTAGGAGAAGGCGGCGCGGCGGGCAAGGCTGCGGTGAGCGGGGGCTTAGTCGCCCTTGCGACTGGTCGCGGTGCTGACGCTCTCGTCATGGCCGCTCTTGTCGCTGAAGAAGGCCGCCGCGAACAAACCGCAGCCGAGCAGCACCGAGATGAACACGCCCCCGATCACCGCCACCACCATGTGGAGGTACAACTCGCCCGTTGCGCCAAGATACAACAAGGCGCCGGCGGTGAGCACAAGGCCGGACAGGATGATGAGCTTCATCACCCGGCGGAAATCGGCGGCGGCCTTGCTGCGGTCAGTCGGCATGAAGGGGATCTAGTGTGGCGCTGGCTTGGCTGGAATTGGACATAGTGTCCCAGCAGGCAGCCTCAACTGCGCGGCGCGGCACGGCGATAGCTCAGGGCTTCGGCGATATGGAGGCGGCCCACTGTGTCGCTCCCTGCCAGATCGGCGATCGTGCGAGCGACCCGGAGCACGCGGTGATAGCCGCGGGCGCTGAGCCGGGTGGCGGCGGCCGCGTCGGCGAGGAGCCTCCGTCCGGGTTCGTCGGGCGTCGCGACTTCGTCCAGCAGTTCGCCGTCCGCTTCGGCATTGGTCCGCGGACCATGGCCATTGTAGCGGCGCGACTGCACTGTGCGGGCCTGCGCCACCCGCTGAGCCACGGCCTCGCTGCCTTCCGCGGGGGGCGGCAGCGAGAGGTCGGCTGCCGACACGCCTGCCACTTCGACATGAAGGTCGATGCGGTCGAGCAAAGGACCGGACACCCGCGCCTGATTGTCGGCGGCGCAGCGCGGTGCACGGGCGCAGGCAAGCGCTGGATCGCCGAGATGGCCGCAGCGACACGGGTTCATCGCGGCGACCAACTGAACGCGGGCGGGAAAGGTGAGATGATTGTTCGCTCGCGCCACGCTTACCGTGCCAGTCTCGAGCGGCTGGCGAAGGCTGTCGAGCACGGCGCGCTGGAACTCGGGAAGCTCGTCGAGGAACAGGACGCCAAGGTGCGCGAGGCTGATTTCACCCGGACGCACCTTGAGCCCGCCGCCGACCAGCGCCGGCATCGAGGCGCTGTGATGCGGCGAGCGGAAGGGCCGCCGCCGCTTCATCTGTCCGCCCTCCATCTCTCCCGCGACTGATGCGACCATCGACACCTCCAAGGCCTCAGCCGGGGTCAGCGGGGGAAGGATGCCCGGAAGGCAGGAGGCGAGCAGCGATTTGCCGGAGCCAGGCGGTCCGCTCATCAGCAGGTTGTGGCCGCCGGCAGCGGCGATCTCCAGCGCGCGTTTGGCGACTTCCTGGCCTTTCACTTGGCGCAGATCGGGACCGCCCGCCGCGGCTTCGGCTTTCCCGGGAGGCGGCGCTGGCAGCAACGTCGTTCCCTTGAGGTGAGCAAGCAGCGACAGGAGATCGGCCGCTGCCAACACTTCCACCTGCCCCGCCCAAGCTGCTTCCGCGCCCTGCGTCGCCGGGCAGATCAGCCCCTTCTCCTCGCCCGAGGCATGAAGCGCGGCAAGCAGCACGCCCGGCGAAGCGTTGATGCGCCCATCGAGCGACAATTCGCCTACGACCACGTAGTGGCTCAGCGTCTCGGCATCGACGACACCGACCGCCGCCAACAGCCCGAGCGCGATCGGAAGGTCGAAGTGGCTGCCTTCCTTGGGGAGGTCGGCCGGCGACATGTTGACGGTGATGACCTTTGGCGGGAGCGCAAGGCCGATGGCGGTCAGCGCGGCCCGTACCCGCTCGCGGCTTTCGGCCACCGCCTTGTCGGGCAAGCCGACAATGACAAAGCGGGGAATACCTGTCGAAAGCTGGACCTGCACCTCCACGGCGCGGGCCTCGAGGCCGAGATAGGCAACGGTGGACACGATCGCGACCATCAGGCGCGTGCCCCCATTACCAGCAGTGTCGAACGCAATTGGCCCCCTAGCTCGGCGAAACCGAGGCTAAGCGCATTGCTGCCGGCGGGCAAGCGCGCCCTTGCCGCGGCGTCTTAGTCACCTACATCACTGCCGATGACGCTTGGCGAACGACTTCAGGCCTTTCGCGACGCTCGCTTGGCGCAGAGCCTGCTGTTCGGCCTTGGCCTCTTCCTCCTGCTCGTTGCCGCGCCCTTGTCATCGCCGCTGCCAGGCCCAGGCGGGACCTTGCTCGCAGTGGCGGGTCTGACCCTGATCCTTCGCACCAGTTTGTGGGCCAAGCGCCGCTATGTGCGTTTCAAGCGCTGGCAGCCACGCGCGGGAAGCTGGTTCGACTGGGGCCTGCGCCGCGGCAGCGCCAAACGGCGGGAGGCGCTAAGGAAGGAGCGCGAGCGGCAGGAGTCGCCGCCTCCGTCCGAAGTCCCGCGCATCGACGATCCGCTGCCCAAGGCCGGATTCGAGCTGGCGCCGATCGATCCGACGCCGACCGAGACGGCCCCGGCCGAGGCAGCGGCCAGCGCCGAAGAGGCTCCGCGGCATTGACTTGGGCGACCACCTTGCGTAGGGGCGCGTCAAGCAATGCGGCTGCCCCTGATTGGGCGGCCCTTTTTGTTCCAAACTTGAAGGCAATGAGCGATGAAGCGCACTTTTCAGCCCAGCAATCTCGTCCGCAAGCGGCGTCACGGCTTCCGCACGCGCTCGGCGACGGTTGGCGGCCGCAAGGTGCTGGCAGCCCGCCGTGCGCGCGGCCGCAAGAAGCTCAGCGCTTAATCACCTTACGAAAGCGCGCTGATTTCCTGGCTGCGAACAGCGGCCGGCGCGCTGCCATGCCCGGCTTTGTTCTGCTGGTCCGCCCCCGCGGCGACGGCAGCGACCAGATGCGCATCGGCTACACCGTCAGCAAGAAAGTCGGCAATGCGGTTGTGCGCAACCGCATGAAGCGGCGCCTGCGGGCGCTTGCTGCGGAACTGCTACCGGAGAGCGGTGTGCGCGGCGCGGATCATGTGCTGATCGGCCGTCAGAGCGGCATCGAGCGCGACTATGCGCTGCTGCGCGCCGAGCTGACCAAGGCGCTGGCCAAGGTCGTCCGGACGTGATCGCCAAGCTCCTGATCCTGATCGCGCGCGGCTGGCAGATCGGCCCTTCCGCCATCCTGCCGCCATCCTGCCGTTTCCAGCCCAGCTGTTCCGCCTATGCAATCACGGCGCTCAGTCGCTATGGGGCGCTGCGCGGAAGCTGGCTGGCCCTGAAGAGAATCGGCCGCTGTCACCCGTGGGGCGGCCAAGGCCCCGACCCGGTACCCTGACGAGGACATGATCTGACGTGAGCAGCGATACCCGCAACATGATCCTCGCCATCGTGCTGAGCGCCGCCGTGCTGCTCGGCTGGGGCCTGTTCTCCGAGAAGTATTTCCCGGCGCCAAAGCCGGCGGTCACCGCGACCAAGAGCGGCGCGCCGACGCAGCCCGCGGGTCCGGCTGGTACGCCCGCCGCCCCGGCCGCCGCTGCGCAGGCCCCAGCCTTGACCCGCGCCCAGGCGCTGCGAGGCGTCCCGCGCGTCGCGATCCAGACGCCGAGCCTGGTGGGCTCCTTGAGCCTCAAGGGCGCGACCTTCGACGACCTGCGCATGGTGACCCACACCGACCGCGTCGGCAACAATGCCCAACCCGCCCGCCTGCTGAGCCCGGCCGGCGCGCAAGGCTCCTATTTCGCGCGCTTCGGCTGGACTGGCCAAGGCGTTGCGGTGCCCGACGCCAACACCGTCTGGACCCCGAGTGCGACGACGCTGACTCCCGGCAAGCCGGTGACCTTGAGCTGGACCAACCCGACCGGTCAGCGTTTCGAGCTGATCGTGGCGGTGGACGATGGCTATCTGTTCACGGTCAACCAGAAGGTCTCTAACCTTGGCGATGGCCCCGTCGCGGTGCGGCCTTTCGGGCTGCTCAGCCGCGCCAATGCCGGACCCGATGCCAAGTCGGACGGCTGGACCCACCATGTCGGTCCGATGGGCGTGTTCGACGGCCGCGCCGAATATGAAGTCAATTACGGCACCCTCGACGAGGAGTCCTCAAAGCGCTTCTCAGGCAACAGCGGCTGGCTCGGCTTTACCGATAAGTATTGGCTGACTGCGCTCGCGCCGGCCGGCGAGGCGCCGCTGCAGGCCACCCTGCGCAAGGGCACCGGCACCAGCTATCAGGCCGACTATGCGCTGGAGCCGACGGTCGTCGCGCCCGGCCGGGCGATCCAGGCGACCACGCATCTGTTCGCCGGCGCCAAGGAGAAGAAGTGGCTCGACAGCTATGAGGCGTCGGGCGCCGTGCCCTTGATCTCCGATTCGATCGACTGGGGCTGGTTCGAATGGTTCATGCGGCCGATCTTCGCGCTGCTGATCTGGCTGTTCCACACCATCGGCAACTTCGGCTGGGCGATCATCGCGCTGACCTTCATCGTCCGCCTGATCATGTACCCGATCTTCGACCGCCAGTTCCGCTCGATGGCGGCGATGCGGGCGATGCAGCCGAAGATGAAGGAGATCCAGGAGCGTCACAAGGACGACCGGACCAAGATGCAGACCGAGCTGCTCGAGCTCTACAAGCGGGAGAAGATCAATCCTGCGGCCGGCTGTCTTCCGATCTTCCTCCAGATTCCGGTTTTCTACGCGCTCTACAAGGTGCTGACGGTGACGGTCGAGATGCGCCACCAGCCGTGGGCGCTGTGGATCAAGGACCTGTCCGCGCCTGACCCGCTGACCCCGGTCAACCTGTTCGGGCTGCTCAACTTCGACCCGCCGGGCCTGTTGCATCTTGGCGTGCTGCCGATCCTGCTGGGCATCACCATGTACCTGCAGTTCAAGCTCAACCCGGCGCCGATGGATGACGTCCAGAAGCAGATCTTCTCGATCATGCCGTGGGTGATGATGTTCGCCATGGCCCCGTTCGCGGCCGGGCTGCAGCTCTACTGGGTGGTGTCCAACATCCTCGGCATCGTCCAGCAGAAGTATCTCTACTCCAAGTATGACGCCGAGAAGATCGCGGCCAAAGCCGGCGTGGCAACGGTGAAGACCTGATGGACGAGCCTGCCCCCGATCTCACCGAACGCGCGCGCAAACTGTTCGCGGGTCCGGTCGAGTTCCTCAAGTCCGCGCCGGGGCTCGAATTCCTGCCGGGCGCCGACGTGCCGGAGATCGCCTTTGCCGGCCGCTCCAACGTCGGCAAGAGCTCGCTGCTGAACGCCATCACCGGGCGCAACAAGCTGGCGCGCACGTCCAACACGCCGGGCCGGACGCAGGAGCTGAACTTCTTCGACGTCGGCTCGCCGCTCACCCTGCGGCTGGTCGACATGCCGGGATACGGCTTTGCCGAAGCGCCGCGCGACATGGTCAAGCGCTGGCGCTTCCTGGTCAACGATTACCTCCGCGGCCGCCAGGTCCTGAAGCGCGCGGTGGTGCTGATCGACAGCCGCCACGGGGTGAAACCGGTCGACCGCGAGATCATGGACATGCTCGATGCCGCCGCCGTCGGTTATCGCCTCGTCCTGACCAAGGCTGACAAGATCAAGGCAACCGAGCTTGACGCCGTGAAGATCGCGACCGAAGCGGAAGCCCGCAAACGCCCCGCCGCGTTTCCGCAGCTGATTGCCACTTCGTCCGAAAAAGGCATGGGTCTGGCGGAAGTGCGGGCCGCGGTGCTCGAGGATGCGTTGAGCTAATTCACCAGTACGTCGGAGACCCACTTGCTCAAGCTCATCATCGGCAACAAGGCCTATTCCTCCTGGTCGATGCGCGGCTGGCTGGCGCTGAAAGCGTCGAACCTCGACTTTGAAGAACTGGTGGTGCCGCTATACGACGGCGGGTGGGACGAACGGCGCGAAGGCGATGAATTCGCCCCCTCGTCGGGCAAGGTGCCGCTGTTGTGGCACGACGATCTCGTCGTCTGGGACAGCCTCGCGATCGTCGAATATTGCGCCGACCTGACGGAAATCCGCCGCTACTGGCCGGACGATCTGGCCGCGCGCGCCATGGCCCGGTCGATGGCCGCCGAAATGCACTCGGGCTTCGCATCGCTGCGCCGCGAATGCCCGATGAATGTACGGCGCAACGTGCCGATGCCCGATCTCAGCCAGGAAACCATCGCCGACATCAACCGCATCCTCGTGCTGTGGGCGCAGGCCCGCGCGCGGCATGGCGGCGACGGTCCGTTCCTGTTCGGCGAATGGAGCGCGGCGGACATGATGTATGCGCCGGTGGTGACCCGCTTCCTCACCTATTCGATTCCCGTGCCGCCCTTCGCCAGGCAGTATATGTCCGATGTCCTTCGCCATCCCCACGTCGCCGAATGGATCGAATCGGCGCAGGACGAGCCGTGGGTCATCGAACAATATGAGGGCGATCAGGGAACCGCCTGACGACCCATTCGCTTCGGAAGAGTGCGTAAATTTTTCCTTATCGCCGCGGTATTTACCGCGTCCGCCTGTGCCACTCCAAGGGAGCGGATCGCGGATAGCCTGACCGGCTATGGCCTCGACGAAGCCCGCGCGGATTGCGTCGGCGCGGAGCTTCAGCGCCACCTCTCGCTCGGACAGTTGCAAGAGCTCGCCGCCGCAGCCCGCGCCTTTCGCGAGCGTGACCCCAACCCGTCGCGCCTTACGGTGGACGATCTGCTCCGCGTCGCCAGCCAGGTGCGTGATCCCCGCGTTTCGATCGAGGTCGCCAAGGCCGCCGGCCGCTGCCGCCTGACGCCGCTGGGCTTCGCCCCCGCCAAGCTCGACATGGACGACGCCTGAGGGCGATCAGCTGAGCGGGGTGCCGTCCTTGCGGGTATAGCGCCCGTCGGCGGTGAAGCGCATGTCGATGTCGCTATAGCCCCCACTCACCGGCGAACCGCTGCCGACCACCAGGAAACGGCACTCGGCATCGCTGTCGTTGCGAAGGTGGTGGCCGTCTCCCGTCCCCTTCGGAAAGGCGGCAATGTCGCCGGGTCGAAGCACCGTGGCGCCTGAATCCTCGACCAGCACGGCTTCGCCCTCCAGCATGACAACTAGCTCGTCCTCGCAATTGTGCCAGTGGCTTTGGCTCGACCAGGCGCCGGGTTCGAGCCGGACGAGGCTCGCGCCGAAGTCGGAAAGGCCGGAGGCAGGCGAAAGGCGGCGGTACCAGCGTCCTTTCACCGCCTCGTCGTGCGGCGGCGGATAGCCGGTGCGGTTGACCTCCTCGATCGCCCCCAGGTCCAGTTTCGGCATCGCTTTCCCCATGCTAGCGCGTGGCTCATGTCTTCTATCGATCCCGTCGATCTTGCCGCAAGGCTCATCTCCGTGTCGTCAGTCACCCCTGCCCGCGGAGAGGTCTTCGACGTGCTGGACGAGGCGCTGGCAGGGCTTGGCTTCACCGTTCATCGCTTCACGCTGGGTGAGGCCCCCGACGGCCCGACCGAGAACATGGTGGCGATCCGCGAGCGTAGACCTGGGCCGCACATCGGCTTCGCCGGCCACCTCGACGTCGTGCCCGCCGGCGAGGGCTGGACCGGTGACGCTTTCGCAGCACGGATCGAGGACGGGCGGCTGGTCGGTCGCGGCGCCAACGACATGAAGAGCGCCATCGCCGCTGCAGTCGCTGCCGTCTCCGAGATCGACCAGCAAAGCGGCACCCTCTCCTTCCTCATCACTGGCGACGAAGAAGGTTATGCCACCTACGGGACCCCGCGGATCATCGACTGGCTGAACGAGCGTTCGATCCGCCCCGACATGATTTTGGTCGGCGAGCCGACGAGCGAGACGCGGCTTGGCGATACGGTGAAGATTGGGCGACGCGGATCGCTCAATTTCTGGCTCACTGGCAAGGGCGTGCAAGGCCACGTCGCTTACCCGCACAAGGCCGATAATCCGGTGCCTCGACTGGCCAAGGTCGTTGCCGCCCTATCGACGCTGCACCTCGACGACGGGACCGACGCCTTTCCGCCCTCCAATCTCGAGTTTGTTGCGCTGGGCACGCCCACAGCCGCCAGCAACCTCATTCCGGGCGAAGCGACCGCGCAAGGCAACATTCGGTTTAACAACCTGCATACGGGTGACGAGCTGATCCGCCTGCTGACCGACACCGCCCACTCGGTCGATCCGACCTGCGAGGTGCGCACCCGGATCTCGGGCGAAGCCTTCCTGACCCCAGCGGGCAAGCTCTATGATCTGGTCACCGATGCGATCCGCAGCGAATGCGGGATCGAGCCCGAGCTCTCCACTGGCGGTGGGACATCGGACGGTCGGTTCCTGATCAAGCTATGCCCGGTAGTCGACTTTGGCCTTCCGAATGCAACCATGCACAAGGTCGGCGAAAGCGCCGCTGTTAGTGACATCGAGACGCTGGCCCGGATCTACCGCCGCGTCTTCGCAGGCGGTCTTGGCCTTTAGGCGGCGCTCCGCCCTTCGGTGACGGCGTGGCTGGTCCAGGCCAGGAATTCCCGCTCCATCATCGGCTCGGCAAAGACAAAGCCCTGGATGGTTTCGCAACCCATGGTGCGCAGGATATCGGCCTGAGCAACGGTCTCGACCGCCTCGGCGACCAGCTCGCAATCAACGCCGCGGACGAGCTGGATTACCGCCTGCACCACATTGCGTGCCTGCTCGCTGGTGGTGATGTCGTGAATCAATGACTGGTCGAGCTTGACCCGGTCGATCGGTAACTGGCGCAACCGGGCGATGTTGGAATAGCCGGTGCCGAAATCATCAAGCGCGATGGTTGCGCCTTGTTGTCGGAGCTCGGCAATGTCGAGCAGCGTGGCTTCCGAGCATTCCATCGCGGCCGTTTCGGTGATCTCGATCTCGATCCGGTCCAGCCCCACACCGGCTTCCCCGAAGATCTGCCGCAAGCGCGGGAAGAAATCGTGCCGCTCAAGCTGGCGCGGCGAGACATTGAAGGCGACCCGGCGTGAACCCCCGCCATGCTCGTCCCAGCTCGCCAGCATGGCGGCAACTTCGCACATCACCCAGTCGCCGATCTCGTTGATGATGCCCGTCTGCTCGGCGATGGCGATGAAATGGGTGGGCGACACGGAGCCCAGCACGGGATGCTTCCAGCGCAACAGCGCCTCGGCCCCCGTCACAGCGCCGCTGCCAAGGCTTAATTGCGGCTGGAGTACCAGCTGGAATTCGTCGCGCCCGACCGCGTCGGCGAGCGCTTTCTCCGTGTCGAGACGATGTTGATGCTCTTGCGCGAGGCTGTCGCTGAACAGGCAGTGCTGGTGCCCGCCGCGTGCCTTGGCGCGATACATGGCAATGTCGGACGCGCGCATCAGCTCTTCGACGGTGCGCCCGTGCCACGGACCCATCGCCAGGCCGACTGACGCACCGACGTCAATGCTGTGGCCGTGCAATTCAAACGGCTCTCCTATTGCGAGTACGACACGGCGCGCGATGCGTTCGGCCTCCGGTTCGCCCGCGACGTCGGGAAAGAAGAGCGTGAATTCGTCGCCGGCAAGGCGGGCAAGGAGCGGACGACGGGCGTTGCCGACGGCCTCGCTGTTGATGAGCACCCGCAGGCGGTTCGCGACCATCACCAGCAGCTGGTCGCCGCGTGCATGGCCGAGATTGTCGTTCACCGCCTTGAACCGGTCGAGGTCGATGAACAGCATGGCGGTGGTGCGGCCGTCGGCCTTGGCCAGCAGCCGCTCCGCTTCCGAGCGGAAATTGAGCCGGTTGGGCAGGCTGGTGACCGGATCGTACATCCCAAGCGCCTGGGCATTGTCGATCGAGCTGCGCACCTCGGCGAACAGGCTGTCGACCGCCGCTGCGACCTTGGGCATCACCCGGCGCACCGATTCCGGCGCTGGGCTGGTAAGGTCGCCCTCTTCCACCGCGAGCAGGCGATCGCGCAACGACGCCAATGCCCGCGCGCCTTCGCTGTTGGGACGTTCCGCGGCGATGTAGCAAACGACCAGGCAGAAGGCGCCGGCAACCAGGGCAGCGGTGATCTGCTGGGGAAGCTGCGTGATGGTGATGAAAACGTAGAGCGAGAAGACGAAGGACGCGATGCCGGCCAGCCCCGACAGGAGCATGTTGCTGATCTTGTGTGCGGCGCCGACCTTCATCACGCCTGCACCGTTAGGGATGGGGAGTTAAGAAGCGGTTTAGCGTGAGGCCCCGCCTCAGCGGCGCAAGATCAGATACAGGCTCCCGCCGCCGCCGTGACGGCGATGCGCGCTGCGCACGGCGGCAATCCGCTCGGCGTGGCGCGACACCGCCAGCCAGTCATGCACCGCGGCGCGGATCTTGCCGCGCTGGATGGGCGGCTCGCCAGGCCGGTGGTGGCCGGTGATGAGAAGTAGGACCCGATCGCCGAGCGCCACCGCGCGTTCCAGGGCCGCATCGAGCGCTTCGTAGGCGCGCTCCAGATTGTGCCCATGAAGGTCAATCGTCCGGTCAACGGGCACGTTGCCGGTCTTCAGCCGCCGCTCCCAATGCCCATCGAGATTGCCGTGGATGGTAGCCCGGCGCAGCGGCGCTGCCGTAACTGCCCGCGGTGGGGGCACCCGCCCCTTCACCAGCCGCGGCGGCGCCACGGGAAGGGCAGGGCTTGCGTGGGCCACAACCGGACTAGCCGGAGCTACAGGTGCCTTGTCCCTGCTCAGCGGCGTGATGGAAGCGGTGACCCGCGCCCACAACGCCGCTTCCTCAGGGCTGAGCGACCGCATTCTGGGCGAGCAGGCGCTCGACACTGACCTTGGGCAGGAGGATCAGCGCCTCACCCTTGGCGGACATGCCGCCGGCGATTCGCCGCGCTTGCTCGCCCGCACCCCAGAAGGTGTCGAAACGGTTGGCGCCCTTGATCGCGCCGCCGGTATCCTGCGCCACCCACAGGCCGTCGGCATCGTTCATCACGACATCGAGCCAAATGGGCGCGCCGAGCGGCACGAACATCGGGTCCGTGGCAACAGTGCCGCGCGCCGTCACCGGCAGGCCGAGCGCCCCAAGTGGCCCCGGACCGGTCAGTTCCTTGAAGAAGATCTTGGACAGGTTCTCGCGCATCAGGCTCATGCCGCCATCGGGCTGCGCCCGCATCCAGCGCTTGATCGAGTCCATGTCGGCTCCGCCCGGCGGCAGGATACCGCGATCGCGCAGCAGCCGCCCGACCCCGACATATTCGCGGCCGTTCTGATTGTCGTAGCCGATCCGCATCACGCTGCCGTCCGGCAGCTTCAGCCGGCCTGAACCCTGAATCTCGAGAAAGAACATGTCGACCGGATCGGCGGCATAAGCGAGCTCCAAGCCCTTGCCGGCCAGCGCGCCGTCATAGATCTCGCCGCGCGTCCAGTAGGGCACGCACTGGCCGGTCTCATCGAGCCGTCCGCGACCGGTGGTCCCGTCGGCACGCGTGCAGCGCACGAGATCGGGCGGGGTGCGGTAGATTGGCAGCGCATAACCAGGTCCCGGCACGCGTGAGCCCAGGATCTCGGGCTCCCAATAGCCAGTGGCAAACGCCGGCTCGTTGCCAACTTTCACCCAGGAAAAGCTGTTGGCAAAGAAGCGTTGAGCGTCGGCGGCCGTATCAGGAACGGCCCGCGCCTCGTCACAGACTGCCCGCCAATCCTGTCCTTGGGTCAGGCCCGACGTGTCGGGACGGCGGACCACCGAGGGACAGGAAATACGGAAGGCCGTCAGTGCACGCAGCGCCGCCTCACCCGTGATTGGGCGCGGCGCGGCTGATGTGATCCCGGACAGGGCAGCCGTCGCTGGCTTGGGCGGGGTCGGCACCGGGACCGGCTCAGGCTGTGGCGTGGCGACGGGTTGGCCCGGTTCGACCGGCGGCAAGGGGCGGGTGGCGCAGGCGGCCAACGACAGGGCGAGCAGCGCTCCCAGCCCGAACTTGAACAAAGTCACCTCAGTCGTCGTCGGTTTCGATCAGGATCCAGTTGGGATCATTGCTGCCAAGGTCGCGGCGGAACGTCCAACGGTCGCGGGTCTGCACCGCGTCGCTCAGGCTGCCGGCAAGGACGTGACCCTCGGCATCACGGGTCACCGCAGCGATGTCCGCCTCGAAGCGGACAGTCACGGTGGCGACCTTGCCTGCGACATTGGCGGCGGCGATGATCGCCTGCTCGACCGCGATCAGGCGGTTATCGAGCCGCTGACCGGCGGCCTCACGCTCAGTGATCGCCTCGTCGAAGGCAGCGGCGATCTCGGGATCGAGGAAGCCACGGACCTCATCGATGCGGCCGGCCCAGAAAGCTTCCAGGATCATCCGGTAAGCGCCCTGGGCGCCCTCAAGGAAACGGGCGACGTCGAAGCTCGGATCAGCCGACAGCAAGGCACGGACGCCAGGTCCGGCGGTCGGGAGATAGGCGGTGTCGAGCGGTTCGGCCGCGGGATTGGCGACATTGCCCTGCGCAGCCTGCGCCACCTCGGCCTGGCGGGCGAGCTGCGGCCGCGCTTCGTTGGCGTTGCGCGGCAGCTGCTGCTCGTGACCGGTGCGTTCGCCGAGGACGCTGTACAGCCGCAGCCCGACAAACAAAGCGACCAGTGCGAGGATGATGATCGAAACCAAGAGTGTTCGCCTTCTTTCCCGTCGGGAAGTTCTGATGAGCAACGCTTAACATAGGCGCTGGTGCCCGCCTCGCAAACCCATAGCCTAAAGCCTTGCTCGCGCCATTGCACCGCTTCGACCCGGCTGCTAGTCGCCCGCCCCGAACAAGGCGCGGTAAGCAGCCGTTTTCCCGCCACTCCTTTAGCATGTTTGAGGGCACGAGACACATGGCCGCTTCCGATCCCGTTTCCGCCGGCGCCAACGGCTCCACCGACCAAGGCGCAAGCGATGCGCCGCAGGTCGCCGCGCTGGCGCAATATGTGAAGGATTTGTCGGTCGAGAATCCCTCGGCCCCGCAGGTCTTCCAGTGGAACGAGCAGCCGCAGCTCGATGTCCAGTTCAACATCGCCGTGAACAAGGTCGCCGACGACGTTCACGAAGTGGTGCTGAAGATCGACGCCTCAGCCCGCTCGGCGTCGGGCGTGCAGTTCGTGCTTGATCTCAGCTACGCCGGCATCTTCGGGCTTCGCAACCTGCCGGAAGAGCAGCTTGCGCCCTTCCTGCTGGTCGAAGGCCCGCGCCTCCTCTTCCCGTTTGCGCGCCAGGTCGTCGCTGCTGCGACTCAGGACGCCGGCTTCCCGCCGCTGATGCTTGACCCGATCGACTTCGCCGGCATCTACCTCAGCCAGGTCGAGGCGGCGCAGGCGCAGGGCGGTGACCAGCCGCAGGGCGAGACCACGGTCCAGTAAGCATCCCCTCCCCGGTCACGGGGAGGATGAGGGGGAACAAGGGCGCCATGAATCTCCTCAAGGCCACCGGCACCATCGGCGGGCTGACCCTGGTCAGTCGCATCCTCGGCTTTGCGCGCGAGATGCTGATGAGCCGGATCATGGGCGCGTCGGCGGCGGCGGATGCGTTCTTCGTGGCGTTCCGCCTTCCCAACACCTTCCGCCGCTTGTTCGGCGAAGGTGCGTTCAGCGCCGGTTTCGTCCCGCTTTACGCGCAACGGCTGCAGGGTGAGGACGGTGAGGCGGAGGCCAAGAAGTTTTCCGAGGAAGTCCTCGCGGTCTTCCTGCCGACGCTGGTGATCTTCACCCTCGTCTTCCAGCTGATCATGCCGGCCTTCGTTGCCGCCATTTCGGGCTATTCGGGCGAGAAGCTGGAGCTTGCGACCTACCTCACCCGGATCACCTTTCCGTACCTGATCCTCATCAGCCTCGTGTCGCTTTGGGCGGGTATCCTCAACAGCCTTGCCCGCTTCACCGCGGCGGCCTTTGCGCCCGCATTACTCAACCTGTGCATGATGCTGGCGCTGATCCTGTTTCCGCAGGGCGGCGCTTACACGGCCTTCTGGCTGGCTGTTGCCGTCACCCTAGGCGGTGTCGTTCAGCTTGCCTTGCTGATCATCTCGGCGATGCGCGCCGGCGTGTCGCTGCGTCTGCGCCGACCCAAGGTCACGCCCGGCGTGAAGCAGTTCCTCGTGGTCGTCGTTCCCGCCACGCTCGGCGCCGGCGTTTACCAGATCAGCGCGTTCATCGACACCTTCTTCCTGGCCCGGATCGGCACCGGGGCGCTGAGCTGGTTCAACTACGCCGACCGCCTTAACCAGCTTCCGCTGGGCGTCATCGGCGCCGCGCTCGGCACCGCGATCCTGCCCGCGATCAGCCGTCATGTGGGCGCCTCGGAGCCCGATAAGGCCGCGCACGTCCAGGCCCAGGCGCTCGACCTCGGCATGTTCCTGACGCTGCCCGCCGCACT
Organism: Sphingomonas sp. LHG3443-2; assembly: GCF_049896405.1. Classification (NCBI taxonomy): domain Bacteria; kingdom Pseudomonadati; phylum Pseudomonadota; class Alphaproteobacteria; order Sphingomonadales; family Sphingomonadaceae; genus Sphingomonas; species Sphingomonas sp. LHG3443-2. Next base: position 2,489,346 of record NZ_JAFCUG010000001.1, read on the forward strand.
TGCACTGTGCGTTGCCGCCGGCCCGCTCGTCGGCGCGCTGTTCCAGGGCGGTGAGTTCACCGCGCGGGACGCGGACATCACCGCTACCGTGCTGTCGATCATCGTGCTGGGCCTGCCCGCCTATGTGCTGGTGAAGGTCCTCACCCCCGGCTTCTATTCGCGCCAGGATACCGCCACCCCGGTCAAGACCGCCGCTGTCGTGCTGGTGGTCAACGTGTTGCTGAACTTCGTGGTCCAGTCGCTCTCGACCGACCCCTTGTTCCGCATCGCGGGCTTGAGCGCCGTGATCGCCATTACGAGTTGGCTCAACTGCGCCATTCTCTACGTCATTCTCCATCGCCGCGGGCTTTTCCGGATGCCAGGATGGCTGGCAAACCGGGTGTTCCGGCAGCTCCTCGCCGGGGCGGTGATGGTTGCCGCTCTCTATGGCCTTGAGATGATGTTCGCCGATTGGTTCACCGGTGGCGCCGGTCGCCGCATCATCGCGGTAGGCGCGTTGGTCGGCATTGGCATGGCGATCTACTTTCCGCTGTGCTGGGCGATCGGCGGGGTGGATCGGCAGGCGTTCAAGGACCTCCTCCGCCGCAAGAGACCCGCTGCCAATGCCTGACGATACTTCGATGGCCGCCGCGACAAGCGCGTCGGTGGCGCCCGTCACCCGAGTCCTGTCGGGCATTCAACCGACCGGCAACCTGCACCTCGGCAACCTGCTCGGCGCGATTTTCCGCTGGGTCCGGATGCAGGAGGAGGCCCCGTGCCTGTTCTTCCTCGCCGACCTCCATTCACTGAGCGACCACATCCCCGCCGATACCCGCCGCGCGCAGGTGCGCGGCATGGCGGCGGCGCTGATCGCCAGCGGCATCGATCCGAACAAGGCGGTGCTGTTCGCTCAGTCCGACGTCCCCGCCCATGCCGAGCTCTGCTGGCTCTTGAACGGCACCGCCCGCATGGGCTGGCTCCACCGCATGACGCAGTGGAAGGACAAGTCGGGCAAGAACAAGGAAGGCGCTTCTGTCGCGCTGTTCGATTATCCCGTGCTCCAGGCCGCCGACATCCTGCTCTACCAGGCCAGCCACGTGCCCGTCGGCGAAGACCAGAAGCAGCATATCGAGCTGACCCGCGACATCGCGAACAAATTCAACCTCGACACCGGCACCGAGACCTTTGTCGTGCCCGAGCCCTTCATCGGCGGCGGTGTCGCGGCACGCGTCATGTCGCTCCGCGACGGCAGCGCCAAGATGAGCAAGTCCGATCCCTCGGACATGAGCCGGGTCAACCTCATCGACAGCGACGACGAGATCGCGGCCAAGATCCGCAAGGCCCGCACCGATCCCGAACCGCTGCCGGGCGACCCGGAGCTGCTCAAAGAGCGGCCCGAAGCGCGCAACCTCGTCGGCATCATGGCTGCCATCACGGGCGAGAGCGAAGCCGCCATCCTTGCCCGCTTCGAAGGCCAAGGCTTTGGCGCCTTCAAGCCTGCGCTGGCCGATGCGCTGGTGGCCGCCATTGCGCCAATCCGCGCCCGCTACGAAGCGCTGCAGGGCGATCATGCGGAGCTCGACCGCTTGCTTGACCAAGGTGCCGAACGGGCGGTCGAACTTGCCGCTCCTACCCTGCTGGCGGCCAAGCGGGCCCTCGGCCTCGGACGCTAAGACAGGTTCGGTTCACCGCCGCACCTGCACTCTTCATCGACGGTTCAACTCACTTCGCGCTATAAGCGTCTCGTTTACGGGGACTTTCCCCGAGTCGAGGGTTTATCGCGTTATGACATTCCTCAAGAAACTCGCCGCCGCCGCACTGGTCGGCGCGGCCAGCATCGGCCTGTCCGGCTGCGCCACCGGCTTGCCCGCCAAGGTCACCCGCTTCCAGGCGATGCCCGCTCCGCAGGGCCAGAGCTTCTATGTCGTGCCCGGTCAGGGCCGGGCGCAGGGCGGCGGGCTTGAGTTCAGCCAATATGCGGCGCTGGTTGCTCAGCAGCTCCAGGCGCAGGGCTATACTCAGGCGGCCAGTCCTAACCAGGCGACCATGATCGTCCAGCTCGGCTATACTGTCGACAATGGGACGGAACGGCGCGTGGTCGATCCTATCGGGCCGCGCGGATACGATCCGTTCTATCGTGGCTTCTACAGTCCGTATGGCCGCTTCGGTAGCCGCTTTGATCCCCGCTTCGGGGTCTATTACGGGCGCCCCTACTACAGTCGCTTCGGCTATTACGGCTCCTACCGTTCGCCCTTCTATTATGGGTGGGACGATCCCTTCTGGTATGGCGGCGCCAGCGTCCGCGAATATACCGAGTATAAGTCGGAGCTCGACCTAGACATCCGTCGCCGGGTCGACAACCAGCAGCTGTTCGACGGTCGCGCCCAGGCGCGTTCCACCACCGACAACACGCAGGTGCTGGTCCCCAATTTGATCCAGGCCATGTTCACCGGTTTCCCCGGCCGCAATGGCGAAACGATCAAGATCACGGTGCCTGCGCAGAAGCGCTAATCCACCGTCGAACCTACGAAAGAGGCCGTCCCTGCCAGAGCGGAGACGGCCTTTCTCGTTTCTAGCGGGCGCGTTCGATCCGGCGGGCCGCATCGTCGAGGATGTCGATCACCTCGTTCAACAGCTCGTCGTTCCAATCGCCATTGGCAGCGCGGTTGCGCAGCGCCGTCATCAAATTGCCGACCGCACGGCCAAGTTCTGGTCGTGCCGAGCGGCGACGCACTTCCCCGGTCGCTTCAAGCCGTTCAAACAGCGCGGCGACCTCCTCTTGCCGCTCCTCGAGATGCGCCCGCCCCTCGCGGGTCGCAGCGAACTGCTTCTTCGAGCCTTCGCTGGCGTGACGTTCGATCAGGCCCATGTCTTCGAGCAGTTCCAGGCTGGTGTAGACCACGCCCGGGCTAGGCGCGTAGTCGCCATGAGTCATTTCCTCCACCGCCTTGATCAGCGCGTAACCGTGACGCGGCTCGTCTGCGATCAGCTTCAGGAGGACGAGTTGCAGCTCCTCCGAACTGAACATCCGTCGCCGCCGCCCTTCCCGGCCGCCGCCGTGACGGCCGTGACCACCCATCGGTCCGCCACCTCCCTCGAAGTGGATGTTGCCCCAGGGGAAAATCCAATCCCGGCTACCGGACTGAAAACCTGCTTCGGGACCGCAGCCGCCCGGACGACGGCCATGAAAATGAAAACGCATCTGCCTGTCTCCTATCTTAGAAGCTCAAGATATATCTTGGGGGGATCTTTGCAAGAGAGGCATGGCGCTTGAACGCGCATCTTTCTACGAGCCGACGAATGGCCGATCTGTTTGCAACCGATCCCAGTCCGAGCGCTCCAACCGACGCGCCGCTTGCCGAACGCCTGCGTCCCGCCAGCCTCGACGAAGTCATTGGCCAGGAGCATCTGACCGGCCCCGACGGCCCGATCGGCCGCATGGTCGCCGCAGGCCGCTTGTCCAGCCTGATCCTGTGGGGGCCGCCGGGCACCGGCAAGACAACCATCGCCCGCCTCCTCGCCGGAGCGGTCGGCTACCGTTACGTCGCTATCTCGGCAGTGTTCAGCGGCGTCGCCGACTTGAAGAAAGTCTTCGCGGAAGCCGAGATGCACGCCCGCTCCGGCAAGCACACTCTGCTGTTCGTGGACGAGATCCACCGCTTCAACCGGAGCCAGCAGGACGGCTTCCTGCCCTATGTCGAGGCCGGCGCCGTGACGCTGGTCGGCGCCACCACGGAAAACCCCAGCTTCGAGCTCAATGCCGCGCTGCTCTCCCGCGCGCAGGTGCTGGTCCTCCACCGCCTCGACGAAGCCGCGCTCGGGACCCTGCTCGACCGCGCAGAGGCGATCGCAGGCAAGCCCCTCCCTCTCGACGACGACGCCCGCGCGGCGCTCATCGCCAGCGCCGACGGCGACGGCCGCTTTCTCCTCAACCAGGCCGAGATGCTGTTCGCCGCCAGGCTGGAGCAACCGCTCGACACCGCAGCCCTGCGCGACCTTATTCAGCGCCGCCTGCCGGTCTACGACAAGGATCGCGAAGGGCATTACGGCCTCATCTCCGCGCTGCATAAGTCGATCCGCGGTTCCGATCCGCAGGCCGCGCTATATTATCTCGCGCGCATGCTGACCGCCGGCGAAGAGCCGCTCTACCTCCTCCGCCGCCTGACCCGCGCCGCGGTTGAGGACATCGGCCTCGCCGACCCGCAGGCGCTGGTGCAGTGCATGGCGGCCAAAGACACGTTCGACTTCCTCGGCTCGCCCGAGGGGGAACTCGCCATCGTCCAGGCCTGCCTCTACCTCGCCACCGCGCCCAAATCGAACGCGCTCTACATGGCGCAGAAGGATGCGTGGAAGAGCGCCAAGGAGCACGGCTCGCTGTCCCCGCCCAAGCACATCCTCGGCGCGCCGACCAAGCTCATGCGCGAGCAAGGCTACGGCAAGGGCTACCAATACGACCATGACGCTCCGGACGCCTTCTCCGGCCAGGATTACTGGCCCGAAGAGATGACGCCGCAAACCTATTACACCCCCACCGACCGCGGTTTCGAGAAACGACTTGCCGAGCGGCTCGCGTGGTGGAACGAGAAGCGCCAAGAAGCCCAAGGGGAGCAAGGCTGATGTATCCACCGTCCACCACCGACCAATGGCGCGCCGAGCTCGTCGAATGGGCGCCGCGCATCGCCATCGCGCTGGTCATCATCCTCGCCACCTGGGCGATCGCGCGGGCGGTGAAATGGGCGCTGGCGAAGGCGATCAGCCGCACCCCGGCCTTGCAAAAGCACACCCCCGGCAATTCGCATGAGACGGTCGGCGAGCAGATCGGCACCATCGCCAAGCTGTTGGTCTGGCTGGTCGGCATCATGGCCGCGCTCAACTTCCTGCAGATCGGCCAGATCCTCGCCCCGGTGAACACCCTCACCAGCGAGATCTTCGCCTTCCTGCCCCGCCTGATCGGTGCGGGCCTCATCTTCTTCGTCGGCCTGATCGTCGCCCGCATTGTCCGCCGCCTGGTCGAAACGGTGCTGACCGCCGCCAACATCGACGGCTTCATGGCCCGCGCCGGGCTTGGCGATCATCCGCCGACGGTTCGGCAAGACCCCGCCGCCGTGCCGCCCGGTGCCGCGCCCGGCGCGACCCGCGCCAGCCTCGCCCGCGCCGCCGGCATCCTCGCCTTTGCCCTGATCATCATCCCGGTCGCGATTGCCGCCCTTCAGGTGCTCGGGATCGAAGCGATCAGCGGTCCGGCGATCAACATGCTCGACGAGATCAGCGCGGCCATTCCCCGCCTGCTGACCGCGGCGCTTTGGCTCGGCATCGCCTTCGTCGCGGCCAAGTTCCTCAAGACCATCATCGAAGCGATCCTGCCGCCGACCGGCTTCGACGATGCGCTGCGCTCGACCGGCGTACTGCCCGTCACCACCGTGCCCAGCCGGATCGTCGCCAACATCGCCTTTGTCGCGATCATGCTGGCGGCCGCGATCGAAGCCGCGCACCAGCTCGGCGGCGATACGGTCGCGGTGTTCCTGATTCAGGTCACCGAGCTCGGCTCCAAGGTCATCTTCGGCACCCTGATCATCGTCGCCGGAATCTTCCTGGCGCGGATCCTGTCGAAGCTGGTCGGCTCGTCCACCGGGGAAGGCGGCTTCGCCCAGACCATGATCCGCTATGCCATCATCGCACTGTTCACCGCTATCGGCCTCACCTTCATGGGGCTGGCAGACGTCATCGTCTACATGGCGTTCGGGCTGATTCTCGGCGCCGGGGCCATCGCGACTGCTTTGGCCTTTGGGCTTGGCGGACGGGAAGCGGCGGGCCGAATCCTCAATCATTATGCCGACCACGTGACCGGCCAGCGTGCCCCACAGGCGCCGCGGCGCCCGGCGCGGCTTGAAGGCACCAAGGAGACTCCGACCGGCGGCGACGGCGGAACGCTCATCTGACGGGGTTCACCCGCACCGTCGCGATCGACTGGTCGGGCGCCAAAGGCCGGCGGCACAGGGGCATTGCGGTCGCGGCTTGCGGACCGGATGGCCCGCCCCGGCTGGTCCGCCCCGGTCACGCCTGGAGCCGCACTGAGGTCGCCGACTGGCTGGTGGACGAGGCTACCAAGGAGCCGACCCTGTTCGGCTTCGACTTCTCCTTCGCTCCGCCGTTCGCTGAGCGCGGCGCTTATCTGCCAGGCGAGAGCGGGGTTCCGGAGAATGCCCGCAATTTCTGGGCCTACGTCGACGCCAAGGCTCCTGACGAGGATCTGGGCGCCGCGAGCTTCCTCGAACAGACCCACCGCCGCCACTTCTATTTCGGGATCGCCGACGGGGTGAAAGCCGACTTCGTCCGCTTCCGCCAATGCGACCATCGGCTGAACGAGGCGGGCGGGAGAAAGACCGCCAGCGCTTATGACGCGATCGGCGCCGCGCAGGTCGCCAAGGCGAGCTTCGCCGGCATGCGCCTCCTCCACCGGATCAGCGGCAAGGTCGCGATCTGGCCGATGGACCCCCTCGTGCCAGGGGAAAGCGCGGTGGTCGAAATTTACACTCGCATCTATCTGCGCAACGCAGGCCTCTCCGGCACCAAGCTGCGCACGCGCGCCGACCTCAACACGGCCTTGAAAGCGCTCGGCAGCCCGCCGGCCCGGCTCCGCTTTGAGCCCGACGATCATCAGACCGACGCGCTGGTCACCGCCGCGGGCATGCGGGCACATCTCCAGCACCCCGATGCCTTTACCCCGCAGGGCCTCACCCCAACTCTTGCACGCACCGAGGGCTGGACCTTCGGCATCGTCTGAGCCAAGGGAGCCGGCACGCCGGTTTAGCTCAGTTGGTAGAGCAGCGGTTTTGTAAACCGAAGGTCGCGGGTTCGACTCCTGCAACCGGCACCAGTCACTCTATCCTTCGCCTCAGGCGGCGCGCGGCAGTTCGATCTGCTCGTTGTGCGCAACAGGGGCGGCCTCGACCACCTCGGTCTCGGCAGAACGCTGCACGCGATCCGGGAAGAAGGTGCGGCTGACGAACACCACGGCGCCCAGCGCGAAGTAGATGCCGACCATCAGCATCGGCGCGAAAATGATTCCGGCGCCCAGCGGCACGCGCAGGAAGTTCGGGTTGAAGCCGAGGTCGTGGCCGAGCGCCTCGCAGACACCCAGGAGAGTGTCGTTGCGAAACGCGACATTGTTGCGGAAGTAGTCGGCTGGGATCATCTTCTGGCTCATTTCTAATCTCTCCAGGGGCGGTCGGCTCGGCGACGCTCACACCATCGGGATGCACATACCGTGCCACCCTTGGTTTTCGCTTGTTTTTCCGAGTGTTGGTTGAGGCGCCCGGCCTCACTGCCCGTTCTCTTCCTCCCCTATGTTGGGAGAAATCCCCACATTGTGAAGGGCCCACTCGCCGAAAGGCGGTGAGGCTTGGACCGGCGGCGTATCGAAACTGCAGCCCGTCGCTGCCAGCCGATCAACGGCTAGACGGTGGCGCCATGGCTGTCGGCCAGCCGGATGTGCGGAGCAGCCGGAACGAGGGGGTATTTGTTGCCCGCTGCGCAGTTGAACAGCACCACCTTCTCGTCGCGTCCGACCAGGCCTCGGGCCAGCGCCGAACGCCAGCCCGCAAGCACGGCCGCTCCTTCGGGACAGAGCAGCTGCCCATCATCCTGCGCCGCCGCGGCAAGCTCGGCCACGATCTGCTCCTCCTCAACCGCGATGGCAAAGCCGCCGCTTTCTCGCACCGCGCGCAGGATCAGGAAGTCGCCCACCGCTTTCGGCACGCGAATGCCGGTAGCGACCGTCGCCGGCTGTTCCCAGCGTTCGGCGAACTCGTCGCCCTGTTCCCAGGCCCGCACCATTGGGGCGCAGCCGGTCGCCTGCACCGCGACCATGCGCGGTCGCTTGGACCCGATCAGGCCGATCGCTTCCAACTCGGCGAACGCCTTCCACATGCCGATGAGACCGGTGCCGCCACCCGTCGGATAGAAGATGACATCCGGCAATTCCCAGCCGAACTGCTCGGCCAGCTCCAGCCCCATCACCTTCTTGCCCTCGGCCCGGTACGGCTCCTTGAGGGTAGAAACATCGAACCAGCGGCCCGCCGCGGCGCCTTCGCCGACAAGCCGTCCGCACTCGTCGATCTGGCCGTCGGCAACCAGCACGCGGGCGCCGTAAGCTTCGGCCTCCGCGATGTTGATCGGCGGTGTTTCTTGGGGGCAGATCACCGTCGCTTCGATCCCCGCCGCCGCAGCATAGGCGGCCAGCGCCGCGCCGGCATTGCCGTTGGTCGGTAATGCCATCTGCTTGAGGCCGAAGTGCTTGGCCATGCTCACCGCCATCGCAAGACCGCGTGCCTTGAACGAACCGGTCGGCAACCGCCCTTCATCCTTGACCAGTAGCGTGCGCACACCGGCGCGCTCCGACAGCCGAGTGAGCGGCAAAATAGGCGTCTCGATCTCGCCCAGGCTCACGGGGTCAGCCCCTTCCGGCAACGGCAGCAGCTCGCGCCACTTCCACATGCCGGGCGCGCGAGCCGCCAGCGTCTCACGGGACAGCGCCTTGCCGACTTTTTCGAGATCGTAGCGCACGAGCAGCGGCCGCCCCGCGCGGCTCAGATTATGGATCTCGCCGGCGGCGTAGCTCTCGCCGGTGAGCGAGCATTCGAGATGGGTGACGAGCATGAGGGGCGGCCTAGCCCACCCCGCTCGACAAGACGACCCCAAGCGGCGACCAACGGCTAAGGCGGCCTTGTCATATTATATCATCCGGCCTAATTGCCCGGCTGAAATTCCAGTCGGACCGCTTTTTACATGTTCCAACTTTCCCTTGCGGCCGTGCTTGCCGCCACCACTTCGCCAACCGTGGTTGCGACAACGCAGAGCGCCACCGTCGCCGAACCTGCCCCTCGAAGCAGCGACCATGATGCCGAGCAGAACCGCGACATTGTCGTCACCGGCATCCGCCGCAACCGCGAGGATGTGCTCGGTGGAATCAGCGTTGTCTCGGGCGAAGAACTCCAGCGCGATCTTCGCTCGACCATCGGGGAGACGCTGATCCGCCAACCGGGTGTGTCGGCCACCAGCTTCGGTCCCAACAGCTCCCGCCCGATCCTTCGCGGCCTTGGCGGTGAGCGAGTGCGGGTGCTGACCGACGGCATCGGCAGCCTGGACGTCTCGACCTCCAGCGTCGATCACGCGGTCGCAATCAATCCGCTCACCGCCGACCGCATCGAAGTCCTCCGCGGACCCGCCGCCCTGCTGTTCGGAAGCTCGGCGATTGGCGGCGTGGTCAACGTCATCGACAGCCGCATTCCGCGCTCGATGCCGGAAAGCCCTCTGCACATCGATGCGCTCGGCACCTTGGGCAGCGCCGCCGACGAGCGCTCGGCCAACGCCCGGATCGACGTACCGGTCGGCCAGCACCTCGTGCTTCACGCCGACGGCAGCCTGTTCAAGAGCGACGATGTCCGCACCGGCGGCTACATCCTCTCGCCGGCCCTCCGCGCCGAAGCGCGCGCCAGCAGCGACGCCGAGATCCGCGAACTCGCTGACTTGAAGGGCGACCTCCCCAATTCCGCCGGCAAATCGTCCGAGATCGCCGGCGGTGTCGCCTATATCGACGGCCGCTTCAACATCGGCGCCTCGATCGCCCGCTTCGACAACCTGTACGGCGCACCCGTCCGCTACTCGCTCGATCCCACTGCCGAAGCCGAAGAAGTCCGCCTCGACCAGAAGCAGACCCGCTACGACGTTCGTGCCGAAATCCCGGTCGGCGGCTTCATCGACCAGGTGAAGGTCCGCGGCGGTGCCGTCCGTTATCGCCACGACGAGCTCGAGGAGACGGGCGAGATCGGCACCACGTTCCGCAGCCGCGGCGAGGAAGGCCGGATCGAAGCGGTTCAGCGCACAGTGAATGGCTGGGGTGGCGGCTTCGGCGTCCAGTACCTCGACCGCCGCGTCAACGTGGTCGGCGAAGAGAAGTATCTGCCCGCCAACCAGCAGAAGCAATTCGGCCTGTTCACCCTGCAGAATTACGAAACCGGCCCCTACCGCGTCGAAATCGGCGCCCGGGTCGAGCGCAGCGACCTGACTGCTGAGGCGGACCTCGACCTCGGCAACCCGGCGCTGGAGCGCAAGTTCACCAGCCTTGCCGGGTCGATCGGCGGGAGCGTCGCGGTCGCCCCCGCCACCCGCGCCGGCCTCAACCTCTCCTATTCGCAGCGCGCGCCGTCGACCGACGAACTCTTCGCCAACGGGCCGCACGCCGGCACCCAAGCGTTCGAGATCGGCAATCCCGATTTCGGCAAGGAAAAGAGCCTGTCGGTCGAAGCGACCCTGCGCCGCTCAGCCGGGCCGCTGACCTTCGGCCTCAACCTCTATCACACCCGCTTTACCGACTTCATCTATCTCCGCCCGACCGGCGAGGTGGAGGACGACCTTCCCGTCTATCTCTACAGCCAGGCCAATGCGCGCTTCACCGGTTTCGAAGTCGAAGGCCATGCCCGGCTCGGCGCCTTCGCCGGGGTCGAGCTCGCCGCCGATGCGCAGGCCGACTACGTCCGGGCCACAGTGAAGGGCTTCGGCCCCGCGCCGCAGATCCCGCCCCTGCGCCTGCTTGGCGGCGTGGATGCCAAGGCCGGCGCAATCGACGGCCGGGTGGAGGTCGAACACAGCTTCGCCCAGAACCGCAATGCACTGATCGAGACCGATACTGCGGCCTTCACCCTGGTCAATGCGTCGGTGAACTGGCGCCCTCTGCAAGAGCGTCCGCAGCTGACCCTCGGGCTTCAGGCCAATAACATCTTCGATGTCGAGGCCCGCCGCCACACCAGCCTGCTCAAGGACTATGCCCCGATCGCCGGCCGCGACCTTCGACTGACCGCGCGCCTGGCCTTCTGACGCACACAAAAAAGGACCCGGCATCCGAAGATGCCGGGCCCTCCCTCTCCTAGCTTCCACGCTTAGAGATCGATTCCGCTGGCGATGGCCTCCAGCTTGCGGATCCGTGCTTTGAGGTCGGCAAGTTCGATCCGGTCGGTTCCGGCGGCGGGCGCGATCGGCTCGTCTGCCTGGGGCCGCCCGCTTGCCAGCTCGAGCTTCCTTACTTCGAGCCATTGAGCCCACGCGCGGGAGGCGAACACTCCCGCCACAAGGAGACCGGTCAGGAGGAGCGCGCCGGTCAGCGCCACGATGCTGAGGTCGGTCATCATGCCTTCTCCGTGCGCAGCGCCTCGATTTCACGGGCAAGCGCATCGTTCTGGTTGCTGTTGAGGTGATGGTCGACGGCCATCATCCGACGATCGTTGGTGTCCATCTTCTCGCGCAGATCCCTGATGCTGGCCCGGCGCGTGTCACCCATCCGTTCGTAATCGCTGGTCCACGGCCGGCGACCCGACGCGAACGCTCCGACCAGACCGCAGAGGACATAGGTGACCAGCGCCTGCCAGAAGGTGACGAAGCTCAGCAGCGGCACCGCGACAAAGGCGACGCGAACAAAGGTCGGGTCGATCCGCAGCATATGCCCGAGACCGGCGCAGACGCCGAGGAGCTTGCGGTTTTTGGTGTCGAGGCGGAAGGCGGGGCGGTTCATGGTGGTCGTGTCCTCAAAAGAGGGTGAAACAGCGGTCAGGCGGTTAGCGCTTGATCAGGTTGAACAGGCTTTGCAGGGTCCCGGCGAGCCAGATGTCGACAGTATCGAGCACCTGGCCGACCGGTCCGAGTTCGGCCGGGGCGGTGCCGATCGGGCCGAGATATTCGAACCGGGCACCGGCCTTGGTGACGACCGGCTCAAGCATAGAAAGCGATCTTCACCGGAGCGGCGACGGCGACGCTCGCCGGGGCGATGGCGGATCCGACGGCAAGCCCACTGACCAGCAGGGCGGCGACGGCGGAGAAGAGGGTGGTCTTGAGGTTCATGACTTGGCTCCTTGATCTGGTTGCCGGCCGTTCGACCGGTCATGCCGTTCATCATGCAGCAAGTGTGCCAAATCTGGTTTTCTGCGGTTTTTGCTTGGCGTGACCCGATTAGTGATGGTCGGTTGGTGACTTTTCCCACGGTGGTTGGTGAACCATCCCAACCGCGAGATTCGGAACCCGGTGCGCCTTCTGAGCGTCTCTCGAAGCAATCAGATCATTACACGCAAGGAAGGGTCAGCATCATGTTGGGGAAGATCGCAGGAGCCATCATTGGTAACCGCGTGGCCGGTCGCAACGACGGGCTGAAGGGCGCCCTTCTTGGCGCCGCCGGTGCCCGTATCGCCTCGCGCGGTCTGGGTCCGCTCGGCACCGCGCTGGCCGTGGGCTATGGTGCCAAGAAGCTCTACGAATGGAACCGCAGCCGCAAGACGAACCCGCGCTTTCCCTCGGAGGCTACCCCCTCGCAGCGCAGCGTCCGTACGCACGGCGTCTGAGGCACCGCCGATGAATAAAGCGCCACCCCGGCTTCAAACCCGGGGTGGCTCTTTTGATTGCGTTGATGAGGCAGCAACTGCCGCCGGATCAGGAGCGGCGAAGAGCCTTACTGCTCGTCAGTGCTTTCGTCCGATGCTTCGGCGTCACCTTCCGCGGCGCGCTCATAATAAGGCTCAACAGTGCCCTTGAGCTTGATCGTCATCGGATTGCCGAACCGATCGCGGCTCTTGCCGGCCGCGACCTTGATCCAGCCTTCCGACACCGAATATTCCTCGACGTTGGTTTTCTCATTGCCGTTGAAGCGGATCCCAACACCGCGGCGCAGCTTGGCTTCGTCGAAGTGCGGGCTATGCGGATCGAGGCTGAGGCGATCGGGCGGGGTATCGGTGATCTCGGACATGCGCCTGCCCTGCCCTTGGCCCGGCGTTCAAGTCAACCGTCATGCCGCACTGCAGGATTGCCACGCAGCCACCCTCCGTCCTAAGCGCTGCCCCCGATGAGTGAGCCCCTGTCTCCGCCGCGCCGCAACGCCCCGCGCCTTGCGCTGCACGTGCCCGAGCCGTCTTACCGGCCCGGCGACACGCCCGATTTCTCCACCGTCCAGGTTCCTGCCGCGGGAAGCGCTCCGCGTCCCGACAGCAGCGCCCCTGCGTCCGACAGCCACCCGCTGGTCAATCACCTGGTGCGCGTGGTGGACGAAGACGGCCGCGCCGTCGGCCCGTGGGACCCGCGCCTGTCGCCCGACACCTTGCGCAAGATGCTGACCGACATGGTCACCGTGCGGGTGTTCGACGACCGCATGTACCGCGCCCAGCGACAGGGGAAGACCAGCTTCTATATGAAGTGCACCGGCGAAGAGGCGATCGCGGTCGCTGCCGCCACTGCGCTGGACCGCGACGACATGTGCTTCCCGACCTATCGTCAGCAGGGCTTGCTGGTCGCCCGCGGTTATCCGCTGGTCGACATGATGTGCCAGATCTATTCCAACGCCGGCGACAAGCTCCACGGCCGCCAGCTCCCGATCATGTATTCGGACAAGCCGCACGGCTTTTTCTCGATCTCGGGCAATCTCGGCACCCAATATCCGCAGGCCGTGGGCTGGGCGATGGCGTCGGCGATCAAGGGCGACAGCCGGATCGCGATGGGCTGGATCGGCGAAGGCGCCACGGCCGAAGGCGACTTCCACTCCGCGCTGACCTTTGCCGCCGTTTATCAGGCGCCGGTCATCCTCGCGGTGGTCAACAACCAGTGGGCGATCTCCAGCTTCTCCGGAATCGCCGGGGCCGAGCAGGCGACTTTCGCTGCCCGCGCGGTGGGCTATGGCATCGCGGGCCTGCGGGTCGACGGCAATGACGCGCTTGCCGTCTATGCCGCGGTGCAATGGGCATCCGAGCGCGCCCGCGCCAATGCTGGGCCGACCCTGATCGAGTTCTTCACCTACCGCGCTGAAGGCCACAGCACGTCGGACGATCCGACCGGCTACCGCCCGGCTGGCGAAGCACAGCAATGGCCGCTCGGCGACCCGGTCGAGCGCCTGAAAGCGCATCTCATCGGCCTCGGCGAGTGGGACGACGAACGTCACGCCGCACTGGTCGCTGACGCCGACAAGACGGTCCGCGCCGCGCAGAAGCAGGCCGAAGCGCAGGGCATTCTGCCGGGGCAAGGCTTCGACCGCATCGGGTCGATGTTCGAGGACGTCTATTCCGACACCCCCTGGCACCTCGCCGAACAGCGCGACGCGGCGCTTGGCGAAGCCCGCATCTTCCTCGGACGGGACGCCAGCTGATGCCGACCAAGAACATGATCGAGGCGATCAACGACGCCCACCGGGTCGCCATGGCGGCCGATCCCGACATCGTCGTCTTCGGTGAAGACGTCGGCTATTTTGGCGGCGTGTTCCGCGCGACCGCCGGCCTCCAGAAGGAATTCGGCAAGGAACGCTGCTTCGACGCGCCGATTAGCGAAGGCGGGATCGTTGGCGCTGCGGTCGGGATGGCCGCTTATGGCCTGAAGCCGGTGATCGAGATCCAGTTCGCCGACTACATCTATCCTGGCTACGACCAGATCGTCTCCGAAGTCGCCCGCATGCGCTATCGCACCGCCGGTGAGTGGACCATGCCGATGGTCATCCGCTCGCCCTATGGCGGCGGCATCTTCGGCGGCCAGACCCACAGCCAGTCGCCCGAAGCCCTGTTCACCCACGTTGCGGGCTTGAAGGTGGTCATCCCTTCGACGCCTTACGACGCCAAGGGCCTGCTGATCGCCGCCATCGAAGATCCCGACCCCGTCGTCTTCTTCGAGCCCAAGCGCATCTACAACGGCCCGTTCGACGGTCACCACGACCGCCCGGTCAAGCCGTGGGCCAAGCACGCGGCCTCCGAGGTACCCGACGGCCACTACACCGTGCCGCTCGGCAAGGCCGCGATCGTCCGCCCCGGCAACGACCTCACGGTCCTCGCCTACGGCACGATGGTTCACGTCGCGCTCGCCGCGGTCGAAGAGAACGGCATCGACGCCGAGGTCATCGACCTGCGCACCCTCGTCCCGCTCGACATGGCGACGATTGAGGAAAGCGTGAAGAAGACCGGCCGCTGCCTGGTGGTCCAGGAAGCCACCAAGACCAGCGGCTTCGCGTCCGAGCTCGTGACCCTCGTCCAGGAACGCTGCTTCTACCATCTCGAAGCCCCGGTCGGGCGGGTGTCGGGCTGGGACACGCCCTACCCCCACGCCTACGAGTGGATCTATTTCCCCGGCCCGATCCGCATGAAACAAGCCCTAGAAAAGGTCATGGCAGACTAATGGCGACCTATCTCTTCAAGCTCCCCGACATCGGCGAAGGCATTGCCGAGGCCGAGATCGTCGCCTGGCATATCAAGGTCGGCGACCGGGTCGAGGAAGACCAGCAGCTCGCCGACATGATGACCGACAAGGCGACCGTGGAAATGGAATCGCCCGTCGCCGGCGTGGTCCGCAAGCTTGCCGGCGAAGTCGGCGACCAGATCGCCATCGGCTCGGTGCTGGTCGAGATCGAAACCGAAGGTGCCGATACCGCTGCGCCGGCCGAAGCCGAGGAAGAAGTCCCCCTCGCCGACGGCGCCGCCGTGCCGACGCAAGCGCAGGAAGAAGCCAATCCGACGCTGGAAGTGGCCGACGAGCCCACGCCCGCTGCTCCTGCCTCTCAGCCGCAGCCCGAGCCCGCTCCGGCCGCGCCGGTCGCCGAAACTCATAAGGCGCAGGTTCTGACGACCCCGGCCGTCCGCGCCCGCGCGCGCGACCTCGGCATCGATCTTGCGCAGGTAAAGCACCAGGGCGAGCACATCCGCCATGCCGATCTTGACGCCTATCTGCTCTACAACGGCGGGCAGGTCTCGGGCCGCTCGGGCGGTGCGCTTCGCCAGGACGAGCAGATCAAGGTCGTCGGCCTGCGCCGCAAGATCGCGGAGAATATGCAGGCGGCCAAGCGCCGCATCCCGCACTTCGCCCTGGTCGAGGAATTCGATGTCACCGCGCTCGAAGAAACCCGCGCGATGATGAACCGCGACCGCGGCCAGAACCCCAAGCTTACCCTGCTGCCGTTCCTGATCACCGCGCTGAACAAGGCGCTCGCCGACTTCCCGATGATCAACGCCACCTATGATGACGAAGCCAACCTCATCACCCGCCACGGCGGCGTCCACATGGGCATGGCGGCGCAGACCCCGAACGGGCTGATGGTGCCGGTCATCCGCAATGCCGAGCGGCTGTCGATTTGGCAGCTCGCGACCGAAGTCGCGCGCCTGTCGGACGCCGCCAAGACCGGCAAGGCGACGCGTGAGGAATTGTCGAACCCGACCTTTACCATCAGCTCGCTGGGGCCGATGGGCGGGGTCGTGTCGACCCCCGTCATCTCGCCCCCGCAAGTCGCCACGATCGCGGTCAACAAGGTCGAGGACAAGGTCGTGCCGGTGAATGGCGAGCTCGAAATCCGCAAGCGGATGAACCTCTCGCTCAGCTGCGATCACCGCGTGGTCGACGGCTGGGACGCGGCGAGCTTCCTTCAGGCGCTCAAGCCCCTGATCGAGAACCCGCTGCGCCTGCTGGCGTAGGAGATGAAATGAAGCAACCAACTGCGCTTCCTACCACTCGTTACGAGTGCGTTCGACGCCCGCAAGCCAGTGATGGTTATCCCCAGCGTATTCCAATGTGGGATGCAGTTAAAAAGCTCGGCTCAGCCAATCGAGGCGAACTTCTTAGAGAGCTTCAAAAGATGGAGTACGTCCGCCCGCAACGAGCGGCTCTCGACGAGCATTATTGCCGCCGAGAGCTTCACGACATGACCAAACGGGGATTTCTAAGGCGCATTCAAGATTAGGCCGCAAGCAGCTCCACGTCGCGCAGCGCCTGCTCGACCGACTTGGCCTTCACCTCCGGGCCGAGATTGATCCCATCGGCGCGTACGAACTCGGGCACGATCCCGATGAAGCCGAAAAACGCCTTCAGATAGCTTTCGAGATGCTCGAAATCGGCATTGCCCTGTTCGGTTCCGTAATAGCCGCCGCGCGACAAAGCGATGATCACCCGCTTGGGTCCGGCCAGCCCCTCGGGCACGCCCTCAGCGGTGTAGCGGAAGGTGCGGCCGTTCACCGCCAGCCGGTCGATCCAGGCCTTGAGCTGGCTCGGCAGCGTAAAATTGTACATCGGCGCGCCGACCACCACCGTGTCGGCGGCGAGGAACTCCTCGAGCACGCTCGCATCGGCGAACTGATCCAGCGTGAGGTGGGCGAGCGGATCGGCGACGAGGTCGCGGTCGATGACCTGCGCGTCTGGACGGGCGGCAAGCTGCTGCTCGACGATGCGGTTCGTGATCTGCCGGCTGACGCTGTTCTCGCCCGTGATCGAGCTGTCGACGCGAAGGATGGTGTTGGACCCTGACATTGTATCTCCAGTCACAAATGATTACCTGGACACCATAGGTAACTGGTCTTCGGATCATCTCAAGAACGCACATGGAGGGTATCAGGTCACATGCATGATACTGGAACGATGGAAGAAAATGGCCTGCGTGCAGCGGGCTGCCGCAATGTGACGCCGGTGCTCAACCGGATCGGTGACAAATGGTCGGTGCTGATCGTCATGATCCTCGCCCGCGCCCCGCACCGCTTCAACGAACTGAAGCGCGAGATCGACGGGATCAGCCAGCGCATGCTGACCCTCACTCTACGCGGCCTTGAGCGCGACGGCCTCGTCAGCCGCACGGTCGAGCCGACCGTTCCCCCGCGCGTCACCTACGCGCTGACCGAGCTCGGGCAGAGCCTGATCGAACCGGTCGAGGCATTAGGTAGCTGGGCCATCGCCCACATCGCCTGCATCCGCGCCGCGCAGGAGCGGTTCGATGCGGCGAATGCGCCCGAGGAGCCGGTGAAGATCGTCGTTCCGAACGAACTCGCCATGACGGCCTGAGGGCGCTAACCGCGGGGGCATGCCGACCGACATCGCTGCCCTCCGCACCCTTGAAGAACGCCTACGCTTTCTTGCCGCCAACATCATTCATCATGCCAATCACGTGCGGGAGAGCGCGGACGGACTGAAGGTCGGCGGGCACCAGGCGTCGAGCGCGTCGATGGCGGCGATCATGGCCGCGCTCTATTTCGACGCCCTCGGCCCCAACGACCGGGTCGCGGTGAAGCCCCATGCCGGGCCGGTCCTCCACGCCATCCACTATCTGCTCGGCGGCCAGGACCGCGCCACGCTGGAGAACTTCCGCGGCTTTGGCGGCGCGCAAAGCTATCCCAGCCGGACCAAGGACCGCATCCCGGTCGATTTCTCCACCGGCTCGGTCGGACTCGGGGTGGCCATCACCCTCTTCGCCAGCCTGGTCCAGGACTGGCTCTCCGCCCGCGGCGCGCTTGCCGACGATCAGCGCGGCCGCTTCGTCGCGCTGATGGGCGATGCCGAACTCGACGAAGGCAACATCTACGAAGCCCTGATCGAGGGCCACAAGCACGACGTCCGCAACCTGTGGTGGATCGTCGATTACAACCGCCAGAGCCTCGATGCCACCAGCGCCGACCGCATGTTCGAGCGGTTCGACGACATCTTCCGTACCTGCGGCTGGCGCGTGGTCGAGCTTCGCCACGGCAAGCGGCTCGCAGCCACGCTGGCCGAGCATTCGCCGCTGAAGGACTGGCTCGAAGCCCTCCCCAACGCGGATCACAGCGCTATGCTCTATCAGGGCGGCGGCGCCTGGCGCGCCCGAATCGACCGGGACCTTGGCGACACCGCCAAGCCGTTCCTCGCCAGCGTCGACGACGACCAACTCGCCGCCTTGATGAGCGACCTCGGCGGCCACTGCCTTGAAAGCCTGACCGAAGCCTTTGCCGCGTGCCAGGACGACCTGCCCACCCTCTTCATCGCCTGGACCGTCAAGGGCTATGGCCTGCCTTTTGCCGGCCACAAGGACAATCACGCGGGGTTGATGAACCCGACCCAGTTCGCCGCCTATCGCGACAGCCTCGGCATCACGGCGGGCGAGGAATGGGAGCCCCTCGCCGGCCTTGGCGGCAATGCCCGCACCGGCGCCCAGACGCTGATCGACGCGACCAAGGTCCGCCGCAAGAAAGAATCCCGCAATTTCACCAGATGGCCGGTCCCCGTCCTCCCCACCCCCACCGGCGATGAACAGAGCACGCAAGCCGCCTTCGGCCGCATCCTCCTTGACCTCGCCAAGTCGGGCGATCCGCTCGCCGACCGAATCCTCACCACCTCGCCCGACGTCACCGTCTCGACCAACCTCGGCGCCTTCGTGAACAACCGCGGCCTGTTCCACCGCCGCGGCATCAAGGACGTGTTCGCCGAAGCCAAGATCCCGTCTGCGCAGAAATGGGCCGCCAGGCAAGCCGGCCAGCACGTCGAGCTCGGGATCGCCGAATCCAACCTGTTCCTGATGCTCGCCGCCGCGGGCCTCTCGGGCGACCTGTTCGGCCACCGCCTCGTGCCCATCGGCACCCTCTACGATCCGTTCATCGCCCGCGGCCTCGATAGCCTCAATTACGGCTGCTATCAGGACGCCCGCTTCCTGCTGGTCGCCACCCCCTCCGGCCTGACCCTCGGGCCCGAAGGCGGCGCGCACCAGTCGATCAACCCGCCTTTGATCGCGCTCGGCCAGCCGGGCCTGCGCCATTACGAGCCTGCCTTCGCCGACGAACTCGCCCTCTTCATGCGCGAAGCCTTCCGCCTGATCGACGATCCGGCGGGCGAGAGCACGTACCTCCGCCTTTCGACCCGCAGCATCGCGCAGGAGCCCCGCGCGTATGACGCCTGGCAGGCCGACGCCCTCGCCGGCGGCTACTGGCTGCGCGAGCCCGGCCCCGGCGCCGAAGCCGCCATCGTCGCGATGGGCGCGGTCATGCCCGAAGCCCTCGCCGCCTTCGACGCACTGAAGGACGACGTCCCCGGCCTCGGCCTGCTCAGCGTCACCAGCCCCAACCTCCTCCACCGCGGCTGGAGCGCGGCCCAGGCCGCCGAATGGCACGGTAAGCGCGCACCCAGCCACGCCGCCACCCTCCTTTGCCGCCTGTCGCCGACCGCACGCCTCGTCACCCTGTGCGACGCCGCCCCGGCCTCGGTTTCCTGGCTCGGCAGCGTGCTGGGCCACCGCGTCGCGCCCTTGGGCGTCGACCGCTTCGGCCAGACCGGCAACCTGCCCGATCTCTACGGAGAATATCGCCTCGACGGAGAGGCGATCGCCGAGGCGATGGCGGGGCTTCTCATCGGCTGAAGCCGGGCCTAAGCGAGGCTCATGCCCGGACGCCTTTATGACGAGTGGAAGGAAGGCGACACGGTCGCCCACGCCCTCCGCCGCACGGTGACGGAGACCGACAATCTCCTGATCTCCACCCTCACCCACAACCCCCAGCCGCTGCACCTCGACGCCGAAGCGGCCGCCGAAACCGAGTTCGGCCGCATCCTCGTCAACAGCTGCTTCACCTTCTCGCTGCTGGTCGGCGCCTCGGTCGCCGACACCACCGAAGGCGTGCTGGTCGCCAACCTCGGCTTTGACGAGGTCCGCTTGCCCTCGCCCGTGTTCATCGGGGACACGCTCCACTTCGAAAGCAGTTGCGTGTCGAAGCGCGACAGTAAGTCTCGCCCGACCGCCGGCCTCGTCACCTGGGAACATCGCGCGATCAACCAGCGCGGCCAGACCGTCTGCACGATGAAGCGCACGGCCCTCATCCAGAAAGCCGGCGCATGAGCCGCCAACCGCGCTCCTGGCTATTCGTCCCCGCCGACAGCGAAAAGAAGATCGCCCGCGCGCTCGAGAGCGAAGCCGACGCGCTGATCTTCGACCTCGAAGACAGCGTCGCCCTCGCCAACAAGGCCGCTGCCCGCGACCTTCTCCGCAACCTCCCCGCGCGTTCGGGCGGGCCGCAATGGTGGGTCCGTATCAACCCCTTGCGTACCGAGGAACACCGTCTCGACCTCGAACTCCTCGGCAAGGCCGACATTCACGGCCT
The DNA here is from genome assembly GCF_049896405.1 of Sphingomonas sp. LHG3443-2. NCBI lineage: Bacteria > Pseudomonadati > Pseudomonadota > Alphaproteobacteria > Sphingomonadales > Sphingomonadaceae > Sphingomonas > Sphingomonas sp. LHG3443-2. The sequence continues at coordinate 2,510,204 of NZ_JAFCUG010000001.1, forward strand.
CGTCCTGCCAAAGGCCGAAAGCGGCGCTGACATCACCGAGCTCCAGCACCGCACCGGCTCGATCCCCCTCCACGCCATCGTCACCGAAACGGCGGCCTCGCTGTTCGGCCTGCTCTCCTACCGCGACGTCAAGGACAGCCCCCTCGCCGCGATGAGCTGGGGCGCCGAGGACCTTTCCGCAGCGCTCGGCGCCGCCTCGAACAAGGACGGCAAGGGCCGCTACACCGCCCCCTACACCCTCGCCCGCACCCTGACCCTCGCCGGCGCTGCCGCCGCGGGCGTGCAGCCAGTCGATGGCGTGTTCGCCGACTTCCGAGACGAACCCGGCTTGATCGACGAAGCGCTCGACGCCGCCCGCGACGGATTCACCGGCAAGCTCGCAATTCACCCGGCGCAGGTCGGCCCAATCAACCACGCCTTTTCCCCGACCCCCGACCAGATCGCTCAAGCCCGCGCGATCGTCGCAGCCTTTGCCGCCGAACCCTCGGCTGGCGTGTTGAGCGTTGACGGCCGAATGGTCGACAAACCCCACCTTATTCAGGCCCAGCGCACGCTGGCCCGCGCAGGAGAATAGATATGCCGACCACCGCCAAGGGTTGGGGCACCGACGCCGCCGACCAGCCGCTGCGCCCGATGGAATTTGAACGCCGCGACCTCCGCGCCAACGACGTCGCGATCCAGATCACCCACTCGGGCATTTGCCACTCCGACCTCCACACCTGCCGCAACGACTGGGGCGGAAGCCGCTATCCGGTTGTCCCCGGTCACGAAATCGTCGGCACCGTCACTGCGGTCGGTCCAGACGTCACCAAGCACAAGGTCGGCGACACCGTAGCGGTCGGCTGCATGGTCGACAGCTGCATGGAATGCGACCAGTGCCTAGAAGGCTGGGAAATCTTCTGCCGCCAGGGTGCGATCCAGACCTACAACAGCAAGGACCGTCACGACGGCAGCGTCACCAAGGGCGGCTATTCCGACCACGTCGTCGTTCGCGACCATTTTGTCTGCAAGGTGCCGGACGGCATGGACGTGAAGCGGGTCGCGCCTCTGCTCTGCGCCGGCATCACCACTTATTCGCCGCTGCGCCAGTATGACGTCGGCAAGAACACCAAGGTCGCGGTCGTCGGTCTTGGCGGGCTCGGTCACATGGGCGTGAAGCTCGCCGCGGCGATGGGCGCGCACGTCACCATGATCACCACCACCCCTGAAAAGGGCGAGGACGCCCGCCGCCTCGGCGCGCACGACGTGATCGTCTCCACCGACCCCGAGCAGATGAAGGCCGCGGCCACGCGCTTCGACTTCATCCTCAACACCATCCCCGTCAGCCACGAGATCGACGGCTATCTGCAGCTGCTGGGCCGCTCGGGCCGGATGGTGATCGTCGGCGCGCTGACCCCGATGCCGGGCTTCATCGGCGCCAATCTTGTATTCTGGAACCGCGCGGTCGGCGGCTCGGCGATCGGCGGCATTCCCGAAACGCAGGAGATGCTCGAATTCTGCGCCCGCCACGACATCTACCCCGAGGTCGAACATATCAGGATCGAGCAGGTCAACGAGGCCTACGAACGCCTCCTCAAGAACGACGTTCGCTACCGCTTCGTCATCGACATGGAGCAGAACGCCTGAGATGACCCCGGAGAGCCTCGCCGCGCTGCATGCCGCCCACGCGGCCGATCCCCACGCCTTCTGGCTGGAGCAGGCGCGGCGGCTCGACTGGGAGCGTTTCCCGACCAGAAGCGGCGACTGGTCCTACGACCGCGAGAGCTTCGGCATCCGCTGGTACGAGGACGGCATCCTCAACCTGTCGGTCAACTGCCTTGATCGCCATCTGCCGGCGAAGGCCAACGACACCGCGCTCGTCTTCGAACCCGACGAGCCCGGTGCCGGCCGCTCGGTCACCTATGCCGAATTGCACGATCTCACCTGCCGCTTCGCCAACCTCCTGAAGGAGCGCGGAGTCGCCAAGGGCGACCGGGTGATGATCTACATGCCAATGATCCCCGAAGCGGCCGCGGCGATGCTCGCCTGTGCCCGCATCGGTGCGGTCCATTCGGTGGTGTTCGGCGGCTTCTCCCCCGAGAGCCTCGCCGGCCGGATCGACGATTGCGGCGCGGGCGTCGTCATCACCGCCAACGAAGGCGTGCGCGGCGGCAAGCGTATTCCCCTGAAGGCCAATGTCGACGCTGCCTGCGACCTGTCAGGCGCAATCGAAACGGTGATCGTCGTGACCCGCACCGGAGGTGAGGTCGCCATGCGCGAAGGCCGCGATCTGCGCTGGGAAGATCATCGTGGGCGTCTCTCCGCCGACTGCTCCGCCGAGCCGATGGCAGCCGAAGATCCGCTGTTCATCCTCTACACCTCAGGCTCGACCGGAAAGCCCAAGGGCGTGGTCCACACTACCGGTGGGTATGCGGTGTGGGTCGCGACCACCTTCGACTGGGTGTTCGATCCCGAGCCCGGCGACCTGTTCTGGTGCACCGCCGACATTGGCTGGATCACCGGGCACAGCTACACGCTTTACGGGCCGCTGATGACCGGCACCCCCACCGTCATGTTCGACGGCGTCCCGACCCACCCCGACGCCTCGCGCCTGTGGGAGACCATCGACCGCCTCGGCGTCACCATCCTCTACACCGCCCCCACCGCCATCCGCGCGCTGATGCGCGAGGGCGACGAGCCCGTGACGAAGCATCGTCGCGACAGCCTCCGCCTGCTCGGCACCGTCGGCGAGCCGATCAATCCCGAGGCTTGGCGCTGGTATCACGACGTGGTCGGCGACGGTCGCCTCCCCATCGTCGACACCTGGTGGCAGACCGAGACCGGCGGCGTGCTGATGACCCCGCTTCCGGGCGCCACCTCGATGAAGCCCGGCAGCGCCACCCGGCCCCTGCCCGGGATCGAGCCGCTGCTGGTCGATGCCGAAGGGCGCGAGATCCACGGCGACGACGTCAGCGGCAACCTCTGCCTGCGGGGCTCGTGGCCCGGCCAGATGCGCACCGTGTGGGGCGATCCGCAGCGCTTCATCGACACCTATTTCTCGACCTACCCCGGCCTCTATTTCACCGGTGACGGCTGCCGCCGGGATGAGGATGGCGACTATTGGATCACCGGCCGGGTTGACGACGTCATCAATGTCTCGGGGCACCGCATTGGCACCGCCGAGGTCGAAAGCGCGCTGGTCGCCCACCCGCTGGTCGCCGAGGCCGCGGTGGTCGGCGCGCCACACGACCTCAAGGGCCAAGGCATCCACGCCTTCGTCACGCTGAACGCCGGGGAGGAAGGCAGCGACGCCCTCCGCACCGAACTCAATGGCGAAGTCCGGAGGCATATCGGCGCGCTTGCCACGCCCGAACGCATCCAGTTTGCCCCGGGTTTGCCCAAGACCCGCTCGGGCAAGATCATGCGCCGAATCCTGCGCAAGATCGCCGAAGGCCAGCTCGACCAGCTCGGCGATACCAGCACGCTTGCCGATCCAGGGGTCGTCGATGCGCTCGTCCGCGATCGCTAAAGCTTTCGCCGTCGTTCTCGCGGCCGCGCTGGCCGGCTGCACACGCACCGATTTGCCCGCCGGGCAGGCCCCCCTCGATCCCGTCGTCTTCTTCGCTGGCGACAGCCGCGGTACGGGCACGCTCGATCCGATCATCGGTAAGGATGTTCCGATCCGCGTCGAAAGCCGTGGGACGCGGCAGGGCGACACCCTCAATCTTGTCCAGCGCATCAGCGAAGGAACAAAGCCGCCGCGCACCCGCTTATGGAAGATCCGGACTCTGCCAAACGGCGGCTACCTCGGCACGCTGACCGACGCGCAGGGCATAGTTGCAATGGATCTACGCGGCCCTCGCGCCTACATCCGCTACACCACGCCAAGTGGCATGAAGATCCGCCAGCAGCTCGCGCTCCAGGCGGATGGCCGCACCATCCACAACCGTTTGGAAGCATTCAAATATGGCATCCGCCTCGCCGTGCTGAACGAGACCATCCGCAAATAGCACTCGCCTAGCTTTGGCCGCACTTTTCCTTTAAAGGCGCCAGCCTTCCCATGGCTACTGTTCTTCCCACCCCGCCGCGTGTCGGCATGGTCAGTCTCGGCTGTCCCAAGAACCTCGTCGACAGCGAGCGGATCCTCGGTCAGCTGCGCTCGGACGGCTATCAGATGAGCGCCGACTACGAAGGCGCCGACGTCGTGCTCGTCAACACCTGCGGCTTTCTCGACTCCGCCAAGGAAGAAAGCCTCGAGGCGATCGGCGAAGCGCTGGCCGAAAATGGCCGCGTCATCGTCACCGGCTGCATGGGCCGCGAGGCCCAAGTCATCCGCGAGCGCTTCCCGAACGTTCTCGCGATCACTGGCGCCCACGCCTACGAGGACGTGGTGGCCGCCGTCCACGACGCTGCGCCTGCGCCGCGCTCGCCTTATCTCGATCTGGTGCCGCAGGCGTCGCCCCAGCTGACCCTGACGCCGCGTCACTACAGCTATCTGAAGATCTCCGAAGGCTGCAATCACCGCTGCGCCTTCTGCATCATCCCCCAGATCCGCGGCGATCTCGTCAGCCGCCGTCCTGACGCCATTCTGCGCGAAGCTGAGAAGCTCCTCGCACAAGGCACGCGCGAGCTGCTGGTCATCAGCCAGGACACCAGCGCCTACGGCCTCGACCTCAAGCACGCCGCATGGCCGTGGAGGGGCGGTGATGTCCGCGCCCACATGACCGATCTAGCGCGCGCACTGGGTGAGCTTCGCGCGCCCGACGGCACCAAGCCGTGGGTCCGCCTCCACTACGTCTACCCCTATCCGCACGTTGACCGGGTCATGCCGCTGATGGCCGAGGGGCTGATCCTTCCGTACCTAGACATTCCCTTCCAGCACGCCAGCCCCAAAGTGCTGAAGGCGATGCGCCGACCGGCGAACGAGGCCCGGGTGCTCGAGCGACTGGTCCAGTGGCGCCGCGAAGTTCCCGACATCGCCATCCGCTCGTCCTTCGTGGTTGGTTTCCCCGGCGAGACCGAGGAAGATTTCGAATATCTCCTCCAGTGGCTGGCCGAAGCCCGCCTCGACCGCGTCGGCGCCTTCCGCTTCGAGCCGGTCGAGGGCGCGCCCGCCAACGACCTTCCTGGCCACGTGCCCGAAGAGGTCAAGGAAGAGCGTTACGCCCGCGTGATGGAGCTGACCGCCCGTATCTCGGCCGAGAAGCTCGCGGCCAAGGTCGGCGCCGCCGTCGACGTCATCATCGACGCGGTCGATGCCGAGACGGGCGGCGCGACCGGGCGCAGCAAGGCCGACGCGCCTGAGATCGACGGTGAAGTCCACCTTCGCGACGCTGGTCATCTCGCGGCCGGCGACTTCGCCACGGTCCTGGTCGAAGAAGCCGACGAGCACGACCTGTTCGGTGTTCCGGTCGAGGAGCAGGCGCATGAGGCGGCTCGAGGATAAGCTCTGCATCGTGACCGGCGCCGCCCGCGGCATCGGTCAGGCGATCGCCGCGCGGTTCCGCGACGACTGCGCCCGCGTGGTGATGACCGACGTCGACGAGGCCGCCGGCATCCCCGCCGCCGAAGCGCTCGGCGCCGAATTCCTGCTGCTCGATGTGCGCGAGGAAGAGCATTGGGCCGAGCTTGAGCGGCTCACCCCGCTTGCGACGTCCTCGTCAACAACGCCGGGGTGACCGGTTTCGAAGGCCCGCCTACCGCCCACGATCCCGAGAACGCCAGCCTCGCCGAATGGCATTCCGTACACCGCACCAACCTCGACGGCACCTTCCTCGGCTGCCGCTACGCGATCCGCGCGATGAAGGCGAAGGGGGACGGCTCGATCATCAACATCTCCTCGCGCTCAGGGCTCGTCGGCATTCCCGGCGCCGCCGCCTACGCCTCGTCCAAGGCCGCGATCCGCAATCACAGCAAGTCCGTGGCTCTCTACTGCGCACAGCAAGGCTGGCGCATCCGCTGCAACAGCGTCCACCCCGCCGCCGTCCTCACGCCGATGTGGGAAGCGCTGATCGGCGACGGCCCCGACCGCGAGGCGAAGATGGCGGCGATGGTCGCCGACACCCCGCTCCGCCGCTTCGGCACGCCGCAGGAAGTCGCCGCCATGGTCGCCTATCTCGCCGCCGACGAAAGCGCCTACGTCACCGGCTCGGAATTTCACATCGACGGCGGCCTCCTTGCCGGCTCCGCCGCCAGCCCGGGGGACTGAGGACCGGGTTTCGGCCCTCCCTGATTTGCGGCTAAGGACGTGGCGATGACCGATTTTGCCGCCCTGCTCCGCCCCGACCGCGGTGAGCCCGCCCGCTCGCTCCACCTGATCGACACGGCCCTCCTGCCCGAATGGCTCAAGGCCCACGCCGGCCCGCGCCGAGCGCTGGTCGAGGCGGCTCGCTTCGAGGCCAAGGCCGGACAGCTACTGCTTATTCCCGGCTCATCGCCGAACGAGTGGGAGGCGCTTGTCGGCGTTGCCAAGCTCTCCGCGCTTACCCCCTGGTGCCTCGCCGCCGCGGCCGAGCGATTGCCTGAGGGCACCTATCGCCTCGCTGGTGAGATGTTGCCCGGTCCCGCCGCGCTCGGCTGGCTCCTCGCGCAGCATCGCCTGACGACCTACAAGAGCAAGCCCGAGACGCCGATCGGACCGCGCGTCCTCCTCACCGCCGAACCCGCGCGCCTCGGCGAAATCGTGCGTCTCGCCGAAGCTACCGCCCTCGTCCGCGACCTCGTCGACACCCCTGCCGGTGACCTCGGCCCCGCCGAACTCGAGCGCGCCGTGCGCGACTGGGCCAGCGCAGCAGGTGCCGACGTCGACGTAACCAAGGGTGATGCGCTGGAGCAGGGCTATCCCATGATCCACGCGGTGGGGGCAGCCGCCCTGCCGTCGCGCGCTCCCCGCCTGATCGAAGCGCGCTGGGGGGATGCCGCGCACCCGAAGCTGGCGATCATCGGCAAGGGCGTGGTGTTCGACACCGGCGGCCTCGACCTCAAACCCGCCGCCGGCATGCGGCTGATGAAAAAGGACATGGGCGGCGCGGCCCATGCGCTGGCGCTCGCCCGGCTGATCGTTGCCGAGCGCTGGCCAGTCCGACTGCACCTCCTGATCCCGGCGGTCGAGAATGCCGTCTCCGGCGGCGCCTTCCGACCGGGCGACATCCTCACCAGCCGCCACGGCCTGAAGGTCGAGATCGACAATACCGATGCCGAAGGCCGGCTCATCCTTGCCGACGCGGTGACCCGCGCCGGCGAAGAGGGCGCCGCGACCATCATCGACTTCGCCACCCTTACCGGGGCCGCCCGTGTTGCGCTCGGCCCGGACCTGCCCGCTACTTTCAGCAACGATGATGGCCTCGCTGCCGACCTCCTTGCCTCTGGGACCGAGGTCGGCGACCCCCTGTGGCGGCTGCCGCTGTGGGATGGCTATGACGACATGCTGAAAAGCGACCTCGCCGACCTCTCCAACAGCGCCGACTCGCCCTTCGCCGGCACCATCACCGCCGCCCTCTTCCTGCGCCGCTTCGTGCCCGAAGGCTCTGCCTGGGCGCACCTCGACACCTTCGCCTGGCGCCCCACGCCAAAGCCGGGCCGACCCAAGGGCGGCGAGGCGCTTGGGCTCCGCGCCGTGCACGCCGCGCTGTCGCGCCGGTTCCGTCGCTCTTAGCGACTGTTTTTCAATCCAAGTTCGCTCGGGCGCAACATTTCGGTTCCTCGCCGGTTAACAGGGCACGCTAGGCAGGCGAGGAGTTTGCGGACCAATGAGCGATGCATCGCTAAGCGGGTGGATGCGGGCCCTTGTTGGTTACGTCCGGTCGGGCGAACCCGACCTGACCAATCGGCAAATGGCTCTGCTGATGATCGTTTACCTCACCCCCGGCCCACACACGGTCCGCGGCCTTGCCCGGGTCCTTGGTGTTTCCAAGCCCGTTGTCACCCGCGCCTTGAATACCTTGGGTGCGCTCGGCTATCTGCGCCGCGAACGAGACCAGGACGACCGCCGAAACGTGTTTGTCGTCCGGACCAGCAGCGGGGCGGATTTCCTTGAAGGGTTCAAGCGCAACATCAGGGGTAGCGAGCGTGGCGGCGACCGCGGCGACGCAGATCGGCGACCGGCTCTCGGGCAGCTCGCTCACGCCCATCGCTGAGGCGCCGGTCGGCGGTTTTTCCCTGGCCGGACCGTCCGCTCATCCGGACCCCACCACTCACGCGTACCGCCAGGATCTGGCCGACATTGCGCTCGCCGGCACCGTTATCGCGTCGCACTATGTCGAACCGCTCGAATGTCATCTGAGGCGCGCCGCCACGCTTCACGCCGCTCCTTCTGACGACAGCGAGCAGTTGGGTGAGCTTGAGGCCGGCGCTTCCGTCCGCATCCTCGACAAGCGCGGCGGCTGGGCCTGGGGCTATGCCGGCGGCCTTGTCGGCTATGTTCCGGCCGCTGCCCTGACCGCATGAAGCGGCTTCTCGTCGCGCTTCCCATTCTGGGGCTGATCGCCGCGGCGGCAGCCTTTCTGTTGCTGTGGCAGGGTGGCGGGACGTCCAAGGCCGAAACCGTCACGGTCACTGAAGGAGCAACGCTCACCAGCCTTTGCCCAGAGCTGGAGCACCGCAGCCTCATCCCCGGCAATTGCACCACCTACCGGCTCGCCGCCCGCCTCTTTGGCTCGCCCGACGGCATCCAGGCCGGCGAGTTCAAGATCCCGGCCAGCACCGGCGGCGCGCAGTTGCTCGATATTTTGCAGCACGGTCAGCCCGTTCAGCGCCTCGTCACCGTTCCCGAGGGCATGCCGAGCATCCTCGTCGCCGAGAAGCTCGCCGCCGTGGCCTTCCTGAGCGGACCGGTGCCCGAGATCGCAGAAGGATCGGTCCTTCCCGACAGCTACAGCTTTGCCCGCGGCGAGCCTCGAGCGGCCGTGGCGGCGCGGATGAAGGCGGCGATGAATCGTACGCTGGCCGAGCTGTGGCCGAAGCGGAAGGTCGGCACCTGCCCGGTGTCGACGCCGCAGGAAGCGGTCACGCTTGCCTCCATCGTCGAAAAGGAAACCGGCAAGCCTGCCGAGCGCCGCGCGGTCGCCGGTGTGTATTGCAATCGGCTCAAGATCGGCATGAAGCTCGATGCCGACCCAACGGTCATCTACCCGGTGACCAAGGGCAAGCCGCTCGGCCGCCGGATCCTGCGATCCGAGCTGAACGCCGACACCGGCTACAACACTTATCGCCGTGCCGGATTGCCGCTCGGCCCGATTGCCAACCCTGGTCGGGCCAGCATCGCCGCAGTGCTCGATCCCGAGCCACACCAGTACATCTACTTCGTCGCCGACGGCACCGGCGGGCACGTGTTTGCGCGGACGCTGGCGGAGCATAATGCCAACGTCCAGAAATGGTTCGCCCTCCGCCGGGCTCGCGGCGAGATGTAGCTACAGAAGCGGCTTAGACCGCCTTCAACACCAGGCTGGCATTGGTCCCGCCGAAGCCGAAGCTATTGTTCAGCACCGCCTTCACCTCACGCTTCTTGGCGTGATGGGGGACGAGATCGACGCCCTCGGTCCCGTCGTCCGGCGTGTCGAGGTTGAGCGTCGGGGGCACGATCTGATCGCGAATCGCGAGAATGCAGAAGATGCTTTCGACCGCGCCCGCGCCGCCCAGCAAGTGCCCGATTGCAGACTTCGTGCTGCTCATCGATGCGCCGCCGAGATCATCGCCGAATACCCGCTTGGCCGCGGCCAGCTCGATCGTGTCGGCCATGGTCGAGGTGCCGTGGGCGTTGATGTAGTCGATGTCGCTTGGGCTCATTCCGGCCTTGCGCAGGGCCATCCGCATCGAGTTCTCGGCGCCCGCACCATCCGGATGTGGCGCAGTGACGTGGTACGCGTCGCCCGAAAGCCCGTAGCCCACCACCTCGGCATAGATCTTCGCGCCGCGCGCCTTGGCGTGCTCATATTCCTCGAGCACCACCACCCCCGCGCCCTCGCCCATGACGAAGCCGTCGCGGTCCTTGTCATAAGGGCGGCTGGCCTGCTCGGGCCGGTCGTTATAGCTCATGTTGAGCGCGCGCGCCTGGGCGAAGCCGGCAACGCCGATCGGGCAGATCGTCGCCTCGGCGCCGCCCGCGACCATGATGTCGGCATCGTCGTCACGGATCATCCGCGCCGCGTCGCCGATCGAATGCGCGCCGGTCGAGCAGGCGGTCACCACCGCATGGTTCGGTCCCATCAACCCGTAACGGATCGAGACCTGCCCGGAGATGAGGTTGATGAGCCGCCCATGGACGAAGTGCGGCGACACTCGGCCCGGCCCCTTTTCGGCCAGCACAAGGCTTTCGCTCTCAATTCCCGGAAGACCACCGATGCCGCTGCCGATGGAGCAGCCCGCGCGCAGCTTCATCTCGTCCGGCATGTCGGTGAGGCCGGCGTCCTCGAGCGCTTGCCCGGCCGCGTCGAGGCCGAACACGATGAAGGGATCGACCTGCCGCTGGATCTTGTGATCGACTCGCTTGCCCGGATCGAAGCCAAATTCGTGATCAGCGGGCTTCACCTCACAGGCGATCTGGCACTTGTAGCCGGACGCGTTGAAGCGCGTGATCGGGCCTGCCCCGCTCTTGGACGCGAGGATGTTGCGCCAAGTCGTCTCGACGTCCGCACCCAGCGGCGTCACCAGACCCAGACCCGTGACCACGACACGACGCATAAACTTTCCCCTTCCGAAGACTTTTGATCAGGCCCGGATACGGAAACAGGCCCGGCAGCAGCGCCGAGCCTGTTCGTATCGCCTCGGCGAACCCGTTTGGACGGGCTCAGCCCTGATGCTGGTCGATGTAGTCGATCGCATCCTTGACGGTGGTGATCTTCTCCGCCGCGTCGTCGGGGATCTCCACGCCGAATTCTTCCTCGAACGCCATGACCAGCTCGACGATGTCGAGGCTGTCGGCACCGAGATCGTCGATGAAGCTCGCTTCTTCCGTCACCTTTTCGGCTTCGACGCCCAGGTGCTCCACAACGATCTTCTTCACCCGTTCTGCGGTCTCGCTCATCTCAACACTTTCCTTCCGTGAAACCTTTGGCCAGTGCGTTAGCGAGGCGCTTGCGCGTTGCCAAGAGGATGTATCCCATGACGCCCGAGCGTCCCCTCACGCGAGGCGAAATCGAGATGGCTCGATCGGTGTTCGGCGAGGCCATCAACTATGCGGGCGTGAAGCTGGTGCGGCGCAAATGGTGGCCGTTCCAGCCGCGCGGAATCGTCATGGCGCCGTGCGGCCACATCCATTTCCACCCTGGCGATCCCAATTGGCGCGAGGACTTCAGCCAGGCTGACTGGGCACTGCAAGGCCTCTTTATCCACGAGATGACGCATGTCTGGCAGACGGGCCGCGCGGGCCGCTTCTACCTGCCGCTGATGCGCCACCCCTTCTGCCGCTACGCCTACCAGTATCGCGAAGGCCGCCCGTTTCTGCGCTACGGCCTTGAGCAGCAGGCCGAACTCGTCCGCCACGCCTTTCTCCAGCGCCGCGGAATCAAGCCGGTGAAAGCCGCCGACCTTGCTCAGATCGAGCCCCTGCTACCCTTCAGTAACCTGTAGCAACAAAGCCGCAACTGTGGGTTGAACGCCCACATGGGCGCACGACCGCTCGACTTGACGTCATCGTAAGTTCGCTTGCACTCCGTAACGAAAAAGAGGGGGAGACCGCCATGCGCCTGTCAGCCGGGCCACCGGACCTTGCTCGCGAGCACCGCAGCCTTTGTGCTTGCCGGGCCGGCCGCCGCGCAGACCGCGGGTGAAGCCCAGGCGCAGGGAGCAACCGCCACGGTCAGCGATCCCGCACCGGATGGGAACGAGACCAGCCTTGGCGACATCATCGTCACCGCGACAAAGCCCGCGTCGAGGTTCAGGACGTGCCCTTCTCGATAATGCGCAGACGCAGGAGGACATCCAGCGGGCCAATGCCGGGACGATCGAGGACATCAGCCGCAACGTCGCCGGCCTGCAGGTCCAGAACCTCGGACCGGGGCAGAGCCAGGTCAGCGTGCGCGGCGTGCCCGCGGGCCAGATCGTTCGCGATCAGCCCGGCGTGAAAGAGCAGGTCGGCGTCTACCTCGACGAAAGCATCGTCTCGCTGTCGCTGTTCACGCCCGACTTCGACCTGTTCGACCTGAACCGCGTCGAGACCTTGCGCGGCCCGCAAGGCACCCTGTTCGGGTCGGACAGCGTCGGCGGCACCATCCGCTATATCACCAATCAGCCGCGCACCGACCGCACCGGACCCTTCTCGTGGGTGCTTGGCGGGTTCTACTCCATGGTCGATCGCGAGTACACGCAGCGGCTGCCTACCCCTGGCTATGATGCCGCCACCGACGCGACGCTTGGCGCCGGGACGTCGGCCCCCGTCCGCAACGGCTTCCCGGCTAATTCGCCTACAACGCCGACATTCCCTGCGACATCAAGCAGAAGGCCGTGTTCGGCGAAGCGAACTACGACTTTGGCATGGTCAAGCTGACCGGGGGCGGCCGCTTCTACGACTTCTCCGAAAGCCGCAATTTCATCTCGGTCGGCCTGTTCGCCAATGGCGACCGCCGGATCGGCGACAAGACCAGCTCCAACGGCTTCAGCCCGCGTTCGATCGTCTCGTTCGAGCCCAGCCGCAATTCCACCCTCAACCTCCAGGCGGCCAAGGGCTTCCGCCTCGGCGGGGTCAACGATCCGCTGAACCTGCCGCTCTGCTCACCAGCCGACCGGGCGCTGTTCGGCGGCTTCCAAAATTACGACGACGAGTCGCTGTGGAACTACGAAGGCAGCGTGAAATACAGCCAAGGCCCGGTCACCTTCAACGCCGCGGCCTTCTACACCGACATCAAGAACCTGCAGGTCACGCTCGACGCAGGCAGCTGCTCGAGCCGTGTGGTGTTCAACGTCGACAAGGCTCACACCCGCGGCCTCGAAGCCGAATTCAACGTGCGGCCCTTCGCCGGCTTCGACCTCAGCTTCGCCGGCAGCGTGGTGAATGCCGAATTCGACACCACCCTCCCCGGTGCCCTCGCCGCTGCCACGGGCATTCGTAACGGCAACCGCCTGCCAAGCGTTCCGAAATATCAGTTCGCTACCTCGGCGACTTATGGCAGCCGCTTCAGCGACCGCGCCGAATGGTATGTCTCGGCAAGCTGGCAACGGGTCGGCAATCGCTACACGCAGCCCGCCGACCAGGAGAACAATCCTCGGACGTTTGTCTCGGGTCTCGCCTTCAACGGAGCGCCGGCGACTGCCTCGACCACGGTCAATCTCCTGCTCCCAGCCTACGATCTGGTAAACCTGTCGGCGGGAATCGACTTCGACAGCGGCCTCGGCATCCAGCTCTATGCCAACAATCTGTTCGACGAGAATGCGCTCTTGTCGTTCGACCGTGAACGCGGTGGCCGTGCCCGGCTCGGCTACAACATCGGCCGTCCGCGTGAAATCGGGCTGACGATGCGCTTCAAGTTCGCTTCGAGCCGGGCGGAAGCGCCGCCGCTGCCGCCGCCGCCTCCGCCCCCGCCTGCACCGCCCCCGACGCAGACCTGCGGCGACGGCTCGGTGATCCTGGCGACCGACACCTGCCCGGCACCGCCTCCGCCGCCGGTGGCGCCGGTACGCGGCTAAGGAACTGCATAAACAAAAAGGGGCCCGGCACTGGGTGGTGCCGAGCCCTCTTTCTTAGCTCAGTAAAAAGCTCAGCCTGCCTTGGCGACGCCGACTAGCGCCGGCCGCAGCAGGCGATCCTTCAGCACGTAACCCGCCTGCATTTCCTCGACGATCGTGCCGGGCGCGGCATCGCTCGGGATCTCGATCATCGCCTGGTGGCGGTTGGGATCGAGCGGCAGGCCCTTGGCTTCGACCCGGGTCACGCCGTTACGGCCGAACACCGCGTCCAGTTCTCGCGCCGTTGCCTCAATGCCCTCGATAAAGTTCTTGAGCTCACCTTCGCGGGCGCCTTCAGGAATGTGGCTTAGCGCGCGGTCGAGATTGTCCTTCACGCTCAACATGTCGCGGGCGAACCCAGTGTTGGCATAGGTCACCGCCTGCACCCGCTCCTGCTCGGCACGGCGGCGAACGTTCTGCACTTCAGCCGCCGCATAAAGCGCCTTGGCCTGCGCATCTTCGAGCTTAGCCTGAAGTTCGGCAAACTGGTCATGTTCCTGCAGCTCGGGGCTGTTTTCCGCCGTTTCCGCGCGGATTTCCTCGGCCTCGTCGTGACGATCGGTCATTCTTATCCCATCAATCTGGTGAGTGCTTGCGCCGTATAATCAACCATGGGCACGATGCGGGCATAGTTCAACCGCGTCGGCCCGATCACTCCTACCACGCCCACTACCTTGCCTTCGGCGCCGCGATAGGGTGCTGCGATGACGCTCGAGCCCGACAGGGCGAACATCCGATTCTCGGAGCCGATGAAGATGCGGCACCCTTCGCCCTCACGCGCTCCCTCCAGAAGGCGCACGATCTCCTGACGGTCTTCCAGCTCGTCCAGCAGTTTGCGCACTCGTTCGAGATCGAGCGCCGCCGCTTCGTCGAGCAGGTTGGCCTGACCGCGAACGATCAGAACCGGGCGCTGAGGTCCATCCTCACGCCATTCGGCAAGCCCGGTCGCGACCAGCTCCGCCGCCGCCGCATCCAGCGCCTCGCGCCGCTCCCGGATCTCCTGCCGCAACCGTCCTTCCGCCTCCGCCAGTGTCAGCCCGGCGAGCCGCGCGGTGACGAAATTGGCGATCTCGGCCAAAGCCGCGGCGGTCAGCCCCGGCGGTAGCGCAACCATCCGGTTTTCGACACTGCCATCCTCACCGACCACCACGGCAAGCGCCTGCCCGGGGCCGAGTGGCACAAACGCAAGCTGGCGCAGCCGCCGCTCGATCTTGGGCGCGACAACCACCCCGGCGCAGGCCGACAGGCCTGACAAGGCTGCAGTGGCATTGGCCAGGGCCTCTTCCAGGGGCCGATCGCGCACCTGCCGCTCGATCGCTGCGCGCTCCTCCACGCTTGGCAGGTGCGACTGCATGATGCCGTCGACGAAGAGTCGCAGGCCGGTTTCCGTAGGCAGCCGCCCCGCCGAGGTATGCGGATGGGTCAGCAGCCCGCGCTCCTCCAGCTCGGCAAGCACCGATCGGATCGAAGCCGGTGACAGGTTTACGGCGCCCGTCAGCGCTTTGGACCCAATTGGCTGCCCCCGCTCCAGATACGCCTCGACCACCAGGCCGAAGATGTCGCGCATCCGGGTTGTCAGTTCGGGTAGCGGCGGGGTCATGGGGGTCATGTAGTCACGCCTGGGCCTCCGCTCAATTCTAGCTCGCGCCTCGACTTCGGGGCCCAAGCGAGTAGAGGCGTGCCGAACCATTATCAGGAGATACGACCGATGCGCCCATCCGGCCGCGCCCCCGACCAGATGCGGACCCTGAGCTTCGAGCCCGGCTTCACCAAGCACGCCGAAGGCTCCTGCCTCGTCAGCTTCGGCGACACCCGCGTGCTGGTCACCGCCAGCCTCGAGGAAAAGGTCCCGCCGTTCCTTCGCGGCAAGGGGCAGGGCTGGGTCACCGCCGAATATGGCATGCTCCCCCGCGCCACCCACACCCGCGGCGCGCGCGAGGCCGCCAAGGGCAAGCAGTCGGGCCGGACCCAGGAGATTCAGCGCCTAATCGGCCGCTCGCTCCGCGCCGTCACCGACCTATCGCTGCTGGGCGAACGCCAGATCGTCCTCGACTGCGATGTCATCCAGGCCGACGGCGGCACCCGCACCGCCGCCATCTCGGGCGCCTGGGTCGCGATGCGCCTTGCGGTGGACGGCATCATGGGCAAGCTCTCCGCCGATCCCATTCGCACTCAGGTCGCCGCCGTAAGCTGCGGTTTCCACCAGGACACCGCCGTCCTCGACCTCGATTATCTCGAGGATTCGACCGCGGGCAGCGACGGCAACTTCGTCCTCACCGCTGATGGCGCGATCGTCGAAGCCCAACTCACCGCCGAGGGCGCGACATTCGATGAGGAAGGACTGCTTCGCTTGCTCCGCCTCGCCCGGATCGGCTGCGGCGACATCTTCGCGGCACAGCTTAAGGCATGCGGCCGGTGAACGCGGTCGGGCCAAAGCTGGTCATCGCCACCCACAACGAAGGCAAGCTGCGCGAAATCCGTGCGCTGGTTGCGCCGTTTGGAATCGAGTGCGTCGGCGCGGCCGAGCTCGACTTGCCCGAGCCCGAGGAAACCGGCACCAGCTTCATCGCCAACGCCGAGCTCAAGGCTCGCGCCGCCGCCGACCTCGCCGGCCTCCCCGCTTTGTCCGATGACAGTGGCCTCAGCGTCGATGCGCTGAACGGCGAGCCGGGCATTCACTCCGCCCGCTGGGCCGAAGACGAAAGCGGCCACCGCGACTTCGGCCGCGCGATGCAGAAGGTCGAAGAAGCGCTGGAGGCCGCTGGGCCGGAAGCCGGCCGCGATGCGCATTTCACCTGTGCCTTGTCGCTCGCCTGGCCCGACGGCCGTGCCGAAAGCTTCGAAGGCAAAGTGTTCGGTCACCTCGTCTGGCCGCCGCGCGGGTCCAACGGCTTCGGCTATGATCCGGTCTTCGTGCCCCACGGCCATGAGCAGACCTTCGGCGAGATGGAGCCTGCGGCCAAGCACGCCATGAGCCATCGCGCCAAGGCGTTCGAGCAACTGGTGCGATGGCTGGCGACCTAGCCCTCTACATCCACTGGCCGTTCTGCGTCAGCAAATGCCCCTATTGCGACTTCAACAGCCACGTCCGCGAATCGATCGACCAGCAGGCGTGGCGCGAGGCGCTGCTTGCCGACCTCGCCTACGAAGCGGCGCTGCTGCCGGATCGCCGGCTGACTAGTATCTTCTTCGGCGGCGGAACGCCCTCGCTAATGGACCCTGCGACCGCCGAAGCCCTGATCAGCGCCGCGCGACGCCACTGGCCGGCGGCCGACGACATCGAGATCACGCTCGAAGCCAACCCCTCTTCGGTCGAGGCCGCGCGCTTCGCCGATCTTGCAAGCGCGGGCATCAACCGCGTCAGCCTCGGCCTCCAATCGCTCGATGACGCCGCCCTGCGCTTCCTCGGCCGCGCCCACTCGGCAAGCGAAGGTCTCGCCGCGCTTGACGTCGCACAGGCAAATTTCGACCGCGTCACATTTGACCTCATCTACGCCCTGCCCGGCCAATCCGCTGTCGACTGGCAAACGATGCTGACCCGCGCGTTGGCGCTCGGCACCGGGCACCTCTCGCTTTACCAATTGACCATCGAGCCCGGCACGCGCTTCGCCGCGATGCATGCGGCAGGCAAGCTTGAGCCTACAGATGCAGATACCGCTGCCGATCTCTACGAGATGACCGGTGCGATCACCGCCGAGGCCGGGCTGCCGTTGTATGAAATCAGCAATCACGCGCGGTCCGGACAGGAGAGCCGCCACAACCTCACTTACTGGCGCTATGGCGACTACGCCGGCATTGGCCCAGGCGCGCATGGCCGCCGCCTCGGCGCCCGCACCGTGCGGCACAAGAAGCCCGAGAACTTTCTTTCGGGCCTATCACGCAACGGTCACGGCATCGTCGAGGAAGCGCCGCTGTCTCCAATCGAGTCGGCCGACGAAGCGCTGGTCATGGGCCTTCGTCTGGCCGAAGGCATCGTGCCGCACGACATTGCCAATCGCTTCGGCCTCGACCGTCTTCTCGACGAACGCGCGGTCGCTCGTCTTGTCGCAAGCGGTCATCTCACCAAATCGGGCGAGCGCCTCCGAACGACGCCCGCCGGCCGCCTGTTACTCGACCATATCCTCGGGCAGATTGCCGATCCTCAGCCGCCGTCGGCGGTGATGCGCTCCGCATAAGTGGTGACATAGTCGGAGATCTGCTGGTCGGCGTCGCTTTCCGCAGTCTTGCGCCCGCGGCCGTTCTTCACGTCGAAGGCTACCAGTGCCGAGCGGAAGGCGGTCATCTCCGCCGAGCAGCCAGCTCGCGCGATGCCGTCGAAATCAGCCGACGTCTTCTTGTCCTTTTGCGCCTGCTCGGCTGTTGTGCGCAGGCAGGTCGTAAACGCCTTGCGCTGCGTCGACCCGTCCGCCTGCATCGTCGCCGCGGCCGCCACCATCATCAGTGTTGTAAGCATCACCAAGGCCCCTCCCCAAGTGGTTGCGGAGCGGAGAATGCAGCGGATTTCGAGCTTTGGCTAGCCTGTTCAGAAGCTGGTCGGCGCAGGCGACACGAGGGTCGATCCACCCGCCGTCACCGCTCGCACCTCGAACGCTCGCTGCGCGACATTGTCAGTGCGGAAGCGGAAGATGCCGTCCACCCCGGCAAAGCCTTCGCGATCGTCGATTGCGCCGAGCGGAAAGCGCCTCCCGGGCGCCCAACCGCGGGCCGCCCGCGCCGTGAGCAGCACCGCGTCGTAGCCGAGGCTGGCGATCCGCGGCGGGGTCTGCCCCGGATAGCGCGCCTTATAGCGTTGCAGGAACTGACCCCATTGTCCCTGTGTGGGCGATGCGAACCAAGCACCGCGCAGCCGCGGGCTGGTCCCTGCCCCTCCGCTCGCCCAAAGCTCCATGCCCAGGACCCGGACGCCCGCCGGGATCGCGGGTGCCGCAAGCACCGCAGCGCGGGGCGCGTCGGCAATCAGCAGTGCGTCATATTGCCGCGAAGAAAGACGCTGTACCGCCGCCCTTGCCTGACCCGGTGCGGCGTAGGTCTCGACGCCCACCAGCTGCCCGCCGGCCTCCTGCACCGCGGCGGCAAGCGCCTGCGCGGAACGCTGGCCGTAAGCACCGGCGGGCGCCACCGCGGCGAACCGCCGGCTTCCCCGTTGCGCCGCTTCGACGACGACCCGCTCAACCGCTTGCGTCGGCGTGAAGCCAAGAATGTAAGTACCGCGGGAGGTCGCATCCCGGTCGTTGCTGAATGCAATCACGGGTACCCGCGCGCGCTGGGCAAGCGGGGTGACGGCGCGGACGTCCTCACTCAGCAGCGGTCCCAGGATAAGGCCGTGATTGGTCGCAATCGCATTCTGCGCGGCGACCGGCGCACCACGTTGCGCGGTGTCGAACAGGGTGAGCTCGAACGCCTTGGTCCCCGTGTCGAGCATCGCCAGTCGGGCCGCGTTGCCAAGCGCCCGACCAACCGCTGCGTCGGGCCCACTCAGCGGCACTAGCACTGCAACCCGGTTCACCCGCGATCCGACTGGACCGGGCCGGTCAAGCGGCCGGGTGGAGCAACCGGCAAGCAGGGCCGCCGCGCCAGCGATCAGGATAAAGGAGCGGCGGCCTTGTGCCGGACTGTCAGAGAATGCCATGACGCTGTTGTTTCCCATGAACCAGCCCCCTTCCCCAGGCCTCTACATCGTTGCGACCCCGATCGGCAATCTGGGCGACCTCACGGTGCGCGCGGCCGACCTCCTGCGTGCCGCCGATCTCGTGCTGGCTGAAGACAAACGGGTGAGTTTGCGCCTCCTCGCCCACATTGGCGCAAAGGTGCCCATGCGCACCTACAACGACCACAGCGACACCGCCGATCGGGAGGCGATTGTGGGGCGCCTGGCGTCCGAGGTGGTGGCGCTGGTCAGCGATGCCGGCACCCCGCTGATCAGCGATCCTGGCTACAAGCTGGTCCGCGACGCGCGCATTGCCGGGCACAATATCGTCACCCTTCCCGGCCCGTGCGCTGCGGTGGCTGCGATGACAGTCGCGGGCCTGCCGACCGATCGCTTCCTGTTCCTCGGCTTCTTGCCCCCGAAGGAGAAAGCCCGCTCCGACACCATCGCCGAAGTCGCAGCAATCCGGGCCACCCTTGTTTTCTACGAAAGCGGTCCTCGCCTTGCCACTTCCCTCGCCTCGCTTGCGGCCAGACTTGGTGAACGTGAAGCCGCGGTCGCGCGCGAGTTGACCAAGATGCACGAGGAATGCGTCACCGGCACCCTTGCCGAGCTCGCAGGGCGATATGCCGAGGCGCCACCGCGCGGTGAGATCGTGATCGTCGTCGGGCCCCCGGCCGAGGCGACTGCGGCTAGCGAGGGCGACCTTGATGCTGCGCTTCAAGCGGCGCTTGCTGCGGGGGCGAGTCCGAGCCGAGCCGCTGCTGCGGTAGCCCAAGAGCTCGGCGTGCGCCGCAAGCGCGCGTACGAACGTGCGCTGGAGCTCGGCCGCTGAGCGAAGCCCGCGTCGAGGCCGAACGCCGCGGTCGCCGCGCCGAGTCGCAGGCCGCCGTCTATCTGCGCCGCGAAGGATGGGAAGTTCTCGCCGAGCGGGTACGAACACCGGTCGGCGAGGTGGATCTGGTCGCCCGCCGCGGCAAGCTGCTTGCCTTTGTCGAGGTCAAGGCCCGCGCCAGCATCGCGGCGGCGCACCGCTCGCTCGACCTCCGCCGCCTGCAACGGGTGGCGGCCGCCGCCGACTTCCTCGTGCCGCGCTTTCTCGGCGAGGCCGAAGACGTGCGCATCGACGTCATCCACATCGTGCCCGGCTATCCGCCGCATCATCTCGAGAATGTTTGGCAAGGATGACAGGAGATTGCCGCACCCCTAAGGGAACGCCTCAGCCTTCATCGGAGCCTTCATGAGCCTCACCGTCGCGGTCCAGATGGACCCGCTCGAGACCATCAGCATCAAGGGCGATTCGACCTTCGCCCTCATGCTGGAAGCGCAGGCGCGCGGGCATCGTCTGTTCGAATATCCGGCCGAAGCGCTGACCTACGAGGATGGCGGCCTGCGCGCCCGTGCCCGCCCGGTGACGGTGCAGCGTGTGGAGGGCGATCACTTCCAAGCCGGCGAAGCGGTGAGCCTCGATCTCGCCGCAGAGGTCGACGTGGTCCTGATGCGCCAGGATCCGCCGTTCGACATGGGTTATATAACCGCTGCCCACCTGCTGGAGCGGTTGGACGGAAACACGTTGGTGGTGAACGATCCCGCCAATGTCCGAAGCGCGCCCGAAAAGCTGTGGGTACTCGATTTCGCGCGCTTCATGCCGCCGACCCTGATCACCCGCAGCATGGACGAGCTGACCGCCTTTCACGCTCGGCACGGGGAGATCGTCCTGAAGCCGCTGCACGG
Organism: Sphingomonas sp. LHG3443-2; assembly: GCF_049896405.1. Taxonomy (NCBI): domain Bacteria; kingdom Pseudomonadati; phylum Pseudomonadota; class Alphaproteobacteria; order Sphingomonadales; family Sphingomonadaceae; genus Sphingomonas; species Sphingomonas sp. LHG3443-2. The sequence goes on from NZ_JAFCUG010000001.1 coordinate 2,531,220, forward strand.
CAATGCGGGCGCCGCGGTGTTCCGCATCGGCCGCGACGGCGCGAACCTGCGTGCGCTGGCGGAGTTGTTTTCCGAGACCTGGAAAGAGCCGTTCATTGCTCAAGCCTTCCTCCCGGCTGTCAGCGAAGGGGACAAGCGGATCATCCTTGTCGATGGTGAACCGATCGGCGCGATCAATCGGGTGCCGGGCAAGGGCGAGATCCGCTCCAACCTCGCGGCGGGGGGAACCGCGCATCAGACCGCACTGAGCGAGCGGGAGCGCGAGATTTGCGCGGCACTCGCGCCGGAGCTTCGCCGCCGCGGCCTGCTGTTCGTCGGTATCGACGTGATCGGCGGCATGCTGACCGAGATCAACGTGACATCCCCGACCGGCCTCGTCGCGCTTGACGCCTTCGAGCGCATCAACAGCGCCGCGCTGATCTGGGACGCGATCGAAGCGAAGCTTGAGCGGGGTGCCGACCGTGGGTGATTGGGTCATCCGCTTGATCGAGCAATCGGGCTATCTCGGCGTCGGGTTCCTGATGTTCCTCGAGACCGTGTTCCCGCCCATCCCTTCCGAGGTCATCATGTCGGTGGCGGGCATCGCCGCTGCCAAGGGGCAGTTGAACCTGTGGGGCGTGATCGCCGCGGGCACCACCGGCGCGATGCTCGGTAACGTCGTGTGGTACCTCTCTGCACGAGCGCTGGGCATCATCCGCCTCAAGCCGATCATCGACCGGTACGGCCGTTGGATCACGATGGACTGGGACGAAGTTCAACGCGCAGAGCGCTGGTTCCGGCACAACGGCACCTTCTTCGTCTTCCTTGGCCGCATGCTGCCAACCGTCCGCAGCCTCGTCTCCGTGCCGGCCGGGCTGCTCAAGATGCGGTTTAAGACCTTTTTCATCGCCTCGACGCTCGGGACGGCGGGCTGGACATCGGCGCTCGCCTATGGCGGTTACAAGCTCCGCGAGCACTTCGACCAAGTCGACGAATGGCTCGGCCCGATCAGCAATGCGATCCTGGTCACGCTGGTGCTCGGCTACCTTTGGCGTGTGATCCGCTACCGGGCCACCAACTGATCCGAGGCGTCCCGCGGCCGCTCAGGCCCGCGGGTGCGCGGTTCTCCAGACATCGAGCATGTGAGCGGCATCCACCGCCGTATAGATCTGCGTCGAACTAAGGCTCGCGTGGCCGAGCAGTTCCTGAAGCGAGCGGAGGTCCGCCCCGCCTGCAAGCAGGTGCGTCGCAAAGCTGTGGCGCAAGGCATGGGGCGTGATGCGATCATTGAGCCCCAGCGTACGCCGTGCCGACGCTACTGCGCGCCGCACGACGTCCCCGCTGAGTGGCCCGCCCTTGGCACCACGAAACAGCGGCTCGTCCGGTCCGAGCGGCCACGGACAAAGCGACGCATAGTTGGCGACCGCATCGGCAACGACTGGGAGGACGGCGACGAGCCGGGTCTTGCCGCGCTTGCCGGTCACCCGCAGCGTCTCGCCAAGCGGATGCGTTCGCGCCGGTAGGGACAAGGCTTCGGAAATACGCAGGCCCGAACCGTAGAGCAGTAGCAGCAGCGCCGTATCCCGGGCGGCGATCCACGGTTCACGCGCAAGCGCACCCGTTTCCTCGGCAAGCGCCAAGGCATCGGCCGGCGCGGCCGGGCGCGGCAGGGTTCGTGGGCGCTTGGGCGTCGCAATGCGAGGCAAAACGGCAGGCGCGCCCTGCTGCTCGGCGACAAAGCGGAGGAAGGCGCGCACCGCCGACATTTCCCGCGCTGCCGCCGCAGGACCCAGCCCCTCCCCGCGCCGACGAGCGAGAAAGGCGCGAAGGTCTGCCGCCTCCAGCGTGGTCAAATCTGCCGGTGTCGGCGCACCACCGTGATGGACGGCAAGGAAGTCGAGCAACCTATAGGCCGTCGCCACATAGGCCCGGGCCGTATGGACGCTTGCTCGTCGCTCGAGCCGGAGCATGCTGTCGAAGCGGACGGCCAGCGCCCGCGCGTCGGTCAGGGGTTGAGCGTCCACCGCCGCAGCATAGCGCCGAGGCTTGCACCAAGGAACAGCAGCAGTTCGGAACCATGCCGCCCGTCGAGCGGCTGCGAGCCGCGCTGGCCCAGCAGCAGTACCGCTTCCGGCAGCGCGTCGGGGAGGCGGATCAGCGCTTCGGCCCCGATCAGGTCGCAGGCTGGTCCAAACAACGGATGGCCGCGGTCCACGGTCCGCAACTGAACGAGCTCACCACCGCTCAGCCATTGGCGCAGCAGCGCCGCTTCGCAATGCTGGACACCACTTGAATCTACGCGAAAGCCCTGGCCACCGACAATCAATCCCAGCGCCACAGCATCCAGGCCGAGGATAAGCGGCCATTCCTGCACCACGACATGCAGCAGATGGTCGAAGTCGGTCGCTTCCATCGCGGCAAGCACCGCTTGGTGGATCGCGGCGACCGCGCCCGACTGGCCGCGCGCAAAGGCGAGCAGGTCTTCCCGCGCCTCTTCAGCCGCGGCTACCCGCGCCCGCAGCCGCGCCAGCGCATGATCCTCGAAGGAGAGGAGCTGTCCCATGCCCGTAAGTGTAGGGCCAGGAAGGTTAACGTCCAGTGGAAGCGGGGTCAGCCGATCTTCTGGCCGGTCGCTTCCCAGTCTTTCAGGAAAGCGGCGATGCCCTTGTCGGTCAGCGGATGATTGAACAGCGCTTTGATGACGGATGGCGGTGCGGTCATCACGTCCGCGCCGAGCTTTGCGCTTTCATGGACGTGGATGGGATTGCGAACGCTGGCGACCAGGATCTCGGTCACGAAGTCGTAATTGTCGTAGATCATGCGGATGTCCGCGATCAGATCCATGCCCGGATAACCGACATCGTCGTGGCGGCCGACGAACGGCGAGATGAAGGAGGCGCCGGCTTTGGCGGCCAGCAACGCCTGGTTGGCGGAAAAGCACAGGGTGACGTTGACCATGGTGCCGTCGCTGGTCAGCGCCTTGCAGGTCTTCAGCCCGTCCATGGTGAGCGGGACCTTGATCGTGATGTTGTCCGCGATCCGGCGCAGCACCTCGGCTTCGCGCATCATTTCGGCATGGTCTAGCGCGACCACTTCGGCGCTGACCGGACCCGGGCAGATGCGGGCAATCTCCGTCACCGTCTCGATGAAGTCGCCGCCCGATTTCTTCACTAGGCTGGGATTGGTGGTGACGCCGTCGAGGAGGCCGGTCTCCATCAGCTCACGGATGTCGGCGATGTCAGCGGTGTCGGCGAAGAACTTCATGGTGGCTTGAATCCCAGGGCTGCGGTTGCGCGTCGCTTAGCGGCAAGGCACAGATGGGTCCATGACCGAGCATGTCCTTGTTGAGCGGCGCGGCCCGCATCTTCGCCTCCTCCTTAATCGCGCCGAGCGCCGAAACGCGATCACCGTTGCGATGTATGCCGCGCTGGCGGACGCGATCACGGCCGCGCAGGACGATCCAGAGCTACGAGTCATCACGCTCGAAGGCGATGGTGTCGATTTCACCGGCGGCAACGATCTTGCCGACTTTATGAAGGAGATGCCGCAGGACGGGCAGACCGACATCCCGGTCTGGCGACTTCTTCGGGCGCTCGCCACCAACAAGCTGCCGTTGGTCGCGGCCGTCCACGGCAATGCGGTCGGGATCGGCACCACCATGTTGTTCCATTGCGACCTCGTTGTCGCGGAGGAAGGCACACGCTTCAAGATGCCGTTTACCGAGCTTGGCCTGGTGCCGGAAGCGGCCAGCTCGCTGATCCTTCCTGCGCTTGCGGGGCGGCAATTGGCCGCGAAATATCTGCTGATCGGCGAGCCGTTCGGCGTGGACGAGGCGGAGCGGTTCGGCCTTGTCACGCACCGCGCTTCTACCGGCGCGCTGGCGGAGCGACTTGAGCAGGTGGTCGGGGCGCTGCTTGCTCGTCCGGCCGAAGCGCTGCGGCTAACCCAGCGGCTTCTTCGCGGTGTCGATCACAGCGCCGTACTGGAGCGAATGAACTGGGAGAACGGCCATTTCTCCGAACGCCTGACCTCCGACGAGGTTCGGGACGCCATCACGGCCTTTTTCGCTGCCCGAACCAGTCGTTAGCTGGCGACCCAGACACGCTTGGTCTTGCCGAGGTTCACCGTCGGTCCGGGAAACAGCAAAAGGCTGGTGGGCATCGAATAGGTGACCCGGAGATCGTAGTAACGAGCGCCGCTGACATCGGTCAGAAGGGTCGGTCGGTCCGCGTTGAAGGTGCCAAGCTCCGTGCCGCCAACAGCGTCAAGCATCCGGGTTCGAATGGCGTCACGATCCGGCGGCGTGCAGCCGAGGATAGTCGGGTTGGGGCACAAGGTCGCAAAGCGTGCCCCTTCACCCAACGCCTGTTGAATGCCGGCATTCGCGCGAAGGATAAACGCGAGCTGGACGATCATCCACAGCATCACGATCAGCACAGGAAAGGCGAAGGCGAACTCGATGACGGTCGCGCCTCGATCATCGCGAAGGAGAGATCTGAACTGGTTCACAGCGTCCGCATCCCCGCCGAAGCGTTGATCTGGAAGACGTTCTGATTGCCCCAGAACTTGTGAATGAAGATGCCCTGGAAGTTGTCGACGATGGTGACGTCGATGAACCGGTTCTGCACTGGCGCCGTGCTCGGACAACTCAGGGCGTCGAGAGCGTCGGGATTGGTGTTGGTCTGCTGGCCTCCCAATGCGCCCGAGGGGGTCCGGCAGGTGCGCTTGTAAGTGACGGTCACGTTTGCGGCCGTGATCGGCGTCGTCTTGCAAGTTCCGTTGTCGTTCATGCCGTTGACCTGGCATACGGCCTCGGACACCAGCGTGCCTTCCACCGTATCATCGTCGGTGGTCTGCATGATCTTCTCGATGGCACGCTGCGCGCCCTGCTCAAGCGCCAACTTACGGCTGTAGGCCGTGCTGATGTCGATCACGCCCGCTGCAAGCACTGCCAGGATCGGTGCGACAAAGGCGAGTTCGGTGACTGCAGTCCCGTCGTTCGCTGCGAGGAGACGCCGAAGCCGGGTCATGCGACGAGCCTCACGACTGACACCGCACCGGCGCCGCCGCTATTGAACGCCGCGCAGGCGGGCGAGTTGGGATCGCCGATCCTGATTCCGCTGGTTCCAATGAACTCGAGCCGGCGGCCGATGAAGCTCGCACACAGCGCATCGCCGGTGCCGTTGCCGTTGATCCTCATCAGAGCGTTGGGCATGTAGACTGCGCCATTGATCACGCTGCCCGAGCCGCCGTTGATGCGGATCGTCTGCATCGGGGCACGGCGGTCCTGGAAGAAAGCGATGCCGGCATATTTGCCTTCAGTGGGCGCGCTGACGTTGTTCTGGGCCTGCGCGTTCGACGACAGGGTGCCGATGGTCGCGTTTGACGCGGTGCTCTGGTTCGTCAGGATGATGGTGCACCCGGTGCAGTTGAGCGTCCCCTGCAGGTCGACGCTGCCCCCGTTGATGAAGATCGGACCGCTAAGCCCAAGGGACGTAAGGTTGACCGTGCGGTTGGCTCCGACATCAAGCCCAGAGAAGCAGTTCACCCCGGCCGGAATGCTGGTCGTATTGCGATCAAGTGTGATGTTCTGTTCGCATCCGACCATCTCGCTCGACGATGGATTGACGTTGGCATAGCGATCCGGAAGTGCCGGCGAGTAAGGCAGATATTGCTGCACGCGCCAGTTGCGGGTCTGTTGGACACCGCCGACCGTGGCGATTGCCCGCAATTGCACGTCCGAGCTTCCGCCCGCGCTTGCTGCGTTGGTGGCAGTGGAGTTCGAGTAGCTGACACACTCGGGTGCGATCACCGAGTTGTTGCCATTGTGGGTGATCCCAGTCACCGCCGTGTTTTCCAGCGCCTGGAAGCATGCAGTCCCGCCCGACGGCACCACCGCTGCAGTGGCTCTTGCAGTGATCGTAGGCGCAGCAGACATGAAGATCGAGCTGAATGGCAACGTTTGCTGCACCGCCAAGGTCACGGTGACGCGATTTTGGATAACACCAGTGTCGGCGGGAAAGCCGACGACCGGAAATCCGGGCTTCAAGGCGACCCAGGTATTCTTGTCCTCCTCGAGGTCGTTGGTGACCGCGCGCCTGGCGGCCGCCTCGTCATCCGTCTCGCGAAAGTCGTAGACTCCCGCGATGGCTGCGGAATCGGCGGCGCGCTGGAGCTGGCGCTTCCACAGGGTCCACTGGATGGTGTCCACGGCAAGCCCTGCCGATCCGAGCAACAGCGGAGCCGCCGCCGCCGTCATGATCAGGACATTGCCACGCTCATTGCGCCGTAGCTTCTTCAGCAATCGCAGCATTGAAATGGCCCCATACAGATCTAAACCAACCAGGCATCTACGACCAACAGGGTGAGCGAATCCTTTTGAGAAACGGTTAATCGAACCCTCACCGATGCGGCCTTGAAGAATAGCTGTATCAGTCATATCATACACCTGCTTCTTGCACGGCGCCGCAGCGGCGGCCATGTTCGGTGCAAGAAGGGGATTAAAGAACGACATGGCTACTGATCCGACCATTGCGCAGACTGCCGCTCCGACCGCGACCAAGCTGAAGCTTGATCCGCCGGAAGTGCTTCAGGCCGTCGTTCCTCAAGAGGCCGCGGGCTTGGTGCCGCTCAAGGATACCGAGCGGACCGAGCTGGAGAAGAAGGTCGACGGCTTCGTCGACGAGCTGGTGGCGCTGGACGCCAACAGCCCGGAGTTCGGCAAGAAGGTCGACCAGCTGACCGCCATGGGCCGCAAGGAGATCAGCGAAGCGGCCGGCGCCTCGAACCGCTTCCTCGACCGCCCGGTCAAGGCGATCGACAGCGACACCGGAATCGGTGCCGACCTGACCCAGCTTCGCTCAACCGTGGAAGCGCTCGATCCCAAGCGAAATGGCGCGCTGACACCGACGCGCAAGCTGTTCGGGCTGATTCCGTTCGGCAAGTCGATCAAGAATTACTTTCGCCAGTATCAGAGCGCGCAGGGACACATCAGCGCGATCCTGGCGCGGCTTCAGAGCGGCAAGGACGAGCTGTTGATGGACAATGCCGCCATCGACACCGAGCGCGCCAATCTGTGGAAAACGATGCACAAGCTCGAGCAGATGATCCACATCAGCAAGGCGCTCGATGCCAAGCTGGAGGAGAAGGCCGCCGAGCTTGATGCGACCGAGCCGATGAAGGCCAAGGCGATCCGCGAGACGGCCCTCTTCTACACTCGTCAGCGGACCACGGATCTGCTGACGCAGATGGCGGTCACGGTGCAGGGCTATCTGGCGCTGGATATCGTCAAGAAGAACAATGTCGAACTGGTGAAGGGCGTCGACCGCGCCAGCACCACGACCGTGGCGGCGCTGCGGACTGCGGTGACGGTGGCGCAGGCGCTGACCAATCAGCGGCTAGTGCTGGAGCAGATCGGGGCGCTCAATTCCACCACCGCAGGCATGATCGACTCGACGGGACAGCTTCTCAAGAGCCAGTCGGCGACGATTCACGAGCAGGCGGCAAGTTCGACCATTCCGCTGGAGACGCTGCAGCGGGCGTTCCAGAACATCTATGACACCATGGACTCGATCGACAGCTTCAAGGTGAAGGCGCTCGAGAACATGAAGCAGACGGTCAATACGCTCGGTAACGAGGTCGAGAAGAGCCGCGGCTATATCGCCCGGGCCGAGGGCGCGAACCAGGGCGGCAACCGGCTGGAGGCGAGTTCGCCCTTCGCGGCGCTTGAGGTCAAGTGAGCGAGACGGACGATCGCGTGACCAAGGCCCTTGTCCGGTTCGACCGGGTGATGGCGGTTGTTGATGAGAAGCAGGGCCCGGTCGCGGCGCAGGCGCGGGCCGAGCGGCAGCGGACGATCAAGCGTTATGGCAAGGCCGGGCGCAATGCGGCGCTGGGCCTGCTGGCCATCAGCCTTGGCGCAATCGTGGTCGGTCTGGTGACCCCGATCGGGCTGTTCGGCTTCCTTGCCGCGGTGCTGCTGGCGGTCGCCATCGCCGGCCTGCTGTTCGTCTGGGGCGTGCGCGAGGAGCCGGTCACGGCGGTGCGGACCGATCTGCCGAACGGTGAGATGGTGCAGCGCTTCGGCTCCTACCTCTATCAAAGCCGCCGCGCCCTCCCCGCCCCGGCGCAGGAGGTGGTGGACCAGATCAGCGGCAACCTCGGCACGCTCAAGCAGACGCTGGAACGGACCAATCCCATGGACCCCGACGCGCAGGACGCCAGGCGCCTGATGAGCCTTCACCTGCCCGGCTTGATCGACCGCTATGCCAAGGTCCCGGCCGCTTACCGCAGCGAGACAGATGCCGAGGGCAAGACCATCGACCAGCGCCTGGTCGAAGGCCTCACCGCCACCCGCACTGCGCTTGGCGAGCTCAGCGAGCGGCTGGCCAAGCGCGACGTCGATGCGTTCAGCACCCAGGGGCGCTTCATCGAGAGCAAATACGGTCAGGCGGACTAAGACCGAAGTTCTCGAAGTTCACATAGGGCGCGGGTTCCGCGCCGCCCTTGCTGCTCTTCGGGGAACTGCCTCACACTCAACGACTTAAGGCCAGAAGAGCAGCCGCAATCCTATTGTTCAAGCCCTAGCCGCGGGCGTCGGCGACGATGGCCTCGGCGCGTTCAAACAACGCGGGATCGACCCGCGCGCCCGAAGCGGCGGCGTTTTCGTGGACCTGCTCTGGCCGCGAGGCACCGATGATGGCCGAGGCGACATTGGGCTCACGAAGCACCCAGGCCAGCGCAAACTGCGAGAGGTTAAGCCCCGATTCGTCGGCGAGCGGCCGGAGCTTCTGCACGGCTTCGAGGATGGCCGGAGTCATCAGGTTCTTGAGGAAGCCGCCCATCTCGTCGCTGGTCGCGCGGGTGCCCGCGGCGGGCGCTTCGCCGGGCTTGTACTTGCCGGTCAGCACGCCTTGGCCGAGCGGCGACCAGACGATCTGCGAGATGCCGTTGGCAGGCGACAACGGGATGACTTCGGTTTCCGGGTCGCGGTGGAGCAAGCTGTATTGCGGCTGGCTGGAAACGAACTTCTCCACCCCGGCCATGTCGATCGCCTGCCGGATGCGCTCGGCGGGCCATTCGGAGAAGCCGAGGTAGCGAACCTTGCCGCTGCGGACGACCTCGCTCAATGCTTCCATCGTCTCTTCGAGCGGGGTGTGCTCGTCGTAGCGGTGGCACTGATAGAGATCGACGTAGTCGGTGCGGAGGCGCTGAAGGGACGCATCGAGCTGCTTGTGGACCTGTTCGCGTGACAGGCCGCGGTCCTCGTCGCTCATCGGGAAGAACAGCTTGGTGGCGAGGATGTAGCTGTCGCGCGGGCGGTCGCTGAGCGCTTCGCCGAGAAAGGTTTCCGCCGCACCCCGGCCGTAGACGTTGGCGGTGTCGATGAAGTTGATGCCGGCATCGAAGGCCGCGTCGAGGCAGGCCCGCGCCTTGTCGGCTTCCACGCCGACCCCATAGGTCAACCAGGAGCCGAGCGAGATTTCGGACACGTGGAGATCGCTGTCTCCAAGGCGGCGGGTTTCCATGACTGGTCTCCGTAAGGTCAGGCGGGCTCGATCGCTTCGATGGAAAGGGTTTGCCCGTCGGCCAGCGTCACCTCGTCGCCCTCGACGCTCCCCATCATCGCGCGGACCAACGGCGCGGTAAAGGCGATGCGGTCGGTGTCGGGATCGCTTTCGTCGTGGCCGACGATGAGAATGGTGCGGGTGTCGCCATTGCGGGTGAAGGTGACGCGGGTGCCGACCGCGACTTCTTCGCCGTCGGGTGTGGGCACGAGCTGGGCGGTGGCGCGGCGGTTCAGCCAGTAGCGGGCGTCACGCTGCACCTTCTTGCGGGCTTCGTCGTCCATCGGCTCGGCGAGCTTGGCTTCGAGTTCGGCGACGCGCTCCTCGATTTGGGCGAGGCCGCGTTCGGTGACGAGGTTGGGTCCGGGCGGGATCGGCAGCTCGTACTTGGGTTCGAGATGTTCGTCGTCGCTTTCGCGGCGGAAGGCGACGCTCATGGCTGGGTCGGTCGGGTTGTCGTCATTGTGGAGGTTTAACGCGCGAGGTTCAGCCCAGTTCGGTCAGGATCTCGTCGGTGTGCTGGCCGAGCCGTGGAGGCGGAAGATCGCTGTCCATGCGCTGGCCGTCGAGGCGGAGCGGGCTGCCGAGAAGGCGCAGGCCGCCCATCTCGCGCAGCATGGCGCGGTGCGTGGCCTGCGGGTCGGCAAGCGCATTGGCGATGCTGTTGATCGGCCCGGCGGGGATGCCGGCGCGCTCGCACGCTTCGTACCAGTGAGCGGCGGGTGCGGTGCGGGTGATGGCTTCGATCTGCGTGACGAGATCGGCGCGGTGGGCGATGCGGGCGGCGTTGGTGGCGAAGCGCGGGTCGGTGGCCCAGCCGGACTGACCGAGGAGCCCTGCGAGGGCCGCGAACTGGCGGTCGTTGCCAACCGCGATGATCAGCGGCTGATCGGCGCAGGCGAAGGGTTGGTAGGGCACGAGATTGGGGTGGCTGTTGCCCTGGCGCGGCGGGCTGTCGCCGCTGACGAGATAGTTCGACGCCTGGTTGGCGAGCATGGCGAGGCCGCAGTCGAACAGCGCGCTGTCGATGGTGGCCCCCTCTCCCGTCGTGCCGCGGCGAACCAGCGCGGCGAGGATGGCGTTGGCGGTGTAGAGACCGGTGAACAGGTCCACGACCGCCACTCCGGCGCGCAAGGGGCCGCCGTTGTCGACGTCGTCGGGGAGGCCGGTGACGCTCATCAGCCCGGCCTGGCCCTGGATCATGAAGTCGTAGCCGGCCTGGGCCGCGCGGGGGCCGTCCTGGCCGAAGCCGGTGATGCTGGCGTAGACGAGGCGCGGGTTGCGGGTGCGCATGGTGGCGGCGTCGAGCCCGTATTTGGCGAGCGCGCCGACCTTGAAGTTCTCTACCACCACATCGCTGGCGTCGGCGAGGCGGCGGACCTGGTCCGCACCTTCCGGGCTGGCGAGGTCGATGGCGGCGCTGCGCTTGCCGCGGTTAGCGGCGAGGAAATAGGCGGCGGTGCGGGTGCCGTCGGGATGCTCGACCCACGGCGGACCCCAGTGGCGGGTGTCGTCCCCTTGCCCCGGCCGCTCGATCTTGATCACGTCGGCGCCAAGGTCGGCGAGGAGCTGGGTGCACCACGGCCCGGCGAGGACGCGGCTGAGGTCGAGGACGCGGATGCCTGCGAGCGGCTTGGTCATGCGCGGCGGCGCCACGGCTTGCGGTCGGCGAGCACGGCTTGCGCGGCATTGTGGCCGGGGGCGCCGGTGACCCCGCCGCCGGGATGCGCGCCTGATCCGCAGAGATAAAGGCCGGGAAGCGGCATGCGATAGTCGGCGGCACCGATCATCGGCCGGGCGCTGAACAATTGGTCGAGGCCCATCTTGCCGTGGAAGATGTCGCCGCCGACGAGGCCGAAGCGGCGCTCGAGGTCGAGGGGCGAGTGGATTTGGCGGCCGATGATGCTTTTGGCGAAGCCGGGGGCTTGGCGGTCGACGGTGGCGATCACGTGATCGGCGACCTTGTCACGCAGTTTGTCCCAGTGGAGCGGCTTCGGAAGCTCGTAGCGGAAATGCTGGCAGAACAGGCTGGCGACGTGCTTGCCCGGCGGGGCGAGCGACGGGTCGAGGGTCGAGGGGATGAGCATTTCGACGATCGGCTGTTTGGACCAGCCGTCGCGTTTGGCGTCGTCATGGGCGCGGTCCATGTAGGCGAGGCTGGGCGCGATGATGATGCCGCCGGTGAGGTGGTCGCCGGCTTCGGGCTTGGCGGTGAAGCGCGGGAGTTCGGAGAGCGCGACGTTCATGCGGAAGGTCGCGCTTTCGCACGACCAGCGCGTCATGTGGTCGTAGGTGGCGTCGGGGACGGCGCCCTTGGGAACGAGCTTGTCGAACAGCAGGCGGGGGTTGAGGCCGGCGATGATCTGCGGCGCGCGCCACGCCTTGCCGTTAGCAACGACGCCGACCGCGCGCCCCTTGTCGACGATGATTTCTTCGGCGGGGGCACCCAGGATGATGTCGACGCCGGCTTCGCGCGCGGCCTGGGCCATGGCGCGGGTGATGGCCCCCATGCCGCCGATGGCGTGGCCCCAGGCGCCGGGAACGCCCGCCGCTTCGCCGAACAGGTGGTGGAGAAGGACGTAGGCGGTGCCGGGGGTGTAGGGCGAAGCGAAGTTGCCGACCACGCCGTCGAAGCCGAACAGGGCTTTGGCGAGATCGCCCTTGAAATGGCGGTCGAGGATGTCACCGGCGGAGCGGGTGACATAGTCGTGAACGGTGCGGATCTGGTCGGTCGAGAGGCCGGCGAGGTCGCGGCCGAGGCCGAGCATGGTGGGCAGGCCGGCGAGGCCCGAGCCTGCTTCGGGCGGGGCTTTCAGAATCCATTTGCGGAGTAAGGGCACGACTGTTTCGAGCTCCGCCATGTAGCGGTCGTAGGCGGGGCCGTCTTCAGCATGGTGGCGGACGATCTCGCTGCGGGTCAGGCCGCCGCGGCCGCTGAGGAGATAGTCGCCGTTTTCGCCGGGGAGGAAGTTGTCGGTTTTCCGCAGGACGACCCTGAGGCCGTGCCTCGCGAGGTCGAGGTCGCGGATGACCTTGGGCTGGAGCAGGGACACGGTGTAGCTGGCGGCGCTGTTGCGGAAGCCGGGCAGGAATTCGTCGGTGACGGCGGCGCCGCCCACTTGTGGCAGCGCTTCGAGGAGCAGGACCTTGAGGCCCTTTTTCGCAAGGTAGAAGCTGCAGACGAGGCCGTTGTGGCCTGCGCCGATGATGATCGCGTCGTAGGTTTCGGTCACGTCAGCGCATCAGCACCAGTTCTTCGGCCATCGTCGGGTGCAGCGCGATGGTGGCGTCGAAGTCGGCCTTGGTCAGCCCGGCCTTGACCGCAATGGCGGCGGCCTGGAGCACTTCGGGCGCGTCGGGGCCGATCATGTGCACGCCGACGACCTTGTCCGAGCCTTCATCGACGACGATCTTGTAGAGCGCGCGTTCGTTGCGGCCGGCCAGCACATATTTCATCGGGCGGAAGTCGGAGGTGTAGGTGCGGATCACGCCGAGCTTGTTCTTGGCCTGGCTTTCGGTGAGGCCAACCGAGCCGATCGGCGGGTGCGAGAAGACCGCGCTCGGGATGCATTGATAGTCGACGGTGCAAGGCTTGTCGCCGAACTGGGTGTCGGCGAAGGCGTGGCCCTCGCGGATCGCGACGGGGGTGAGCTGGATGCGGTCGGTGACGTCGCCGACGGCGAAGATCGATGGCACGGTGGAGCGATACTGGTCGTCGACCACCACCGCCCCCCGCTCGGTCAGCTTGACGCCGAGTTCTTCGAGGCCGAGCCCGTCGGTGTTCGGCAAGCGGCCGATGGCGAACAGGACCTGGTCGGCGACGATGTCGTCGCAGCCCTTCATTCGGCACAGGATGGTGCCGTCGTCCTGGCGCTCGAGCGCGTCGAAGCCGGCGTTGAAGCGGAAGTCGATGCCCTTGGCGAGGCTGGTCTTCACCAGGCGATCGACGATCTGCTCGTCATAGCCGCGCAGGATCGTGTCGGAGCGGTTGACGATGGTTACGTGGGCGCCGAGCTGGTGAAACACGCCGGCGAATTCATTGGCGATGTAGCCGCCGCCCGCGATCACCACGCGCTTGGGCATGACCTCGAGGTGGAAGACCTCGTTCGAGGTGATGGCATGCTCGACCCCGGGAATGTCGGGCAGCGCCGGGCGCGCGCCGGGAGCAAGCAGGATCTTGCCGGCGGTGACGGTGCGGCCGTCGTCGAGGCGGATCGAATTGGGACCGGTCAGGACCGCGCGGTTCTTGAACAAGGTCACGTCGTGATTGGCGAGGGTCTGGCCATACAGACCTTCGAGGCGGCCGACTTCCGCCATGACGTTGTCGCGCAGCACCGGCCAGTCGAAGCGGCGTTCGGGAATGTCCCAGCCGAACATGGCGGCGTCATCGAGGTCTTCGGCGAAGTGAGCGCCGTAGACGAGCAGCTTCTTGGGCACGCAGCCGCGGATGACGCAGGTGCCGCCGACGCGATGTTCTTCGGCGACGGCGACGCGGGCGCCGTGACCGGCCGAAATGCGCGCGGCGCGGACGCCGCCCGAGCCGGCGCCGAGGACGAACAGGTCGAAGTCGAAATCGCTCACAGGCCAGCCTTTTCGATCAGCGCGCGGGTGGAGGGGTCGAAGCGCTCGCGCGTGTCGGGATCGTCGATGGCACGGGCCATGTCCTTGCCGAGCTCGACGCCGAATTGATCGAACGGGTTGATGCCGAGCAGTACGGCTTCGGCGAAGGTGCGGTGCTCGTAGAAGGCGAGCAGGGTTCCGAGCGAGGATGGGTCGAGCTCATCGAGGAGGATGGTCGTCGAAGGGCGATTGCCGGGATAGTTGCGATGGGGATCGTCAGAGGCGCGCCCGGTCATCAATGCGGCGCCCTGCGCGAAGCAGTTGAGCAGCAACTCGCGGTGGTGGGCGGGGTCCTGTTCGTCTGTACCTTGCGCCACGGCGATGAATTCGACCGGCACGAGGTGTGTGCCCTGGTGGAGGAGCTGGAATACCGCATGCTGGGCGTCGGTGCCGGTGCCGCCCCACAGGATGGCCGAGGTCGGACCGGCGGCGAGAGAGCCGTCGAGGCGGACCGACTTGCCGTTAGATTCCATGACGAGCTGCTGAAGGTAGGACGGCAGCAGGCGGAGGCGCTCGTCATAGGCGAAGACAGCGCGGGTCGAAGCGCCGAAACCTTGGGTGTAGGTGAGGTCGGCGAGCGCGGCGAGCAGCGGCAGATTGGCGCTGGCGGGGGCTTCGGCGACATGTTCGTCGACCATCGCCGCGCCGTCGAGCATCGCTTCGAAGGCGTCGGTGCCGAGCGCGAGGGCGGCGGGGAAGCCGATCGCGGACCACAAGGAATAGCGACCGCCGACGCTGGGCGCGAAGGACAGGACGCGGGTTTCGTCGATGCCGAATTCGATCGCCTTGTCGGGCGCGGCGGTGATTGCGATCAGGCGACCATAAGGGTCATCGACACCGGATTCCTGAAGCCACGCCAGTGCGGCTTCGGCGTTGCGGAGGGTTTCGGCGGTGGTGAAGGTCTTGGAGGCGATGGCGACCAAAGTGGTGGCGGGATCGAGCCGGCCGAGCGCTTCGTCAACCGCCTGCCCGTCGATGTTGGACAGGATCTCGACCCGGTAGCGCCGCTCGTTGCGGCCGAGTGCGTCGACCAGCAGCGCCGGTCCGAGCGCCGAGCCGCCGATACCGATATGGAGGATGCCGGTGATGTCGCCGAACGCGCCGGCCTCGATCGCGTCGATCAGCGCGCGCATCCGACCGCGTCGCTGGGCGGCGAGCGCGACCGCGTCGGGGGAGCCGAAGCCGCGTTCGGCCGGGTGTTCTGCGGCACGATTTTCAGTCGGGTTGACGATCTCGCCGGCGAACAGGCGGGCGAGCGCGTCGTAGTAATCCTCGGTATCGAGGCTTTCGACCGCTTCGCGGGTCAGGTGAGTCTTGGAAAGATCGAACCGGATGCCGCCCAGATCGTGGGTGAACTCCTGCGCGCGATGGGGATCGGAGGCGAACAGCTCGGCAAGGGTCGCCGAGGGAGAGGCGGGCTGAAACGGGGTCGAGGGCATGGCCCGGACATAGCGAGGGTGGTCGCGAAATCCACCCTGCCTTGGCTTGACCCGGAGCCCTGCCGAGCGCCAAGGCCATGCGGCATGAGCGACACGACCACGGACAAGGCGGAAAAGGAAGGCAGCGGCGGCCTGCTGCGCGGGATGCTGATCGTTCTGGTGGTGGCGTGGATTTTGCGCAGCCTGATCGCGGCGCCGTTCAGTATCCCCTCGGGGTCGATGCTGCCGGGGCTGTATGTCGGCGACTATCTGCTCGTGTCCAAGTGGAACTACGGCTACAGCAGGGCGAGCTTCCTGTTCGGCTTTCCGCCCATCAGCGGCCGCTTGTTCGCCACGCTGCCGGAGCGCGGCGATGTGGTGGTGTTTCGCGGGCCTGCGGGCAATGACGTCATCAAGCGGGTGATCGGGCTACCGGGCGACACGGTAGGAACAACCGGCGGGCAGGTAATGCTGAATGGGCGGCCAGTGGCGCGGCAGCCGGTGAAGCCGGTCGGCGTGCCGGTGAGCGAGAACAGCCCCTGCCGGGCGGTGGAGCCACGAATTGCTTCGGGCCAGTGCTTCTTCACCGCTTATCGCGAGACGTTGCCGGAGGGCAAAAGCTACGTTGTGCTCGACCAGATCGACAATCCGGCGGTGGACGAGTTTGCTGCCGTTCGGGTGCCGGAGGGCCACGTCTTCCTGATGGGCGACAACCGCGACGACAGCGCCGACAGCCGGATCGCGCCCGAGCTGGGCGGCATGGGTTTCATCCCGATCGAGTCGCTGGTCGGTAAGGCGCAGACGACCTTCTGGTCGACCGATGGCAGCGCGTCCTGGGTGCTGCCGTGGACGTGGTTCAGCGCGGCGCGTTGGGAGCGGATCGGGATGCGGCATTGATGGCCGATGTAAGCGCCTTTATCGCCGAACGGCTTGGTCATGCCCCGCGCGACGGCAAGCTGTTCGAGCGGGCGCTGACCCACGGCAGCGCCGGACGCGACAGCTATGAACGGCTGGAATTCCTTGGCGACCGGGTGCTGGGGCTGGTCATCGCGCGCTGGCTGTTCGAGCGCTTTCCCGATGAACCCGAAGGCAAGATGAGCCGGCGCTACAATGCGTTGGTGGCGCGGGAAACCTGTGCCGAGGTCGGGCGCGACTGGGGGGTGCCAAAGCTTGTGCGGCTCGGCAAGCAGGCGCGCGAGGATGGCGCGCAGCTGTCGGACAATGTGGTTGGCGACGTGGTCGAGGCGCTGCTTGGCGCGGTGTTCCTGGACGGCGGGCTGGAGGCTGCCGAGCGGCTGGTTCGGGCGAGCTGGGCGGGTTATCTCGACGAGCAGAAAAAGGCGCCGCAACATCCCAAGTCGCTGTTGCAGGAAGTGGCAGCGGCGCGCGGATTGAAGGCCCCTGTCTATGAGCTGTTGGGTCAGTTCGGGCGGCATCATGCGCCGACCTTCCGGGTCAAGGTGACGGTGAAGGGCGCGGGCGAAACCGAAGCCGAGGGCGCGAGCAAGCAGGAAGCGGAAACGGCGGCAGCGGCCGCCTTGCTGGAGAAGATCTGTTGACGGAGAAGTGCGGCCTGGTGGCAGTGATCGGCGCTCCCAACGCGGGGAAGTCGACGCTGGTGAATGCGCTGGTCGGGCAGAAGGTGGCGATCGTCAGTCCCAAGGCGCAGACCACGCGGGCGCGGCTGATGGGGATCGCGATCGAGGGTCAGAGCCAGATCCTGCTGGTCGATACGCCGGGCATCTTCTCGCCTAAGCGGCGGCTCGACCGGGCGATGGTCAAGGCTGCGTGGGAAGGCGCGGAGAGTGCCGACCGGCTGGTGCTGGTGGTGGATGCCGCCGCGAGCATCGGTCAGCGGGTCGAGACGGTTCTCGAGGGGATCGAGGGGCGGCCTGAGCCCAAGATCCTGATCCTGAACAAGGTCGACATCGCAAAGAAGGGCGACCTCCTGAAGCTTGCCACCGAGCTTAGCGCGCGGTTGCAGCCGGAAGAGGTCTTCATGATCTCGGCAACGAGCGGCGATGGAGTGGCGGATGTGAAGAAGCATCTGGCGGCCGCCATGCCCGAGGGACCGTGGCATTATCCCGAGGATCAGCTGAGCGACGCGACCGACCGGATGGTGGCGGCCGAGCTGACGCGCGAGCAGCTCTACCTCCAGCTACACGCTGAACTGCCTTATGCCAGCGCGGTCGAGACCGAGAAGTGGGAAGAGCGCAAGGACGGATCGGCGGTGATCCACCAGCAGATCCTGATCGAGCGTGACAGCCAAAAGGCGATCGTGCTCGGTAAGGGCGGGTCGAAGCTCAAGGCGATCGGCGCTGCGGCGCGTGAGGCGATCGGCGAGCATCTCGGGCGCAAGGTGCATCTGTTCCTGCACGTCAAGGTCAATCCGCGCTGGAGCGAGGACAAGGGCCTGTACGAGGATATCGGGCTGGACTGGTCGAACTAGGCGAGCAGTTCGTCTACCCACGCGGGCACGATGTCGGACGCACGGCCCATGCGGGTTTCGTGGAAGAAGATGCTGCCTTGGCTCGGCTCGAGGTTGAGCTCGACGCAGTGCGCGCCAACGTAGCGGGCGGTCTGGACGAAGCCGGCGGCGGGGTAGACGGCGCCAGAGGTGCCGATGGACACGAACAGGTCGCAATTGCGAACCGCCTCGTCGATGCGCTCCATGTCGTACGGCATCTCGCCGAACCAGACGATGTCAGGGCGGACGGTGCCGGTGGCCGCACAGAACTGGCAGCGAGCCCCCTGCCCCATCGGTGCGGTCCATGGCGAGCGGGCGTCGCAGGCGAGGCACCAGCCTTTCTTCAGTTCGCCGTGCATGTGGATCAGGCGCTTGGAACCCGCTCGCTCGTGAAGGTCGTCGACATTCTGGGTAACCAGGAGGAAGTCGCCGGGCCAGCGGCGCTCGAGTTCGGCTAAGGCGAGATGAGCGGCGTTCGGCTCTACCGCGGCAAGATGCGCACGTCGGGCGTTGTAGAAGGCGTGGACCAGCGCCGGGTCGCGGGCGAAGGCTTCGGGTGTTGCGACGTCCTCGACGCGATGCCCTTCCCACAAGCCATCGGCGGCACGGAAGGTCGGCACGCCGCTATCGGCCGAGATGCCCGCGCCGGTGAGGATGACGAGGCTTTCTCCGTTTCGTCGTGCGTCCGCAACCATCCGGCAACCTTTTTGTTTACACTATTGTCAGCAGCAGCTGCACAATGGATAACGACCTCATGTACCGCCACGCCATCGGCATCGATCCATCCGACATCGACCACATGGGTCATGTGAACAACAGCATTTACCTGAAGTGGGTTCAGGAAGCGGTGGTTCGCTACTGGGAAGGCGTTGCACCGGCCGAGGCGGTTGGACGGCACCTTTGGGTGGCGCTGAAGCATGAGATCGAGTTCCGGCGGCCGACGTTCCTTGAAGATGTGGTGGTCGCCGATGTGATCGCCGAGCGGGTGCAAGGCGCCAAGGCTCTGTTCACGACCGTGATCCGCCGCGGCGAGGATGTGCTTGCGGAGGTGAAGAGCACCTGGTGCTGCCTCGACGCCACGTCGCTGCGGCCGGCGCGCCTTGCCAAGGATGTCGTGAGCCGCTTCCTGCCGGCCTGATCCGGTTGCCTCAGGCGAGGCTCCTCGCCAAGGTGGCGCCATGCGCTCCACCGAACAGCCTTTACGCCTGACCCTGATCGCTCCTGGTGGAAGGATGGGCAAGGCGATCGCCGCTGCGGTCGAGGAAGATGGGAACTTTGCGC
The DNA here is from genome assembly GCF_049896405.1 of Sphingomonas sp. LHG3443-2. Classification (NCBI taxonomy): domain Bacteria; kingdom Pseudomonadati; phylum Pseudomonadota; class Alphaproteobacteria; order Sphingomonadales; family Sphingomonadaceae; genus Sphingomonas; species Sphingomonas sp. LHG3443-2. The sequence continues at coordinate 2,550,551 of NZ_JAFCUG010000001.1, forward strand.
TCGATCCCGACCATGGCGATGTGATCGTGGATTTCTCGGCGCCCGAAGCGCTAGCGACATCGCTTGATCGCGCGGTGCGAGCGGCGGCCCCGATCCTCGTAGGAACGACCGGCCTCGATGATTTCGCCAGCCGCCGCATCGCCGAGGCGAGCCAGACGGTGCCTGTTCTTCGTGCCTCCAACACGTCACTCGGAGTGGCGCTGCTGGAGGAACTGGTTGAGCGAGCCGCGCAGGTGTTGGGGCATGGCTGGGACGTCGAAATACTCGAGATGCACCATCGCATGAAGCGCGATGCACCCTCTGGCACCGCGCTGAGCCTCGGGGCGGCCGCTGCTCGCGGACGCGGTGAGCCGATGCGCAAGGAGGATGTGCGAAGCGGCCGAGATCTGGAGCGGAGCGAGGGGGCGATCGGCTTTGCCAGCCTGCGTGGTGGCACCGTTGTCGGCGATCACGACGTCGTCTTCGCGGGCGCCGGGGAGCGGTTCATCCTGTCGCACCGGGCGGACAGCCGGATGATCTTTGCGCGGGGCGCGCTGACAGCAGCGCGGTTCCTGGCTGCACAGCAGCCCGGCCTTTACACGATGCGCGATGTGGTTGGGGCACTGTGAAGAAGGCACAAGCGGCCGAGCTCTTCCTGCGCTTGGCGGAGCTCAATCCGGAACCGCAGGGCGAACTCGAATGGACCAGCCCGTACACCTTATTGGTAGCGGTGGCCCTGTCGGCACAGGCGACTGATGTCAGCGTGAACATCGCGACGCGCAAGCTCTTCAAGGTCGCCGACACGCCCGCCAAGATGCTCGCACTTGGCGAGGACGCCGTGCGCGAGCACATCAAGACCATCGGCCTGTTCAACACCAAGGCCAAAAACGTGATCCTGATGGCGCAGCAGTTAGTGGAGCGGCACGGTGGGGAGGTGCCCGTCGACCGCGATGCGCTGGAGCAGCTTGCGGGTGTCGGACGCAAGACGGCAAACGTAGTGCTCAACATCGCCTTCGGCATGCCAACGATTGCGGTCGATACCCATGTCTTCCGGGTCGCTAATCGCACCGGGCTCGCGCCGGGCAAGACCCCGCTGGAGGTTGAGACCAAGCTCGCCAAGGTGACGCCGGGAGAGTTCCTGCTCCATGCGCATCACTGGCTGATCCTGCACGGACGCTACATCTGCAAGGCTCGTGCGCCGGAGTGCTGGCGCTGCCCGATCGTCGATCTTTGCCGCTATCGCGACAAGCGGCTGGTTCCGCCTAGATCCAGGACCGCTGAAAGCGTCGCCCCAGCCCGGTGAGCAGCTCATATTGGGAAATGCCGGTCAGCCGCGCCGCTTGCTCGAGATCGAAGTCGAGTTCGACCCAATCGCCTTCTTGCAGGCCGGGTGCCTGTGTCGCGTCAAGGGTGACAAGGTCCATCGAAACACGGCCAATGACAGGGAGCGGGAGATCCTCGAAACGTGCATGGCCGAGGGAGGAAAAGGCGCGCCGGTAGCCGTCAGCGTAGCCGAGGTTGATTACCGCCACGGGCATATCGTGCGCCGCGGTGAAAGTCGCGTTGTAGCCAACCGTCTGGCCTGCCGAGACATGGCGAAGCTGGATGACGCGAGCTAGCGGTGTGGTGACCTGCTGGATCTCGCCGCGAGCTTCAGTGCGCGGGATCCCGCCGTAAAGCGCGAGGCCCGGCCGGACGAGGTCAAAGGCATAGTCGCGGCCAAGATAGACGCCCGCGCTGTTGGCCAGGCTATATCGCTCGGCTTGCACTGTTTGGCGAACGCCGAGAAATCGTTCGAGCTGCTTGCCGTTGAGGAGATGCGCCTCATCTGCGCACGCCAGATGGCTGTGAAGAGTGTGGATGGCTAGGCCATCTAGACACCCGAGGTCTTGAGTGCGGAGCCCAAGGCGGTTCATGCCGGTGTCGACCATGACGTCGCAGGGTTCGCCGGCCCAGGCGCTCGTCTTCCATCTCGTCACTTGCTGAGGGGTAACCAGCACTGGCCTCACACCAGGTCTTGGCTCGTCCTCTGGTCCAATCCCGTGCAGCACAGACAGGCTGTTCGGCGGAAGGAATGCAAGCTCGGCTGCTTCCCACCAGGTTGATACGAAGAAGTCGCGGCAGCCTGCCTCAAGGAGAAGCCGTACCGCTTCTCCCGCGCCTAGCCCGTAAGCGTCGGCCTTGACGGCGGCGCCGGCAGTTGTGCCGGCACGATTGCGTAGGTTGATATAGTTGGCGACCAGCGCACTCGAACGGTGCCGCAGAGCCAGGGGAGGACGCATCGGCGCGCTCTAGCGGCGGCGTCGCTCAAGGTCGAGAGACCCGGCGCCGATCTGTGTCGATGCCGGGTCTCTACGAGATTAGCCGCGGACCGGCGCCACGGGCGGCGGGGGAGGCGGAGGCGGCGGGACCGGACACGGATCCGTCGCAAGGATGACGCTGCCGTCCGGGCAAGTCTGCGTCGGCGGCGGCGGAGGCGGAGGAGGCGCAGGCGGAGCGGCCTCAACGACCGGCACCTGGTCGACGGGACGGGCGCCAAGATTGAAGATCAGGCTTGCGAGGAGCGAGTGCGACCGGAAGCGACCATCGAGATTGTCAATCGCCGCAGGATTGGTCGCGTCCTGCAGGTTCACCTTGGTCCGGAAATAGCGATACTTCAGGCCAAGATCGATATTGTAGCTGAGCGGCATGCGCATGCCCGCGATGCCCTGCAGGGCAAATGAGCGGTCGCTGCCATTAATGGAACGTCCAGCGGCGACATTCGGCCCGGTGATGGCGTTGTCGAGCGTAACACGAGCCGCACCGATGCCGCCGCCCGCATAGACCTGAAGACCATCGTTGCTGCCGAAGTCCAGCAGCAGGTTGCCCATGGCCGAAACCACGCGCGTTCTGCCTTCGATTGCCAGCGGGCCAGTGTTGTTGAACTGAATGGCTGGTGCCACGGAGATACCGGTGGGAACTGCCCGCTTGTAGCCAAGCTCTGCCTCGGCGCGGATCAGGCCGAAATCGTAGCCTGCAATGAAGTCGACATCGAAGCCGGTCTTGTGGTCGATGATGATGCCGTTCGGCGCCGACAGTGCACGAAGCTGATAATCAAGCTTCAGCTTGTCAGGCTTGATCGCGCCGCCTTCGATGCCGACGTACGGAAGTCCGTCACGAGCAACGGCAGCCGACGGTAGAACTGCCAAGGCAGCAGCGGCGAGCAAGATTGACTTAGACGACATACGTCCCCCCTCAGAATGGCTGGCCACTTAATAAGAGAGCGATGGCGGGAGTTCCCGCTTTTGTTTCACGAACGCTCCGAAATGGCTACGCCTGTGTCTTTCCAGCCTCACCCCATAGTGGCGATGATGCCATGCGCCCGCAGAGCGGTAAGTATTTGCGCAAGCGTGCTGCGTGCTTCGCTGTCGATGGTCGTTCCGCCAGTGGCATTTGCGATCGGAGGTCGCTGAGTGCCTAGTACCTTGACGCCTTCGACCCGTACCTCGCTCGCCCGCACGATGCCGAGCGACCAAGTTCCCGACGCGAAGTGCCAGCGGCGTCCACTTGCTCGATCAAGTAGCTCCAGGCCCTCGACAGGATTGGTGAAGCGCCATCCGTTATCGGAATAGGATGCAACATGGTGTGGATGTCCGGCCCATGCGTCGACGGGATTATCGCCACAGATGTAGGTGAGGCCAGCCTCCGGCGCTGGTGGCGGAACGTTCGATGGTGCTGCGGGACAACAGCCGTGAACCAGGGCATCAAGCAAGAGCAGGGCTTCGTTGTGGGTCAGCTCCTTCTGAGCCTGCCCAGCCGAGAGAAATGGCAATCCGAGGCGTTGTGACTTGGTCATATAGGGTCCTCAATCAAGGGTGCGGACGAGCGGCCTGCTGACCGCGAAATCGCCAACTTGCCGGATTTCCAGCCGCCAAGGACGAGGTCCTAGCTGCGCCAGCAAGGAGGGGCTGATCAGACTTGATGTGCTCTCGCTCTGCACCTCGACCCTCCCGTCCAGCGCGTCGCTGAGCGTGACCGAGTACAGCTCGCGACTGCTTCCGAGGGGTGAGTCGACACCATCGAGCCACGGTTCGCCCTCCTTGCAGCGCCTGACCCACGACAGCGCTAAGCCATCGGATGTGTCATGCAGGTTGAGGAGCATCGGACTCCACGGGCGTCCTGCCCGTCCGGCAATTGCGAGACTGGCGTTTGCGACACATTCTTCCGGACCAAAGGCCCGAGCCGTGGCAAGTGAACCGATGCGATCGCGTGGGACCTTGAGCGTTGTCATCGCTTTGCCGTCGAGCAGCAGAATTTGCTCTCCAGGCTCGTGAGGCGTGTCGCAAGCGGTGTCGAAGCGCCCTCGAATGAGGCGTGATAGTTCATACCTGGCATCGCCGAGTGGCTTTGCAGTTCCGAACTGGATGAACTCGCCATTCACGCAGAGCAAGTTTGCGCCCCCGAACAGCAGTTCATCAGTGCAGCTGGTCAGACCAGGGTCCCGATCGAAGGCAACGTTCAACACATTCTTACAGTCGAACGTCGCGACTGATGAGCATGGCAATGCTTCGATCAGCCTGCCTAGCGGCGATGGAACCTGAGAAGACATCATCTCGGTCTCCGATCCGCCGATCGCAAGCGAGATTGGTAAGGACCTGAAGGGTTCGTGCCCACCACTTACGAGCACCGCTAATTCTGGTTCGGCCTCGAACATCGAACCTGGCAACTCAACCAGTGCGACCGTAAGCGAGCTTCTCTTCAGCATTCTTGCGCTTAGCGAACCGCCGGAATCGCCTGGCAAGGAGGGAATCGTCCTTGGCTCAGGTCGGAGACGCAATCTGAGTTCGCCCTCTTTGAGGGCTTTCTCAGCGACCGCGAAGCGCGTTTCAGGCGATGTTGCAGAGCAGACCTCGTCTCCGACCTGTATGCCCGCGTAACTCAGCGGCAGCGTTAGCCAGAGCGCCCTAGCCTCGTTCGATGCTTGCAAGAGCTGCTCATGGGCAACCGCCTTGGCATGCTCGCCGCGCATCGCTGCGGGTATTTCGATGCGGCGAAGGCGCTCGACGCCCGGAATTCGGGCGCTCTTTTCGCCAGCCTGGAAGTCGATGGCAGGATCGAAGAACCGTACCGACACCTTGGTAGGCGCCTGTGAGCGTCTCTCGACGTCAAAAGCAGTCTGGAAGTCTGTTCCTAACATCCAAAGATGGTCGTCGATGACGTGCTGGGTAGGATCGGCGCCAAGCACCCACCGGCTGCCATCATAGCCGAACACCGGCTTGTATGCCTCACATAGCGGTGCGAGCGCCTCCGCCGCATCATCACCCGAGAGAACGCATCCCTCAAGCACGTGAGTCTTGCTCGACGCCGTCTCGCGGAGGTCAAGCGCGTTGCGGATGACCTCCTCCGCAACGATCGGCTGTCCACTCCCCGAAATCTCCACGGTAATCAGCGGCAGCCGATTGCCAAAAAATGACAGATCGAAGTTTTCAAAAACAAGATATGCTATGCCGCGGAAGGCCGGTGCGCGCTCTTCGCCGATCAGGGAGGCAATCAGAGGATCGCTCGACTGATCCTCGTCTCCTGAGTGAAGCCGCATGGTGAACGACACATCCTGCCGGCCCTCGCTGTCCCGGATGAGCCTACCATCGGCCCAAACCCGATCCACATTCTCGACATGGCCGGAGCTAAGACCATAAGCGAAGCTGACGCTGCTGCCCTGCCCTGTGCCTGACTTGCTGACCGTCGCCGTGGCCACGGGAGCGGAAGCCCAGAGAACCACCCCAGCAACGCGCATCTGCCGCAGCACAGCGGGGATGGGATCGCCATATTGCGATGATGGTGCCCGCAAGTCCGACAATCTGGACCTTGCACCACGAAAGCTACGATCAACCTCCCGCCCGATGAGCGAGCCAGCCATTCCCCCGAGCGGCCCACCAATGGCAGCACCTGCAGCGCTCAAGATCAGAGTCGCCATTGTCCTTAGTCCTCGCGGTAAGTGTAAAGGCTGCAATTGCTCGGCAGCCGCGCTGGCATCTTCCGCACAACAACCTTGCTGGCGACAATGTCGGCATGGACAAGGTGGGAACCGCTAATTACACCGAAGTGGAAGCAGCGAGGATTGCGGAAAACAGCCAAATCGTTGCTTGTTGGCGTTGTTCGGTGCGTCGAACCGAACCATGGAGCAAGACCACGCTCAACCTGGTGCCAGTCACCATCGGTGACGCGATAAGTTGGCGCATCCAATTCCCTGAGATCGAACGCAAGGACCACCAAGCCGAGGCAGTCCAGACCGACTAGTGGATCACGACCTTGAAAACGAAATGGCACTCCAAGCAGGGCTAAGGCTCGCTTGTGCGGCTCAAGCACCCGGAAATCGCAGGAGGATCTCGGATCCAGGAAGATCAGGCTCCCCGCGGAAGTTCAGAATGTTACTAAAGCGCTCTGAACAAGTGGCGCGGCGTCCATCGCAACCTTGACGAACGACAGCCTGGTCGCCCGCCTTCACCAAGAATTGAGGGGCGTCCTGAAGCCTTAGCTTTGCTCCATCGGCAGAGATGATGATCTGCTCGGTTCCGCAATTGGCTCCGCTAATCCACCGCAGGCGCCCCAAGGCAAACTCCTCGTTGTCAGGCGCGTCGATCGTGATCTCGACGTCGTCTGAGGCCACTACGTTTATCCTCTTGCGACGTTTGCGCATATCGATGCGGCACTGCCGGTCGCCAAGAACAGCTCGGCATTCTGGGCTGGTCTGAATGCACGGCGGCAGGCGCGTCGCAGGCGGAAGAACCTCAACGGCCATGGAAAACTTACCGGCTTCGACAGCGACCCTCCCGAGTTCGCCTGCGCAAATAGGGATCGTTTCGCCGCCTTCCGCCCAGTCACTGGCCAAAAGTTGCACAGCGGCACCGTTCCAGCGTCCGGCGAGCAGATCACCGACAGTCAGCGCCGGGCTGCTTAGCCCACCGCTGAGTTCGAAAGTGCTGCCATACATCTGGTCGGTCAGCATGAGCTCACTCGGCCGCAGGTCCATATTCGCTTCGAGCGTCATGGATCCAATCTGCTGCTGCTTGTCGTGACTTGTTGTAGCGAACCCGATCCCGTCTGCTCGTTGGAACACCCAGCCATAGGCCTCGGTCGTCACTTCCAGAGGGGTCTGGCTCATGCTTCTCGGACTTCCACCAGCGGAACGCTGGCAAGCTCACCTGCTAGGTACGTCTTGCGACTGATCCGCAGGCTTGCCTCTTCGAAACGTACAGGCACATCGAACAGGAATCCTGCCCGCACCTCCACTCCTGCGGCAGGTGGCTCAACGAGTTCGATCACCCCGCCGTCTGCAAGTTCCCAAGCGTTTGTAGCTGACCCGTTTAGCGAAACCACGATGGTTCCGAGCACGGGCCGAGTGATCCGCCGAACTTCTCCGTCACCGTAAGCCTTGACCAGCTCGAAGCGCAGCTGTTTGCCGTTGCCGATGCCAAGAAGGACGTCGCTGACTCCCGGTCTTCCGGTCATGCCGGCAGAACTATAATCCGTGCTGTCACGGAAGCGGAATGCGGTGGCGTTGCCGCGCATCGATCGGAAGAAGGCAAGCAGGTCCTGCAGGTCCTCGATGCTGCGAAGGCCCGGCCCGATGTCGAAACGCAGCCTGGCCTGTTGCCAGTCCACGTTGCGATATTCGAAGCCTCCCGGAGAAGTCGCGATCGTTGTCGAGAAGCATGGCTCGACGGTTGCATTGTTCCCGACCTCGAGCGGGAAGGTCACGTCGCGGAAGGCTTCCACGTCCTTCTCTCCTTCGAAAATGGTAAGACCGTCGCGAAGAACCTGCGGTAACGCCCACAAGAAGACTTCACAGAACCCTGCATCGACCGCCTGGTTTGCGGCAGCCATGATCGCGTGCCAGTGATGTGTCAGTTCCGGTGCACTGACGAAGCCTGCGAGAAAGTGGCAATCGTCAAGATCGTAGCCGAGACGGGCTCTAGCTGCCTCGAGCGCCCTCACCCTGCTCACTGTCGATCCCGCAGTGACCTGATCATAATCCTCGAGCTGAAGCACATCAAACGCTGGCGCTTTCCACCCGAGAGGTAAGTTGGCGCGAAGAAGCTCCGAAGCATCCTCCCGCATGATTGACGGGAGGAACGTCAGAATGTGTGATTGAACGTCAGGCGCGATTGCCCTTGCAGCGGCTACGATCGCCGATGTGGCGGCGCTCAACACCGCTCCTGCATGATCCAGCACTTGCGCCTGCTCGGCGGAGATGTTCCGAACATCCTTGATCGGAACATGCCCGGCCGGCCAGAGCGCCGCCGCGGCGGGATCGTACAGGCAAATGGCATTATCGCCCTTCACCCACCACCACGGCTCTCCGATCTGCAGTTTTGGGGTGAGACCGGCCTCCTGAGCAATGACCATGAACGCGGACGCAACACGGCCAAGGTAGGCGACTGGCTCGGCAACAGCGGGTGACAGCAAGGATGAAGGCGGCACCCAGCCCGTTCGTGCCGGTTCTCCATTCCACGCCCGTTGCTTCCACGGCTCGGGGCAGAGCTCCTCCAGAAGCTCCATGGAAAGTGACCAGATAATCTCGTAACCACGCGCCTTCGCTAAAGCGGCGAAGCTCTCGTGCCAGCGCCTGGCCGGGAGGCACAACGTTCTCGTTTCGTCGACGAGCCCATCGGCACCGAGCGCCGGAAAGTGGCTCATCCCCACATAATGATTGATGAGATCGCGGTAGCCGAGCCGCTCCAGGCTATCGACGACCCGCTCGGGTGTCATGTGATAAGCGTCGTCGTAAGCGGTGCAGATCCTCATCTTGTGCTCAGGCACAATTGCATCGTTGATGGCGATCACACTGCCCGATCCGACACACTCGATTTCGCTGACCTCGACCTCTGCCTCGGTGGTCGCGGCAAAGCGTGCCGAACTCTTCTCCTCGAAATCGGGTGGGACCAGACTGATGAACATGCGCCGGATGTCGCGCACGACGACAAGCTCGCTGTTCTCGTCGATCTGGTAACCTGCCTTCAGATCATCGAAGGGCAATTCGATCCGGGCATCAGTGCCGCTGCCGACCGCATAGTTCCACAGCCGCACGTACCAGGTGCGCTCGACACCCTGCTGGTCTCGACCTTCGATCGTGAGCGTGGCTCCATTGATCGAGTCCAGCGCGGCCAGGCCGGAGGACCGCCAGCGAAACCGCAGGGTACAGCGAGAGTAATCGCTCTTCGGCTCGCGCCGGTGCGCCACGTGAACGGCACTATCGATCGTCGTGTAGATCAGCCCGACCAGATCACCCCGTCGCCCGAACGTAGCGGTTGCCGTCAACCGATTGTCTTCGGGATGACTAACCACGCAGGCCATCGTTCCGCGAGGAAAATCGACGGTCCAATGCGACGGCTCGAAACGCTTAATGACGTCCCGCTGCAGCCGCGGATCGTCGCGCGTCAACCAGTGGCGCATGAGCGGCTCCTTACTAGAAACAAGAACTCAGTTGATGACGACCGGTCCTGCGCTCCGAAGTGTGGCGGCGTAGGTCGCTTCCTCGTTGATCGCGCTGTCCATTTGCAGTTTAACTGCGATGAAGCGGCCGCGCACTGCCTCCGCGTGATCAAGGGTTAGTACGCAGCCGAATGCAGCTCCGCTGAACGCGCAATCGCGCAACAAGCGTTCGCCTGCGGACCCAAGATACAGTCCCGACAGCTTGAGCTCGAGCGATCTAAGACCCGCGCCCGGCAGCAAGCGGCGCCAGCCCTCGTCGCCAGCATCGGTGACCTCGACCTCGTCATGCGAGATCGTCCAACCGCTTAGTCTCACGCCTTCAACAAGCAGGAAAGTCGGAGACTCTTCCCCGTCCGAAATGCGGAGCAGGCAGTCGTTTCCGCCCAGAGGAAGGCTCATGCCACGCCTCCACTTTCATGCTCGATCAGGCGGGCACGGAATTCGAAAGTGCAACTCCACGGCCCGCCGGGATCGCGCAACCGTCTCTTGCCTGTCAGCAGCAGCGTGCTGAGGTACCATTCGCTGCCAGTGCTCAGCGAGGTCAAGCTTTGTTCAACCTCGTTCTCCAGGCTCAGCAGGCGCGACGGCTGCTCATCCCAGAGAACCATTTGCAAGACGACCTCGCGCCCTCTTCGCCCTTTGCAACTCCAATCGCGTTCATCGCTGCAATTGAGTACTGCGAAGGGAAAGCCGGCGCGCGCCGGGGCATCATGATAAACGCCGGAGAAGAGCGAGCTCTGATCCAGCCTCGCGACAAGCGCCTCCTGAAGCGCGATGATGGCGCTCATCATCGTTGCTCCTCACAGCGTAGAACGAGGCGGTCCGGCAGCATCGGATCATCGACGATTTGCCGAACCATCAGGCGCCGCCCTCGCCACCTTACCTGCTGGTCGATGGTGAAGTCCGCCAGCTTGCGAACGGTGATCCGATAGCGTGGCATGGCGCTGACGCTCATTGCCTCGTCGGGCGCTCCCGATCCTTCCGCGACAATCGACGCCCGGCAACTGAGCACCAGGTTCATCTCCTCGCTAGAGGCCCCGGTCATCAGCCGCGCCTGCGATCGCTCCCACAGTTCGATGCGCTGGGTCAGGCTTCCTGCAAATTCACTCACCGGAACAATCCCGCTTTGCGATACGGTCTCCACAAGGCGGTGACCGCTTTCGGAAGCTCACCGACCTGGCCATCGCGATTGGCAAACAGGTAGGCCGCCAGGCGCAGCACTCCCTGCCTGATGGGCTCAGGGATCCCGTTGCCGTCAGAAGCCATCCCCGCGGTGCCGGCAACAACGAACGTCTGTCCACTTGGCAGGCCGGCAACGAGACCGCGCCCATCATAATCGATGTCGCAACGATAGCTCGAAGCCGCGATCATCTCGCCATCCGACGCGCGCCGAACTGCGGCGATTGAGCGCACCGGCTGCAAGGGGAGCAGCGTCCACCCCTGCCCCGCGCGCACGACAACCTCGAAGTCTCGCGCCACAAGGGCCTGATTGAGAAACGTCTCGCACATGTCGCTTGCCGTCCGCAGCAAGCCGGCAAGCAGGGCCTCCTCTTCCCCGGTCTCGACACGGGCATAGGCCTGCACTTCGGACAGGCTGACGCAGAGCGCGCCTACCTCTTGGCGGATCATCAGCGCACCTCCACGCGAACAAGGATGGAGCGGCTGTCCTGCCGTCCCTGGCTGGTCACGACTTGATTGAGCAGGCGGTAGACCTTGCCCGGCCGTCCTCCGCTCACATTCACCGTGGCGCTCGCATTGTCGAAGCGACTGCCGTCGATGGTTACGCCGCCACTTTCGACCGGAACCACGCTCCACAATGACTCGATCAGGACGTCGTCGGTCAGGTAGCGAAGTCCCCAGTCGACGCTGTAATCGAGGGCACTGCCCGGGTCTTTCAGAACAAGAGCCATCTGGCCTCCTCAGCGTGGTTCGGGAATGATTGTCTGGTCGTACAAGGGCGTTACCGTCCGCTTGGGCGGCGCCTTCGACGGCGACGTTGCTGCAATCGCCGCAACGGGTTGCTGCGCGGGCGCAAAGGCTCCGATGCTCATGAAGAGCCCTTTCAGGTTGATTGTGAGGAGCAGAGGCCGCTCACCGGCTCCGCCACGATCTCAGTTAATCAGGCCGTGCGTCCGGCAATCCGCTTCAAGAGCGATCAGACGGGCTTCCAACGCCGCAATCCTGGTCCGGCTCTCCTGTGCTTCAGCCTGCACATAAGCGGTCGACGCACTACCAGCGGCGGCGGCGGCGAAGCTTCCGCGATTGGGGCTGCCCGTCGCCGCGGTCCAACCGGTCAGCCGCGCGCCCACGACCTGCTGGTAATTGACCATCAGCGACTTGCCGGCGGAAAGCGAGATGCCTGTGGGTCCAACCTCGGCAACATTGACGCCCTGCGTCTTGAGCAACATCGCATTGTAATGGCCAAGGGTCAGGAACGTGTCGTCCGACCCGATCTCGCCTCGATAAGCCCCGTTCTTGCGGAACATGACGTCGCCGGATTTCGTCGTGCCGTTCAGAAGAAGCAGAGGATAGCTCCCGCTCGTCTCCATCGAATCGAAGCACTTGAAGCCGTTCTCGAATGTCGGCGGATTGCCTACGAAGCGCAGGCCGTCATATTCCGGCTTCATCCAGGTCGCTTGGCCGCGTACCCCGCACTCGTGCAACCCGCCAAACATGGCCGACCGGCCGTAAAGCTGGTTAGGAGCCATGTCTCCTTCGGAATAGCAGCCTAGGAACACTGTGCGATTGTTGGCGTCGGTCGCCGCATAGGATCCGCCCGACCGGTATGCTCGACCGCTCGTCCAGGCCTCGATGTTGTTCCATGCCTGCGCAGTGCCAGCGCCAAGGAAATACCATCCTTGGTTATTGGCCGAGTTACCCGAAGGCGGATTGCTCGCGGCCCACGCGTCCTCGCCATGCTTCAGGGCGTAGACGTTGCCGTTGTGGACGCAGCGATTGGGTGGGCAAAGGCTCGGCCCCGATGTGACCTCGGCACCATTTGTCGCCGAATGGCAACCAAAGAAGCTGTTGCCAAGAAAACTTGCGTCAAGCACGCCCCAGCGGCGGTTCGAATTGACGTTGAGATGGATGAACGAACAAGCGTTCGCGTCTCCACCTTGCAGGAACACACCGTTGCGGCAGGTCTCGATCGACGTCCGGGACACGAAGGACAGGTTGGTGTTGTTGTTGACGTTGACATCGCCGCGGATGTGGATGCCGTCGCCTTGGAAGCCCCTGATGAAGCAGTCCTCGACGGCCGCCATGGCGCGCATGTGGATGCCGTGGAACTCGCCCTCGGCGGTCGTGCCATGCGTATAGCCGCCGGTCAGGTGAAGCCCGCGGATCAGCGAAGTTCCGGTGACATAGTCCTGCGTCTTGGTCCCTTCCGCCCCGACCGTGCCACCGCCCTGGATGCGGATTCCCGTCGTGTTGGCCGACCAGCGCAGAACGCTTGCTCCGCCGCTCGGAAGGCCATTGCTGTCCCCTTCGATGACAAGCGACGCCGTTACCTCGAGGGTGGTGGTGCCAAGAAAGTAATGGCCTTTCGGGACATACAGCCGATGGCCCCCCGAGCCGTAGCCGAAGCCCTGTTGAGCCGTGCTCCGCAGGCAGCTCACGGCCCGGGTAAACGCCACCCCATCATTAGTGGCGCCATCACCCTTGGCACCGAACCATCGAACGTTTGCGCCACCAGAAAAGCGTCGCACCCAAGCGCCGGCGGCCGTCGGCGAAGGGGCGACAAACAAGCCCTGCCCCGGGTCCGATTGGTGGACGGCTACAGCCACGGCAGGATCCCACGAGAACAAGCCTTCGCGCCCCGCTTCCTGGAGGAGGCAGGAGCCGGCGCTGGTATCCAAGGCAGCAAGCGCGGCGCGATCCTTGACCATGTCGCTCTTTCCGCCGCCGCCACCTTGACCAAGCGACTCCTGCACGTTGGCATACCATTCGGCCGCTGCGACCAGCGCGATGGTCTTGGCGCCTGGCGTGAATTTGGTCAGTTCTCCATCAAGCGGCTGCCGGGTGATCGTGCCATCCGCCTGATAGGTGCCGCGTCCGACCTCCCGCTCCTGCGGTTTGTCGACGCCTTGAACCGAATAATAGAAGCTGTCTCCGGCCGAGACCGATTCAGCAAAGCTCGCGAAGCCCGTCACCGCGGGACCGCAAAGAAAAGGACCGGTGCCCTGTGTGGACGTGGTCACCCGGACCATGTTTGCGAACTTGGGGGTAAAGCTTAGCGCCATGTCTTGAGACACTCTTTTGCTGCTGACAGGTCTCGGCCGGAGCCGCTCAATTAGGGCTCAGGCGAAGCGGAGCAGCTTGATCGCTTCCGAATTGACCACCTGCCCGCCAACACGCTTGCTTGCGTAGAAGTAGACGTACGGCTTCTTCGAATACGGATCGCGAAGGATGCTCGTCTCGGCCCGCTCGGTGATGATGTAGCCGGCTTTGAAGTTGCCGAACGCGATCGACAGGCTGCCGGCGCCGATGTCGGGCATGTCCTCGGCCTCGATCACCGGATAGCCGAGCAGGGTCGACGGCTGGCCAGCGACCATGCCGTTCTGCCAGATAAAGGCACCATCGCTGGTCTTCATCTTGCGAACGGCCGCAGCGGTCGCCGAATTCATTACGAACACCGCGCCCTGACGATACGGCTGCCGGAGCGACTGGACGAGATCGACCAGCTTGTCCTGCGGGTTGGTCGCCGGGAACGCTGCCGAAACACCAGTGCCGATGGTCTGCAGCGTGCCGATCGGACGCACGCCATCGGCGGTAGTGGCAGTCGGCGACGAGAGAAAGCCGAGCGGCTGGTTGGTGCCTGTGCCCTTGATGAAAGCCGAGCCTTCGGCGCGAGCGAACTCGGTCGCGATTTCGTTCGCCAGCCAAGCTTCGACATCGAACATCGCGTCATCGAGCATGTGCTGCGAAGCGGCCGGGTTGGCGTAAAGCTCACCAGATGCCGGGACGATCTCGGTAAAGGTCGGAGTCGCGGTTTCCGGTCGCGCTGCCTCGAAACCCACCCAGCCCGACGGCGTGCCGCCGCTCGAGATCAGCTTGCGATAATTCGAGCTGCCGATCTTCACCACATTGGCGATGCGGCGAATCGGCGATATCGCGACCAGTGTACGGTCAATGACCTCATCGATCTCGCGCGGGACGGCGTGGCCGCCCGCCGCAGTGCTGGCATTGTCGAGCGACTTGCCTTCGAGCGCACTTTCGCCGCTGCGAAGAAACTCACCAAAACCTTCCTGCGCCGCACTCTTCTGCTCGGTGCCGAGGTGCGGACGACCCGCTTCGACCAGATTGCTGCGGAGCTTCGCCTTAAGATCGTCGATCTCGGCGCGCAGACCGCTCACGCCTTCACCCTGCTGCAGAGCCCCGAACGACTCTGCAAGCGGATCAGCCTTGAATTCCATGCATGTTCTCCAGTGTGGATTCGTGGCTCCGTAACCGGACTGGTTACGAAGCAATCTTGTGGACGCAGGCGAGCGGCTGCATTGGCCGCCGCACCAAACTGACTTCCAGAAGCTCGAGGTCGCGGATCTCGCGTGCCGATGCGCCTTGCTCAGCGGCCCGAACGCGATATCCAAAGCTCAGGCCAGACAGCCGGCCCTGTTCCAGCTCACGCGCCAGCAGCCGCCCGAACTCGTCATCGTTCAGCCGGCCAATGACCTGCAGCCCTCGCCCATCTTCAGCGAGATGCTCGATCCGGCCGACGGATCGTCCCTGTTGATGCTGCCACAGCAACGGCACCGTGCCATTGCGTTCCAGCGATTGCCGAAAAGCGCCAGCGCGCACGATATCGCCGCCGCGATCGACGCGGTCGAACACCGACGCATAGCCGGCGAAGCGCAGCCCGCTCAGGGCTCGCTCGATGCGCATCGCTCAGCTCCTCAGGAGAGCGCGAAGGTTCGACTGATAGGCAATCGACACCACCAGCCCCGCCAGCATGATCCTGACGATCCATCGCGCAGCCGTTTGCCAGGCCGACTTCTTGACGTCGCGCCAGGTGCCGAGCAGCTCGCGCAGCTCGTCCATGTCCCGCCGCGCCGTCTTGTCCTCGAGCCCGAGCAGACCGAGCGCGCGGCAGGCACCTGCGTTACTGGCCTCCTCGACCATCGCCTGGAGGATGACGTAATTGACGGGTTGCCCCTCGGAACTCGCGATCAATTGGGTGAGCAGGTCATCGGCGCCGGGCCGGATCATGCCGGCCGCGCCTTGAGCTCGAAGCCAAGCATCTCCCGCTTCTCGTCAGCAGAGATGAAGTCTGCGTTGGCCACCATCTGCCAGAGCCGCTCGCGATCTTCCGCAAGCTCGCTGATGGCGTCCGTGTCGACGGCAAGCCGAACCGGTCCGATCCAGTCGCGCAAGGCTTCCGCTACCTCGCCAAGGATGCGCTCGGCCAACGGCAACACCGTCTGCCGATACAATGCCCGGCCCGCCTCCCGCATATTGCTGTACGACGTGTCGCCGGGCAGACCCAGCAACACAGGCGGCACCCCGAACGCCAGCGCGATGTCGCGGGCAGCCGCTTCCTTGACCGCCACGAAATCCATGTCCGTCGGGCTCAGCCCCAGCGACTGCCAGCGCAGCCCACCCTCGAGCAGCATCGGCCGCCCCGCATTGAGGCTACCCGTGAACTGCCGCTCGATCTCTTCCCGCAGCCGCTCGAATTGCGACGCGCTCAGCGGCGCACCATCGGGCGGATCATAAGTCAGCGCGCCCGAAGGCCGCGCCGCATTGTCGAGCAGCGCCTTGTTCCACCGGCTCGCCCGATTATGGATCGACGCCGCCGCACTCGCCGCATCCAGGCAGCCCAAGCCCTGCTGATCGTGCACCGGATTGAGCGACTTGATATGGATCAGCTGCACCCGCTCCAACGCGTCGTGCCGGCTGATCCGCACCGACTTGCGCCCGGCCTTGTACTGATAGGCCCGCGGCCAGCCGCGCTCATCGGTGTCGATGGTGACGCGGTCGGGTTGAAGCAGGAACAGCTCGGCCGGCGCGCCCAGTGCCTCGACCAGTTGCAAATAAGCATTGCCGTGCAGCAGCAGCGACGCCGCGGTTTGCTCGAGCAGGCTGGCCCGCCCGATCAGCGCCGCCGCATCGGCATCGCCTTCCACCGCATAGACCTTGAGCGCCCCAACCGCGCCCGCCACCATGCGCACTGCACGCTGTCCGACCGGATTGCCGAGGAACACTTCCTTGAGCTGCGCCTGGTACCCGGTCGGGAACAGGCTGCGCTCACTTGGCATGGCATAGGATAGGAACATCGGCGGGACGTCCGCCGACTTGCGACCGAACCACCGCATCTCAGATCCTTTTGTGATCGAGGCCGACCTTCTGCCGATTCGCCCCAGTGTTCATACTTGTGCCATAACAGCGTGACGATGTCAACAGTTTTGTGCCTATTGGGTTCGTGCGTGTTGTGGGCACTGGCGTAAGCTTGCAACCAGGCCCCTCCTGTGCCAAAGGCCCGCGTCCGCTCGCAGATCCGTCTGCGCTGTGGTCATCAGACTAAGAAGACAGCCGGAGGGGCGTTCGCATGGGGCGGGCGCCAGCGATCGGCCAACAATGAGAGTTTCAGCATGCCTCTGTACGAGCATGTCTTTCTCGCAAGGCAGGACCTGGCCCAAGCCCAGGTCGACGCCCTTGCCGAGACGGCAACCAACATCATCACCGAAAACGGCGGAAACGTCGTCAAGGCCGAGACCTGGGGCCTGCGTGGCCTCGCCTATCGGATCGCCAAGAACCGCAAGGCGCACTACGTGATGCTCGACATCGACGCTCCGGCTGCGGCCGTTGCCGAGCTCGAGCGCCAGACCGGCATCAACGAAGACGTCATCCGCTTCATGACCATTCGCGTCGACGAGCATGAGAATGGCCCCTCGGCCATGATGCGCCGTCAGGAGCGTGACCGCAGCGACCGCGGTGATCGTGGTGATCGCGGCGACCGCGGTCCGCGCGGTGACCGCCCCGACCGCGCCCCGCGCGAAGAGATGGGAGCCTAACAGATGGCCCGTGCATTTTTCCGCCGCCGCAAGTCGTGCCCGTTCTCGGGCAAGGATGCCCCCCGGATCGACTACAAGGACGTTCGTCTGCTCCAGGGCTTCGTGTCCGAGCGTGGCAAGATCGTCCCGAGCCGCATCACCGCGGTGAGCACCAAGAAGCAGCGCGAGCTGGCCAAGGCGATCAAGCGCGCCCGCCACATCGGCCTGCTCCCCTACGTGGTCAAGTAAGGAGCGCTACCCATGGATGTCATCCTGCTTGAGCGCGTCGAGAAGCTCGGCGCCATTGGCGATGTCGTTACTGTCAAGAACGGTTTCGCTCGCAACTACCTTCTTCCCCGCAAGAAGGCGCTTCGTGCCAACGAAGCCAACCGCAAGCTGTTCGAAGCCAATCGCGCTAAGATCGAATCCGACAATGCCGAGCGCCGCACCGCGGCTCAGGCGTCGGCTCAGGGCGTGGACGGCAAGACCGTTCAACTGATCCGCCAGGCGTCGAACACCGGCCAGCTTTATGGTTCGGTCAGCGCCCGCGACATCGTCGAAGCCCTTGAGGCTGACGGTGCCAAGGTTGCCAAGAGCCAGGTCGTGCTTGATCGCCCGATCAAGTCGATCGGCATGCACGAAGTGCGCGTCGTCCTCCATGCCGAGGTTGCGGTCACCGTCAAGGTGAACGTCGCCCGCTCGCCGGAAGAGGCCGAGCTGCAGGCGCAGGGCGTTGATGTCATGGCCCAGATGTTCGAGCGTGATAACGCCGGCTTTACCGAGGACTATGATCCGAACGCCGAGCCCGGCACGATTGCCGAGGAAGGCGAAGCAGAGGCGGAGCAGACCCCCGCGGCCTGATCCAAGCCATCTTCGACTACGGGATAAGGGCCGTCCGGACACTCCGGGCGGTCCTTTCCTTTTGTCGCAAGGACTTCCGTCTGGCGCAAAGCCGCGGAACGCTCTCCCCTCGCCGGCCATTTGGCCTTCCATGAGCATGGGGCAATGGAGGAGAGAAGACATGAACGCCGACGAACGCACACCCGGCCAGCAGGGCTATGGCGAGCAGAGCCCGCAGCAGGGCCAGAACCAGAACCAGTTCACCGGGCAGCAGCAGCAACAGCAGCCGACGGGTCAACAGCAGCAGCAGACCAGCCAGGGCCAGCAAGGCAACATGACCGAGCAAGGTCAGGGCGGCAGCGCCTCGACCGGTCAGGCGAGCTACGGGAACAGCGGCGAAGCTGGCTCCGACACGCTCAGCCAGAACAGCAGCAGCCTCGGCCAGGACAGTGATCTCGGCCAGTCGAACCAGACCGGTCAGTCGCAGCAGTCGGGTCAGGGTTCCAACAACGGCCTGTTCAGCGGCTCGGGCAACGACATGGGCACAAGCTCAGCCGGCACTGGCCGCTCGGGCATCGAAGGCAGCCTTGGTGGTTCGAACCAGTCCGGTAATGACATGGGCGGCAGCACCGGCCGCTCGGGCATCGACGGCAGCATGGGCGAGACCGGCGAGCAGGGCTCGGGCGACCAGAACTTCGCCGATCAGGGCCAGGGTGCTTTGAACGAAGACACGATGGGCTCCGGTCAGGATCGCGGGACCACCGACATCGAAGCCGAACGCTCGCAGGGTCGTGAAAGCGACATCGAGGGCAGCAGCCTCTAATCAGATGGGGAGCGCGCCCTTGTGTGCGCTCCCCATCCCCTTGTCGTGCCGCCGGCTCGCTCACCCAATGCGGTAAAAGCCCGCCACTCGGTCGAGCGCCATCTTCAGCACCAGCTTACCGGCGCGCGCGGGCCAGCCGAGCGCCGTTTCCGCATCACGCATCCCCTCGCCTGCGCAGACCACCCGCCAGAGGATGTCCGACATCCCCGGCCCCGCGGTGTCGAGGGCGCGGTCGAAGCGCTCCTTCGCGCTCGCCTGCTGCTCGGTCCGCTCCATGGTGCTCGCCCTTGCCTGTCCCCGTGCCAAACCTGGCGCCGGATCCCAGCGCATGGTCACGCAAGGCGACAGGTTGGCGCGCTCCCAGTCGAGCCGCAGCTGTTCGCCCGCCTCGAACTGCCTGCGATCGAGGTGCCCATGCTTGTGCAACCAGCCAAGCGGCGACTCTACCTGGTTCACCGTCACTGACCGTCGAACCTTGCGACTAACCCCAGAGGTGTCCTCTACCTTTCGCTCGATTAAGCAGCGTCCGCTCATGGTCTGGTGTCCCTTCATTCTTCGATTCGCTTGACACATGGCAGCCAACGGCGAATGTAGGACAGCAGAAAAACACCGTACTGGTTAGCAGGGGGCAAACATGATCACGCGCATCCGGGAAGTCCGCAAGGCCAAGCGCATGACGCTCGACGACGTCGCCCGGGCCTGCAAGCCGGCAACCACCCCGCAGACCATCGGTCGCCTTGAAACCGGGATGCGGACCGTTTCGATCGGCTGGTTGAACCGCATCGCCGATGCGTTGGGTGTCGCACCGACGGATCTCGTCGATCACCCGGCCTCCGAAAAGCTGGAGGTGATCGCGCACCTCAATGGTGAGACCGCTGCCGCTCCACGCAGGGCGCAGATGGTGCTCCCCCCGCGTCCCGAACCGCTGCAGGTGGCGATCACCGTAACTGCCAGCATCGCCGATTATCGCACCGGTGATGAGCTCTGGTGCGACCGGCTCGAGCCCGAGCAATTCGGCCGAGCCCTCAACCGCGACGTCCTCGTACCGCGCCCGGGCGGCCGTTTTCAGTTCGGCCGGCTGCTCGCGCGCGAAGAAGGCAAGCTCCACCTGCTGCCGCTCGGCAGCGGCGCCCGGCAGGTGGTGGTCAGCGACCCCACCTTTCTCGCTCTGCCCATCCGTCTCGTCCGCAAGCTCGGCTGACCAGCGCCCGAGCACGTGCAAAAGGATAAGGAGCGGCTTCGCGACGGTGTTAGCCTGCCTCCTTGATGGTGAGAACGACGGTTACGCGTACCACCCCGGCACGAGCAAGCACCGCCAACACCTTCCCCGCCATGGCAGGACGCTCATCAGGTCTAGCGCTGCAGAACGATGGTTGACCGATGCCCAAAACATTGGGAAAGCGCCGCAACCTTGCAAAGGGGCGCTTAGCTCAGCTGGTAGAGCGGCTCGTTTACACCGAGTAGGTCGGCGGTTCGAACCCGTCAGCGCCCACCATCGCCGATCCGCTTCTGCCGCGCATCGACGCTGGGAGAGGCCCGGTCCGCCTCAAACCGCGGCCATGCCCACTTCCTGGAAGTAGCGGCGCAGCCCCGCACTGGTGGTGGGGGCCATCTCGATGAACACACGCCGCCCATCATGGGGATCGTCGCGCCGCACCAGCAAACCGCGCTCCGTCATCGACTTGATCCAGCGCAGCGCCGTGGTCGCGGGCACGGCAGCCGCAATGCACAGGCTGGAAACGGGCACGCGATGCTGAACGATCTCGGCCTGAAGCAGATCGAGGAGCATGTCCCACGCCGGATCGGCGAACAGATCGGCCGGGAGGTACGTGGACCGTAGCCGGCGCGCCCTGATCATCGCGCGCAGCGCTTCGGCCGAGACGTTGGGCACGTCCTCTCGCGGCGGTGCCATGGTGGCAGGCGACAAGGGAGGACCGGCCGATGCGGTGCTCAAGCGCGCCAAGGTGGAAGCAATCCGGCTGACCTCTTCGCTCAGCTGCCGCAGCCTGGCCGCGCTCGCATCGGATGCAACATCGCGTGCACCGCCAACATGCTGCGGCTGGATCGCGAGTGACAGCCCAGCCAGCCGCTCCATCTCGTCCGCATTGACCAACAGTTCGACGTCGGCATCAGCAAGATCGGCGAGAACGGCATCGAGCTGCTCCATCCGCGCCGCGACCACTACCCCGAACTGCTTGCGCGCGGCCTCCCGCCCCGCTCGCTCCAGCAAGCGGCGCACCGGCAGCGTCGGCTCTTCGTCCAATTCGATCCATAATGCAGACAGTGTTGCCCGCTCCTCCAGCGCCTCGATGGCCTCGGCGGGACTGAGTTCGGACAAGGTGCGCAGGCCGCTCAGATCGGACGTATGACGTGCCCGCTGGCGTGCAGCAGGCGTGTCGCCCACCACCATGATCGGAGCGCGAACCGGCTCGGAACTATCGTAAACAAATGAAGACGTAGCAACGGTCATGACACCATCCTGTTGGAGCCAAAATAACCGAGCCCGAGCAGACTACACTGCAAATCGGCGCCATGTCAGCGAAAACTTCCTCCGATTTGGCGAATGCTGCCACCCACCAGCAAGTAGCGCATAGGCATCAAGCAAGTGGGCAAAGTGGACACGAGGGCGAAATGTACGGCGAGCAGGCTGACGAGACGATTTACCGAGGCGAGGTGCTAATCAATCTGCGTCACGGCATTCGGCAATCAACTCGCCTTGCTGAACAGCTGATCGGAGATGCCATCGTCGGGGGTGAGGCGCAGGGTCTGCTCGGACGGCTGCATGCCATTCGCGCCGAACTCGATTCGCTCGCCTTTCACAGCACCGATCCGCGCCGGGCGGAGAACGATTCCTTCTGGACCGAGCCGCCTTTTCCGTTTCAGCACTTCCGCAGCAGCTAGCTCGTCAGGAAGCGGTCGAGACGGGGCCCTTGCCAGCCAGCGGTGGCGGCGAAGCCGGGGTTGAGGAAGGCCGGCTTGCCGTAACCAAGCGGCTTACCGTCCAGCCCATCGACCCGCCCACCGGCAGCCATCAGCACCGCATGGCCGGCCGCCGTGTCCCACTCCGAGGTTGGCGAGAGCCGCGGATAATAATCCGCCGTCCCTTCCGCCAGCAGGCAGAACTTGAGGCTCGAGCCCACCGAAACGAGCTCTGCGCCCGGCAACTCGGCCGTCAGAAAGCGGCGGGTCGCTTCGTTCATGTGCGATTTCGAGGCGACCACCTTCAGAAGCTCGCCAGGTGGGCGCACCCGCAGCGGCGTGCGCTCGCGCTCGGCATCCTCGACCCACGCCTCGCCGCCCACCACGCCGGCCCACAGCCGTCCCTGTTCGGGCGCAAGCACCAGGCCCAGCACGGGTGAGCCGGCCCTCACCAGGCCGATGTTGACCGTATAATCGTCTCCGCCGCGCACGAACTCGCGCGTGCCGTCGAGCGGGTCGACCAGGAAGAAGGCGTCCCTAAGCTCGGGTATGCGGCCAGCCGCCACTTCTTCCTCGGCCACCACCGGCACGCCGGAGGCGTGACGCGCCAGGGCGGCGAGGATGATCGCTTCGGCGGCACGATCGGCTTCGGTGACGGGCGACGCATCGCCCTTGTGCTCGACCGCAAACTCGCGCCGGCGGACCGCCCGGATCGCTTCCCCCGCCTCGCGGCAGGCAAGCCCGAGCGGCTCCAGCAATCCGACCAGGTTCACCTTACTTGGGAGCCATCCGGATGCCGCCGTCGAGGCGGACGTGCTCGGCATTCATGTAGCCGCTTTCGACCATGAAGACGGCAAGGTTGGCATATTCCTCAGGGCGGCCAAGGCGCTTGGGGAACGGAACCTGCGCACCGAGCGCATCCTGCACCTGCGGCGGCATCATCGCGACCATCGGCGTCTTGAACACGCCCGGGAGGATGGTGTTGACGCGCACGCCCTCGTTCATCAGGTCGCGGGCAATCGGCAGCGTCATGGCCAGCACGCCGCCCTTGGAGGCCGAATAGGCCGCCTGACCGATCTGGCCGTCTTCGGCAGCCACCGAGGCGGTGTTGATGATCACGCCCTTTTCGCCATCCTCGCCCGGCTCGGCATCGACCATGCCGGCGGCCGAATGGGCGATGCAGCGGAACGTGCCGACCAGATTGATCCCGATCACCAGTTCGAACTGGTGCAGAGGGTATTTCTTGACCGCCTTGGTTTCCCGGTCGCGGCCGACGGTCTTCACGGCATTGGCGACCCCGGCGCAATTGACCAGCACCCGCTCCTGCCCATGGGCAGCGCGGGCCTTTTCGAAGCCGGCGGCGACGGTGTCGTCATTGGTGACGTCCACTTCGCAGAAGATGCCGCCGATCTCGGCAGCGACCTTTTCGCCCTGTTCCCCATTGCGGTCGAAGATGGCGACCTTGGCGCCCTTGGCGGCCAGTGCCCGGGCGGTCGCTTCGCCGAGACCCGACGCGCCGCCGGTGACCACTGCCGCAATGCCGTTGATGTTCATGTCGCAATGCTCTCCCGAGAGAAAAACCTAGGTGCGTCCACTTCGTCCAGTTTCGCCGGATCGGACGCGACGATGATGCGGCCGGTCTATCGAAACGCCCGCCTGTAGGACAGGGTTATTCGGCTGCCTCGACCCGCGCCAGCAGCGCTTCGACCTGGACCTGCGCGCCGGGCTCGACGGCCAGTTCGGCCACCACGCCGTCGAACGGAGCAAGCATGGCGTGCTCCATCTTCATCGCTTCAAGCGTCAGCAGGCGCTGACCTTTTTCTACTCGCTCACCGGCGGCGACATCGACGCTGGTGACCTTGCCCGGCATCGGCGCCAGCAGGCTACCATTGCCGACGGTGCCCGCGCCGCCTCCGCGCACACGGCGGTCGAAGGCATAGGCCTGCCCGCCCTCAAACAGGACCACGCGTGCCTCATCCGCGAAACCCGAGGCGGGTGCGTAGTCATCGGCATCATCGAGGACGATACGGCGGCGGTCCGCCCCGAAACTCAATGTCGCAGCCGGAGCCGACGGC
This sequence comes from Sphingomonas sp. LHG3443-2, assembly GCF_049896405.1. NCBI lineage: Bacteria > Pseudomonadati > Pseudomonadota > Alphaproteobacteria > Sphingomonadales > Sphingomonadaceae > Sphingomonas > Sphingomonas sp. LHG3443-2. The sequence continues at coordinate 2,574,646 of NZ_JAFCUG010000001.1, forward strand.
GCGTTGAGCCGGAAACCGGCGATCGCTGGCTGTTCTTCCGCAGCCAGCGCCACCACCGCCGCGGCGCGCCACAGCGCTTCGTCGGGCGCATTGTCCGGGACGAGGCTGTCGAGCTTGCGGCCGATAAAGCCGGTGTCGAGCTCGGCGTCTTCGAAATCATCATCGAGCAGGCAGTTGACGAGGAAACCGGCGTTGGTCCGGACCGGCCACACCTCCACCCCGTCGAGCATGGCAGCAAGGTTGTCGATCGCCTCGTCCCGGTCGTCGCCATGGGCGACAAGCTTGGCGATCATCGGGTCGTAAAAGGACGAAATCGCATCGCCCTCCTCGACGCCGGTCTCGATCCGGCCTTCTTCGCCAAGATCGAAATGGTCGAGCCGCCCGGTGCTGGGCAAGAAGCCAAGCGAGGGATCCTCGGCATAGAGCCGTGCTTCGATGGCGTGGCCCGAGATGGTGAGCTCATCCTGACGCTTCGGCAGCGGTTCGCCGCTAGCGACCCGCAACTGCCATTCGACGAGATCCTGTCCGGTGATCTCCTCGGTGACGGGATGCTCGACCTGCAGCCGGGTATTCATTTCCATGAACCAGATGCGGTCGGCGCGCAGGCCCTCGCTGCCGTCGGCGATGAACTCGATGGTCCCCGCGCCTTCGTAATCGACCGCCTGCGCCGCGCGGACAGCAGCGCCGCAGACGGCGGCGCGGGTCTCCTCGTCCATGCCGGGCGCAGGTGCTTCCTCGATCACCTTCTGATGGCGGCGCTGGAGCGAGCAATCGCGTTCGAACAGATGGACTACGTTGCCATGGGCATCGCCGAAAACCTGCACCTCGATATGGCGCGGGCTTTCGATCCATTTTTCCAGCAGTACGACATCGTTGCCGAAACTGGACGCCGCCTCGCGCCGGCAACTGTCGAGCGCATCGGCGAAGTCCTCCGCGCGGTCGACCTTGCGCATCCCCTTGCCGCCGCCGCCGGCAACCGCCTTGATGAGCACGGGATAGCCAATCGCGTCCGCCTCGGCCTTGAGGCGCTCCGGCGTCTGGTCGCCACCCATGTAGCCGGGCGTCACCGGCACCCCGGCCTCGGCCATCAGCTTCTTGGCCGCGTCCTTCAGGCCCATGGCGCGGATGCTGGCAGGCTTGGGGCCGACCCAGATCAGCCCGGCGTCGATCACCGCCTGCGCGAAGTCGGCGTTCTCGGACAGGAAGCCATAGCCCGGATGGATCGCCTCGGCGCCGGTGTCCTTGGCCGCAGCGATGATCTTCTCGCCCACCAGATAGCTCTCGCGCGCGGGTGACGGGCCGATGTGCACCCCCTCGTCGGCCATACGGACGTGCAACGCGTTGGCGTCCGCGTCCGAGTAAACGGCGACGGTCCGGATGCCGAGCTTCTGCGCGGTGCGGATGACGCGGCAAGCAATTTCGCCGCGGTTGGCGATCAGGAGCGATGTGATCATTCGGCAGCCTCCAACGCGCGCATCGGCTCCTCCGCACGCATGGGCGTCAGCCCGAGCTTGGCGAACAACGCTGCATCCTTGCTGTCGCCGGCGTTCGCCGTGGTCAGCAGCTTGTCGCCGGTGAAGATGCTGTTGGCCCCGGCGAGAAAGCACAGCGCCTGGGTCGCCTCGCTCATGCTCTCCCGCCCGGCAGACAGCCGCACCATCGAGCGCGGCATGGTGATCCGCGCCACCGCGACCGTACGGACGAACTCGATATCATCGATCAGTCGCTCGCCTTGGTACATGTCGCCCAGCACCGTGCCCTTGACCGGCACGAGCGCGTTCACCGGCACGCTTTCAGGATGGCGCGGCAGGGTCGCGAGCGCGTGCAGGAAGCCGACCCGATCCTCGCGGCTTTCGCCCATGCCGACGATCCCGCCGCAGCAGACGCTGATGCCCGCCTGGCGCACCTCCTCCAGTGTGTCGAGGCGCTCGGAAAAGGTGCGCGTGGAGATGATCTCGCCATAATGCTCGGGCGAAGTGTCGATGTTGTGATTGTAATAGTCGAGACCCGCGGCCTTGAGCTGCCGCGCCTGCTCGCCGGTCAGCATGCCGAGCGTCATGCAGGTTTCGAGGCCCATGGCCTTGACGCCCTCGACCATGCGGCACACTGCGGCCATGTCGCGTTCCTTGGGACTGCGCCACGCCGCGCCCATGCAGAAACGCTGGGAGCCCGCCGCCTTGGCTTCCGCGGCCGAGGCGAGGACGGCGTCGACATCCATCAATTTCTCCGCCTTGAGCCCGCTATCGGCGAAGGCGGACTGTGAGCAATAGCCGCAATCCTCCGGGCAACCGCCGGTCTTGATCGACAGCAGGGTGCACAGCTGCACTTCGCCCGCCGCGTGATGCGACCGGTGGGTTTCGGCGGCGCGGAAGAGGAGTTCGGTGAACGGCAGGTCGAACACCGCCGCAATCTCATCGCGGGTCCAGTCGGTACGCACTATGTTCCTGCTCCTGAGTATGGAGGGCATGACAGGCAGTTTCGCCTCACGTTGCAACGGCAAGCGGGGTGATCACTTCGTGGCTGCTTCGATGTGCAACTGGACCTGCTGCCCGAAGCTCAATTCGAGCGTATGCCCGTCCGGGTCTTGGATGAAGGCCCAATAGCCGACGGGGGGTCCGGATCCAGTTGGGTCGGAGGTACGCAAGCCTTCCATCCTGGCCATCGCCAGCCGCTGATCAACAAGCTCCCGAGATGCTAAGCAAACACCGATATGACCGAAGGGACCAAGGGGACTTTCGGCCTGCTGTCGCTCCAGGAAGACGATAGCGAAGGGACGAGTCAGATCGGAAAGCCAAAATGCCCGCCTTCCGAAATCAGAACGATCATGCACAACATGCATGTCGGCATACCGGCGATAAAAGGCGATTGTTCTCTCTGCGTCTGTGCAAATGAGCGCGATATGTGTGAGGCCGAGATCGGTAGTCATTCTTACATCCGGAACACGCCGAATTGCGGGCGCTCCGCAAACGGCGCGTTCAAGCAGGCGGCAAGGGCTAGGCCAAGGACGTCGCGGGTCTGGGCGGGATCGATGATGCCGTCGTCCCACAGCCGGGCGGTGGCGTGCCACGGGTTGCCCTGCGCTTCATAATCCTCGCGGATCGGCTGCTTGAAGGCCTCGGCTTCCTCAGGGCTCCACTTGTCGGCATCGCGGTGGACGGTCGCCAGCACGCTCGCCGCCTGTTCGCCACCCATCACGCTGATCCGGCTGTTGGGCCAGCTGAACAGGAAGCGTGGGGAATAGGCGCGACCGCACATGCCGTAATTGCCCGCGCCAAAGCTGCCGCCGATCAGCACGGTGATCTTGGGCACCTGCGCCGTGGCGACGGCGGTAACTAGCTTGGCGCCGTGCTTGGCGATGCCCTCGGCTTCGAACTTCCCGCCGACCATGAAGCCCGAGATGTTCTGGAGGAACAGCAGCGGCACGCGGCGCTGGCAGGCGAGCTCGATGAAATGCGCGCCCTTGACCGCGCTTTCGCTGAACAGGACGCCATTGTTGGCGAGGATTGCGACCGGTGCGCCATGAATATGCGCGAAGCCGGTGACCAGGGTCGACCCGTAGAGCGGCTTGAACTCGTGAAACTCGGAGCCATCGACGATGCGGGCGATGACTTCGTGCACGTCGTAAGGCGCGCGGACATCCTCAGGGACGATGCCGTACAGCTCTTCGGGATCGTATGCGGGCTCGCGCGGCTCGACGCCCTCCAGTTCGGCATATTGCGGCGGCAAGGTGCTGACGATGTCGCGGACGATGGTCAGCGCATGCTCGTCATTGTCCGCTAGGTGATCGACCACGCCCGAGCGCCGCGCGTGAAGGTCACCGCCACCCAGATCCTCGGCGCTGATCTCCTCGCCGGTCGCGGCCTTCACCAGCGGCGGGCCGCCAAGGAAGATGGTGCCTTGGTTGGCGACGATCACGCTTTCATCGCTCATCGCCGGCACATAAGCGCCGCCCGCGGTGCAGCTACCCATGACGCAGGCGATCTGCGGAATGCCGAGCGCACTCATGTTCGCCTGGTTGAAGAAGATCCGTCCGAAATGATCGCGGTCGGGAAACACCTCGGCTTGGTGCGGCAAGTTCGCGCCGCCAGAGTCCACCAGATAGATGCAGGGCAGGCGATTGGCCTCGGCGATCTCCTGCGCGCGCAGATGCTTCTTCACCGTCAGCGGATAATAGGTGCCGCCCTTCACCGTGGCGTCGTTGCAGACGATCATCACCTGCCGGCCCGACACCCGCCCGATCCCGCAGATGATGCCCGCGCCCGGCACCTCGCCCTCGTACATGTCGCAGGCGGCGAGCTGCCCGATCTCGAGAAACGGCGAGCCGGGATCGAGCAGCCGCTCGACCCGCTCGCGCGGAAGCAATTTGCCGCGGGACACATGACGCTCGCGGCTCTTCTCATTGCCGCCGAGCGCGGCCTTCGCGACGTCGGCGCGAAGCCGCTCGGCCAGTGCACGATTATGCGCGGCCCGCGCCTGGAACTCGGCGCTGTCTGGCTGGACCTTGGTATCGAGGCGCGGCGCGCTCATGCGTGTGGTGATCCCGTTTGTCGAAAACAATCCTCAGGCCCCGGCCTAGCCGCGCTCGGCACACTTGCAAAGCGGGAGCGAGCGTCGCAGCGCGTTCTCGACTTCTGCTCACAAACGAGGTTTATCGATGGTCCGCTCGCCGCTTCTGCTCGCCGCTTCCGTGCTCGCCCTCAGCCTCTCGGTAGGTGCGTGCAACGTCACCACCAAGGATGGCAACCAGGCTGAGACGGCAGCGGCGGCCGGCACGGCGCTCGGCATCAACCCGCAGGCGATCGACAAGTCGGTCGCGCCGGGCGACGACTTCTACCAATATGCCAACGGCGGCTGGATGAAGACCGCCGAGATCCCAGCCGACCGCTCCAGCATCGGGGCCTTCTACATCGCCGACCAGATCCGCGAAAAGAACACGCGCTCCCTGTTCGACGAGCTGCTCAAGAGCAACGCCGACGCCGGCACCAACGAAGGCCGGATCGCCAACTACTACAAGGCGTATCTGAACACAGACGCGATCGACAAAGCGGGCATGGCCCCCGCCAAGGCCGATCTCGACGCCATCGCCGCCATCGCCGACAAGCGCGCGCTGTCCGCCGCGATCGGCTCGACCCTTCGCGCCGACGTCGATCCCTTGAACGCCACCAATTTCCAGACCGACAATCTGTTCGGCATCTTCGTCACGCAAGGGCTGAACACGCCGGGCGAGACCCTGCCCTACATCCTCCAGGGCGGCCTCGGCATGCCCGAGCGCGATTATTATCTCTCCGGCGACGGCAAGATGGCCGACCTCCGCACCAAGTATCGCGCTTATGTCCAACAGGTCATGCAGGCCGCCGGCAATCCGGACCCCGCCGCTGCCGCCGGCCGAGTCCTCGCGCTCGAGACCAAGATCGCGCAGGCCCATGCCAGCCGCGAGGAGAGCGAGGACTTCAGCAAGGCCGCCAAGGTGTGGACCCGCGCCGAGCTCGAAAAGAACGCCCCCGGACTCGACTGGGGCGCCCTCCTCGGCGCTGCGCAGCTTGGAGGCGCGCCCAAGTTCCAGGCCTACCACTCGACCGCCATTCCCAGACTCGCTGCGCTGGTCGGCTCCGAGCCGCTCGACGCATGGAAGGACTGGCTGGCGTTCCACACGCTGAACCAGCAAGCAGGCCAACGTCCTCCCCAAGCCCGTCCGTGACGCGAGCTTCGCCTTCAACAGCACCGTCCTCCAGGGAACACCCCAGCAGCGCCCGCGCGACATCCAGGCGCTGAACGCCACCAGCAACGCGCTTCAGGACGCGGTCGGCAAGGCCTACGTCGACAAATACTTTCCGGCGTCGGCCAAGGCCGAAGTCCAAGCCATGGTCGACAACATCAAGGCCGCCTTCGCCAAGCGGGTCGAAGCGCTCGACTGGATGGCGCCGTCGACCAAGGCCGAAGCGCTCGCCAAGGTGAAATCGATCGTGGTCGGCGTCGGCTATCCCGACAGCTGGCGCGATTACAACGGGCTGACGATCACCGCTGACAATGCCTATGCCAATCAGAAGGCGGCGGGCCTCGCCGAATATCGGCACCAGATCGCCAAGATCGGCAAGCCGATGGATCGCAGCGAATGGTGGATGCCGCCGCAGCTCGTCAACGCGGTCAACCTGCCGGTTCAGAACGCGCTGAACTTCCCGGCCGCCATCCTGGTCGCGCCCTTCTTCGACCCCAAGGCCGACCCCGCCTACAATTATGGCGCGATCGGCAGCGTGATCGGGCACGAGATCAGCCACAGCTTCGACAACAATGGCGCCCTGTTCGACTCGACCGGCCGCCTGCGCAACTGGTGGACGCCGCAGGACTTCGCCCGCTTCAGCCAGGCCGGCGATGCGCTCGCCAAGCAATACGACGCCTACGAGCCCCTCCCCGGCCTACACGTCAACGGCAAGCTGACGCTTGGCGAGAACATTGCCGACGTGGCCGGCCTCGCCGCCGCCTACCAGGCTTATCACGACAGCCTCGGCGGAAGGTCCGCGCCTACGATCGACGGCTTCTCCGCCGATCAGCGCTTCTTCATCGCTTATGGCCAGGCCTGGGCGACCAAGATGCGCGAGGAAACGCTGCGCGGCCGCATCGCCACCGACGGCCACGCACCGGGCCAGTACCGCGCCCAGACAGTCCGCAATCTCGATCCCTGGTATGGCGCGTTCGGCGTCAAGGCCGGGCAGAAGCTGTATCTCAAGCCCGAGAGCCGCGTGAAGGTCTGGTAAGCCCCTCCCCGCGCTCGGCTGGATGAGCTAGCAGGCGGCCCATGCCGACGATCCTGCTGCTCATCTGCTCCAACATCTTCATGACCGCCGCCTGGTACTGGCACCTGAAAGGCGGGATGAGCAAACCGATCCTGCTGGTGATCTTCATCAGCTGGAGCATCGCGCTTGTGGAATATTGCTTCGCCGTGCCGGCCAACCGGATCGGCTATGCCAATGGCTGGACGGGCGCCCAGCTCAAGATCGCGCAGGAAGCGATCACGCTGATCGTGTTCGGCGGCTTCATGGTGACCGTGCTCGGCGAGCCGCTCCACTGGCGGCACCTGGCTGCGTTCGCGTGCATCATGGCTGCGGTGGGCTTCCTGTTCGCCGGCAAGTGAATCGAAACTGCGGACTCGGGCGCGCGTTCACACCCTGACTCATCACAAAGGAGACGGGCGTGTTCATCGACTTCAACCGCGACAATCAGGTCACCGAGGCTGAGGCCAGCCAGGATCAGGTCGAGGACATCGTCAACCGCCGCCTTGGCCGCCTCGAAGGCAAGGTAACCAGCGCCGAAGTGCACATCGCCCACGTCAAGGAAAGCCGCACCAACAATCCCGAGCACCGCTGCTTGATCGAGATCCGGCCGGAGAATCTCGGACCTATCGCCGCCTCGGCGGAAGGTGTCGGCGTGGAAGCGGTGGTCCGCTCGGCCTGCGACAAGGTGCTGCATGCCTATGACAAGGTGGTCGGCAAGCAGGGCGCGCGCTAGCGGCTCCGGCAGGCGGACGCGTCAGTCCGCCCTTCCTCGCGATCAAGCTTCGCGGCTCAGGCCCCGATCAGCTCTCGCCCGATCAGCATGCGGCGGATCTCGTTGGTGCCGGCGCCGATGTCGAGCAGCTTCGCATCGCGCATGAAGCGTTCGACCGGCCAGTCCTTGGTATAACCGGCGCCGCCCAGCGCCTGGACCGCTTCGCCCGCCACCTTGAACGCGCTTTCGCTCGCAAGCAGGATCGCGCCCGCCGCGTCGAAACGCGTGGTCTTGCCCGCGTCGCACGCCTTGGCGACCTGGTAGACGTAGGCGCGGGCGGAATTCAGCGCGACATACATGTCGGCGATCTTGGCCTGCATCAGCTGCTGAGCGCCGATCGGCTTGCCGAACTGCACCCGCTCGCGAACGAACGGCAGCACCACGTCGAGGCAGGCCTGCATGATGCCGAGCTGGATTCCAGCCAACACCGTGCGCTCATAATCGAGGCCGCTCATCAGCACCCCAACGCCACCATTCTCTGGCCCCATGATGTTCTCGGCCGGAACGAAGCAATCGTCGAACACCAATTCGCTGGTCGGTGACCCGCGCATGCCCACCTTGTCGATCTTCTGGCCGATGGAGAAACCCTCCATCCCCTTTTCAATCAGGAAGGTGGTGATCCCGCGGCTGCCCGCGTCCGGCGTGGTCTTGGCGTAAACCACCAGCACGTCGGCATAAGCGCCGTTGGTGATCCAGAACTTGGTGCCGTTGAGGCGATAACCGTTGCCGCTCTTCTCGGCCCTGAGCTTCATCGACACGACGTCGGAGCCCGCGCCCGCCTCGCTCATCGCCAAGGCGCCGACCTTGGTGCCGTCGATCAGGCCGGGCAGGTACTTCTTCTTCTGCTCATCGTTCGCCCAACGCCGGATCTGGTTGACACACAGGTTCGAATGCGCGCCGTAGCTGAGGCCCACCGAGGCCGAAGTGCGGGCGACTTCCTCCTGCGCCACGACATGCTCGAGGTAGCCGAGGCCAAGCCCGCCCCACTCCTCCTCGACCGTGATGCCGTGAAGGCCGAGTTCGCCCATCGCCGGCCACAATTCGATCGGGAAGCGGTCGTTGTGATCGATCTCCGCCGCGATCGGGGCAATCCGGTCGGTGGCGAAGCGCTGGGTGGACTCGCGGATGGTGTCGGCCATCTCGCCGAGATCGAAGTCGAGGGTGGGTGCGGACATGCCTGCCGCGCTAGCAGAGCGCCGAAGGCTTGGACAAGGCGCCCCGAATGCTTATTGCAGTGCAACATTCTTCTCACGGAGCTGCTGTCATGGCCACCGCATCAGATAACGTCGTCATCCTCTCCTACGCGCGCACCCCGATGGGCGCGATGCAGGGCGCGCTGGCCGACGTCAGCGCGACCGATCTCGGCGCCACGGCGGTCAAGGCAGCGGTCGAGCGAGCCGGAATCGACGGCGGCGACATCGACCGCATCTACATGGGCTGCGTGCTTCCCGCCGGTCTCGGCCAGGCCCCGGCGCGCCAGGCGGCGATCAAGGCGGGCCTTCCGACCAGCGTCCAGGCGACCACGGTCAACAAGGTCTGCGGCTCTGGCATGCAGACCGTGATCATGGGCGCCGAGGCGATCACCACGGGCAATGCCGACGTCATCGTCGCGGGCGGTATGGAGAGCATGACCAATGCGCCCTATCTGCTGAAAAAGCATCGCAGCGGCGCGCGGATCGGCCACGACAAGATCTATGACCACATGTTCCTCGACGGGCTCGAAGACGCCTATGAGGAAGGCCGCGCGATGGGCAGCTTCGCGCAGGCGACCGCCAACGACTATCAGCTCACCCGCGAAGGCATGGACGCCTACGCGATCGAGAGCCTCAGTCGCGCCAAGTCGGCGATCGACAATGGCGGGTTTAAGGACGAGATCGCTCCGGTGACGGTCAAGAGCCGTGCCGGCGAAACCGTGGTAGACACCGACGAAGCGCCGGGCCGCGGCCGCCCCGACAAGATCCCGCAGCTCAAGCCCGCCTTCGACAAGGAAGGCACCATCACCGCCGCGACCAGCTCCTCTATCTCCGACGGTGCCGCGGCGGTGGTGCTGGCGCGCGAGTCCGATGCGTCGGCCAAGGGCCTCCAGCCCGTCGCCCGCATCGTCGCCACCGCCGGCCATGCCCAGGCCCCGGCCGAGTTCACGATCGCCCCGATTGGCGCGATCCACAAGGTGCTCGACAAGGCCGGCTGGTCGATCGGCGAGGTCGACCTGTTCGAGGTCAACGAAGCGTTCGCCTGTGTCGCCATGTTCGCGATGAAGGATCTCGGCATCGGGCACGACAAGATCAACGTCCACGGCGGCGCCACCGCGCTCGGTCACCCGATCGGCGCCAGCGGCACCCGCATCATTGTGACCCTGCTCAATGCGCTCAAGCAAAAGGGCCTGAAGCGCGGGATCGCCAGCCTCTGCATCGGTGGCGGCGAAGCCACTGCAGTGGCGGTCGAGCTGATCTGAATTCGTAGCGCTCCCCGGCCCTTCGCCGGGGAGCCGCTTAATCCTCGACCGTCTCGCCCTCGGCGACGCCCCACAGGTCGGCGACCTTGATGTGGCCTTCGCGGGTGCCGAACTTGATGTGGCACCAGCCGCCGCCGCACTCATCGATGCGGCCGACCACGCCCGGCTCGGCGAGGTAACGGACGCGGCTGCCTTCGTCGGCCTTCGCATGGACCGGCCGCGGCTCGCTGCCCTTGACGATGGCGGTGCGCGTGTCGCTCAGCATGGTGCGCAGCATCCAGCCACGGGTACCTTCGCTATCCTCGATCAGCCGCCAATTCTCGTGGATCTTGAGCACACGGATCGGCAGGTCGCGCCGCTTGTAGAGCCACAAGCCGGGATAGGTCCGCGCGGGACCCGACCGCATCATCGCTTCCCCGCTGCTGATCGACGCCCAGTAAGGCGTAGGACGATCCTGCGCCGACGCAACCGACGCAACAGCAAGCACTACAAGAGCCCCCAGCCGCTTCATCACGCCCCCGTCCGGATCCGATCCACCAACTGCTTCACGGTCGGCACGAAGCCATTCGAATAGAAGGGATCGGTCCTGAACCGGAACGCCGCGTGGCCGGCAAACATCAGGTTCTGCTCGACCGGGCCACCATGGGCGATGTCCTGCAGCGTCTTCTGGATGCAGAAGCTGCGCGGGTCGGCAAGGCGGCCCGTCGAATTCTTCTCATTGTCCGACCAGCTCGAGAAGCTGCACTGGCTGAGGCAGCCCATGCAATCGGCCTGGTCCTTGCGGATCCACTTCTCTTCCTCGGGCGTGACGAAGACGAGCGTGTCGTCCGGCGTCTTCATCGCCTGGGTGTAGCCAGCGCCATACCATTCGCGGGCGTGCTGGAGATCGCCCTTGGTGACCCAGTAATTCTTCTTGGTGCCGATGCCGACATCCAATTCGAACGCGTGATCGCCGACCTGCTCCTTGGTGAAGGCGATCTGGCGCTCGCTGCGCGCTTCGAGATTGCGCAGGAACGGGTTGCGCACGGCCGAGCTGTAAAAACCTGTCGGCGAGAATTTGTGGAGCAGGACGTCACCCTCCTCCAGTGTCATCAGCCGCGCCTTCCAATCCGGCGGGATCGGGCTTTCCTGGGTCAGCAGCGGGCGGGTTCCGAACTGGAACATGATCGCGCCAAGCTCGGGATTGTCGATCCAGTCTTCCCATTCGTCGAGCCGCCACACGCCGCCGGCCATGACGATCGGCACGCTGTCGGGCACACCGCATTCGCGCATCATCGTGCGCAGTTCGGCCACGCGGGGATAAGGAGCCTGCGGCACGCGCGGATCCTCGGCATTGCTGAGGCCATTATGGCCACCCGCAAGCCATGGATCCTCGTAGACGACGCCGGACAGGAATTCGGCGAACTTCGAATAAGCCCGCTTCCACAGCGCGCGGAACGCGCGGCCCGAACTGACGATCGGCAGGTAGGAGACGCCGTAGGACGCCGCGATCTCGGACAGCTTGTAGGGCATGCCCGCGCCGCAGGTGACGCCCGCGACCTTGCCGCGGGTGCGCTCGAGAACGCCGTGGAGGATCGGCTGCGCGCCGCCCATTTCCCACAGCACATTGATGTTGATCGCGCCCTTGCCGTCTGACATTTCATAAGCGCGCTCGACCTGCGCGACGGCGCCTTCGATGCCGTATTTGATCAATTCTTCATGGCGTTCGCGGCGGGTCATGCCGCTGTAGACCTGGGGCACGATCCGGCCTTCGGGATCATAGCTGTCGGCGTTGACCGCGCTGACCGTGCCGATGCCGCCCGCCGCCGCCCACGCGCCCGAGCTCATGTGGTTGGTCGCCGACACGCCCTTGCCGCCCTCCACCAGCGGCCACACTTCGCGCCCGCGGTAGTTGATCGGCGACAAACCCTTGAACACGTCGGCACTCCCGAATTTCACACGAAACCGCGCCTATACTCCGGCGCTTGCCTGACCCAAACGAAAAAGGGGCCGCCGGGCTTCCCGCCCGGCGACCCCTCCTGCCCGGCTAGCCGCTTAGTAGCGGTAGCCGTAATTGTAGTTGCGGCGGTTGCAGCTGTCCTTGTCGACCTTGCGGCCAAGGAGCGCGCCGACCGCGCCGCCGATGATCGCACCGGTGGCATTGCTGCCGCCGCGGCGGTTACCGTAATAATCGTAGCGCTGGCGGCCACCGGCGATTTTGCTGCCGAGCACTGCGCCGGCGACGCCGCCGATCACCGTACCGGTCGTGCCCGAGCAGCGGTTGCCGTAGTTCTGGCCGTAATAGCCCTGGCCGCTGTAGCTGCGATTATAGTTGTCGTAGCCTCGCTGGTAGCCGTTGTTGTAGCCACCATAACCCGGATAATATTGCGCGCTGGCAGCGCCCGGAATGGCGAACAGCGAGGCGGCAGCAGCGGCGAGGATGAACTTCTTGGCCATGACGAGGCTCCTTTGTCGTTGGAGCCGTTTTGCGCGAGTCGCGGTGTCGGCTTGCTGAACCGCGCTGTTGGCGTTCGTTCAGCTAGCTTAACGAGAAATCGAGCCCGATATCGACCGCCGGCGCGGACTGGGTAATCCGCCCGACCGACACATAGGTGACCCCGGTTTCGGCAATCGCCCTTATGGTGTCGAGCCGCACGCCGCCCGAGGCTTCAAGTGGCACGCGGCCGGCGACCAGGGCGACCGCTTCACGCAGCACCGGTGGCGGCATGTTGTCGAGCAGCAGGCGGTCAGCACCTGCAGCCAGCGCCGGTTCGATCTGCTCGATGCGATCGACTTCGACCTGCACCGGCAGCTTGCTCCCATAAGCCCGCGCACGGGCGACGGCAGCCTCGACCGAGCCATTCACCGCAACGTGATTGTCCTTGATCAGCAGCCCATCGTCGAGCCGCATCCGGTGGTTCTGCGCCCCCCCCATCCGCGCCGCATATTTCTCCAACACGCGGAGGCCCGGAATGGTCTTGCGGGTATCGAGCAGGATCGCGCCGGTGCCTTGAATCGCATCGACATAGCGACGGGTCAGCGTCGCGATGCCCGATAGGTGCTGCAGCGTGTTCAACGCCGAGCGTTCCGCGGTCAGCATTTTCGCCGCGCCGCCTTCGATCCGCATCAGCACCGCGCCCGCTGGCGCGCGGACGCCGTCAGCAACCTCGCAAGTCAGCGTGACCTCGGGGTCGAGGCGGCGGAAGAACGTAGCAGCAATTTCGATGCCGGCGACCACGATCTCCTCGCGGCAGTTCATCGTCGCGGTGAAGCGCGCGTCTGCCGGAATGGTCGCGGCAGACGTGACGTCCCCACCCTCCCCCAAGTCTTCGGCCAGAGTGCGAGTGACGAAGCCGTCGAGGTCGAAGCCAGTGATCATGAAAGCGCTCATGAAGCGTGCGGAGCGTAGGCTCAAGCCTCGGCGGGGTCGGCAAGCACCTCGGCCCGCTTCCAGGCGTTGTCTTCCTTGACGAAGCGGGTCGGTTCCGCGCTTTCGAACGCCGCACCGGTCCAGCGCTTCAGCCCGAGAGTGACCGACCCCGGCTCGACCTCAAGGATGTTGAAGCTTTGCTCCTCCTCACGCGTGCGGACGGAGGTGGCCGTGCCCGCCTGCACCACCAAGGCCCCGCCAGCGCGGGTGACGAGATCACGCGCCTGGTGGGTCGAGGCACGATGGTTGTGCCCGGCGAGTAGCAGGTCGATGCCGAGCTCGTTGACCACATCCAGCGCCTTTTCCTGATGCCCGACGGCGCGGCCGAGAATGCCTTCGTCGCTGACCGGAAGGGCGAACAAGGGATGGTGTGTCACCAGCACCTTGAGGTCACCTGTCGGCGCTTCCTCGAAATGCTTGCACACGAAGTCGCGCTGTTCCGAATTGATCCGTCCATCCTTGATGGTCAGCGACCGCGCGGTGTTGAGACCGAGCACCGACACCCCGTCGAGCCGGTGCCAGGGGCAGAGCGTCTCATCGATATACTTCTTGTACCGGCCCAGCGGCGACAGGAAGCGGCGAAAGACGTCATATAGGGGCACGTCGTGATTGCCCGGCACCGCCAGCATCTCGTGCCCTGCATCACGCAGTGTCTCAAGGAAGCGGCAGGCTTCCTGATATTGCTCGGTCTTTGCGCGCTGGGTGAAATCGCCGCTGATGATCACGAGATCGGGGGCGGCGGCATCGACTTCGTTCAGCACCGCCGCGACGATGGTGTCGTCATGCGCGCCGAAGTGAAGGTCGGAAAGATGTACGAGACGGGCCATGGCGACATAAAGCCCTGACGCCGCGGCTTGTTTCGTGTCGCGCGCTGCTTAGGGTGCCCGCAATGGACCGCACCACCGCCAATACCGGCACCCGCGAGGTGTCCGAACGCCTCCGTTTCGATGAAGCCGCGCTTGGAGATTGGCTGAAGGCGAATGTTCGTGGCTTCGCCGGACCGCTGACGGTCAGTCAGTTCAAGGGCGGGCAATCCAACCCGACCTACAAGCTCGATACGCCCGCTGCTTCCTATGTCCTGCGGAGGAAACCGCCCGGCAAGACGCTTCCGGGCGCGCACGCGGTGGACCGTGAATATAAGGTGATGGCGGCGCTCGGGAGCCAGGGCTTTCCCGTCCCCCGCGTGCACGGCCTGTGCGAGGATGACGGTGTCATCGGCACCGCCTTCTTCGTAATGGACATGGTGCCGGGGCGGATCGTGTGGGAAGCGCAGTTTCCCGGTCTAAGCCCCGACAGCCGCGCCGCGCACTTCGACGCAATGAACGCCACCATCGCCCAGCTTCACAGCTGCGATCCGGCGGCGATCGGGCTCGGCGATTATGGCAAGGCGGGCGGGTTCGTCGAACGCCAGGTCGCGCGCTGGTCCAAGCAATATGTCGGTGATGTCGAAGCTGGCCGGAACGCCGACATGGACCGACTGGTCGATTGGCTCGGCAAGCACCTGCCCCCCGACCGCGGCGAAAGCCGGGTGATCCACGGCGACTATCGATGCGACAACATGATCTTCGACGCCGAAAAGCCGGAAGTCCGCGCGGTGCTCGACTGGGAGCTGTCGACCCTCGGCGATCCCGAAAGCGACTTCGTCTATCATTGCATGATGTACCGGATGCCGGCCGGGCTGTTCACCGGCCTCGCCGGGCTCGACCTCCCCGCCCTCGGCATCCCAATCGAAGAGGATTACGTCGCGGCTTATTGCCGCCGCACCGGACGGACAAGCATCCCTGCCTACGATTATCTGATGGTCTTCAACCTGTTCCGCCTCGCTGCCATCATTCACGGCATCAAGGGCCGGCTGGCGCGCGGCAATGCGTCCAGCGCGCACGCCGAAGCCACCGTGGCGGCGCTCGACCCCTTGGCCGCGCTTGCCTGGAAACAGGCCGAGACTGCACGGCTCTAGAAGAAAAGGGCCGCCCCGGCTTTCGCTGGGACGGCCCTCGTTATTTACTTCAGCGGAAAGCCGCGGCGCTTCAGCAGCGCCGTCACATCCGGATCACGCCCGCGGAACTGGCGGTACGCCTCGGCCCGATCGGTCTGGTTGCCGGTCGACAGCAGAAGTGCGCGGAAGCGGTCGGCGATCTGCTTGTTGAACGGATCGCCCGTCTCCTCGAACGCCGCCCAGGTGTCGGCGTCCATCGTTTCCGACCACAGATAGCTGTAATAGCCCGCCGAATACGCGTCCGAGCTGAACAGGTGCCCGAACTGCGGCAGGCGGTGACGCATCCGCATTTCCCTCGGCATCCCAAGCTCGGTCAGCGTGTCGCGCTCGAACTTGTCGGGGTCGACCACGCCGCCCGGAAGCAGATGCAGCTTCATGTCGACCAGCGCCGACGACAGATATTCCACCGTCTGGAAGCCCTGCCCGAAGGTGTCCGCCCGCTCGATCTTGTCGACCAGCGCCTTCGGCATCGGCTGCTTGGTCTGATAATGCAGCGCGAAGCGGTCGAGGATCGGCCGGGTCAGCAGCCAATTCTCGTTCACCTGGCTTGGATATTCCACGAAGTCGCGCTGCGAGCCGTTGAAGCTCGGATAGCGGACGTCCGACAGGAGGTAATTGATGGCATGCCCGAACTCGTGGAACAGCGTCGAGGCATCGTCGAGGCTGACCAGCACCGGCTGCCCGGCTTCCGGCTTGTTGAAGTTGTTGTTGTTACTGACCAGCGCGGGATCGCGGCCCGTCAGATCACTCGGCAGGCGATAGCTGGTCATCCAAGCGCCCGAGCGCTTGCCCTCGCGGCCATAGGTGTCGAGGTAGAACAGCCCGACCGGCTTGCCGAGACGGGTCACCTCAAAGGTACGAACGTCCGGATGGAAGACCGGAACGGTCCCCGTGTTTTCCTTGAACTGCAGGTCGTACAGGCGACCCGCGCTGTAGAACATGCCCTGCACGAGATTATCGAGCTGGAAGTAGGGTTTGATCTCCTCTTCCGACAGGTCGTACTTGGCCTTGCGCACCTTTTCATTAAGGAAGCGCGTGTCCCACGGTTCGATCGTAGTGATCTTCGCCGCACGGGCGAAGGGCGCCATGTCGGCGATCTCTTCCTTGGCTCGCGCAACCGCCGCCGGCCACACCCGCATCATCAGGTCCATGCCCCGCTCGGGGGTCTTGGCCATGGTGTCCTGCATCCGCCAATGGGCATGGGTCGGAAAGCCGAGCAGCTTGGCGCGGTCGGCGCGCAACTTCACGATCTGGCTGATCAAGCCATTGGTGTCGTTGGCATTGCCGTTGTCACCGCGATTGACGAACGCGGTCCACACCTTCTGGCGAAGCGCGCGATTGGTGCCGAACGTCTGCACCGGCTCAAACGCCGAGCGGGTGTTGCGGATGGCATAGGTGCCGGCAGGCAGGCCCTTGTCTTTCGCCACCGAGGCGGCGGCCGCCTTGATGTCTGCGGGGACGCCAGCCATCTCGGCCTCGCTCGCCTGCGTGAAGGTACCTTCGTCGGCCAGCAGCTTGGCATTGAAGTCGCTGAATAGCGACGCGAGCTGCTGATTGTAGCCACTGAGCTGCTGCTTCTGCGCCGCGTCGAGCTTGGCGCCATTGCGCACGAAGCTCTCGTAGGTGCGGGTCAGCAGGCGGTCCTGCACCGCGTCGAGACCAAGGCCCGCGCGATTGTTGTAGAGCGTCTCGATGCGGGCAAAGAGCTTGGGATCGAGCGTGATCTCGTCACCCGCCGCCGACAGCTTGGGGCTCCACTCCTTGTCGAGCGCCTGGATCTCGGGCGTCGACAGATTGTCGGTGTAGACCCCGAACACGCTGGTCACGCGGTCGAGCCGATTGCCGGCCTTTTGCATTGCTTCGATGGTGTTGGCGAAGGTCGGCGCTTCGGCGTTGTCGGCGATCGCGCGATACTCGCGGCGCTGCTCGTCGATCGCGAAGGTCAGTGCTGGCGCGAAGTCGCTGACCTTGACCTTGTCCCACGGCACGACGCCGCCATAGGGGCCGGTCCAGTCGGCCAGCAGCACGTTGTCCGGCACCGCGGGCGCAGCCGCAACCGGCGCGGCGTCCGCGACAGCGGGAGCAGTGGCGGCAGGCTCAGCGGCCGGCACGGTGGCGCAGCCGGCAAGGAGAAGCAGGGAAGAACCGGCAAGAAGGGCAGACTTCAGCATCAAGGAGAGACCTCATGATTGTCACGGCGGCATGTGTGCCAACCTCCCCCGCCTTTTGCCAAGACTTGTTCGACAAAGCGGAGGCGCGTGACCTCCTCGGTGCGCCACCAGCGCTTAACCCAACATGGCCAAGTGCTTGATCAGGCTAGGAGAAAGCTAGCCAGCGGCAGCAGCATCTTGACGTCCATCGCAACCCCCGCGGCCCGGCGAGAAGCAACGAAGCTGGCTAGGTCCGCCTTGGGCACGAGGTGGACGGTGATCTCCTCCTCCCCCGCGACTCCGCCCCCGGCGCCGACCCGGCGAACGCCGTGCGCGCGGACCAGGGTGAAACTCTCGCTGAGCATGCCGGGCGACGCATGGAAGTCGCCGAGCCGCTCGACGCGCTCGGCGGTGAAGCCGGTTTCTTCCTCCAGCTCCTTTACCGCCGTGCCTTCGACCGTGGCGCCGTCACCGTGATCGCCGACAAGCCCTGCCGGAAGTTCGAGGCACAGCCCACCGACCGCTGCGCGCGGCTGCTCGACGAGGATCCAGCAACCGTCATGCTCGGCCAGCACGACCACTGCGCGAATGCCGCCCACCCGGCCGGCATATTCCCACTTGCCCTTGCGCTGGGCGGTGACGAAGCGGCCCGCCCACATGGTCTCGGGCGGCAGATCGAAATCGGGATCGCGGCTCACAATTCGATCAGCTTGTCGGGGATCTCGTTGACGTCCTCACTGGTCTTGGGGAAGTGACGGGCAAGCACCTCGCCCACTTCTTCCACCGCCATCGCGAGGCCATCGCCGGGTTGCCCGGCTTTGATCTGGCCGATCAGCTCGGCCATCGCATCGCCCCAGCATTCGGGCGTGGTCACTTTGGCGACCGCCTCGTCGGCGACGATCTCGGCACGGTGCTCGCCGAGGCTGAGATAGATGAGAACGGCGGTGCGGCCCACCGTGCGACGCTCGGCAGCGGCGCGGAACAAGGCAATAGCGCGGCGGCGCACCCGGCGGCCCTTGGTTGCACCGGGAGTGAGGGCAAGCCGGACTGCACGCGATTTCAGCAGCAGCAGGGTCAGGAGGAAGCCGACGACTGCCAGCACCATCGCCGCGAACAACACTTCGCCCGCGCTCGCCTGCTCGCCCCAGCCGAACAAAGCTTCCCACGCGCTCGCCAGACGGGCCGCTTGCCACGCGGCAAGCGCCAGCACGCCGATCATCGCCGCCACCGCCCAATGCAGCGCCACGTCGTGATAGCTGTCGCTGTCGGCCGACACGA
Organism: Sphingomonas sp. LHG3443-2; assembly: GCF_049896405.1. Lineage (NCBI taxonomy): Bacteria > Pseudomonadati > Pseudomonadota > Alphaproteobacteria > Sphingomonadales > Sphingomonadaceae > Sphingomonas > Sphingomonas sp. LHG3443-2. Next base: position 2,593,476 of record NZ_JAFCUG010000001.1, read on the forward strand.
TGGTCAGGATCTCGCCATCGCTTGCCGCTTCGGCCTTGGCGATGGCTTCGCTGACCTTGCGGTGGTCGTCGGGCTGAAGACGCAGGGTCACCATGACCCCGACGCTCCGCCGCCGCCAAAGCTGCCGCCGCCGCCAGAGAAGCCGCCGCCGCCACCGCCGCCGAATCCACCAAAGCCGCCGCCTCCGCCGCCGCTATTGCGGGCGGCATGGCTCAGCACGTCGAGGCCCCACAGGACCACCATGGGATCGATGCCGCCGCCCCGCCGCCGCTTGCCACGATATTTGCGGCCCGACGCACGGCGCGCGAAGCTCAGAAAGACAAAGCCGATCACCAGCCCCCAGAAGACGAGCGGAAAGAGCCCCGCTCCGCTGTTAGAGCTTCTGCTCGACGCCGCGCCGGCTTCCGCTTCCTGCAGTCTTTTCGCCGCTTCTGCAGGCGGCAGCCGCATCTGTTCGGCGATGGCATCGACCCCGGCGTCGATCCCGCCGGGCATGTCCCCCGCCTTGAAGCGCGGGGTGATCGCGTTGCGAATGATGATGCTCGACAAAGCATCGGTCAGGAAAACCCGCGCGCCATAGCCGGTCTCGATCCGGACCTTCCGCTCGTTCGGCGCGACGATCAGCAGGACACCGTCGTCCTCTTCTTCCGATCCGATCCCCCATTCGCGGCCGAGCCGATAGCCATAATCCTCGATCGTGCGCCCCTCGAGGCTCGGGAGGGTCGCGACGACCAGCTGGCGCCCCGACTGCTGTTCGAGCGCGGCAAGTTTCTCGGTAAGTGCAGCTTCCTGCGCGGGATCAAGCAGGTTCGCGGCATCGACAACCCGCCCGGTCAGCGGCGGAAAGGTCTGCGCCGCCGCCGGAATGGCCACGAACAGCAGCAGCAGCGCTGCAAGAAATCGACGAACGATCATAACGGCAACTGCTGGATCTGCTCGAGCGCCCGTCCGATCGCGGATCCAACCCGGCCTTCGCGCAACTCGGACTGCATGGCGCCAACGATGGCTGCCCGCTGCTCGGGCGGAAGCGCACCCTCGATGCGAACCGTGGCGAGCTTGGGATCGATCAACAGTAGCGAGGCACGCTTTGCGGCGGCCTTGGCATCCCGCTGCCCACTCACCGCCCAGCCAATACGCTCCATGCTGTCTCCATCACTCGGCACCAGCGTCACCACCACGACCGTCAGCCCGCGGGTCTCACGCAAGGCGGCAAGCCGGGCGGCAATCGTCTTTTCCTCCAACGCGGAGAGGACGCCTGCGGTGTCGATGACCCGGCCCCGGTTCTCCGTTCTGGCGATCCGGAAGGAGGGATCGGCATCCGTCCGGTCCCGCTCGTGGATCGTGTCGCCTCCGGCCGGCGCCTGACCGCACGCGACCAGGCTAAGGAGGAGGGGCGCAGTGAGGAACCGGCGGATCACTTACTGCGCGTTGAAATCGACCGTCGGCGCGCTCTGCGCAGCAGCGGCGGCCTCGAACGGGACTTTGGGCTTGGCGCCATAGAAGATCTTCGCGCCGACCGCGTCCGGGAAGGTCCGAATGCGGGTGTTATAGCCCTGCACCGCCTCGTTGTAATCGCGACGAGCGACGAGGATGCTGTTCTCCGTTCCCTCGATCTGGCTCTGCAGGGTCAGGAAGTTCTGGTTGGTCTTGAGCTCAGGATAGGCTTCCTGGAGCCGCTGAAGGCTGAGCGTGATCCGGTTCTGCGCGTCGTTGAACGCGCTGACCTTTGCCGGGTCCGACAGATCGGCCGGGCTGAGCTGAATGCGATTGGCGCCGGCGCGAGCTTCGGTCACCTCGACCAGCACGCTCTTTTCCTGCTGAGCGGCGCCCTTCACCGTGTTCACGAGGTTGGGGATGAGGTCGGAGCGGCGCTGATACTCGCTCTGCAGATCGCCCCAATTGGCGTTGACGTTCTCTTCGGCGGTCGGGACCGAATTGAGACCGCAGCCCGCCAGCGACAAGGCGGCAAGCGGCGCGAGAAGGCCGAGGCGACGAAGAGTGGTCATGGCGTAAAGGCTCCCCCTGAAGGCATTGCTGGTGCCTTACGTAGGTGGGACACCGCGGCGCCGCAAGCAGGGGATGAGGAAGTGGGGAGCTTCTGTTGCCCGGTGCTCCCCGTACCGCTGGAATCCGATTCTGTTGCCCGGTTCGGTCCAACCGCGCTTAAGCTTTGTAACTTCTGACCGTTAGGCCGTCAGTTACGCAGCAATCGCGAGCGCCTCGTTATCGTTGGCACTTGTGAGAATGACCGTTTTAGGGCCGATCCAAGCCCGCTGGCAGCAAGCACTTTACTGCATCCGTCGATCCTGTTTCGCCCCCATCAGCGAAGCCGCGCTGCGGCCCCGGTGGTGGAGGCGCCGGGGTACTGCCCCCCGGGTCCGAAATGTTTATTTCTACCTACACTCTACCAGCATAGCCGGTTGCCCGGCCCGACCGTTATAAGCCTTCGGCATCCCTATTCCAAGACGGTCGTGATGGAACCGAAAGGAAATTGCTGGCGTTGGGCGCCGTCAAGCGGGTAAAGAACCGCGGGTCACAAGAACCATAAGGGGAGTGTACACCATGAAGAAGCTTTCATTCGCGCTGGTTGGCGCTGCTGCTCTCGCTCTCGCCGCTTGCGGCGGCAAGGGCGATGATTCGCTCGGCGACAACGTCAACGACAACTACGAAGCCGCTGCCGACAACCTGGAAGCCGCTGCCGACAACGCCGCAACTCCGGCTGAAGCCGCGACCCTCGAGAACCAGGCTGACGCCCTCGAAGCCGAAGGTGATCGCAAGGAAGAGGCCATCGACGAGGCCGACGTCAACGCCGCCAACGGCGCTGGCGCGGCTGCTGCCGTCAACGCGATGTAATCAGGCGCGCAAGCGTTTGATGGTGAAGGCCGGTCTCCCAGCGGGAGGCCGGCCTTTTCTTTTGGCTCATGCTGCCTCATCTCAGTGGTCATGACCGACAGTGAGGCCATTCCCGCAGCGACCCTTGTCGTGCTCCGCGATGTCGAGACGGGCCCGCCCGACCTGCTGATGGTGGAGCGCCCGCGAACCATGGCGTTCGCCGCGGGCGCGATGGTATTTCCGGGCGGGCGGATCGATCCCATTGATTGGGAAGAGGCCGACACGCTCGAACAAGCCGCCGCCCGCGCTGCTGTGCGCGAAACCGCGGAAGAGACCGGGCTCGAGGTCGGCCTCGACAGCCTCGTGCCTTTCGCACGCTGGCGCCCGGACAACGTGCATCACCGCCGTTTCGACACCTTCTTCTTCCTCGCCCCCTGCCCCGCCAACGCCGGACCCCTGCGCCCTCAGCCGGGCGAATGCGAGCGGGCGTTGTGGGTATCGGCCGGTGCCATGCTCGACGACATCGCCGCCGGACACGCCGCCGCCATCTTCCCGACCATCCGCAATCTCGAGCGGCTGGCCCAGTTCGGCAGCTTCACGCAAGCGCGCGACCATGCCCTTGCCCACCCTGTCGAGATCATCAGTCCATGGATCGAGGATCGGGCCGGTGAGCCCCACCTCGTGATCCCCGACCACCTCGGCTATCCGGTTACGTCCGAAAGGCTGGATCGCGCCCTTCGGGCCTGATTGCCGCTTGCCTTCGTTGAACAAGGCAATGCGCGGCGCAATCCGGATCTTCCTTGTCTTCACCCTGCTAGCGGTTGTCATCATCGAGGGGGCAGCCTGGATGCAGCGTCACCGCCAGGACATGCCATGGGCCGAGCTCGACCTCACTGCGCCGCCGGGCCGCTTCACCGCCGCCAAGATCGCGGGCCTTGGTGAGGACGCGCCGCGCTGCCGGGCGCTGCTTGCCGCCGCCGGCAACCAAAGTCGCCCCGCCCCCGCGCGCCGGCCCTCCGAAAGCTGCGGCTACGAGGACGGTACCTTGCTCTCCCTCGACATTGCGCCGTCACCTGGTGGGCTGGTCACCAGTTGCCCCGTGGCGGCCGCGCTGAGCGTGTGGGAGCGGCAGGTCGAAGCCGAGTCGCAGCGCCTGCTCGGCACCGGCGTCCGCCGCTTTGTCCATGCCGGCAGCTATTCCTGCCGTCGCCTCTACAATCGTACGGACGGCCCCTTCAGCGAACATGCCACGGCGGACGCCGTCGACATTCTCGGTTTCGAGCTGGCGGATGGCCGGCGCCTTTCGGTGCTGCGCGACTGGCAAGGCCGGCCGGAGGATGCCGCCTTTCTGCGCGCTGCCCGTGACGCGGCGTGCCGGGTGTTCAGCACCGTGCTCTCACCCGACTATAATGCGGCGCATCGCGACCACCTGCACCTCGACACCGCGAACCGCGGCCCCGGAGGCTGGCGCGCCTGCCGCTGAGACGAGGCCGAGTCGCCCCTTTGCCCCAACGAAAGAGGGCTCGCCTCATCGGCGAGCCCCCCCCCCTTCGAGCAGCGTCGCTAGACGCGCTTACGACAGATGCTTGGACAGGTGCTTGTTCATTTCGAACATGGTGCAACGGTCCTTGCCGAAGATCTTCTGCAGCTTGTCGTCAGCGACGATTTCGCGCTTGTTCTGAGGGTTCTGCAGGTTGTTCTTGCGAATGTGATCCCACACCTTCGAGACGACTTCGCTGCGCGGCAGCGGGTCGTTGCCGACGATCTTGGCGAGATCGGGCGACGGTTGAACGGGCCGTGCGAGACCGCCCCCTGCCTTACGCCCAGTCCCGCTCGCTTCCTTTGCCATGTGGCCCTCCTGTTGGTTCGGTAAGAAGATAGAGCGCAAAGCGCGCCCCTCTGCAAGAGGCGGTTACGAGAGAGACGCCCCTCTGTTCCGCAGAGGGAATGGTACCACGCGATTGAGAGCATCATGCCCGATGTCGGCGCGGCCGCCGTAAGCGACGCCGGACCGCTCGCACCAGTGGCGTACAACCGCTTCCAGCTCGGCCCCGAAAGGACGATCATTTGCCTTGAGCGCGCACCGACCAAGACGCAGTTGGCGGAGCTTGGCAAAGCCCGGCTGGCTGCTGACGTGAAACAGGAAACGGTCGATCCGGTACAGCTCCTCGTCCACTTCCTCGATCAACAGCTCTGCGCCGGAGAAGTCGGGTTCGAGCTCGGTCCCCATGAGGCTCGAGAGCACCACCAGGTTGAACGCGAATGCGGGTCCGGCGAGGTCCGGCTCCAGCCCATCGAAATCGTTCTTAGCGAGCCAGCGCAGGGTCCTCAGCACGGCTTGGTCGCCATCCTCGCGGAGCACGTCCTGGACCATCGGGCCATGCGCCACCGCCAGCCCCGCCTTGTGCAACGCCGCCAGCAGGAACCCGCCATCGCTGTAGCCGACCACTCGCTTCCACCGTGCGCCTTCCGGCAGGTCGCGGAGGAGAGCTGGGGCGATGCGATTGGAGCCATAGCCGCCGCGCGCGAACCACACCGCTTCGATCTCGGGATCGGCCAGCATCTCGCGCAGGGCGCCCAGCCGTATATCGTCGGGTCCGGCAAAATGGCCCTCTTCGAGGAAGCATTGGGGGTGGATGACGAGGTTTGCGCCGACCTGCGCCGCCAGCGATTGCACCCGTTCGGCTGCCGCGACGTTCAACGGGCAGCTTGGCGCCACCACTCCGATCCTCATGACGCACGCGCTCCGTTGCCCTTGGCCCATGTCCTCAATAGGGCGGGCGGCATGACCTCTTCCAGCACCTTCTTCTGCGGCATCGGCGGCAGCGGCATGCTTCCCCTCGCGTGCATCGTCCGCGCCCGCGGCGGCAGCGTCGCCGGCTCCGACCGCGCGCTCGATGCCGGCCGGCTCGGCGCCAAGTTCGAGTTTCTCCGTGCGCAAGGCATCGAGCTGTTCGCGCAGGACGGCAGTGGCCTTGCGCCCGGCATGACCCTCGTCACCTCCGCCGCGGTCGAATCGACCATCCCCGACGTCGCCCGCGCGAAGGAGCTTGGCCTCCCCCACCTCACCCGGCCGCAGCTGCTCGCCGAACTTCTCAACGACGCGGCCACCAGCGTCGCCGTTGGCGGCACCTCGGGCAAGTCGACCGTCACCGGCATGATCGGCTGGATCCTCCACCATGCAGGCCGTAAGCCGACGGTGATGAACGGCGCGGTGATGAAGAACTTCGTCTCGCCCGCAACGCCGTTCGCCAGCGCGCTGGTCGGCGACCCCGACCTGTTCGTCAGCGAAGTCGATGAAAGCGACGGCTCGATCGCGCTCTACCGTCCATCAGTCGCGGTGCTGAACAACGTCAGCCGCGACCACAAGGAAATGGACGAACTCCGCGCGCTGTTCGGCGGCTTCCTCGCCGCGGCGGGCAAGGCGGTGGTCAACATGGACGATGCGGAAAGCCGCGCGCTCGCGCCAGCGGGCGCCATCGGCTTCGGCTTCGAGGGCGACTGCACCGTGCTCGGCTCCGAGCTGAACCTTGAGGCCAAGGGCAGCGCCTTCACCATCACAGCGGGCGGCGATCAAGCCGAAGTCCGCTTGCCCCTCCCCGGCCGTCATAATGCCGGCAACGCACTTGCAGCCATCGCCGCGACCCTCGCGCTCGGCGTGCCGCTGGCCGACGCTGCAGCCGCGCTCGCCTCGTTCCAAGGCCTGAAGCGCCGCCTCGAGACCGTCGGCACGGCGGGCGGCGTCACGGTCATCGACGATTTCGCCCACAACCCGGACAAGATCGCCGCGACGCTCGCGACCCTGACCGCCCGGCCGGGCCGCTTGCTCGTCATGTTCCAGCCGCACGGCTACGGCCCGCTCGCGAAGATGGGCGACGAGCTCGCCGCCACCTTTGCGGGAGGCCTCCGCAGCGACGACGTGCTGATCCTCTCTGATCCCGTCTATCAGGGCGGCACCGTCGATCGCTCCCGCGGCTCGGAATGGCTGGTCGACGCCGTCCGCGCCCAAGGCGGCCAGGCGGAGCATCTGCCCGAACGCCCCGCCATCGCCGCGCGCTTGCTCGACCTCGCCCGCTCCGGCGACACCATCGCCATCCTCGGCGCCCGCGACGACACACTGAGCGAATTTGCGGCCGAGCTGGTCGGGAACTTGGGCCAGCGCGGCTGATTGACAGCGCCATGACCAATGGCTGGAAACTCGATCGCGCCGAACGCGAAACCCTGCTCCGCGACCATCCGCCCCGCTATGCCGAGGTGGTGGCCGATCACGTCACGCTGGATGTGCGCAAGAACGACCCGCCGCACGAGGTGAAAGCCGCGATCGTCGGCCGCACCGACGATGACAGTGGGGTGGAAGCCATGGTGGTGACCATTGATGGCACCGTCGATCGGCCGGACGGTTCGACCTATCACATCACCTGGTCGCTCGCCTCCGGTCGCACGGCCAAGGAAAGCAACGAGGTGCTGAAGGAGCGCGGGTGGAAGGAGCTCGACCACCCCGTGCCGATCACCCTCACCCCCGCTCGCTTCTGATGGCCGAGCCGAAGCTGTTTCTCGATTGCGATGGCGTACTGGCGAATTTCGATGCCGGGGTGCGCAAGCTGCTCGGCACCGACGCCAAGACCTTCGAGGCCAGGCGCGGCAAGGGCGAGTTCTGGAAGCGGCTTGCCCGCGCCGATGATTTCTACGCCACGCTTCCCAAGATGCCGGACGCGGACGAGCTGTTCGACGCGGTCAGGCACCTCAAGCCGACCATCCTCACCGGCCTTCCCATCGGTAAATGGGCCGCGCCACAGAAGGTGGCGTGGGCGGCCGAGCATTTTCCCGGCGTCCCCATCATCACCTGCATGGCCCGCGACAAGCACCGGCACATGGCGGGTGCGGACGTGCTGGTGGACGACAGCGAGCGTCACATGGCAGCGTGGGAGCAAGCGGGCGGGATCTACATCCTGCACACCAGTGCGCGCGAAAGCATCGCGCGCCTGGCGGAGATCTATCCGAGCGTGAAGGCTTAGTCAGTCCCAGCGCAGGCCGGGACCTCAGGAGCAGTTGCGCCTTTGACAAACGAGGCCCCGGCCTTCGCCGGGGCGACGTCTCTGTTAGGCGGCGTCCGCCATATCGACCTTCTCGACCCATTCCGGCCAGAACACGGCTTCGCGGTTCGACCAGCCCGGCGCGGTCGCGGCGCTTTCGCTGATCGACTGCAGCAGCAGCCGGCGGCGATCGGGGTGGAGGTGCGGCAGCGCCGCAGCAGCGCAGAAGGCGGCCGGCAGCCACGGCCGCGCCGCCGCTCCGAGCAGGCGCTCGTAGAGGAAGCGGAAGGCCGCGAAGTTCGGGATACGATCCTGACCAAGATCGAAGGCGGTGACGGTGATCAGCAGGCCCATGAACGGGTCGATGGTGTCGAGCCCGCTGTCGTCCGGCACCTGCATCCGAAGCGCGTCGAGCTGCTTGTAGAGCCGGCCCTGTGCACGGATCGACGCGGCTTCGCCTTCATCGCGCGCCCAGCACTCAAGCGCGTCACGGCGGCCAAAGGCGATGTCGAGGCTGCGGCGAATGTAGCGCTGGGTCGCTTTCGGGAACCCCGCAAACTCCTTCATTTCGCTCAGCAGCAACGCCCCACCGGCAGGCTGCATCGAACGCGTCGTCATGGCACCCAGCTCCTTACACTCAGGGCTGGAAGATATGCCGATTCAAGCGTTTCCACTTGCTTAACCATCGACCCAACCCCGGTTCATATTGAAACCGGTTCGGACGGCGATTGCACGTGCTTATTGGTTCAGCTGCGCAAAGTCGGGCAGCTGTCACAATCCTGCAACTGCGTGATCAACTCACCTTGACCGGCGGGCGGCCTCAGCCGGGAAAGCCGCTGGACGGCACGGGTTCGTCACCGCAGCCCGGCTGCGAGGCCGACGGTGGGTCCGAAGCATCCATGGATTCATCGCTGCCGACATCCACTTTGGCATCTTCGTTGCCCGGATCACGGCGCAGCTTCTTCTCCAGTTCACGATCCGGATCGCCGCTCTGTACGGCGGGCGGCGCCTCGGCTCCCCTCTGCTCGGTCATTCACAATCTTCCTTTCGCTGCAACAACGTTCTTGGCAGCGCGCCCGTTCCGCTTCGACCAAAGGCGCCCGCGCTTCGGCAACCGGCAATCGGGCGGTTGCGCTGGCGCCCCCCGGTCGGCACTCTCAGATCCTATGAACATGCCCCTTCCCAGCGATCGCCTGGTCCTTGGCAGCAGCGCGCTCGCGCCGCCCCGCTTCGCCGACTGGAAGCTGGCGATGAAGACGATCTTCGGCTTCTGGGCGATCTACTGCATCACCATCGTCGCCAGAGCCTTCCTTGGCAGCGACCCGCTGACCGTGCTCGCCAACAAGGTGATGACGGTTTCCTTCGGCATCATCCTCACCATCCTCCTCTATGCCGCCATTGCGAGCCTCAGCCGCGGCCAGTCCATGCGCCGCAAGGCAGTGGTGGCGGGCATCGGCTCGCTGCTCGCCTCGGCCGCGCTCGCCGGCAGCCTGGTGATGAGCGAAGGCCACCTCAAGACCAGCCGCGAAGAGATCCGCATCCAGGCCCGCGACGGCGTGGTGCTGGTGCAGAAAGGCGATCAGGTCCGGATCGAACGCGGCGCCGCCGACCCGGTGGTGTTTTCCGCCCCCCGCCTCACCGACCTTGGTCAGCGCGAACAGTTCCGGGTGGCGGCCGACACCGCTGTCGTGTGGCTGTTCTTCTTCGCCGCTTGGTCCGCAGTCTATCTCGCGGCGATGAGCCAGCAGCAGGCGCTCGACCTCCAGAAGCGCGCCGCTGCCGCCGAAAGCGCGGCCCAGCAAGCGCAGGTCCGGGCGCTCCGCTACCAGGTCAATCCGCACTTCCTGTTCAATACGCTGAACAGCCTGTCGAGCCTGGTGATGACCGGTCGTTCGGCTGAAGCGGAGGAGATGATCCTCAAGCTGTCGACCTTTTTCCGGTCCAGCCTGTCGACCGATCCCACCGCCGACGTCAGCCTGGCCGAAGAGATCGAGCTTCAGCGACTATATCTCGACATCGAAAAGGTTCGTTTCCCGCGCCGCCTGAACGTCGAGATCGACGTGCCCGACGCGCTAACCTCCGCCCGCCTGCCCGCGCTCATCCTCCAACCGATCGTCGAGAATGCGATCAAATACGGGCTTGGCAACACACGCGACAAGGTAACGCTGCGGATCGCGGCGGAAGAGCCCCTGCCGGGCCGCCTCCGGATCGAGATCAGCAATTTCGGTGGGGTGGCGCTCAAGTCTCCGCGAAGGCCGGCGCCGCCCGCCGGCACCAAGGTCGGGCTGGTCAATGTCGCCCAGCGCCTCAGCGCCCGTTTTGGAAGGGCAGCGGCGGTCGAACATGGACCTTTGAACGGCGGCGGCTACAAGGTCGCGCTCACCCTTCCGACGAGCCGCGACGATGGATGAGCCCGCTCTCAGGACCCTGGTCGTAGACGACGAGCCGCTTGCGACCGAGCGGCTGCAACTGTTGCTCGCCCGGATCGGCGGGATCGATCTGGTCGGCACCGCCAGCGACGGCGAAAGCGCCTGCCGTATGGCCGACGCACTGCGGCCCGACCTCTTGCTCCTCGACATCGCGATGCCGGGCATGGACGGCATCGACGTCGCGCGGGAGCTTGGACGAGCGGGAACCCGGCCGGCAGTGATCTTTGTCACCGCCTTTGACCAATTCGCCGTCTCCGCCTTCGAGGTCGAAGCCGTCGATTACCTCGTCAAACCCGTCGATCCCCAGCGGCTGGAACGCGCGTTGGAACGGGCCCGCGACCATCTGGAACGGCGCCGTGAGCAAGGGGCGACCGTCGCTCCTGTGGCTGGTGAGTACCTCGACGAATTCTGGGCCTCGGACCTTAGCGGGCTGGTTCGCATCCGCGCGATCGACATCGACCGTGTTTCGGCCGAGCGCGACTACATGCGCCTCCACGTCGGTCCACGGAGCTGGCTTATCCACCACAGCATGGCCGCCCTCGAAGAAGGGCTCGATCCCGCGGTGTTCGTCCGCCTGCATCGCTCGGCAATTGTCCGCCGCGATTTCATCAGCGGGTTCCAGCGCAATGCCTCCGGCCGCTGGATCGCGCGGCTGGCGGACGGGACCGAGCAGCCGGTCGGCCGCCTTTACGCCGATTGCGTGCGGGAGATTGCGGGGCGCTAAACCGCTGCCCCGCTATCCTCCGTCTGCTCCTCGGACACCGCGCCCGTCACCGCAACGTCGAGCACCACGTTGCCGAGCGTGCGAAAGGTGTCGGGGATCGTTTCCAGCGCCAGCAGCAGCGCCAACGGCTCGATCGGCACACCAAGCGCGATGCTGATCGGCGCGATCGAGGTGACGAAGCTGATCTGCCCCGGCAGGCTGACCGCACCAAGGCTCGCCATCGCGGCCACCGCGATACCGGCGATATAACCCGTCCAGCTGATCTCCACGCCAAGCCAGTGGGCCACATACAGCGCAACGCCGATGTTCATCGCCGGGCCGGTCGCCCGGAACAAGGCCACGGCGAGCGGCAGCACGACATCGGCGTCACGCTGCGGAATGCGCAGATCCGCTGCGCTTTGCAGCATGGTCGGAAGCGAAGCGAGCGAGGAACGCGTCGACAGCGCCACCACCATCGGTCCGGTGATCGCCTTGAAAAAGGCGCCGGGGGCATAGCCGGCAACCAAAATGGCAATGCCGAACCCGACCAGCGTCAGGAATACGCCCAGCGCCGACAGGATCAGCACGTAATGGACCACCGCGCCCAAGGCCGATCCGCCCGCGCCCGCACCCACTGCAAAGGCGAGTGCCAGCACACCGATGGGCGCCAGCCACAGGACCCAGCCGATGACCCGCAGCATGGCATCCGACACGCCTTCGAAAAAGCCGAGCACGCCGGCCCGCCGCTCCCGCTCGACCTTGGCAAGGGCAAAGGCAAACACCGCAGTGAAGAAGACCAGAGGAAGGATCTGATCGTTGGCAGCCGCCGCGATCGGATTGGGCGGGATGATCGTCTTGAAAAAGTCGGCCACGGTCGGCACCGCGGCCGCAGTGGCGCTCTGGTCAACTCCGGCAAGGCCTGCCTGAAGCGCCTGCGCCGCGGCTTGCGGCAAGGGAAACACCGCCAGCAGCGCCGGGGTCATTACCGCACCGAACACCGCCGAGAAGATGTAGAAGCCGACAAACCAGGCGACTGCCTTTGCCGCCAGGCCGCCCGCGCGCGCGGCATCGGCACCGCCGACCACGCCCACCACCAGCAGTGCGACGATCAGAGGGATCACCGTCATCCGCAGCGCGTCGAGCCACAGCCCGCCGATCAGCGCCGCCGTTTGCACCAGCGGCTCCTTTATGCCGTCGCCGAGGCCGGCCACGACGATGCCGAGCACCAGCCCGACGATCAGCGCGGCCATCAGCAGCAACGCGCTCTTGCCGCCAGATCCGGCAGGGCGAGCCGGCGATGCGGCGTTTGCGTCATTCATCCAAGTTCAACTCCAGGCGCGAGCACGCAGCACCCTGCCTAGCGGCGCACCAAGAGCGTGCAAGCCCGACGCGTCAAGGAATGCGCCAGGCGATCCGGCCCTTCACCTTGTCCCTGGTCGGCTTGCCCGCCCTGTCGCGGGCTGGCGTGAAGCGCGCCCGGCGCTTCAAGACGGCGCAGCTCTGGGTATCGAGGCTCGCCTGCCCGCTGGTCTCGACAACCATGCAATCAGCGACCTTGCCCTGTTCGTTGACCAACAGGGCGAAGGCCGTGGTGCCGCTCCACTCGCGGCGCACGGCTTCGTCGGGATAATCGTCGTCGGTGAAGAAACTGGCCAGGCTTGCAACCGCCACTGCCGGCGTGCCGCCCTCCGCGCTCCACGCACGCTGCAGGTCCTCGACGCAGCTTTTCATTACCTTGGCGAGGTCCGGCATGGCTGGAATGACGTAATCGCGGCGCAGTTCGCCGATCTTGAGCGACAGGGTCGGCGATGCGGACAGCCGCTCGAATTCGGCCGCTGGCATGTTGATCAGGCGCACCCGCTGCGACTTTTCGCCGCCAGTGCTCCACATCACCGCATTGCCCCGATACATTTCACCCGCTGCCGGCCTGATCTCGGTCTCCACCTGCTGCGCAGGACCGGAGCGGCCCGGCTGCACGATGCCGAATTGGACCACGTCGCCGAGCGGTGACGCCTTCAGGAACAATTGGTCCTCGCCATAGGCACGCGACGCTACGCACTGAGCATCGTCGAAATTGACGATCCATCGTCCCGTCGGCGCCATCGGCGCTGCCGCTGCAGGATGAGGGAAGCCGAGGAGGCCGAGCACCGCAAAACGCATGAAAAAGGCTCGCATGGGCCGAGCTTATCAGCAGGCTTCGGCCTGACAAGCACGAGTCTCCGTTCGCCCGAAAACTCGCGCTGCCTGCGAACAAACCGCGGAGCAGGCGCGTTGAGGGGCGGTAACTTCATCCTTTGTAAGGAGACAGCATATGATCGGTTCGGACAACAAGGGCACGGGCACGCTCGAAACCCTCACCACCACCCTCATCGACAGCGTCAACGGCTACCGCGACGCTGCCCAGAACGCCGAAGGCACCCGCTTCCAGGAGCTCTTCCGCCGCAATGCCGACGAGCGCAGCCGGATTGTCGAGGAACTTCGTTCGGAGATCACCCGCCTTGGCGGCAATGCGCCGGACGACGGCAGCTTCCTTGGCGCTACCCACCAGCGCTTCCTCGACCTTAAGGCGGCGGTCACCGGGCGCGACGACAAGGCCATCATCAATGAGGTCGAGCGCGGGGAGGACTATCTCAAGGAGAAGTTCGAAGCGGCGCTGAACGCGACCGATGCTGCGCCAGAAACCCGCACGATCATCGAACGCGCTTACCAGTCGGTGCGCCAGGGCCATGACCAGATCAGCAGCCTGAAGCACGGCCTGGAGGCCTGACGCATGGGGATCTTCGACAAGATCAAGGGCGCGATCTTCGGCCACAAGGATCCGGGACCGGGTAACCGCCCGACCATCCCGGCTGGCATGGCCGGCGGTCCGCCGCTCCAGCAGCAGCAACAGCAGCAGCAGCAGTCGCAAGGTGGCCAGCCACTGGGTCAATCGATCACCCAGGCCGGGACCACACAGCAGACGGACGTCGACGTCGAACAGGTGCTGGCCGACATCAGCCGCCAGCGCGGCAATCCCGACCTCAACTACAAGTCGTCGATCGTCGACCTGATGAAGCTGCTCGGAATCGATTCCAGTCTCGAGAACCGCAAAGAGCTCGCGCAGGAACTAGGTTACACGGGTGAGCTGAACGGCTCGGCCGAAATGAACATCTGGCTGCACAAGGCCACCATGAAGCAGCTTGCTGCCAATGGCGGCCGCGTGCCGGCGAGCTTTATCGATTGATCAGGGCTGGTGCGGACCCCCTTCGAGGGGGTTCGCACCACCTCCCTTGTCGTCCCGCGGACGAACGTCGAGCGGGACCACCATCTTGCCGTCGGCGCTCACGAAGGTCGGCATCTGCGCCGGCCGCTCCGTGTCGGGACCGCGGCTCACCACCCATTGCACTTCCATCCGCAGGTTGCGCGTCGCGGCGGGCACCTGTTCGGCGAAGCTCTTGCGAAAGCAGGGTGCCGGACGCCAGTTGAAGCGGGCCGAGAACCGTCCCTCGACACAGTCCCGCACGGTCAGATCGTCGTTCAGGCGGTAATCGCCCTCTCCCCGCACCAATATCTCGCCGCGATGTGCCGGGATTGGCGCAAACGGCAGGGCAGCATCGATCAGCCACCGGTTCTCGAGACGGATGGTTAGAACCTCCTCCGGTCGTGCCTGGAGATATCCGGCGGCCGCGGCCACGAATTTAAGGTCGAGCGGGTTGCACTCGCCCACATTCACTCGCTCGCCGGCTTCAAAGACAAGTTCGCGGCGGCAGGAGCGCTGACGCCCGCCGGCCGTCACCTCCCAAACATTATGGATGGCCCGCAGCGAATCCTGGAGGGCCGAGCTCCCGGCAGCTTTGTCGGGCAGTGCCCAGCGGACGCGGCCGGACACGCTGTCGGGCACCGCCCGGCCGCGGCGATCCCTCGCCGGGGTGAAGCGCGCCCGCTCGCTAAGGATACGGCAGGTCGCCACGTCGAGCGATGCCGATCCGCTACTCGCCTCCACCGCGCAGGCGCTTACCGATCCATCTGCGTCTATCGAGAGGCGATAGGCCACGAACCCCTGCTCTTCGTTACGGATGGCCTCGCGCGGGTAATCGTCCGGCGACAGGTAAGCGGCAAGATTCTCCACCGACTTGGCCGGAACCGCCGGAGCCGAAAGGCTGAGGCCCAGGATGGCCAACAGGGACACGCGCACAGCCTCCGAACAGGTGATCTCCAGCCTAGCCGTTTGCCGCTGGCTGTCGAGCACCCGAAAGCGGCGCTACTTCTTGGCCGGATCATGCCCCCAGTTCTTGAGGCTCGCTTCCCATCGCGAGCCATCGGGGTGAGAGGGCTTCTGCGCCAGGTGGCGATGCACATAGCCCGTCACTTTCTTCATGTGCGCCAGATCGCTGTCATCAAGATCGGCTGCCTTCTTGTGCAGCAACTCGACAATGCGCTTGCCCGACTTGTGCCCGACGCTTTCGCCCGAACCCTTGCCATCCTCGCCCTTCCAGCCGACTTCCTTGCTTTCCTCGGTGTCGAGCCATTTCTCGAGCTCGGTCGGAGTCATGTTGACCGCTTCCCGGAAGTCCTTGCGGATCTCGCTGCGTTCGTCGGCATCGATGGTGTCGGCCATGGTTCACTCCTCCTCGCGGAGGAGAACGCGCCAAGCCTCGGCTGGTGCTGCTGGCCTTGAGGTCAGGTCGGCGCACGCGTTGTGCCCGCCCAAACAGAAATGGGGCCCGGCATTGCTGCCGAGCCCCACTGCGCCGAGCGTGAGATTACCGGTCTTCGCTTCTTGCTGACACTCCATCCCGAAGGAAAAGCGTCGGCACTCCACGATCCTTGCGCACTCGCTCAGGCGTCGCGTCGGTCTCGATCGGCTGCCCGGTCTCCCGGGCTCTTCCCCGCGGCTTCCGCTCCATTCCAGCCTTTCGGCCTTTGCGTCGCTTTCACCCGGCTCTGCCGGCGCTTCCCGGATCGATCGGCGCTGGTCCGAAGACCGTTGCTTCCCTCACCGTTCGGCTCCGACGGTCTTGGTCCTCGCCTCCGCTTCGAACTCGCTGCGCTCCGAAGAACGCCTCGGCTTCCAAGCCTCGGTCTCGGTCCTGGACCCGCTTCTCTCGCTTTTCCTGGCAAGCCAGTTCCAGCTCAAGTCGCCACCAACCGTCCGTTCGCGGCCCTTCTTGGGACCATCGTCTTTCGCGCTGCCCTGATCACACCCTTGCGGGGGACCCGGCCTGCGGCGGTGAGACGATCATCTCTTCCGGCGCCTCTTGCCGGCTTCGCTTCGAAGATCCTCCGGTTCGATCCGTCCGGGCATCCTGGGGAAGCCCAATCGTTGCAAAACCGAATTCCACTTCGTCGCCGTGCCGGCGGAGATCGGAAGTTCCTTTCCTTTCCTGCCGCCTGACCCTTGCGGGTCTCTTGGAGGAGAGGGCCGGTTGCCCCCCGATCACCTGGAGAAGATGACCGAGTTCCTGAGTCGCGCAAAGCGGATTCGGCAGCATGGAGGCTGTGGATAACGGGGATATCGGGAGCAATCGTTACGGGCCGCGCTGTTGCCGTTCCGTTCTCCTCGTCCTACCTGCTTAGCGGTGTCCGAATCCGCTGCCCTGTCGCCCGAGCCTGCCTATCTCGCGAGCCTGAACGCGCCGCAGCGCGAAGCGGTGCTGACGACCGAAGGCCCGGTGTTGGTGCTGGCCGGCGCGGGCACGGGCAAGACCGCCGCGCTGACCGCCCGCCTCGCCCACCTCATCGCCACCCGCAAAGCGTGGCCGAGCGAAATCCTGGCGGTCACCTTCACCAACAAGGCGGCGCGCGAAATGCGCGAGCGGATCGCCCGCATCAGCGGCGGCGCGATCGAGGGGATGCCGTGGCTCGGCACCTTTCACTCGATCGCCGCCAAGATGCTCCGCATCCACGCCGAGCTTGCCGGGCTCCAATCGAATTTCACCATCCTCGACACCGACGACCAGCTCCGCCTGATGAAGCAACTGATCGTCGCCGCCGAGATTGACGAGAAGCGCTGGCCCGCTCGGCAGCTGTCGGTTCTCATCGATCGCTGGAAGAACAAGGGCCTGACCCCCGACATGGTCGATGCGGGCGAGTCCGAAGCCTTTGCCAACGGCCGTGGCGCCGACCTCTACAAGCAGTATCAGGATCGGCTTAAAGCCGTGAACGCCTGCGACTTCGGCGATTTGCTGCTGCACATGCTGGTGATCTTCCGCACGCACGACGACGTGCTGGAACGCTACCGCACCCGCTTCAAATATCTGCTGGTCGACGAATATCAGGACACCAACGCGGTCCAGTACGAATGGCTGAAGCTGCTTGCCGAGCCGCGCCGCAACCTCTGCTGCGTCGGGGACGACGACCAGTCGATCTACTCCTGGCGCGGGGCCGAGGTCGCCAACATCCTCCGCTTCGAGCGCGACTTTCCGGGCGCGGCGGTGATCCGGCTCGAGCAGAATTATCGCTCCACCCCGCACATTCTCGGCGCCGCCTCGGGCCTCATCGCCAACAACTCGGGCCGCCTCGGCAAGGATCTGTGGACCGAGGTCGACACGGGCGAGAAGGTCAAGGTTGTCGGCGTATGGGACGGCCCGGAAGAAGCCCGCCGGGTCGGCGAGGAAGCCGAGCAACACCAGCGCCGCGGCAGCCTCAGCGACATCGCCATCCTCGTCCGCGCCCAGTTCCAGACCCGCGAATTCGAAGAACGCTTCATCGCCATTGGTCTGCCCTACCAGATCGTCGGCGGCTTCCGCTTCTACGAACGCGCAGAAATCCGCGACGCGCTCGCCTATCTCCGGCTGGTGCAAAGCCCGTCCGACGACCTCGCGTTCGAGCGTATCGTCAATACCCCCAAGCGCGGGCTCGGCGACAAGGCGGTGGCGACCATCCACCGCTACGCCCGCGCCTCGGGCCAGCCTTTGCTGCTGGCGGCCGCGCAGATGCTCGATTCCGATGAGCTCACCCCGCAGGCCCGCCGCAGCCTCGGCCGCTTCGTCGGCGACTTCGCGCGCTGGCGGCAAATGCACCTCGCCGCCGCCGACACCCCTGCCCCGCTCGGCGCCCCGCCGGCCCATGCCGAGCTCGCCCGCCAGCTCCTCGACGAAAGCGGCTACACCGCCGCGCTCCAGGCCGAGCGCACCGCCGAAGCCACCGGCCGGCTCGAGAACCTCGCCGAACTTACGCGGGCCATGGAGGAGTATGAGAACCTCCCCTCCTTCCTCGAGCATGTCAGCCTGGTCATGGACAATGACGCAGACAAGACCGGCGACAAGGTCACCATCATGACCATCCACGCTGCCAAGGGGCTGGAATTCCCGATCGTCTACCTCGCCGGCTGGGAAGAAGGCGTATTCCCCTCGCAGCGCGCGCTGGACGAAGGCGGCACCGCCAGCCTCGAGGAAGAACGGCGCCTGGCTTACGTCGCGATCACCCGGGCGCGCGTGAAGGCGACCATCTTCCACGCCGCCAACCGCCGCATCTACGGCCAGTGGACCAGCAGCATCCCGAGCCGCTTCGTCGGCGAGCTGCCCAAGGAGCATATCGAGGAAGAGACCACCATGACCGGCGGCGAGTCGCTGTGGCGCGCGCAGTGGAGCGAGCATGGCGATCCTTTCGCCCATGTCGCCGCCCAGCGCCCCGACCGCCTGTCGACCCGCGGCCCCGGCTTCGGCCGCGCGGCGCAGACCTTTACCCCCGTGCCCCAGCGCATCGTCGAGGCCCGCGTCTCGGCGGTCAGCCTCGGCAACAAGGGCCGCGACGACCTGTCGGTCGGCCAGCGCGTGTTTCACGGCAAGTTCGGCTATGGCGAAATCGCCGCGATCGAGGGCAACAAGCTCGAGATCGACTTCGAACACGCCGGCCGCAAGCGCGTGCTCGACAGCTTCGTCAGCCTCGGCTGAGCGGAACCGCATCGCTCGCCAGCCGGTTCTTCCGGCATGTCAGAAACCGCTGAAAAGACCGATCCTGCGCTCTGGGAAAAGATCAAGAAACGCGTCACCGCTGGCGACAAAGGCGGCGACAAGGGCGAATGGTCGGCCCGCAAGGCGCAACTCGCGGTTGCCGAATACAAGAAAGCCGGCGGCGGCTATCGCGGGAAGAAAGACCCGCACAATCATCTCGCCGAATGGACCCGCGAGGAGTGGGGCACCAAGTCGGGCAAGGAAAGCGGCGACACCGGCGAGCGCTACCTTCCGAAAAAGGCGCGCGAGGCGCTCACCGACAGCGAATACAAGCGCACCACCGCAAAGAAGCGGACCGACAGCGCCAAGGGCAAGCAATTCTCCGCCCAGCCCAAGGATGTCGCGCGCAAGACCTCAGCCGCGCGCCAAGGCGAGCCGACCAAGGCCGACCTGCTCGCCGAAGCGCGCAAGCGAGACATCAAAGGCCGCTCGACCATGACCAAGGCCGAGCTGCAGAAATCGCTCGCTTAGCGCCGCGGCGGGCGGGGTCCGCGCGGGCCTTGGCGCGGCTTCGGCGGACCGCCGCCCGCGGCGTGATGCTCGTCGGGGCTGGTGCTCGCCTCGACGATGATCCCGTCCTGCGCCATGGCCGGCGAATTCTTGCGAAGGGCCTTGATAAACGTCTGCAGCGCGCGCGGGCTCACCTCGAAGAAGCTCTCAATCGCCGCGACCTTGATCGCGCCGATCTCGGTCCGGGGCACGTGACCGATGCGGCAGATCAACGGCAGCAGCCACTTCGGATCGCCGCCCTGACGCCGGCCGGCGTTGATCTTGAACCACCCGGCCCCGTCGAAGCCGCCGTGGCGCGGCCCGTCATCGCCTGGACCTTCAAGCAAATCCTCCGGCGCGGGCAGATCGGCGTGAAGCCGCGCCACCAGCGCCTGCGCCACGCCCTGCGGTCCCAGCCGGTCCAGCAGCGCCGCTGCAAGATTGGCGTCGCCCTCGTCCTGCGGCTGCGGTTCGTCGAACTGCGCAAGCAGGCGTGCACGATCCTGGTCGCGGATCGCCTCGGCGCTCGGCACGTCGGTCCACTCGACCGGAATCCGGGCCAGGCGAAGCATTCCCTCGACCCGGCGCCGGCGCATGTTGGGCACGATCAGCACCGCCGTTCCCTTGCGCCCCGCCCGGCCGGTGCGGCCCGAGCGGTGCTGCAGCGCCTCGGCATCCCGCGGCAATTCGACGTGGATCACGAGGCTGACCGAAGGCAAGTCGATGCCGCGCGCGGCGACGTCGGTTGCGACCAGTACCCGCGCGCGCTTGTCGCGCAGCGCCTGGAGCGCGCGGTTACGGTCCGCCTGGCTATGCTCGCCCGACAAGGCGACGGCGGTGAAGCCGCGCTCGGACAGGCTGCCGTGAAGGCGGCGCACCGCTTCGCGCGTCGCGCAGAACAGGATCGCCGTTTCCGCCTCGTGAAAGCGAAGCAGGTTCACCACCGCATGCTCGACGTCGGTCGGGCGGACCGTGACCGCCTGATAGGCAATATCGCCATGCCCGGCGCTGGTCTCGACCGTGCTGATCCGCAGCGCATCGCGCTGATAGCGGCGGGCCAGCGCGACGATCGGCTTGGGCAGGGTGGCGGAGAACAGCAGGGTACGCCGCTCGGCCGGAGCGCCATCGAGGATCTCTTCCAATTCTTCGCGGAAGCCCATGTCGAGCATCTCGTCGGCCTCATCGAGCACCACGACCTTAAGGCTCGACAGGTCGAGAGCCCCACGCTCGAGATGGTCGCGCAGGCGGCCCGGCGTGCCAACCACGATATGCGCGCCATTTTCCAGTGCGCGGCGCTCGCGCACCGGATCCATGCCGCCGACGCAGGTCAGCACCCGGCCACCAGCTGCTTCGTAGAGCCACTGCAATTCGGTCGACACCTGCAGCGCGAGTTCGCGGGTCGGCGCGATCACCAGCGCCAGCGGCTTCAGCGAAAACGGCAGCCGCTCGGCCTCGCCCAGAAGATCGGGTGCCATGGCAAGGCCGAAGGCGACGGTCTTGCCCGAGCCGGTGCGGGCGGAAACGAGGAGATCGCGGCCGACGGCTTCGGGGGTCGACACCGCGTCCTGGACTTCGGTCAGCGTTTCATAGCCGCGCGTTTCGAGCGCCCGGGCGAGCGCCGAAGGGAGATGTTGATGGAGCATGGCGCCGCCCATAGTCCGGATCGTTGCAAATGACCACCGGGGCCGGAACCGCCAAGTGCGTCCGGGCGCTTCGGCTGTTCACTCCAGGAGAGCATAATCCATGCCCAAGGCCCAGATCACCCGCATGGTCCTTCCCGATCATGAATGCCCGTTCGGCCGCCGCGCGCTGCAATTGCTGAACGACAATGGCTTCGAGGTGGAAGAGCATCAGCTCACCACGCGCGAAGAAACCGATGCCTTCAAGGCCGAGCATGGGCTGTCGACCACCCCGCTGATCGTGGTCGACGGCAAGACCATCGGCGGATGCAGCGATCTCGAGAAGTTTTTAAGCGCCCACGCCTGACTGATCGGGAGCGCTCCGGCCGAGGCCAGAGCGCTCCCCTGGCTCAAGCCGTAGCGAGCTTGGTCTTCTTCAGGGCGTCGAGGTGCACCTTCGGCCCGTCCTTGGCGATTTCCGCTTCGTAGCGCGCCTTGGCTTCCGCCAATTCGACACCCAGCGCATCCATATCGACGCCGTGGCGCTTGGCTTGGCTGAAAATGCCGGTCAGCCACCGCTCTTCCTCGCCGACGTGATGTTCGATCTCTTCCTTCAGCACCTTGACCTTGGCTTCGGCGAACTCGTCACCCTTCGTGCTGGCAAGGATCTCGGCGATCAGCACGTTCGCCGCGTCATGCTCGACATAGGCTTCCTTCAGATCCGCCTCGTCGACCTTGCCCTCGCAAGCGGGGTAGAAATGGTCGTTCTCGACCCGGGTGTGGACGATCAGCGCCGTAGCGATCTCAGTTGCGATCTTGCGCTTGGCGGCCGCGCCTTTCTCCTTCTCATACTTGTTGAACAGGTCTTCCACCTCGCGGTGGTCGTTTTTGAGAAGGGTAATCGCGTCGGGGGCGGCGTCGGCCATGTCGGTCTCCGAAAGGATTGTTCAGGAGGCCTAACAGGACGGCCGGAAGGAAGGTTCCGCTAGCGCCGATCTCCGCTGCCAACCGTGGCGATCTCCTCGCTAGCCGGTTCGGGCGTCGGCCCGCCTGCCTTGTCGATCTCCATCCAATCGCGGAACGGCAGGCCATGCAGCATATCCATGACCTCGAACTCGAGCCCGCCCGGCTGGCTGGTATTGCTGTTCCACAGCGCCACCACCCCGCTCCTCAAGGCGGGATCGAACAAGATCAGCGAACGGTAGCCGTTGACCCCGCCGCGATGGCCGATGATCCGCCGCCCGGCATAATCATAAGAGCGCCAGCCAAGCCCGTAATGCGCCTCGCCGATCCGCTCGAGGAACTTGCGCAGCCGCTGCCGCTCGCCCGGTGTCTTCACCAGCGGGGCGTGGATGGTGTCGAGCACCTTCTGGTCGAGCACCTGCGGCATGCCGCCCATCTGGGCGATCATCCACAAGGACATGTCCTTGATGTTGCTGTTGACCCCGCCCGCTGCCGGCACGCGGTAATATGGCTCCAGCACCTCAAGCGGACGACGGCCCACGCTGTGTGGGCGGGCCCAGCTCTTGGCGCTGACCAGCCCTTCGCGGGTCAGCGTCGCGCTTGTCATACCGAGCGGTCCGAACAACTGCTGCCGCACCGCGTCCTGGTAGGTGGTGCCGGTCGCCCGCGCGACCATGTCGCTCGCCGCGTCAAAGGCGATGTTCTGGTAGGACCAGCAGGTGTCGGGCGGACAGATGGCGTTGAGGCTGGCGAGCTCGGCCCGCAGCACCTGCGGCGACTGCCCTTCCTCCAGCTTGTTGTCGAGCGCGTTGCGATACAGGCCGAGCCGGTGGCTCAGCACGTCGGCCACGCTGGCGCGATATTCGTTACCGGCCGGGAGCTTCAGCCCCGGCGCATAATTGACCACCGGCGCGTCGAGCCTGATCTTGCCCTGCTCGGCGAGCTTGGCGACCATGGTGCCGGCGACACCCTTGCTGACCGACGCCCAGCGGAACACCGTATCGGCGCTCACCTTCTCGCCTGAGCCTTCCACCGTTTCGCCGTAGCCCGACAGGAAAGTGATGCGGCCATTCTCGACCACGCCCACTGCCAGCCCGACCACAGTCGGCTTCTCCGCCAACCGCTTCAGACGCGCATCCAGGCGCGCATAATCAACCCGCTGGCGCGCGGCCGGCTGCACCTTGGCGAGCTGCATGCTCGCGGCTCGGATCTGATCCGCCTGGCTGTTGGCTGTACCAACGGGCTCGACGACCCGAATGCTGGCAATGGCGGCGCCCATCAACAAGACGGCGCCCGCGCCAGCAATGACGCGTTTCTTCAGTGACCTATCCTCCCCACCTGCCGGCTTGGAGCGAAGGGCGACGAGGCTCAACTACATGGCGCTCACTGCTGCGGCGAAGCGAAGCTCCCTAGCGACGAACAGGCGTAATGCTGGCCAAGCCGGGCCTTCGGCTCTAAGTCACGGCTATGCAGTTCCTGCGAACGCTTTTCTGGGTCGTCCTGGCCGTGTTCCTGGCGATCATTGCCCGCAACAACTGGTTCGACGTCACGATCAACCTGTGGGGCTCGCTCCAGGCCGACGTGAAGCTGCCGATCCTGGTGCTGATCGCCGCGCTGCTCGGCTTCTTGCCGACCTTTCTGTGGATGCGCACACGGCAATGGCGGCTGGAGCGGCGGCTGTCGGTCGCCAATCCGCCCGCACCGCAGATCGCGCCTTCGGTCGCGGCAGCCGACGGAGATCTCGCGCTGTGAGCAACCCCATCTTCGTCGCCATCGACACACCCGACCTTGCGGCTGCACAGGCATTGGCGCAGGCAGTCGCGCCGCATGTTGGGGGCCTAAAGCTGGGACTCGAGTTCTTCGCCGCGAACGGCCCCGCCGGCGTCCGGACGCTTGGGGCAGCGGGGCTACCGATCTTTCTCGACCTCAAGCTTCACGACATCCCCAACACTGTCGGCAAGGCGGTAGCCTCGCTCGCGCCGCTCGCGCCAGCGGTGCTGACCGTCCACGCCGCGGGCGGACGCGCGATGCTGGAAGCCGCGAAGGCCGCCGCACCGCCCGCCTGCAAGGTGGTGGCGGTCACCGTGCTGACCAGCCTCGACCGCGCCGACCTCGCCGACATCGGCGTGACCGCTTCTCCAGCCGAGCAGGTTGAGCGCCTTTCCGACCTTACCCGCGCCGCGGGCTGTGACGGGATCGTCTGCTCGGGCGAAGAGGTCGCTGCCGCCGCCGCGCGCTGGCCTGGCGGCACGTTCGTCGTTCCGGGCCTTCGTCCCACCGGAAGTGCGGTCGGCGATCAAAAGCGCGTGCTGACCCCGGCCGACGCCCTTGGCCGAGGCGCTTCGATCCTGGTGATCGGCCGCCCCATCACTGCTGCCGCGGATCCGGCCGAGGCGGCCCGCGCCATCGCCGCTTCCCTCACCCCACGCCCCGCGCTAACCGCCGGCGCATAGATTTCCTCAAGGACAAGCACATGAGCTGGCTCAGCCGGGTCCGTAATTCCATCACCTTCCTGCCCAAGCGCCAGACCACCGACACGCTCTGGCACAAGTGCAAGAATTGCGATGCGATGGTCTTCACCAAGGAATGGGAAGACAATCTCCAGGTCTGCCCGCGGTGCGACCATCATGACCGAATCCGCGCCCGTACCCGCTTCGAGCAAGTGTTCGACGAGGGCGAATACACCCTCCTCGCCACGCCCGACGTGCGCGAAGACCCGCTCAAGTTCCGCGACACCAAGAAGTACACCGACCGGATCAAGGCCGCGCGTGTCGCCACCGAGGAAAAGGACGCCTTCCTCAATGCCCGTGGCCGGATCGAAGGGCATGAGGCGATCGTCGGCGTGCAGGACTTCGCGTTCATGGGCGGTTCGATGGGTGTCGCCGTCGGCTCGGCGTTCGTCTCCGGGGTGCAGGCCGCAATCGCTGCCAAGCTGCCCTTCATCATCTTCACCGCCGCCGGCGGGGCGCGCATGCAGGAAGGCATTCTCAGCCTGATGCAGATGCCCCGCGCGACCGTCGCGATCGAGATGCTGCGCGAAGCTGGCCTTCCCTACATCGTGGTGCTCACCGACCCCACCACCGGCGGCGTCACCGCCAGCTATGCGATGCTCGGCGACGTGCAGCTGGCCGAGCCGGGCGCCCTGATCGGCTTCGCCGGCCAGCGGGTGATCGAGCAGACCATCCGGGAGAAGCTGCCCGACGGCTTCCAGCGCGCCGAATATCTGCTCGAGCACGGAATGATCGACATGGTCGTCCACCGCGCCGAGCTGCGCTCGCGCCTCGGTCAGCTGATCGGCTATCTGGCACCGTCGAGCCAAGCGGCCGCCTGATGGCCGACGGCGCCCGCTCGGATCATCCGGGCGTGCAGGCCGAGCTCGACCGGCTGGCACGGCTCAGCCCCGGCGGCGACCGCCTCGGGCTCGAGAGGATCAGTGAGCTTCTGGCTGGCCTCGGCCACCCCGAACGGCAGCTCCCGCCGGTGTTCCACGTCGCCGGGACCAACGGAAAGGGCTCGACCTGCGCCTTCCTGCGCGCCGCGCTGGAAGCATCCGGCGCTCGCGTCCACGTCTTCACCTCACCCCACCTGGTCCGCTTCAACGAACGCATCCGCCTCGCCGGCCGCCTGATCGACGATGAGGCGCTGGGTGCGCTGCTCGGCGAGGTGCTGGACGCTTCCGCCGACATCGCGCCCAGCTTCTTCGAAGCCACCGCGGCCGCCGCCTTCCTCGCCTTTGCCCGCACCCCCGCCGACGCCCTGGTGCTGGAGGTCGGCATGGGCGGCAGCCTCGACGCCACCAACGTGATCGAGCGTCCAGCGGTTACCGGCATCGCTGCGCTCGGCCTCGATCACCAGCAATGGCTTGGCGAGAGCCTGGCCGCCATCGCAGGCGAAAAGGCCGGCATTGCCAAGGGGGGCGTGCCACTGGTCACGCTTGCGCATCCATCAGACGCCGCCGCTCAGGTCCGCAAGGTCGCTAAAGCCAAGGGTGCGCGCCTGTTCGTGCAGGGTGCGGACTGGCACAGCCATGTCGACCGCGCCCGGCTGCATTACGGCGACGCTGAAGGCAGCCTCGACCTGCCTTTGCCCGCCCTCCCCGGCCCACACCAAGCCGACAACGCCGCGCTGGCGGTTGCCATGCTGCGCCATCAACAGGCACTCGTTGTTCCGTCCGGCTCGCTCGCCCGCGGCATGACCTTGGTTCGCTGGCCCGCCCGCCTCCAGAAGCTGCGCCCCGGCCCGCTGATCGGCACCCGCGACGCCTGGCTCGACGGCGGCCACAACGCCCAGGCCGCCGCCGTACTTGCGGCCAGCATCTCGGACCTTGCGGAGGGCCGCCCGATCCACCTCATCGTCGGCGCGTTGAGAACCAAGGACGCCGCTGGACTGCTTGCTCCTTTTCAGGGGCGGGTCGCGGGGGTTCACGCCATCAGCTTCGACCATCCGCTCGCCATGTCGGCGGCGGATCTGGCGCGGATCGCCGCCGAGCAGGGTCTTGCCGCCCGTGCAGTGCCTAGCCTCCAGGCCGCCACCGCAATCGTTCCGCCAGAAGCGGTCCTGCTGATCGCCGGCTCACTCTACCTTGCCGGCGAGGTCCTCGCGCTTAATGACGAGGCGCCAGACTAGGCCGGGCGCGGCGGCGGGGCTTCCTGTTCGGGGATCGTGCGCAGCGGCTCGCCGTCATCCTCCGTGCTCGGCTGGCGCACCGACTGCACGACATAACCCTTGCTCCACAGCAGCCAGAGCAGGAACATGCCCGGGATCGCCGCGACGATGGTGAGACCCCAGAAGCCGACCCAGCCGAGGTTCTCCGCCGCGATGCCCGCCGGGGTCGACAGCCATGTCCGTCCGACCGCCGCAAAGCTCGATAGCAAAGCGAATTGCGTCGCCGTATAGGCCAGGCTCGACAGGCCGGAGAGATAGGTGGTGAACACCGTCAACCCGATCCCGCTGGTCAGGTTCTCGGTCACCACCGCCGCAACCAGCATCCAGTAGTTGTTGCCGCTCATCGCGAGCAGCATGAACATGACGTTCGAGAACATCATCAGCAGGCCCGAGAACAGCAGCGCCCGGCCCATCCCGAGCCACAGGATGAAGGGCGCGCCCAGCGCCGAGCCGACGATCAGCGCGGCAAAACCCCATGCCTTGTTGGCGGACACGTAATCGAGGTCGGCAAAGCCAAGCTCCACGATCATCGGGCTCAGCATGATCTGCCCCATCGCATCTCCGACCTTGTAGAGGAGGACAAAGCCGAGGATCAGGAACGCGCCATTGCGGCCAAGGAACTCGCGGAACGGGTTCACCACCGTTTCGCGCAGCCACTGCCCCGCCGTCATTCCGCTCGCCGCCACATGGCGATCGACGTAGCGCCCCGGTCCCGCCCACAAGGCGCCGATGATCGCGGGCAGAATGGCCAAGCCAGTCAGCGCATAAGCCGCCGCCCAGCCCATGCCGAGCCCTTCGGTGGAGGCAATGAAGATGGTGCCGGCGCCGGCGATGAGGTTGCCGGTGCGATAGCCGAACTGGTTGGTCGCGGTGCCGTGCGCCATTTCCTCATCGGACAGGATCTCGATACGATAGGCGTCGATGACGATGTCCTGCGTCGCAGACAGGAACGCGACCACGATCGCCCAGAAGGCGAACAGCCCCATCGACCCGACCTGCGGATTACTGGCGCCGAGCTGCCACACGGCGAGGAACAGCAGGGCCTGGATGAAGAACAGCCAGCCGCGGCGCTGCCCGAACACACGCGTCAGAACCGGCAGCGGCAGTTTGTCGACCAGCGGGGCCCACAGGAACTTCAGCGTATAGGGCGTGGTCAGGCCCACCGCGAAACCGATGGTCGCCTTGTCGATCCCGACCTTGGAAAGCCAGAAGGTCATGGTCGACAGCAGCAGGGTCAGCGGAAAGCCGCTGCTGATGCCGAGCAGGAATGCGACCAGCGGACGCTTGCGCAGGTAGGGCCGGAAGCTTTCGACCCGGGTCGCCAGCAGGCCGAGCGACACCAGCAACCCGACAAAGATCGCTACCTGCAAACCGTTCATTCGCAATCCTTCAAACCAAACGCTTCGCGCCAGACCCTAGCAGCCGCATTTCGCCTGAACAGCCCGTGAGTGCTTGCGCTTGCCTGCCACCCGGCGCACTCTGCCGCGATGGATGCGATCCCCTCGCCCACCCGCCCGACACCCGGCCAGCTCGCGCTTGCCGAACGGCTGGCAAGCGGCGGTGAAATGCTGGGCGACGGGATCGTCCGGCTGCCGGCCTCCGTTTACACCGACGAGGCCCGCTTCGCCGCCGAGCAGCAGCACCTGTTCGCCCGCCTGCCGCTCGTGCTCGGGCCCTCGGCGATGCTGCCTTCACCTCGCACCGCGGTTGCCCACGACGGCTATGGCGTGCCGCTGATCGTCAGCCGCGACAGCGATGGCCAGGTCCACGTTCTCGCCAACGCCTGTCGTCACCGCGGCACGCGGCTAGTCGAAGGCTCCGACATCATCCCGGCCAAGCGGATCGTCTGCCCCTATCACGCATGGGCCTACATGCCCGACGGCGCGCTCGCCGGACTGCCCCGCGCCGATTGCTTCCCCGGCTTGATAAGGGCGCGATGAGCCTGCGCCGCTTTCCGGCAATCGAAAGCGGCGGCCTGATCTGGTTCGCGCAGGATCCGGCCGCCGACTTCGCGCCGGCCCAGGCACTCGCACCCGACCTAGACGCCTTCGCCCTCGGCAACCTCCACCTTTACCGCCGCCACACCCACGACGTCGCCGCCAACTGGAAGCTGATCATCGACGCCTTCCTCGAAAGTTATCACGTTCAGCGCCTGCACGCGCAGACCATTGCGCCGTTCTTCGCCGACGGCATTACCGTGGCCGACCGAATCGGCCCGCATCAGCGCGCGGCGGTCGGGCGCACCGACTATCTCGCTCGGATCGACCGCGACGACTGGCGCCAAGTGCGCAAGGCGATGACTTTTACCTACCACCTCTTCCCCAACACCATCCTGGTGATGAGCCCTGATTACCTCAACGTCCTGACCTGCTGGCCGCAGGACGTCGGGCGCACCCTGGTCGAGGACATCATGCTGATCCCTTCCGCACCGCGTGACGCGGAAGAGGAACGTCACTGGGACAAGAGCTGGACACTGCTGGACACGGGCACCTTCGCCGGCGAGGACTTCCGCGCTGCCGCGCTCTGCCATCAAGGTCTCGCCAGCGGCCTTGTGGAGGAAATCATGCTCGGCACGCTTGAACATGGGGTGGCCGAATTCCACGCCATGATCGGGCAAGCGCTCGCGGACTGACCTCAGGCGGCGAGCCGCCGCTCGAACAGGATCACTCCGTCCGGTGCCTTGACCTTGGCTTTGCCGCCAAGCAGCTGCTCCACCGCCTTAAGGGCTGCCTTCAGCCGCCGCTCGTTATACGGCTTGCACAGCACACCAAGGGCATTGCAGTCGCTTGCCTCCGGCGGATTGGCGGTGGCGAACAGCACCGGAATGCCGCGCGCCTGGGCTTCTGCTGCCAAGTCGATGCCACTGCGCTTTCCCGTGAGCTGGATATCAGTGAGGATGAGATCGATACCGCCTGCGACCTCCTCGCTCTCTTCGGCAGACGGCGCGGCTTCGCGCTCCAGCACGGCCAGCGCCTCGCGCACGCTATCCACCGTCGCCACGACCGTGTAGCCCGCGCTCGCCACCATGGTCTCGTTGTCGAACGCCACCAACGGCTCGTCCTCGACGATCAGGATGCGCTTGACGTGACGTTCCCGGGTGCCGAACAGCATCATCTGACCTTCAAAGAGGAAGTAATCGTGCCCCCTCAACGACCGACGGGTCCCCGCGGTCCCCGCCCGCCGCAAGGCGCCGCGAAATCTCCGCGCCGTGCTTCGCCTGCTACAGGTGCAAGGCCCCCGCGGCCGTTTCCCAGCGGCCCCCGCGGGAAACCGCCCGGCCCGCCGCGCGAAACCGGCCCGCAGCGCATCGCCAAGCTGCTTGCCCGCGCCGGAGTCGCCTCGCGCCGCGACATCGAGCGGATGATCGAAGAACGCCGGATCGCCCTCGATGGCGAGGTGCTGACCACCCCGGCCACCCTGCTCGAGAACCTGCGCGGCGTGACCGTCGACGGCAAGCCCGTCGCCCCGCCGGCCGCCGCCCGGCTGTGGCGCTTCTACAAGCCCGCCGGCTGCCTCACCGCCGCCAACGACCCCAAGGGCCGGCCAACCATCTACGATCGCATGCCCGGCGGCCTGCCGCGGGTCATGCCGGTTGGCCGGCTCGACTTCATGACCGAGGGTCTCCTTCTCCTCACCAACGACGGCGAGTTGAAGCGCCAGCTTGAACTCCCCGCCACCGCCGTCGTCCGCCGCTACCGCGCCCGCGCGTTCGGCGAGGTCAGCCAGGCCCAGCTCGAGGAGCTTGCCGACGGGATCGAGATCGAGGGCATGCGCTACGGCTCGATTGACGCCAATCTCGAACGCCGGACCCGTGCCAATTGCTGGATCGAGCTGGCCCTGACCGAAGGCAAGAACCGCGAAGTCCGCCGCGTGCTCGAACACCTCGGGCTGCAGGTCAGCCGCCTGATCCGGGTCAGCTACGGCCCGTTTGACATGCTCGACCTCGACCCAGGCCAGGTCGGCGAGGTTCAGCGTGAAGAGCTGTTCCGCTTCCGCCAGACGCTGAAGTCTCCCGCGACGAAGGATTCGCGCCAGCCCTGATGGGCGCAGCCACATTGCCTTTCCGCCCCATCCCCGCTATGCGCCCGCTCGCTCCTGCATGGTCATCCCTGGAGGCGTGGGGAGCGGTTCACTAATTCAATTCAAAGGAATGCACGTATGAGCGAACAGCTGACGCTGACCGCCGAAACGCGCGACCGGGCTGGCAAGGGAGCCTCCCGTGAGCTGCGTAACTCGGGCCGGGTCCCCGCCGTTGTCTATGGCGCCAATCAGGAGCCGCTGAGCATCCACGTCGAGGAAAAGCTCCTCGCCAAGATGCTTTCGACCGGCCACTTCATGAACTCGGTCGTGATGATCGACGCCGGTGGCAAGACGACGCGCACCCTCCCCAAGGACGTGCAGTTCCACCCGGTCACCAGCCGCCCTGTCCATGTCGACTTCCTGCGCATCGGTGAGCACAGCAAGGTCACCGTCGCGGTGCCCGTGCGCTTCGTCGACGAAGAAGAAAGCCCCGGCATCAAGCGCGGCGCGGTGCTCAACATCGTCAAGCACGACGTCGAACTGAGCGTCGATGCGGCCGAGATCCCCGACGACATCGAGATCAGCCTCAAGGGCCTCGACGTCGGCGATTCGATCCACATCTCGGCGGTCACCCTGCCCAAGGGCGCGACCCCGACCATTACCGACCGCGACTTCACCATCGCGACGATCGTGGCCCCGTCGGCGCTGAAGAGCGACGAGGGTGACACCACCGTCGATGGTGGCGAAGGCGAAGCCACCGCCGAGTAATCGGCTTCTCCCCTCCCGCCTTCGTGCGGGAGGGGAGTTTCTCCATCGATGCAGATCTGGACCGGCCTCGGCAATCCCGGCGCGCAATATGCGCTGCATCGGCACAACGTCGGCTTCATGGCCGTCGATACCCTCGCCGAAGTGCATGGCTTCAGCCCGTGGCAGAAGAAGTTTCGCGGCCTCATCGCCGAAGGCCGCATCGGCGGGCAGAAGGTCCTGCTGCTCAAGCCCCAGACCTTCATGAACGACAGCGGCGACTCGGTTCAGCAAGCGCTGCATTTCTTCAAGCTCGAGGTCGACGCGCTCACCGTCATGCATGACGAGCTCGATCTCGCCCCGATGAAGGTCAAGGTGCGTGTCGGTGGCGGGCTTGCCGGACATAACGGCCTGCGCTCGATCAACGCCGCGCTCGGCCCCGACTTCCGCCGTGTGCGCATCGGCATCGGCCACCCCGGCCACAAGGATCGCGTGACCGGTCACGTGCTCGGCAACTATGCCAAAAGCGAGATGGAGCCCCTCTCCGACCTGCTCGCCGCCATCGCGGCCGAAGCCGACTGGCTCGCGAAAGGCGAAGATGCGCGCTTCATGAGCGACGTCGCCATGCGGCTGCAGCAGGACGGTTGATGCGCCAACTCTTCGCCACGCCGCTCTACGAAGCCGATCTAGAGCTCGATCTCAACGAGCTCGCCCACTCCATCCACAGCCTTGCCGAAGACGATTCCGCCGGCCGCCGCTGGGCCAAGGAGCATGGCTACAAAGGCTACACCAGCTACGCCTCGCTGAACGATCTGCCCCGGCGCGATCCCGTGTTCGGCGACCTAGCCAAGGCGCTGACCCGTCACGCGGCCACTTTCGCGCGTGAGCTTGCGTGGAACGTGAAGCCCAAGCTCGACAGCCTGTGGGTCAATAAACTGAAGCCCGGCGGGCATCACAGCGCACACATCCACCCGCACTCGATCGTCTCGGGCACGCTCTATGTCGAGATTCCGGACGGTGCCGGCGCGATCCGCTTCGAAGACCCGCGCCTGCCGATGATGATGGCCGCGCCGACGCGCCTGCCGGACGCGCCCGAGCCGCTCCAGGCCTTCGTAACCGTTCACCCTCGCCCCGGCCAACTCCTGATGTGGGAAAGCTGGCTGCGGCACGAGGTGCTGCCCGGCACCGCCCGCGGCGAACGCCTGAGCGTCAGCTTCAACTTCGCCTAAGCGGCCAGCAGCAGCCGGTCGCGCCCGCTCTTCTTGGCGCGGTACAGCGCCTCGTCCGCGGCCTTGAGCGCGGCATCGAGCCCGTCGGCGCCAAGCTTCGCCACACCCCCGCTCACCGTGATTCGAAGGTCGCCAAGTGCTTCTGCCAGCGGGCTTCGGCCGACTTCCTGCCGGATCCGTTCGCACACGGCATAAGCCTGCTCGGGCGAGCTGTTTGCGAGCAGCAGGCCGAATTCTTCGCCGCCGATCCGCGCCAGCGTATCTTCGGGCCGGGTCAGTGCCAGCGCCACTTCGGCAAAGCGCTTCAGCACGAGGTCGCCGACATCATGGCCGAAGCCGTCGTTGATGCTCTTGAACCGATCGAGATCGAGCAGCGCGACACAATCGGTGCTTGCTGCCGCCTCGTCCAGGCGCCCAGCCGCGATCCGCTCGAAAGCGCGGCGATTGGGAAGGCCGGTCAGCGTGTCGGTCAGCGCCGCCTGCACCCACTTGCGCTCGCTTGCTTTCACCGCGGTCACGTCACGGATGTAGGCGAGCAGCTCGACCGCTTCGCCGTCTTCGTCCACCATTGCCCTGCCGTGGGTGGAGAACCAGCGCGTCTCGCCGCTCTTGATCCGCACCTGATAACTGTAGCTCCGCGGCTCTCCGCCTGCCTCGAGGGTCAGGCGGTGCTCGCTTCGCACTCGTTCGAGGTCGACTGGATCGATCAGGATGCGGCTGTGCTGGCCGGTCAGCTCCTCGGGCTGATAGCCGGTGATGTGACGCACGGAGGGCGAGGCATAGAGGATGCGCCCGTCCACCGAGATGCGCATGATCACGTCGGTGCACTGCTCGGCCAGCATCCGGAATTCGGCCTCCGTGCGTCGCAGGCTGCCGTGGAGCTTGCGGCGGTTGTGGAGGTCGGCTGCGATCGGGACCACAGTCAGCACGGTAGCGGCAAGATAGAATTGGAAGAATTGCATTCGCTCCGCCAGCGCCGCGCCGCTCAGCGAAATGGGGCCGAAACCCTTGGCGGTCAGGATGCCGCCGATGCCTGTCAGCAGCGCAAGGCTGATCGCCGCGCCCAAACGGCCGAGGCGAAACGTTACGAACACCACCCACATCACCGGCAGGAACAGCAGCGGCCAACCGACCTGCCAGAACGTGAAAAAGGTCACGGCGCCGACCACCGGCAGCAGTGTCAGCGCGCTCTTCTTGTGGCGTGTCAGGATCTGCCGCGTTTCCCGCCGTGCGGCACGGCCGGTCAACATGTAGGCAATCGGCGTCAGTGCCAGATTGCCGAGCGAATGGCCGATGACGAAGTGCAGCATGGTGGCCCAGGGATCGCCGCCAGAGGCCCACAGGGTCGTGGCTGCGACCGGTGCCAGCAGGAGCGGGCCGGCAATCATCGCCAAGACGAAGCGCCAGAACCAGCGCAGGCTCGCCATCACCTCGCGCCCGCTGCCGTCGCGCTTCAGCCACATGGCCGCGACCACCGCTTCGCCAAGATTGGCAACCAGCAGGAACGGAGCTGCGGCCCACCCAAGGCCGATGAACCCGGTCACGGCAACGCCCACCGTACCGCAGGCGACCAACGGCGCCCACCAATTGCGGGTAGAGGTGCGAACCAGGGCCGCAATCAGCAGCGCACTGGCGCCCCACAAGAACGCCACGCCTCCATCGAAGCGGGTCAGAGCGACCGCCGTTCCTGCCAGCAGCGCATAAGCGACCGCCAGCATCCACTGGCGAGAAAGCAACATCATCGAACCCATCGCTCTTCACTGGCAAAGACGTAGTGAAAATGACGTTTATTTTGGCGCCATTCCGGATGGACCGCGCAGGATTTGCCCGCGCGCCCCTGCCGGGCTAGACGGCCGCGACTTCCTTCACAACTGAGATCACCCATGGGCTTCCGCTGCGGCATCGTCGGCCTGCCGAACGTCGGCAAATCGACCCTTTTCAATGCATTGACCGAAACACAGGCAGCGCAGGCGGCCAATTATCCGTTCTGCACGATCGAGCCCAACGTCGGCCAGGTCGCGGTGCCCGATCCGCGCCTCGACCAGCTGGCAAGCATCGCCAAATCGGCCAAGATCATCGCCACGCAATTAGGCTTCGTCGATATCGCGGGCCTGGTGAAAGGCGCATCCAAGGGCGAAGGCCTCGGCAATCAATTCCTCGGCAACATCCGCGAGGTGGATGCAATCGTCCACGTCCTGCGCTGTTTCGAGAATGACGACATTCAGCATGTTGCAAACAAGGTCGATCCGCTGGCCGACGCTGAGGTGGTCGAGACCGAGCTTCTGCTCGCCGACCTCGAAAGCCTCGAGAAGCGGGTGCCCAACCTCGTCAAGAAGGGCCAGCAGGGTGACAAGGAATCCAAGATCGCGGCCTCGGTCCTGACGCAGGCGCTGGAACTGCTGCGCGACGGCAAGCCCGCGCGGCTGACCGTCCCCAAGGACGAAGAAGAAGCCCGCGTCTTCGCCCAGGCCCAGCTGATCACCGCCAAGCCGATCCTCTACGTCTGCAACGTCAACGAGGAAGATGCGGCGAACGGCAATGAGTTGTCTGCACAGGTGTTCGCCAAGGCCAAGGCCGAAGGCGCCACCGCAGTCGTCGTTTCCGCCGCGATCGAAGCCGAGCTGGTCGGCATGGACGAGGCCGAGCGGCTGGAGTTCCTGGGCGAAATGGGTCTCACGGAAACCGGTCTCGCCCGGGTCATCCGCGCTGGTTACGAGCTCCTCCACCTCATCACCTTCTTCACCGTGGGGCCCAAGGAAGCCCGCGCCTGGACGGTCGAGAAAGGCGCCAAGGGACCGCAGGCCGC
Source organism: Sphingomonas sp. LHG3443-2 (assembly GCF_049896405.1). Taxonomy (NCBI): domain Bacteria; kingdom Pseudomonadati; phylum Pseudomonadota; class Alphaproteobacteria; order Sphingomonadales; family Sphingomonadaceae; genus Sphingomonas; species Sphingomonas sp. LHG3443-2. The sequence goes on from NZ_JAFCUG010000001.1 coordinate 2,628,942, forward strand.
AGGCGTCATCCATTCCGACTTCGAACGCGGCTTCATCCGCGCCGAAACTATCGCCTTCGACGATTATGTCGCGCTTGGCGGCGAAGCGGGCGCCCGCGACGCCGGCAAGCTGCGCCAGGAAGGCAAGGAATATGTCGTCGCCGACGGCGACGTGCTGCACTTCAAGTTCAACGTCTGAGCCGCCCGCGCACGCGCTAACCTGAACAAGGTCACAAAGGTCACTGGTGGCGCGGTGTCCGCGCAAGAGGTGGGACCTTGCCCAAGGCTTGTTGTTGCTGGAGTTGAGAAAGAGCGGGACAGCTAACCGTATCGGTTAGTTAAGCAAGAAGGATCCTACACTGCAAGCGTTGTGGCTGATGGCCGCAGTGGGTGGAAAGCAGACATCAGTTCGGGCCTAACTTCCCGATTCTTCGGCTTCAGTATTAGGCGCCATCCAAAGGTGCTCGGCAGGGAATGGGAACCGGATTGCGGCTGCCCACTTCCTGCCGCCTATCTCGATTGCACCCTTTTCCTTTCGGCGAGCGAGGAAGTCCCGGACTTGGCGTAATTTGGATGACGGGACATATATGCTGAACGAGTCTCCGCGCTGGACGGTGCTCGCATCGGTCAGATCGGGCAGGTCTTCGGGCCACACGATTGAGGCCTCCGGCGCATACTCATACGGCCAGACCATGACCTCCACTTTGTCTGGAAGCCAGTCAATGCCGGGCCGATCAAACCCTTTTAGCTTGTCATAAACGCTTACGATTGTGTTCGGCGTTTTCCGCCGGACCTTAGGCGAGCTTAACGAGCCATACACGGAGACGATGGTCGCCTTGTCCCGTCGGTAGTCGAGAATGGTTGCTTCGGGCTGGTCCGTCATCGGTGCTGCATCATAGTGGCCGTGAAGCTGACCCAAGTAATCGAGGTTCAGATCGGCAAAGAGTCGCGCCATCTCTGACCCATTCAGGCGTTTTGTTCGAAAGCCATTACCACGTCGCCATATAGCTGTTCCATCGTCGTAAAGCGCGAAACTGGGAGTATCAGAACCTATGACGTTCGCCCATGCGTCCGTCTCAAGTAGAACGAGTGCCGGGATCATTTCGTTAGATGCTCGAACAGCGGCCAAGGTTAACGGTCGTTCAAAGAAGCCCACTTGATTACGCTTTGGCTCGACGGTCGCTGTGTCCGCGTCACCTTGCTCTGGCGGGCTGCAAGCATGGAGGGACAAAGCGACGAGAGCAATAAAGGTCAACTTGCAGGAATGCGCGATCACGGAGGTATGTTGGGCGAAGTCACTATTGTCCGCAATGGGTCGTAAGCGGACGTCGGGTCGACGCTGCCTCCATGCCTGTATGGTTCAGTCAATCAACGAGCCTGGACTTGGTCGAGCGGATCAGTCGCCGGGGAAGGTCAGCAAGCTCTCTGTTTCGATCCCGTCGGCTTCCAGCTTGGCCGCGCCGCCCAGGTGGGGGAGGTCGATCAGGAAACGCGCGCCGGTCACCAGGCCGCCAGCCCGGCGCACCAGCCGCGCCGCGGCCAGCGCGGTGCCGCCGGTCGCGATGAGGTCGTCGGCGAGCAGCACGGTGGCACCCGGCGCGCAGGCATCGACGTGCATGGTCAGCCGGTCGGTCCCGTATTCCAGCGCATAATCTTCGGCGATGGTCGCGCCCGGGAGCTTGCCGTCCTTGCGGATCAGCAACAGCCCCGCGCCGAGCTTCAGCGCCAGTGCCGTTGCAACGACAAAGCCGCGCGCTTCGATGCCCGCGACCAGATCGGGCCGCTCGTCCACGCTCTCGGCAAGGGTGTCGATCGCCGCCGCAAAGCCTTCTGCATGAAGCAGCAAGGTGGTCACGTCGCGGAACAGGATCCCGGGCTTGGGATGGTCCGGGATGGTTCGCACCAGGCTCCTGAGGTCGTCTCGGGTCATCGCCGTCTTCTCTTCTCAAACAAGAAGGGCCCCCGTCCGTGGACGAGGGCCCTCTTTTTCATGCCATGCGGACCGCGGCTGGCTTAGCCGGCGATACCGCGATCTGCCTTCTGCTCGTCCATCCGCTCGCGGAAGGCGGGTTCCAGCGGGCCGCGGATCGAGACCTGGCGCTTGGCCGTCGCCCAGATGTTGCGATAGGCCATGTAGGCGAGGATCGTGGCGATCAGCAGGAAGATCACCACTGCCCAGCCCGCGCGGTGGCGCGCTTCCAGCGTCGGCTCGGCTGTCCACACCAGGAACGCCGAGACGTCCTTCGCCATCTGATCGACGGTCGCCTTGGTGCCATCGGCATAGGTCACCTGACCGTCCGACACGAGCGGCGCCGGCATGGCGATGTTGAGGTTGGCGAAATACGGGTTGAAGTGCAGACCGGCCGGCGGCTTCGCGTCGTTGGGGACCGGACGGCCCTCTTCGTTACGATAGGTGTTGGCGTTGGCGTAGCCGGTCAGCAGCGAATACACATAGTTCGCGCCGTCATGACGGGCTTCGGTCATCAGGCTGAGGTCGGGCGGATAGGCATTGTTGTTGGCCGCACGCGCCGCCGTCTCATTCGCGTAAGGCGACGGGAAGCGGTCGGAGACAAGCGCCTTGCGGGTAGCCGCTTCACCCGTATCCGGATTCACCGACGGCACTTCGATCGCCCACTGGTTGGCGATCGCCTTCACCTCGGCCTCCGAATAGCCGAGATCGGCCAGCTGGTAGAAGCTGACATACTTCAGGCTGTGGCAGGCCGCGCAGACCTCCTTGTAGACCTGGAAGCCGCGCTGCAGCTGCTGGCGGTCGAACTTGCCCATCATTCCGTCCGAGGCAAGTTCCGCTTCACGCGGGTCCTTGTGGAAGTAATAATAAGCGGCGTGCTCCGGCGGGTTCCGGAAATAGTCGAGCCCGTTCGTGACGAGGCTGATCAGCAGGACGCCGACGAAGCCGAGGCCGACGAGTGCACCGATGATGCGGACCATGTGTCTGCTCTTTTCCTTATTCGGCCGGCTGCGGCGCGGTGGTCGAACCGGAGGGAGCAAGGCCATAGGGCCGGCTTTCCTCTGCTTCGCCGTGAAGCACGCTCTCGGAGATGCTGTTGGGGAGCGGCCGCGGCTTCTCGAACTTGGAAACGAGCGGCAGGATGATCAGGAAGTGCGCGAAATAGTAGGCCGCGCAGATCTGGCTCAGGGCGATGTACGGCTGTTCCGCCGGGGACACGCCGCAATAGCCGAGGATCAGGATGTCGACGACCAGCACCCAGAAGAAGATCTTGTAGACCGGGCGATAGCTGGTCGAGCGGATCGGTGAGCGGTCCAGCCAGGTCAGGAAGAACAGCAGCAGGATCGAGCTGAACATCGCCAGCACGCCCCACAGCTTGGCCGGCAGGATGAAGTCCACCGTGAAGGCGCGCAGGATCGCGTAGAACGGCCAGAAATACCATTCGGGAACGATGTGCGCCGGGGTCACCAGCGGGTTCGCTTCGATGTAATTGTCCGGGTGACCGAGGCTGTACGGGAAGAAGTAGACGACGAGCGCGAAGATCAGCAGCGCGACGCCGATGCCGAAGCCGTCCTTTGCCGTGTAGAACGGGTGGAACGGCAGCGTGTCCTTCTCGTCCTTGACGTCGACGCCGGTGGGGTTCGACGAACCCGGGATGTGCAGCGCCCAGATCTTGAGGATGGTGACGCCCGCGATCACGAACGGCAGCAGATAGTGGAGCGAGAAGAAGCGGGTAAGCGCGGCCTGGTCGGGGGCATAGCCGCCCAGAATGAACACGCGCAGCGGCTCACCGACGACCGGAATGGCCGAGAAGAAGCCGGTGATGACCTGGGCGCCCCAGTAGCTCATCTGGCCCCATGGAAGGACGTAGCCCATGAAGGCGGTAGCCATCATGAGGAGGTAGATGACGAGGCCCAGGAGCCACACCATCTCGCGCGGCGCCTTGTACGAACCGTAGTAAAGGCCGCGGAAGATGTGGATGTAGACGATCGCGAAGAAGAAGCTCGCCCCGTTCTGGTGAACGTAGCGCAGCACCCAGCCCGCCGGCACGTCGCGCATGATACGTTCGACGCTGTCGAAAGCGCCGCCGGCATAGCTGTAATAATGCATCGCCAGCACAATGCCGGTGACGATCTGGATCATCAGCGCGAGACCCGCGAGGACCCCGAAGTTCCAGAAGTAGTTGAGGTTGCGCGGCACCGGATAACCGCCGCCGATGGCGCCATAGACGAGGCGCGGCACCGGCAGGCGCTGGTCGACCCAGCGCATGAACGGCGAGGTGGGTTCGTAGGGCTTGGCCCAGGCAAAGCTCATGGTGTCAGTCCTCAACCGATCCGGACAACGGTGTCGCTAGCAAATTCATATTCCGGCACGACCAGGTTCAGCGGCGCCGGACCCTTACGGATGCGGGCGGCCGTGTCGTAGTGCGAGCCGTGGCACGGGCAGAAATAGCCGCCGAAGTCGCCCTTGGTCTCCCCCTCGCCGATGCCGAGCGGCACGCAGCCAAGATGGGTGCAGACGCCGAGCGTGACCAGCCACTGGCTCTTGCCGGGTTTGGTGCGGTCGGCGAGGCTCTGCGGGTCGCGCAGCTCGCTCAGCTGGACCGCATTGGCGGCCTGCACTTCGGCCGGGGTTAATTGCTTGATGAACACCGGCTGCTTGCGCCAGCTGGTCTTGATCCCCTGACCCGGCTGGATCTTGGAGATATCGACCTCGATCGACGACAGGGCGAGCACGTCGGCCGACGGGCTCGCCTGCATCAGCAGCGGCGCCACGGCCGTTGCCGCGCCAACCCCGGCGAAGCTCACCGCGGCGATGTTGATGAAGTCGCGGCGGCGCACACCAGGATCACCGGCTTCAGCCTGGGTCGGCTCGCCGGGCATCCGCGGCTGGGTGGAATCAACGGTGGCCATCAACGGGTCCTTGAGCTCGCTTGTTGGCGCCCTGACGGGAGCATGACGTGAAGCCGCCCCGGCGATGCGGAACGGAATATCGCCGCGCCTGATAGCGGGGCGTTCATCTGTCCTCAAGGGTGCATTATGGCCGTTCGGCAGCGAAACGACCGCGCGCCTGATCTCGATCATTGGCTGAGACGGTCAGCTTCGCTAGCGAGCCGCTCATGCAAGCACTCGACGAGCAACAATCTGCCGCCCGCGTCTGGTTCGAAGACCTGCGCACCCGAATCTGCGCCGAGTTCGAGGCGATCGAGCGCGAAGCGGGCTCGGACGCCACGTTTGAATATCTGGCCTGGGACCGTGAGGACCCCTCAGGCGAGCCCGGCGGTGGCGGCGTTCGCGGCGTGATGAAGGGCAAGGTGTTCGAAAAGGTTGGGGTCAACGTCTCCACCGTTGGCGGCACCTTCACCGAGGAGTTCGCCAAGTCGATTCCCGGCAGTGCGGAGAATGGCAACCGCTTCTTCGCCACCGGAATCAGCCTCGTTGCGCATATGGCGAACCCGCATGTGCCGGCCGTGCACATGAACACGCGCTTCCTTTGCACCGCCCGGCGCTGGTTCGGCGGCGGGGCCGACCTCAACCCGGCAACTCCCTACACCTCGGACACCGAGAGCTTCCATGCGGCGCTTCGGCAGGCCTGCGACCGGCACGGCGCGGACTATTACGAACGCTATTCCAAATGGTGCGAGGATTATTTCTGGCTGCCCCACCGCAAGGTTGCGCGCGGGGTCGGCGGCATTTTCTACGACCGGTTGGAAGGCGGCTTCGAGGAAAACTTCGCCTTCACCCGCGATGTCGGCGAAGCGTTCCTTGCCGCTTATCCGCCGATCGTCCGCAAGCGCATGAACACGCCCTTCGACGAGGCCGACATGAACCGCCTGCTCGAATTCCGCGGACGCTATGCCGAATTCAACCTGCTCTACGACCGCGGCACGATCTTCGGGCTCAAGACGGGCGGCAATGTCGACGCCATCCTGATGAGCCTGCCCCCGCTCGCCAAGTGGAGCTGAGGCGGCCGCGTTCAATCGTCGTCGCTGTGACCCGCGTGCGGCACCGACACGTTCGCTTCGCCACCGCGGGACGCCTGGAGGTAGAGGCGGCAGGTCACCACGATGAACAGCACTGACACGAGGACAGCCAGCAGTTGCTGAACGAGCGCCACCAGAAGCGCGCTGAGATTGCCCGGCTCGATAGTGCCAAACGCGAGTATGATCACCGCTGACAGCGCTCCGCCGAGCGCCCCCAGCAACAGCAGCCCGACCAGCATCAGGATCACGACAAGGCCGAACAGCTTCAGGAAGTGGCCGCGCGTCATCTGCCAGGTCCGCTTCAGCAGGGCGACAGGCCCGAGATCGGTATCCGCCGCAAGCGGGGTCAGGAACATCAGCCGGATCAGCACAAACAACAGCACCAACAGGGCAAGCAGCAGGCCGGCCAACACCGACGGCGGAAGGTTGGCCGGCGTGGTCGTCGGGGTGGCGCCGAGCGATAGGCTCAAGGCGGCGAGCACCAGCGCCAAGGGCACGATGGCCAGCACCAGCGCGCCAAGCAGCGCAAGCACACGCCGGAACGCGAGCGCCAGCGCGCCGCCCACGGTTGTGGGGTGACCAAGGGCGATGCGGCTGACCGCAATCTGGCTGGTCAGGCTCAGCAAGGCCGCAACGAACCCGAGCAGCGCGATCGACCAGTGCGTGTCGGTGTTGCGCATTCCGCTCGGCGCCGCGGTCTCGAGGATCGCACCCGGCAGGACGGTTAGCGCCAGCGCAATGGCGAAGATCGCGCCTCCGTCAGCCCGGAACACGGCCTTGGTGTCATCCCACGCCTGACCGATCGACAGCTTCATGCTTGTGCTCACCCTGTTTGCTTGCAGTGCTGCTGGCTTAGCCGCCCTCTTGCCCCTTGGCCACTTTTCATGGCTTGGGATGCTCATGCGCACCGTGGAAGGCATCGAGTGGCGGGTCAGCGAGAACTTCGTCCCCTATGAGGAGGCGCTCGCCGACATGGAGGCGCGCGCTGCCGCGGTCCACGCGGGCGAGGCAAATGAGAGGGTGTGGCTGCTCCAGCACGCACCCTTGTTCACCGCCGGCACCAGCGCCGACCCGGCCGAGCTGTTCAACCCGCAGGGCTTTCCGGTCTTCGATGCCGGACGCGGCGGGCGCTATACCTATCATGGTCCCGGACAGCGGGTCGGCTATCTGACCCTCGACCTCGGCCGCCGCGGGCGCGACATCCGCTGTTTCGTCCATGCGCTCGAAGGCTGGGTGATCGACACGCTGGCCGACCTTGGCGTCGCCGCGCATCGTTCGGCCGGGCGGATCGGCATCTGGGCCGGCGAAGGCGCCGCCGAAGCCAAGATCGGGGCGATCGGTGTCCGGGTAAAGCGCTGGGTCACGCTGCACGGCTTCTCGATCAACGTCGCGCCCGACCTGTCGCACTTCGGCGGTATCGTGCCCTGCGGCATTGCATCGCACGGCGTCACCAGCCTTGCCGCTCTTGGGGTCGAAACAAGCCTTGCCGACGTCGACCGCGCGCTCGAGCAACGGCTTCCCGGATTTCTCGCGAAATTAGGTCCTTTGGCACCCCCCTTGGCGGATGCCTGACCTTTCACTACACAGCCCGGTGATTTGCGACGTGGGACAGCCACGCCAGATCACATTTTCTAGGGAGTGATTCGAATGCGTGCTCTGATCCTCGTCGCCGGTGCGGCTCTTGCTCTTTCGGCTTGCAGCAGCAACGAAGCCGCCAACAACACCGCCATGGAAGAGAACATGGCCGTCGACACCAACGCCGTCGCCGACATGAACGCGATGGACGCCAACATGACCATGGACGCCAACATGACCATGGACAGCAACATGGCTGCCGACAGCAACATGATGATGAACGACACCAACATGATGTCGAACGACAGCAACATGATGATGAACAACGCGATGTAAGTCGCTTCCGGGATCCCTTGGGAACCCGGATGTTCTTCACGGAAAGGGGCCGCCGGCAACACGCCGACGGCCCCTTTTCTGTTGGCGCCAAAGCCGCTAGCCCGGCGCCATGACCCGTCTTGTTTTCGCGCTCGCCCCCCTGCTGCTCCTCGCAGCCTGCGGTGACCAGCAGCCCGCCACCGTCAACGAGAGCGTCAGCGACAGCGGCCTCGAGCGCGAGAATGTGGTCGCCGGCGACGTCACCGCGATCGACGCTGCCACCGCCGACGACGCAGCCATGGCGAACGACATGGCCCCGCCCGCCCTCGATGACGAAGGCAACAACAGCAGCAGCGACAACGCGAGCGATAACGAAGCCTGACGAACGTCAGGCGAGGCCCACCACCTTGTGGGCCTGAAGGCTGAGGCGCCAGCGAGGTCGGGCCATCGCCAGCGCGATCGCCGCTTGGATCGATCCTTCAGGGCCGTCCATCGGCTGCACCAGAAAATGCCCGAAGTTCCAGCTTTCCAGAAGCGCCGGGTCGACTCCCTCCTGCGGCCAGACCAGCTTCAGCTCGTCACCTGACCGCTGCACGACCTCGGTGCCTGCCTTGGGGCTGACGCACAGCCAGTCGATGCCTGCAACGGCTGGCAAGGTGCCATTACTCTCCACCGCCACCCGGAAAGCGCGCTCGTGCAGCGCGTCGATCAGCGCGGTATCCAGCTGCAGCATCGGCTCGCCGCCGGTCACCACCACCAACCGTTTCTCGGCGCCCCCGCCCCACAGCCGCTCAACCTGCTCGGCCAGCGCTTCGGCGGTCCTGAACTTGCCGCCGTTCACTCCGTCGGTGCCGACGAAATCCGTGTCGCAAAAGCGGCATTGCGCGGTGGCACGGTCCTGCTCCCGCCCGCTCCACAGGTTACATCCGGCAAAGCGCAGGAACACCGCGCGGCTTCCCGCCTGCACCCCCTCACCCTGAAGCGTCAGGAAGCATTCCTTGACCGCATAGGTCATGGCGCAGCGGCGTATCGCGTCGGGTCGGGCAGCCCAGCCTGCTCGAACCCCATGGCCCGCAGCCGGCACGCGTCGCAGGTGCCACACGCGCCGCCGTCCGCGCCCGGATCGTAGCAGCTGTGGCTCTGCCCCGCGTCGAGCCCGAGCCGCGCCGCTTCGCGCGCGATGTCGGCCTTGGTCATGTCCTGCAGCGGCGCGTGGATGGTGAACGGATCGCCCTCAACCCCCGCCTTGGTCGCGAGATTGGCCAGCCGCTCGAACGCCGCAACAAAGTCGGGCCGGCAATCAGGATAGCCCGAATAATCAAGCGCATTGACGCCGACAAACAGGTCCCGCGCCCCGCTCGCTTCGGCAAGCCCGAGCGCCAGGCTGAGGAAGATGGTGTTGCGCGCCGGCACGTAGGTAACCGGGATCCCGTCTCCAATGCCGTCCTTCGGCACCGCCACATCTGCCGTCAGCGCCGAGCCGCCAAAGGCGCGGAGATCGAGCGGCAGGATGACATGGCGGTCGGCAAGGTCGGCGGCGATGCGCTTGGCCGCGTCGAGCTCCACCCGGTGTCGCTGGCCATAATCAACGGTCAGCGCCGTCACTGCGAACCCACGCTCCCGCGCCAGCGCGGCGCAGACCATGGAATCGAGCCCGCCGGAAAGCAGGACAACGGCGATGGGACGGGGGTCGGACATGGCGGGCGCGCCCATAGGACGAGGCTTCGTGAAAGGCAAAAAAGAAGGGCCGCCCCGAGGGGCGGACGCGCAAAAAAGAAGGGCCGCCCCGTGGGGCGGCCCAGGTTCGGGCACATGCGGCCCGTAGGGAGGAAAGCGTGCCCAACCCATCGGTCAGGCACAAGAGAAGCTATAGCAGCTTATGGTTAAACGAGGCCTTAACGTATTCCAGAAAGCGGACATTCCCCGACGCGGCGAGCGTAGACCGTGAAATCGTACGGCTCTCCGCGGCGAAAGCCCTGGGTGTCGAGTTTCAGCGCGCGCGGAGTGGTGACGGTGATCTCCGACCGGCCAAATTCGCCCGGTCCGCATTCCAGCGAAACCAGCAGCCGCCGCGGCGTATTCACCAGCACTGTCCGCTGACAACGATCCCCGGCATGAGCATAAGTGGTGAGCAGCGTCATGTCCCGAAGGCACCCGCGCCGCGCACCCTTGCCCGTGGCGTCACGGCTGACTTCCCACAGCCCCGGTTCGACGCCGGCCAACACAGTCGGCGCCCGCGCAGGCTGCGCCACGGCGGCAATCGACACCATCAGCGCAAAAGGCGCAATTCTCCTCATCGCGGCGATCCCACCACGCTTGCTCTTCAATCGAATGACAGGGGGAAGCTGGTCGAGCAGAACTCGCAATTGACCCGGATCACCCCGCTCTCGTCCTTCATCTCCTCGCGTTCCTCTTCCGGGAAGCGGGCGATGACCGAGCGGACATAGTCCGGATCGCAGCGGCACCCGCGGCTGAGCGGCGCGCCGGCCAGTACCCGCACTTCGGCTTCCTCGTGGAAAAGGCGCCACACCAGCGCGTCAAGCGCGAGGCTTTCGTCGGTCAGCTCGTCGGCACGCACCGACCCGGCCAGCACGGCGACATGATCCCAATCGGGATGGTCGAGCCTGGTATGGAGTCGCTCCCGCCCTTCCTCGCCTTCGGGAAGATGCTGGAACAGGATTCCGCCCGCGACCCAGCCATTCTCCTTCTTCTCGGCCGCAAGGCGGACGATGGAGGGGATCTGCTCGGACTGGGCAAGATAGTTCTGCGCCGCGGTGGCAAGGCTTTCGCCTTCCAGCGGCACAATGCCCTGATAGCGCTCGTCGGTTGCCGGCTGATCAAAGGTGATCGCCAGATAACCCTCGCCGAACAAGGTCTTGAGGCTCGGCGCATGGGCCGCGTCGGCAAGCTTCACCGGATCGTGCCGGACATAGCCGCGCAGTTCGCCGCCCTTGTAGTCGCACACCAGGAGGTCGACGACGCCGCCCTGCGTCTGCGCCTGAAGCGTCAGCTGTCCGCCCGGATCCTTGAGCAGCGAACCCAGAAGCGCGGTGAGCACCAGCGCTTCGGCCAACATGCGCTCAATCGGCGCGGGGTAGTTGTGGGCAGACAGGATCGCATCGAGCGAAGGCCCGATGCGGGCCGCACGGCCGCGGGCGTGACGCGCCGGAACGGTCACGCCAAGCGCGGCATCGAGATTCGTGATGTCAGGGGTCATGAAGGGGAGATAGGAACGCCCCTCCCTGACCTCAACCGCTTAGACGGCGCGCGCCTCGCGGGCGGCTTCGTTGGCGTCGCGGTGCGCGTTGGTGCGCTCCAAACGGTCGGCCATGGCTTCCCAGGCAATGGCTGCTTCGAGGTTACGCTTTTTTACGTTCTCGAGGCTGGCGGCATCGGCATCGCGGCGGCACTCGGCGGCGCGTTCGGCGTAGAATTGGAGGGTGGACATCGGGGAGCTGTCTTCCTTCGGCTGGAGGGAGGGAAACGATCGGGGAGCGAACCCGGCGCCATCACGCTGGCGGGCCGCTCCCCGAAAGCTAGGGCGTTAGGCGCTCTGCAGGTTCACCGCGCTGGCGCGGCCGTCACGGCCGCTCTGCAGCTCGTACTGGACCTTCTGGTCACGATCGAGCGTGCGCATGCCGGCCGCTTCCACCGCCGAGATGTGAACAAAAGCGTCGCCGCTTCCGTCTTCGGGCGAAATGAAACCATAGCCCTTGTCGGCGTTGAAGAATTTGACGGTTCCGGTGATCATGTTGGTAGTCCTTCTCGTAGCACCACCCGAATGCCGGGCAGCACGCTAGGAGCAGCTAGGAAAGAAGGAGTAAGGAGCCGCAAAGCGCCGTAGACCGTCAAAACTTGCGACTGATAGCCAGTTGCATATGCGCCTCCACCCCCGCAATTACAACCGGGAGGCCGGACGCACCGCGTTGACGGCGCCCGGAGTGGGCGGCGTTTCGGGGCACAGACATGTGCCTTCTTGCGGTTCGGGCCGGGCACGGGCAGTTATCTGGTTACGAAACGATACCACCTCAACAGGAAGCCTCGATTCATGCGCAAATCTCTCGCACTTGTCGCCGCCATTGCTCTTGCCGGAACCACCGCCATTGCCGCTCAGCCCAAGGCAGCGCCCGCCGCGGCTGCCGCGGCGAAGGTCCAGGCCGGCAGCTACAAGGTCGATCCCAACCACACGCAGGTGATCTGGTCGGTTGACCACTTCGGCTTCAGCCGCCTCTACGGCATGGTCGGCGGCATGAGCGGGACGCTCGACATCGATCCCGCGCGCCCGAATGCCGCCAAGGTCGCGATCGACATTCCGCTGTCGGGCCTCACCGTCACCTCGCCCGGCTTCGCCAAGCATCTCGCCACTGCCGACCTGTTCGACGTCGCGAGCTTTCCCACCGCCCGCTTCGTCTCCCGCAGCGTCGCAGTACGCGGCAATCAGGCGACCATCGCCGGTGACCTGACGCTGCGCGGCGTCACCAAGCCGCTGACGCTTGCCGCCCGCCTCCATGGCACCGGCGCCAACCCCATGAACAAGAAGCAGACGGTCGGCTTCTCCGCCACCGCCAAGCTCAAGCGCAGCGACTTCAACCTCGGCTATGCCGTGCCCAACGTCTCGGACGAGGTGAACCTCGAGATCACCGCGGCGTTCGAGAAGTAAGCGACACCCTGCCACCTCCTTGTTCCCACGCGGAATGACGCTATATTGCGTCAAAGGAGGTGGCACATGGGTCTTACCCAATATGCCGAGGGCGGCTTGTTCGCGCCCACCAAGATTGCCGATCTGCTGCGCACCACCAGCCAGGAAGTGGCAGCGTCAGCCGGCCTTGCGCGCGATGCGGTGCAGCGCCGCGAGCGGCTGAAGTCCGCTCGGACGCAAGGCCGCCTGCGCGAGATGATCGAGATCCTGAACAAGGTCGAACCGCGCTTCGGATCGCCGCTCATGGCGTTTGCCTGGTATCGCTCCGAGCCGCTCGCCGGTTTCGCCAACCAGACCGCGATGACCCTCGTCCAGCAGGGCCGCGCGGGCGACGTGCTCGCCTATATCGACGCGGTAGACGCCGGGGTGTTCGCCTGAGGTGGACTATGACGGGCTGCTCTACCGCTCGCTGAACCCGCTCTACGCACGCCAGCCCCTCTCCGGCGAAGGCGCCGCGCGATTCGGGGGCCGCTTCAATCCCAAGGGCACGCCTACGCTCTACACCGCGCTGACGGTCGCCACCGCCATCCGCGAAGCCAATCAGGTCGGCGACCTCCAGCCGACAACGCTCGTCGCCTATCGCGCAAAAATCACCAACCTGTTCGACGGGCGAGAGGAGGCCGCACTCGCCCGTTACGACATGACGAGCAAGACCCTAGCCGATCCCGCATGGCGCGAAACGATGCGCAAGGGCGGTCGCTCCCTGACGCAGGACTTCGCCCTGGCGCTGATCGCGGCCGGGCACCCCGGCCTCCTCGTCCGCAGCTTCGCTCGCGGCGCTCGCCCTGACGACCTCAACATCGTCCTCTGGCGCTGGACCGGCAAAGGCGCCCGCCTGACCGTCGTCGACGACGAAACGCGGCTGGCTTAGGCCGCCTGCGGCACCTCATAATCCGCGGCCGCGGCGCTCAGGCCATCGACGAAGGCGCGAATTTCGGCATCGTCGATGATCAACGGCGGCAGCACCCGCACCACATTGTCGCCCGCCGCCACCGTCAGGATGCCGCGCGTGCGCAGATAGCCGACAAACGCCCGGCTGTCGGTCTTCATCTTGATGCCGAGCATCAGCCCCATGCCGCGGACGCTTTCAAACAGCCCGTCGTGATTGGGGATCATCTGCTCCAGCGCCGCACGCAGCCGCTGCCCGGTCTCGCGCACCTGGGCGAGAAATTCGGGCGTCGCCACCACGTCCAGCACCGCATTGCCGGCTGCCATCGCCAGCGGATTGCCGCCGTAGGTCGAACCATGCGTCCCGATCACCATCCCGCTCGCCGCCTTTCCGGTGGCCAGGCAGGCGCCCAGCGGGAAGCCGCCGCCGATGCCCTTGGCGGTGGCGAGGATGTCCGGCACGATGCCGTATTGCTCGTAGGCGTACAGAGTGCCGGTCCGCGCGACGCCGCACTGTACTTCGTCCAGTACCAGCATCAGATCATGCTCGTCGCACGCTTGGCGCAGGCCCTTCATGAACTCTTGGCTGGCCGGACGGATACCGCCTTCGCCCTGCACGGGCTCGACCAGGAAGCCCGCGGTCGTATCGTCGATCGCTGCCAGCGCGGCGTCGAGATCGTCGAACGCCACCACCTCGAAGCCTTCGAGCAGCGGCGCGAAGCCGTCGCGCAGCTTGACTTGATCGGTCGCGCTGATGGTCGCCATGGTCCGCCCGTGGAAGGCATTGGAGAAGGTGATCAGCTTGTTCTTGTGCGGATTGCCCGCGGCATGATGATAACGCCGCGCGGTCTTGATCGCGCATTCCACCGCCTCGGCGCCCGAATTGGTGAAGAACACCGTGTCGGCAAAGGTCAGGTCGACCAGCCGCTGCGCCAGTTGCTCGCCCTGCGGGCTGCCGTACAGGTTGGAGACGTGCATCAGCGTCTCGGCCTGGCGCTGGATCGCGCCGATCAGGTGCGGGTGGCTGTGGCCGAGCAGGTTTACCGCGATGCCGCTGGCGAAATCGAGATACCGCTCGCCGCCTTCGCCGATCAGCCACACGCCTTCGCCTCGGACCGGCCGCACCTCGCAGCGCGGATAGACGGGCATGAGCGGCGTGATGGCCATGAAGAGGCTCCTGAGTGACTGCAAAAGAAAAGGGCGCGGCCCCATGTGCGGAGCCGCGCCCTCTCTATCGCCGAGCGAAGGGGATTTGAACCCTCCACTCACCTCCGCTTAGCGGCGGTAGGGATACCCCTCGCGCCGGTCATCGACACCATTGCGGTTGTTGTCGATGAAGTTCTCGCGGCGATCGTCTACCCCGTTGCGGTTCAGGTCGAGGTAGCCGTCGCGATTGTCGCGAACGCCGTCCCGGTCGCGGTCACGCCCGCCACCGTAGCCCTGACCCCAGCCGTTGCCGTAGCGGTTGTTGCCGTCACGGGCCTGGTAGGCGATCCGCTGCTGCAGCTGCGCGAAGCGGTTGTCGAGATCGCGCTGCTCACGCGGGTCGATACCGTTGCGTGCAAACGACCGCGTGCGGTTCTGCAGGTCGATCGCCTGAGCCCGGAGCTGACGATCCTCACGCTCGCTGATCCGGCCGCGGTTGTCGAACCGCTCGACCCGCTGACGCAGCTGGTCGGCACGAGCGATGTAGGCCGCGGTCAGTTGGCGCTGGTTCTGGTAGCGGTACTGCTGACCATTGCCGTACTGACCGTAATAGCCGGGCTGCTGGCCGTAATAATTCTGGGCGGCGGCCGGAGCGGCAATGCCGAGGACCGAAAGACCGGCAGCGGCAAACAGGAACTTCTTCATGGCTTACTCCCTCATCGAGGCTTGATGAGAGAAGTTCTACGCGCGGCCTCGAAGCGGCAGGCTGAACATCGCCGTTATCTCTCGTTCACGCACCGAAACGAGCAAGTGGCTGAAAAGACTAGTTCTTGATCTTCCACCCGCTCTTCAGCAGCCCGTAGCAAAGCCCGAATAGCGCGAGATTCAGTACCGCCAGCAGCACCGCCCCGAACAGGATCGGCGAATCGGCTTCGCTGAGGAAGCCGTGACGGAAGCCCGAGATGACATAGAAGAACGGATTGGCATGGCTGATCGCCCGAAACAGCGGGCTCAGCGCATCAACCGAATAGAAGGTGCCGGACAGCAGCGAGAGCGGGGCCACGACGAAGTTGGTCACCGCCGCGGCATGATCGAACTTCTCCGCCCAGATCGAGGTGATCAGGCCAAGGAAGCTCAACAGCAGCGAACCCATTAGCCCGAACCAGATAACGCTCAGCGGATGGATCACGCCGACGTCGACGCCCGGCCACAGCGCCATCGCCAGCCACACCGCGCAGCCGACCAGCACCGCCCGGGTCACCGACGCTCCTACAAGACCCGCGATCAGCTCGCCCGTCGACAAGGGCGGCATCAGGTAATCGACGATCGTCCCCTGGATCTTGCCCACCAGCAGCGAGAAGCTCGAATTGGCAAACGCGTTCTGGATCATGGCCATGATGATGAGGCCGGGCGCGATGAAGGTGGGGAACGGGACCCCCATCACCTGCCGCTTCGCACCGCCCAGCGCGACGGAGAAGATGACCAGGAACAGCAAGGTAGTGACCGCCGGTGCCCAGATGGTCTGGGTCTGCACCTTGAAAAAACGGCGCACCTCCTTGACATAGAGGGTCCTGAGCCCGCCCCAATTGACTCCTGTCAGGCGTGTCTCGCCCGGATTCATGCGAATGGATGAGGGCTGGTCGTTCACGCCTTCAGCGCCTATCGGCTGCGGGCTGGAACGGCAACGGTTAACCCGAGCAAGCAAAGCGATACCAACGAATGAGCTGGACTGACGAACGGATCGATCGGCTGAAGGCCATGTGGGCCGAAGGCAAGACCGCCAGTGCCATTGCCGACGAACTTGGCGGCGTGAGCCGCAATGCGGTGAT
The DNA here is from genome assembly GCF_049896405.1 of Sphingomonas sp. LHG3443-2. Classification (NCBI taxonomy): domain Bacteria; kingdom Pseudomonadati; phylum Pseudomonadota; class Alphaproteobacteria; order Sphingomonadales; family Sphingomonadaceae; genus Sphingomonas; species Sphingomonas sp. LHG3443-2. Next base: position 2,645,324 of record NZ_JAFCUG010000001.1, read on the forward strand.
TGGCAAGGCGCACCGCCTCGGTCTCGATTCGCGCCCCTCGCCAGTGAAGGCGGGCGAGGAAAAAACCGCGGCCGCCGCCCCTGCCACGACACCCGCTGCTGCCTCTGCCCCGGCGACAGAGCGCGCCACGCCGTCGCGGGTCCGTGAAAAGCCGCCGATCGCCGCCATCCTCGAAGCCGCCGCGCCGATGCCGGAAGACGAGCTCAAGCTCGCTCCGGCCCCGGCTGCCGCGCCCGCTGCTGCCGCCGCCCCGGCCCCGGCCCCGGCACCCGGCAAGGCTGGCGAACCGGTCATGGTTTATCGCTCGATCGGCCCCGGTGGTTTCGTGCGGCAGGGTCCCGGCGACCAGCAGCCGCCGATCCCGCCCGCCCCGCCGCGGCGCCTGGTCCCGGCCAAGCCATCCCCCGAAATGGCCGACAAGACCGGCCTGCTCGATCTCAACGACCGCATCTGCAAATGGCCGCTCGGCCATCCGGGTGAGCCCGACTTCCACTTCTGCGGGCAGCAGGCCAATCCGGGGTATCCCTACTGCGTCCAGCATTGCGGCGTCGCCTATCAGGCGCAGCTTCCGCGCCGTGACCGCCGTCCGCCGCCGCCGCTTCCCTATGGCGGGCCGCGGGTCCGCTAAGCATCTGTTTTGCCTGGACAACAGGGCTCCGGAGGCACCCGCTTCCGGAGCCCTTTTCTATGTGCCCGGACCCTCGACTGGCTCAGAATGGCACAGTCATTTCATAACCGGTTCGACTCACAACCGTTAACAAGTTATTAATAGCCCGAATCGCTAAGAGGGGAAAACCGATGAAGGCCGTAACCAAGCTTCTGATTGCCTGTACCGCGCTCGCTGCCACGGCGCCTGCGCAGGCCGCCCAAGTGACGGGCCAGATCAGCATCGGCGGCTATGCCGCTCCGTCGGGATCGGGCTCGTTCGGCACGGCAAGCGGCTATGACGCCGTGATCGGTCAGGGCGGGGCTGCCAATCCGGGTGTTGCGGGCAGCCTGACGGCCTACGGTGCTGGCACCGGCAGCTTCGCCGGCCTGTCCTGCTCGAACAATGCCGGCGGCTGCGGCACCATCGCCGACATCCTGAACTTCGGCACCTTCGCGCCGACTGCCAACTTCCTGACCCTGGTCGTGCCGGGACAGACCGTTGCCTTTGATCTCAACTCGCTGTTCGACATCAACGCGATGCCGAATGCGCTGACCGGCGGTTCGCTGTCGTTCGCGGGTCTCGGCACCATCCGCTTCAGCGGGTACGATGCGACCCCGGGCGTGTTCACCTTCACCGCGCAGGGCAACCAGATCACCAGCTTCTCGGCCAGCGCGCTTGCCGCTCCGGTTCCGGAGCCCGGCACCTGGGCGCTGATGCTGCTCGGCTTTGGCGCCGTCGGCTACTCGCTCCGCCGCCGCCGGTCGGCTCAGGGCTTCCTGCCGCAGGCAGCCTGATCGCCATCTGGATTGATCACTGAACAAGAGGGCTCGGCAGCAATGCCGGGCCCTTTTTGTTGCGGCGCAACCCGGTGCGGTTCGGGCACATATTTCTGCGGCAGGCGATGGTACCGCGGCTCATCCTTGCGCGCCCACCACATGAGCCAGGCAGCCCCGAAGCAGAAGATTGCCACCAGGCACCAGGCGAAGAGCCACAGGCCGAAGCTTACCGGTGAATCGCTGGCAGCGACGATCTCGTCCGTCGGCGGCCGCCGCAACGCCGGAATTGCGCCGGTGTGCAGCGCGCGACCCGCGACGGCGGTCGCGGTGAGGCCGATGCCGCCAAAGGTCACGATCGCAAAACGACGCTCGAACCCGTTCCACCAGCGCGGTTCGCGCCAAGGCCCTCGATAGCGAACAGTGCAATTGGTGCGGCGTGACATCGTCGCAGGCTAGGGGAAGACGCTTACTGATCGCTGAAGACAAACCCGGGAAGATTGCAGTCCGTGGCGTCCGGCCGCCCGTTCGCCCCCTGTTCCCTTCGCGCCGCCACTCCCCTACACTCGCCTCACCATGACCGACCTGTTTGGGCCCGGGGGGGCGCCGTTACCACCGTCATCCGACTATGACGCCTCTGCGATCGAGGTGCTCGAGGGGCTTGAGCCCGTTCGCCGCCGCCCCGGCATGTACATCGGCGGCACCGACGAGCGCGCGCTTCACCACCTCGCCGCCGAAGTCATCGACAATTGCATGGACGAAGCGGTCGCCGGCCACGCCAGCCGCATCGAAATCACGCTCGAACCCGGCAATCGCCTGACCGTCAGCGACAATGGCCGCGGTATTCCGGTCGACCCGCACCCCAAATATCCCGGCAAGTCCGCGCTCGAAGTGATCCTCACCACGCTCCACTCGGGCGGCAAGTTCGAAGGCAAGGCCTACAGCACGAGCGGCGGACTCCACGGCGTCGGCATCAGCGTCGTCAATGCGCTGTCGACCGAAACCGTGATCGAGGTCGCGCGCGAGAAGAAGCTTTACCGCCAGACTTTCGCCAAGGGGAACGCCCTTGGCCCGCTCGAAGAAGTCGGCGCCGCCCCCAACCGCCGCGGCACCACCGTCGCCTTCCACCCCGATCCCGAGATCTTCGGCGAGTTGGCGTTCGACCCCGAGCGGCTGTTCCGCCTCGCTCGCTCCAAGGCCTATCTCTTCGCCGGGGTCGAGATCCGCTGGAAATGCGACCCTTCGCTCGCCAGCGACAAGGTGCCCGAAAGCGCTGTGCTGCAATTCGCCAACGGCCTCGGCGATGCGCTCGCCGCACAGCTCGAGGGCCGCGAGTGTGTCACGGCTCAGCCTTTCGCAGGCGCCGCCGACTTCCCCGATGGGCAAGGCCGGTGCGAATGGGCGGTCGCCTGGCCGCTGTGGAGCGACGGCTTCACCTCTTATTATTGCAACACCATCCCCACCCCCGACGGCGGCACCCACGAAGCGGGTCTGCGCGCCGCGCTGACCAAGGGCATCCGCGCATTCGGCGACCTGGTCGGAAACAAGCGGGCCAAGGACATCACCGCCGACGACGTGATGATGGCCTGCGAATGCTACCTCTCGGTCTTCATCCGCAACCCGCACTTCCAGAGCCAAACCAAGGACCGCCTGACCTCGCTCGAGGCCGCCCGCTTCGTCGAAGCCGCCATGCGCGATCATGTCGACCATTTCCTGACCGACAACATGGACCGCGGCCGCGCGCTGCTGGGCTCGATCGTCGAGCGGATGGAAGAGCGCCTCAAGCGCCGCGCCGAGCGCGAGGTGAAGCGCAAGACCGCCACCTCCGCCCGCAAGCTGCGCCTGCCCGGCAAGCTCACCGACTGCTCGTCCGATGAGCCCGCCGGCACCGAACTCTTCATCGTCGAAGGCGACAGCGCCGGCGGTTCGGCCAAACAAGCCCGCAACCGCAAAACGCAGGCGGTCCTCCCCATTCGCGGCAAAATCCTCAACGTCGCCTCGGCCACAGCGGACAAGATTCGCGCCAACCAGGAAGTCGCCGACCTCCAGCTGGCGCTCGGCTGCGGCACGCGGGACCGGTTCGACGAAGCCGCGCTGCGTTACGAAAAGGTCATCATCATGACCGACGCGGACGTCGACGGCGCCCACATCGCGACCCTGTTGATGACCTTCTTCTTCCAGGAAATGCCCGAGCTGGTCCGCCGCGGGCACCTCTTCCTGGCGCAGCCGCCGCTCTACCGCCTGACCGCCGGCACCAAGACCCTCTACGCCCGCGATGACGCCCACCGCGCCGAGCTCGAGCGTGCCGAGTTCAAGGGCAAGAAGGTCGAGGTCAGCCGCTTCAAGGGCTTGGGGGAAATGAACCCCAATCAGCTCAAGGAGACGACGATGGATCCCGCCACCCGCTCGCTCCTCAAGGTCACGCTGCCCAGCCAGTATGAGGATCGCCAGCCCGTCAAAGACCTTGTCGACCGCCTGATGGGCAAGAACCCCGAACACCGCTTCGCCTTCATCCAGAGCCGGGCGGCGGCGGTCAGTGGCGAAGAGCTGGACGCGTGAGCGCTATGAGCGATCTTAGGGAGCCGTAACGACCTTCCCTCGTTGCGCTCTTGAATGACTCGTCCGAAGCCTGTCCCCGGCCGTCTGCTCACGCCCTCGCCGCGGGTGCTGACCAATCGCCAGGTGCCGTGGGCGGCAAGCCATCTCCAGCTCCGCCGCCGCTCGCGTTATTCGGTTCTGGCGCAGCTCGGCTTTCGCATCGCCATCATGGCGGCGTTGCTGGCGCTCATCATCGGCTTTCACTGGATCGAACGCGACAGTCTCAAGGACAATTACGACAACTCGATCAGCTTCGCCGACATTCTTTATTTCACCATGATCAGCGCGACCACGACCGGCTACGGCGACATCGTTCCGATCACCGAGCGGGCGCGGCTGTTCGATGCGCTGATCGTGACGCCGATCCGCATCTTCTTCCTGCTGATCCTCGCCGGAACCGCTTATTCCTTCTTCATCAAACGCTTGTGGGACAGATATCTGATGCGCCAACTCCAGAAGGGCCTCAGCGATCACATCATCGTCGCCGGCTTCGGCAGCAGCGGGTCGGAAGCGGTGGCCGAGCTTGTCGCCCGCGGGTCCGAGCCGTCCAGCCTGGTGGTGATCGACTGCGACGAAGAAGCGCTCGCCCAGGCGCATGCCTACGGCTGCATGGTCCTGCAAGGCGATGCCACCCGCGACGCGACGCTTCAGGCCGTGCATGTCGAACGCGCCCGCGCCCTCCTCGTCACCGCCGGCCGCGACGATACCTCCATCCTCGTCTGCCTCACCGCCCGGCACCTGGCGCCCGACCTCGCGATCACCGTGTCGGTTCGGGCCAGCGATAACGAGCTTCCGGCCCGTGCCGCAGGGGCGACGACCGTGATCAATCCGGTCAGCTTCGCCGGGCTGCTGATGGCAGGCTCGGCGCAGGGGTCGGGTGTGTCCGACTATCTCGCCGATCTCGCTTCCGCCCACGGGCGGGTGCAATTGCGCGAGCGGCGGGTCACATCCGAAGAGATCGGCCAGCCGCTCGCCGCGATCACCACCGGCCTTGGCCTGCGTATCCTGCGCGGGGATGAAGCGGTCAGCTTCGAGGACCCCGGCGCGTGCACGCTGCGCGCCGGCGACCGGATCATCGAATTGTTCGGCGAAGGGGCGCCCGGGCATCGCGGGCAAGCAAGTCAGGGTTCAGCCTTACCGGCCTAGGAGGCTTGCCGTCATGCGCCGCGAGCTCGCCACACCGGCCGACCGGGCCCGTTCGATCGTCCTTGCCGCCTTGATCCACGTCGGTCTTGGCTATGCGCTGCTTACCGGCCTTGGCGTCACGCCGACCCCGGCCGAGCTTGCGGAACCGTTGGTCCTGCTCGACATCCCCGACGATCCCCCGGCCGAGCCGCCGGCTACCCCGATGCTTCCCGAACCGGCGCCCAAGCCCACCGAGCGCGCCGCTGACCCGGAGGGCGCAGCCGCTCCGCCGGCGCTCAAGAACACGCCAACTCCGGTGGTCGCTCCGCCCCCGGTGGTGCAGCTTCCGGTTCCGCCGCCGCTTCCCGCCGCGCCGATCGCGGGCACCGGCACCGCGCCCAACCCCGGCGCAGCGCCCGTTGACGGCCCCGGCACCGGGCGCGGCGGCGAGGGTGAAGGGCTTGGCGCCGGGCGCTTCGGCAATGGCACCGGCGGCGGCGGTGCAGGCGGCGTCGCTCGAGAGCCCGAATATGCCTATGGCGACATCCTCCAGGCCGACGTTCCCCGCGGCCTTGACCTTGGCCGCACCCGGTTTGTCCGCTTCCGCCTGCTGATCGGCCGCAGCGGCACCGTCATGGATTGCCGCATCCAGCGGTCGAGCGGTATCGCCGTCCTCGACCAGGCGACCTGCGCCTCAGCCCGCCGCCGCCTTCGCTACGATCCGGCACGCGACCGGGCCGGGCGGCCGGTGGAGGGCTGGACTTATGGTGAGTTCACCTGGAACCATCGCCCCGGTGAAGACCGCTGGGTCGATCCGGTGGAAGTGCGCGACTAGAAGTTCACCGGCGCCTGCATGTAGCCATACCAGCGCACATAAGGTCGTCCTTCACCGTCCACCGCCGGCCGGAACCGCACGCGTTCCTCGACCAGCCGGCAGGTCCATTGATCGACGATCGGATTGCCGCTGGAACGATTGACCATGCAATCAGTGGCTCGTCCGTCAAGCTGGACCCGGACTGCTACATACACCCGCCCGCCGCGCGGCCAGACACGAAGAACCTGGCGTGGATAGCTACGCCCGTTAAGCGTGGTGCTCGGGATGACCGAGGGCCCTTGTCCCTCGCCGCCGTCGCCGCCGCCGCCCGGACCCGAGCCGCTGCCGCCCGATCCGGTGCCGCTTCCTTGACCTCCAGCCCCGCTCCCCGGTCCATCGACTGGCGCCGCTCCCGTGTTCGGCGCGCTCCCTGCGCCGGGCGTCTGCGCAGAAACCATGGGCGGTTGCGGCCGAAGCTTTACGACAGGCTCGACCCGCTTCACCGGCGTCGCCTCCGCCTTACGGGCGGGCGGCGCAGCGGCGCCCTCCTCCTTCGGCGCGGCCCGGCTTTCGACCATCACCGGCGGCGGCGGAGGCGGTGGCGGCGGCTTTGGCAGCGTCACGTCGAAGATCTCAAGCGGGTCCTGCAGCACTTCGCGCACCGCGGTCGACGGCCCCAGCGTCAGCAGCCCGGCAAAAACCCCGGCGTGAACCAGCACCACCAGCACGATGGCACCGGCGCGGTCACGGCGGCTAAGGGTGGAACGCTGCATCGGGGACCGAATAGCTCAGTAGGTCCGACTGCTCCGTTAACCGAAGATCCAGTCGAGGCTCATCATCACCGCAAGTCCCACCATCAGCGCAAAGGTCGCGGTGCCTTCCTGATGGTCGCGGTGGGTTTCGGGAATGATCTCGCTCGACACCACCCAGATCATGGCGCCGCCGGCAAAGCCCAGCCCCCACGGCAACAGCTCACTGGACAGCGAGATTGCCGAGATGCCGAGGAACCCACCGACCGGCTCGATCAATCCGGTCAGGACCGCCACCACGAACGAGAACAGCCGCCCATAGCCGACCGCCGCCAGGCTCAGCGCCACGGCCAGCCCTTCCGGCACGTTTTGCAGCCCGATGCCGAATGCGGTCGCATAGCCGGCGGCGGGGTCCGGACTGCCGAAGCTGACGCCGACCGCCAGTCCTTCGGGAAAATTGTGCAACGAGATGGCGATCACGAACAGCCAGATACGCGCCAGCTTGCTCTTCTCGGCACCGCTCATGGGCCCCGAAATGAAATGCTCGTGCGGCGCGATGCGGTTGAGGAAATGCAATGTTCCGGCGCCCAGCAAGATTGCCGAGCCGACGATGAGGGCCGCGATCGTCTTGCTGCCACCATGCAGATCGCCCGCCGCATGGAGGCCGGGAATGATCAGCGAGAAGAAGCTCGCCGCCAGCATGATCCCCGCGGCGAAGCCAAGAAAGGCGTTCTCCGTCCGCTTGCTGATCGAGCGCATGAAGAACACTGGCAGTGCGCCGAGGGTGGTGGCCTGACCAGCAAGGAAGCTACCGAGTGTTCCGGCGGCAATCAGGCTCAGGCTCACGCGGTCAATCCGGCAAGCTCAAGCCGCATGTCGAGCCGCATCGTCTCGCCCGGTTCCAGCACCTGCATCCCGAGCTCCGACCAGCGCGCCTCGGGCTCGTTCAGCGCGGCGTTGGCGTGGGTCACCGGTTCGGCCACGAAGATGCCGCCGCTCTCCGGCGAATAAAGCTGGAAGAAGCGCGCTTGGCTACTCGACAGCCGCAGCGGCGCCGGCCACGCGGGATCGCTCAAGGTCGCTTCACCGCCCCATCCGCTAAAGCCGTGGTCCAGCCCCTGCCCGCACACCAGTCGGTCGCGAAGATCGTAGCGCCCGGTCGCCGGCACCTCGGCCGTCGGCAGCACATGCTCGTCGATCTCGAAGACGGTGCGGACATCAGTGTCGAGGCGGGTTTCGGGGCCACATGGAAAATAAGGATGCTGCCCGAGCCCGCACGGCATCGGGCTGTCACTGAGGTTCCGGCATTCCAGCGATAGCTTGAGGCCGCCATCGTCGAGCGCAAAGACTTGCCGCGCTTCATAAGCCCACGGCCACTCGCCCGCCGCATGCTCGAACCGCAGCACCGCCCACTGCTCGTCGCTACTTTCAATGCGCCAAGCGCCCAGCCAGCCCTGCCCGTGCAGCGGCGAGATGTCGCCGGCCATGTTGGGCTCCAGCACTGCTTCTTGTCCGCGAAACGTAAATCGTCCGTCGCGGATGCGATTGACGTACGGGACTAAAGGAAAGCTCGCCATGTCGAGCACGCTGTCCGCGCCTTCGCGGCTTTCGCGCAGCAGCGGCACACGGCGCTCCCCATCTATCCAGTGCAGCCCTTCGATCGCTCCACCCAGCGATGGTCTAAGCAACAATTCCAGCGCGCCGGCACGGAGCGTCAGCGACATGTGTTCGGCGTGCAACATGAACGGCTTCTTGGCCATTTGTTCACGGCATCGCAACTGATCTGGGGATAAAAGCGGCTTTCTCGCTTGCACTGCTGAAGGCGCAGGCAGAAATAGGCCCCGTTCCGGGGAGGGATGCGACCCATGCGTACACGCGTCAAAGACTATATCGAAGTCAGCGACTATACCTCGCTCGATCGCCTGATTACCACGCTCACCGCCATTCGCGAAAGCCTGCCGGAAACGGCGGAGCCCGAGCTGAAGATGCGCGGCGACGACGTCTTCGGGCGGCGCCTGTCGATCACCTACTGGCGCGAATTGACCGCGGCCGAGCAGGAAGCCGACGCCAAGTATCACGCGCTGGTCGCGGCGGACGCCGAGATCGCGGCCCTCGCCGCGCAGCTCGACGACGTGCCCTTCGAACAAGCTCCCAAGGCGCGCCGCAAGGCCGCCTGACCGGACGATTGTCCCGGCTCTTGCCGGGACACGCAATCACCACTCCGCGAAGCTGCCGTCGCGGTGGCGCCAGATCGGATTGCGCCACCGGTGGCCATCCTTGGCCACGGCGCGCACCTTGTCTTCGTCGATGGTGACACCCAGACCCGGCTTGGTCGGGATCGGCAGATAGCCGTCAACCGGGCTCAGCACCTCGGGATCGGTGATGAACTCCAGCAGGTCGTGCCCGACGTTGTAATGGATGCCGAGGCTCATTTCCTGGATCGCGACATTGGGCGCATTGGCGGCGAGCTGAAGACAAGCGGCCAGCGCCAGCGGCCCCAAGGGACAATGCGGCGCCACCGCGACGTCATAGGCCTCGGCCATGGCCGCGATCCGGCGGCATTCGCTGATGCCTCCAGCATGGCTGAGATCGGGCTGGATGATGTCCACCGCGCCACGCTCGAAAAACGGCTTGAAGTCCCAGCGTGAATAAAGCCGTTCGCCAAGCGCGATGGGTGTCGAGACCAGTCCGGCGATGTCAGCCAGCCCTTCCGGGTTCTCGCTCAGCAACGGTTCTTCGATGAACAGCAGCCCCAAGGGCTCCAGCACCTTCGCCAGCTGCTTTGCCATCGGCCGATGCACCCGCCCGTGGAAGTCGAGCCCGACGTCCATGCCCTGCGCCTGTGCCGCCTCGACCCGGCGGATCACCTCGTCGAACAGCTTGGGCGTGCCGATCCAGTCGAGATCGGCGGTGGCATTCATCTTGACCGCGCTGAAGCCCTGCGCCTTGCGGGCGGCCGCCGCGTCGTCGATCTCATGCGGCTTGTCGCCGCCAATCCAGGCATAAGCGCGGACGCGGTCGCGCACCCGGCCGCCCATCAGCTCCCACGCAGGCACGCCGAGCGCCTTGCCCTTCAAGTCCCACAGCGCCTGATCGAGCCCCGACAATGCGCTCATCAGCACCGCGCCGCCGCGGTAGAATCCGCCGCGGTAGGCGATCTGCCAGATATCCTCGATGCGCGCGGCGTCATGCCCGATGAAGCGATCGCGGATGGCTTCAAAGGCGCCGTTCACCGCTTCGGCATGGCCCTCGAGGCTCGCTTCGCCCCAGCCATGCGCGCCATCCACGGTCTCGACCCGCACGAACAGCCAGCGCGGCGGCACGAGAAAGGTTTCGATCCGCCCGATCTTGAGCTCGCCGAGCGCCATTACGCGGCCTCCGTTCCGGGATGGATGTCGGTGATCCCGAAGCCCTTGGCCTCGGCCGCATTAGGGACCACGGCGTTGGGCGACACGGGCGGCGGCCAGGTATCCTGCCCGATGGGTTTGATCGGCACCGCAAGGCACACCGACGAGGCCGGCAGCACGTCGCGCCAATCCTTGATCAGCTGCTTATAGGCCTTGCCCACATTGCGGATGTTGCGATTGAGATCATAGAGCCCGAGCGGGTTCACGTTGCCGTTCTTTTCGCGCAGTGCAGTGTCCCAGTCGACCTGATCGGTCAGGCTGTACCAGGTGAAGCCGACAGTCGGGATACCCACGTTGCGCAGCCGCAGCACGTTGGCCCATTCCTTCCACAGCCACTGCACCGCTTCCTGGCCGGTCGGCCCTTCACGCATGTTGGTCTCGGTATGCATGATCGGCAGGCGGTAGCGATTGTGATATTGCCGCGTGATCTCGCAATAACCGAACGTTTCGCCTGCCGCCTCGGTGCGGCCGTCGGCGTGCACGCGGTGCTCGTTGGTCTTGTAGTAGTCGTTGCCGAGAATGCAGTGCTGCTTGACGCGGTTGCCGAGGAAGAAGTGATATTCCTCCCGGGTCATGCCGTTATCCATCAGATATTCGTACATCTCGCTGTCGACCCGCCGCCCGTAGTTGAGGTCGAGCGTCAGGAAACGGCGGCTGTTCAGCACCTCGGCCGGGCCGATCGCAGCAGGGCTGTCGGCGTGGAAATATTCGGATGATTCCGATTGAATGAAGATGGCGTCCGGCCGCCGCTTCAAGATCTCCACCATCGCCAGCACATTCGCCTTCACGATGTGCTTGATCGCGGTGACGAAGGTGAGGTCGGTTCGCCCTTGCTCGTTCCACCAGCCGTATTTGGCGCTGAAGGCGGCGCAGATGAACATCTCATTCACCGGCGTGTAGAGCTGGATCCACGGATAACGCTCGGCGAAATCGGCGGCGTAATTGGCGAATTGTTGCGCGAAATCCGGGTTCTGGAAATTGCCGATCCAGTCCGGCACGCCAAAGTGGCAAAGGTCGACGATCGGGGTGATCTCGCGCCGCTTCAGGTCGTTCAGCGTGAGGTCCGCGAACTCCCAGTCATATTTGCCCGGGCCGAGGAAGGTCTTGTGCAGCGGCGGGCCGAAGCGGAGATATTCGATCCCGATATTCTGGACGCAGTCGAAATCCTCGCGCCAGCGGCGGTAATGGTCTGACGCCTCCATCTGATCGACGCGGGTCTTGCCCCCGTTGATGGTGGGGATGCTGTTCTCGATCCCCGTGGCGAACATGAAATTGGCGATTGTTGCCTCCTGGCAAAACGGCAGGTCGATGAAGCGGTTGTAAAGGGCTCAGCCGGCGAATGGCTGCTCCGCGATGCCCGTCACGCCGGCTACCGTCATAAACAGCCCGCCGGCCAAAGGTTGCGAGACAAGGTCATTCTCGTCGAGCCCAATGCGAGCGCTTGTGATGAAAAGACGGTCGAGCGAGGGCCCGCCGAACGCGCAGGACGTTGGTCGCTGCACCGGGACGCGGAGCTCGGCCAGCCGCTCGCCGCGTGGGCTCAGCCGGCGCAGGCACCAGCCATCCCAGAAGGCGATCCACAAGCACCCTTCGGCGTCCACCGTCATCCCGTCTGGATAGCCTTCGCCGTCTTCGTACCGGGCCAGCTCCAGCTTGTTCAGCGGCGTCCCGTCAGGCGCCAGATCGTAGCGGTACGTGATCCGCCGCCCGCTGTCGTTGGCGTACATGGTCTTGCCGTCAGGACTGAACGCCGGGCCGTTGGTGACCCGGAAGCCGTCATCGACGCGGGTGCAGGCGAGCTTCTTGTCGATCCGGTAAAAGGCGCCGGTCGCTTCCCGCTCCTCATCGTCCATCGTTCCCGCGAACAAGCGTCCGCTGCGATCAACCTTGGCATCGTTGAAACGATTGCTTTCGCGGTCCTCTTCGGGGTCGAACAGCAGTTCGAACCGCTCGAGGTCGAAATCGACATGCGCGATCCCATGCTCGGTCCCGGCGATATAGCCGCCGCTGGCCCGCGGGATCAGGCTGCCGATCCGGTATGGCGTGCTGACCTCCGTCAGCTCGGAATGGCTCGGGCTCCAGCTGATCCCGCCGGACAAGGTCTGTGCCTCGTCCTTGCCGCGCCAGCGGAACGCCCTGCGCCCCTTGATGTCGACAAAGGTGAGCTGCTGGCGCTCCGCATCCCAATGCGGCCCTTCGCCCAGCAAGGCTTTCACGTCGGCTATGCAGGTGATGTCCATCGCGGCGCCCAAAATAACGCGGTGAACGCACTTGGGTAGGACCCATGTCGCTCTTTATCGCTTTTCTTGGCATGAGCGCGGACATGTGGACGGACGGATATATCGCAGTCGACTGGGGCACCACCAACCGGCGGGCCTGGGCGGTGCGCGGCGGCGCGGTCGCGCAGGAGTTTGCCGACGACCTCGGCTTCACCAGCGTGCCGCCCGGCGGCTTCCCGGCAGCGGTGCAATCGATCCGGGAGCGGCTCGGCGACCTGCCGCTGCTGCTCGCCGGCATGGTCGGCGCGCGCGGCGGGTGGGTCGATGCGCCCTACCTCCCCTGCCCGCTCGATCTCGCCACCCTCGCCGCCTCGCTGATCGAAGTGCCTGGCGAACGCGCCTTCATCGTTCCCGGCGCGTCCTTCGTCGACGGCCTGCGCGGGGACGTCATGCGCGGCGAGGAGACGCAATTCTTCGGCGCGGTCGATGCCGGCCTGTGCCCGCCCGACGGCCTCATTTGTCACCCGGGCACCCATAACAAATGGGCACTGATGCAAGGCGGACGGCTGGTCTGGTTCCGCACGGTGATGACGGGCGAGATGTTCTCCATCCTGAAAGCACAAAGCCTGCTCAAGGCCTGGCTCGACAAGCCCGCGCACCCCGGCACGATCTTCGCTGAAGGGGTCGCCCGCGGGCTCGAAGGCCGCGCGGTGACCGCCGACCTGTTCACCGTCCGCGCCCGTGTCCTGCTCGGCAGCCTTGCCGAGGAGGATGTGCCGAGCTTCGTCAGCGGGCTCCTCATCGGCGCGGACGTCCGCACTGGCCTCAGCGGCATGCCCCAGGGCGAGGTGATCGTGATGGGGCGCGGGGCCCTGACGCAGCTCTTTGCGGCGGCCTTGACCCAGGCCGGCCGACCCAATCGCCAGGTCGATGGCGAAGAAGCCTTTCTTGCCGGCACCAACGCCATCGTGGAGCGCTTATCATGACCGCCGAAGCCGACTTCACCCGCTACCTTGGCGAGTGCCCGCTGGTCGCCATCATCCGCGGCGTAACGCCGGACGAAGTGGTCGCCATCGGCGAAGCGATCCTGTCTGCCGGAATTCACATCATCGAAGTGCCGCTCAACAGCCCCCACCCGTTCGAAAGCATCGACCGGCTGGCGCAGGCAGTGGGCGACCGCGCCCTTGTCGGCGCCGGAACCGTGCTCGACACCTTGAGCGTCGCGCGGGTCAAGGATGCCGGCGGCCGCCTCATCGTCGCGCCCAACACCAACGCCCAGGTGATCGCCGCCGCCGTCCAGGCCGACATGGTTGCCGCGCCGGGCTACTTCACGCCGTCCGAAGCCTTTACCGCGCTCGACGCGGGCGCCCAGGCGCTGAAGCTGTTCCCGGCGGAAGGCGCCACTCCCGCCATTCTCAAGGCGCAGCGCGCGGTGCTGCCGAAGCAGGTCCCGGTCCTCGTCGTCGGCGGGGTCCAGCCGGAGGACATGGGCAAGTGGCGGGACGCTGGGGCCAACGGCTTCGGCCTCGGCTCGGGCGTCTACACGCCGGGCCGCAGCCCTGACGAAGTGCACGCCCGCTCTAAGGCTTATGTCGAGGCCGCCCGCGCATGAAGCCGATCCGCACCGCCATCATCGGCTTCGGCAAGATTGCCGAAGATCAGCACGTCCCGGCCATCCACAACAATCCGCGCTTCGCACTTGCGGGCAGCGTCAGCCGGCAGGGCAAGGGTCCGGCACCCAACTTCACCTCGGCCGAGGACCTCCTCGCCGCCGTGTCCGACCTCGAAGCGGCGGCGATCACCACACCGCCCGGTCCCCGCTTCGACATCGCGCGACTGTGCATCGAGCACGGACTTCACCTGCTGCTCGAAAAGCCGCCCTGCGCAACGCTGGGCGAAGTCGAGGAACTGCGCCGCCTCGCCGCGGCCAAGGGCACCACCCTCTTCACCACCTGGCACGCGCAGCATAACGGCGGCGTCGCGGCGGCGAAGAAGCTGCTCGCCGGCCAGCGCCTCCGCTCCATGCGCATCACCTGGCACGAGGACGTTCACAAATGGCATCCCGGCCAGCAATGGGTGTTCGACGCCGGCGGCTTTGGTGTGTTCGACCCCGGCATCAACGCCTTCTCGGTCGCCACCGCCATCCTCCCTGCGCCCTTGTTCGTGCGCGAAGGGACTTTGTTCTTTCCGGCGAACGCACACACACCCATCGCCGCCGAACTCGCCTTCACCTCCCCCGCAAGCGACGGCCAGCTCAGCGCCAGCCTCGACTGGCGCAAGACCGACGGCGAGGAATGGACGATTCTGATCGAGACCGCCGACGGCGCGCAGCTTAAGCTCCTCGACGGCGGCGCCCGGCTCCAGCTCAACGGCGACGAGGTGGCGGCGAGCAGCGTCGGGGAATATCCTGACCTTTACGCCACCTTCGCCGACCTGATCGATCGCCGCGAAAGCCTGGTGGACGTCGAACCCCTACGTCTCGTTGCCGACTCCCTGCTGGTCAGCAAGCGGGAGCAAGTCGGAGCCATCACCGTCTAACGCCGCACCAACGGCCCTGCCTGCGGCGTGCTGGTCGGGCTTAGCCCCTTGATCCGGGGCCAGCCGTCGACCCACTCGAGCCGATCCAGCAGCATCACGCGCCGCGTATTCACATCATCCGTGGGCTTGGTTCTTGGCCGCCGCACATCGACGCCGTGATACAGGATCCAGTCGGCTCCCGCATCGTCGCGCACCACGCTGTTGTGCCCCGGCGCGACCCACCGCTCGTTGGCTTCGAGCACGAGATACAGCGGCCGCTCGCGCACCTCGAACGGCCCCGTCGCGGAGCGGCTACGCGCCACCATGGTCGCATAATGCGCCTTGGGCCCACAGCAATTGTCGCCCGAGAAGAACAGGTAGTACCAGCCGCCACGAAGCGTCACCCAAGCGCCTTCCACCAGCCGGCGATACTCACGCGCGTCTTCGGTTCTGACGACCGGCAGCAGGTCGACCGGCCTGCTCCCCGGCGAAAAGTTCAGCCCATCAGGGCTCAGCTCCTGCACCTTGATCGGCCCGAAGCCTGAGCCCCAATACAGCAGCTTCTTCCCCGTGGCCGGATCGTCGAACGCGAACGGATCGATGTTGACGAACCCCTCTCCGCATTGAAGCGGCTCACCCTTGTCGGTGAACGGTCCCTCCGGCCGGCTCGAGGTGCCGACCGCAAGGCACAGCCCGCGCTTTTCGTCGCTCAACGCCGCATCGGGCTTGGCCGAATAATAGAGCAGCCACCTGTCACCGCGCCGGATGACATCGGGCGCCCAGAAGTCCTGCGTCCGGCTCGCCCACTTGGGCTTGACCGGCAGCACGTCCGCCAGCTGTTCCCATCGCACCAGATCCTGCGACCGGGCCGCCTGAATGTTGCGCATCGGATCGCCGCCCTGCGTCGCATACACGTAGAAGTGACCGTCTCCGGCGCGCACAATCGCCGGATCGGGGAAGTCGGCGTCGATCACAGGATTGACGTAGGTGGTTGCCGGAACCGTCGCGCAGGCGGACAATAGCAGCAGGGCGAGGCCGGGCAGGATCGCTTTCATGACGTTGCAGCCTAACCAAGGAGAGCCCCTTGCCTAGTAGGTCATCACTGGTCAGGGTCGAAGCCGTTACCTGACTGCATGCAATCGCAGGAAGTGGACGACGTGGAAGATAAGCAGAATATGCTCCTGACCTTCGCCGTTGAAACAACGGAGCAAGGTGACGGCTTCGACCTCGACGTCTCACCCTCCGATGGCAGCGGGGTCAGGCGCTACACCGTTGACGGCCCCGAACCCGAAGCCTTCGCGGCGATGTACGAGGCGCTCCACGCCGACTTCGGCACGCGCCGCCCGCATCACACCGAACCGTGCGAGGACTATCCCGCGCCGCCCTGGCGTCCGCTGATCACCGGCAACCTCCACCCTCGCATCCTGTCGGGTTATGGCGATCCCGCCGTGCTCCGCTGCGACGATGGCTGGTGGCTGGTGGCGACCTCCAACGACGCGCCCGACGCCTTTCCCATCCTCCATTCCGCCGACCTCGAATCCTGGGCGCCCAAGGGCTTCGTGTTCGAGGAAGGCCACACGCCCGCTTGGACTGCCGCCGGGCTCAAGCACGGCGACTTCTGGGCACCCGAAATCGCCCGCGTCGGCGAGGAATATTGGCTAAGCTACACCGCCCGCGGCCTTGATCGCACCCTCGCTATCGGCCTTGCCCGCGCCCCGCATTCCGCCGGCCCGTGGACCGACAATGGCGAGCCGCTCCTCACCGGCACC
This sequence comes from Sphingomonas sp. LHG3443-2, assembly GCF_049896405.1. Classification (NCBI taxonomy): domain Bacteria; kingdom Pseudomonadati; phylum Pseudomonadota; class Alphaproteobacteria; order Sphingomonadales; family Sphingomonadaceae; genus Sphingomonas; species Sphingomonas sp. LHG3443-2. The sequence continues at coordinate 2,661,944 of NZ_JAFCUG010000001.1, forward strand.
GTGATCGACAGCCATGTCCATGTCGATGCCGACGGCACGCCGTGGCTACTGTGGAAAAAAGACAGCAACAGCCACTGGCCGCGCCCGCTTGCCGCCTTGCTGCGCGAAAACCTCGACCTGATCCCCCGCCTGTTCGACAACGAAGGCGACCGCCGCACCGCCGCCTTCTGCGCCGCGGTGCAGCCGTTCGCCAACACCCGCCGCCCGATGGAACGCTTTTTCCTCATGCAGCCGCTAATCCGAGCGGCGCTAGCCAATTGGCGCAGGGTCAAGGCGGCGCTGGAGGAAAGCGGCATCGCGGCCCACGTCATCGAGAACATGGCAACGCCGATCTTTGCTCAGCCGATCGCGGCTGACGGCCGCAGCCTTGTCGGTGAGCCGACCCTGCTTCTCGCCAACGACCTCGATTGGGAAGGCCACCTCATCGAAGGCCCCTATCTCACTCGCCAGGACGGCCGTTACTTCCTGTTCTACGCCGGCAACGACTTCACCTCGCCAAGCTATGGCATCGGCTATGCCGTCGCCGACAGCCTCACCGGACCCTACCGCAAGGCCACCGAACCGCTGCTCCGCTCGCATCCCGACTGGTCGGCGCCGGGACACGCGTCGGTCTCGGTCGGAGCGGACGGTAAACCGCGATTGTTCTTCCACGCCTTTCATCCCGGCACCGGCGGTTATAACGTGTTCCGTGCCTTGTTGACCGTTGGCCTGCGGTTCAGCGGCGAGAAGGTAGAGCTGGTCCAGTAAGGACCCGAACGGAAGGAAAAAGCGTTGCGTCGACTTGCTCTACTGGCGTCCATCCTGATGAGCACTGCCGCATCGGCGCAGCAGCAGCCGATCATGGAGCCGGTGTTCCGCGAGAACTTCCCCGACGCCTTTGTCATGGCCGAGGGCAATGGCAGCTTCATCGCTTATGCCACCAACGACGGCGAAAACCTGCCCATGGCGGTCAGCCGCGACCTCATCAGCTGGAGTTACGTGCGGGACGCGTCGGGCAAGAAGGTCGACGGCATGCCGACACTCGCACCGTGGGTGAAGCCCGGCTTCACCTGGGCGCCGGAAGTGATGAAGGTCGGCGCCGAATACCTTCTCTACTACACTGCCAATCACCGCGCACAGGACAAGCAATGCGTCGGCGTCGCCACCAGCGATTCACCCCGCGGGCCCTTTGTCGACCGTTCTGCCGAACCGATGGTCTGCCAGTTCGATCTCGGCGGTTCGATCGACGCCAGCCCGTTCCGCGACAAGGACGGCAAGCTTTATCTCTACTGGAAAGCCGACGGAAACCGCATCGGCAAGCGCAGCCGTCTGTGGGGCGCCGAACTCACGCCCGACGGGCGCAAGCTCGCCGGCGCCGCCAAGGACATTGGTCTCACTGACGAGGATACGTGGGAGCAGAAGGTGATCGAAGCGCCGACCATGCTCCGCGTGCCAGACGGTTATGCCATGCTCTATTCGGGCGGCTATTACGGCTGGAACGACAACCAGCGCCTGTCGCCCTATGCGATGAACTGGGCGCGCTGCTCGGGCCCGCTCGGCCCCTGCAAGGATGCTGGCCCCGCGCCTATCCTCAACAGCTATGCCCGGCCCGGCAAGGAAGGCTGCCTGTCCGGTCCCGGCCACCAGTCGGTGTTCCGGGCCAACGGCGGGACCTTTATCAGCTTCCACGGCTGGGCGGCCACGTCGGGCTGCCGCAAGGCGGACAACAAGCGCTTTCTGTACATCGCCCCGTTCGGCTGGGAGAAGAACGCCCCGGCCATCGCGCCGAGCCTGCGCGCCCGATGAAGTGGTGCCCGGCGGGCCTTCCCGCCGGGCACCACTGTCAGCCTAGAAGCGGAAGCGGATCCCGCTCGACAGCACGCTTTCCTCGTAGCGCACAACCAGCGGGAACACCTCGCCGCCGGTCGCCTGCCCATTGTCGCGGGCACTGTAATTCACCCGCACGATGTCCGACTTGAACGGGTTGGCGAGGATGTTGGTCCAGTCGAAGAAGAAGGTCAGCTTGTCGTTGAAGGCATAGCTGCTCGACCAGTCGAGCCGCGAGCTGCCCCGCCCGCGCCCTTGCCGGGTATAGACCGGGCACGTCTCGCAATCTTCCACCAGCGGGCCTTCCGGATAACCAGTCCGCTTGTTGTAGGCGAGGCGCGCGGTCAGCCCGCCCGCTTCGTACATGCCGACGAGGTTGTAGGTCCACTTGCTGACGTCCGCGATCCGGTCGCGGATCGTGGTGCCCGAATTCAGCCGCCCCGCGGTCTGGAACAGCAGGAAGTCGGCCTTGGCGTCGAGGTAGGTCACGTTCGCCTCGACGCCGAGGCCCTTGGCCCAGGCCGGGAGGCCGCCGAAATCAAGGAAGGTGCGGACTTGCGCCTCGAACCCCTTGATCGTCGCTTGGTTGGTATTGACGGGGCCCGTCACCCGCAGAGGCGCCCCGGTTGCGGCGTCGGGCTCGGGGAAGGTGAAGGCACGATTGGCGATGAAGCCCTTCATGTCGCGATAGAAGGCTGCCACCGATGCGAAGCCGGTGCGCGAGAAATAATATTCCACGCTGGCATCATAATTGTTGCTGTCGAGCGGCCGCAGGAACGGGTTGCCGCCGTTCGCCAAGCGCACACATTCCGTGCCCGGCGGAAGCGAGCCGCAGGACGGCGGCGAGCCGAGATTGAGCGACGGGTTGAGCTGGCTGAAGCTCGGACGCGTCCGGGTCTGGGTCGCGGCGAGGCGAAGCTGCCATTGCGGCGACAGGCGAGCACGGATGCTCGCGTTGGGCAGCCAGTCGGTATAGTCGTTCTTGAACGCGATCGGCGCCGGACCGGTCGGGTTGAACACCGTGCCGTTGATCGTCGACTTGGTCTTGACCGCGCGCAGGCCAAACGTTCCTTCGACCTCGGCCCCGCCAAGATCGAAGCGCGTGTTCAGCTGCGCGTAGCCGGCAAGCGTCCGCTCGTTGATCGCGAAGGTGCGGCCTGGATCGTTCAGCGGTCCGTCGAGCGATGCGCGACCGGGAAGCCCGATGTTGCGCTGCTGGAGCTGCGTGAAGTTGAATTGCCGGAGCGCACGCAGATTGTCCCACACGCTGTCGAACGTGGGGCTTAGCCAGGTCAGCGGCGCAGGCTTGTTGTCGTCGCCGCGGAATGCAGGATCGTACAGCACGTAGTCGAGCGGCACCGCGCTGATCGGAATGCCCTGGTCGCGCAGGTTGTAGTAGACATCGCCCGCGGTCGATCCCGCGTCGCGATCGACATAGCGGACACCCCACTGCACCGATTTCAGGAAGTCGAGACCTGACGGTTCGTAAGTGAAGTCGAGCCGCGCCTGCCAATCATCGCCCTTGGCGATGAGGTAATCCTCGAACAAGCCGCGGTAGTTGTAGATGGCCGGGTTGGCGAAATCGAGGCCGCGCACTTGGAAGGTCGGGCCGTCGCCGCCCGGCAAGCCGGTGAACCAATCGACCGAATAGTTCTTGGTGTTGATCTCGTAGTCGATGCTCTCGGTACGCAGATTGAACTTGCTGTCCGTGCGCGCGATGTCGCCGGTGATCAGCAGCGGTCCGGCATCGTAGCGGCCGCCGACCGCGAACTGGTAGGTGTTGGTACGGCGCTTGGTGGCGCCCTGGAAACCCCAGGTCTGGTTGCCGCCGCAGCAGCCGGTCGGATTGGTCACGGTGCCGCTGATGACGCGGTTGGTGCCCGGTTCGATCACCACATTGCTGTAATCGCCGCCCCACAGCGGCTGCGCCCACATGCGGTCGCTGACGTCCTCGCGATAACCCTGCCACAGCCCTTCGGCGTAGAATTCGAGGTCGGCGGAGGGACGCCATTGCACGGCGCCGTTGATCGACGGGCGCCAGCGCTCCGCTTCGCCGTACCGGATCTCGGGCCAGTCGGGCGACCGGCCGCCGGCGAGATCGGCGATGAAGAAGCCGTGGCGGCGGATCGAATCCTGATAGTGGAGACGCGTGTAGCTGAAATTGAGCAGCGCTCCGACTTCGCCGATCCCGGTCTGCCAGCGGTCGCTCAGCAGCAATTGCGCATTGGGTTCGAAGTCACGCGACTGAAGCGGATAAACACCCCACACCGATCCGGCGACCTCGCGGCCGGTGAAGTCGAACGGCCGGCGTGAGCGGACGTTGATCAGGCCGGCAAGGCCCGGCTCCACGAGGTTCGCAGTCGATGTCTTGAACGCCTCGATGGCGCTGATCCCGCCGGCGGGGAAATCCTGCAACGCGACCGAGCGGGTTTCGGCGGTGAAGATCTCCCGGCCATTGTAGGTGGTCGTGTAGTAGACTTCGTCGAGCCCGCGCACGAGCACGTTGCTCGCTTCGCCGCCGCTGCGTTCAACCTGGATGCCCGGAATGCGCGCCGCGGTATCGGACACGGCGATATCCGGCAGCTTGCCGATGTCCTCAGCCACAATCGCATCGACGATCTGGTCGCTGTTGCGCTTGATGTTCTGTGCGGATTGAAGCGAGCGGCGAAGGCCGGTGACGACAATCGTTTCGCCATCTTCGGCAGGAGCGGCGGCCGGGTCGGTGGCGGGCGCGCTGGCGCTCGGATCGGTCGTTCCTGGCTGCGCCGCGTCGGCCTGCTGCGCCGCCGCAGGTGCCGCGAGGGCAAGGGCGGTAAAGCTTGCTGTCGCAAGGGCGAAGGACCGAATGCGCATATTACTCTCCCCAGAGTCGTTTGGCGCCGGGCTGTCCCACGCGCCCCTGTTACGTCTTTGCTACACCGCTACGCCACGCACCGACAATGATGTGGGTTACTCGTTGTCTGCAACACCCAGCCTCTGTGACAATAAGGTGACTACTGCACTTCGGCGAGGAACTCGTTGACTCGCCGGTCAGCGTCGGAAAGCGCTTGAGCCACCGGCTTCTGCCCGGTGATCGCGGCCGCCATCTCTTCGCCGACCAAGCCCTCGATCGCGTTCTGGCGGAGCACGCCATCAGGCAATGCGCGACCAATGGTCGCCACCACCGCGATATCCTGCCGGTGCGGTAGCGACCGGAACGCCGGGCCGTCCACCTGTGCCTGCACAGCCGGCAGATGGCCGGTCCGCGCCCAGTCACCATTGCGCGCTGCCATGAAGCGGAAGAAGTCAGCGATGGCCTGCTTTTCCGCCGCCGTCCGTTCGCGCTTCGGGACCACCCACGCGTGGCCCGACACGTACATCAGGTTCTGGCGGTAAAGTTGCGGAAACGGTTGCACCGAATAGCTGCCGAACAGCGGACGCCCGCGGGTCTTCTCCTCGGTTTCGAACTGCCCGATCATCCAGGTGCCGGTCGGATACACCCCGCCTTCGCCATTCATGAACGCGGCAATCGCAGCCGGCGTATCCATGTTGCTGGTGCCGATGCCTTCGCGCGTCACTTGCGCGAACAGCTCGGCGACGCGGCGGCCCTCGGGCGTGTTCAGCCGGATGTGTTTGGGATCGCTGAACAGCGGCGCGCCTTGCGCCATCATGTAGGTGTAGAGGATCCGCGCTGCACCCGCGGGATCCCCGACCAGGCTCTGGATCAGATACGGCTTGCCCGTCCGCGCGCGGAACTGACGACCTTGCGCGAGCAATTCCTCGGGACTGCGCGGCAGGATCGGCTTGCCATCAGCACCCACCAGCCCAGCCTTGCGGAACAGCGCCATGTTGATGTGCCACAGCCCGCCATGCGTATCCCACGGCAAACCGTACATCTTGCCGCCCCACGTCACGCCCTGCCGCGAAGCGGGTGTGAACACTGCCGGCGACAACCCCGCCGCCGCAAGATAGGGCTCAACCGGCTCGAGCAGCCCCTTGCCGGCATAATCGGGAACGACGCCGCTGTGCATGGTCACAAGGTCCGGCGGCTGCCGCGCGGCGAGCTGTGCGGTCAGCGGTGAATAGCCCGGCCACGCCACCACGTTCTGGCTTACCCGCGCCTCGGGATGCGCGGCGCGGAATGCGTTGATCATCGTGGTGACGATCCCGCACTCGCCCTCCGCCTTGGCGACGTCAGTGGCCGTACCATACTCGCTAGTGCACTCACCGAAGAAACGCTGAATGTAGAGCCCCTGCCCCCGCTCACCGCTTGAACAACTGCCGAGCAGCAAGGCCGCCGCGAGAACAGCCCACCGCTTCATTTGAGCGAGGTCCCGGCCATGGCCGCGATGATCTGCTTCTGGAAGATGAGATAGACCATGAAGATCGGCAGCGACGCGAACACGGCTTGCGCCATCAGGTATCCCAAGCCGCTGGTCTGCGCATAGTTCATCTGCGCCGACGCGAGCCCAACCGTAAGCGTGAACATGTCGCTTCGGGTGGCGGAGATCAGCGGCCACCAATAATCGTTCCAGCTGCCGAGAAAGGTGAAGACGGCCAAGGTCGATTGGGCTGGGATGGTGAGTGGCAGGATCACCTTGGTGAAGATGGTCCAGTGACTGGCACCATCCAGGCGCGCGGCTTCGTCCAGCTCCTTGGGTATGGCACGCATGAACTGCGTCATGAAGAACACGCCGAAGCTCGTGGTCAGGCCGGGAAGGATCAGGCCGGGATAGCTGTTGTGCAGATTGACGATGGCGAACAAGCGATGCTGCGCCAGGATCAGGGCCTGCCCCGGAACCGCCAGCCCCATCAGCACGAACACGAACAATAGCGCCCGCCCACGAAACTCGAGACGCGCAAAGCCATAGCCGGCGAGGCTGCACAGAATCAGCACACCGAGCGTGGTCCCGCTCGACACGATCAAACTGTTCAGCAGCCAGCGCATGGTCAGCTGATTGCCGAAGATCGCCTGGTAATTCTCGAACGTGTAGGGCGGGGATAGCGCGGCGGCACTGTTGCCGACCAGCGCTGCATTGGCCTTGAAGCTGAGCGCCAGGGTCCAAAGCAGCGGGGTCAGCATGATGCCTGCGGCAAGGATGATGCTGACCGTTGCGACGAACGGCAAACGGCGATGAGCGGGCATGGAATTAGCGGCCATGCTCACCCTCTCCAGCGCGGCCGGTGACCCAGTATTGGGTGAGCGTCACAAGCAGGATGAGCAGGAACAGGACTTCGGCGGCCGCTTGCGCATAGCCCAGTTCCCAGCGGCCGAAAGCGACCTCGTTGATGAACAGCACGACCGTGCGGGAGGCACCGCTCGGGCCCCCGGCGGTGAGCAGATGAGCCTGACCGAACAGCTGCAGTTGCGCTGCCGTTTGCAGCATCACGACAAGAATGGTGGTGCGCTTCAGCGCGGGCAAGGTGATCGACACGAATGTCCGCCACCGGCTCGCCCGGTCCAGCGCCGCCGCCTCGTAGAGATCCGCCGGCACCTGCTGCAGGCCGGCCAGGAACAGCAACATCGGGAGCCCGATCGACCACCAGATGGTGGTGATCGCCAGCGCCCATAGCGCGAGGCCTGGCGAGGACAGGAATGGCAGCGGCTCGGCCCCGATGGCCTGCGCGACTTCGCCCAGCAAGCCCGCGTCGGGCGCCAGAATGAAGCGCCAGATCAGCGTGACGATCGTCACCGACAGCACTGCGGACGAGAAGAATATCCCCCGCAGGATCGCCGCCCCGCGGGTTGCCCGGTTGAGCGCCAGCGCCAGCGCCAGCGCGATGGCCGTGAGGATCGGAACGATCATCAGCGTGACCACAAAGGTGTTCACCAGGCTTTGCGCGAACACCGGATCGGCAAGCAGCCGGCCGTAATTGGCAAGGCCGGCGAAGCGCCCGTCACCCCACACATCGATGACGTGCAGCGACAGCCACATGCCGTCCAGCATCGGCAGGATCAGCACCAGGCAATAGACAAGGAGAAATGGCCCAACGAAGGCGAGGCCCGGATCGCGGCGGTTTGTCGTTCCGCTCACGCGGCGGCCCGGTGGAATCCGGTTCCGTCGGCGGCAAACAGATGCGCCGAGGGGCCGTCGATCGCGAGCTTGACCCGGTCGCCGGTCTTGAGCGCGCTGGTCCCGACATCCTCGCCGGTGATCGCGCCGCCATCCGCAAGCTTCGCGTAGACAAGGCTGCGTTCGCCGAGCCGTTCGACCAGCACAACCTCGGCGGCGACGCCTTCTGCCGAGACCGTGACATGCTCTGGCCTAAGACCCAGTTCGAACCCGCCACCGGTCGGCAAGCTCGCCTGCGGGACCCGCGTTTCGATCCGTGAACCGTCGCCAAGCATCACGGCGGCGAACTCTCCGCCATCCGCCAACTCCACAGGCAGCAATGTCATCGCCGGCGAGCCGACGAACTGCGCCACGAACTTGTTGGCGGGCCGAAGATAGATCTCCATCGGCGCCGCCACCTGCTGGATCTGGCGGTCGTGGAACACCACGATGCGGTCGGCCAGCGTCATCGCTTCGGCCTGGTCGTGAGTGACCATGATGACGCCTGCGTCGACCCGCTTGCGAAGCTGCGCGAGCTCTACGCGAGTGCGCAAGCGAAGCGCCGCGTCGAGGTTGGACAAGGGCTCATCGAGAAGAAATAGCTGCGGCTTCTTCACGATCGCCCGCCCGATCGCCACCCGCTGCCGCTGTCCGCCCGACAGCTGCGCCGGCTTGCGATCGAGCAGCGCCTCGATCTCCAGCACTCGCGCCGCATCAGCGATCAGGCTGTCGATCTCCGGCGCGGGCACCCGCGCGTTGCGCAGCCCGAACGCCATATTATCACGCACGCTCATGTGCGGATAAAGTGCGTAGCTCTGGAACACCATCGCGACATCGCGCTCGCCTGGACCCAGTTGATCGATCCGGCGATCTTCCAGGATCACCTCGCCGCTGTCGGCGCTTTCCAGACCCGCAATGATCCTGAGCAAGGTCGTTTTGCCCGATCCCGACGGCCCCAGGAACGCAATGAATTCGCGCGGGGCGATATCGAGATCGACCGCTTCCAGGACCTGCGTCCCGCCAAAGGATTTCGAAACGCCGCGAAGCTGAAGACCAGGCACAAGGGTCAGCTTAGCGGGGCGCCGCCCGGCTGCAACCGGCATTATTGCGACAGCAGTTGAACTGCCGCGTCGTACAGCTCTTGGCTGGCTGCCGCGACGATCGAACCCGATCCAAAATCGTCGCCGCCCTTCCAGTCGCCGATCACCCCGCCGGCGCCGCGCACCACCGGCACGAGCGCTGCCCAATCATATCGGTGCAGCTTGTTCTCGATGACGAGATCAAGGTGGCCCGCTGCAAGCCGCGCATAAGCGAGCGCGTCATACCCGAAGCGCGTCAACCGCGCCGCGCGCCGCACTCGCGCGAACGCCTCGGCCTCGGTGCCCTCGAATAGGTAAGGGTCGGTCGACGACAGCCGCGCGTCACTTAGCGCGGTACAGCCCGAAACCCGCACCGCCGCTCCGTTCAGCGTCGTTTGCCCGGGCATGCCGATCATCAACTCGCCAAGCGCCGGTGCATCGATGAACCCGGCACGCGGCCGATCGTCCTCCAACAATGCGACAAGCGTGGTCCAGCTCGGCAAGCCGCAGATCAGCGCCCGCGTTCCATCAACCGGATCGAGCAGCCAGCGCCGCCGTGCCTCCGGCCGGACAAGCCCATATTCCTCGCCCTCGATACCGTCGTCCGGGAACGCCGCTTCGATTGCGCCCCGAAGCGCCCGTTCCGCGCCGCGATCGAGCTCGGTCACCGGATCGAACCCGCCCGCACCCGCCTTGTTTTCCGCTCCCGGCACCGGTGCCCCGAGGGTCACTTCGCGGGCAGTAGCGGACAGGTGCTGAAGAAAGGCGAGAAGGTCTGACATCGCTCCTCCTTAGCCCTTCCCCGATGCGCGACAATGGGCTGCTCGTCCGCTGCCAAAAGCGAGGTGAGGCTTACTCTCGTGCTTCCTCGATATGCTCCAGCACCGCTTCGGGAGCGACCGTCCGCTGCAATTCCGCAAGCTCGGGATTATCAGCTTCCTCCAGTCCCAGGTGCGCCGCGATGCGGGTGGTCAGGCGGATGAGTTGAGTGACCTCATGTTCGGCCAGCAGGCTGATCTGGAGGTCGAGATCAGCTCGGCGATCCGCCATCTCGGCCGCGCGGTTCTGGGCAATCAGGATGAAGGTCGAGATGAAGATCGCTTCGACCGATGCGACCGTTGCCAGGATCACGAACGTGGGATCGAACCGCGGCAGCGGAGTCCAGCCGATGTTGACCGCGATCCAGCAAATCACCAGTACCGCGTGAATGCCGACAAAGGCCATCGAGCCCGCGAAGCGCGTGATCGCGCCGGCGATCCGCTGATCGGCGCCCGCGCCCTCCTCTTCCAAGCGCCGTCGCTCGGCCAAAGCCGCGATGTTGCGGGTCAGCGCCGAGGCCAACCCGTCCTGCGGGTCGACCGTCGGCGTTGCCGGTCTAGTGGATGCGTCGGGCGGGGACTGGCTCACCATGGATGAACGCCTCGGTCGCAAGGTCAGCTTCGTCATCCGTCATTTGCACGGGCGGATGCTTGCAGAAAAAGGCCGCAGGCGCTTCGATCGGACCGCCTTCGCCGCGGTCCAGCGCCAGCTTGGCGCAGCGGATCATGTCGATGGCGACGCCGGCGCTGTTGGGACTGTCCTCGACCGACAAACGAAGCTCGAGGTTCATCGGCACGTTGCCGAACATCCGTCCTTCCATGCGCAGGAAGCAGACCTTGTTGTCCTTCTGCCAGGCGACATAATCGGACGGACCGACATGGATGTTCTCATCTTCGAGCCGCCGCTCGGCCACCGCCTGCACGGCTTCGGTCTTGCTTTCCTTCTTGTGCTTCAAGCGCGAGCGTTCGAGCATGTTGAGGAAGTCGGTATTGCCGCCGGTGTTGAGCTGATACGTCCGGTCGAGCCGCACGCCGCGCTTGGCAAACAGGTCGGTCAGCACGCGGTGAACGATGGTCGCACCCAGCTGGGCCTTGATGTCATCGCCGATGATCGGCACGCCGCGATCGCGAAAGCGGCTGGCCCACTTCTCGTCCGACGCAATGAACACCGGGATGCAGTTGACGAAGGCGACGCCTGCTTCCAGCGCACATTCCGCGTAGAATTCGGTCGCTTCCTGGCTGCCGACCGGAAGGTAGTTCATCAGCACGTGCGTGTTGGTTTCGCGCAAGATGCGGATGACCTCTTCCTGGCTCGGTTCGGCATGGTCGGCGAGCATGAAGCTTCTCTCCGCCGGATAATCCGCCATATGCGGCGCCACCCCGTCCAGCCGCTTGCCCATCATCACCTTGGCGCCGGTCGGCTTCACATGGTCGCAGAACACCTGCGTGTTGTTGGGCGCCGAGAAGATCGCTTCCGCAACGTCGCGGCCGACTTTGCGGCTGTCGACGTCCCAGGCGGCGACCACCTGCAGGTCTTTGGGGCGGTAGCCGCCAAGGTCCCAGTGCATCAGGCCGATCTGCTCGTTGGATCCGCCGTTCTGGTAATAAGCGATGCCCTGCACGAGGCTGCTGGCGCAATTGCCGACCCCTGCAATGGCGATGTTGATCTGCGGCTCCATGCCTCGTCCTCTTCTATTCGGCCGCGGCCAGGATCGGATCGGCCGACGCGCAGGCGGGCGCATAGCGGTCGATCATCTCGGCGCAGAAATCGGCAAAGCCCTGCGGCTCACGGGGGGGGCTGGTGTGGTGGGGTTCGATCCCAAGGTGCTCTGGGGTGAAGCAAAAGGTGACGGTGACATCGAAGTCGGCGAGCGCTTCCATCTGCCGGTCGAACCAGTCGCGGGCATTCGGGCGGAAGCTGTCAGCCCAGCTCAGGCCCGTGCGAAGGTGGCGCACGCCAAGGCGCTTCAGCCAGGCCACCGCCTCGTCGAGCCGGGGATCCTCATAATGGAACCACTGCATCAGCCCCATCTGGCTGGCATAAGGCTCGAATGCCTTGAGTCCCAGCTTGGGCGTTCCGTCTTCCTTCAAGAGCCCCATGTAGAAGTGGCGGTAATAAGACGAGCCTTCGGCTTCCTTGTGGCGAGTGGTCGCGCCCCACGCCTGCGGCAGGTCGTAAAGCGAATACCAGAAGATCCGCGGCACCTTGCCGATCAGCAGTTCGGCCGTGCGCTTGACGCCGAATTCCTGCACTTCTTCGGCGCCGAAGCTGCCGACGCCGACTTCGGTCACCCAAAGCTCGTGGTTCGGCACCACCGCCTGGATTTCCTCGATGCGTTGCGGCCATTCGTTGATGTTCCACAGGTTCCAGTCGAGCGGAAAGCCATGCAGCGCAATCACATCGAGTTCGTCGATCAGCCCGTGTCCGGCCAAGCGCTGGATAAAGGCGGGATCGATCGGCGAGATGCCGCCAAGCACCCGCTTCACCGCCGGGTTGATGTCACGGATCGCCCGCGCGGCGAGCTTGCTCATCTCGGCGAACTTCGACCAATCGGGGTCGATCTGGGGATCCCAATGCGATTTGTTGTTGGGCTCGTTCCAGATCATCGCAGCGTCGATCAAGCGGCAGGTCCTTTCGCGGGGTAAACGGCGCCGCTGGCTGGGCGCGCGGCCCGGCGGCAGAAGAAGACTTCGCTTTCCGGATGCTCGACGATCTCGAACCCGGCTGCGCGAAGCATGCCGGCACTAGCGGCTTCGTTCGGCACCCACCAGTTGGTGGGATCATTGGCATAACGCTGCTCGACGAAATGCATCTTGGGCCATTCGGGCCGGTCGAACTCGCCCATGCCGTCGAAGAAGTCGTAGTCGGCCTCGGGCTTGAACATGCCCTTGGTGCCCGCCTGAAGCGACTGAAACAGGAGCAGGTCGCCGACCACATGCTCGTGCAGGAGGTCGAGCGCCAGCAACGGATGGCGCAGGTGGTAGAGCACGCCCATGAAGATCACGAGGTCGAACCGTTCGCCGAGCGAAGCGACGTCCCACACTTCCATGCGCCGGAACTCAATGTCGGACACCTCCAGCACCGAAGCTGCATAGCGCGCCTGCTCGAGATAGCGCTCGTCATGGTCGATGCCGAGCACGCGCGCCGCCCCGCGCCGCTTCATCTCGAGGCTGTAGAAACCGGCGTTGCACCCGATGTCGAGCACCGACTTACCGGAGAGATCCTCCGGCACGACGTGGCGGAAGCGCTTGAACTTGTTTTCGGGATAATTCCACAGGAAGTGGTCGGGCGCCGTGCTCACGCCTCGCAGGTCAAGGTTGTGAAACCAGGGCCCAAGCTCGGCGACGCGGCGTTCGATGTCGTCAACGTTCACGCCGCAACCTCAAGCAATTCGAGGGTCGACAGGCTGCCCGGCTCGCAGCTGATATCGTGAATGTCATTCAGCGAACGCCGCTCCGCCCAGCAATGAAGCGCGCGAATGATGTCGCAATGAGTGACGAACAACGGGCTCTCGCTGCGCGCAGCGGCTTCGAACGCAAAGGCAAGCGCGCGGGCCTGCGCTTCGGACTGGGTTTCGCCGTCCGGGCAGCGGGCTTCAGCACGGTTACTGTTCCACGCAGTCCAGCGCGGATCGCCCGCGAGATCGGAGAAGCGCGCGCCCGTCCACTCCCCGAAGTCGAGTTCATCAAGCGCATCCGCTGCAGTGACGGTTAGCCCAAAGCGTGCCGCGACGATGTTGGCTGTCTCCATGGTGCGACGGCGCGGACTGGCGAAGATGGCCGTTGGTGGCGAGCCATCGAGGCTGTTTGCGGACGCTGCTGCCTGAGCGCGCCCTTCCTCAGTCAAGCCGCCGTCCGGCGCCCGCCCGGTGAGGCGCTGCCCGACGTCCTGATGTGCTCCGTGGCGAAGAAGGTGGATCGGCACTAGTCTCTTCTCGTTTCGGCCTTCTAACAGAATGGCCGAAGCTTTGTTCCTTGTCACCTAAGTAGAAACCGGCATGATGACACGGCCGTTCATAATAACATAAGTTAGCTTACCTGTACGTGCCGCTAACATAAGTTACGGCGATTGCATCATCTTCTTCCTCTACCTTCTGGAACAAACAAGATGATCTTTCATTAAGCTCCCGAAACTGCCTGCAATGCTTTGTTGTTGCTGCGGGCGAATGGAGGGCTGAGCTTGAGCGAGACTGTGCTGGTCACCGGCGGTGCCGGATTCATTGGTCGATCGGTCTGTGCCGAATTGCTTCAAAGGGGCCACAAGGTCCGCGTGCTCGACGCCCTGATCGAGCAGGTCCACGGCGAAGTGGACGGCTCCAAGCTCCTTCCTTCCGAGGTCGAATTGCTGGTCGGTGACGTCCGCAACGGCGACGTCGTGCAGAAGGCGCTGCAAGGCGTCGACAGCGTGATCAACCTTGCCGCCGAAGTCGGCGTCGGCCAATCGATGTACGAGGTCGAGCGCTACACCAGCGGCAATGACGTCGGCACTGCCGTGCTGATGGAAAAGCTGATTGCCAAGCCGGTGCGGCGCGTGGTCACCGCATCCTCGATGAGCATCTATGGCGAAGGTCTCTACCGCGATGCCGACGGCGAAGCGGTCCAGGACGCGCTTCGCTCTCCCGGTGCCGGCGACGGGCAAAGCTGGGAGCCGCTGGACCGCCACGGCCGTCCGCTACAGCCAGTGCCGACGCCTGAATGGAAGAAGCCCGATCTCGCCTCCATCTACGCGCTCGGCAAATATGTGCAGGAGCGCACCACCCTGATCATCGCCGGCGCCTACGGCATGGAAGGCGTCTGCCTGCGGTTGTTCAACGTCTATGGCCCCGGTCAGGCGCTCTCCAACCCCTACACCGGCGTGCTGGCGATCTTCTCGTCGCGGTTGCTCAACAACCAGCGCCCGGTGATCTTCGAGGATGGCGAACAGCGCCGCGACTTTGTCCATGTCGGCGATGTCGCCCGCGCCTTCTGTGATGCGCTCGAGCTGCCGCAAGCGGCGGGCGGGGTGTTCAACATCGGCTCCGGGCATGATCGCTCGGTGCGCGAGGTGGCGCGCTCGCTCGCCGCTGCGCTTGGCAAAGACGGGATCGAGCCAGAAATCGCAGGCAAGGGCCGGATCGGCGATATCCGCCACTGCTTCTGCGACGGATCACTGGCGGCGGACAAACTCGGCTTCCGCGCGACCAAGGACTTTGGCGAAGGGCTGGCGGAACTTGCCGAATGGGTCGCCAGCCAGACGGCGGTTGACCGGGTCGATCAGGCCCGCGCCGAGCTCGAGGAGCGGGGGCTGGTCGCGTGACGGCGCGTACGATCTTCCGGCAGCTTCCGGTGCTGGTGACCGGCGGCGCCGGCTTCATCGGCAGCAACATCGCCGATCGGCTCGCTTCCGAGGGCCATGATGTCCACATCTTCGACGCGCTCTCGCGGCCGGGGGTCGAGCGCAACCTGAACTGGCTGAAGAGCAAGCACGGGCAGCGCATCCGCTTCACTCACGGCGACGTGCGCGACGAAGCGTCGCTAGCCGCCGCCGCCAGCGAAGCGCAGGCGGTGTTCCACATGGCCGCGCAAGTGGCGGTGACCACCAGCCTCGTCACCCCGCGCGACGACTTCGACATCAACGTGCGCGGCACGCTTCACCTGCTCGACGGGCTGCGAACCTCCGGCCGGCGCATCCCGGTCGTCTTCGCCTCGACCAACAAGGTTTATGGCGATCTTGCCGACCTCGAGTTCCGGCTGGAGGACGATCGTTACGAAGCGGTCGATCCAGAGGTTCGCGCGCATGGCATCGGCGAAGACCGCCCGCTCGACTTTCACACGCCCTACGGCTGCTCCAAGGGTGCGGCCGATCAATATGTCCTCGATTATGCCCGCAGCTTCGGCGTTCCAGCCGCGGTGATCCGGATGAGCTGCGTCTACGGTCAGCGCCAGATGGGGACCGAGGATCAGGGCTGGGTGGCGCACTTCCTGATCCGCGCGCTCGAAGGCGAGGAGATTACGCTCTACGGCGACGGCGCGCAGGTGCGTGACATTCTCGACGTCAGCGATGCGGTCGATGCCTACATGGCGGCCTGGTCGAACATCGACCGGATTGCGGGCCGCGCCTTCAACCTTGGCGGCGGTCCGGCTAACGCTATCTCGCTGCGACAGCTGATGCGGCACATCGCCGAGCTGACCGGCCGGGCGCCAAAGGTCAGCTATTCGGACTGGCGCGCCGGCGACCAGCGTTATTTCGTGGCCGACACCCGGACCATCCAGCGCGAGCTTGGCCTAGGCACCCCACGCGGCTGGCACGACGGGGTCGCGGCACTCGCCGACTGGCTGGTGGAAGAACGCGCACTGGCGCCGGTGGCCGCCGACCCGATCCGCATCCCGGCATGACGCGTCGCCGCCTGCTTCTCACCACCGACGCGGTCGGCGGGGTGTGGACCTATTCGCTCGACCTCGCGCGCGCCCTGTCGAGGGCGGAGGACATGGTGATCCTGCTGGCGCTGATGGGGCCGGCGCCGTCGGCCGACCAGCTTACCGAAGCCGCAGCCGTTCCCGGCTTGCAGCTCATCGACACTGGACTTCCGCTCGACTGGACCGCGGCCTCCGAATGCGAGGTGCGCGAAAGCGCCGAAGCCCTGGCGCAGCTTGCCGCGAAAGCGGACATCGAGCTCGTCCAGCTGCACTCGCCCGCGCTTGCGATCGCCCGCTATCCTGTGCCGGTAGTCAGCGTGATGCACAGCTGCGTCGCGACCTGGTGGTCGGCGGTGCATGGCGGCGACCTGCCCGATGATCTCGCCTGGCGCGCCGCGCTGGTGCGCGAAGGGCTGGAGCATAGCGACCTCGTCATCGCTCCCTCGCAAAGCTTCGCCGCCTCCGTGCAGCGGGACTATGCGCTTTCCGCAGCGCTCGTCGCGGTTCCAAATGGCAGGGCGCAGCCCGAGCCGGTCGCGGGCGACGAGCCGGCCGATTTCGTCCTTACCGCGGGCCGTCTGTGGGACGCCGGCAAGAACGTCGCCACTTTCGATCGCGCCGCAGCACTCGCCTCGCTTCCTTTCCGCGCCGCCGGACCGCTGGAAGGACCGGATGGCAACCGCATCCGGCTCGACCATGCGGAAGCCCTTGGTAAGGTTCCGGCCGAGGACCTTTCCGCCCTCCTTTCACGACGCCCGATCTTCGTCTCCGCCGCGCTTTACGAGCCGTTCGGCCTCGCCGTGCTCGAAGCGGCGCAGGCCGGCTGCGCGCTGGTCCTGGCCGACCGCCCGGTCTTTCGCGAGCTGTGGGAAGACGCGGCGATCTTCGTCGATCCGCTCGACGAATACGCCATCGCCGCTGCCGTAGATCGCCTCGCCGCCGACCCAGAAAGGCGCGCTGCGCTCGGCACGGCGGCGCGGACCAGGGCTGCCGGCTTCACCCCCGAACGTACTGCCTCCGCCATGCTCGACCTCTACGCCGGCCTTCGAGAACCGGAGAAGGCCGCGGCGTGAGGATTGTCTACTTCACCCATTCGCTGCGCAGTTGCTGGAACCACGGCAACGCCCATTTCCTCCGCGGCGTCCTGCGCGATCTCAAGGCCCGCGGCCACGAGGTCCGCGCGCTCGAGCCAGCCGGGTCGTGGAGCCTGTCCAACCTCCTCGAAGATGGCGGCGAGCAGGGCCTTTCAGCGTTCCAAGCGGCTTACCCCGACCTTCAGGACGTCATCGAGGAATATGCGCCGGGGACTGACGCTGAAGAGCTGATCGGCGATGCCGACCTCGTCATCGTGCACGAATGGAACGAGCCTGCGCTGGTCGCCGCGGTCGGCGCCCTGCGGAAGGGCGGTAGCCGCTTCACTCTCCTCTTCCACGACACCCACCACCGCGCGGTCAGCGAGCCGGAGGCGATGCGCGCCTTCGATCTGAGCGGCTATGATGGCGTGCTGGCATTCGGCGAGACTCTGTCCGAAGTCTATCGCGGATGGGGCTGGCGAGGCCGCGTCTGGACCTGGCACGAAGCCGCCGATACCCGCCTGTTCAAGCCGCCGGTGGCCGAGCAGGAACGCCGCGGCCTGATCTGGATCGGCAACTGGGGCGACGGCGAACGCTCGGCCGAGCTGGAAGAATATCTCTTCCGCCCCGCTCAGGAAGCCGGCCTGCCGCTCACCATCCACGGTGTCCGCTATCCGCCGGAAGCGCTCGCCACTCTGCAACGCTACGGCATCCATTTCGGCGGCTGGCTCCCCAACGCCGCCGCCCCGCAGCTGTTCGCCCAGCATCTCGCCACCGTCCACGTGCCTCGGCGCTTCTACCGCGAGGTGCTGCCCGGCATTCCCACCATTCGCGTGTTCGAAGCGCTTGCTTGCGGCATCCCGTTGGTGAGCGCGCCGTGGGACGACGCCGAGCATCTGTTCACTCCGGGCGACGATTATCTCGTTGCCCGCGACGGCGCCGAGATGACCCGCCACCTCACGGCCTTGCGCGACGATCCCGCCCTTCGCGAAGCGCTCGCCACCCGCGGGCTCGCCACCATCCGAGCGCGGCACAGCTGCGCCCACCGCGTCGACGAGCTGCTCGGCATCGTCGCGACGCTTTCGAACAAGGTCGACGCATGAAAATCGCTTTCTACGGCTCCTCCCTGCTCAGCGCCTACTGGAACGGCGCCGCCACTTATTATCGCGGCATCCTGAAAGAGCTGGGCGGCCGCGGGCACGACATCACCTTCTACGAGCCCGACGCGTTTGAGCGGCAGCAGCACCGTGACATCGACCCGCCTGCGTACGCCCGCTCGGTGGTCTATGACGCCACGCCCGACGCCTGCGCCCGCGTCCTCGGCAACGCCGCGGATGCCGACATTGTGGTCAAGGCGAGCGGCGTCGGCGTGTTCGACGACGAGCTCGCCGAGGGCGTCCTCGACCACGCGCGTCGCGATGCGCTCAAGGTCTATTGGGACGTCGATGCCGCCGCCACCCTGGAAGAGCTGCGGGCAGCGCCCGATCATCCGCTGCGGCGCCGGCTCGGCGAATTCGATCTCGTCCTCACCTACGGCGGTGGTCCACCGGTCGTGTCCGCCTATGAGGAAATGGGCGCGCGCCGCTGCATCCCCATCTACAATGCGCTCGATCCTGCAACGCACCATCCGGTGCCGCATGAACCTCGCTTCGCTGCGGATCTCGGCTTCCTCGCCAATCGCCTGCCCGACCGCGAAGCGCGGGTGGAAGAGTTCTTCCTTCGCGCCGCCGCGCTGAGCCCGGAAAAGAGCTTCCTCCTTGGTGGCAACGGCTGGGCGGGCAAAGGCCTGCCGGACAACGTTCGCCCGGTTGGCCATGTCGGCACCGGCGACCACAATGCCTTCAACTGCTCGCCGCTCGCCGTACTCAACGTCGCCCGCGACAGCATGGCCAACGTCGGCTTCTCCCCCGCCACTCGCGTGTTCGAAGCCGCCGGCGCCGCCGCCTGCCTGATCACCGACGAGTGGGAAGGGATCGAGCAGTTCCTTGAGCCCGGCCAAGAGGTGCTTGTCGCGCGCGACGGGCAGGACGTTGCAGAACAGCTTGCCGCACTCACCCCGCAGCGCGCCCGTTCCATTGGCGAGGCCGCCCTCGCCCGCGTGACGGCCGAGCACACCTACGCTCATCGCGGGGTCGAAGCCGACCGCGTGCTTCGCGAAGCGGTCACCGCCAAGCGCGAGCTGGCGCTGGCATGAAGCTCGTCGTTCTTGGCCTGTCGCTCTCTTCCTCGTGGGGGAACGGCCACGCCACCACCTTCCGCGGCCTCTTGGCGGAGTTCGCCGCGCGCGGACATGACATTCTGTTCCTCGAACGCGATGTCCCTTGGTACGCCAGCCAGCGCGATCTGACCGACCCCGATTACTGCCGCCTCGAATATTACAGCGACCTTGATGACCTGCAGCGTTTCACCGGCGAGATCGCCCGCGCCGATGCGGTGATCGTCGGCTCCTACGTACCGGATGGCGTGAAGGTCGGCCGTTTCGTTCAAGCGACGGCGCGCGGCGCCACCGCTTTCTACGACATCGACACGCCGGTCACGCTGGCAAAGCTTGCCCGCGGCGACTTCGAATATCTCGATCCCGCGCTGATCCCCGGCTTCGACCTGTATCTCAGCTTCACCGGCGGTCCGACCTTGCGCTTTATTGAGCGCGAGCTCGGCTCACCCGCTGCCCGCGCGCTTTACTGCCAGGCCGATCCGGAGCTGTACCGGCCCCTCGACGTGCCGACCCGCTGGGATCTTTCCTACCTCGGCACCTGGTCGGCCGATCGCCAGCCCACTGTCGACAAGCTGCTCTGCAGCGCAGCCCGTGCGTTGCCGGACAGCCGTTTCTGCGTCGCCGGTCCGCAATATCCCGCCGACATCGACTGGCCTGCAAATGTCGAGCGGATCGAGCACGTTCCTCCCGCTGAACACCCAGCCTTCTACGCCGCGTCGCGCTTCACGCTGAACGTCACCCGCGCGGACATGATCGCTGCCGGCTGGAGCCCGAGCGTGCGCTTGTTCGAGGCCGCGATGTGCGGTTGCCCGGTCATCTCCGACGTATGGGAAGGGCTCGACCAACTGTTCGAGCCGGGCCGCGAGATCCTGCTTGCCCGCAGCACGGACGACGTGATCGCAGCGCTGCGCGGCATCACGCCGGACAAGGCTCGCGCCATTGGCGACGCGGCCCGCCAGCGCGCCTTGGCCGAGCACACGTCGCGGGTTCGCGCCGGTGAGCTCGAACAGCATCTTGAGGAAGCGATGGTGGGCAAGACAATGGCGGCGCTCGCGGCGGAGCGCTGAGCGCCAAGGCTCGCGAAGAATGCTTGTTTACGGCGACCATGAGGAGACACTCGATACAGCGGAGGCGCTGAGCACCCTTCGCGAGGATGCTGGCCGATGGCTGGATCACGATGCCCTGCGCGACCGGTTCATCATGCTGTCCGGGCTGGCGCAAGGAGTGGCGGACGCCGACTTCGCCGAGCATGGATCAGACCGGGAGCGCGCCGCCGAGCGGACGTTGCTGCAACAACTCGTCACGCTCGGTTCGCTCCTGCTGCAATCCTGGGATGAAGGCTGTTCGGGAGGGATCGCCCCCGCCCTGCCGGTCGTGTCCGGTCTTCCTGCCGCCGTCCGCGTTCGCGAGGGAGAGGGCTACGCGCACTATGCTCTTTACCCCGAGGCCTACGGGCTTGCTGCTCGCCAGCTCAAGCTAGCCGCCCCGCCGATTGTCATTGGCCTGCGCAGCATCG
The DNA here is from genome assembly GCF_049896405.1 of Sphingomonas sp. LHG3443-2. Lineage (NCBI taxonomy): Bacteria > Pseudomonadati > Pseudomonadota > Alphaproteobacteria > Sphingomonadales > Sphingomonadaceae > Sphingomonas > Sphingomonas sp. LHG3443-2. Next base: position 2,682,879 of record NZ_JAFCUG010000001.1, read on the forward strand.
GCAGCGGACTGGCCGCAATCGCCGCAGCCGCGCTCGAGGCGCCGACACCAGTTACGCTACGTCCCGGCGGCGAACCCTTCGCCCGCTCACTGAGGATCGACGCAAGCCTCGCCGAGCATCTGCTCCAGGGTGAGCGGCATTTCGTGATCGTCGACGAAGGGCCAGGCCTGTCGGGAAGCAGCTTCGGCTGCGTGGCGGATTGGCTGGAGGATCATGACGTTCCGGCCGAGCGGATCGCCTTTCTTGCCGGTCATGGCGGCGACCTCGGTCCACAAGCCTCGCCCCGTCACCGCGAACGCTGGCAAACAGCGCAGCGCCCGGTTGTTCAACCGGAGCGGCTGCCTGGCTGGATCAGCACGCTCGTCGGCACGATCACGAACTGGTCCGAACTTTCGGGCGGTGCGTGGCGGCCGTTGTGGAACGCCTGCGAGGCCACATGGCCGCCGATTGTGCCGGCTTGGGAGCGGATGAAGTTCCTTGTGGAAACGGGCTCGGGACAATGGCTGGTCCGCTTCGCCGGCCTCGGTTCTGCCGGCCGCCAGAAATTCGCGCTCGCGACGCTGCTCGCCGAGCACGGGTTCGGCCCGGAGGTCGCCGGGCTCACGCACGGTTGGCTCGTGCTTCGCTGGCACAGCGATGCGATGCAGGCGCGGCCGAGCGTGTCCGAAGTGCAGGCTTACCTCGCCCTGCGCTCTCGCCTGCCCGGACCCACCGGTGCCAGCCTCAGCGATCTCGTCACCATGGTCCGCCGCAACCTGCCCGAGTTCGCGGGTTGGAACCCCGACCTTTGTCGTTTGGCGCCCGAGCCGGTTCAGGTCGACGGGCGCCTCCACGCGCACGAATGGCTGCGTTTGCCATGCGGGCGACTGCTCAAGGCCGACGCGCTCGATCATCACCGAAGCCACGATCTCGTCGGCTGCCAGGACATTGCCTGGGACCTAGCGGGGGCGGAGGTCGAGTTGGGGCTGACGCTGCCCTCCGCCAAGCCAAACCTCGAAGCCTTATACCGCGTCGCTTATTGCGCCTTTCAGATCGGCGCCCACACGCTCGGCAAAGGAATGAGCCCCGCAGCGGAGCACTACCGCTTGGACGCGGCTATCGCCCGCTACCGCTTAGCGCTGGTAGATGCGGTCGAGAACCTCCGAGACGTCGACCAGGCGCTCGGACGCGGCATCGAAGCCTTCGCCTGACGCCAGCCGCCTAGCCCAATCGGCAGCGGCGCGGCCGCCCCACTCATGATCGGGCTCGGACGCGTGCCAGCGTTCGGTTCCGGCGGTGCGGAAAGCTTCGAAGTCCGTGTAGCTTCCGTCGATATTGCGGAACTGCGCTCCGCCTCGCGTGCCGTAAAAGTCGGCGCCGATGTCGCACATCCGGCCCGCGGCAAGCTTCCACGAACAGGCGAGCCGCACCACCGCGCCGGTGGCGAGCGTCAGCGTGGCGACCGCATAATCCTCGCAAGCCGTGCCAGGATCGGCCAAGGGCGCGCCGCCGCCCAGCAGGTGGCTCTCCACCGACACGACCTCAGGCCAATCCATTGCCCACAGCGCGAGGTCGACGAGGTGCACGCCAAGATCGATCACGCACCCGCCGCCCGATTGCCGCGGATCGAAGAACCAATCCTTCCCCGGACCATAGGCATTGTGGAAGACGAGGTCGGCTGCAAAAGGGGTGCCGAGATCGCCCGAGGCGATGGCGCGGCGGATCGCCTTCATGCCGTTGGTGAAGCGGTAGCTGAGATCAACGCCGAGCAGCTTGTCGGCCTTGCGCGCTGCATCGACCACGGCGCGCGCTTCTTCCGCGGTCCGGCCAAGCGGCTTCTGGCAGAACACCGCCAGCCCCGCCTCCAGCGCTCGGATCGACTGCTCGGCATGAAGTGCACTGGGGCTGGCAATCACCAGGCCGTCGAGGTCCTGCGTAAGCAGCTCGTCGAGATTGTCGAGCACCGCGGCACCCGGCGCCGATGCGGCGGCTTGCTCGCGCATGTCGTGGCTCGGATCAGCGATGGCGGCAGCGTCGACCAGACCGGTCGCAAGCATCGCTTCCATCCGGTTGCGGCCGATCCAGCCGGTGCCGAGGAAGCCGAGGCGCGGTTTGTCGCTCACGGTTCAATGATCGCCTTGAGGAAGCCCATCGGCCGGTCGCGGGTGGCGTCCAGTGCTTGGGCCAGTTCGTCCAGTTTGTAGCGATGGGTGTAGAGCGGGCTCGGATCGAGGCGGCCGCTGGCGACCGCGTCCACCGCTTCGCGAATGCCGTCCATGTAGACCTGCGGATCGCGCTCATGGGCGTTGATGACGTCGATCCCGCGCCAGTTCCACAGCCACATGTTGACCTGCCGCGGGCCGTCCTGATGGTAGCCCGCAATGATCAGCTTGCCCCGCTCGGCGGTAAGCTCGCCGGCGAGGTCCAGCGGCCACTGCTTGCCGACCGCTTCGATCACCCGCTCGCAGAACTTCCCGCCGGTCAGTTCCTTCACCGTTTCGATGATCTTGGTGTGGTCCGTCATCGGGATCGTTTCCGCCGCCCCGAACTCACGGGCGACCTCGAGGCTGAAATCCCGGCGGGAGATGGCGATGACGCGGGCGCCGGCGTCAGTGGCGAGGCGGGTCAGCAGCGCGCCGAGGAAGCCGATCCCGACGATCGCCACCGTCTGGCCAGCCTGGATGTCGGCACGGCGAAAGATGTTGAAGGCGCAGCCGAGCGGCTCGCCCGGGAAAGGCTGGTCGGCAAGTTCGGGTGGCAGCTTCACCACCTTGTCGGCATCGGCGATGTCGTGGGTGGCGTAGCTGTTGTAGCTCAAGGCCGCGACGCGGTCGCCGGGCGCGAAGCCGTCGACACCTTCACCGACCGCTTCGATCACGCCCCAGCCTTCGTGGCCCATGCCGCCAGGCTCACCCGGATATTGCAGCCATTCGGGCCCACTCCACGGCCCGAGATTGGACGCGCACACGCCGCATCCTTCGATCTTCAGCCGCACTTTGCCCTCGCCCGGCTCGGGAAGCGCGAGTTCATCGATACGAATGGTCTGCGGCGCCGACAGCGTTGCGGCGCGCATGGTCGTCGTGATGTTCAAGAGGCTCCCCTTCGTTCCACCCGCTGAACGAGGTGGATAGAAGATGGTTGCTTCAGGCCTCGCGCACTCGCAGCGTAGCCACTGCGGCAAGGCCCATCACCCCGGCGGCAAAGGCCATGGTCCAGATCGGCTCGGCCGGGAAAAACGCTTTCATGATCGAGCCCATCACGGTTGCGACCAGCAGCTGCGGCACCACGATGAAGATGTTGAAGAGGCCCATGTAGGTGCCGAGCTTGGCCTGTGGCAGCGAGCTGGCGAGAATGGCGTAGGGCATGGCGAGGATCGAGGCCCAGGCGATCCCGACGCCGATCTCGGCTAGCAGCAGATGCTGCGGATCGCGGAGCAGAAAGAAGCTGGCATAGCCGAGCGCGCCGGCGAGAAGGCAGAGGGCATGGGTCCTGGCCTTGCCGATCCGCTTGGCGAGTGCGGGCAGGACCAGCAGCGCTGCAACCGCGGCGACGCCATTGTAGACCGCGAACAGCACGCCGACCCAATTGCCCGCTTTCTGATAGAGCGCGCTGTCAGGATCGCTGGCGCCGAAGAAGTTCTGGGCGACCACTGGCGTCGTGTTGATCCACATGATGAACAGCGCCGACCAGCTGAAGAACTGCACCAGCGCGAGCTGCTTCATCACCGGCGGCATGCCGGAGAAATCGCCGACCAGGCTGCCGAGCATACCGGCGCCAAGGCCGCGCTTGGCGCGCGCAATGGCGATGGCCGAGAGGAGGCCGTAGAGCACCAGCAAGGCCCCAAGCAGATAGACTTCCTTTTCGAGGCCCAGCTCCGCGACCAGGCCGATGACCAGGCCGCCGGCCGCGCCCCACAGGATGGGAATGAGGAGGGAGCGGGTTGCCAGCGTGCGAAGGGCGTCGCCGCGATCTTCCTCTGCTTGCTCGCCGAAGCTGCGCATCTCCTCGGGGGAATATTCGCGGGTGGTGAAGACGGTCCACATCACCGCCAGGAAAAGCGCAACGCCGCCCGCCCAGAAGCTCCAGCGCACGGTGTCGGGAACAGCGCCTTCGCCCGCGACATTGCTGACGCCCCAATGTTCGAGGAGGTAAGGGAAGATCGAACCAATCACCGCGCCCGCGCCAATAAACGCGGTCTGGACGGCGTAACCGGCGGTATGCTGATCGCGGTGAAGCTGGTCGCCGACAAAGGCGCGGAACGGCTCCATGGAGATGTTGAGGCTGGCGTCGAGCATCCACAGCAGCGCTGCGGCAGCAAGCAGCACGGGGGCGATCGGCATCAGCAGCAGCGACAAGGCGGCCAGCAGCGCACCGGCCACAAAGTAAGGCCGGCGGCGACCGAACCGGCCGAGCCAGGTCCGATCGCTCATGAAGCCGATGATGGGTTGAACGAGAAGGCCAGTCAGCGGGGCTGCCACCCACAGGGCGGGCAAGTCATCGAGGCTGGCGCCGAGCGACTGAAAGACCCGGCTCATGTTGGCGTTCTGGAGCGCAAAGCCGATCTGGATGCCGAAAAAGCCGAACGAGATGTTCCACAACCCCGCCCAGCCCTGCCGCGGCTTCTCCAGCCGGCCCGTCACCTGATCCATGCACACTCCTCCTGACCGGCAGAGAAGCAGGAAAGCATGGCGCTGCCAATGTTGGTGCAGTGCAGCAGAATAGGTATTCACAGGTGACAGTGGCGTGGAGCGCGTTAGCCTCAGGCCATAATGTGAGGGGGAAGAACAGCATGGCCGTAGCCGCACCAGCCAGTCCGACAACGGCCGCCCCTGACGGCGTTGACGCGCCTGAACTGCGTTATTTCGTGTTCGCCTTGTTCTTCATCTTCGGCGGGATCACCAGCCTCAACGACGTGATCCTGCCCAAGCTGAAAGAGCTGTTCACGCTCAACTACACGCAGGCGATGCTGGTGCAGTTCTGCTTCTTCACCGCCTACCTGGTGATCGGCATTCCCGGCGCGCAGCTGGTGAAGCGCATCGGCTATATGCGTGGGGCGATGACGGGGTTGCTGGTGATGATGGCCGGCTGCCTGCTGTTCATCCCGGCCTCGCGCACGGCGACTTACGGGCTGTTCCTGTTCGCCCTGTTCGTGCTGGCAAGCGGCGTGGTGGTGGTGCAGGTGGTCGCCAACCCGCTGATCAGCCTGCTCGGGCCGGCAAGGACGGTGCACAGCCGGCTGACCTTTGCGCAGGCGTTCAACAGCCTTGGCACCACGGTGTTTCCGATCGTCGGCTCGGCGCTGATCCTGGGCGGACTTGCGGGCGTCAGCGCATCGGACTTCACGGGGGCCGAGCTCGAAGCGTACCGCACCGCCGAAACGCAGGCGATCAGCAATACGTATATTGGCCTCGCGGTCGCGCTGCTGGTGATCGCAGGCGCGGTGTTCCTGTTCCGCAATCGGCTGCCGAACGAGCAACACGAGCGAAGCTCGCCGCTGGCCGGCTTCTCGCTGCTCAGCCGCAAGCGCTTCGGCTTTGGTGCCTTGTGCATCTT
>NZ_JAFCUG010000002.1:0-7474 GCF_049896405.1 Sphingomonas sp. LHG3443-2
AGTGACGCGCCCGCGTTTCTGAGAGGATCGCTGAGACCGGCTCTGTGGAAGTGAATGTCGAGGCTTGTGTTAGGGCGTAGGCCCAGTCGCTCGGCGTGACCCAGCGCGGCCCAATTATTTTCAACCTGCTTGAGCGTGAGATGCCGACGGGGAAGATGGGACCAACGCTGTCTACGAGGCTTGGAGAGTAGAGCTGGGCCGCCCTTACTCATATAGAGAGGGGTCTCCATTCGTTCCGACTGATCCAAGCAGCTCCTCCTCTCACAGAGTCGCAGAACAACCCGGCAACTTTGAGCTGGAGTGTAGCATTTTTTGTCGCTCGCGTGGAATGGGATGCTGCCCAGTTATCCACACCCGCTTTCGCTAAAGGAGATTCTATCGGGGAATCTAACGGTAGATGGGGGGGGGCACAGTCCGACCATTGGGGGGGGCACAGTCCGATGTAGGTGGGGGGCGGAGTCCGACCTCCTATTGGTGGGTGTGCGACCTATACTCCGACATAAACTGGTTCAGCTTTTCGGCGTTGTCATCGGCGGTTTCGGCTAGCGACTTGCTGTATGCCCGAGCACCAGCAAGCTCACTCTGGAGGTCCGCGACATTCGACTTTAGCTCGGCAATTTCTGATTCCAGGTCGTTGATTTGGCCTTCCATCTCACTGAACTTCGCGCTGGTGGCGTCCGTCGCTGCATCGGTAGCGATGTCCTCGATGTCTGCGTCTGTGTGGCCTCGGGGGATGTTATCGCAGCCCGCGACTAGAAGCATTGCAAGGGCGGGGTAGATAATGCGGTGCGCTGACCTGCGTTCGAACATCCTAGTTCCCCCTATTTTACGGCAATCCTTGCAACTCGACTTCGCGGGATAGGCGGTGGCGAAGCGCGAAGCATCAACCCACCCTCGACCTCCTCGACGCGTGCATCAGGATAGACGGCCAGCACATCCCGCAAGCGCCGTTTCATCTCCCGCTTGAAGTCCTTTCGGTCGCTGTATTCGCTTCCAAACTGTTCCTGTAGGGCTGCCCAGGATATGCGGCTCCCGCCCCGGCGAACACGGTGGAGGCGGTGCGCCAGCCAAGTGTAGATGTCGAGCGCCAGCGCCGAATGGGTCAGCTTGGCAATCGCGCCATGCTCCAAGGGGACGGCTGTTTCGGTCAGGCTGTCGAAAAACTCTTGGCTAAGCTCAATCTCGGTCGGCCAGAGGGTCGGCTGATCGCCGCGGCTATCTATCCACGCCTCAAACTGCCGGAAGGGCTTGGCATCTAGGGTAACGGCAAAGTCTCGTTCCACCCCACCGATGGTGCGCGTTTCCACCCTGCCCAAGCGCAAGGTGCAGACGGCAAGCGCGGTCATTTGCTGCCGCATTTGCCGGTAAGCTTTGCCGCCATTGTCCAAGCCCAGTTCGGTCAGGAAGGCATTGACGCTCCCACCTACATCAACCGTTCGGCTTCGCGTTCGGATTGCCTCGGTCGATATATGGACCAACGCCAGCCGGGGGCGAACGCCATAGGGCAGAGGCATTTCCTGCCATGCTCGCCCGTCCCATGCCTTGCCCGCCTCCACCTGTAGCGACACGTTGCCGCTGGTGCGTTCAAAGGTGCGTCCAGGTGTTGGGCTGCGTGGCAAGCCAACTTGGCAGAGAACAGCGGGGAGATAATCGGGCTTGCCAGCCTTTATGGCTCGGTCGGCTTCCTTCGCCAATTCAATGACGTTGCGGGGGAGCGCGTCGAACAGTGTTGTGGGATTGTCCTTCACTCACTGTCGCTTTGTTGGCGCACATGGAAATGCCGCGACCCATGATATTGCCATGAGGTCAGAGGCTCTTCGGTGCATCAGTTCAGGATGGTCGCCTACAAACTTATTGGCGATAACCAGCAGCTGCAACACCGATACATTTTCCGGAAAACAGGCCACTGGTTTTCCAGGCTTCTGACCCGCAAGTTTAAGGCCTTCAACGAAGCCATTCGCGAAACTGATGCAGTCGAACCAGCCTATCAGTTTGTCCTTGCTGGGTTCGTCCGCGCTCCTTGGGCAGTAAGTCAGAATGTCCGCACCGGTTTTGGGGATTGCCGCAGCTGGGCTTGGGAGTGACAAACCCCCTGCAATGGCAACGGCGATTAGCACGGCTCTCATGCCGCCCTTCTCCTATGCCACTTCGCATAGATGATTGCTGCGATCCCAATTAGCGCCAAGAGCCAAATCCAACCGGAGAGCGATGCGCTCGTTGCCTGGTCGCTTGAAAGCCCGCTTCCTTTGGCAGCCTGATAGCTATTTCCGTAGCGGACCAGGGCGATGGCCAGAAGCATCCATCCCCCAGCTATGATCCACCCTTCATTGTCCTTGCTGCGGCGAGCAAAAAACCAAGCCACCCCTGAGAAGAGAAGGGCTTGGAACCCGACTACTCCATAACTGAACCACAAGGCCAAACCCTCTTCGGGCGGAAAGGTCAGCCGAAAGGCAATCAGGGCGGCAAGGAAGAGAACCAAATACCTCATGCTGCGACCTTCAAATGGGGGGCGCGAAGGATGATTTTGCGCACGGTATTTGCTTGCCATGTTCCGCCCCGCGCCGTCCGAACGCCCCGAACGTTCAGGGCTTCCGCGATGCCGTTGTAGCTGGTGACACCTTGCTGTCGCACCTGTTCGATGACGGGGAGAACGTTCAAGGCGAATGCGTCTGCTGTAGCCTTGGTAGAGGCGACCGCCTTGGCACGAGCTTCCGCCAGATTGGTCCGGTTGCCCAGCTTCACGCCTTGCGCCTTCTTTGCCGCTAGCGCTGCCTTGGTCCGCTCGGAAATCAGCTTCCGCTCCTTCTCGGCCAGCGCCGCGTAAAGGTGGAGCATGAAGCTGTCCGCGTCCGCGCCCAACTCTGCGACAATGAACGGGATGCGCTGGGCCATAAGCCCGCTGATGAAATGAACGTCCCGCGATAGGCGATCCAGCTTGGCGACAATGACAGGGCATTTCTCCTTGCGAGCCAGTGCCAGCGCCGCAGCTAGTTCGGGACGACGGTCGAGTGCGTCGGCCCCTTTGGCCGTCTCGACCTCGACGAACTCGCCTAGCAGCTCCAAGCCTTCTCTCTCGGCAAAGACCCTAACCATCTCCCGCTGCGCCTCTAGGCCAAGGCCGGAACGACCCTGCCGTTCGGTTGAAACGCGAAGGTAGACGACCGCCCGATCCATAGCCCGAAACTCCTTGCTGTTTCAGACTATACGCACGTTTAGCTTGTTAACAACCTAAAAAGTTGACTGGTAGGCAGGAGCGGACCCGATATGCTGGGCCCAGACGACCCGAGCATATTCTTAGTTATATATAGAAACACTAAGTGGTTGAGTTATTTGGCCAACTTCTCCGAGAAGCTGCTTTCAAGGCCCGAAGCACGTAGCGCCGACGCGCTTAAGCGTATCTCTATCGCCAAAAACCGCATCCAGTCCGTCTTGGATCGTGAACGCGTCGCTCATCAGAAAACTCTTGAGCAGAAAATCTCCGACCAAGGGCCTGTTGGCATGCGTGTCGACCCGCACCTAGTCGGGCTCGCGATCATGGATCTACTAGAGCTTAATCGCCTCAAAACAGTTCTAAGTGAGGTCACCGGTAAGCACCCCTGGTATGCCAATCGTCTGACATCTGGAGCTGAAATCGATGAGCGTTTGGAGACGCTGGCTCCCCTCTATCAGTCTACACTAGGTAACTTCAGCAACCTCATCGGCGATGCCCTAGAGGTGATCACTGAAAAGTGTCTAGCGGCCCAGCAAGCCAAGCAAGGTAAATATGTTTACCAAGGGCACTTTCTACTAGATGAGCCGAAAGACAAGCACGGTCGCTACAAGAAGATACAGCCGCCAAAGGCGATTGGCCCCTTCTCTACACAGAAGGAAGCTGATTTTCTTCAGTTCGGTTACGACGACGGAGCCCTGTGTATAGAGTGTAAAAACTATCGTGAGTGGATTTACCCCCACAGCAATCTAATCTCTGAGCTAATTGTTAAGGCTCTTGAGCTTGGTTCACTTCCACTCATGGTTGCTCGCAGAATACATTACACAACAAGAGAGAACTTGTTTAAGCCAGCTGGAATCATGTTTCACGAGACATTCTACCAGTACTACCCTGTCGGGCATGATGAGATTACGGATAAGGTAAAAGATAAAACGCTATTAGGATTTTCTGACGTCAGAGCGACAGAACAGCCTGACAAACGCACATCAAAGTTCTTCAGTGACTATCTTCCGACCATTACGGCTCCCTCCGCCCTGCTCTGGAACAGGCATAAGGACGCTCTCAAGGCATATACCCGAAGCGAGATGGACCTGATGGAGCTCTATAAAGTTATCGGCAGCCCAGGTGCGCGGGTGACTGCCCCTGTACCGTTCTGAGCTAGACCTCTGTCCAACGCCGCCAGAAAGGCTTTGCCTTTCCTCCGGAAAGTTGGGTCTTAAGCTGAGATATGTCTCTGAGGGCCCTCTCAAGTTCAGCCTTGGTGCCCATCTCCCGCATCTCAGCCGCTACTAGCTCCGCCCTGTCTCTGGCGTGAGCGTCTTTAGCCTCCATGAGCTGAGCCGTGAGCCGTTCGATCTGGTCGTGAGCGGGGCGCAGTAGACCGACGGCTTCAGATAGCGCGGCAAGCAGCCGCGTATCCCTATCGTCACCCCTGTTACCCCCCGGTGTCGCAGGGGATTGTTCCGGTCTTTGTTGCGGGGGGTGCGTAGCCGCTGGCGTTATGGCTGCCGTTGGCAGTTCAACAGTGACCGGGGCGTTGGGGTAGTTGCCTGGGACAAGCCTCCACTGCCCTGCTTTAGCTGCTCTGCGCGCCTTCATTTTAGCTGCGTCGAGGGACAAGCCCAGACGATCGGCAAGCTCACGATAGGTCAGCCGGATTGTGTCGTCAGCCATGCCCTGTTCCCCTAGCAACAGGGGCAACAATGCCGGACAGGCGTAGGGTAACGCAATCCCCTCTGTCGTTACGGCCTCTCTACTTCGGGGGTAGAGGGATGCTCGAACTGTATCCCTGCGGCTGCCCAGCGCTCGTCTGGTGTTGAAAAGGCTCGTGAGCGGGCAATCCTGTTGAGTGCTTGATCCTCCTGGAGGGTAAGGACCGCAATCTTCCAGTGTCGCCGGACCAGATCATCCATCGAAACTTCGTCGAGTTTCCCTGCTTGGCTTAAATCAAGAACCATCCTCGCAAACGCCCGTCGAGGCGTGCCGTGTTCTACGCGAAGGTAATCTTTAGGGCGCAGGTCCGGAGCCGCCTGTTGCGCTGCGCGGGCCTTTAATGACCAGAGCTCATACTGGCTTACATGGTGCGGCGAGGCTGAGCCGCCCGACCGGAGCTTTGCGTAGACATCTGCTAGAAGCTCTAGGCTCCGAATAGCCATGTTCTCGGTGAGACCCGCAGCCATCATCTCCTCAACGTGTCGGCACGCTATGCAGAGATGCTCAATCTCAATGTGGTTTTTGGATTTGCGCCTCAAAGCAAAGTTACTTGGCGATGGTGATAATCGGAGGGGGTGCACACGCGGAGCGGACCAGATTAGCGTTCAGACTCGACTGACCAACGGGTTGCGGGATGCCTTTCTCCGACTGCTGGAATGTAGGCTTCCCGTCCGGACTAAAGCCCCGAGTATCTAACCAAGCTAGGGTTCCCTCAGCACAGTTCACTAACGCCGTTCGGTCGAGCTGCTTCGTTCCACTGGATCCAAGCACTGACAGCACGGTTCGAGCCTTGATGACCACTTGCGGTCCAAAGGCGATCCAATTGCGGGATTTCAGGTCGATCCAGGTCAGCGTGCCTGGCGGCCCTACTCTGGTCCACTCCTGAGTGACCCCTTGAGAGTAGGCTGGTGCAGCAAGCGCACCCGCAATTAGTAGGGTTCTAATCGTGTTCATCGCCGCTCCTTTTGGCTATTCGGCTTTCACTACATCTCACTAGTTTAGTGAAGCAGCTCACCGGCCTAGGCGAAGGATGACGCCCGCCATTTCTGCCGCGCATTGCTCGTCTAGCTGCCAATAGCGTTCAAGGTGCCGCTCATAGGTCCGCTGCCACATGCCCTTTGGCCGCCGCAACCCTGCTTCCCAGCCTTCCGGGGAGCCTAGCTTACGTTGAAGGCGGAACAGGCGGTCAAAGGAACGGTCCCAGTGGGCTGAACGCTGCGACTGGTAGGGCAGACGCCACGCGCACCGTGATGCAAATCTATCACCGCCTGGGGGAAGGTGCAGCTTGGCAACGCGCCTACCGCTGTATGGGCAAGTCATCCACCATCGCCGCCCGCCATAGGTGGGCCTCGTCCAGGTCAGGGCGATACGCTGCTCCACCGGTTCCTTGGAGCCGTCCCGCCGGGTCCGGGTATAGCTTAGGGTCAGGTGCGGGGTGCCGCTGTCGGTCAGGTCATAGCGGTGGGAGATGATAGCGATGCGCTCGCCTCTGCTCGACCAATGCAGGGTGCCAGCGCCCGCTGTCCCAGCCTTTGCCCAGCTGCGGCGAAGCATCAACCCTAAGTCGATTGTCAGCCCATCCTCGACCGTAGGCTTGCCGCCATGACGTCCCGAACCGAACCCGCCCATATCAGCTCCCCACCATGTTACGGTTTGTGCGAGGTGCGATCCTCCCCCGGTGTCCCGGTAGGCCACAGTGCAGTTGCCCGGGCCCCCGCCTCGCCAGATTTTCCGCAATCATCAGGAGACTTCGAATATCCGCCATTTGTTTATTGGCGCGTGACAAAAGCCAAACAGACGCGCCTCTGCTATTAAATGCTGTCGTAAAGCCGCCTGTAAGGCCCACCAGCGCACGGTTGAGTGTTTCCGCTCCCCGACACCCGCGAACACGCCCCTTGCGCCCTGAGGGCAGGAAAAACGGCTTTAGCGAAGGTCTGCCGTTCCACCCTTTCCCCTGCCAAGCCATTATGCCTTCTCCGCCTGGGCCTGCTGGTAGGAAGAACGTGCCTTGGGCCCGACGTTGCGGCTGACGCCAGTTTTCAGCCCATAGATTGGCGCGTTGCTCGGCTTGTCACGGTCGTCGAGTGAAGGAGGGCAGCCATCTACATGATAGCGAGGACAGGCTGCAAAGACGGGCCAGTGCTGCGGGTCTAGGTCCTTGCTCATGTAGCGAAGCTTTCCTTTCGCGTTTGCGAGGGTAGGCAAGGCAGTGAAATTGGTGCCGCCCGCGGTGTTGGGCTCCATCCCAGCTTTACGCGCCCAGGTGCGCCGTAACTGGTGCCATCGGTTCAGGAGCTCAGGCGGGACGTGCATCAGAACGTGAGCGTGAATGCCCTCGCCTCGGAAACCCGCTCGATTCTCTAGCACCCATATGATGACGGTCTGCCCGCCCTTGCGCTCGATCCATTGTCGCGCAGACTTCAGGAAGGCCTTTAGTGACGCGCCCGCGTTTCTGAGAGGATCGCTGAGACCGGCTCTGTGGAAGTGAATGTCGAGGCTTGTGTTAGGGCGTAGGCCCAGTCGCTCGGCGTGACCCAGCGCGGCCCAATTATT